>NZ_JACWMW010000009.1 GCF_014773275.1 Mucilaginibacter rigui | reverse complement strand
CTTGTTCAGATAGTTGCGCTTTAAGGTCAGGTCATTGTTAATGTTTCGCATAACTTTAGCTTTATTTGTTAAAGCTAATTCTGTTATCGAATTACTTGACCTTTACAGCAATGACGCGCGGGAGTACGGTTACAGGTTCTTCCCCAACTTCTCCAATATATCCTGCGGTACTTTCTCCAGGTCAAGCACCAGGAAACCATCCAGGCAATCGGCAAACTTAGGGTCGATGTTGAAACTGATGATATGGGCATTAAGGGCAAGGTACTGGCGAAGCAATACCGGTACCTTCATGTTATGTGTTTCTACTTCCGATATCAGGTTATCGAGCCCCTTAAAGCTGTCGCCGGCAGATAAAAGCAGGTCAGTGTCGATGTTCTCCAGGTTCACTTTGAATTTTTTACGCGGCTTTACATACTGCGCCATATCGTGGTCAAAGTGGTTACGGTTAATATAATCAACAATAAGCGATTTGCTGAACTGCGAGAAAGAGTTGCTGATGCTTACCGGGCCAATAAGGTAACGGTAACGCGGGTTATCAATTACAAATTTCAGGATGCCCTTCCATAGCAGGAACAGGGGCAGGGGCTTGGTCTGGTATTCCTTACGGATCCATGATCGCCCAAGCTCAAGGCTTTTCTTAAGTACCGGGGTAAACTGTTCTTTAAGCTTAAACAACTCGTTGATGTAGAAGCCTTTTTTGCCAACACCGTAAAATATCTCGTCGCCCAGGCCAATGCGATAGGCGCCAACTATGCGTTTGGCTTCCACATCCCAAATAAACAAGTGGTGGTAGTAAATATCATACTCGTCAAGGTCGGTAGCTTTATTGGTACCTTCGCCCACTTCGCGGAAGGTGATCTCGCGTAAACGGCCAATCTCACGGATAATGCACGGGATCTGCGATGTTGGGGTGATATACACCTCATAGTTCTTTTCTGTCCAAACCTTGTAGCTATCGCGTAGCTTGTCAACTTCTGCTTCCAGTTTATAGGCAGCAGTTTCGGGTACAATAGCCTCGGGCAATTTTTTTATTTTGAACAGGTTGCGTGGGTTAAAAAGCTTTTTCTCTTCATCCAAACCCGCACCAAGGGCGTAGGTTTTGGCACGCAGAAAGTTCAGCAATTTGGCGCTGTTGTTATTATCGGGGATATCCTCAATCTTTATAGGCTTGCCTATACGCAGCTTAATGGTTTGGCCTTGTTTGTTAAACAACTCTGATGGCAGCTTGGCTGTGCGCAAAGCAGGGTGTATAATACTCAGCAGGTTAAACAGCAGGCCGTTATTACCATGGAAGTATATGGGAACTACCGGTACCTTAGCCTTAGCAATTATCTTACCTACAACAGGGTGCCAAAGGCGGTCTGTGATCTCTTGTTTATCCAGCTTAAAGGTTGATACCTCACCGGCAGGGAAAATGCCTATAGGGGTGCCGTTATTCAGCAGTTCAAGGGTGTTCTTTAACCCGCTGATGCTTGATGAATGCTCTACATTCTCGAAAGGGTTTACGGCTATAAAATAATCGCTCAGGTTAGGGATCTTCTTCAGTAAAAAGTTGGCCATCAGCTTGGCATCGGGCCTTGCCATGGTCAGTATTTTCAATAATATCAATCCCTCAATACCACCGTAAGGGTGATTGGCAATGGCTATAAAAGCACCATCTTTTGGGATATGCCTTAACTCGCGTTCGTCAAATTCTATCTCAATACCACAGCCTTTTAAAATGGCGTCAACAAACTCGGGGCCTTGCTTGGGCTGGGCCTGGGCGAACAGGTCGTTCACCTGGTTTATCTTCATCAGTTCCATCAGGAAAGATGCCAGTCCCGGCAATTTCAGGGTGTCCAGTTTAGTGGCTTTGGCAAATTCTTCGGTGGTTATTATTTTCATGCTGTTATTAACGCAACAATAGTTAGGGGAAATTACTAATTTAACGGCTCAATACCCGTTGATAAATGAAAGCGCAGATCAAAAATTACCTGTCCCTTACCAAAAAAGAATGGAATGGCATGGTAGTGCTTTTGGTATTGATAGCACTGGTATTAATTGCCCCATACGTTTATCAATGGTTACGCAAAGATAATACAATAAACGTTACAGCGTTTAACACCGCAGTTGCGGCACTTAATAAAGCCAATCCGCAGCCATTAAACGGCGCTGAACAATCAATAAACGACCTGTTTAAGTTCGATCCAAATACCACATCGGCAACCGACTGGCAAAAGTTGGGCATCACGGCAAAACAAGCTGCTATCATTAAAAACTATACAGCAAAGGGCGGCAGGTTCCGTAAGGCTGAGGATCTGCAAAAGATCTATGGCCTTACCAAAGTTGATTACGCAAGACTGGCGCCCTTCATCATTATCTCAAAAGGGAACGCAAAAACGAATGTTGTAGTAGAATTAAATGCTGCTGATTCTGCAAAGTTAACATCCATTGATGGGGTAGGCGGGGCATTTGCTAAGCGTATTATTTACTACCGCGAGCGGCTTGGTGGTTTTATAAGCAAAGAGCAGTTGAAAGAGGTTTACGGAATTGATGAACTGAAGTACGATGAGATAAAAGACCAGGTTAAAGTTGATGCCGGCCGCATCCGTAAGATCAACATAAATACTATCACTTTTGATAAACTGCGGTTGATGCCATACCTGAACTATAAACGGGTAAATGCCATTATTGAGTACCGTAAACAGCACGGAGATTACACTTCCATCAACGATTTGAAAAATATTGCCATTATAGATGAAGGAATTTTGCGTAAAATTGAGCCTTATTTAGTTTTTAAATGATCGAGCAGCAAATAAAGACCGCTATCCGCGATATTCATGATTTCCCTAAGCCGGGCATTATCTTTAAAGATATCACCCCGATATTGAAGGACCCCGGGCTTTGCACCAGGATAAATGATGCCTTTTTAGAAAAAATTAAGGATATGCAGATAGATGCTGTAGCAGGAGTAGAGAGCCGCGGCTTTTTGTTTGGGTTATCATTAGCTACCAAACTGGGCGTGCCATTTATACCGGTGCGTAAGGCAGGGAAACTGCCGCATACCGTTAACCAAAAGGTTTATGAATTGGAGTACGGTACGGCTACCATAGAGATCCACACCGATGCCTTTAAGCCCGGCGACAGGATACTGATACATGACGATTTATTGGCAACCGGCGGCACTGTAACCGCCACCAGCGAACTGATACAGGACATGGGCGGCATTGTTGCCGGCTTTAGTTTTGTAGTTGGTTTAAGCTTTTTAAATGGCATAGAAAAGATAGCCCCCATAAGCAATAACATTATTGTACTGGCCGATTATTGATTGTAGTTTATACCAATTAATATTCCACCCTATATTTTTCGAGCCCTAAAACATTAAAAACCCGCTAATTTTAATAATTAGCGGGTTTTTGCTTTATAAAAAAATCAGCTTGATTAATATTGTACATGCCATGCCATAAATCTGTTCTAATTTCAGCAAATAATCGGTGGCTGTAAGCCAATAGGCTACCGGTGTTAAACAACCCTTAAACTGTTTAATAAACCATTGCTAAACCAGTATATTAATTAACATGAAAATAAACCGCTGCATTGCCCTTGCTGTACTATTTACGGCCTGTGCGCAACTCGTATCTGCACAAAGCCCCGTAAAACAGGTTGGCAAGGTAACCGCTGTAACCATAAATAACCAGGAAGTTGATATTGCCACCGAAAACGCCTTTGTAAAAGTGGTGGTGTATGGCCCCAATATTATACGGGTGCGTATGGATAAGCAAAAGCTGGCTGCCGATTTTTCGTACGCGGTAGTGAGCGAGCCGGTTAAAACCAGGGTGAACATTACCCAAACCAATGAGGAAATTAACCTCACAACCGACTCATTAAAAGTAAACATCCGCAAAAACCCTTACCAGGTAACATTTACTACCCTGGCTGGCGAGGTGATCAACCAGGACGAAGCAGGCTTAACCACTTCATGGGTTAACGAGTCTGTGACCACTTATAAGCATATGCAGGATAACGAACATTTTATAGGTCTGGGCGAAAAAACTGGTCCGCTTGACCGTAAGGGCAATGCATATACGCACTGGAACAGCGATACCTACGCATATACCACCGGGCAGGATCCTATTTACTCTACCATCCCATTCTACATAGGTGTACACCATAACGTGCAGTACGGGATATTTTTTGATAACACCTGGCAAAGCGATTTTAACTTCGGCGCCAGTAACAACAGGTTCTCATCGTTCGGTGCCAAAGGCGGCGAGATGAATTACTATTTCATCTACAATACGCACATTGCCGATATTATTACCTCGTACACCTCGCTTACCGGCCGCATGAAAATGCCACCGTTGTGGAGCCTGGGGTATCAGCAAAACCGCTACAGCTATTACCCCGAGGCTGAGGTAATGCGCATAGCCGAAACGCTGAGGGAAAAGAAAATCCCCGCCGATGGTATAACTTTAGATATCCACTACATGGATAAATACAAGGTATTTAGCTGGGATGCCACCCGTTTCCCTGACCCGGCAGCCATGATCAAAAAGCTGAATAATAACGGCTTTAAGGTAACCCTGATTGTTGATCCCGGAATTAAAGTTGAAAAAGGCTATGGCGTTTACGACCGTGGTGTAAAAGAAGATATTTTTGCTAAATACCCCGATGGCAGCTACTACACCGGCCAGGTTTGGCCCGGCTGGTGCCACTTTCCCGATTTTACCGACCCAAAAGGCCGGGCATGGTGGGGCAGCGAGCTAAAAAAATATGCGAGCGAAGGGGTAAGCGGAATCTGGAACGACATGAATGAGTTTAGCACCTGGGGCCAGAAAGCGCCGGATAACATCCTGTTCAGCTACGAAGGGAAGGGTGCATCGCACATGCAGATCCATAATGCTTATGGTTTAGAGATGATCCGCGCCAGCTATGATGGCTATAAAGCCGCGCGAGATAACAAACGTCCATTTATTTTAACCCGTTCTGGTTATGCAGGCTTACAACGCTACGCAGCTATCTGGACAGGCGATAACCGTGCCGAGAACGACCATATGCTATTAGGTATTAGGCTGATGAATAGCCTTGGGTTAAGCGGCGTGCCGTTCTCGGGGATGGATGTAGGAGGTTTTACCGGTGGTGCATCGCCATCGTTATACGCCCGCTGGATGCAGATAGGCGCGTTTAACCCATACATGCGTAACCACTCGGGCATCAACTCAAAAGCATCAGAGCCCTGGGCTTATGGTGAGGAGGTGTTGGAGATAACCCGTAATTATATTAACCTGCGTTATCGTTTATTGCCATACCTGTACTCCAGTTTTTATGAAGCAACGCAAAGCGGTAGCCCAATTATGCGCTCGCTTACTATTGATTATACACATGATGATAACGTTTACAACGGCTTGTATGAGAACCAGTATATGTTTGGTAAATCATTCCTGGTGTTTCCGTTTGATGGGGTAACCAATTATGGCAAAATATACTTCCCTGCAGGTAAATGGTATAACCTTTATAATGGGCAGGTACAACAAGGTAACCAAAAGGTGGCTATTGACCTGGGTATTTCGCAATTGCCGGTATATGTAAAAGAGAGCAGCATTATCCCCATGCAATCGCAAATACAAACCACGGCCGAAAAACCAACCGATACCCTATATGTACACGTATACAAAGGTAATGTAAATAACAAGTTTGTGTATTATGAAGATGATGGCGAAAGCTTTGATTACGAAGGCGGCGCGTTTTATAAACGTACAATAGCTTACGACCCGGCTAAGAAAACCATCAGTTTTGCAAAGGCAGAGGGTTCGATAAAATCAAAATTCACCAATATAAAACTGTTGTTACATGGTTTTGGCGATAATGTAGTTGTTAAGCTGAATGGCAGGCAAAGTAAAGCCGAGAACAGCTTTGAGGCGCTGATGGTACCTATCTCCCGGTTTGATCCAACAGGTTTATCAAACCCGGTAGAGGGCGAGAAGGTAAAAGCTGTACTGATAAAAAACACCGATGAAGGGTTTAGTATAAGTTATTAAATTATGAAATAGGTGAACCGGAAATAATTGTTAAGAAAAAAATAACTTGTAGTTTAATACTTAATAATTAGTTTAATTATATTTACTTGAACATTAACCAATTAAATCTAATTATTATGAAAAAGAATTTCTTAACTCTTATTGTGATGTTATGCGGTTTAGTGAGCATGGCAAACGCTCAATCTTTAAAATCTGTTCTAAAAGATAATGCCTTAACAGTTACAAAAGTTAGTGTACCAATTGTTCTGGCAAGTTTACCGCCAGCACCTTTAGCAATTAAAGATTTTGCCAAACCCACAATTGCTGATAACGCTGTTGTGGCTACGCCACCACCACCTGTATGCTATAATTATTTTGTTTCGGCGGCATTTACAGGTGGTTCTTTTTATTACACAACCTGCGGAGGGATAGCTACAAGCCAGTATCTTGACAAAGGTGCCAGTACCACAATATGCGCCCGTGAAGGTACTGTAACCGGCCCCGGCCCAATAACTAAGGGAAGTATTTGTAACTAAGTATCCGGTATTTAATTTTTGCCGAATATTAGCAGTTTTCCAAGCTTTTACATAAGCCTGCATCTTATTGTTAAGATGCAGGCTTTTTTATTAGTTTTTTTATAAAAATGTGCCTTTTGGTATAAGTTTGGGGGATAATTGTTAATATTACGTTTGAAAGATTTTTGAGTTAAGTTTTTAATTAAAAGCTATAAGTTATTAACTTTTAATACCTTTTGTAAACCAGTTATATGAGATTTTTTCTGAGGTTTTTTTTCGCGATGCTGTTTGCGTACCCTGCCATGGCTATCGGCGCCGGTACTGATAGTTTGCTAACAGCCTTAAAAACGGAGATAAGCAGGAAAAATATTTATGACGAAGAAAAACAGGGCAGGATTGCCCATCTGAAAAAGCTGCAACGTGCTGCCAACCGGCTCGATTATTCAAAGCAATATGATATTTGCCTGAAGTTATATGAAGAATATAAATCGTATCAGTACGATTCTGCATACGTATACGTAAATAAGCTTAAGAACATCAGCGTTGCCATGAACGACATGTCGAGGGCGTACTACAGCCAGATAAAACTGGGATTTATCCTGCTGTCATCGGGTATGTTTAAAGAAACCTTTGACAGTATGAATAAGGTTGACCCCAGGGTGCTTAACGATTCGATGAAGGTTGAATACTACTTTATCATGTACCGGTGTAATAGCGACCTTGCCAAGTATAATAATGATAAATATTCATCGCCGGTGTATATGAAGGCAAGCGATGCCTATATCGATTCAGCCATAAGCCTTACCCCAAAAGGTTCAACCCAGTGGATGCACTATACAGGGTTAAAGGACGCGCAAGATGGTAACCCGGCCACGGGCGATGATGAGTTAAGCAAAATATTGAGTTCGGGCCGGCCTATTTCTATGCATTTGCGTGCCATGATAAATTGTTCATTAGCTATTACCTATCTAAATGCCAATAAAAGAGATAAGGCGCTGCCTTTACTTATTGAGTCGGCCATTGCCGATATTAAATCATCTACAAAAGAAACGGTAGCGCTTTTTACCCTTGCCGAGCAGTTATACAAAAACGGCAATATAAAAGATGCTTACGCTTTTATACAATTAGCCAAGGCCGATGCGGATTTTTATGGGGCAAGGCAGCGTAAAATACAAATAGGCGCCATTTTACCCCTGGTAGCCGCCGAAGAGTTAAACCACTCGGAGGAAGAAAAACAAACCATACTAAAGTACCTGCTTGCCATTACGGCCCTGGCATCGCTGGTTATTTTGTTTTTGATAATGATATACAAGCAGTTAGGTAAGCTTAAGCATAAAGAACGCATTATAGAAGACCAAAACATCCAGCTAAAGGACATCAATCATAAGTTAGGTGAGGATGCACATATAAAGGAAGAGTATATCGGGCAGTTTTTTAAAATCATATCCGGCTATATACTCAAGCTCGAGAAGCTGAAAATGTCTATCGATACCAAGTTGTCTATAAAGAAGTATGACGATATCAGGCTGATTGTTAATGATATAAATATAAAAAAAGAACGGGAGGCGCTGTATTATAGTTTTGACCACATCTTCCTTAAGATATTCCCCAACTTTATTTCTGTGTTCAATTCGCAGTTTGATGAGAAAGACCAGATATGGCCGCATGAGGATGAAGTACTGAATACCGATCTTCGTATTTTCGCTCTAATACGTATGGGGATAGATGATAACGAAACCATCGCCAAAATTTTAGAATACTCTGTAAATACCATTTATGTTTACAAAATGCGCGTTAAAGCAAAGTCAAAAAATCCCGAACAATTTGAACAGTGTATTATGGACATTAAGGCTGTTGATATAATTGAATAAACGCTTAGTCAGATTGTATCATTTGTGATACTTTAAAAACTATACAGGATACTTTTTTAGCAGAAAATGACTTAAAAAGCGTTAAAAATTGTTATATTTTTAAATCATTTTTATTAATTAACTATTTGACTTTCAATTATTTAATCGTTATAAAGTTTATATTTTTTTGCAATTAACATAAAGTAGTAGGGAATAAGGCTCAGGACACACATCTTTGTATAGGGATAGAATGTTTTAATAAGTGATAAGCTTATTGAAATTAAGCCCTAAGCTTTAAATAGCACAATTATAAACCAATATAAACTGTACCAATTTTACTGAAGTTTTTTGTCGGGCGATATTATCTCACGACGCTATAAAAATTGATTTGCCGGTTTTTGCCTGTGAAACTTCTTTTATGATGAAAAGCAAACCATGTACTAAAAATTATATAACCAATTATTAATTAAACCACAAACTATGCAATTTAAACACTTACTCACATTATGTTTTTTTGCTTTAACCTGTTTCTTTGTTCAGCCAGCCCTGGCACAAAACAAAGTTATAACAGGTAAAGTAACAGACAAAAAGGACGGTTCTCCGCTTATCGGTGTATCTGTAGGCGCAACCGGCGGTTTAGGCACACTAACAAGCGTTGACGGTACCTTCAGGCTTTCCGTTCCGGCAAACACCACAACTTTAAACTTCTCTTACATCGGGTACAAAAACCAGGCTGTAACCATTGGTGCTCAATCATCACTTAGCGTAAGTCTGGAATCGGCCAGCACAGCATTAAACGAGGTTGTAGTTATTGGTTATGGTTCACAAAGAGTAAAAGATGCAACGGGTTCTGTAGCATCTTTAAGTCCTAAGGACTTTAACAAGGGTGTTATTGCAACCCCCGAGCAGTTATTACAAGGTAGGATAGCCGGTGTGCAGGTAACACCAGCAAGTGGCGAGCCCGGCGCAGGTGCTTCCATAAACATTCGTGGTGCCAGTTCAATCCGTTCAGGTTCAAGCCCTCTATACGTAGTGGATGGTGTGCCTTTAGATAACGGTGGTACATCAGGTGGTTTTGATAGCGGCGCGGGTGGTTCATCGGCACGTAACCCATTGGCATTTATTAACCCTGCAGATATCGAGAATATTTCGGTATTAAAAGATGCATCTGCATCTGCTATATATGGTTCACGTGGTGCTAACGGTGTAATCTTAATTACTACGCGTAAAGGCCGCAAAGGCCAGGGCATACAATTTGGTGCCAGCACAAGTATCGCTAATGCCGCTAAAACCTATGATCTGTTAGATCCACAGGCTTTCTTAAGAGGCGTACAGAGCGTTGGATCAAACGCAGGCCCTGTATCTGATGGTGGTATAGATTACGGTTCAAATACTGATTGGCAAAAAGAAATTTTGCGTACAGCTGTATCGCAAAACTATAACCTGGCTTTTGGCGGGGCAAGCAATACAGGTAACTATCGCGCCTCTTTAGGGTACGATGATCAGCAAGGTATCGTTAAAAGCACCAACCTGAAAAGGTTAACTGCACGTGTAAACGCATCACAATCATTCCTGGGCGAAAGGTTAAGATTTGATTTACAAACATTATACTCAAACGTAAAGGATCAGTTTGCACCTATTACAAACAATGCAGGTTTTAACGGTAGCTTAATTGGTGCCGCAATACAAACCAACCCAACAATACCTGTATTTGATAGCCAGGGCAGGTACTTTTCTTTAAATGGCTATGAGAATGGTTTTCCTAAAGGTAATACCTTCAGAAATCCGGTATCAATGCTAAACCAAATTGATGACCGTGATAATATCAACAGGTTTTTGAATAACTTAACCATGACTGTTAGGCTATTTGAAGGCTTATCATACAAAGGTAACTTTGGTGCTGATATATCAAGAGGACAAAGAAAAACTTTTTATGACCCTACTATTGTTGGTTTTACTGATGAAACAAACATAGGCGATTTTAAAGTCCCATCGGCAACAGGTAATGGCCGTGGTATTTTAATCCATAACGAAATAACCAACCTTACTACAGAGCATACTTTAAACTACGAAAAAAAGTGGAAAAATAATAGCTCTTTAAGCGCATTGGTTGGTTACTCATACCAAAACTTTAAAAACTTCAACCGTGCCAATATAGGTTGGGGGACACCGGTAGTTGGACAGTTTGTAAAAAATTACGACGAGTTTAAAAATCATATGCCATATGATTTTAGTAACCGTAACGGTATAGATAGCAGCAGTTCTCAATTACAATCATACTTTGCACGTGTTAACTACTCTTACATGGACCGTTATATTGTAACGGCTACATTAAGGAGAGACGGTTCTTCAAAGTTTGGTGAAAATCACCAATATGCAAACTTCCCTGCATTAGCTGTTAAATGGCGCATTAGCAACGAAAGTTTTGCACCAAAAGCCATATTTGATGATTTAAGCCTAAGGTTAAACTACGGTAAAACAGGTAACCAGGATTACCCATCATATGCATCAAAGGCCTTAAAGCAACTTAACTATTTACAAACTGCAAGTTCTGCTTTAAATGCTGCTAACCCCGATCTGAAATGGGAAACACAAACGGCTTATGGCGCAGGGATAGACTTCTCTATACTGCACGGGCGTTTAAGCGGTACTGTTGATTACTTTAACAAATCACAAGCAGATTTATTATTCCTGCAGGATTTGGCACAACCGGCTGCGTTTAACAGGTACTGGGTAAATTTACCGGGTAATGTTAGAAACACTGGTTTTGAGATCGGTTTAAACTTTGCAGCAATACAGGGTGAAGGCTTTACCTGGGATATTGCTTACAACATGACCTTTATTAAAAACAGGGTTGAAAACTTTGGTAACCGTAACGTAATAACCGGTAATATTGATGGCCAGGGCCTATCTGGTGCATATTCTCAGTTCTTTGGTAATGGTTATCCACTATATAGCTTTGATTTGCCAAACTACACAGGGCTTGATATAAATGGTTTTGGCAGGTATCCACAAGGTATTGACGTTTCATCAAAACAAGGCAGCCCGCTTCCAACCTTTACAGCAGGTTTAACCAACAACTTTACTTACAAAAACTGGAGCTTAAGCTTTTTCCTGAATGGAGCTACTGGTTTTTATATTTACAACAACACCGCGAATGCGTTTTTCTACAAAGGAAACTTAGTGAGCGGTCGTAACGTAACTAAAGCAATTGCAGCAACTAATGAAAACCCGCTTAACTCTGGTGAGGTATCAACCCGTTTCTTAGAAAAAGGCGATTTCCTAAGGTTAAGCAACGCCAATTTAGGATATACCTTCCCGGTTAAAAACAGCGTGTTTAAAACATTGCGTGTATCATTTACAGGTCAAAACATATTCCTGATAACTGGTTACAGTGGTCTTGATCCGGAAATTAACACAAATAAAGAAAGAAATGGCGTGCCTTCAAGGGGTATAGATTACACAGCTTATCCAAGCGCGCGTACATTCACATTAGGTTTAAATGCAAGTTTCTAAAAAAAATATTAGTATGAAAAAAATAACATTAAAAGTAGCAATTTGCAGTATCGTTCTTCTATCCGCTGCAGGTTGTGCTAAACTCGATGAAAAAACATACGGAACAGTTTCTGTAGATCAGGGAGGTGCTGCTTCAGCTTCTGATCTTAACGGGGTTTATGCTCAGTTAAACGGACAAGCCGATCAGGCAAATACTTATGCATTACAAGAACACTCTACCGATGAGATGATGGGCCCGACACGCGGTACCGACTGGGGAGATTTTGGTACATGGCGTAAGCTGCATACCCATACATGGAATGCATCTCACAACCAGGTTAACGATACCTGGGACCAGTTAAATATTGGTGTTTTCCGTGCTACACAGGTTATAACCCGTGCAACCGACACTCAGATTAAAGCAGAAGCAAGTTTCTTACGCGCTTACTTTATGTTTCAGGTTGTGGATTTATATGGCCAGGCACCATTCCGTGATCCGAATGCGCCAAACTCATCTATCCCAATTGTTTATAACCGTGCCGATGCTACAGCTTTCATTATTAAAGATCTGGAGTTTGCCGAAGCTAATTTGGGTACAGCACCTAACGTAGGTAAAGCAAGTAAGGCTGCAGCTCAGGCGTTATTAGCAAAAATATACCTTAACAAAGCGGTATATACATCAGCAACTGTTGGTGGCCCTTTTACGTTTGCTAAGGCAGATATGGATAAGGTTATTGAATATGCCAACAAAATTGAAGCGGCAGGTTACACACTTGAGCCAACCGGGAAATATTTCCAGGACTTTGCATGGGATAACTCAGAAAAATCTCACGGTAATATTTTTGGTATCTACAATACACCTACAAACGTTCCGGGATCTGCTAAAAACCGTTGGAAAATGGGCTTGCATTATAACCAAACACCAGATGGTTGGAATGGCTTTACCACACTTGCAGACTTTTATGATTCATTCCAGGATGGCGATGAGCGTAAAGGCGTTGCATACCCTGGCTTAACTGATAAAGTTGGTTTAAGGGCAGGTTTTGCAGTTGGCCAACAATATGGCCCTAACAATAAAGCTTTAACACAGCGTAGTGGTAAACCGCTTATTTTTACAAGAGAAGTAAGCTTAAATTATTCTACAGAAGCTCAAGGTATACGCGTGTTTAAATATTTCCCGCATCCAAATGCTGATGGTACCATTACTGATAGTGGTGAGGATAACGATTACATATTTTTACGTTATGCTGATGTGGTGTTAGAGAAAGCAGAAGCCATAATGCGTGGTGGTACCGATCCTAACGGTGCAACAGTTTTAGGCCTTGTTAACTCTATCCGTACGCCTCGTGGTGCAACTGCATTAGCTGCCGTTACTGAAGCAGACATGCTTGCTGAACGTGGCCGGGAACTATACTGGGAAGGCTGGAGAAGGAATGACCTGATCCGTTTCGGTAAGTTTAACGATCCGGTAGACCAACGCCCTGCACAAACCGATAAAACACGTACGTTATATCCAATTCCGCAACGTGCTATTGATACTAACCCTAACCTGAAACAAAACCCGGGTTATTAATTGATACCAGTTTACAATTAGTTATATTTGATTTGATTTTTTAAACGTAGCGGAGTAATTCGCTACGTTTGTTTTTTGTAATCATCGTGATGTTAAAAAAAAGCACCCTTTTCTCCCTGATCGTTGTTTTTATTGCTTTATCATCCTGTCATAAAAGTGATGTGAAGAACCCTCTTTTTTCACTACAATCCAATGATGATCTGGGCATAAATTTTATCAACCAACTTGTTGATAAAAACCAAACCAACGTATTTACTTTTCGTAATTACTATAACGGCGGTGGCGTTGCCATTGGCGATGTGAATAACGATGGGTTGAATGATATTTACCTCACATCAAACCAGGGTAGCAATAAATTATATATTAACAAGGGGAATTGGAAGTTTGATGACGTAACCGACAAAGCTGGCGTAAAAGGAACCAAATACTGGAGCACCGGCGCTACCATGGTTGATATAAACGGCGATGGCTGGCTCGATATTTATGTTTGCCATAGTGGTAATATAATTGATAAAAAGGGGAATGAGCTTTTTATAAACCAGCACAATGGGACTTTTAAAGAAGAAGCCGAAAAGTATGGGCTGGTAGATAACGGCCTGTCTACACAGTCGATTTTTTTTGATATGGATAACGACGGAGATCTGGATTGTTTTATACTGAACAACTCATTCAGGCCTATTGGTTCATTTGATTTTAACCAGAACCTGCGTGCAGTGTTCGACCCATTGGGCGGTGCCCGGCTGTACCGTAACGATGGTGGGCATTTTACTAATATTACTAAAGAAGCCGGGATATTCTCGAGCGATATTGGCTTTGGTTTAGGTGTATCAGTAGCTGATATTAATAATGATGGCTACCCGGATATTTACGTATCAAATGATTTTTTTGAACGCGACTACCTGTACATCAATCAGCATAACGGCACCTTTAAGGAAGACATCCAGTCGGAGGCCGGCCATCTGAGCCTGGCATCGATGGGTTCGGATATTGCTGATATCAATAATGACGGTAACCTGGATATCTTCACAACTGAGATGCTGCCCGAGAGCGATAAGCGGATGAAACAGATCACCTCGTTCGAGTCGTTCGATGTGATCAAGCTTAAGCAGCACGATGGTTACTACAATCAGTTTATGCAAAATTGCCTTCAACTAAATAACGGCGACGGCACCTTCTCTGAAATTGCATTTAATGCAGGTGTTAGTGCTACAGACTGGAGCTGGGGCGCCCTGTTCTTTGATATGGACAACGATGGCTGGAAAGATATATTTGTATCTAACGGGATCTATAAAGACCTTACCGACCAGGATTACATCGAGTTTTTGGGCAACCGGGAAAACATGGATAAGATTGCCGAGAAGAAGAAATTCGACTATAAAAACTTTGCCGATAAAATGGTATCTACACCGGTAAGTAGCTATGCTTATAAAAATAATGGCGACCTTACCTTTACCAACAAAGCGCATGAGTACGGGCTCGATCAGTTATCGTTCAGCAATGGCGCGGCCTACGGCGACCTGGATGGTGACGGAGATAACGATCTGGTGGTAAATAACGTGAACATGCCACTGTTCATTTATAAAAATAATGCAGAGAAACTGCACAATAATTACATTCAGCTAAAATTGCAGGGCGAGGGTTTTAACCGCTTTGGTATTGGCGCTACTATAAAAGTTTTCTCAAATAACTCATCAATACTGCAATACCACCAGCCAACACGTGGTTTTGAAAGCAGCACGCCGCCAAATCTTATTACAATAGGTTTAGGTAAAGTTAAACAGATAGATTCTGTAATGGTAATATGGCCGGGCGGTAAATACCAGGTTGCTAAAAATGTACAGCCCAATAAAGTTTATACCTACAAAATTGCCGATGCAAGATTGCAGTACAATTTTGCAAAACCACAGGTAAAAACTTTATTTGTAGAGGCAGAGAAAACCTTATTTGATTCGGTGCCCAAGCATACCGAAGACGGTTTTATTGATTTTGATAACGAGCGCCTGATGCTGCAAATGCTATCAACCGAAAACCCTTATATGGCAAAAGGTGATATTAATAAAGATGGGTTGACCGACTTTTATTTCGGCGCATCAAAAGATAGTCCGGCGGCTATATACGTGCAGCAAAAAAATGGCAGGTTTAAACAAAACATCCCGGATGACCTGGGCAAGCAAAGCTACCTGGAAAACGCAGGTGCTGTATTTGGCGATTTTGATGGCGATGGCGACGAAGATCTGATAATTGGCGTAGGCGGTAACGCAGACGAGGCCGGCACAAACATATATTATCCGCGCTTTTATGAAAACGACGGGAAAGGTAACCTGCATCGTAACGCGCAAAAGACTATACAGGTAGCAGTAAACGCATCAGTAATTACCGCCTGCGATTATGATAAAGATGGCCACCTTGACCTGTTTATTGGCGGGCGCAGTGTGCCCGGTAATTATGGTGCATCACCAAACTCATACGTATTGCATAATGATGGCAAGGGCAACTTTACCGATGTAAGCAAACGGGTATTTGGCGCGGATGTAAAACCGGGAATGGTTACGGCAGCGCAATGGGCCGATATTGATAACAACGGTTATCCCGACCTGGTAATAGCAGGCAACTGGATGGGCATAAAAATATACATGAACAATAAAGGGGTGTTTACACAGGATACGCAGCTTGATAACTACAAAGGATGGTGGGGCAGCCTGCAAATTGCCGATATTAATAACGATGGTAAACTGGATGTAATAGCCGGTAACCTCGGCCTTAATTCAAAGTTTAAAGCATCCGCTGCCGAGCCGATGAAAATTTACGTGAAAGATTTTGACGGTAACGGTACCAAAGAATGCGTAACATCTATTTACAGGCAGGGCACAGCCTACGTGTTTCATATGAAGCCCGATCTGGTAGGGCAGATGCCTGTCCTCAAAAAGCAATACCTAAAATATAAAGATTACGCAGGTAAACCCTTTAACGAGGTCTTTAACGATAAAATGTTAGAAGGTGCCGAGGAGCATGAAATGAACTACCTCGCTTCGGCGGTATTTATAAATAATGGCAAGGGTAAATTTACATGTAAAGCATTGCCTTACAATGCGCAGCTATCAAACATAGGCACTATTTTGTGCGATGACATTGATAACAGCGGTACACCATCCATTATACTTGGTGGTAATTTTTACGGGTTTAAGCCCGAGGTTGGCCGCTTAGATGCAAGTTATGGGCAAATTTATAAGTACACTAAAAACGGATTTGTTTATATTTCGCCAGCCAAAAGTGGCATTAAACTTAACGGGCAGGTACGCTCTTCATTAATGATGAAAAACAGCCAGGGAGAGAAATACTATTTATTCGGAATAAACGACGATAAGCTTAAAGCTTATAAATTACGTTAAGGACAATATGCCAAAAGCTAAACCAGTTAAGCCCAAAGCTAAGCCATATAAACAAATTATATTTTTTTGCTGTGTAATACTGGCGGGTATTGCCGTGTACATATCATGCCATACAAAAAAACGTGGCGATGGTATTTTTAAGCTGCTATCTGCCGATGAGACCAGTATCAATTTTGTAAACAAAAATGTAGTTTCAGACTCGGTTAATATATTAGATTACCTGTACTTCTATAATGGTGCAGGAGTGGCATCGGCCGATTTTAATAACGATGGGCTGGAAGATATCTACTTTGTATCAAACCAGGGTCCTAATAAACTTTATCTCAATAAAGGGGGGCTTAAATTTGAAGATATTACCGCCAAAGCAGGCGTTGCCGGTACCGGCAACTGGAAAACCGGGGTAACGGTTGTGGATATAAATGGTGATGGTTACAAGGATATATACGTTTGTGTGGTATCGGGCTACAAGGGGTTTAAAGGCAAAAATCAGCTGTATATCAACAATGGCGATCTGACGTTTACAGAATCAGCAGCCAAATATGGGTTAGATTTTGCGGGCTTCTCCACCCAGGCATCTTTTTTAGATTATGATAAAGATGGCGACCTGGATATGTTCCTGCTAACCTCATCTGTTCATAGTAATGATACCTACGGCGACTCTACCCTGCGCTTTAAAACCAGCCATGATGCCGGCGATCACCTGTTCAGGAATGATAACAACAAATTTGTTGATGTAACCGCAAACTCGGGCATTTATTCGGCGCCGATAGGTTATGGACTTGGCGTAAGTGTTGGCGATCTTAATAATGATGGCTGGGACGATATTTACGTAAGCAACGATTTTTTTGAGCAGGATTATTATTACCTGAACCAGCGTAACGGCACATTTAAAGAAGAGTTGAAGAGCGCTTTCGGGCATACCAGCCTTTTCTCTATGGGGAACACGCTTACAGACGTGAATAAAGACGGGCACCTGGATGTGATAAGCACCGATATGCTGCCCGAAGAAATGAAGGCGCTAAAATCAACCATAAATGATGAACCGCTTGATATTTACAACCAGGAAGTAAACGCGGGGTATTATTACCAGTATTCAAAAAACAGCCTGCAATTAAATGTGGGAAACGGTAAAAAGTTTGTAGATATCAGTTTGTATTCAGGCGTTTCGGCAACAGACTGGACATGGTCGCCGCTGGTGCAGGATTTTGACATGGATGGCCGGAAGGATATGTTCTTTTCAAATGGCATCAAAAAACGCCTTAACGATATGGATTACCTGAAATACCTGGGCGACCCTAACGTGATAAAAGATTTTAAAACCAGCCGTTTTTTCGATAAGGAAAAAATTAACCTGATGCCCGATGGCGATGTGCACAATTACCTTTACCATGGCGATGCTCAGCTAAAGTTTAGTGATGTATCGGCAGGTAACGATATGCGTGATCCGTCTATCTCGGCAGGTTCGGTAGCGGTGGATCTGGATAATGATGGCGACCTGGAACTGGTTACCAATAATATGGATGCCCCGGCCTTCGTCTATAAAAACATGACGATGGAAAATCATAAGGACAATAAACCATCGTTCCTGAAATTAAGTGTTAAGTACACTAAAGCTAATCTGGATGGTATCGGTACCAAATTCTTCCTGCGGTCTACCAAACAGGTAGATCATCAGGAGATCCAAACCAGCACTGCTTATGAAAGTACACAGGGAAATAACCTGCTGTTTACTTTTTTACCGGGCGATAAACCGGTGGACCTGATGGTGATTTGGCCCGATAACTCCTATCAGCTGATAAAAGATTTCAGCCTGAATAGGAAGACTGTTATCACTTATGATAAGGCTAAAACCCAAACCATCACCGATGTACAGGCCCTGGTGGGTAATTACATCAGTAATAAAAAGGAATTTACTGCTGTAGATGTTAAAGCAACTGTTTTAGCCAACATGCAGCCGTTTGAAACCCCCGACTTTAACTATTATAACTTGTTGCCGCATACCTATTTGCCACATACACCGGCTATTGCCGTTGCCGATGTAAACAATGATGGAATGGAAGATATTTATGTGGGTGGGATAGCAGGTGAAGAAAAGTATATTTTAGCCGGCAGCAAGGATGGTAAATTTACCAAAGTAACTGTTGATGCCTTCGGCCCGTTTAAAGATCGTTCAGATACCGAAGCCCAATGGGTAGATGTAAATAATGATGGACTGCCCGACCTGGTTGTACTGAGTGCCAGTCACCCCTTTATTGAAGCCGGGAAAATCACACAGCTACGGCTGTATATAAACAAAGGCAATTACAAGTTTGAGTACAAAGCATTACCGGTGGTGGGTACTTTAACATCAAAAATACTGGTATATGATTTTGATGGCGATGGCCTTAAAGACCTGTTTTTTAGCAGCAGTGTAAACTTTACTGATTACACCAAACCCGCATCATCTGTAATATTGCTGAATAAGGGTAACGACGGTTTTGCCGCTGCCCCCGCAAACCAATATGCAGATTTAACAAGCATCCGTTATGTAACAAATATTTCAACAGCGGATATTGATCACAACGGGAAAGAAGATATTATTATCAGCGCCGAATGGCAGCCGGTGCAGATATTCCTGAACAAGAACAAAAAACTTGCGAAGTTCTCATCGGCCCTGCTTGATAAAGAAACGGGTTGGTGGCAATCGGCCATTATTACAGATGCAGATGGTGACGGCAAGGCAGATCTTATAGCCGGTAACTGGGGCGAAAACAATAAGTATAATGTAACAGCTACCCAGCCGCTTTATGCCTACAATAATGATGTAGATAACGATGGTAAAAACGACTTGATAGTATCTTATTTCTTTAAAGAAAAATACTACCCGTTTCGCCCTAAGAACGATCTGGAGCAGGAATTGCCATCCCTAAAAAAGGAATTTTTGAGCTACCAGAAAATGGCCGATAAAACCACTGCCGAGATCTTTAAAGATAAATTACGCGATAGTGGCCGCTTAGAAGCCAAACAGTTTAGAAGTGTTTTTGTGAGTGATGTTTTAAACGCCAAAAAAATAACAGAGCTGCCATACCTTTTTCAACAGGCGCCAATCCGTTCTATCACACCGCTTAACAATAAGCAAGGCGATGTTTTATTGAATGGTAACTTTTGGGGTGTTGTGCCTTACGAGGGCAAGTACGATGCATTAGGCCTGGTAACCACGCATTATGATGAGGCTACAAAACAATTTACCATGCCCGAGTACTGGCTAAATGCTATGCTTAACTCACAGGAGATAACCCACCTTTACCCATATAAAACAGCTACTGGTACAAGCTATGTGGTTACTACATACGATGGTAAGTTGATATTGTTAACTAAGTAAGCACTATCAAAAAACCGGGCAGTAAATTTTAGTGACCCACTTAGCGGTATCCTTTTCGGCGAGCCTGTTAGTAACTAACGATTCAAATGGCATTGCCGGTGATATTAATCGGTGGGCTTTTTGGTAGTTTTTAAGTTGCGTAAAAGCATTTAAAATAGTGTTTTTACCACCTTTAACCTGCGTTTCTAAAGCATTTGCATTCTTTACCAGCTTATTTATCATTGCATTTTTGCCAGGCTCAATTATGGTGTTGATGGGGACGGCCACTGTTACCATGTAGCCACCAGTCTCAACAGCGTGCACATTCATCATGGGCGAATCAACAGCCATGGCATTTTTCGCGCGGATCTGTTTTCTTAACTCAGCCACTTTACTATAAATAAGTTCGGTGGGGGGGTAGTCATTCGTATTTAAGGTAGTGGCGAGTACAATAGGGTGTTGTATTTTTGTTATCGTGAAATTCATACCGTACACATTTACATCTGCCTGCATAAATTTTTTAAAATCTGCTAACACTACGTCCAGGTCCTGAGCTATCCGTTTAATTTTAAAGTATTCGGCCACGCGCTCAAAGGGGTTAAGGCTGCTTTGTTTTTCGGCAAACCAGGTAACCTCACACATACCCTCGCCTGTTGTGGCATAAGTTAGTATACTTTTTAGTTCAATGTCATCTTGCCTGATAAGCGCATGCATCTCGCTGTTGGTGTTTTCCTGCAAGGTAAAACTGATATTTTTATAGGTGTATAATGAGCTGTCGGTAGCTACTTGTTTGCCTGGCCACCATTTGGCCCATGGCATTTTGTTAACAAGGAATTTAGATATGTTTATATCCGTAGCATCTATCTCAACCACACGGGTTGCCTGTATTTTTTGGGGGATAATAAAGTAGATACTGATGAAGGCTAAAAGAAGGATACCAAAAATTAATAACACAGGTTTTTTCATACAAATACGGTAACATTTTAGAGCAAGGCAAAACTAATATTTTTGCCTTTTTTGAATGATAAAAATACTTATTTAACCCGGGTAAAATCAAACAATTTATGGTGCTCATCTATTAGCTAAAAAACCTTATATTAGCCCGTAATCTCACAAAAAACCAATATAAGTTTGATGGTGCAAGCCATCTTTTTTCTAAATCCAATAAGCTGTTATGAAACGTTTCTTGTTTTTAATTACAGGTGTAGTTTTTGTATTTGTATCTTGTAAAAAAGCCGACTACCAAAAGGTTACCCACGATCCCGAACTTTACCGTATTACTGTAAAAAAACTGAATGATATTGTTCTCGAAAATAATTTCCCTCCGGTTATTGCATCCCGTAATTATGTATACGCAAACATTGCTGCATACGAAGTAGTTGCCGCCGGCGATCCAACACATTACCGCTCATTAGCCGGGCAAATAAAGCATCTGCCAAAAACACCGCAGCCGGAGAAAGGTAAAGAGATAGATTTTCAGTTTGCATCATTGCTTTCATTTTGCTTTGTGGGAAACGCCGTTACCTTCCCGGAAGGTAGTATGTCTGTTTATGTCGACGAGTTAAAGCAAAAAGCCAAAGATGCCGGCATGCCTTCGGATGTTTTTAAAAACTCGGTCGCTTACTCGGATAGTGTTGCCAAACATATCATGAAATGGAGTAAAAAAGACAATTATGCGCAAACACGCTCGGCAAGCAAATATACTGTTGTGCGTAAGGATGGCCGCTGGATCCCCACACCACCTATGTATGCCCAGGCGCTTGAACCGCATTGGGGCGAGATCCGCACTATGGTATTAGATTCAGCATCGCAAATTTCTGCGCCCGAGCCGCCTGCATACAATATGACTGATAAGAACAGTGTGTTTTATAAAAACGTAATGCAGGTTAAATCCATGGTTGGCAGCCTTACACCCGATCAAAAACATATGGCTAATTTTTGGGATGATAATGCTTTTAAAATGAATGTAATAGGCCACGCTATGTTTGCTACCAAAAAATTTGGTCCGGCCGGGCACTGGATGAATATAACAGGGATAGGTACAAAACTACGTAAGTTTGATTTTAATTCATCTGTTGCGGCTTATACCGAAGCATCAATAGCGTTGTTTGACGCATTTATAAACTGCTGGTATGTGAAATACAAAGCAAATAGTGTACGACCAGAAACTGTTATAAATAAACTGATTGATCCTGATTGGAAGCCCATCATCCAGACGCCGCCATTCCCCGAATATATTAGCGGGCACGCCGTAATATCTGCCGCCGCCGCCGAAACTTTAACCAAAAATTTTGGCGATAATATAGCCTACACCGATTCGTCGGAAACGGAATTTGGTATACCCCCACGTTCATTTAAATCATTTAGGGCTGCGGCAGAAGAGGCTGCCATATCGCGTGTATATGGTGGGATTCATTATAAAATAGCCTGTGATATTGGCAACGAGAAAGGTCGCGAAATTGGTGATTTGGTAAACCAAAAACTAAAATTAAAATTAAAGTAATGGTGCTTTATAGGAGAAGAATAGTATCAATTATTTTATTGATAAGCCTGGTTGTTGCCAAAGTCGCATCGGCACAAAGCCCGTGGGTTATAAAAGCCGATAAGATAGACCCGAATAATTACTATGGCATTACCGCCGCCAACGGGATGATAGGCATCGTATCATCGCCCGAGCCGTTCAAAGTAAAAAATGTGGTACTTGCAGGCGCTTATGACCTGTATGGCCGCGGCCGTGTAAGCAATTTTTTGAACAGTTTTAACCTGCTTAATATGTACCTGGAGGTTGACGGTAAACGTATCGACGCCAAAATGGTAAGCAACTTTAAGCAGGAGCTTGATATGCAACACGCCGCCTTTACCACCTCGTTTGATTATGGCGATAAGGCAAGCATCAAATACACTTATTACTCGCTGCGCCAGCTGCCTTTTACGGTATTGATGGACGTAGCTGTTACAGCTAAAAAGGCCATTAATGTAACGGCAGCCAGCGTTATGGAAGCGCCCGATGCTTTAAAGGAGGTTCAAAATTATTATAATGAGATTGACAGGCCGCATGTAACTATCAGCCTGCTAACCTCAACTGCTAAAAGCCCGACCGGTAAATTGCAGCTTTGCGCATCAACATCGTTTTTGTTTAATGAAGAGCATGGTAAAGAACCGCGCGTTATTCACGAAATGTGGGACAACAACATGCACCTGATGAAATTTAGTCGTGCTATTGCAGCTGGGCAAACGTACAAATACGGGGTTACCGGTTCGTCCATCACATCGGCACATCATGCCGATCCTTTGAATGAAGCCGAGCGCCTTACTATTTTTGCAAAACTGGAGGGCCGCGACAGGCTGATCCAGTTCCACAACAAAGCATGGGACGAACTGTGGAAAAGCGACATACAGATAGATGGAGATGCGCAGGCACAACAGGATGTACACAGTATGCTTTACCATCTGTATTCATTCTCGCGTGCAGGTACTGCCTTATCGCCATCGCCCATGGGTTTATCGGGATTAGGCTACAATGGCCACGTATTTTGGGATACCGACCTGTGGATGTTCCCGGCCATGCTGGTGATGCACCCGGAGATTGCCCGGTCGATGGTGGAATATAGATTTGAGAGATTAGAGAACGCCCGTAAAAATGCTTTTTCGCACGGTTATAAAGGCGCCATGTACCCGTGGGAGAGCGCCGATAGCGGGGTGGAGGAAACGCCCGTATGGGCACTAAGCGGCCCGTTTGAACACCATATAAGCGCCGACGTGGCCAATGCCGCATGGGCTTATTACTGCGTTACGCAGGATAAACAATGGCTGCGCGATAAAGGCTGGCCAATCCTATCAGCCACTGCCGATTTTTGGGCGAGCCGGGTAGAGCGTAACGGCCCCGGGCATTACGATATCAAGAATGTAGTTGCTGCCGATGAATGGGCGGAGAATATCGACAATAACGCTTTTACAAATGCTGCCGCACAGGCTAACCTGATGAATGCCACCGCTGCCGCCAAAATATTGGGCATGCAGGCGGATAGTGATTGGGTAAATGTGGCCAATAATATTCCCATCCTTAAAATGGCTAATGGTGTAACACAGGAGCATGCACAGTACAAAGGGGAGGGCATTAAACAAGCGGATGTTAACCTGCTGGCCTATCCGCTAAAAACCATAACCGACCCGGCGCAAATAAAAAAAGACCTGGAGTATTACGAAACCCGTGTGCCTAATGAAGGTACCCCGGCCATGACACATGGCGTATTTGCCTTACTTTACGCCCGCCTTGGCGATGGGCAGAAAGCTTACCACTGGTTTAAAGAAGCCTACGAGCCAAACCTGAACCCCCCATTTAGGGTGATCGCCGAGACTAAGGGTGGTACCAACCCTTACTTTGCTACAGGGGCGGGCGGCATAATCCAGGCCATGCTGATGGGTTTCGGCGGGCTGGATATTACCCCGACAGGCATCATACAAATAAAAAGCAAGCTGCCAGCTAACTGGAAATCATTAAAAATAACCGGTGTTGGGGTTAATAAGGCAACCTACACTGTAAAATAGATAACTGTAGAGACGCGAGATAACTGTAGAGACGCGATACTTCGCGTCTCTTTTGTTTACAACCCGCGCATCCCCTTCTCCGCGCGTCATTGCGAGGTACGAAGCAATCTCTTGAGCAAATCCTTCAAACAAGGTGTACAATTGTCCTAAAGAGATTGCCGCGTCGCTACGCTCCTCGCAATTGTAAGGGTTTAGTAATTCGGTAACAGAATTAGGTATTTTTATTTGTTGTAAGGGAGACCATATCGATAGGTTTTTTACCGTTGAT
>NZ_JACWMW010000008.1 GCF_014773275.1 Mucilaginibacter rigui | reverse complement strand
ACTTGTTCAGATAGTTGCGCTTTAAGGTCAGGTCATTGTTAATGTTTCGCATAACTTTAGCTTTATTTGTTAAAGCTAATTCTGTTATCGAATTACTTGACCTTTACAGCAATGACACGGCGGAATCTTTTCTTACACCACCTCTGCCACCACAAACGTACTCCCGCCTGCAAAAACCAGGTCTTTATCGGTAGCTGCTTCTTGTGCGGCCATTAGTGCTGCCTTAACGGATGGATAAGTCTCGCCATGTAAGCCGAAACTTGCTGCTTGCTGTTTGATGCTTTCTGCTTCCAATCCGCGGGGGATATCGGGGCGGCAGAAGTAGTAGGTAGCATGGGTTGGCAGCATGGCCAATACCTTGCTGATATCCTTATCATTCACCATGCCTATTACAAAATGCAAATGCTCGTATTTAACGTTGGCAATATTCTTCAGTACTTCTGTGATGCCTTCGGGGTTATGGCCCGTATCGCAAATGGTGAGTGGCTGGTTATTGATCACCTCCCAGCGGCCGTGCAGACCGGTTAGAGTTTTAACTTGTTTTAGCGCCGTGATGATATGCTCATCGGTAATAACAAAATCTTGCTTGCGTAATTCGTCAACAGCAGTTAAAACTGTTCGTACATTATTGAGCTGATAGGTGCCGGGCAGGTCGAGCCTTAAGTTGTAAGTTTTAAGTCTTGAGTCTGTGGCTGGAACGGTGAGTGTTAAGAACTGTAGACTATCAACTTCTGACTCCCGACTTCCTACTTCCGACTTTACTTCGGATGCAAATACCAAAGGCGCGTTTACCTGCTGCGCTTTATTGGTAAATACTTCAGCAACTTCGGGCTGGTATTCGCCAATGATGACCGGTATGGAAGGCTTAATAATACCCGCTTTTTCGCCTGCTATTTTGGGTAGCGTATCGCCCAGTAAATTCATGTGGTCCCACCCTATGTTGGTGATGATGGATAGCAGCGGGTTAATTACATTGGTAGAATCTAATCTTCCGCCCAAACCAACCTCTACGATGGCTATATCAACCTGTTCCTTCGCAAAAACATCAAAAGCCAGGGCAACGGTCATCTCAAAAAAAGAAGGTTGGATCTGCTCAAAATTGGGGCGGTGTTTTGCTACAAAATCTATAACAGTCTGTTCGCCTATCATCTTCCCGTTTATACGGATGCGTTCGCGGAAATCTTTAAGATGGGGCGAGGTGTATAAACCCGTTTTATATCCTGCAACCTGCAATATAGCGGCCAGCATGTGCGATGTAGAACCTTTACCATTGGTGCCGCCTACATGGATGCTCTTGAACTTATGCTCGGGATTATCCAATATGTTTAGCAGGGCAATGGTATTGGTAAGGTCCTCTTTATAGGCCGAAGCGCCTACCCGGGTAAAAACAGGTAGTTGGGTGTAGAGGTAATTGAGCGTTTGCTGGTAGTCCATTTTAGTTTGCAGTTGGCAATATGCATTGCAAATGTATACATGCAAATGGCAAACTTATATCTGCAAACTGCAATTTAATTTACCTTAAATACGAATGTTAAAGTGCCATTTTGATTTTCGGGAGCGGTATCTGAAGGGTTGAATTTTGATCTTCTTACCGCATCCTCGCATTTTTGAAGCAGGGCAGCATCTGTTATGGTAGTGCCACGGGCACCCGCTGTTGCTTGTATTACATTACCTTCCTTATCAACCCGTATATCAACCACCACTTTGCCGGTATAGCGGTTGCCTCCGTCAACAGTGGGGCGGCTAACAAAACTACGCTGGGTTAGGTTTAAATTGCCTCCGTTACCAGATCCTGTTCCGTTATAGTTATTGGTTAGGGTTGTGCCTGTTGGTTTACCCTGGTTGCCAGGGGTATTGCCGGTTCCGTCGCCTTCGCCGGTGCCGTTATTGGTTTTGCCTTTGTAAAGTGCATTTTGGTTAACAGCAGGCTTTGCAACCGTTTTTGTAGTGGGTTGCGTGGCTACTGTGGTGCTTGGCTTTTTGGTATTTGCAGCAACTTCAGGCGCATCATCTGTGGTTTGGGTAACTACGTTTTTGTCGCTGTTATCCACCTGCTGTTTTTCTTCGGTTGGCGGGGCAGGGGTTACCTTATCGGGTTTTGTGTTATTGGCTTTTTCGGCTACAGAGGGTTCTTCGGTACTCATATAGTCGTTACCCATACCTTCATCAACCGTACCATAATTTACCAGTATGCCTCCGGTACCCTCCTCGTGAGGCGGCGGTTGCTTAAAAACAATAAAATAGCACAAGGCCATTACCACGCCCAGTATGATACCGGTAGCGGCAAATGCTTTCGGATAATTATTGTCTTCCCTGTAATCCATTAGTATCGAGTAGTTAGTATCAAGTATCAAGACCGTACCAATTTTTTTGATACCAGATACTCAATACGTATGTCTGTTTATCCCTTTGGTTCTGTTGCCAGTACCATTTTAATATTTAATTTTTGTGCTATATCCATTACCTGTACCACATCCTGTATGGCCACGGTGCGGTCTACGTATAAAACTATTGTAAGCTCGGTAGCCAGGCTTTTATAGCTTTGCAGTGTTGGCTGTATCTGGTCAACCGGCACTTGTTTTTTATCGATCGTATAAACCAGGTTCTTATCAATAGATACGTTAATAGTTTTTTTTGATACCGATTGCCCGCTTGATGATTTTGGAAGCAACAGTTTCACCACGTTAGGGTTGGTTACTGTTGACGCGATAAGGAAGAACAAAAGCAGGAAGAACATGATATCGTTCATGGCCGAAGTATGCACTTCTGCTGATGCGCCTTTATGTCTTTTTCTTAAATTCATTTGCTTGGCTCTTCTAACAGGTCAATAAATTCGATGGCATCGGTCTCCAGTTTCAGGATAACTTTATCAACCATCATATTTAAAACATGGTAGCATACATAGGCAATGATACCTACAAACAAACCCGCTGCAGATGTTACCATTTTTACGTATAAACCACCCGATATAACACCCATGCTGATGTTATCGGTTTTTGAAATATCATAAAATATCTTGATTACCCCGGCGATAGTACCCAGGAAACCAAACATGGGCGCTATACCGGCTACTATACCAATGATGCCTATATTCTTTTCCAGTTTTGATACTTCCAGCTTGCCTACGTTTTCTATAGCGCCTTCAATATCTTTTATGGGGCGGCCTATACGTAATAAACCTTTTTGCAGCATACGGCCCAGCGGCGAGTTACTGTTGCGGCAAATAGCAATGGCCGATTGCAGATCGCCTGAGTGGATGCTGCTGCGTACCTGGCTCATTAAATGCGATTCATCTTTTGATGCTTTACGGATGGTGAAAAAACGCTCGAAAAATATAACAAGCCCTAATACGGCCAGTATACCAATAGGTACCATTACCCAACCACCTTTTATCAACAGGTCGCCAAAGCGTAATTCTTCTTCCGGTATTTTTGCCAGCTGTTGCGTAGCCTGGTGCGCGGTATCAATTAATTTTGCGGCGGTGTCTGTAACCTGCATTAATAGCGTCATAGTGTCTATATAAATCGTGGTGTAAATTGCGGGCCCCCTGGTTAAAAGGCCTCTTGTTTTTATTTAATATTATATGGCTGAATATAAGTATCAGCTTCCTTTACTTTTTTTGTACTTAAAATTTTCTCCTGGGCGGCAACAGCTTCAGCCCTGGTAACATAAGTGCCTAAGGTAACCTTACGTTTCCTGCCCGGCACATTTTCTAATATCCTTGCCTCTATGCCTAAAGTTTTATAATTTTTTATTGCCCTGTTGGCTTCTTCAATAGTAGCAAACGAGCCTCCTAATATTTCATAACGTGGCCCTGCGATATTATTGTTTGCAGTAGCAGGTGTTTTTGCCAAAGTATCTTTAATTACCGTGGTTTTAGTGGTTGAAATAGTATCTGGCTTAACACTTGTTTTAGCTGTATCTTTCGCGGTGGCCGTGCTATCTTCAGGCTGTTCCACCTTTGCATTAATTACAGCTTCGGTTTTGGTTACCTTATGTTTTGGGGCTTCCAGGTTAAATACCGATGGATTATACCTGTTTACCAGGTATACAACCAGGCCCGTAAATAACAATGCCAGTACCACAAATGTAATGGTTGAGTTTCTGCTCCTTTTACGGGCCAGATCAACCAGGTAGGCCTCATGCTCCTCGTCGGTTTCAAACCGGTAGCCGTCGGTTACTTCCGGTTGCGGGGGCACAGTTACCGGAGCTGTATATTCAGCTTCTACAGGTGTAGCGGCAGGTTCAGCTACCACAGGTGCGCTGCCTAATTTATGCAGGTTAACAGGTTGGTAACCAAAAAAATCAGGGTCGGTACTCAAACCGGTGTTTGGCCGGAAGTACAACTGCGAACCTTCTGTATAAAACCAGCCAAGGCCGGCCAACGGAGTCTCGGCAGATTGTGCCTGCAACTTTATATTGGTGATGAATTTTTCGGTAAAGTACTTGGATGATGCCAGCGAGATATTTTTCTTATCTACTATATATTGGGCCAGCGTTTCATCCTCAATAGTTTGCGGATCAAACTGTACGCTATAAGTAGGCGGGTATAATTTGCCTTCTTTTTCGTTATAGTGGCCGTTTATGCGCGTACGGGCAAAATAACCCAAACCGGGCACATTTACGTCGCCATGTTGCGCCAGCAGTTCGCTTATAAAATAGCCTACATCCATTCGCTAAAAGTACGGATAATTATAAAACATCAAAAAGCTTAAAACGCATAGCCTACGCCACCAAATATATTAAACCCGTAATTTGGGTAGTAAACCCATGTTTTGCTGGTAGCATTCAGTATGTTATTTGCCTGCGCAAATACCGAAAACTGTTTGTTTATTTTATAAGTAACCCCGCCGCTTAAGTCGGCAAATGATTTAACATTGGTATAAACAGAGGAAGTGGGGGTACTGGTGGCTAATTGCAATGGATCCTGAGTTGAACCGCGGAACATTAATGAACCGTTAATGTCAACTTTATCATTCACGTGGATGCTTGTACCCGCGGTAAGGATAAATTTAGGAAGGTTCCATGGCTGTGCCTCGCTGGCCATTTTATAATCTTTAATTTCAACACGGCCGTAAACATTTACGTCTTCGCTTGCTTTAAAATCAAGCTCGCCGTTAAAGCCGCTTACGCGCGCATCGCCATTATCATATATTACCTGGTATTTATTTATTGTAGCAGCAAAGTTGTTTACAAATAATGGCAGGTTTTTTATGCTGTTGCGATAAATAGCAGCTTTAAAACCAAGGCCCGGTGCCAGTGTTCCTTTTAAGCCCAATGTGATATCCAGCTTATCTACAGAGTTGATCAGATTGATATTCTCGCCCAGGAAAGGGTTGATATCGGTATAATCTCTGATGGATGCCTTATTTATATCACCTTTAGCTTCGGCAAATAAGCGAACATATTTTGGTACCACCTGTAACTCCAGTTTTGCAGCCGGGAAAATGTAAAAACGATCTGACATGCCAAACTCTTTGGCTATGTTTACACCCGCATCTATTTTATAATTATCGCCCTGGAACTTGATGTAAGGGTTGGCCCTAATGATACTGTTGTTATTGGAATAGGCGATATCCTTTTGCGAACCCAGATCTAACGACGCACTTAAACCCGCATAAAATTGCTTAACGGTTTTGTTTAAATAGCCGCTTAAAACAATGTTACTTTCTTTGGCGCTGTAAGCATTGCTAAATATGTAGCCGTTAAATTTGGCCGCATAAGTGAAAGCGTTTTCCTCATCTTTGAAATTTTTAGCTATCTCACCTTCGGCGCCAATGGTGTTGAAGGTTTGTTTTGCCGGCTCAAATACAGGAGGAGGGGTTAAATCCTGATCAAGCCCATAAAAATAAGTTTGATGGCGTTTGTAGGTGATACGGCCGGTAAGGGTATTATCAGTACCGATGCTTTTGCCGAAAACACCAACTTCCTGGCGACTGTCGTTCTGTTTGTTTAGCGAACTGCCGGATTGTGCAAGGTGCTTTACATAACCACCAACCTGTAAGGCTTCGTCTTTACCGTTGCCAAAGTAAGCTTCGCCAAAGGTGGTTTTCATGCTACCAATACCGGCTTTTGCATAATTATTATATTGGGTAGAATCCTGCTCTTGCGGCCTTTTCATGGCATCAAGCTGGCGTATGTTATTATCCTGTGCCAGTTTTTTATCTAATGGGGTGTAGCTTAAAGGTGCCTTGTATGGCATTTTATCTTCCAGATCGGGGTTACGGCGAATTTTTACCGCCTCTGCCAATACCGGTTTATATGATGTGGTTACCACAATCTCTTCGGCAAGGCTGCTATTATTGTTGGGTGCGTTATTTTGTCCGCCTTTTTTGGTGGTATCGGCTGCCTGCACTTTAGATGCCGCATCGCCCAGCGTTTTTGCATTAGCCTTTTTTGTGGTTGCCGCCTTGGCCGCAGGTTTTTTTGCGGTTTTTGCCGGTTGCTTTTTATCTGTCGTCTTCTTTGTTTGTGCGCTGGCAGGAACAAAGTAAAATACCGTTAAAAAGGTAAGCAGTGTTATGGTGTATCTTAATTTCATTGCTTGTCTTGTTCTATTGTTCTTTGTTTTCCTGTGTAGTTGGTTCTGTTTTAGCAGGCTCGGTTGTGGTCGGTTTTTCCTGTTCTGCCGGTTTGGTTTCTTCTGCCGGTTTTTCCTGTTGCTTGGCTTTCTGCGGCTCAAGCACATTCATTTTCTGGCGGGCTACGGTTAGTATATCATCGTTGCCTTTATAGTTATCTATAATACTTTGCAATGTTGCTTTAGCCTGGAAATTATCTTTTAAGCCAACATAGTTATCTGCCAGTAAAATGTAGGTTTTGGCCACCCAGTAATCGTAGTTTGGCAGGTCCTTCACCAAATCGAAACAGGTTTTTTGCGATGTTTTATACTTGCCTTGTAAATACTCTATATTGGCAATGTTGTATTTAGCCTCGGCTGCCGCTATGGTTTTGGTATTGGTAACTGTGTAGTTCAACTCTTTTACAGCTGCAGTAGTATCGCCGCGTTGTAAATAGGCTTTACCGGCATACAACCCGGTTTTAAACTTATCTTCTTGTGATGTTTTCTCGTTATCGCGTACAAGCTTAACGTACTTAAGCACATCATCGGCCATATTTATCTGCGAGTAGCATAACAATAAGTTGTTAACCGCGAAGGTGTAATCGGCCTTATACTCAGAATTAGTTTCCAGCCTTTTCAGGAACACGATGGCATCGTTATATTTCTTCTGGCTCATGTACAACTTAGCCATACTTATCAACGCTTTTTCGCTGTAGGTGCTTGTCCAGTCGTTCAGGATAACGTTGTAGTCAACAACAGCTTCGTCTGCTTTGCCCAGGTTGGCTAAACCCTGTGCGCGTATAAACCTTGCCTGTTTCTCGTAGATCTGCTTGGTTGGAAATTTATCAAAGTAAGCATTAACTGCATTCACCGTACCCTGCCAGTCGCCTTTTAAATAAAGGTTGTTAGCAGCGGTTATCATAATGTTTTCCTGCTCAGAAGTGCTGTAATTACCAATAGCAGTTGAGTTAGCATAGGTTAAGAACGACCCCGCATCACCTTTGTCAGTATAGATCTTTTCAACCTGTTTCAGCGCCTGTTTGGCTTCGTCTGAAGATGAGTAGTCTGATACTACTTTTTTAAACGATTCTGTAGCGAGGTCATCATTACCGGCGTTATAATCTATCAAACCGATAGTAGTGTACGCACGCGGCACATAACTGCTGTGCGGGTACTTTTGTATCATAGCGGTAAGGTCTGATTTTGCGCGCTCGCCATCATTCTTCAGGAAGTAGGCATAAGCGATCTCGAACGCAGAGTCATCGGCATAATCTGAATTGGGGAACTGGCTCAATAAGCCGTTAAGCGTTGCTATTTTAGCATCGGGGTTACCCTGCAAGCCCTGGATAATACCACGCTGAAATAAGGCGTATTCCTGCCCCTGGCTGTGGCGGGCAATAATTTTATTATAATTATCTAACGCGCTGCCATAGCTTTTCATCCCAAAATAACTATCTCCCAAACGGCTTATGGCATCGTTTTCTGTAGCCTGGTCTTTTACGTCACCCCGTAAAAACTTCTCGAAGTATTTGGCTGCTTTGCCGTACTGTTCATCATAAAAGGCCGCATAAGCCAATGCGTAGTTGGCAAAGTTGGCAACATCTGTTTCTTTAGCTTCGGGCATAGCCAAAAATTGCTCAAAGTTTTCAACTGATTCGGTGTACTTACGTACCTCGTACATTGATTCGGCCATCCAATAGAGGGTTAAGGCTTGTACTTTAGTATCAACAGGGTTACGTAACGACCGTAAGAAAATACCTATTGCGTTCTCAAAAGCACGCTCGTTATAAAATTCTAAACCGCGGTAATAGGTTACTCTTTGATAGGCTATCTGTGCGCTTTCGGATTTATTTGGTATCGGTTCCAGTATCTCAACTGCTTCTTTATAATTTTTAGAGTTTAATAATGCTTCGCCCAATAATATCTTCACCTCGTCGGTACGCGGAGCACGTGGATAATTTTTTAAGTATGTGCGTGTGGCAACAAGTGCTTCGTTATTAAAATCAAGTTCGTACGATAGTTTGGCGTATTGGTAAAGCGCATCCTCCTGTAACTGCTTGTCATAATTCAACCTTGATGCCGTGAGGAAAGCATTACGGGCGCTTTGCTTGTTATTCATTTTCAGGAACACATCGCCTAAAGTATAACTACCGCTTTGGCTGTAATTATCATTCTGTGCAACAAGCTTCTCCAATATGCTGGCAGCTTTGCCGTTATTGCCTACCTTGTAATAGGCATAACCCATTTGATAGCTGTCCTGTGTGTTTTGAGTGCGGCCCTGGTCCGCATCTTCAAAACGGCTGTAATATTCAACGGCTTTATCATAATTGGCCTTTGCAAAGTATGAAGCACCAATAATACGCAGCATCTCAGTTTCATTTTGCTGTTTGGTGCTGTTAATGATAGGGATGGCGTAGTTGATAACATCATCATAGCGTTTGTCTAAAAAGTAAACGGCTGTGATATAATATGGATAGCTGTTCTCGTATTTTTTTGAATTTTTTAGTTTCTCAAAATTTACAAGCGCCAGGTGGTAGTCTTTATTTAAATAGGCAATGTAGGCAAAGTAATAAGTAGCATCATCCATAAAAGGCGACCGCTTGTTTTTTACCTCGGCGAATAGTAACTGCGCGTTCTTATAATCGTTGGTAACAAAATATGCGTAACCTTTCCTGAATTTGTATTCGGTATTTTGCGAGCCGTTCAGGTCAACAGCATCAACTTTATTAAACCAAACCAAAGCTTCGTCATATTTACCCTGTTTAAAGTATGATTTACCTACCTGGAAATAAGCCTGCTTGGTTAGCGGGTTTTCGGGGTGCTCTTTAATAAACCGGGTAAGCATACTTTCGGCATCATCGTTTCCAAGTTCAAGCGCACAAACAGCTTCGTAATATTGCGCATTCTCTTTTAAAAGGGATAGTTCAGATTCAAATTTTGCTTGCTGGCCGGTTTTTAACCTGGTTTGTTCAACCAAACGATATTGCTCTGCAGCCGCAGCATATTTACCCATAGCCATCAGGTTATTCGCATTTTGATAAGTGCGATTAGTATGGAAAGATGGGTTTTGCTGCGCCAGCGTTGGCAGGGCTAAAAATACCGGTGCAATTAAGGTAATGTATTTAAGTTTGATCATAAAGCGCATTAATGATGGTGCTAAATTAGCTAAACGCAAAAATGCAATCCACATTAGTAATTAACAAATGTGGATAAGCACTTTTTTAAACGAATCTGAATATGTACATGGTATGCTTGTGGAAAACTTTAAATAACATTGACCACGAGCCAGGCGTTTTGAGATGCCAAACTGGTGACTGAACATTTTAAACAGAATGTTATGGTAAAATATCATCCAATGATTACGATAGTACCCAATATGGCTTACCTGGATGCTTTGCGAGAGGTGCACGATATGCAAAAGAAACATGATGCAGTAACTGCTCATAGTACCAATGCTTGCCAGCAACAGTTATGTAACAACAAGATAGATGATCAATTATCTGCGGGGGGAATAAAGAAATAATCCCTTTAAGCTGCGGCCGATGGCGTTAACTGCTTTTTGATAGAATCGAGAAGTACGTTAATATCAAATGGCTTGGCAACAAAATCGTTAGGGCCATTTTCTTGTTTTAAACTATCAGCTATGTTATGGCTTGCAGAAATCATTATAACAGGGATTTTTTGAGTAGCTGCCTGCCTTTTAACTTCTTTGCACAGTTCGCGGCCATCCATATTACCCAGCATAATATCAAGCAGTATAAGATCGGGGTGTTTTTCCTGTATAGTATCCATTAGTTGGCGGCCGTCAGAAAGAGTGTCTACTTTATAACCCGAATCTTCCAATATAAATTGCAGCACCTCTAGTATGTCGTGGTCATCGTCTACAGCTAAAATCCGTCTCATGTATGTATCAATAAGTATCTGTATATAATATGGTTACTTAATAGCAATACTTATACCAAAAGACGGAAATGGAAAGATTAATCGGATTTTTTTATGATATACCTCGCTTTTTTGCAGTTGGCGCAGAAGTATCTTTTTAATGGTAAAAAGAAGAATATTTTTTTGATCAACCAGTTTCTATGGAGCTGGTGATGAAATAAATTGCCGCATTTTGGACAATACGTGCTGGATACTTTCGCGGAGTGACTCAATTTTATGTGCTATATGTTGAATAAATATTTATAAGATACGAACTGTATTAATAAATAGTTTGCTGTATGTATGTTTTATATGACGTTAAAGTAGTGGTTTAACTTACATTGTGCTATTGTTAACAACTTAAGATAATTTATTCCTGAGAGTTCTTTTATTAGTCATATTGTTCATTTATAAGCTTTTCAGATACAGATTTGTATAAGCCCGTTCTTTTTCGATTTTAAAATACTTTTTAAAAATTGTATTGTAAAATTTAGAAACTAAATGTTCGTAGTAATTAAAAACACGGGCCGAAAGGAAATTTCTGCCCGTGTTTATTTAGTGAGGATTAATATCCAAATATTTGTTTCATGTCTGGCTTCAAGAGTTCGCCATATTTTTTGAGATCATCTTCAGTAACACGTTTGTCTGAAGCCACTATACAGTAGGTGTATGGCTTGGCTTTCAATTCGTAATCATGAAAAGTATTAAGATCGGTATAGGTGATCTTACCAACGGTTTCAAATACGTTTTTCCGGATGTCGTAATTCAGCCCCTTGCGTTGCGCGGCCAAATAATTAAACAATATCCCGTCCTGGGTAATACGTTCTGTTTCAATTGATTTGTGGATGTTTTCCCTTGCCGATTTAAAGGCCTCGGTAGATTCGGGCATTTTGTTCAATAGCTCATTCATTGCAGGTATTGCTTCATTCATCTTATCTGCTTGTGTACCTACATAAGCCACAAAACTGTTGCTGTCTTCTTTCTTCTGCGATTCTATATAATAAGCATAGGTTGAATAGGCCAGTGCTTTTGATTCGCGGATGTTCTGGAAAACAATTGAACTGATGCCGCCGCCAAAGTAATTGTTAAATAATTCAATAGTTGGTGCTTTATCCGGGTCGTAAGCATCTTCGTTACGTATCCATTGTATCTCGGCCTGCACCATATCGTAGTTGCCAAACAGTACGGTGTTTTTATCGGCTTTTACGCGTGTAAATATTTTTGCGGCCGGGTAGGGCGTAAATGTGGCGGGTGTTTTATGCAATTTGGTTAAAGCAGCGCCTGCCTGTACCGCGGTTTGCGGGCCATAGTATAATATGGTGTGTTTGTAATTAACCAGGCTATGCAGTATAGCTACCAGGTCGTCGGCCCTAATGTTATCAATTTCCTCGTCGGTTAATACATAATTGAACGGGTTTTGCGGGCCATATTGTGCATAACTTACAAGGCCCTGCATAATAGCGCCTTTGTTAAGCTTAAAGTTCTCTCTCGACCTTTTTAGGCGGGCTTTTAAACCGGTTAACGCCTTTTCATCGGCTTTGCAATTGGCCAGCAAGTTTTCAAAAAGGGTTACAGAGGCACCAAAGTTTTCCTGCAGCCCATTAATGCTGATGGTTGCATTTTCGGTAGCTGCGCTAACGTTAAATGCCGATGCCAGCTTGTAAAACGCCTTGCTGATGTCTTCGGCACTCAGCTTGTCGGTGCCTAAAAACTGCAGGTACTGGGCAGCTATCGGTAACATTTTATTGTTCCAGCTACCCATATCATAACGGTAATACAAACGGAAAATACTATTATCCTTGTTTTGTACAGCCAATACATCTACCGGGCCTGCTTTTGCGCGTTGGATATCCTTATTATAATCAAGCCAAACGGGTTGTACAGGGGTGGCTGGTATGGCGTTGATCATTTTTACATAGGCCGATTGTTCACCTGCGTTCACCTCAACCGGGGTAATAGGTGGTTTTTCAACCTTAATAATGTTTTTATCGGCTCCCTGGTGTTTGTAAACAATTACAAAGTTGTTGTCCTTTAAGTATTTGTTAGCAAAAGCGATAATTTGTGGTTTGGTTACTTTTGATAACTCGCTTATAGAAGCCACATCTGTACGCCAGTCAACACCCGATGTAAAATCGTCCATCAGGTTGCTTGCGCGCTGGTTGTAGCTTTCATCCTGCTCTATTTTGCTTTTTTTGTAGTTGTTTACTATAGATTGGATCAGGTCGTCAGAGAACTCCCCTTTGCGTAGTTTATCAATTTCGCCCAGCATTAAAGCTTTCACATCGTCTAACGATTGGCCTTTAACCGGTGTACCGCGTAAAACAAGTACGCTGTAATCTTTTAAAGTATTGGCCGATGCAAATGCGCTTAGTAGTTTTTGTTTTTTGGTTAGGTCGAGGTCAAATAGGCCGGCCTTGCCATTGGTTAATAACGAACCCACAAGGCTTAATAAACGGGCATCGCGGGTGCTTGCCCCCGGGAAACGGTATGCAATGGTCAGGTTTTCGGGGTTAGGGCCGTAAACATCACGCTGTACAGGCGTGGTAATAGGCACTTCGGGGGCATATTTGTATGGTGGCACGGTAGCGGGCTTCATGTAATTGAAATGCTGCGCCACTTTTTTTATCATCACATCGGGATTAAAATCTCCCGACAGGATAACGCCCATGTTATTTGGTACGTAATAGCTGTAGTAGTACTTACGGATAGCTTTTAATGATGGGTTTTTTAAGTGCTCAATAGTACCAATGGTGGTTTGTTTACCATAGTTATTATTGGGGAACAAGGCCTCGAACATAGCTTCCTGCACCTTGCTGGGGTCGCTGTCAAGCCCGCGGTTCTTTTCTTCGTACACAGCTTCTAACTCCGTGTGGAAGATGCGCAGTACCGGCATGCGGAAGCGCTCGCCCTGCATGGTCAAAAATTTATCAATGGATGAGCTTGGGATATCCTCTGTGTAAACAGTTTGTTCAAACGATGTAAAGGCGTTACTGTTTTGGCCGCCCATGCCGGTCATCATTTTATCATACTCGTTAGCGATGGCAAATTTTGCCGCCTCGCCAGATGTTTTATCTATCTGTTTGTAAATCTCTTTACGTTTAGCCTCGTCTTTGGTGGAGTTGTACTGCTCGTAAAGCTCGTCTATCTGGTCAAGTAAAGGTTTTTCTTTAGCCCAGTTAAGCGAGCCAAACTTGTCGGTACCTTTAAACATCATGTGTTCCAGGTAATGGGCAAGGCCTGTATGGTCGGCCGGATCGGTTTTACTGCCCGCTTTTACGGCAATGTAAGCCTGTATACGGGGCTGTTTTGCGGTGGGGCTAAGTATAACCGTAAGGCCATTCTTTAAGGTGTAAAAACGCGAGTGGGTTGGGTCGCCGGTTACATATTTATAGGTGTAACCGCCCGATGTTGCCGTTTTCCATGCATTGGTGGTTTGTGCCGATGACTGGCTTGCGTAGCCGCCCATCAGCAGTAAAATAAGTGATAATTTTAGTTTCATATTAATAGTTAAGGATATAAATATACTGAAGCCCTTTAACTATTTACTTAGGTGGATAGATAAATGATAAATATTAATATTATTTAACAAGAAAGTTACGAGCGGATGGGGTATAACCAAAAAGTCCCGCTTTTAGGGCAGGACTTTTTGAGTTATCCATACAGGTATTATTCCCAAAGGTTGCTTGGGTAAGTACCATTCGCCACTAATTCTGAAATCGAATTTTGAACGATAGGTTTATCTTCTTTATAAGTTACACCAAACCATTTGTTGGCAGTAGGGATCACTTTAAATGCAGCAGTCCCGTTTTTGATCAGGTTATCAGCCACCAGTGGGATAAAGAACTCTGATTTTGGGTTGGTTTTGTTCTCTTCAACAAATTTTTTGAACAGGTCTTGGCTTTGTTTGAAAACCGCAGGGGTAAAGCCCCAGAAGTTCATAGATACGCGTGTATCGTTTGGTAAACCATGCTCGCCTGTAGCGTCTTTATAAGCAACAGTGCCATCTTCTTTAAAGTAAACTTCTGTACGCTCGGTTACTTCGGTCATATTACCATTGGCATCAACCGCGCAAACACCGCGCGATACGGTACCATAGTCTGACAGGGTTTTATCTATCTGGTAGCCAATAATAGCATACTGATCGTCGGCAACCTCAGTGTTCAGGAACTTGGCCATTTTATCAAAAGCATCAAAGCCATAAAAGTCATCGGCATTAATAACGCAAAAAGGCTCGTTAACCTGGTTACGTGCAGCCAAAACAGCATGTGCGGTACCCCATGGTTTTGCACGTTCAATTTTTTCGGTTATGCCAAAAGGCTCCAGGTCAAAACTCTGAAAAACGTAATCAGTTTCAATACGGCCTTTTAATTTTGGCTCAAATATGGCTTTAAATGGCTCGGCAAACTCCTCGCGGATGATAAAGCTAACTTTTCCAAAACCTGCTTTTATAGCATCGTAAATAGAATAGTCAATAATGGTTTCGCCGTTAGGGCCAAAGCCATCTACTTGTTTCATGCTGCCATAGCGGCTGGCCATTCCTGCGGCCAAAATTAATAATGTAGGTTTCATTCTAAAATTTGGGGTATAGGTGTATGTTGTAATACACAAAGGCTTATTGCGTATTAAAGTTTTAAAAATTATTTAATATACCTGAAATCCTGTCCGTTCTTGATGTTCAACAACGATTCATATATCAAACGGATAACGTTGTCTACATCATCCTTGTGGATCATCTCAACCGTGGTGTGCATATAGCGTAGCGGTAAAGATATTAAGGCCGATGGCACGCCATCATTTGAGTAAGCAAACGCATCGGTATCTGTACCTGTTGAGCGTGATGATGCCTGGCGCTGGAATGGTATTCCTGCTTTTTGTGCCGATTCTATCAGTAACTTATTCAGGTTGTTTTGTATTGCAGGGGCGTATGATATAACCGGGCCTTTTCCACAGGCCAAATCGCCCTGTGTTATTTTGTTGATCATAGGGGTGCCGGTATCATGCGTAACATCGGTAACAATAGCTACGTTTGGTTTAATGCGGTGCGCTATCATCTCGGCGCCACGAAGGCCAATCTCTTCCTGTACGGCATTAACAATGTATAAACCAAAAGGAAGCTTAACCTTGTTCTCTTTTAATAAACGCGCAACCTCAGCTATCATGAAGCCGCCCGCACGGTTATCCAACGCACGGCCAACATAATAGCGGTTGTTTAATACCATAAACTCATCCTCGTAAGTAATAACGCAACCTACATGTATGCCCAGTGCTTCAACTTCTTCCTTACTGGTGCAGCCGCAATCTAAAAAGATGTTCTTTAAAGTCGGTGCTTCTTCCTTTTCGCCGCCTAAACGGGTGTGGATAGCTGGCCAGCCAAATACGGCTTTTACAATGCCATTATCGGTATGGATATCTACACGTTTTGATGGAGCTATCTGGTGATCGCTGCCTCCGTTACGGATAACGTAGATCAAACCATCGTTTGTGATATAATTTACAAACCACGAGATCTCATCGGCATGTGCCTCAATAACCACCTTGTATTCGGCTTTTGGGTTGATAACACCAACTGCGGTACCGTAATTATCTACAAAATGATCATCGATATAAGGTTTTAAATAATCAAGCCAAAGCTGCTGGCCTTTCCACTCAAAACCGGTTGGAGAAGGGTTGTTGATGTATTTTTCAAAAAATGCTAATGATGCTTCGTTTACTATAGCCGGTTTTTGTTCGGCCTCTGGTTTCTTTTTTGCCATGTGTTGTATCTAATAACGCTACCAGGGGGAGGGTAGCCGTGGGCAAATATAATAAAGCTGTTGATAATGAAGCAATATCTATGTAAAGCAGTAAAACCTTATTTATTACTTAACATTCACTTTACAATGTAACCCCACCTTTGCGGCGTAATAATAAGATCAGTTAATTTAGTTAGTTAATAAAGGTCAGTTTGCGCAAGGCAGGCTGACTTTTTTTATTTTAAGGGGAGGCTTTTCTGCATAATAATGTAATCAAAGCCGTTTTTATAAAATACCTCTCCAGTTTCGGTAAAACCATTTTTGATATAAAACCCAGTAGCCGAAAGGCGCGCATTACACCAAAGCCTTGTAGCATTTTCGCGCTCGGCAAAGCCGGTAATATAATTTAACAGTTGCGTGCCGATGCCTTGTTTCTGCACATCGCTTATTACCGCAAATTTACGGAACTGCCAGTCGGTGCCGTTTTGAAACAGCGATACCACACCAATCAGCAAATTATCGTTAAATGCCCCAAAGTGGTAGCCATGGTTATCCTCCTCCATCTCCATATTGTGCAGATGCTGGCCCGGGTACAGGATATCTCTGCGCAGGCGCCAGGTAAGGCGAGGGGGTATTTGTTCGATGGAGAGCATGGTAGTGGTTTTCTTTTTATTCTTATTAATTCCCTCCCTTGGGAGGGGGCAGGATAATGCGATGGCAGGGAGGGGATTGAACGCTATATATCGCTTTGTTAAACCCCTCCCTGCACCCTCTCATTGGGAGCGAATCACACGAGACTCTGCTTTGCATTTTTACTTCCTACAACGGGATATTCCCGTGCTTTTTCTTAGGGTTATTCACCACCTTATTCTCCAGCATTTTAAAGGCGTGGATCAGCTTTACGCGGGTTTCGGCCGGGGCAATTACCTCGTCAATAAAGCCACGTTCGGCGGCACGGTACGGGTTGGCGAAGATGGTGGCATATTGCTCTTCCTTTTCGCGCCATTTGGCTTCCGGGTCTTCGGCTGCGGTTATCTCTCGTTTAAAGATGATCTCCGCAGCACCTTTGGCACCCATAACGGCTATTTCGGCGCTTGGCCAGGCGTAATTCATATCAGCGCCAATGTGTTTGGAGTTCATTACATCGTATGCGCCGCCGTAGGCTTTGCGGGTAATCACAGTAATACGCGGCACGGTAGCCTCACAGAAAGCATAAAGCAGTTTAGCGCCATTGGTAATAATGGCGTTCCACTCCTGGTCGGTGCCCGGTAAAAAACCAGGTACATCTTCAAATACCAGCAGGGGTATATTAAAGCTATCACAAAAACGCACAAAGCGTGCTCCTTTGGTTGATGAGTTGATATCTAAAACCCCCGCTAAAAATGCAGGCTGATTAGCCACTATACCAATGCTGCGACCGGCAAGGCGGGCAAAGCCTACCACAATGTTTTCGGCAAAATCTTTATGCACTTCAAGGAACGTGCCATCATCAATCACCTGCTCAATCACCTCGCGGATATCGTAGGGCTGTGAAACATTCTCGGGTAGTATATCTGTTAATGCGGGGCGGTCCTCATTCTTTACCTCGTAAGGCAGGGCAGGGGCACGGTCCTCGCAGTTTTGCGGTATATAGCTTAATAGTTTTTTTACGTTGTTGATGGCCTCTATCTCGTTAGCGCAGGCAAAGTGGGTTACACCGCTTTTGGTGGCATGGGTATTAGCGCCACCTAATTCTTCTGATGTTACCTGCTCGTGTGTTACCGTTTTTACCACATTGGGGCCGGTTACAAACATATAGCTGGTATGTTCTACCATCAAAATAAAATCGGTAATGGCGGGCGAGTATACTGCGCCACCCGCGCATGGGCCCATAATAGCCGAGATCTGCGGCACTACGCCGCTGGCCATGGTATTACGGTAAAATATATCGGCGTAGCCACCAAGAGATACAACACCTTCCTGGATACGCGCACCGCCCGAATCATTCAGGCCTACAACGGGCGCGCCATTCTTCATGGCCAGGTCCATTATCTTGCAGATCTTTTCGGCGTGGGTTTCTGAGAGCGAGCCGCCAAAAACGGTAAAGTCCTGCGAAAAAACGTACACCAAACGGCCGTTTACGGTACCATAACCGGTAACCACACCATCGCCGGGGTATTTTTCTTTCTCCATCCCAAAATCTGTACTGCGGTGCGAAACCAGCATCCCTATCTCCTGGAACGACCCATCATCCAATAAAAAATGCAGCCTTTCGCGTGCAGTTAATTTCCCCTTTTTATGCTGACTTTCAATGCGTACAGCGCCACCACCCTCAAGCGCCTGATCGCGCTTTTTTTGTAAAATCTCCAGCTTTTTATTCACTATGCGGTTTATTGGTAAAGCGATAAAATTAGTAATTATATTGTAAGATTAGCTTTAAACGCCACAATGATACTTTACGTTTCTAAAAAACGTTATCTTTGTGACTCATGAAAAACAGAATTTTCAAAAATTCAATAGCAGTATTGTTTATGGGCATCTTTTTAATAAAGATGGTTATATCAATTGCGCCTGTTTTTTTATGTATGGATAACAAAACCGTTCGTGCGGTTATTATGCAGCTTGAGCATGAATCAAAAAACGAAAAAGAAGATCCTGATAAGGAAATTTTTAAAGACAAGAAGTTTTTTGATGAAAATGTAAACCACCTTATCGTTTACAGGCCGCTTGTTGTTGAAAACAACATACTGCATAACTTAGAAAAATCTCTTTACAAGCAGGTGTATCATCCTGTGGTGCCCACACCGCCTCCCAACGCATAACACTTATGGCCGGATATTTTCATATCCGGTGAATCACTACACACCCTGTTTTTTTAACAAGGGCGTAAAACGATGCGCTGTTTTCAACCCTACGGGTGTTGCTTAACATGCTGTTTATTTAAGTTTTCATTATAAAATTATTGTTATGCAAATCAAGCAAGGCGGCGTTTCCGCCGGCGACCTTAACCTGAAGAAATATTTTCTGGCTAAAAATTTAAAAAAAGATCTGCCCGCCGGGTTGGTTGTATTCCTTGTGGCATTGCCACTGTGTTTAGGCATAGCCCTGGCATCTGGCGCACCATTGTTCTCGGGGATATTATCGGGTATTATTGGCGGTATAGTCATAGGCACCTTAAGCGGTTCGCAGCTAAGTGTGGCGGGGCCTGCAGCGGGTTTAACCGTTATTGTGTTAAACTCAATAGCCACCCTTGGCTCGTTTGATGCATTTTTACTTGCCGTGGTGCTGGCAGGTGGTATGCAGATTGTTTTTGGTTTAGTTAAAGCGGGCACTATTGCCAACTATTTCCCTTCATCAGTTATTGAGGGGATGCTGGCCGCTATCGGTATCATTCTTATCATGAAACAATTCCCGCACGCGGTGGGCTATGATTCGGATTTTGAGGGTGATGAGGGTTTTAGCCAGATAGATAAGGATAATACCTTTTCGGGCATATTCAGCGCGTTAGCTAAAATAAATTATGGCGCGGTAATTATTGCCGCTGTTTCTTTATTGCTGATGATATACTGGCCTAAGTTTAAAAAGCTGGCTGTTGTACCCGCACCTTTAATGGTTGTTGTTGCCGGCGTGGTGTTAGCCACGGTGTTTTCGGGCACTGGCCTGGCCTTGTTAGATAAACAGTATGTGCAAATACCATTGGTAAACAGTACAGGAGAGTTTTTTGGTCTGTTTAAATCACCAAATTTTAGCGGCATAGGCAATAAGCAGGTTTGGATAACAGCAGCTACTATTGCCATTGTAGCCAGTTTAGAAACTTTGCTGAGCCTTGAAGCGGTTGATAAAATTGACCCTATTAAACGTATATCGCCTACAAACCGCGAGTTGGTTGCCCAGGGTGCGGGGAACTTGGTGAGCGGTATGTTGGGCGGTTTGCCTATGACGGCCGTTATCGTGCGTTCATCAGCTAACGTAAATGCAGGCGCCCGTACAAAAATGAGTGCTATTTTTCATGGCATTTTACTGTTGGTATGTTTGCTGGCTATCCCATCGTTGCTCAACAAAATTCCGCTATCATGCTTGGCGGCCATATTGTTAACGGTAGGTTACAAACTTGCAAGGATAGGGCTGTTTAAGCACATGTGGCATAAGGGGCTTGATCAGTTTGTGCCGTTTGTAGTAACCATTGTGGCTGTTATACTTACCGATTTGCTTGTAGGTGTGGGTATTGGTATGCTGGTAGGGGTATTTTATATACTGCGCACTAATCTGCGTAACCCTTACTTCTACAACATTGCACCAAACGGCGAAAAAAACACCATCCGCATAAAGCTGGCCGAAGAGGTATCCTTTTTAAACAAAGCCGCCATACAAATAACTTTAACCAGCCTGCCAAAAGGCAGCGACGTGGTTATTGATGGTTCAAACTCGCGTTATATTGACCCGGATGTGCTGGAGATAATCAACAATTATAAGCACAATGCTTACACCAAAGGCATTATTGTGCAATTACAAGATATAAAAGAGCGGTATGAAATACCGCCATTGAAAGACCTGGTTTATAAACCTTAATAAATTAAAACTACCATGAACAATACAGAAAATAAAAACGGAAAAAACGGGATAGATACCAAAGGTATATCACTGGCACAAAGTGCCAGCTATAATAAACTAAAACAAAATAATAGCGATTGGGCTGCGAAAAGGGTACAGGAAGACCCTGAGTTTTTTACGAAACTTGCACAAGGCCAAAGCCCCGAGGTATTGTGGATTGGGTGCTCTGACAGCCGCGTGCCTGCAAACGAAGTTACCGGTACCAAGCCAGGCGAAGTGTTTGTGCACCGCAATATTGCTAACGTGTGTGTGCACTCTGACATGAACATGCTTAGCGTGCTTGATTATGCTGTTAACGTATTAAAAGTAAAACACGTAATTGTTGCCGGGCACTATGGCTGCGGCGGGGTTGCAGCAGCTTTAACCAGCAAGCAGTTTGGTATTATTGATAACTGGCTGCGCCATATTAAGGATGTTTACCGCCTGCACGCCAACGAGCTTGATCGTATTACAGATGAAAAAGCTAAGGTTAACCGCCTGGTTGAGCTTAACGTTACCGAGCAGGTGTACAATCTTTGTAAAACATCAATTATACAAAACGCATGGATGAACCGTACAGATCTGGAAGTACACGGCTGGGTAATTGACTTAAGCTCGGGCCTCATTAAGGATCTTGGCGTAAGCGCCAGCAACCCGCACAAACTGGGTTATGTATACGAGTTTGATAATGAAACTGTAGCTGCAAATTAATAAGCCCTATATTCTATCTATATATTAATTACCCGGTTGTATGATGCAGCCGGGTTTTTTTTGCTACAGTAAAACAGGATTATTTTTTATATGTTTAAGCTGTAATAACACTATATGCTGCGCCAACTCAGAGAGAAACGTACCCTTAAGCATAACCTTATGCTGGCATCATCGTCGGCATTTGTGGCGGGCATAACAGATGTAGTGGGGCTACTGGCTTTTTTAGCCTTTACATCAAATGTTACAGGGCATGTGGCAAACCTCGCAAAAAACATCCTTCAGCAGGATTTTAATGATATTATCATATTTGCAATATGGTTGCTGATGTTTATGGTAGGTTCGTTCGTATCTAACTTTATTGTGCAATCTCTAAAACACAAAAGCTATTACAGGGCGCATTCGGTACCAATAATACTGGAAATAGTAGTACTACTGTTTGTTGCCGTTTATGGGCATAAGTTTTACAAGGAAACGGAATTTGAGCGTAAGGTTGTTATAGGCTCGTTGTTGTTTGCTATGGGGTTACAAAACGGGTTGGTTTCAAATATATCAGGCGGGTTGATCAAATCAACCCATCTTACCGGCTTGTTTACAGATCTGGGCAGCGAACTGGCCGACTGGATGCACCCCAAAACTAAGGAAAGTGAAGACGTGAAGAACAAAATATACGTGCGGCTAACTATCCTTACTTTTTTTATTTTTGGCGGATTGATGGGCGGCTACTTTTTTAACCTGTACGAATTTAAAGTGTTTTATTTTGTGCCTGTTATACTACTGACTATATTGTATTATGATATGTTGCCCCTGTTTTTTCACAAAATATTCCAGGTAATTTATCCTGTTAAAACAAAAAATATCAAAAACTAAATATACCTATCTATGTGCGCTACTAAGTTAATTCACGATACCAGCCATATCTCTTACGAGAGTTTGCTGAATGGCAACCGACAGTTTGTCGAAGATACACTTAAAGAAGACCCTCAGTATTTTGAAAAACTGGCGAATGGCCAAAAACCACCTGTTTTATGGATTGGCTGTGCCGATAGCCGTGTGCCTGCTAACCAGATAACCAATACCAACCCGGGCGAGATATTTGTACACCGTAACATTGCCAATATGGTAATCCATACCGATATGAACATGCTTTCGGTTTTGGATTATGCCGTAAACGTATTGCAGGTAAAGCATGTAATAGTTACAGGCCATTATGGTTGCGGCGGCGTACTGGCAAGCATGACTAATAAACAATTTGGCCTTATTGATAACTGGCTGCGCCATATAAAAGATGTTTATCGCGTACATGCCCGGGAACTTGATGCCATTGAAGATGAAACCAAACGCGGCGACCGCCTGGTGGAACTGAACGTGATAGAGAACGTAAGCAACCTTTGCAAAACATCCATTGTGCAAAATGCCTGGGCAAATGGCCAGGAACTTAACGTACATGGTTGGGTGTACAGCCTTGCCTCGGGCATTATAACCGATATGAAAGTAAGCACCAGCAACAACTCTAAAATGGCTGATGTTTTTAGGTTTGCTAAGTAGAGCCAAGACTATTAGAATCAAGAGTCAAGACATTAGAATTAAGACTCAATACATAGCCAGTTTGTCATCCTGAGCGATAGCGAAAGATCTATTCACCGAGATGCAGATCCGTTTGTATAGCTCGTTATTAGATTCTTCACTATCGTTTAGAATGACAAGTGGGAAATAGGAAGGGCCGGAATATTTATTCCGGCCCTTCCTATTTATGCATATATTTTTCCTGTCTTGACTCTAATAATCTTGCCTCTCTTAAACTTCTTTCTCTAAAAACGGGTACCTGTAGTCCTTTGGCGAATCAAACGTTTCTTTGATAGTACGCGGGGATACCCAACGCAGCAGGTTGATCATTGATCCGGCCTTATCATTAGTACCCGAGCCGCGTGCACCGCCAAATGGCTGCTGGCCTACAACGGCGCCGGTTGGTTTATCGTTAATGTAGAAGTTACCGGCAGCATTGCGCAGGCGTTGGGTAGCCTCGGCAATGGCATAACGGTCTTGCGACAAGATAGCGCCTGTTAAAGCGTAGATGGATGTTTTATCTACAATGTCAAGTATCTTATCCCATTCATTATCATCATAAACATAAATGGTTAGTACCGGGCCAAACAACTCCTCGCACATGGTTACATAGTAAGGGTCGTCAACACGTAATACGGTTGGCTCAATAAACCAGCCCTGGCTTTTATCGTAACCACCACCGGCAACAAGCTCAACGCCTTTATCTGCTTTAGCGGCATCAATATACTTAGCCAATTTATCAAACGATACCTCGCTGATAACGGCATTAATAAAGTTGCCAAAATCTTCGGTAGGGCCCATTTTAAAGCTGGCCATCTCGCGTACCATGTGCTCCTTAACCGCCGGCCAAAGGCTTGCAGGGATGTAAGCACGTGAAGCAGCCGAGCATTTTTGCCCCTGGTATTCAAACGCACCGCGTAACAAGGCTACAGCAACCGCGTCGGCATTGGCGCTTGGGTGGGCAAGCACAAAGTCTTTACCACCAGTTTCGCCCACAATGCGCGGGTAGGTTTTATATTTGTGTATGTTGGTTCCAATTTCCTGCCATATATGCTGGAAAACTTTAGTTGATCCGGTAAAGTGGATACCTGCAAAATCAGGGTGGTTAAATACCACGTTGCCAACTTCAGGCCCATCAGCGTAGATCAGGTTGATAACACCATCAGGCAAACCGGCTTCTTTAAATATCTGCATAATAACATTGGCGGCGTACACCTGCGTATCGGCAGGTTTCCAAACCACCACGTTACCCATCATAGCTGCTGAGGCAGGCAGGTTACCCGCAATAGCTGTAAAGTTGAACGGCGTAAGCGCAAACACAAAACCTTCAAGCGGGCGTTGTTCCAAACGGTTCCAAACACCTTTGCCTGATACCGGCGGCTGTTGCTGATAGATCTCCGTCATGTATTGCACGTTAAAGCGCAAAAAATCGATGAATTCGCAGGCAGCATCAATTTCGGCCTGATAAGCGTTTTTGCTTTGGCCAAGCATGGTAGCCGCGTTTATTTTATAGCGGTATGGGCCTGCAACCAGGTCGGCAGCTTTTAAGAATATAGCAGCACGCTGTTCCCATGGCAGGTTTTCCCAGTCGGCTTTTGCGGCAAGGGCGGCATCAATAGCGGCAGTCACATGGCTTTTATCACCATAGTGGAAAGTGCCTAAAAGGTGTTTATGATCGTGCGGCGGGCGCAGTTCCATCAGTTTGCCTGTACGAACTTCCCGGCCACCGATGTACATCGGAATATCTACTTGTTTTGAGCGGGCTTCATCTAAAGCGGCTTTCAGCGCTGCACGTTCTACACTGCGTGGGCCGTAGTTTAATACGGGCTCATTTACAGGGACAGGAACGTTAAAAAATCCTTTTAACATAGGTGTTTAATTTTGTGCCGCAAAGATAGGGGTTTTGGGTTGGATGTAGGAATTGTATTGGGGAATTTACAGAGGGATGATGGGGGAGAAATACGTTTCTCAAACTTTAACACGCCTCATATATATTGTATTTGATATATTAGCTAATAATAAAAACAACATGAAGCAAGTAATTCGAGATTTAGGTTTTGTAGTTGAAGAAAGTGTTGAGTATGTTCCATTTGGGGAGCTTTTATAATTCACAGTCTTGACGGCACTTTTTCGACTATTTTGAAGTGGCAAAATTCTGAACAAGATAAATTACTATCAAATTCAATTAAGGGAAAACTTAAATTATTATTGAACAGAAAAGTCGCTTTTGACAAATCAATAATTTATAATTCAACTAATATTGACGCTTTTTTAGACATAAATCTTCCTAAGTTATTTCCCGAAGACAAAATAAATAATTTATTAGAATACATACATAGTAAAACTTTATATGACGGAGAAAGTATATTATTCAAGTTTGGGGACTCTCAAATGCTGAGTGATTTATATTTTCAGAATGAAGAGGAATGTATTTTTTACGTTGCGACAGCTGAAAACAAAGAATTAATAAATAGAGGAAAGTATAGTACAACAGCTAGTTATATATCTCTCATAGTTGAAGGTTTGACGAAGATTATCAATAATTCTGAAATTAAAATGTCAAAACAGTGTTTTGTGGCTATGTCATTTGATGACGATATGAACATTATATTTAATGAAGCTATTTCACCTGCGATTAAGCAATGCGGTTTTGCTCCGTACATTGTAAGCAACATTAATATAGAATCTGATACAACAATAAATGACGCTATTTTAGCTGGGATTAAAAGAGCAAAATTTACTATCGCGGATTTTACTGGGCACAAGGCAGGTGTATATTTTGAAGCTGGATATGCTTTGGGAAGAGGGCAAAAAGTTATCTATACTTGTAAGGATACAGATTTGGGAAAGACTCATTTTGATACAAGGAATTATCAACATATAGTGTGGAAAGATTCAAATGATTTAAGAGAAAAACTTATTAATAAAATTGAAGCTTTTATTAAAGATTGATTTGATCAGTCGCTACCGCAAGTGTCCCGCTTGTGGCCGCATGCTAAGTGCACACCCGTATTTGTCCATTACTGTCCTAAACCCACAAACGGGACGCTTGCGGTAACTTTATACACATTTATATGGTAAAAAACAAAGCTACGGCAGCAGCGCCCATAATAAAAAACGTTGCCCACAATAAAGCTTTTGATAACCACCCGCTTTTAAATTCGCCCATTATGCTATCACTCGTAGCAATTTTAATGATCAGGAATAATAGGGGAACTGCTGCCACACCATTTATTACAGCGGTGTAGATCAAAGCTTTTACCGGATCGATACCCACAAAGTTGATGGTTAGGCCAATAAGTGTAGCAATGGTAATTACGCCGTAAAAACCATGCGCTTTTTTTAGTTTAAGGTTTAGGCTGGCGTTCCAGTCAAAGGCTTCGGCCACGGCGTAGGCTGCAGAGCCTGAAAGTACAGGCACGGCCAGTAGCCCAAGCCCTATAATACCTACTGAGAAGATGAGTTTAGCCAGGTAGCCCGAGTTGGGGAAGGAATGCACTAAGGGCTCCAGCGCTTTTGCGGCGTCGGCTGCATTTTTTACATCGGTAACACCGCTGTTATGCAAAACTGTTGCGCCAACTAAAAGTATACACCAAGTTGTAAATTCAGAGATAACCATGCCTATGTTATTATCTTTACGCATGGCATGGATATGCGGCCAGCCAATTCTTGGCTTTCCATTTTTTATCAATCCCTTAGCTTTTTCTTCCTCAACTTCCTGCGATGCCTGCCAGAAAAACATGTACGGGGTAATAGTGGTGCCAAATACACCGGTTATAATAAACAGAAAAGCAAAAGAGAATTCAAAGTGAGGGATTACGGTTGCCTTTAAAACGGTTGGCCAGGGCTGGTGAACAATAAAAACTGTAATAGGGTAGGCCAGTAATGCCAGCGCCAGCCATTTTAATATTTTAGAATAAACCCTGTAATTCGTAAAGATCTCCAGTATCAATATTCCAGTGGTGAAAAGTAAAGTAAGCACAACAAAATTAACAGGCACCAGCAACTGCGCTGCCTCAGCCATAGCCCCAATATCGGCACCGATATTGATAGTGTTAGCCACAACCACAAGCCCTACAACGGCGTAAAGCACTTTACGGCTATAATGTTCTTTAACTACTGCGGCAATGCCCTTGCCCGTTACCAGCCCTATCCTTGCGCAGGCTTCCTGTACTGCTATCATAAATGGAAGCATGTATAATGCTGTCCATAACTGCCCGTAGCCAAATTGTGCGCCGGTTTGCGAATAGGTTGCAATTCCTGATGGATCATCGTCGGCTGCGCCGGTGGTTAGCCCCGGCCCTAAGAGGCCGAAAAACTTCCGCATTTTTCTGATTCTGGATCTGTACTTTAAGGGCATTTAATAGAATGTATTAATGGTTGTAAACCCCAAACAATATACTATCTATTTTTTTGTTAAATATTATTTTTAGTTTTTATAGTTGTAATTAGTTATAGCACGTCCGCTTCTTTGTTATTTATTATTATTTGTAGCGTAATGAAAGGCCCGATTATCCAAAAGTGCCTGTCACATATTGTCCCGTTTTTAAAATGGAACGAAAATGGGAATGGTTACCGATATATAACAAGTTTTATTCGATAGTTTCAACTTTATCAAAAATGTTTATAATTGTAGCATGTCTGACGATGCAGTATTAAAGCGGATAAAAATTATAGTGAAGGAGCACGGCGGTCAGCTGGCACTGGCTAATGCTATAAGTGTTGATCAGGGCTTTATCAGCAAGGTCATCAACAAAAAGCAGGACATTAGTTACTATCTAATCCGTAAATTATGTTTCCAGTTAAAGTACTCGCCCGAGTGGCTGATACTGGGCACAGGCGATAAAATGATCCACAAACAAGACTCGGCCAAACTGATAACCGAGATACAAATGCTGCGCACCGAGGTAGATATTTTGCACGCCCGTATGCGTGCTTACGAACTACAGCTACAGGAAATACAGCAGCATGCAGAAGGTTCACAGCAAAAAGCTGGTTAACAACAGGTTTACCACAGTGCTTAACATTATAGTAATATTAAGTGGTGGTTATGGTAATCAATACATAACATTCAACTAACATCGGGGTAATAGTTTTGCGGTATTAAATTAATACACGTGAAAAAACTTTTATCCGCGATCATCGTATTATTCGTTTTTACCTTAACGGCGAGTAATTTATTTGCCCAAACCACAGGGCGCATCTCTGGAAAGGTAATTGACCAGAAAACAAGCGAAACCTTAATTGGGGCAACAGTTAACATTGAGGGCACCACCAAGGGCTCTGCTACCGATGTTGAAGGCCATTACGCTTTAAGTGGCTTACAGCCCGGAAAATACACCATATTGGTAAGGTACATGGGCTATCAATCTAAAACCATCTCAGATGTGGAGGTTAAAGCAGGCGCAACTACTCCGCTTGATATTACGCTTGGCCAGTCTGAGTCAAAAGCCCTGAGCGAGGTTGTGATCAAAGCCACCTATCGCCAGGAATCAGTGGGTGCGCTGTACGCTATTCAGAAAAACAGCGTATCTATATCTGATGGTATATCTTCAGAGTTGATCAGAAGATCACCGGACAGGAACACCAGCGACGTTTTAAAGCGTGTGAGTGGTGCTACAATACAAGATAACAAGTTTGTAGTAGTTCGTGGCCTGAGCGACCGTTACAATACTGCATCTTTAGATGGTTCGCCACTGCCAAGTACAGAACCTAACCGCAAAGCATTTTCATTTGATATTGTACCCTCAAACCTTATTGACAATATCATTATCAGCAAAACAGCTACGCCAGATCTTTCGGGCGATTTTGCCGGTGGTAATGTTCAGATATTAACTAAAGATATACCTGAGCAGAATTTTGTTACTGTAGGTATTGGTTACAGCTATAATAACCAGAGCACATTTAAGGATTTTAAAAGTGGTTACCGTAACGCAAGCGATTATTTTGGCTTTGATGATGGCACACGTAAACTGGTTAGCAATTTCCCTACAACTACCCAGATTGTTAACAGGCAGCTTACCCCAACCCAAACTATACAGTCGATAAGAAGCTTAAATAACGATTTTAACGTTTACAACAATAAGGCCTTGCCTGGCCAAAACTACCAGCTAACTATTGGTAACGTAAAAGAAATAGGTGCAAACAAAAATCGTTTTGGTACCACCATAGCTTTAACATACCGTAACTCTCAAACTATCGCTCCAGATCAGATACAACGTTTCAGCGATTTTGATTATGTAAGCAGCATTAATAAATTCTCTACCAACGTAGGTGCTTTAGCAAATTTTGCATACAGCTTTGGTAAGAATAAGATAACCTTAAAGAATTTATATAACCGCGTATTTGATGATCAGTTTACATATCGTACAGGTAAAAACTTAGGTACGGGTGGCGAAACAGGCGATAACCGCTATTACGCTTATGATCTTTTAGAAAAAGGATTATTTAAAACAAACCTTGAAGGTGAGCACCAAATAGGTGAAAAAAACTCTAAATTAAAATGGAACCTGGGTTACAGCAACGTAACAAATGATCAGCCCGATCAAAGAAAAGTTAATTACAGGAGCAGTGCCCCCGGCCAACCATATATAGCCCAGGTTACGGGCCTGCAAAAAGAGAATGCACGCTTGTTCTCTCATTTAAATGAGAATATTTACTCAGGTAAAGTTGATTATAATTTACCGGTGGATTTTTTAGGGAAAAGCAACCTTAAAGTTGGGGTTAGTTCACAGTATCGCCAAAGAGATTTCGCTGCAAGGTTTTTGGGTTTGGTTTATAATAACGCCGATCAAAGTAACCTGGAACGCCCTATTTCTACCTTATTTGGTCCTAATATTATCAACGCTGGTTATTATAATCTTGATGAGTTATCTAACCCAACCGATACCTATAACGCTAAGAGCTATACAAACGCGGGTTATGCGATGTTGGATAGCAAGCTAAACGAAAAGCTTAGGATTGTTTACGGTTTACGTGTTGAAAAATTTGACCTTAATTTAAGAACGGCAGAAACAAACCAAACGCAACCCCGAAGTAAACTTGATAACCTCGACTTTCTTCCATCGGTTAATTTAACCTATGCTTTAACGCAGAAAGCCAATTTCAGGGCATCTTATTCGCGAACAGTTGCACGCCCGGAATTTAGGGAATTAGCAAACTTTGCTTATTATGATTATGAATTATTAGCTACAGTACAGGGCGAACCGACACTGAAAAGAACAACTATTGATAATGCAGATTTACGATACGAATTTTACCCTGCTGCCGGGCAAATATTTTCAGTTTCGGCATTTTACAAAAAGTTTGCTAATGCTATAGAGCCCATAATTGATGACAGGAATTCTTCAACCACAATCAGTTATTTTAACTCAAAATCTGCATACGTGTATGGCTTTGAATTAGAAGCGCGTAAATCGCTTGATTTTATTGACGAAAGTAAATTCTTTAAAAATACTACAGCGTATGCCAACTTTTCTATCAACAGGTCAAAAGTTACAAACCCTGATGACGGCATAGTAAGGTTAGAAAAAAGCAGGCCGCTGGTTGGTCAATCGCCATATGTTATCAATGCCGGTTTAACTCATACCGAAATGGATAATAAACTATCATTAAACATACTGTTCAATCGCCTTGGTAAACGTATATTCTATGCAGGTGGTTCAACCTACCCAAGTGTATGGGAAAGCCCACGTAACGTGCTCGATTTCCAGGTAGGTTACAAGGTTATTAAAAACCGTGGTGAGATCAAATTGAGCGGCAGTGATATCCTTAATCAGAAATATAATTTTACTTACGAACTTGATGGAAAACCGTATGTGCCATCGGGTTTGGGTAACATCTTCAGGAATTACAACTGGGGTGCAAATTATTCATTATCATTTAATTACTCATTTTAAGAAATAGTTTACTAATAGTAGTTTGATAAACTACAGTTAATGTTGGCTTAATATTAATAGCCGAAATTTGATAGAAATCGAACAATAAACAACATGAAAAAACCATTATTATTTTTAGCGTTTAGCGCTATTATCCTGGCAAGTTCTTGCTCTAAGAACAACGCCATTATCGATCCGATAGTTGTACCTCCTACAAACGGCACTTCTGTTGAGATTACCGGTGATATAGCAACCAACACTACCTGGACTGCTGACAAAATTTATACCTTAAAAGGTTTTGTATATGTAACCAATGGCGCTACGCTTACAATTGAGCCCGGCACCATTATCAAAGGCGACAAAGCAAGTAAAGGTACATTAACCATAACACGCGGAGCTAAGATTATGGCAGTAGGTACAGCTGACAAACCAATTGTATTTACTTCATCATTTGCTGCTGGCACACGTGCTCCAGGCGATTGGGGTGGTTTAATACTTTTAGGTAAAGCACCTTCAAACAATGGTGGCAATGCTGCCATCGAAGGCGGATTAGATGCTAAAGGCGATCCTGCAAAATACATTCAATACGGTGGTGCTGATGCAAACGACAACTCTGGTACTTTAAAATATGTACGTGTGGAATACGCAGGTATCCCATTCTCACCAGATAACGAGATAAACGGTATCACTTTTGGTGGTGTTGGAGCAGGTACAACTATTGATTATGTACAGGTTTTCCGTTCGGGCGATGATGGCTTTGAATGGTTTGGTGGTACAGTTAATTGTAAACACCTTTTAGCTATCGGTAACGTTGATGATGATTTTGATACCGATAACGGTTTCTCAGGTAAAATTCAATTTGGTATTGCTCAGCGTTATAATACTGTTGCGGATGTATCTGGTTCAAATGGGTTCGAATCTGATAACGATAAAGATGGTTCAAACAATGCACCAAAAACTTCAGCTATATTCACTAACATGACAATGTTAGGCCCCCAAACTTCTGCAACAACTGCAAACGTAAATGCTAACCACCAGCACGCGGCTCAAATTCGCCGTAATTCATCTATCAGCATATTTAACTCTGTAATTGCAGGCTATGTTGAAGGTATTTATATTGACGATTCTAAAGTAGCTACTGCAGGTGCAACATCTACCAACTTTACTTCTGGTAGCCTTGTAATTAAAAACAACCTTATATACGGTTCAAACAAAAAAGGTAACGAAGTTAAAGGTGACAATGCTACACAAAAAGCATTGTTTGAAGCTAAACTAAGGGCCGATAATACCTTTGATGCAACTCTGTATGCTGATGCATTAATTACTGATCCATTTAAATTTGCTTCAGAATTTGCAAACCCTGGTACACCAATCTTTACACCTAAAGCGGGTTCTCTTGCAGCTTCAGGAGCGTTATTTACAGATAATAAATTAAAAGATCCATTCTTTGAAGTGGTAACATTCCGCGGTGCGGTTGGTACTACTGATTGGACTACCGGTTGGACTAACTTTAATGCACAAGTTATGCCTTACACTACACCAGGTGCTGTAAAATAATTAACAACATTGAACATAAAAAAAGAGCGGTTACCCACAGGGTAGCCGCTCTTTTTTATGCAGGATTTTATTGATCTACCTGTTAAAAGGATATTCGTTAACCCAATTAAACCCGCGTCTTAGCAGCAAAAAGTTATTCAGGTCGTACTTTTTAAGGCTGATACTAAGCGAATCGTTTTTAAATTTGCCTTTAAGCAGCAACACATCTTTTTGGGGCAGGCTGTAAGTATAATAAGCTTTGTTAACGGTATCGGCATATGTATTCATCACAATAGTATGCTTAGCGGTATCTATTACAAAATTATAACGTTTGCTGCTATCGTTCATCATGATTAGCCTGGCCGCGCCCGGGTAGCTTATGGTTAACTTATCCCAGCGGGTGGTATCAGTTTTTAAAGGTGCAATAGTATCCTTATTGCGTATAAAGGTTTGTACATTATATATACCATACAACGGCGGCTTCTTAGCGGCATCCCCATATTGGCTCATTGCCTGTATATCAACGTAAAAGGTTAATATTAAAGTATAGGCAATCAGCAGGTACTTTACAGTAGTTAGGGTGACGTTTTTCCAGCGTTTTTTAAACAGGTGCCTGCCAAGGTTTGCAGGCTGCGCCGGTTTATTTAAAAAAAAGAAGTTGATAAGCCTGATCGCATCCTTACTCAGCAGATAGATACACATCACCACCAGCATAGTTGATAACAGCTTCACCGGTACATCAAACGCATAGTTTATGGCCATAATATTACCTGCCACAACCAAGCCCACAATTGCCCCCAGCGTAGCCGTCCGGCGGAAGAAGAGCAGCAAGCCGCAGCTTAGTTCGGCTATGCCGGTAAAATAGTTAAACCCGGTTGAGTAGCCCATGTAGGTCCAGGCCAGGCCCATTGGCGATGCATTACCGAAAGGCTCCAGCAACCTGTCGGGCGATGGCGCCGGGAATTGTAGTTTGATGATCTTAACGCAGCCATAAGTAACCATAGTAATAGCCACATAATAACGTACAATAACCGTAAGCCAGTAAAACAGGTTATTGTAATTGCGTGCCTTACGGTCAAGCAGGCTCCATATAATGGCACCGGCAATGGCTACTACGCCTGCAAAAAGCAGGGCAAGGTAATCGTAAGTAGTATCGCCGCTGCCATTGGTAAAGGTGGTAATAGGGTTGCTTAAATGCAGTACATGTGCTGCCATCCAAACAATAAGTTTTTGAAAAGGCGGAATGTAAGCGCTGTAGGCCACATCAATATAAGGCAGTACCCCATTGGGGTTTAAAACAACATACAGTACAAAAAACAGGAGGAAAAAGCGCAGGGCTATCTTACGCCCGGCAGACCAGTAAACAGGTTCGGCAATGGTAGTAGTCATTTGGTTTAAGGTATAGGTTTATAAATTATTTAGCGTTGTTGCAAAGCTTTCAGTTTTAATTAGACCAGCCACTTGCCCTTTTATTACAACAGAAATATCGCCGGCATCTTTATGTAATTGCAGACGCCCTTTAAACAGGCTGTTTTGCCCCCCTGCCAGAAAACGGCGCAGGTTGCCGGGTGTTTCTTTACGGCAGGCCAGTTCTGTAAAGCCATCAGTAATAACAAGGCGCAACCTTTTGTTATCGGGCTCAAATGTTAGCAATAGGTTGTTGTTCAGTTTAATAGTTTCCATAAAGTTTAGTTGAAATCTAAATTTAAGAATAACATTTACATCCAAAAACTATTTGTTATAACTTTTTGTACGGTTTTAGGTCTTCGATAAGCTCATACTGACATAAAATGTGGTATGCAATGGTGAGCCATCGAACCAAACGGAAATTGCAGGCCGTGCTTTTGTTGTTGTCATTAACAATCGCTAATTTCAATTTCCAAAACCAATTATAATGGCATATGTAAATTCAAACGAATTTGCGGCTAATACTTTTGATGCTATCGTGATAGGATCGGGTATCAGCGGCGGCTGGGCAGCAAAAGAACTTTGCGGCAAGGGCCTTAAAACCCTGGTGCTGGAGCGGGGCAAGGATGTTGTTCATTTAAAAGATTATCCCACGGCCACTAAAAATCCATGGGATTTTCCGCACCGCGGCCAAATGCCTTTAGTTGTTCAGCAAGAAAACCCAATTGTAGAACGCTGCTATGCCTTTGGTGAAGCATCTGAACATTTTTTTGTGAAGGATAAGGAGCATCCTTATGTGCAGGATAAACCCTTCGACTGGATCCGCGGGTACCAGGTTGGCGGCAAATCACTGCTATGGGCAAGGCAAACCCAGCGTTGGAGTAAGTTTGATTTTGAAGGCCCGGCACGGGATGGTTTCGCGGTAGATTGGCCCATCCGTTATGATGACCTGGCGCCGTGGTACACCTACGTTGAGCAGTTTGCAGGTATAAGCGGGAACCATGATGGATTGGAAACCCTGCCCGACGGCGACTTTTTACCACCCTGGGAAATGAATGTGGTGGAGAAGGAGATCCGGAAGCGTATTATGGCTCATTATAAAGACCGTGACGTAGTTATAGGGCGTTGTGCACATCTTACCAAGCCAAAAGAAATACACCTGCAGCAAGGCCGCGGGCAGTGCCAGGCGCGTAGCTTGTGCGAACGGGGGTGCCCGTTTGGCGGCTACTTTAGTTCTAACTCGTCAACCCTCCCATGGGCAGCTAAAACAGGTAAACTTACCTTAAGGCCCGATTCGGTAGTGCACTCCATTATTTATGACGAGAAAAAACAAAAGGCCGTGGGCGTAAGGGTTATAGATGCGCATACCAATAAGGCTATTGAATATTTTGCCCGGATCATTTTTGTAAACGCAGCCGCTTTAAACAGTAATCTTATCTTGCTTAATTCAACATCAAACCGTTTCCCTAATGGCTTAGGTAATGATAATGGCTTGTTGGGCAAATACGTGGCTTTTCATAACTATCGAGGATCGATGTCTGCAAGTTTTGAGGGGCCTATGGATAGCTACTACTATGGCCGCAGGCCCACTGCCGTTATGATGCCTAACTTTAGGAATGTGTATAAGCAGGAGACCGACTTTTTGCGCGGATATATGACATTTTACACCGCTACCCGCCCGAGGTGGAGGCACACCGCGGATGGGCAGCAAATTGGCGCCGAATATAAAGATGCTATAGCCGAACCCGGCTCATGGAATATTTATATGATGATGCAGGGCGAAACTATCCCTAAAGAAAGCAACTTTGTACAGCTGAGTAAAGATGCAAAAGACAAATGGGGCATACCTCAGTTGCGTATCTCGGTAGATTATGATGATAACGACGAAAAGTTATTGAAGGACTTTTTGGTGCAGGGTACAGAAATGCTGGATAAAGCAGGCTGTAAAAATATAGTGACCAGGGACAGTAAACAAGCGCCCGGGTTGGATATTCATGAGGTTGGCGGTATCCGGATGGGGCATGACCCTAAAACGTCTCTGCTAAACAAATGGAACCAGTTGCATAACTGCCCCAATGTTTTTGTAACCGACGGCGCCTGCATGACATCTACAAGCACCCAAAACCCATCATTAACATTTATGGCACTAACTGCCCGAGCTGCAAACTATGCCGCTGATGCATTAAAAAAGGGAGAGGTGTAAGATAAACCGCTATGCGTCAAAAGTTTTGTATGTCATGGTGAGCTTGTCGAACAATAAATCAATCTCACCTAAAATCGCCCTTAAAACGTCCAAAAACGCCCCTCAAAACCCCCGAAGTGTTCACGTTCACTACCGTGAACACACGTGAACGCATGCAATGATCTGATAGTCAGTGATTTGTTATTATTCGATACTGACAAGATTGCGCCCCATTGGCAGCATACAGTGATATCTCAATTACTTCCACTCATTAATGGCTTCGCCTAAATCATAAACAGGTACGAGATTAACAGCAGCCTGAATGATGCCTGCGGCTGCAGCAGAGCGGTAACCCGCTGCGCAATGCACCACAATGGGTTTATCAACAGGGATCTCATTAACACGCTCCCTTAGCTCGGGCAGTGGGATGGTCAAAGCATTCTTAAACAGTTTACCCGCTTTTATCTCGGCCCAGTTGCGAACATCAACAATGGTATAATGGTCCGGATCACTCTTAAAGTCAGCGTAGTTGAGCACCGGCGATTGCACTTTAGCATCCGCAGGGATCAAAATAGCAGCTTTTATATTTTTTTCGTAACCTATTTTGGCTGTTTTTTTAATAACGGTTTCCAGTTCATCCTTAGTGGCTGCCAGTAAATAAAATAGCTCATTAGGGCCAACAACCGAACCAAGCCAGGTTTCAAATTTCTCGGCATCCTGCAGGTTGATGGCGTTTTTAACATGCCCGCTGCGGTAAGCTTCTTTTACGCGGGTATCAATAACCAATACGCCTTTTTCTAAGACAATATCCTGCGATGGCCGCAATACCGTTTCAATACTTTCGGTAAAGTTTGGCGCGCCTGTTTTATTTAGTTCTACATCATACCCAAAGTATTTTGGCATAAAGGGTTGGTCGGCCATCAGGGTTTTTACAAAGGCCAGCTCATCCATCAGCTGTAAGGCATAATTATCGCGCAGTTCTTTACCAATGCTGCTTTGCAGATCGGGGCTCATGCTTTTACCGCAAAGCGAACCGGGGCCGTGTGCGGGGTAAACGGTTACATCGGGCGGTAAAACCATCAGTTTTTCGCGGGTGCTGTAGTACATCTGGCGGGCAAGTTCTTCTTTTTTAGCAGTGATATTGCCAACGTTCTCGCGCAGATCCGGGCGGCCTACATCACCTGCAAACAGGGTGTCGCCGGTAAATACGGCGCAATCCTTACCCTTTTCATCCTCCAGCAAAATACAGATAGAATCGGGCGAGTGGCCGGGGGTATTGATAGCTTTCAGCTTAATATCATCCAGTTGGATAACATCGCCATCATCAAAACTTTCGTGCGGGTATTCGGCACCCGCAAGTTTGCTTACATAGATAACCGCGCCGGTAGTTTGGTGGATCTCGAGGTGAGAGCTCACAAAATCGGCATGCGGATGTGTTTCAATAACGCCGGTGATATCTGCATTGTGCAGCTGGGCAAAATCATAGTAAGGCTGCGGATTACGGGCAGGGTCGATAACAACCATTTTGCCCGAGCGGATAATGGCGTACGAAGCATGCGCCAATCCCTTATCGTAAAATTGATGAACTATCATATAATGTGTCAGTGCCGCAAAGATAGCTTTTGGTTGTGAGTGTTAAAAGGCAGAAATGTGAGTGGGGGGTAAAGATTATTTTGCTTTTGATTTATTGTAAACATTTTTTTTAATAATCGTATATTTACATATATGACAACTATAACACTTCAAGTACCGGATAGTCTTGGCGAGTATCAAAATGATACTGTAAGGTTTATTGCTGCCAAGTTATATGAAGCTGGTAAATTGTCGTTAGGGCAAGCGGCCGAAATGTGCGGAATGAAAAAGTGGGATTTTCCGGCGGTGTTAGCTCAGTTTAATGTAAACTATTTTCAATACACCGCCGAAGATGTAATTGCAGATGTTGAAAGGATCTCCAAACATTAGCACAATTATTACAGATTCCAGCTGTTTTATTTTGCTGGATAAAATTGACGGCCTCAATATTCTTAAAGACCTTTATGGGCAAGTTATAACCACTCCCGAAATAGCCGCAGAGTATGGTAAACGACTCCCTCAATGGGTAAATGTTATCGCAGTTGATAATCGGGATTTACTTTATACCTATGCCGAAATAGTTGATATTGGCGAGGCCAGTGCCATTGCACTAGCACAAGAAGTTAGCTCCCCATCTTTAATTCTTGATGACCTTAAAGGGCGTAAATTAGCCGAACAATTACAATTGGCATACACCGGAACCATAGGAGTGTTAATTCTGGCAAGAACACGCGGAGTAATCACACAACTAAAACCGTACTTCGAAAAGATAAAGGGTACAGATTTTCGTATCCCGGCAAATTTTCTTGAAATTCTTTTAAATAAATACGATAAATAAAGAAGAAGCCCGGTCTCTCAACCGGGCTTCCTCTCATCTGATCTCTAATTCACAGATCTCTAATCTCTAACCTTACCACACCTTTATCCTGTCTTCGGGTTTCTTATACATTTTATCACCGGGTTTAATATCAAACGCAGTGTACCAGGCGTCCATATTGCTTATTGGGGCGTTGGTGCGGTATTGCTCCGGCGAGTGCGGATCTGTCAGGATACGTTGCGCGGCAGCCTCGGGGCGTTGCGAACCTCTCCAAACCTGCGCCCATGAAAGGAAGAACCTTTGGTCGGGCGTAAAGCCATCAATTTTTTTGTTCGACTGACCTTGTTTGGTTTTCTTGTAAGCCTCGTAAGCAACGTTGAGGCCGCCCAGATCTGCAAGGTTTTCGCCAAGGGTTAGTTTGCCATTTACATGCATGGTATCCAACACCGTGAAGGCGTTGTACTGGCCAACCACCTGGTCTGCGCGTACTTTAAATTTATCAGCATCGTCTTTTGTCCACCAGTCGCGCAGGGTGCCGTCGGCATCGTACTGGCGGCCTTCGTCGTCAAAACCGTGAGTCATTTCGTGGCCTATAACGGCGCCTATGCCGCCATAATTCACTGCGTCATCTGCACCAAAATCAAAGAACGGGAACTGCAGGATGCCCGCCGGGAAAGCAATCTCGTTATTAGTTGGGTTGTAATAAGCATTAACGGTTGGCGGCGTCATTCCCCAACGGGTTTTATCAACCGGTTTGCCAAGGCGGCTCACATTAAAGTTATAGCGCCAAACCGAAATGCGCCTTAAGTTACCCGTATAATCATCGCGGTTAATAACAAGGCCGTCATAACCTTCCCATTTATCGGGGTAGCCAATTTTAACACGGAAAGCGGCCAGTTTTTTCAATGCGCGGGCTTTAGTTTCCTCGCTCATCCAATCAAGGCGTTTTATGCGGTCGCCAAGGGTACCTTTAAGGTTGTTCACCAGGTCTACCATGTATTTTTTGGCGGCCGGGGTAAAATATTTTTCTACGTAAAGCTGGCCTAACAGTTCGCCAATGCTACCATCAACAAGGCCGCTCATGCGTTCGTTACGCGGGGTTTGTGTTTTTTGGCCGCTTAACGCACTGCTGTATGCAAAACTTGCATTCACAAACGGCGAGCTTAACGAACCAGCCGAACCACGCAGTATATTCCACTTCAAATATGTTTTCCAATCGTTAACCGGGGCAGAGGCTAATAAAGCATCAGCATCTTTAAAAAAGGCTGGCTGGCCCACAATAATGGTGTCCTGCCCGGTAACTTTTAACATGGGTAGCAGCTTTACCCAGTTTAAATGTGGTGTGGTTTTGGCGAAATCGGCTATCGAGAACTTGTTATAGGTAACATTCGGGTCGCGTTGCGCAACACGGCTCAGTTGCGATTTAGCCAGTGATTTCTCCAGGTCAAAGATCACTGCCGCGTTTTTAGCCGCTTCATCGGCATTGGTGCCGGTGAGGGTAAACAGGGTAGTAATATAAGTTCTTAATGCATCCTGGATCTTTTTTGAACGGGCGTCTTCTTTTAAATAGTTGTCCCTGTCAGGCAAACTGGTACCGCCTTGCCTAAGGCTTACAATGTATTTTTCTACATTTTTATCGTCCTGGCCTACGCCAAAACCAAACAGTGGGCTGCCGATGCCGTTTACGCGTTCGTAAATCAGTTCGTTAACAATACCGTTCAGGTCAGTTATATTATTGATGCGTGCCAGGTCGGCTGTTATTGGGCTGTAACCTTTCTTCTCGATTGCAAGGCTATCCATACCGCTGGCATAAAGGTCGCCAACACGTTGTTTAAGGCTGCCTTTTGGCTGGCCGGGCGTTTTACTTACTTCGTTAAGTAAACCTAACAGGCGGTTGGTGTTATCCTGCCTCAGGATGTTGAAACTGCCCCAGCGGGTTTCTTTTGCCGGTATGGCGTTCTGTTTTATCCAGTTACCATTGGCATAGTCAAAAAAATCGTCGCCGGGTTTTACAGACAGGTCCATATTGGCCGGGTCGATGAATTTACGGGGCGGATCGTTTGTGGTTTTGCTTTGGGTTTTCCCTTTAACGGGTTTGTCGCCATTGGCGGCAAAAGCGGTAGCCGACAGGCACAACGCACCCATCAGCATTAAGTTGGTGAACTTTAATTTCATGATTTAGTCAGTAAAAAGATCAAGGTAATTTTTTATCTGCCGTGTAGCAAATAATAAGTAGGGGCAACTCTATTTGTTGAACCAGTTGATCACAACAGATAACTTCGATAATCTGATAAAAGCGGCCAAAAAACGATTTGCAGGTATTGTTTTCATCTTCGGTGCATTATTTATAATATATAAACGGCTATATGTAAAATTATTGTTGCTAATATTTAGCATGCTGTAATTTATAATTGTTCCATATAAACGTTTAGTTATATATGTCGCTTCATTAGTTGACTCACCCCGCAGCACTTCGTGTGCGACCCTCTTTGCGCAGCAGAGAGGGTGAGGAAAGAAAAAGCAAAACCCTCTTTGCGCGCAGCGAAGAGAGGGTGGTGAAGCGAAGCGATGATCGGGTGAGTAAATTTGTGTCTCTGCGTCTTTGCGTGAGAATATTAGCGCCAAATAGTTATTTTTGCAGGCTATGAGTATTGCAAAAACCTATTCGCCCACTGCAGCCGAAGAAAAATGGTACAGTTACTGGTTACAACACAACTTTTTCAGATCAGTACCTGACCATCGTGAACCTTACACTATCGTTATCCCTCCGCCAAACGTAACAGGTGTGCTGCACATGGGCCATATGCTTAACAATACCATACAGGATGTACTGATACGCCGCGCCCGTATGAAAGGCAAAAATGCCTGCTGGGTGCCGGGTACAGACCACGCCAGCATAGCCACCGAAGCAAAGGTTGTGGCCATGCTTAAAGAGCGCGGTATCAATAAAAAAGACCTTACCCGCGAAGAGTTTTTAAGCTACGCCTGGGAGTGGAAAGAAAAATACGGCGGTATTATCCTGGAGCAATTAAAAAAGCTCGGCGCCTCATGTGATTGGGAGCGTACAAAATTTACTATGGACGAGGGCATGAGCGAATCTGTTATAGATTACTTTGTTCATCTGCATAAAAAAGGCTGGATCTACCGTGGCGTACGCATGGTAAACTGGGACCCGCAAAGTAAAACCGCGGTTAGCGACGAAGAGGTTAACCGTAAAGAAGTTAATCAGAAACTTTATTACATAAATTATAAGGTAGCGGGCGAAAATAGTCACCTAACCATCGCGACGACAAGGCCTGAAACCATTATGGCTGATGCCGCTATCTGTATAAACCCTAATGACGAGCGTTATACGCACCTGCATGGTAAATCGGTTTTTATCCCGCTGATAAACCGCGAGATCCCGGTGATACTGGATGAGTACGTAACCATGGATTTTGGTACCGGCTGTTTAAAAGTTACCCCGGCGCATGATCTGAACGACTACGAGCTTGGCCAAAAACATAAGCTTCCAATCATCGATATATTAAATGATGATGCCACGCTGAACGAGAAAGCGCAAATATTGGTTGGTGAAGATCGTTTCATTGCCCGTAAAAAAATTGCAGTGCTTTTAGAAGAAGCCGGTGCGCTCGAAAAAACGGAGGATTATACCTCGCAGATAGGCTATAGCGAACGTACTAATGCGGCTATCGAACCAAAGCTATCTATGCAATGGTTTTGCAAAATGCCTGAGCTGGCAAAGCCTGCTTTAGCGTATGTGTTGAATGGAGATGTAAAATTGATCCCCGAAAAATTCATTAACACCTACCGCCACTGGATGGAGAACGTGAGGGACTGGAACATTAGCCGCCAGCTTTGGTGGGGCCAGCAGATCCCGGCGTACTACCTGCCAAACGGTGAATTTGTAGTGGCCAAAACAAAAGAAGAAGCATTAGCCGAGGCACATAAAATTGATGCATCGCTAACCATAGACCAGCTTACCCAGGACGAGGACGTACTGGATACCTGGTTCTCATCGGGCCTGTGGCCAATATCGGTTTTTGACGGTGTGCGTAACCCTGATAATGCCGAAATAAACTATTACTACCCCACAAATGACCTGGTAACCGCGCCCGAGATCTTGTTCTTCTGGGTGGCCAGGATGATCATGGCAGGGCATGAGCTGCGCGAGACTAAGCCGTTCACCAACGTTTACCTTACCGGTATTGTTAGGGATAAGCTTGGCCGTAAAATGTCGAAATCGTTAGGTAATTCGCCCGATCCGCTTGACCTGATCGCAAAATACGGTGCGGATGGGGTACGTGTAGGTATGCTGCTTTGCTCGCCTGCGGGGAACGATCTGATGTTCGACGAAAAATACTGTGAACAGGGAAGCGGTTTCGCCAATAAAATATGGAACGCCTTTAAACTGGTAAAAGGCTGGGAAATTGATGAGAGCATCGCCCCCAAAAATGGAGTAGCTATTGAGTGGTTTGCAAGCCGCTTTAGCCAGGCCTTGGTTGAGATTGACAGCGACTTTGCCCAATACCGCCTATCTGAAGCGTTAATGACCACCTACAAACTGGTATGGGACGATTTTTGTGCATGGTACCTGGAGATGGTAAAACCTGCCTATCAGCAAGGGGTTGAAAAGCAAAAGATAGATGCCGAAACTTTTAACGCTACTGTTTCATTTTTTGAGGATATTTTAAAAGTACTGCACCCGTATATGCCGTTCCTTACTGAGGAGCTTTGGCACGACGAATTATTTGGTACGCGTACCGAATTAGATTGTTGCATTGTTGCACAATTGCCAGCTATCGGGAAAATAAATACCCAGCTTGTTGCCGAGATCGAGATAGTTCAGCAAGTGGTAACACAAATTCGTAACACGCGCAACAGTAACCAGTTGTCGCCAAAAGAGGCGTTGCCGCTGGCGGTAAAAGCAAATTCGACTATTGATTATAACCTGTACGAGCCCATTATAAAACAACTGGGTAATGTTACCGAATTGACTAAAGTTAATGATGCTATAACCGGCGCAAACAGCTTTATTGCGGGTACTGACGAGTTTTTTGTATCGCTTAACATAGAAATTGATGTTATTGCAGAGCGGGAGCGCCTTGAAAAAGAACGCGATTATTTGATAGGTTTCTTAAAATCGGTAAACGCTAAATTAGGGAACGAACGCTTTATGGCAAATGCCAAGCCCGAGATAATAGAGAACGAATTGAAAAAGAAGGCTGATGCAGAAGCCCGTTTAAAGATAGTTGAAGATAATTTGCGCGGGTTGGCAGGCTAATTGTATAATGTTGGGGTATTTATAATCAAATAGTAACATATTGTGTATATTATACCACTGTTTATTATTATTTAATTTACCTAATATTAATACCGGCACGCAAACAAGTGAATTTTTTTAATTTTTCGATTAATAAAATACTCAGGCGCGAACTGTCAATTCTTGACCAGGCACGCATCCGTTTGCTATATTATGGTTTATTACTTGCAGCTGTTGGTTTATGCGCTTTGTTTTTAAGCGTTTACCTGCAAAACCTGCGCGTTATGACCAGTACTGCCACCATTGCATTAGCAGCAGTACTGGCGCTGTTTAAATATCTTACCTATAAACCGCACTGGCATACCATATCGCATTTGCTGCTGGTAGTTGGCACCATGGTAAATATGGCAACTGTTTTTGTTATACTACAAGACGTAAATATTATTACCATACAACTTATAATACTGGTAATTGTATTTAGCTTTTATATGCTTGGGCAAAACTGGGGCATGTTTTACTCGTTGCTAAATTTACTGCCTGTTTTAATATTTATGGTGATGCAGTATGACCATAATTACTTTATTGATTTTAAGCCTGAAAAGGCAGATGAGTCAACCACTATTATAGCTGTATTTGCCAATTTTATACTCATTATATTTATCCATAGCCACTTTTACAGCGCGTTTTTAAAGAACATCAAACAGCTTAAAGATAACGGCGAAGAGCAGGCTGCGCTAAACATCAAATTTGAGCGTGCTATAGAAAAAGCCGAAAAATCATCGCAGGTACAGTCGGAATTTTTATCTACCATGTCGCATGAGATCCGTACGCCTTTAAACGCGGTTATCGGGATGAGTAACCTGCTGTTGATGAACAACCCCCGGCAGGATCAGAGTGAGAACCTGGAGATATTGAAGTTTTCGGCCAACAACCTGCTGGCCATTGTAAATGATGTGCTTGATTTTAATAAGATAGAATCAGGTAAGGTGGTGTTCGAAAAGATAAAATTTAACCTGGTTGACCTGATGCAAAATATTTGCGGCGGGCAAATCATCAAAGCTGAAGAAAAAGGTCTGTTGTTTAAACTGGATATTGATAGTACGCTTAGAAGGAAAGTAATATTTGGCGACCCAACCCGCCTTACACAGATCATATTTAACCTGGTTAGCAACGCTATAAAATTTACATCGGAAGGCAGCGTGTGGGTAAGGGTAACTTGTTTAGAAGACCGCCATAATAACATTACGGTGGGCTTTTCTGTAAAGGATACCGGTATAGGTATTAAAAAGGAAAACCTCGAAACCATTTTTGAGCCTTTTACTCAGGAATCTATCACCACAACCCGACAGTATGGGGGTACAGGTTTGGGATTGGCCATTGTTAAACGCCTGTTGGAATTGCAATCTATCCAGATGTATGTGAGTAGTAACGTTGGTGCAGGATCGGAGTTTTCTTTTAATATGGAGTTTCCGGTATCTACCGAAGTTATTGCACAGCCAAAAGAACGTTTAGCAATACCTCAGCAGCAACGAAATAATAACGAGGAGCTGCAACCGGTTTTAGCCGAAATTGAAGACCCGGGCAGCAGCCTGCGTGTTTTAATAGCCGAGGATAACCCGGTTAACGTGATGCTGATGAAAAAACTATTCTCTAAATGGAAGATTGTACCAACCATAGCCGAAAATGGCGAACGCGCGGTGGAGATTGTGCAGTACGGTAATTTTGATATTATTTTGATGGACCTGCAAATGCCGGTGATGAATGGGTTTGACGCCTCGATGGAGATACGGAGAATGACTGACCCGGCTAAATCTAATATCCCTATCATTGCTTTAACGGCATCTGCTTTATTTGATATTCGCGACCAGGTGACCAATGCCGGTATGAATGATTATGTTGCCAAGCCGTTTAAACCGGATGAACTGATGGAAAAGATCCAAAACCTGATAGCTACTGTTTAATAGCTAAAGCTCCCTGTATCCCGGTAATTCCTCTATAAATTTATAACTCGCTGTTGCATGGTCTATGCTGCAGTAATAATGCTGCAAGCCGTTGCTTACTGCCATTAGCTGCACCTTATGAACCATATTGTAACGAGCCGCCTGATCGAAAGTAGCTTGTGTAATGGCAACAGATGGGGCTTTACACTCCACCAGCAAAATGCGCTGGCCCGCCGAATTGAACACCACTATATCGGTACGTTTGGCCATGCCGTGCAGCTTCAACCCCCCTTCTAATTTAATTAATGCTTTTGGGTATTGCTTATGGCCAATAAGGTATTGCACAAAATGCTGGCGCACCCATTCCTCGGGGGTAATAATGATGTTTTTTTTTCGCAGTTCATCAAATACAGTAAGCTGTCCGTTTTGTTCGGTCAGTTTAAAAGGGTATGGCGGTAAATTAAGCGGAAGTAGTAAGTCCATGCAAATTCAAAAGTAATTTAAATTCAAAATTAAAAAGTCAAAAATCAAAAATGCTCTTTCAACAATGCATGTTTATTACTTTATATTCTACAAAATAAGGTTTTTGACTTTTTACTTTTTACTTTTGGCTTAACCCATGGCTACTGCTCCTGATATAATAAAAGATCTTAAGAACCGCAAGTATAAACCCATATACCTGCTGCATGGCGAGGAGCCTTACTATATCGACCTGATAAGCGATTACATTGAGCATAACCTTTTATCTGACGCCGAGAAAGGGTTTAACCAAACAATACTATACGGTAAGGATACTGATGTGATGACAGCTATAAACGCCTCAAAACGTTACCCTATGATGAGCGATTACCAGGTGGTAATGGTAAAAGAAGCGCAGGATATGAAGTGGGGGCGGGATGATGACGATAAAAAAAACATCAACCCCATATTAAGCTACCTGGAAAACCCGCTGCAAAGTACCATACTGGTTTTTTGCTATAAATACGGCAAGTTTGATAAACGCAAAAAAACTTATAAGGCTATTGAAAAAAACGGGTTGATATTTGAATCGGCGGCTTTGTATGATAGCAAGATCCCCGGTTGGATAGAAGGGTACGTAGCCGATAAAAAATATAAGATAAGCCCGCAGGCTGCCGCAATGTTATCTGAGTACCTGGGCAACGATCTGTCAAAAATAGCCAACGAACTGGATAAGCTGATGCTAAACATCAGCGCCGGGCAGGAGATTACCCTTCAGCTGATACAGGATAACATAGGCATCAGTAAAGAATACAATGTTTTTGAACTGCAGGCTGCTATCACCAAAAAAGATGCATACAAGGTTAATCAGATAGTGAATTATTTTGAGGCTAACCCCAAAGCCAACCCCATAGTGCTTGTTTTAGGTAACCTGAACAACTTTTTCAGCAAGGTGCTTGCCTATCATTACGTGAAAGACAAAACCCCGCAAAACCTGGCGAGAGAGCTTGGCGTTAGCCCGTATTTTTTAAAGGATTATGAACAGGCCGCGCGTGGTTATAATTTAGGAAAAACCTTCCAGGTAATTAGTTATCTGCGCGAGTACGACCTTAAAAGCAAGGGGGTAGAGTCAAACACCGACCACGGTGGTTTGATGAAGGAGTTGATGTTTAAGATACTCCATTAAGGAGTTTGCTTCATGCTACCTCAGCGTTTTCTCTACCCGGGTATTTATCTCTTGTATTCGGTTATCCAGTTCCGTCGCGCTTTGTTTCAGCATTTTTATTGGCTGCTCCAAATATTCTGCATCACAAGGTAAACCGTCCAACGAGTTAATGATCCCTAAAATGTTAGCCAATGGCTTACGTATAATATGCGAATTGATATAGGCTATTTGGTCAAGGCTCTCGTTCTTCAGGTTAATCTGCTCCTCGCCATGTTTTTGGCTGGTAATATCCTGAAAATATACCGCAAGCCCATCGGCGCCCGGGTAAACGGTAAAGCAAACCCATTTTTTTAACTGGGTAATTTGCTCCTCAAATTTTACAGTCTCTTTATGCTCTAACGCGTATTTTAATTGCTTAAAAACATTTAGTTCGCGGTAGTAGGGGTATAGCTCCCAAAGCTTTTTGTGCAATATGGTTTGTTTATTTATAGATAATATCCGCGCCGCCTCTTTATTCCAATAGGTTACCCGCAATTTACGATCGAGTGTTATAAAACCATCCGTAATACTCTCCAGCGTTTCGTTTATCCTGTCAAGGGCTTCAACAAGCTTAGCATCTTTTTGCTTCTGCTGCGTAATATCATGAATGATGACCATGCGGCAATAGAAGCCATTAAACACAACATTATATGAAGTAATATTTACATGGATAGACCTGCCATTTTTTTTGATGTGAGTAAGTTCTTTTTTAATGGTTTGGCTGTGCTTTATCCGTTTAATAAGGTTAAGCATCTCCTGTTGCTCGTGTACCGGGCGGATGTTGGAGAGCTTTATTTTGTTCAGAAACTCATCGCGGCTGTAACCGTAATGTTTTATTGCTGCCTCATTTACTTCTTTAAATTGCAGGGTGTCCACTTCAACAATCCACATTGGGTTGGGGTTGTTGTGAAATAGCACAATAAAGCTTGCATCATCATTACTGATATGTAAAGGCATAAGTTGTTTTTCGGGTACAAATGTTGATGATACAATTATATATAATATGATGTTAAGATTAGCCATAAATTAGATATTTTCGTTTTAGGAAAACGCATTTTTAAACTCTTGTTGCCTTGTCTGTATTTCGTTGATAATTCCTAATTTGCGGCACTATTTAAGCATACATTCTATGAATCATTGGTTAGTAAAGTCAGAGCCTGTAAAATATAGCTGGGAAAAATTTAACAAAGAAGGCCGTACCTTTTGGGATGGCGTACGTAACTACCAGGCTCGCAATAACCTAAAGCTGATGAAAACCGGCGACCTGGTGATGTGGTACCACAGCAACGAGGGTAAAGAAATAGTTGGCATAGCCCGTGTTGTAAAAGAATTTTACCAGGACCCTACCACCGAAGACCCCAACTGGGTAGTGGTTGACCTTGAACCTGTAGAAAGCCTGAAAAAGCCCATAAGCCTTGAGCAAATAAAAGCCGATGACCGCCTGAAAGATATAGGGCTGGTTAGGCAGGGCCGCCTTTCGGTAATGGCATTAAAACGCGAGGAGTTTGACAGGATATTAGAACTGGCGGCTGAATAGTTTGTGAGTTAATCACAGAGGACGCAGAGATTTACACAGAGAGCACAGGGCTTTAAACTTCTGTGCTCTCTGTGGTTTCCGTCCTTTGTGTACTCTGTGGTTAACTCAAATTTTATTGAAAGAAGAGTTATTTCTCTTCGCCAAAAAATAATGCTTTTAGTTCGGTAGCATCATTGGGTTTCATTTTACCGCCCAGTATCAACCTTAATTGGCGGCGGCGCAATGCACCTTCATAAAGCTCAATTTCCTGGTCGGTTTCGGGTAGCATTGGGGGCACGGGGATAGTGCGTCCGTTTTGGTCTAAAGCTACAAAGGTGTAATAGGCCTCGTTGCTTTTTACCTTGGTGCCCGATGGTATGTTTTGGGCATATACATCAAGCCTAACCTCAACAGAGGTAGTAAAAGCGCGTGATACTTTGGCTTCGATGGTAATTACATCACCCAGTTTTATAGGGTGCTGAAAGGATACGTTATCTACAGATGCGGTTACCACAATGCGGTTGCAATGCTTTTGTGCCGATATCGCGGCTGCAATATCCATCCAGTGCAGTAAACGGCCCCCCATTAAATTATTAAGGGTATTGGTATCATTGGGTAATACCAGTTCGTTCATAATAGTAAATGATTCCTGGGGCGATTTTCCTTTCATGCTGCAAAGATAAACTTTAAGGGGAAAGTATCGCCTCAAAAAGCCTGTATACAAACGTTTTGTACGTGTGAAGTAGGATGCTCCTATGGAGCCGGTAAGTATGGATCGTGTTTTCTATAAATAGGATGCTCCTCCGGAGCGGTTTTGGCCACCCATAAATGCAGAGTTCATTCCGTAGGAATGCCCTGTTTATAAAAAGGAAGGTAATGACGTGTTGGCTCCTGCGGAGCCTCCTTACGACCTAAAACTATTTCTTAGCCATGGCCATTTTTGTAGCCTTGCCGTCTTTAATACCAATTTTCATAATATCTTTACCAAACTGGTAGGCCAAAAAGGTAATAGCTATAATAGCTGCTGTCGATATTTTTTTTGCTGTTCTGCTCATGTTTTTAAATCAATTAGATGATGGTGCTGTTAGCTTGTTACAAATTATTGTTTGGCCGAGCTTAAAAGGTTGTAACCCACCAATTGCTCATATCGCGAGCCAACCTGGCGGTAATAAACCAACAGTTGGTATTCGTTCTCGGTTTCAAAGTAATTGCCCTCTAAAATGATATCATCGGGCTGTTTGGAGGCGTTGCTTACCCAAATGTACTGGTAATCGTATACGCCCTGTTTAAGCAGCAGGTTGGTATACCAGCGGCCGCGGCTATCAAAAGTTAGCCTGCTGTTATTATCCAGCTTATAATCATTAAACTGGCCAACAATATATGGGGTGCCATCCGCTTCAGATTTATTGGATGCCAGGCTAAAATACATGTGCGCGTAATCGGCATCACGGCGTGGGTCGCTGCCATCCTGGTTAAGGATGTAAAACTTACCATCAAGATCATACAACAAAGTATAATTGGGCAGGTTACGGTTTGGGTCGCCAAGCAGCATAACGGTATTGGCAGTGTCTTTGTATATTTTGGCTATTCGCTCAGAGTTTAATTTGAGTGTGCGGGTATCAAAATGCCTGAACTCGTTACGGCCGGCAAAATCGTTGATGTTTACATCGTTATACACCAGTTGCGTACCGCGGATGTAGGTTGGCTTATTGTTCATGATGCCGGTTTCGGGCCGGGCATTCTGCATCAAAAAAGCACGGATATCGGTATTAGGGTTTTGAACAGGCAGGCCGGTATAATCAATAGTGAAGTTTACCTTTTGGTTGGTGCGCCTTGCTGCTACGTTGTTTGATGTGATGATATTGGCACTTACCGATACCCGCTTGCCAACTATGTAAAGCCTGCGGGTTAGTACCAGTTTTGTAGGGTCGCTATCTTCATAAACCTTCAGGATGTAGTTGCCTGATATTTTGGGGATGATATTACGGTTAGGGATCTTAACCTCGTAATGCGTATATTTTTGGAACGTTGCCGATGAGTAATAGTAATCGTTAATGCGGTCGTCGGTAAAGCTTTCCAGGTATTCGGCAGGCGACAGGTTTGATGGCTTCCAGGTGGCATCACAATGCTGAATGGTGTAATTAAAAGTACGGCTGCCGCCGCTCAGGTCGTCAAAACCCAGTGTTACCGTTTCGCCGCTGCCCAGATCAATTACGGGGAAAGATGCCTGTTTTTTTGAATTAAAAAATTCCACGCTTTTTATCTCGTGCCGGTAAACGCTGTTATCAAACGGCAGGGTTTGGGCAAAACAAGTTATACCAGCTAAAAAACAAACAATAAAAAGGCATGCTGATTTTTTCATCTGTGCAAGATAATAAACAATTATACTTAAAAAATAATGCGCTACTCTTTATCAATTTTTAGCTTTTGCTCCTGTCCGTCGGGTGCTTTAAGCGTTATTACCGCGCTTTGTTTGTCGCCAAGTATGGGGCCATTATCCATCAGTTGGCAAAGCGTTAAATTCGATAGGTCTTTACCGTCAACAGCCATGATCTGTTCGCCGTGTTTAACTTTATCCATGCCTTTTTGCCAAACCACACCAATAACCAGTTTGCCATCAGCAAAAGTTGGCTGAAAAGGCCATTGCTTATTATCTGGCGCATTCGCGTCGTTTTTGGCATCGAAGTAAAACTTTCCGTTGATGAAGTCGAGCGTTACATCGCCGTAATCAAGCAGTTTGGTGCCAATGCCGGGGATGCCGCCTTTATTAGTTTCGGTAACCAAATTATCAAAACGTGCGCTGCCAATATTAATAAAGGGGATTTTTAACAAATATTTTTCGGCACCTGGCTGCAAGCCGTTTTCGCCAATAGTGGTAGCGCCAAACCCTTTTGATACTATTTCGTAAGAATTATATTTAGCCAGTTGCTGCATCAGGTCGTCGGTAAACCTTAAAAAGGCGTTGTCGCCGGTATCAAAACCAAGGGTTAAGCTAACCTTATTGTTTAACAATATTTTTATTTGCGGGTCGCTTTGCTGGTTTTTATTGGCATTGGTAATGAGCGGTACGCTGTGTTTTTTGTTGAGCGCGAGTTTATCGGGCTGGTCGGTAATAATGATGAGGTGCTTGTCGCTCATTAGTTTCACTACCGACTGGCGCAGTATGTTACTGCCAATAACACCGTCAATATTCCAACAGTTGTACCAGTCGGGGAACAGTGTAATGGCCGGGATGCCGGTAAAGGTTACATCGCCAAGTTTTATACTGTCTATCTGTACTGTAGCAGCGTTGCTAACCGTGCCGTTTACATCTGTTAAGTGGCCCTGGTGAATTTCGGTTAACTGTAACTCGGTTATCAGTTTTTTACTTAGTGCAACAGGCGCCCCGGTATCAAACAAAAACTTATGTAGTTTGCCCTTAATTTCAACCTGCACAAACATTTTACCATTAACCATTTCATAAGGTAGTTGGGTGTAGTATTTACTTGTTGCGGGTCCTCCCTGGTTTAATGAGATTGATTGTGAGCGGGTAAAAGTACAGGCGGATAATAAGCAGCACAATAAGGCAATATGTTTCATTTATGGCGGGTTACACACTAAAATTAAATAAAAAAATACAGCTGTTTTAGCAGCAACGCTGGTTTGTTTTAATATTACGTTTTTTTTCAACTGAAAGCTGAAGCCACGCTACTCCACGAGTTGAAAGTTTGCGGCAGCAACTATTTAATGCTTTGCAGCTTATCCATGATCAGATCTATCCTTTCAGCAACTGTGGTATCGCCTTCAATTTTAAGAACCGGGCAATTTACTTTGCTTAACCAAAGCTGATGCACAGCAAGGTTCCTGCCATTGGTTGTATTATCATCATAACCTTTGGCCCAATCGGTAAATTTTTTATACTGATCGGCCCTGAATGGATCGGTAAATATCTGGTCGCCATAGCGTTCAACCTCGCGGGTGTGCAGCCGCTCCATTCTTATATCATGTGGGGTATATAAAAATACAACCAGGTCAAACATCGTAAGCCATTCATTCCCCCAGCTTACCAGCGAGCCGCCCACTATAGCATCCGTTTTACCCAGTAAATCGGTTTTAAGCATTGCTATTCTATCAGCGGTTTCTCTTTTTATGGTATAAGGCACGGCAGATGGCAGCCAGAAGTATTCGTCGGTATCAAAATAGGTGTAATTAAGATGTTGCGCCAACGCCCTGCCCAATGTGGTTGAGCCGGCGCAAGAGGCACCCATAACATGTATTTTCATATTTGCGGCAACAAAAAAGGCAGTTGCTAAGCAACTGCCCTGGTTATTTAAAGTTTTTTATCCTTCCAGTTCCATTATCTGTTCGGCGAGTGCTTCCCAGCGTGCCTGGTTTTCTCTCAGCTCCAATTTTTTTAACTGGTAGCCGTCGGTTAATTGCTGTAGCTTTTCGGCCTGGTTGTAAATGCTATCGTCGGCTAATTGGGTTTCCAATTGTTTTACATCTTTTTCTAAAGCCGATATATGCTCTTCCATCTTGGCTAAATCCTGGTTAAGTTTTTTTAGCTGCTGGGTTTTGTTTTCGCCATGTGGCTGTTTAACCGGCTCAGTCTTTTTCTCTTCTTTTTTAGGTTGAGGGGCCGGTGTTTCTACTTTGGGGTCTAACTTGCGTTTGGCGTTCCACTCATCATACTCGGCGTAAGTACCCGGGTATTGTTTAATTTTTTGGTTTTCGATAAACCAGATCTTGTTGGCTACATTATCAAGGAAGTACCTGTCGTGCGATACCACGATAACCGTACCTTCGTATTGTTGCAGCGCCTGGATCAGTATATTCACCGAAGCCATGTCCAGGTGGTTGGTAGGCTCATCCAGTACCAGGAAGTTGGCATCTGCTGTTAACGCTTTTGCAAGCGCCACGCGCGATTTTTCGCCACCCGATAATACCTTGATCTTTTTGAACACATCATCACCGGTAAACAAAAACGAACCTAATATAGTGCGCAGCTCTGTATCGGTATGTTTTGGGGCGAATGATTGCAGCTCCTGTAATATCTGGTGCTCTAAATGCAGGCTTTCTAACTGGTGCTGTGCAAAGAACGTTTGGGTTACGTTATGGCCGGTAACGGCAGTACCTTCAAATTCTTTATCGGCACCGGCTACAATACGCAGCAGGGTTGATTTACCTTTACCGTTGGCGCCTATCAGGGCAATTTTATCGCCTTTTTCTATGATCGCTTCGGCATCATCTAAAATATCAATTGCAGGATATTTTTTGGTGATATGCTCCAGGGTACATACATGGCGGCCCGATTGCTTGCTGAAACGAAAGCTGAAGTTAACTTCAGGGTTCTCATCATCCACATCATCAACACGCTCAAGCTTATCAAGCATCTTGATACGCGATTGCGCCATCTTTGCTTTTGATGCCTTTGCACGGAAACGCTCAATTAAGCGCTCTTCCTGTTTTATTTTTGATTGCTGGTTCTTAAATTCGCCACGCTGAATTTCGGCACGCAGTGCTTTTTCTTCCAGGTAAAAAGTGTAGTTACCGGCATACACATTCAGTTTTCCCTTACGCGATTCAACCGTACGGTTAATAACTTTATCAAGGAACCATCTGTCGTGCGATACAATGATGATAGCGCCGGTAAAGGCCTTCAAATAATCTTCCAGCCATTGAATAGACGGTAAGTCTAAGTGGTTGGTAGGCTCATCCAGCAAAAGGATGTCAGGTGCCTGTAGAAGGATCTTGGCAAGCATCACGCGCATACGCCATCCTCCCGAAAAAGTACTTAGTTTACGCTGGCAATCAGCCTCGCTAAAACCAAGGCCGGCTAAAATTTCGTGTGCTTTATATTCAATATTGTAACCATCCAGCAGTTCAAACTCGTGCTGTTTGTCGCTTAGTTTATGCAGCAGGTCTTCAGTGTAGTCTGTTTCCAGTTTTTTAAGAAGCACCTCTATCTCATCGTGTAGTTGGTTTTGGCGCTCAAAGGCCTCCATGGCAACATGCACAATGTTTTTATCTGATGAGTAAGATAGCAAGTCCTGGTTAAGGTAACCCATGGTAAGGTCCTTAGCCATTGATATGGTGCCCGATGTAGGTTTGTAATCGCCTACAATAATTTTTAACAGCGTGGTTTTACCTGTGCCGTTAGCGCCAATCAAACCAATTTTTTCGCCGGGTTTAATATGCCAGTTGGCTTCATCATATAAGGCGCGCGCACCAATCTCGAACGTAAGGTTATTTATAGCTATCATTTGGCCGCAAAGATACGTTTTTGGGGCGACGCCTCAAAAGTGAGATTACCGTTTAGCCATCAGGGATCAGCGTTTGTGACGTTAATATGCTAATTAACTAAGTACTAACCCTTAATCACTTCCATCCAGCCTTGTGCCATCAGTTTTGCACCGGCGAGGCTTGGGTGTACGCCATCAAGCGTCCAGTAGGTAGCGGGGGCGAATTTTAGCGCGTTGTTAAATATGGTTTGATAAGGGATAAACGGCAGATCATACTCCGCTGCAATATCGCGGGCTGCTTTACGGAAAAGGTCAAATGTTGGGTACCACTTCCCGTCGACAGATTTGGTGCCTATCATGGCAAAGGGTTCGCCAATAATGATCTTTATACCCGGCAGGGCGGCTTTGGTGCGGTCTAAAAGTTTTTTGTAGTCGGTTATATAGGTTTCAATAGTGCCGGTATAACCGCCGCCAAGGGTATGCCAAAAATCGTTTACACCAATATGGATGCTTAGTACGGTTGGCTTCAGGGCAAGTGTATCCGTGTCCCACCTGTCGGCCAGTTGATATACCTTATTGCCGCCCACCCCCTTGTTGTAGATCTGCAGGTTTTTCGGCGCGTATTTTTCAAGTAACTCTGCAGCAGTTAGCAAAACATAGCTGTTGCCCAGCGCACTGTTATCATTAGGCGTGGTTTTGTTATGATCGCGGCCCCAGTCGGTAATAGAATCGCCCTGGAAAAGGATCACATCATTATCTTTCAGTTGCACCCTTTTACTGCTATAGCTGTTAGCCGAAGCTGATACGATCTGCGGGATGCTGATAGCCGCCGCAGCGCTCACAGCGGTGGTTCTTATAAAATTACGACGGGAGTTATTATTAGTCATGTTAATATTACTTATAGCGGGTGCAAATTATTACCTGTGCCTAAAGTACAAAATGTAAATTATGCCAATGCTTAATTGTTAAAAGTTGATGCGTAATTGTTAAAAACGGTAAATTCGCGCTATGTATCAATTGCTCAAACCCCTGTTGTTTCAGTTCGACCCGGAGAACGTACATTATTTTGTAACCCGTAACCTTAAACGGTTTAACCGTTTCCCCGGCGGTGCATCATTAAGTAAAGCTATTTGGGGCACAGATGATAAACGGCTGGAACGCGAAGTTTTTGGCCTTAAATTTAAAAACCCGGTTGGCCTTGCCGCCGGTTTTGATAAAAACGCCGAACTGATAAGCGAAATGGGCAACCTGGGTTTCGGCTTTGTTGAAGTAGGTACAGTAACCCCGCTACCACAGCCGGGCAACCCCAAGCCAAGGATGTTTCGCCTGCCGGCAGATGCCGCGCTGATAAACCGCATGGGCTTTAATAATTTGGGGGTTGATGTAGCCGCCGAGCGCATTGCTGCTTATCGTAAAAGCCTTAAACCTGGGCAGCAGGCATTAATAGTAGGGGGCAACATTGGTAAAAATAAGGTTACGCCTAATGAGGATGCCGTAAGCGATTATATTAAATGTTTCGACAGACTTTTTGATGTGGTTGATTATTTTGTGGTGAACGTAAGCTCGCCCAACACGCCAGGTTTGCGCGAACTGCAGGAAAAAGAGCCGCTAATGAACCTTTTAAACACTTTACAGCAACGAAATAGCAAGAACGGGATAAGCAGGCCTATTCTGTTAAAAATAGCACCAGACCTTACCAATGAGCAATTAGATGATATTGCCGATATTGTTAAACAAACCGGCATAGCGGGCATCATCGCCACAAATACAACCATTAGCAGGGATGGCCTTACATCGGCCCATAAAGAGGAGGCCGGCGGGTTAAGCGGCAAGCCTTTAACCAGGCGATCAACAGAAGTTATTGCTTATTTGCACAAAGCATCGGGCGGGGCATTCCCTATAATAGGCGTGGGTGGCATCCATTCGGCAGAAGACGCGATGGAGAAATTGGCGGCCGGCGCATCATTGCTGCAATTATACACCGGTTTTATTTACGAAGGTCCGGGGTTAATAGGGAGGATAAATAAGAGGATATTGCAATCATTGTAATATGGCAAACACCTTTTCCCAGATTTATTTACAATTTGTGTTTTCGGTACAAAATCGATTGTGCCTCATTACTAAAGAACATAAGGAAGAATTGCATAAATACATCACCGCCCTTGTACAAAACAGAAATGCAAAGATGCTGGCGATAAATTGCATGCCTGATCACGTTCATCTGTTTGTAGGTTTTAAACCAACTGTATTAATTTCTGATTTTGTTAAAGAAGTTAAGGTGGAGAGTAATGAATTTATAAATAGCAAAGGTTGGGTGAAAGGGAAATTTAGCTGGCAAGAAGGTTATGGTGTGTTCTCTTATTCGCATTCGCATATTGATACGGTTGTAAAGTATGTGCTTAACCAAGAAACACACCATCAAAAGAAAACTTTTAAGCAGGAATATTTAGAATTGTTGCAGAAGTTTGAAGTACCCTTTGAGGATAAATATCTATTTGAGTTTTTCGTTTAAATTGTGTAAGGGGCTTTTAAATTGGAGATAGGGGGCTCCTGTGGTGCCAACCTTAATGCTTCATTTTCTATAAACACATGGATCCGCTGGAGACGGATCAAGGGTGAGTTACATGGTAGATGACTCGCGTTATAATCTATTTGAATCTTTCGAATATGTGTTGTTTGGATAGGAGGCTCCTATGGAGCCATTGTCAAATTCCGTGTTTTCTATAAACACGAGGCTCCGCTGGAGCCGAACTACGTTAGTTATTAGGATACATTTACCTCTTAAATCATCTGATTGTTGAGGATAATCAGTACATGTTAAAGGCATTCGCTTGTCGCAATATTCAATTGCCCCAGCGGGGCATTCTGTTTATAGAACTTGCATAAGTCTTCTTGGCTCCATAGGAGCCTCCTTAAAATAGTCTCTACAATAAATAACCCCACAAAAAAAGCGCACCTATCGGTACGCCTTTAAAATTCTTTTTAAAAAAGAAGAATTATTTGCCTGAAGCAGCAATAGCTAAAACAGCATTGTTTTTTGCTATCTGGCTATCTTTTTTCTCTGCAGAACGGCTGCCTAACTCAATGTTAGTAGCTAATTTCAAAAACTGAACTTCTAAACGTGAAGTGGTTTTGTTTCTTCTATCTTTTCTTTTTAAACGAGTAACGCCCATGACTTTTTATTTTAAATGTTTTTAACCTTGAGGTCGGGAGCGGATTCGAACCGCTGTAGGAGGTTTTGCAGACCTCTGCCTAGCCACTCGGCCACCCGACCATTTTTAAAGGATTGCAAAAATAGTAATTATTTATTGGCAATCAATTTTATTTGTAGCTTTTTGCAGTAAGTTCTGAACAACATATAGCGGTAGCTATCGCCACGTTCAATGATTCGGCCTTTCCAATGCGCGGAATGGTGATGGCTTTGGTCACTAATTGCTGAATATCAGGGCGTATGCCGTTACCTTCGTTGCCCATTACCAGCAGCCCTTCGGTGCCAAAATTTGTTGAATAAATGTTATCGCCATTTAATAAAGTACCAAAAACAGGCAGTTTTGCGGCCGATATTAGCCCCGCCAGGTTGGTATACGTAATGTTTACCCGCGCCAACGAACCCATGGTTGCCTGTACAACTTTTGGGTTATAGGCATCAACCGTATCTTCAGAGCAAATGATATTGGTGATGCCAAACCAATCGGCCGTGCGGATAATGGTGCCCAGGTTGCCGGGATCCTGCACACCATCGAGCACCAAACTAAACTTATTTTTTAGTGTTATGTGGTTTAGATCGCCCCATTGCGGTATATTAACGGTTGCAATAGCATCAGCAGGGGTTTTTAAAGCGCTCACCTTTTTCAGGTCGTTTAAAGAAATCTCCTGAAAGTTTATTTTTCGGGATAATTTAAGCAATTTTGGGGCAATGTCAGGCGTGTGATATATGGTATGGATTTGATAATCAGAATCAATAAATTCAGTTATCGATTTGTATCCTTCTACCATAAATAAATCATGTTCCCTGCGAAACTTTTTATGTTGTAAGGACGTTAGTAAACTGATCTGTGATTTTGAAAGCATATAATATACCCGGGCATTTACGTCTTGCAATATTAAGTATTTTAGTGGTTATTATTGGTGCCGGCTGTAGTGTTACGCGCGGGCTAAAAGATAACCAGGCCATTGTGCGCAAAGTTACTATTAAAGGCGTTGATAAAGAATTTGCAGAAGAATCCCTCAATTATATTGATAAAGAGCAACAGCCCAACAACTGGCTTAACCTGCAATTTTATTACCTGTTTAGCCAAAAAGGAAAGCGTAAAATAGGCGAGGCACCCGCCCTGCTGGATAGTAACCTTGTTGAGTTTTCGCGCCTGCAAATACAAAAGTACCTGGTTAACAAAGGTTTTTTGAAAGCTAAAGTAGCCGACTCCATAATTGTTAAAAAGAGAAAAGCTCAACTCATATTTACAGCAAACGAAGGCCCGCTTTTTAAAGTGCGCAATTTTAGGGATAGCATTGCTGACCCTAAAGTGCAGGAGTTATACCGCAGTACGCGTAAGCAATATACACATCTAAACAAAGGCAGCCGTTTTGATACAGATAGCCTTGCTTATGACCGCGACCAGTTTTACCAGGTGATGAAGCGTAACGGTTATTTTGATTTTTACCGCCAGTATATTAACTACCTGCCCGATTCGAGCTTTAACAAAAGTGTTGTTGATGTGGTAATGACCATTGATAACCCGGAAGGAAAAAAAGAACATCCAATTTATACCATCAACAACACCTTAATTACTATTGCCCGTAGTAACGGCCGCACCACTGGCAAGGCCGACACCATACAGGTAGATACGCAATTCAGATTTGTTGATTTTTCTGGCAGGTTTAAACCCCGTACAGCTACCGACTACGTTTTTCAGCGTAAAGGTGAACTGTATGACCTTGATAAGCAAACCCTGACAACCACGCGATTGTCTGAGTTGAATGTGTTCAGAAATGTGCCCAACCCTACATATGAGAAATTATCTGACAGTACCAACCGCCTGAATACAAAAATAGATATAGTGCCTCTTAAACGGATGACAGACCGCGTTGAGGCTGAATTTTTGTTTAACCAGGGTCGCTTTGGTTATAACCTGGGCAACACATTTACCAACCGCAATATTTTTAAACAGGCCGCTATTTTACAGGTTAAACTTAACTGGAGCATCTTGTTCGATAACGGCAACTCGGCAGTAAACGACGGGATACAGAACCAGGATTTCAGGGCCGGGGTGAGCCTTATCTACCCAAGGTTGTTATTGCCCTTTAAATTCCCTAACCTGGCCAAATTTGGGGTGCCACACACCACGTTTTCAACCAACTATCAGCTATTTTATCAAAAAGGGTTAGTGGAGCGTAAAAGCTTTATTAACTCCATTACGTACGACTTTTTTGAAACGGCCCGTAAACAACATTCTGTCACACCCATTAATATCGAATTCTCCAGCGGTAGTATTGACCCTGTTGCCCGGGAGGAATTGTTAAGGCAAAACCGTTATTCGTACGTGTACTTAATTGGGCGCAAAACTTTTACATTAGGTAGCCAATATACGTTTCAATACAATGCTAATGAGTTAAACTCCTACAAAAACTTCATTTATTTTAGAGGCGGATTAGACCTTGGCGGCGGCATACTTAGCCTGTTAAGTAAAGCATTTAATGCTCCAAAAGATACCCTTGGCCAGCGCACCTTGTTTGGTTTCGCCTTTTCGCAATACGTAAAAACTGAGATCGATTACCGCTGGTACCGCAGCCTTGGCGGCGAAAAACAACTCATATTTCGCTTTAACCCGGGTATAGGTATCCCTTACGGTAATAGCGACCAGCTAATATTTGAGAAGAATTTTTATACCGGTGGCGCTAATGATATCCGTGCATGGTTGCCGCGTACCCTTGGCCCCGGGCAGTTTAACCGTGCCAGTTATGGTACTGATGGCAGGGCCGATACCACCCGTGCCCGCTTAAAATACCTCGATCAGTTTGGCGAGATAAAAATGGTGGCCAACCTCGAGTATCGGTATAAGCTTGTTGATAATTTCTTTGGAGCTAAACTAAAAGGGGCAATGTTTATTGACGCCGGTAATGTTTGGCGTTTGCATAAAACGGCTGATAACCCCAACGGTGAGTTTAAGTTCAATAACATACTGCAATCTACTGCAATAGGTATAGGTACGGGTTTAAGGTTCGATCTGGGCTTCTTTATTTTCAGACTGGATGCTGCCTTTAAATTTAAAGACCCGCAGTTTAGCGGAGCAGACCAGTGGGTGTTCATTAAGCACTTTGGCGAAGTATTTGGTAACGGCAGCTTTAAAGAGGCTTACCTCAGGAATAACAAAACAGGTATTGATGCAAGCGGTAAAGTAGTGGGCGATGGCTACAGCTTTATGCAGCTTAACTTTGGTATAGGGTTGCCGTTTTAATTAGTGATTTAACACACGTAATAGTTCATTCACGCGGTTTTTTTGCCCTTATTGTATTGTCACCATCGGTGTTCGGAAGAATAGAGTTGGGGCTAAAGCCCCCTTTCCGGTTTTTTATCCGTCCCATAAATGGGACGGATAGAATGTAAAATCATCAGAATTATCTTGCATTAATCATTGCCGTTGGCTTTAGCTCAACGGATTATAAGCAAAAATTGATAAGGTTTTAGCCAAAATTAGGGGTTTGATTATTTCCGAACACAAGCAACAGCTAAACCCTCTAACTCGCAAATAATCCTTTCAACCCGTCTATAATACTCTGGAAGAATGTTGGTATGCTTAGGCCATTACTATGGTTAAAGTACAGGAATATGCAGAAGATGATGAGCGCGATAATAATAAAGCGTTTAAACAGATACCCCAATAGTATCAACCCTAACGGGATTGATATAAGCAATATCCAGCTTATTTTAACCGGGGTAAGCTTGCTATCGTGCCTGTAAACATAATATAGCATAGAGTGCGTGCCATTATCATTTTCGTGGCGGGCGTACACAAACATCGATTTGTCCAGCTTATGCCTGTAAAAAGCGGTACCTTTATCAAACGTTAACTGTTCGGTAAAGCCGTTTATACTAAAAGCGAAACTACCGTTTACATTCTCCTGGATGTTTTTGGCGGTATCTACCGCTACAATAGCTATCTCGTCTTTAGCAAAAGGGTTTTCTTTTACTACAAAGTGATTGATGGAAATGGTATCCGCAAAGCTAAAAGCGGTAGCGGCTATAAGCAGTAAGCAGGTAAAGAATATTCTTTTCATTTTGGGCACGTAAACGTGCAATAAAAATAGTGTTTTTCTTATTTGTTAAGCACACTAATACTAATGTTTAACAAAGTAGCATAGCTAACCCACAAAAGGTAAGGAACCAGTAACCAGGCAGCAGTTTTACTAAACCGGTTAAACCAGGATATATTAAGGATAATGGTAACCAGCAGGGCAACAATAATAAAAAGCCCGCCCATGATTTGGTGCATGCCAAAAAACACTATTGACCATGAAAAATTAAGCGCCAGTTGTATAACGTAAATTATAGCAGCCGTTTTATAGGTTGATGACCCATCCCTAAGTTTCCAGATTAGGTATGCCGAAACGGCTATAAGAATGTAAAGCGTAGTCCATGCTACGGGGAAAAGCCAGTTAGGCGGGGTAAAGGATGGTTTATTTAAAGTAATATACCACGTTTTAATTTCGGGCCGGGTAAAAATAGATGCCACTACGCCAATAGTCAATGTAATTAAAAGGCTTATGGTAAATGCTAACGGTTGAAATTTATTGCTGGGTAAATTGCTTCTCATAATCTGTTATAAAACTATTTATACTAAAATGTTTTAGATATGATGTTTTATAAAGGTACACAAAAAAGCCAGACAAAAATGTCTGGCTTTTTATCTCAAATCTATTCTTACAGGTTGCCTCTCAGTTCCTGTTCGCGCTCAATGGCTTCAAACAGGGCCTTAAAGTTACCCGCACCGAAGGATTTTGCACCTTTACGCTGTATGATCTCGAAAAACAAGGTGGGGCGGTCTTCAACCGGTTTGGTGAATATCTGTAACAGGTAACCCTCATCGTCGCGGTCAACCAGTATGCCCAGCTTTTTTAGTGGCTCCAGGTCTTCATCAATTTTACCCACACGGGCGGTAAGCTCGTCGTAATAAGTTGTAGGCACGGTTAAAAATTCAACACCGCGGCTTTGCAGGTCGGTAACGGTTTTTACAATATCGGCAGTGGCCAATGCCAAATGCTGCACGCCTTCGCCCTCATAAAACTCCAGGTATTCTTCAATCTGGCTTTTCTTTTTACCCTCGGCAGGTTCATTTATCGGGAATTTTACGTAACCGTTGCCGTTGCTCATTACCTTGCTCATCAGGGCCGAGTACTCGGTCGAGATCATCTTATCATCGAACGTAAGGATGTTGCGGAAACCCATAATATCCTCATAAAAGTTAACCCACTGGTTCATTTTATGCCAACCCACGTTACCTACGCAATGGTCTACATACAGTAACCCTGCAACAGGCGGCTGGTAGGTGGTTTGCATGGCTTTATAACCCGGCAGGAACGGCCCGCTGTAGTTTTTACGTTCGATGAACAGGTGAACGGTTTCACCGTATAATTTTATACCGCTTGTACGTACTTCGCCATGCTCATCTTTAATGGTTTGCGGCTGCTGGTATGGCTCGGCACCACGCTTAGTAGTTTGCTCAAAAGCATCGTAAGCATCATCAACCCAAAGGGCTAATACCTTTACACCGTCGCCATGTTTTTTAATGTGCTCAGCAATAGGATGGTCAGAGTGAAGCGGGGTGGTTAATACCAAACGGATCTTTCCCTGTTGCAAAACGTACGATGCACGGTCGCGCACACCAGTTTCAGGGCCCGAATAAGCCAAATCCTGAAAGCCGAAAGCGGTTTTATAGTAATGGGCGGCCTGTTTGGCGTTACCCACATAAAATTCAACATAATCGGTACCGTTGAGCGGCAAAAAATCTGTGGTAGTTGGTTTTGTATCTAATGTTAATGTTTCCATTGTTTATTTAATTAGTGATTTAGTGAGTTAGCGAATTAGTGATTGCCGTCCCCAAATCCTATGTCTTGATTCTTGTGTCTTACTGTCTTAATTCTCTTAAATCACCCAGCTTTTATAATAATTACCGTCCTCAATATTTACGGCGTCCTCAGTGAGCATCAGCGGGCGGAAGGGGTCAATCATCACAGCCAGTTCATCTGTAAATTCCTTGCCGATAGATTTTTCGACCGAACCTGGTGCAGGGCCGTGTGGTATGCCACCCGGGTGCAGGGTTATCTGGCCTTTTACTACGCTTTTGCGGCTCATAAAGTCGCCGTCTACATAATATAAAACCTCGTCGCTATCTACATTGCTGTGGTTGTATGGTGCAGGGATTGATAATGGGTGGTAATCGAACTTCCGCGGTACAAATGAGCAGATCACAAAGTTGTGGCCCTCAAATGTTTGATGTACAGGTGGTGGTTGATGCACACGGCCTGTTATCGGTTCAAAATCATGGATAGAAAATGCCCATGGATAATGGAAACCATCCCAGCCTACAAAATCGAACGGATGGGTGCCATAAGTGTACGGGTATATAAGCCCCTGTTTTTTGATCAGGATCTTAAAATCGCCTTTTTGGTCGATGGTTTCCAGGTCGGTGGGGCGTTTAATATCGCGCTCGCAATAAGGCGAGTGTTCCATCAATTGGCCATATTCGTTCCGGTAGCGTTTTGGCGCACGGATAGGGCTAAAGCTTTCTACGATGAACAGGCGGTTGTCCTCATTGTCAAATTCCAGCTGGTAAATGGTGCCACGGGGGATGACCAGGTAATCGCCATATTCAAACTTGATTTTCCCGAAACCGGTTTTTAAAGTACCCGAACCAACGTGGATGAAGATCACCTCGTCGGCCTGGCTGTTCTTGTAAAAATAATCGGTCATGCTTTTGCGCGGGGCAGCCAATGATATATGCAGGTCGCTGTTCACCAGCACCGGTTTACGGCTCTTTAAATAGTCATCTTCGGGCTTTATATTAAACCCTATCAGGCTGGTATGTTTAAGATGCTTTTCGCGCGCTATTTTGGGCTCAACCGAATATGGTTCGCCCAGTTCTTTTACGATGGTAGGCGGGTAAGCGTGGTAAACCAGCGAATAAAGACTGGAAAACCCTTCGGTTGAAACCAGTTCTTCGGCATATAAAGTGCCGTCGGGCTTACGGAACTGCGTATGCCGCTTATGCGGGATGGTCCCTAAAGTGTGGTAAACAGGCATGATTTAATTAATTGGTTTATTAAGAACGTTTTAAGCGTTCAAAAAGTTTAAATTATAGGATACCGGGTTGCGTATCGAAATAGTACGATACCACCAATTACTTATAAAAAACGGAATGAAATTAGAATTGCGCCAACGCGATCTTGGAGAGCACAGCATCCCTGAAAGAAGAGGAGTTACTCATAGAAGTAAGCCCAAGGGAAAAGTAAAACTGTTTTTTAATGCTCATCATTGGTATCAAAATTAAGTGTAATAAATTTAATATGCAAGCATAATAGTTGATACAACAAATGCAAAAATGTTTAGTTTTGACAGACCAATAAGCCAATTGTGAATAAAACTAAAGCTACCTTTTTGGGTGTATTGATATGGATTATCATTACTCTAATATTTTCACAACTTAACGCTGCATCAAATGGTGTTTATGTAATAGGATTCCCCTTTTACTTTTTAACCATATTTACCAGTAAATCAGCTATATCTACCGGCTTTCGTTTTGAGGGTGACCTTGTTAAGTTAGCATCTGATCTATTTATTGCATTCGTGTTTATTGTATTGTTGAACATCATATTAATGAAGCTATTCAAATCATCTAAAACCAATTCCGACTTATGAAATTAGTATCCTACAAAACCGAAGACCGGGAGCATTTAGGCATCTATATAAACGGCCATATCTATAATCTAAACTCGTGCGATAAACTGATACCCGATAACATGAATGAATTTTTATGGGGTGGCGAGGAGTTGATGGATCATGCCAAAAAGGTTAACGCTGATATTAAAAGCGGTAAAATAGAAGCTAAAGAGGAACTGTTTTATGAGTTAATAGCCCCCGTGCCACACCCAACATCATGCCGCGATGGGTACGCTTTCAGGCAGCATGTTGCTGCTGCCCGCCGCAACCGCAAGGTAGATATGATTGCCGAGTTTGACCAGTACCCGATTTTTTACTTTACCAACCATAACGCCATACAAGGCCCCGGCGAAATTGAGTGTATGCCCGACCATTTCCAGAAGCTTGATTTTGAACTGGAGGTAGCTGTTGTGCTGAACAAAAAAGGCCGCAACATACGCGCTGCCGAAGCTGATAGCTTTATTGCAGGGTATATGATAATGAACGATATGAGCGCCCGCACCCTGCAAATGGAAGAAATGCTGCTGAACCTTGGCCCGGCCAAAGGCAAAGATTTTTCGACCGTGATTGGCCCATGGCTGGTTACGCCTGATGAATTGGAGCAATACAAAACCACGCCAAAAGAAGGGCACGTAGGGGTTACCTATAACCTGGAAATGAAATGCGTGGTAAACGGCAAGCAAGTTAGCAGCGGCAATATGGCTGACATGGACTGGACCTTCGCCGAGATCATAGAACGCTGTGCCTATGGCTGCGATGTTTTGCCTGGCGATGTGATAGGGTCGGGCACGGTAGGTACCGGCTGCTTTTTGGAACTGAATGGCACCGGCTTGCTTAACGATCCCAACTATCAGCCCCAATGGCTGCAACCTAATGATTTGGTTGAAATGGAAATAACCGGCTTAGGTATGCTGGGTAATATTATTAAAAAGAGTAATGATGATTTTTCAATTTTAGGATTGAAAAAATAAATAAAGTACCGTCATAATAACCATGTCATTGCGAGGATCGTAACGACGTGGCAACCTCAGCATATCCGAATGCCCTGAGAGATTGCCGCGTTATTGTTCGCAATTACATGGTTTGTATACTACACCAACATGCTATCCCTCGAAACAAAAAACCTTACTCCCTTACAGATCCAGGCGTACCTGAACCATGCGGTGGCGCCAAGGCCTATTTGCCTGGCATCAACTGTAGATGCGGAGGGTAATGTAAATCTTAGTCCGTTTAGTTTTTTTAACCTGTTTAGCGTTAACCCGCCGGTGTGCGTGTTTTCGCCATCGCGCAGGGTGAGGGATAATACAACCAAGCATACGCTGGAGAACCTGCAGCAAGTACCCGAGTGTGTAATCAATATTGTAAATTACGATATGGTGCAGCAGGTGTCGCTGTCAAGTGTGGAATACCCGGCGGGCATAAACGAGTTCATTAAAGCGGGATTGACCGAACTGCCGTCCGAGCAGGTGAAACCACCCCGTGTGGTTGAATCGCCTATACAATTGGAATGCGTGGTGAAAGAGATCATCAGCCTGGGCGATACACCCGGTGCCGGTAATTTGGTGATAGCCGAAATAAAGGTTATCCATATCAGCGAGAATATATTGGATGAAGACGGCGCTATTGATCAGTTTAAAACAGACCAGGTGGGGCGACTTGGCGGCGACTGGTACTGCCGCGTTACCGCCGATAACCTGTTTAAAGTAGCAAAGCCGGTGCGTACCATTGGTATCGGGGTTGATTCCATCCCTCATGCCATCCGCAATTCAAAAGTGCTTACCGGGAACAACCTGGGCCAGTTGGGTAATGTGGAAGAATTACCTGCCGATGAGGCCATTGAGACCTACGCGCAAAGCTACGAATTGAAAGAGATCTTCGATGCTACCATCGGCGATAGCCAAACCCGCGAACTGCAGCTGCATTTAAAAGCCAAACAACTGCTTGATGAAGGCAGGGTAGAAGAGGCATGGATGGTGTTGCTGGCGGAGTAATTTAGGATATGTCATGGTGAGATTGTCAAACCATTAGCGAGTTGGTCTGAGTGTTTAGGTCTTCGACAGGCTCAGACTGACAGTGTTATCTTAGAGACGCGATACTTCGCGGGAGACGCAAAGTATTGCGTCTCTGCATTATATTATTTCCCAAACGCATACTGTTTATTTACAACGCTCACCACCGGCGGCAGGTGGTTCTTTTCAAACAGATCGTACCCGGGTTTCATGGTTTTCCAAAACCCGATGTAAGGCGATTTTTCAAACTCTTTCATGTGTTCAGCCGTCATCCTGAACGGAAAAATATCTACATTGATACTGGGTTGCCCTGCCTCAAGCGCTTTGTATGCAAGCGTGTATATTTCTTCAATGGTGGGGTTCGTCATGGCGTAGCAGCCGATGGACGCGCAGTTGCCGTGGATCATGATGGCATCTCCGGTATAGCCCTTTAACCTTTCGAATTTGTTTGGGTAGCCAATATTTATAGCCAGGTGATAATTACTTACCGGGTTTAGCTGTTTGGCGCCAACAGTATAAAAGCCTTCGGGGCTTTTGCCATCACCCCGGCTTATCTTAGTGCCTAAGCCGCCCGAGTAATAGCAGATGCTGTATCGCTTAAACAGCTCATATTTGCTGCCTTTTTTTGCCCATACTTCTATCAGATCAAGCTGTTTGATGATGCGGATATATATTCGGTACCTGCTATCGAATTTTTGTTCCGTTAGTTCTTTCTGAAGCTTTGGCCAGATAGCCTTACGGGCATCGCTCGCGCGTTTGCTATCAGGCAGATCAATTGTGTTTATTGTTGCCAGTAAGGATAACAGCAGTATGAAAAACAGCTTAGGCATCTATCTAAAAATTAGTTTAGATAAATATACCTAAAAAATTAGTTTGAAAGAATAATTAATAAAGTATTCTTTCGACGCGATACTTCATGTTTCCTTTAGATAGGTTTAAATGCCGGAGGGGAGACGCAAAAATATTGCGTCTCTACATTGGAATTGATTATATCCCCAATACCTGTTTCAACTTTACATAACCTGTTTTACTTACCGGGATCTTGGCGCCTGATTTCAGGATGGCCAGGTGGCTGTCTTTCTCGTATGGGTCTAAACGGGTTATTTGCTGTATGGCTATAATGTATGAGCGGTGCACGCGCACAAAATACCTTGGATCGAGCGTTTTCTCGAAAAAGGCCATCGTTTTATTTTTCAGGAAAGCGCCCTCGGCGGTAATTACGCTTACATAATCATCATCGGCTTGCAGGTATTCAACATCCTGCACGGCAATAATTTTTACTTTAGTACCCGTTTTAACCACAATCCGTTCGTTTTGTGCCGGCGATTGCGCGGCAGCCTCAAGCAACGGGTTAGTTTTGGTAACCGGGGTAGGGCCGGCGGGTGCCTGGGCCAGCAGTTTTTCTATGGCTTTATTAAAGCGTTCTTTACTGAAGGGTTTTAAAAGGTAATCAACCGCGTGGGCTTCAAAGGCTTTAATGGCGTACTCATCAAACGCGGTGGCAAATATTACCGCGGGCGGGTTATCTACCAGTTCCAGCATTTCAAAGCCGTTTATTTTTGGCATTTGCACGTCAAGGAATATCAGGTCGGGCTGGTGTTGCTGTATGGCTTTAAGGCCTTCAAAACCATCCCCGCACTCCTGCAAAACCTCTATCAGGGGGAATGCCTGCAAATATTCTTGTACAACCATACGGGCCAAGGGCTCGTCGTCAATAATTAAAGCGCTGATCATAACTGCGGTATTTTTATTATGGTTGTAAATATATTATCATTTGCGTGAGTTTCCATCAAATCATTACGCGCAAATATCAAATAAAGCCTGCGTTGTACTCCGCTTAAGCCAAAACCGGTGCCTTTGCTGCGGCGGCTGGTTTTGGGGTCGTAAGGGTTTTGTATCATAATAATGAGGTACTGGTCCTCAGTTTCAGCACGCACGCTTATGGTAACATCCTCAGTAGTATCATATAACCCAAATTTTATGGCGTTCTCTACCAGGGGTTGTAATAAAAGAGAAGGCAGCATAGATTCGCCGCATTTGTCGTCGCAGCTAATTTCGGTTTGCAGGCGGTGGCCAAAACGTACTTTTTCTATATCCAGGTATAAATTAAGGTGTGTAAGCTCATCTGTTAATGGCACCAAAAGCTGGTCGTCCTTTTTTAAGGTGCCGCGCAAAAAGTCCGACAGTTGGTGTATCATCCTCCTGGCTTCATCGGGCTTAAAGCCTATCAGCGCGTTTATAGAGTTTAAGCTATTAAACAAAAAGTGGGGTTGAAGCTGCTGGCGCAGGTTATACAGTTCGGCATCGCGGGCCAGTTTCTCGGCTTCTGTTTTACGTTCTTCGGTACGTTTATGATCCAGTTGAGTATACCATAAAGCACTGATCATGGCCATCCAGCCAATGGCCAGGAACAGCGTGAAAAAGCGGATAACTAATGATTGCTGCAGGAAGTTAAAATACACCTGCCCCATATTAAACAAAGGCAAAATATACCGGCAACCGGCAATACAGGCGGCGGCAAGTGCGGCGCACCATATCAGCAGGTAAACGTAGCTTTCTTTATCGGGTTGGTAATAGCGCAGGTTATTGTTAATGAGCCAGCATGCGCCCGATAGCAGTACGGCGCTCATGGCGCTGTCTGTAACAGCCGTAGACCATACAAAGCCAAAACTATGTATGATATAGGCTTGCAGGCAGGCCCAAACCAGCCCGCAGACCAGGAAAGCCCCAATTAATTTTGAATGTGATAATTGTGATGCAGCCAAAGCTTTTTATTTAAGGTGATGTTTAGTTTTTTGCACCCAGCAGGGCGCTTTTATGATGTGCCCAGGCTATGTAAAGGTCCGGGTTCTCAGCTTCATGTATATTGTAATATAATTCGGTGCCATCGGTTAGGCCGCTTAATACGTTAAGCTCGGCAACATCAATAAATTGCCATTTAACGGTTTGCTTTTGTACGTTTAAAAAGCTGTCCTGGTTGGCGTGGCCAATGGTGCTTGCTTTTTCGTATGCCTGTATCTCGGTTTCGGCATGTATAAGGCGCAACTGCTCATCAAACTGTGCGTTGTGGTCGCCGCTGCCGCTTATTACCCTGAACACTAATTTTGCTACGTACCAGTTCATAACTTGTGTCTCCTTTTAAATTATATTGATAGTAATTGAAATGGATGTTGTTATTAATAGCTGCGGATATCAACCCCCGCAAACATCGATACACCTTTTAGTACCAGTACCTTATCGGTAGTATTTGCCAGTGTAGTTTTTATACGTTTATCGTCAACCCCGGCAAATACGGCAGCCAGATCAGGTATTACGTGCCAGTTGGCAGGTACAATAAGTTTAGTGCCGCCAAACATCTGGGTAATATCAATAACCACACGTCCGTGTATGTCGGCCTGTGTAAAATCAAGCTCGGTGCCGCCAAATACGTTAGTGATATCGCCCCCCTGGAAGTTTTTTGACAGGATGGTTTTATTAACCCCGCCAAATACGGCAGTGGCGTTCAGGTAATCATCTTGTGATGGTGGGGGAGGCATGCTGCCTATAGGCTCAGCTGTATTCGCCTCTGTGCCTTCGGTATCAAAGTTTGCTAATGGCTTTTCGCCGCTGTAGGGGTTGGCCTTGTATTTTTTGTCCCAGTAATCGGCGTTTTGTACAGTGGGTTCATTCCTTTTTCTCAGGATGATCCATACACCAAAGGCAATAAGCATTACCGGCCAAATGATGTCGCTAACGTCAAAATTGGGGATGGCATCGTCAAGTAAGTTGCCTAAACCTATGATGACCAGTATAAACCAGAATGGCTTACGGAAGTTATATTTGGCGCCATAATACATGCCCCAAATGATGAGCAGGATTGGCCAGCTGAACAACCAGTGTGGGAAAAAGAACAGGTTGAATTGTTTAAGGAGCAGTACACCGCCTACTGCCAATAGGATTACCCCGGCTAAAACCTTGTTTTTTGGGGTGCGGTTTATATCGTTTATATGATTAGACATGGTATTCTTCTATTTAAATCTTAACCAAAACTAACGTAAGATTACAGATATGCAAATGTATTATTGGCAATAGCGTTAAACAAGTCGGTAAGGGGGTGTAAATTGTCGGTGAAAAATTAGGTTGGGGGAATGTAGCATTTGTAGAGACGCGATACTTCGCGTCTCCATGAGGACGGTAATGCATACGCTATCTGCCTGAAATGTTTATTAAGACGCGAAGTATCGCGTCTCTACGGTTTGTAAAAGTTTTCAAAGCTTCTGCCATCCCGTTCCCATTTATCGGGGTTATTATAGGTATACTCTTGTATATTTAAATATTCTTTGTGATCTCTGATAACCCTATCGTAGTAACGGGGTTGCCAGGTAAAATCAATATTATTAAGCATCGCATATTGTTTTACCGACGATTTGTACCCTCTGATTATAGAAGCTAAATTTTTTGATTGAGCCCCGGCCTTATTTACTTCCCAGGTTATTTTATCTGGCTTATTGATGAATAATATCCCATGGATATGATCGGGCATAATTATAAATTCATCTAATTCTACATATGGATGAAATTCAGGGATTTTCAACCAATTAGCGTAAGCTATATCGGCAATATGTGTCTTTTGTAATGATGTGATGCCTTGCAGATCTGTTTCAATTTCCCCAAAATATGTGACGCGATCTTTTGTACAAATGGGTACAAAATATAAAGCATGAGAACCGTAGTCCCAGCCCTTTAGCCTGGCTGGCGGTACCCGGTATTTATCTTTGTATTTATCTTCCATTTTGCGATATGGACGCAATATGATCCATTTTTTGCTGTAGAGACGCGATACTTCGCGTCTTTAATGAATATGCTTTAATGCATTATTTATTATCGTCCTAAAGGAGACGCGAAGTATCGCGTCTCTACGATTGAATATTGTGTAATGAATGGTTCGGCATCGTCCTAAAGGAGACGCGAAGTATCGCGTCTCTACGATATTAACCTTACACCGCCGGTTCCTGCTGACTAAGGCAATGGAAACTCCCCAAACCCCAGATAATATCTGTTGAATCGATACCTACAACCTTCCTGTCGGGGAAGCAGCCTTGTATAATATCCAATGCTTTATCATCATGATGCGAGCGGAAGGTAGGCACTACTACAGCGGCATTGCCAATATAAAAGTTGGCGTATGAGGCAGGCAGGCGCTGATCATCATATATCACCGGCTCGGGCATGGGCAGTTCAACAATATTGAGTTGCTTGCCATTTAGCAGGCGCATGGTTTTCAGGGTTTGCAGGTTCTCCTGCAGCAGGTGGTAGTTCTCGTCGTTTTTGTTGTGCTCAACCACGGTAACCACGGTATCGGTATTTACAAAACGGGTAATATCATCAATGTGGCCATCGGTATCATCGCCAACAATGCCATCGCCCAGCCACAATATCTGCTCCACACCGTAGTAGTTTTGCAGGTATTCTTCAATTTGTTGCTGGTTTAAATGTGGGTTGCGGTTTTTATTGAGCAGACAGGCTGTAGTGGTTAGCAAAGTGCCCGCGCCGTTAAAATCAACTGATCCACCTTCCATTACAATACCGGGGTGATACACCGGCAGGTTAAATTGTTTGCCAATTTTTGTAGGGATAATATCATCCAGGTCGTACGGAGGGTATTTGTCGCCCCAGGCGTTGTAGCCCCAGTCAACAATTACTTTTTCCTTAGTTTCATAATTCACTAAAAACGCAGGACCATGATCACGACACCAGGCGTCATTTGTACCGAACTCAAAAAACTCAACCTTGCTCAGGTCGGCACCAACAGCTTGTAGCTGCTGTTTGGCAAAGGCCGCCATCTGCTCATCAACCACGTTGATACGCACGATCTCGCCTTCGGTAAGCACTTTGATGAACTCGGCGTACTTGCCGTATATCATGCCCAGTTTACCCGGCCACGAAGCCTCCTTATGCGGCCAGCTTAGCCATGTAGCGGTGTGCTTGGCCCATTCGGCAGGGAAGTGGAACCCGGTAGGTAGGTTTGATTGTTGGCTCATGGTGGTGTTATCTATAATAAAACCGTCATTGCGAGGTACGAAGCAATCTCTTTAGGATATTTGTACACCTTGCATGAAGGGCATGCTTAAAGAGATTGCTTCGTGCCTCGCAATGACGCGTGGGAGTGATGTCGGTTATTTAATCGTTATCTAATAAACGTTTTGTTATCGGTTGATATGAATCTATGCGGCGGTCACGTAAAAATGGCCAGTGGCTGCGGTAGTAATCAGACTGATCCAGGTCAAGCTCCTTAACAATCACCTCTTCCTGCTCAACCGTGGTTTGGTGCAAAACCTCGCCAAACGGATCGGCAAAGAACGAGCCCCCCCAAAATTTAACGCCGGCTTCTTCGCCAACACGGTTAACGCTTACCACGTGTACGCCATTGGCAACAGCGTGGCTGCGCTGTATGGTTTGCCATGCATTGTATTGTTTAACGTTGGTGGCTTCGTCCTGCGTGGTTGCCCAGCCAATAGCGGTTGGATAAAATAAGATCTCGGCACCCATTAAAGCGGTGATACGGGCTGCCTCAGGGTACCATTGGTCCCAGCAGATGAGCACACCTATGGTAGCAAATTTGGTTTTGAAAACCTTGTAACCCAAATCACCGGGGGTGAAGTAAAATTTCTCGTAAAAGCCCGGGTCATCAGGGATATGCATTTTGCGGTATTTGCCCAGGTAGCTGCCATCGGCATCTAAAACGGCTGTGGTATTGTGGTAAACGCCTTGCGCGCGTTTCTCAAATAATGAGGCTATGATCACCACACCCAGTTCGCCCGCTACTTTTTGCAAAGCATCGGTTGATGGGCCGGGGATAGCTTCGGCCAGTTTAAAGTTATCGTAATCTTCTACATCGCAAAAATACAACGATGTAAAAAGTTCCTGTAAGCAAACTATCTGCGCGCCTTTAGCGGCAGCTTCGCGTACTTTAACAATAGCCTTGTCCAGGTTTTCCTGTTTATTTGCCGTGCAGGTCATTTGCACTATACCAACATTTACCTTACCCATTTGATACAAATTTTGCGCAAATTTACCCTTTTTTTAGAGATTACAGAATAGCGATTGAAGGTTAGTTAAGTTCAGCCACTCATACAATTGTAAACTTTTTTACCCTATAATTAAATAAGCTTTGTAAAACAACTGTTAAGATTTGTTAACTAAATAGCACCCGCAAATCAACTAATCACTAATTTATTACCTTTGCACCCGAATGAAAGACTTAGCACAAGCCGAGGAAGACGAAGCGCAGGAACTGGTTGCCCCTAAAACCTGGAAACAACGTTTATGGAGTATTACAAAGGTGGTACTTAAATTCGCGGTTACAGTAGCATTGTTGTACTATGTATTTAGCAAAGTGCCTTTGCAAAAGGTAAAATTAAGGCTGATGCATGCCAATTACTGGTGGATGTTTGCTGCATTAGTTTGCTTTTTCGCTTCTATTGTTATGTCGTCGTGGCGGTTATCAAGCTTCTTTAAATCTATCAAACTAAAGCTCGACCCACGTTTTAACTTTCGTTTATACCTGTTGGGCTTATTCTATAATTTCCTGCTTCCGGGTGGCATTGGCGGCGATGGATATAAAATTTACCTGCTGAATAAAAACTATAAACTGCCCGCTAAAAAAGTGTTCTGGGCCATTATGTTTGATAGGCTAAGCGGCCTTTGGGCTATCGGGCTTATAACGGTAATGCTGATATTTTTGATCCCGCAGATAGATGTGCATATCGGTATCCCACTGGGTATTTTTATAACCGCATCAGCCATCTACTATTTTGTGGCTTACAAGTTTTTTAGGGATTACACCCATTATTTTTGGCAGGCGCATTTAAAGGCAGTAGCAGTACAAGCGTTACAGGTAACTGCTATTGTATTTATCCTTTTCGGCCAGGATTTTACCGGCAAGTTCTCACCTTACTTGTTGTCGTTCCTTATTTCGGCATTGGCCACTATTATCCCTATAAGTGTGGGCGGCGCGGGCATTCGCGAAACTGTTTTTCAGCAGTTATCAAGGGTTTTTCCTATGGATATTGATCTGGCAGTTTTCCTGCCCATCTCTTTTTACCTTATCTCTATTATTGTGGCTTTGTCGGGCGTTTATTATGTGCTTCGCCCAAGCCGGTTGGAAGAGGGCTTGCCTAAAACGGAAGATAATTTGGAAATTAAATAGTTTTTTGATATTTAATTCTTTTCATGTTTTCCCCCTCGTAATAAAAGGTAATAATTATGCAATTTTGCTGATGCAATCTTTATTTTCCTAAACCATAATTCCTAATTTCGCGTTTCTACTATTATAAACCTGAAGATACGGAATGAGCGATTTTAATGATTTTAATAACCCGCAGGTTGCGGCATTACCCCGCCATTTAAAGCAATTTATTGTTAGTCAACATTATGAGCATTATACCCCGGTAGATCATGCCGTGTGGCGTTATGTAATGCGCCAAAACTATAGCTATCTTAAAGATGTAGCCTATTACCCCTATATCCCCGGGCTGCAAAAAGCGGGGCTCACCATTGAGAAGATTCCCGACCTGCAGGATATGAACAACGCGCTGGCCAAAATTGGCTGGGGCGCTGTAACGGTTGATGGCTTTATCCCGCCCGCTGCCTTTATGGAATACCAGGCCTACCGGGTGCTGGTTATTGCTGCCGATATCCGCCAGTTAAAGCATATTGAATATACCCCCGCGCCTGATATTATCCATGAATCGGCCGGGCACGCACCTATTATTGCCGATAAGGATTACCACGAATACCTGAGTTATTTTGGTTCGATAGGGGCTAAGGCTATGTTCAGTGCGCAGGATTTTGAGTTGTACGAGGCTATCCGTGCCCTATCCATACTAAAGGAAATGCCCGATGCCGATCCCGAAGAAATAAAAAAAGCTGATGAACTGGTTGCCTGGCAACAGGACAATATGGGTGAACCATCTGAAATGGCCTTGCTAAGCCGCCTGCACTGGTGGACGGTTGAATACGGACTGATAGGTACGCTGCAAGATCCGAAGATCTACGGCGCAGGCCTGCTCTCCTCAATTGGCGAAAGCGCCAGTTGTATGATGGACGAGGTTAAAAAGCTTTCCTATACTATCGATGCGGTTAATTACAGTTACGATATCACCAAAACGCAGCCACAGCTTTTTGTAACGCCTACGTTTCAAAATCTGATAGATGTGTTGGAGCAATTTGCCGATACCATGTCGTTCCGCCGTGGCGGGGCTTATGGCCTGCAAAAAGCTATCGACAGTAAAAATACATGTACTGCGGTTTATAGCTCAGGCTTGCAGGTGTCGGGTACGTTTAAGGAGTATAAGGCAGGTGAGAATGGTGAGCCAACCTTTATCAAAACTACGGGGCCGACCGCGCTGGCCATTGGCAACAAACAGTTGAAAGGCCACGGTAAAAACTACCATAAAGATGGCTTTAGCTCGCCGGTTGGTAAGCTTAAGGGTTATGAAAAACCGCTGGAAGATTTTACTGCCGATGACCTTAAAATTGCCGGAATAGAAACGGGCAACGAAATTTCCCTTGCTTTTGAGAGCGGAATAACTGTTTCGGGCAAATTGGAAGGTATTAGTACTGAAAATGGCAAAATTATCCTTTTGAAGGTCGAAAAATGTACCGTTTTGGACGAAAAAGGGCGTGTCTTATTCAACCCTTCGTGGGGTGTTTATGACATGGCGGTTGGTGAAAAAATAACCTCGGTATTTTGCGGCGCGGCAGATAAAGATGCCTTTTTAGAGATAGCTTACAAATCGAACACGGGTACCCATCATGCAGAATACGACCATAATACTAAAGAACTGCATAAGCTTTACCAGCAGGTACGTAACCGCAGGCATACAGGCGGCGATCTTGGCTTTTTAGGTAATGTGTGGATGATGCTGCAAAAATTCCATCATGATGACTGGTTGTGCGCATTAGAGATATTGGAACTATTAGATCACGAAGAGGCTGAACCCGCTTTGGCCGCCGATATAAGGCAGTTTCTGGAGCAGAAAGCCATTAATGAGCCCGAATATAAAAAACTGATAAGCGATGGATTGTACCTCATTAAACACCCTGTAGAGGAGAAGTTGATAGTTTAACCAACAATACTAAATTTGCAGTAACACATCTATAGAGCGTACTATGAACATTATTATAACAGGTGCCAGCAGCGGCGTAGGATTTGAAGCTGTATTAGAACTGATATTATCTGGCAAACATAAAGTAATGGCCCTGGCGCGCTCGCAGGATAAACTTACCCGCTTGCTTGAAATTGCCAAAGGCTTAAATCCTGATTGTGAGATATTTGCTATTGCTTTTGATATTGTACATGATGATTATGCCGGCCTGCAGCAATTCATCACCGCCAATTTTGACGGAAAAGTAGATGTGCTGATAAACAACGCAGGAGTGCTTATTAACAAACCCTTTACAGACCTAAAAGAAATGGACTTTGTAGAAATGCTGCAAAGCAACTACATAGGCCATGTACGCATTATACAAAGCCTGCTGCAATTTATGGGCGATGGCTCGCACATTCTTAATATAGGCAGTATGGGCGGCTTCCAGGGTAGCGCTAAGTTTAACGGTTTGTCGGCATATTCGGCAAGTAAGGCCGCGCTGCATACACTTACCGAATGCCTGGCACAGGAGTTTGTTGAACGGGGCATCAAAGTAAACTGCCTGGCCCTTGGCTCGGCGCAAACGGAAATGCTGGAACAAGCCTTCCCTGGTTACGAATCGCCGGTTATGGCCTTTGAAATGGGTAAATACATTGCCGATTTTGCGGTTACCGGGCACCGGTTCTTTAATGGAAAAGTTTTGCCGGTAGCGGTTTCAACTCCATAGTTCGGCTAAAGCCGGAATTGCTTCTTAGCTATCCGTCCCATAAATGAGACGGCAATGAAGCTGTCGCTCGTTAAGTGTCCGGTAACTTTAACAGCTTCATTGCAGTTGGCTTTAGCCAACTGAACCTAATTATTCCTTACCGCTCATCTTTATAAACTCATTCACTACAACCTCTGTTACATAGCGTTTTACGCCATCTTTATCACTGTAACTGCGCGATGCCAGTTTGCCTTCAATGAGCACAGAATCGCCTTTTTTTAGGTAAGTTTCGGCCATGCTTGCCTGTGCTCCCCAAAGCACAATGTTGTGCCATTGGGTATCGGTAACTTTTTCGCCTTTGTCGTTCTTATAGCTATCGTTGGTAGCGATAGATAAGCGCACCATTTTGCGGTTGTTATCAAATGTCCGTACATCAGGGTCCATGCCTATGTTGCCAATTAATCTTACGCTGTTTTTAATAGTTGCCATTTTGTATTGTGTTTAATATTAGATAATTATGAACAGCACAAAGATGGCGTGGGGCATATAACTTAGTCGGTTAGTAAGCAGTTATAAACGGTTGTATCCGTTTGCAAGCGTTTGCAAACGGATAACTTATTGCTTATCTTTAGCGTATGACAGCGGAAAGAAAATGCCTGGATTGCGGTACCTTATTACACGGCCGTGCCGATAAAAAATTTTGTAACGACCTGTGCCGCAATAACTTCAATAACCAGCTTAACAGTAACAGCTATAACCTGGTACGCAATATCAATAATATACTGCGCCGTAACCGCCGTATTATAGAAGAACTAAACCCCGCCGGCAAAACAAAAGTAAACCGCGAAAAGATGCTCCAAAAAGGGTTTGATTTTGAGTATTTTACCAGTAGTTTTAAAACACAGGCCGGTGCGCGTTACTTTTTCTGTTACGAATATGGCTACCTGCCGCTTGATAATGATGAGGTGCTGCTTGTGAAAAGCAAAAAAGAAACCGGTAAATTCAGCGAGGAACCGCAGCGGATTTAAACGCCCCTCAAACGGACTTTAACGGCCTTTAAACGCCTTTTAAAGGTCTTCAAACTCCTGGGTTGATTGTTTTTTAGTACCTAATAGCCCAAGGCTCATAATTATACTGGTACCCAGTATCACCACAAATAAAAGACCGGTGCCGAGCATCGGTATTTTAATGTTTGCCGGGATGTTGTAAAAAAGCAACACGCTTATTAACCCCCGTGGCACGATAACCAGCTCGGGCATCAGCCCACTTTTTAGAACCAGTTTCAGATACAAAAATCTCACCAGGTATATAAGCAGTAAAACCAGTCCGCCGTTTATAATTACGGCCCAGTTTTGCAATTGGTAAACATCCATAGTGTAACCAAAAATAATAAAGAAAAAGGTACGCATAATAAAAGCGCTCTCGGCAGATAGCTGAAAAAGCTGTTTAATATCGTAACCCAAAGTAGGGTAAATAAAATACTTACGGAACCAGCCAAGCCTGATCTGCCCGGCATTGTTAAGGAACAGGCCAAGCGACAAAACGATAATAAGCGATGATAAATGGAACGACTGCCCAATACTGTAAACCAGTATCAGGATAGCTATGATAAGGAACGATTTAATATGGTGGGTTAACCTGCCTATTAAATAAAGCAGCAGCAGGCATGACCCAATGGCCACAAGCAATATTATACCAAGTTCGGCACCTAACTTGGCGAAGGCAGAGACATTGATACGATTGTTACTGATCATGAAGTTGAACAGCACAACCGTGAGGATGTCTGAGAACGACGATTCATAGATGATAAATTCTTTTTTCTCCTTACTGATTCCCGATGCCGACGGTATAGCAATGGCCGAGCTTACTACACAATAGGGAATAGCGTTTATAAAGCACTTATAAATACTTTCGCCGCTGATGTAGTAAAACGCGTAAGTAATAAGGCAGGAGGTAAGCAGCAGGATAGATAATGCCGAAAGAAATGATTTACGGATAACCGCATTTTTATCTTTGCTGTACTTCAGTTCAAGCGCCCCCTCAAATACAATAAGGATAAGCCCTAAGGTACCTAATGCAGGTAGTATGGTTGTAAAGTTTATTTTAAGCAGGCCAAAGTAATCAACCCCTAAACGGATCCCAATCCCTAAAAAAAGCAGCAGAATTACCGACGGTACTTTAGTTTTACCGGCTATCAGATCGAACAGGTAACTGAATATTACCAACCCGCTAAGTATAATAAGGGTAGTGTATGTAGTCAAATTATATTTTTATTAGGGTAAACATACATTTAACTTTCAGACACATCAACGCTAAAAGCCCCTAATTGTTCATATTTAAGTAATTTAACCTTTAAATAGTGTAAATGACAAAACCATGAAACGCTATGGCTGTTACTTGTCCATATTTGTGCAACAAATAATTAAACTATGCCGCATTTATTTTCTCCTCTCCAAGTAAAAAGTATCGAATTTAAGAACCGTATTGTAGTATCGCCTATGTGCGAATATTCAAGCATTGACGGCTTTGCAAATAACTGGCACCTGGTGCATTTAGGCGCACGTGCGGTAGGCGGTGCAGCGCTAATTATAACCGAAGCTACAGCAGTATCGCCAGAGGGGCGTATCAGCCCTGCCGACCTGGGCATCTGGAAGGATGAGCATATTGCGAAACTGAAAGAGATAACCACCTTTATTGAACAACATGGCGCAGTTGCCGGTGTGCAATTAGCACACGCCGGGCGTAAAGCCAGCCATGCCGAACCATGGAATGGCGGTAAGCAAATACAAGCCGATGAAGAAAATGGCTGGGAAGCGGTGGCGCCAAGCGCCCTGGCTTTTAGCCGCAGCGAAACCGCCCCGCTTGCGCTTGATAAGGCAGGCATAGCCAAAGTAATTGCCGATTTTAAAGCAGCAGCCGTACGGGCATTAGCCGCAGGTTTTAAGGTGATTGAGTTACATGGCGCACATGGTTACCTGATCAATGAGTTTCTATCTCCGCATAGTAATACCCGTACTGATGAATACGGAGGCTCTTTCGAAAACCGGAGCCGTTTTCTGCTGGAAGTGATTGATGCCGTAAACCAGGTTTGGCCGGCAGATCTTCCGTTGTTTGTACGTTTATCAACCACCGAATGGACCGAGGGCGCCTGGACAATTGATGATTCTATCGCGTTAGCAAAAATATTGAAACATAAGGGCGTTGATCTGGTAGACAGTTCTACCGGAGGCAACGTAGCGGGCGCGCAGATACCGCTTAAACCGGGCTACCAGGTGGAGTTTGCCGAAGCCATTAAAAAACATACGGATATACTTACAGGCGCGGTTGGGCTGATAACCGAAGCCAAACAAGCCGATGACATCATCCAGACCGGGAAGGCAGATATGGTGTTTATGGCCAGGGAGTTTCTCCGCGACCCCCATTTCCCCTTGCGTGCTGCGCACCAACTTGGGCAGGAAGTTAAATGGCCGGTACAGTACGAACGGGCAAAATGGTAATTAACTCACCCCGCGGCACTACGTGCACGACCCTCTCTCCGCAAGCGGAAAGAGGATAAGGATAGGATGGTTTCAGCCCTCTTTGCGAAGCAGAGAGGGTGGTCGGGCGAAGCAATGACCGGGTGAGTCAAATTGCCGCGATGTTAACGCTGCTTTGTTAGTTAACTCACCCCGCGGCACTACGTGCACGACCCTCTCTCCGCAAGCGGAAAGAGGGTAAGGATAGGACGGTTTTAACCCTCTTTGCGAAGCAGGGAGGGGCGGCCAGCGAAGCAAGGTCGGGGTGAGTAAATTGCCGCGATGCAATACCACAATTTATCATTTACTTAACATCTAATATTTTTATTCAACCCAACATATTGCTATTTTAGCAAAAACTCACCAAAACAACATTAACTATGAAACGTACAGCAAATGCACACTGGAATGGCACCCTGCAAGAGGGCAAAGGCGAAATTACCACCCAAAGCACCATTCTTAACAAAACACAATATTCCTTTAAAACCCGTTTTGCCGATGGCGTAGGTACTAATCCAGAAGAATTGATAGCTGCAGCGCACGCGGGCTGTTTTACTATGGCAGTTGGTGCGGCTTTATCGCAAGCGGGCATTACTCCCGGAGATTTAACCACTGATGCTATTCTTGACCTGGATATGCAGGCGCTTGAAATTAAAGGCATCCACCTGGAACTGAAGGCATCTTTAATTGATGGTGTTGACGAGGCTAAATTTAAAGAAGTTGCCGAAGGTGCAAAATCTGGCTGCATTGTATCAAAAGCATTGAGCGTGCCAATTACCTTAAACGTTACTTACGCGTAAGCAGGCTTCAAATTAACCACAAAGCGTTGTTGATATGCAATCATGTAGAGACGCTATACTTCGCGTCTTAATGGAAAATCTCCCTGCTCTCTGTGGTTAAAATAAAAACTAACTTTAATTGAAACAGCGATGGCCAAAACCATCGCTGTTTTTGTTTGTAGCTATTTGTAAAATACATTACGTATGTTAAATACTTCCCGTTCGCGCATTTCTCTTACGCTGTTGTTCGCCCTGGTAATCACCGGGTTTTTGATCTTCCTGTTCTTTTATATTAAACACGAGTTTAACACCACTCGCACCCAGGTTACCGAGGATGCGATGGTAACAAAAGTTATAGCTATGGGCAAGCTTGAACTGGTAAAATACAGCATGAAGGATGTGGTAGAAAAGAAGGAACTGCATACCATACTGCCCGATTCGCGGGTGCTGTTTGTGGCGGTGGGTGAGGTAACCGCCTGTATCGACCTCACTAAAGTAACAAAGACAGACATTAGCCAAAGCAAGGATACCGTAACCATTGCCCTGCCGCAGCCCGAGATCTGTTACGTAAAGCTCGATCATCAAAAATCGCGCGTGTACGATGTATCGGGTGTATGGTTTGCCGATAAGAGCAAGGAAATGGTGGAAGATGTTTACAAAATTGCCGAAAAGAAAATGCTGGCTACCGCTACCGAAATGAACCTGCTTGGCAAAGCCCGCGAGAATGCAGGGCTGATATTTAAACCTTTTTTGGAGAATGTATCTGGCAAAAAAGTGGTAATAAGCTTTAAGTAAGGTGTTATTGTAGAGAGGCGATACTTCGCGTCTCCCTTAGAACGGTCACACAACTAAAATTTTAATAATATGTAATATATTTAGGGTATCGTAATCTAACAAACATGACCCTGAAATTTACCAAACTTTTAACCCTTACTGCGCTGGGCATGGTATGCTCAATTTGCGCTGTTGCCCAACCAAGGCTCCCCGAAGGTTACTTCTGGAAAAAGCTGCCAAACGGTTTGGAAGTTGTTGTTATTGAAAACAGCAAAGTGCCGTTAACCACTATTGAAATTGCTGTAAAGAACGGTGCCTACACCGAAGGCCCCGAGTACAGCGGCCTTTCGCACCTTTTTGAACACATGTTTTTTAAGGCCAACAAGGATTACCCTACGCAGGAGAAATTTCTGAAACGCACGCAGGAACTTGGTGCCATCTGGAATGGTACCACAGGTAACGAGCGTGTAAATTATTATTTCACCATTGGTAAGGACAGCCTTAACGCGGGCCTTATGCTAATTAATGCTTCGGTACGTTTCCCTATTTACCGGGAAGAGGATATGCAGAAAGAACGCCCCGTTGTTGATGGGGAGTTTCAGCGTAACGAGAGCAGCCCGGGTTTCCAGTTATATTATGATATCAGCAAAAACCTTTGGGGCGACCTGATAACCCGCAAAATGCCTATCGGTATCCATGAGGTGATCAATACAGCCACGCCCGAGAAGATGATGGTGATCAAAAACAAATACTACTTCCCTAACAACAGCCTGCTTATTATTTGCGGCGATGTAAAACACGAAGACGGCTTTAAGAAAGCAGAAGACATTTTTGGCGATTGGGCAAACAGCGGTTTCAACCCGCACGAAAAATACCCTATTCCGGCCTTTAAACCGATGGACAAAAGCGTAGCATTTGTAAAAGAAATGTCGATAGCGCAAACGCCAATGATGATGTATGCATGGCAGGGCCCGGCTTATATGACAGATTCGGCATCAACCGTAGCTGCCGATGTACATTCAACCATATTAGGCCTTAATTCATCAAAATTTCAACAGGCTCTTGTTGATAAAGGGCTGGCATCATCAGCCGGTATAAGCTATAATACCAGCCACTATACAGGCATGATATCGTTGTTTGTAGTGCCTAACCCAACCAAAATAAAAGAGTGCTACGATGAGATCCAAAACCAGATGGCGCAGTGGGGCAAAGCCGATTATTATACCGACGAGCAGTTGGCTGATGCTAAAGCAATACTATTGCGTAACCACAGCCGCGAACTGGAGAAGCCATCGTCGCTGCCATCACAGGTTAGTTTTCAGTGGTGCAGTACCTCGCTTAACTACTATACCGATCTTAACGATAACTACCAGAAAGTTAGCCGTAACGATATTGCCAAATATTTGAATACTTATATTGTAGGCAAGCCGATGGCATCGGGCATTATATTAACGCCCGAACTGAGCAAGCAGCTAAACGTGGCTTCGTTTTTTGTAGCAAAATAATTTAACACTAATCACGATGAAGAAATATATATATCTATTGCTTATTGCTGCAGCAACCGGGGGCGTAAAAACAGCCTCGGCACAACAAAAAGCGTACGAAATGATGGTTGATGGCGTAAAAGTTATTGTACAGCCAAGCGGTAACGATATTGTAGAGATACAAACCGTTATAAAAGGCGGCGTACAAAATTACCCCGCCAACAAAGCCGGGATAGAGGCCATGGCCATGAACGCGCTTAACGAATGCGGTACTTTAAAGCACGATAAAAATGCGTTTAAAAACCAATTGGATAAAATTAGCGCAGCCGTTTATGGCGTTGCCCTTAAAAACTATTCGGTAATAAAGGTTAACTGTATAAAAAGCGACCTGCCAACTGCCTGGCCGCTATATGTTGAGGCCATAACCATCCCCAAATTTGATGCAAAAGAGTTTGCGCGTATCAAGCAGGATCAGTTAACCCAAATTAAGGCGGAAGACTCTGACCCGGATAACGCTATTGATAAATATGCCGATAAAATTGCCTTTAACGGCCGCGATTATGCGAAAGACCCTAACGGCACAGCAGCAACTATACAACCCCTTACCGCCGAAGAGACCAAAAACTACTACCACTCTGTACTAACCAAATCGCGTTTGCTGATAGTGGTAGTTGCCGATCTTGACCGTGCCGATATTGAAGCTAAAGTAAAAGGTTTGCTGAGCACCATTAAGCAAGGCGCCCCGTTCGAGCTGAAAAAATCATTTTTCAGGGTGTATAAAAACACCTTTTCCGCCGAGAACCGCCAACTGGCTACCAATTATGTTGAGGGGGTAACCAGCGGGCCAGCCCCCGGCACACCTGATTTTGATGCATTTAATGTGGCCATGCGCATATTTGCCGACAAGCATTTTCTGGATATCCGCACCAACAACGGCTTATCATACGCGCCGCAATCCTGGTTTAGTGTAGGCTCAACCTCGGTAGCAAAATTTTCAGTATCAACTACCGAGCCTAATAAATATATAGCTGTATTTGATAAACTGGTTGACAGGATAAAAAAAGAAGGTTTTAATGCGGCCGAAGTTGCCAATATGAAAACCACCTATTTAACCGGTTTTTATTACAAGAACGAAACCAACACTGCACAGGCGGGTTCAATTGCATCTAACGAGGTATTGCATAACAACTGGAGGCGATCATTAACCCTTGCCGATGATGTTAAAAAACTAACACCAACGCAGGTAAGCGATGCCTTCCGCAAATATATTGGTAATATTGTTTGGGTGTACCAGGGCGATACTAAAAAGGTAAACCCAATACTGTTTACAAACGGTACACTTAATAAAGCCGATAACCCGGTAAGCCATTAGTGAGTCGATAGTTGATAGTCAAAAGGTCTGAAGTAAAGCTTCAGACCTTTTTTTATAACGTCATTGCAGTGGCTGGCGTTCTCGGAAAGTGACGTAGCGCTAATCCCAACTCACCGTTTATAACCGGCTTACTGCGGCCGGAGGCCGCGTAATAGCACTCACTCGGCTGGAGCCGAGCGAGTAAGGGTTTTTTTCATCTCAGTCGCTCGCGTCCTCGCGAGTGACGATTATTATAAGGCCTCCGGCCGCAAAACCACCACAGTCGCTCGCGTCCTCGCGAGTGACTACTATTATAAGGCCTCCGGCCGCATCTCCTCCTTTTATTTTTATTGAACAATAATTATATTCGATAAATGTCCGAGTTACGAAAAGCCAATAGCGACCGCCCATTTTTCCTAACACTCCCGGTTGTTGGCTGGATCGATGTATTTACCAGAAATGATTATTGTGACGAATTTATTCGAAATTTAGAATACTGTAGAAAAAATAAAGGGTTAAAGGTGTACGCTTACTGCATCATGAGTAATCATATACATTTGATCGCAGCACATAATGATGGAAAATTACCCGATGTAATTCGCGATCTTAAAAGTTACACCGCTAAACGTATCATAGAAAGGATTAGCAACAACCTTCAGGAAAGCCGTAAAGAGTGGTTACTTTACTTGTTTAATTTTTTGCGAACAATTCCAGCCAAAACAGCGCATATCAGTTTTGGCAAAAAACAAGTTTCCCAATTGAACTACACACACCCGAAATATTTGATCAGAAAGTGAATTATATACATCAAAACCCGGTAAAGGCAATGCTTATTAATGATGAAACAACATACGTTTACAGTAGCGCTAATCCCGACTCACCGTTTATAGTTGATGAAAGTTAACCGGCTTTAGTGCGGCCGGAGGCCGTGTAATAGCACTCACTCGGCTTGAGCCTAGCGAGTAGCGTTTTTTTCATCTCAGTCGCTCGCGTCCTCGCGAGTGACGATTATTATGAGGCCTCCGGCCGCAACTATGGTCTATCAATCAACTATCCTCTTTCTTCGGCAACACTGCCTTCCGCCTTTGGCGGCTTCGCCATCTTTCGCCCATGTGGTGGGTTGGGATGTTGTCGCCCAGTAGTTTGCCCCAGGGTTTAAGGTCGTCAATCCGATCGAAAACTATTTTAATGACCGCCACAAACGGAATAGACAAAAACATGCCCGATACACCCCATAAGGCATTGCCCAGCAGCACCACAATGATAGACATAAGCGCATTGATCTGTACTTTGGATGATACTATACGCGGCACCAGGATGTTGTTATCAATAAACTGGATAACTATGTATGCTATAATTACGCCCAACTGTGTAGAGTAACCATCCTTAGTAACTGTAGCCATAAGCACAGGCAGTGCAATAGCAATAATACCGCCCAGGTAAGGTATTAGGTTAAGTATAGCGCCTATGCAACCTATCAGGATACCGTATTTTACCCCAAGCAATACCAGTGCGGCAGAGTTCATGGCGGCTACGATGATCATCTCTATCAACAAGCCTACTATATAGCTTTGTATGGCGGTTTTGGTTTCGCTAAGTACATCACTAACCTTTTTTGAGTTTTCTTCAGAGAATACTTCATATAAAAAATTAAGGATGAGTGTTTTGTAAAGCAACATCAAAAAGATGTATACCGGCAGCAGGAATATAATGGCAAGCGTGGCAAATACCCCGTTAACGGTGCGGCCAACCATTGCCTGGCTGTTTTTCATGGCGTCTTTTAGCATTTGCTCCTGTTTGGTTATCTCAATACCAAAGGTGTCATGAATCCAGCTTTTTAGATCGACGGTGATGGATTCAAACTTTTTTTGCAACATGGGCAGCGAGTCGCCAAATTGTACTATCTGTGTGCTCAGGAAATAAAACACTATGGCTACAGCAATTATCATCACCAGCATGGCAATGGCAATAGCTAATACTTTAGGTACCTTATGGCGTTGTAAACGGTTTACAAGAGGGTTTAGCAAAATGGCCAAAAATGCTGCAAATGCCAGCGGTACCAGTATATCCGCCAGCTGTATCATCACATAAACAAGCAAAATAAGGCCAAACAGCACTGCTGTGCTTTGGATATAAAAGGGTTGATCTTTAATTTTTATAGACATGTACTTGTGTTTTCATATAAACACAAAAGGAGCGTAGGGAAGAATTGTTTGGATATGTTATACCGGTTCCTTTAAACGGCTTACATCTGCGGCAAGCGAAAAGCCCAACTCTGTGCCTTTGTTAAGCTGGCTTTTAGCCCAGATGTGGCCATTGTACTTTTCAATAAGATCTTTGCAAAATATAAGGCCCATGCCGGTGCCGCTTTCATTCATGGTACCGAAATTGCTGGTTACTTTACCCATAAAAAGGCGGTCTAATTGTTTCTTGCTCATGCCAATGCCATGGTCGGTAACGGTAAAAATAACCTTGTCTTCAATGATCTGTGCTGCAATTTCTATAGTGCTGTTAAAGTGCGAAAATTTGATAGCGTTTGTTAAAAAATTATGTATCACAATCCGTATTGAATTTGGATCGGCCAGTACAATGTGGCCCGAGCTTACCAGATTTATGGGTGTGATGTTTTTTTGCTTGAACTGATCTTCCATATTGGCCTGTTCAATTTTTACAATATCGCACAGGCAAAAGCTTTTGGTTGTGTCTTCCACGTTATCTACCTGGCTGTTAATCCAAAACAAAAGTGTATCTAAAAAATCTGAGGTGTATTCCAGTTTTCTGAATACAACGGGTACCATTTCAATAAATTCATTATGGGTAATATCCTTATCAGTCATTAACGAAAATATCCCTCTTAGTGTACTTAGCGGTGCACGCAAGTCATGTGCCAGTACACCAATAAGGCGGTCTTTTAGTATATTCAGATCATTAAGTTTATCGGCCTGGTTTAATACTTCTTTATTTTTATCTTCCAATAGTGCGTTTGCTTTTAACTGGTTGCGTTTAGCATTGTAATAAAATACCATCATCACAGTAATTATTACAATTATTATTGCATATATGATATTGGTGCGTTTTTGCTCGGCAATTTTTTGTACCAGTGCTTCTTCTTTCTGACTTGCCTTTTTTTGGTTGTTCTCAAAATCAATAGCCAGGTTATATGATGTTAATTTCTGCAAACTTTCATCGTTTTTTAAGCTGTCTTTCAAGTTGGTATACATTACATGCTGCTGGTATGCCTTATTAAGTTGTTTAAGGCCTGCAAACGCATTGCTCATTTGCAAAGCCGCATCGGCCCGTGTGTTAAGGCTTTGCAGTTTGTTGGCCATTTGCTGGGCCAATACAGCATATTGCAGCGCTTTTTTATAGTCCTTTTCCAGGTTGTATATTAAGGCCAGGCCTACATAGGCTTGCGCCTGGTTGTATCTTATATTATTTTTTGTTGCCGACTGAAGCGCTTTGTTTAAGTAATATATCGCCGAATCTTTTTTTAGGGTATGATAGTGATATAAACCCAGGTCATAATATATCAGGCTGATGCCTTCTTCATCGCCCAGCTCGTGAAACATGATTGAAGCACGGTTTAGGTAATTATAGGCTTCATCGTACTTTTTTTGCGCAAGCTTTACTTCGCCTATATTTTGGTAAATGGTGCTAATGCCCTGTTTGTCATTTAATTTTAGCCATAACGAGTTTGCCTTATCAAAGTAGGCAAGGGCTTTTGAGTATAATTCAAGATGTTGCATTACCACACCAATATTACAGTAGTTATCGGCTGCTGCAAGCTGATTGTTAAGTTGTAAATCTATTATCAGCGATTTGAAATAATAATCGAGTGCTGTGCTAAAATCGCCTTTATTATCGTACGTAATGCCGATTATAGCATAACAATCTGCAATATCAATTTGCCTTTGTAATTTTTTACGGATAGCTAATGCCCGCTCAAAAAAGCCTATAGCCCGTGTATAATTCCCTAAAAAATCTTGTACCCGGCCAAGCCCCATGTAAGCCTCGCTAATACCAAACGGGTTATTAATTTGGGTGTATAATTTTAAACTGGTGTTATAATTATTATTGGCGGTAACATAATCGCTCTTAAACGAATTAACAAGGCCCAATAATTCAAAACCCTTTGCAATACCTTTTACGTAGTTGATTTTTTTTGCTGCGTTTATTGCAATGAGTGAATAGTGCCTTGTACTATCAGGGGCCGATTCATAATACTCGGCTGCAATTTTATTTAGGCGGTTTATAGCTACAGTGTCTGTAGCTTTTAAAACACCATTTGCAGTAAACGTAAGTTGCTTAAGGCTGTCAATATTATTAATATGTTCAGCGGCTGATGCGTTTAACACTATCAGACTTATAATAAGAAATAATATATAACAAGGTTTCAATCGGATCGGTAATTTATACTAAAGTAAAAAGTTTATTAATATTAAGTTAATACAAATGCACATCTTGTTAAATTTATAACTGTTATAAATAAAAAAAGCCTGCAAATTTGCAGGCTTTAAAATATTAATATCGCTTAATAAGTAATTATCCTAATAAGTTTTTCCAGCTTACCTTATCACCAATAATTTTATCAAGCTGGTCGGCAGGTACGCGTTCCTGCGCCATGGTATCACGGTGGCGGATGGTTACGGTATTATCCTCTAAAGTTTGGTGATCTACCGTGATACAGAAAGGTGTGCCAATAGCATCCTGGCGGCGGTAACGTTTGCCAATAGCATCTTTCTCCTCGTACTGGATATTGAAATCGAGCTTTAGCTTGTCCATTATTTCGCGGGCTTTCTCCGGCAGGCCATCTTTTTTGGTCAGCGGGAAAATAGCGGCTTTAACAGGAGCAAGGCAAGGGTGCAGGCGCAGTACGGTGCGGCTATCCTGTTTTTCTTCGGTGCTCAGGTCTTCTTCCTCGTAAGCGTTGATCATGGTAAGCAAAAACATCCTGTCTAAACCTATCGAAGTTTCAATTACGTAAGGGATGTAGTTACCGTATGGCTTGCCGTCTTCGCCCAGTTCAGGGTCAAAGTACTGCATTTTTTTGCGTGAGAATTTCTCATGCTGGCTCAGGTCAAAATCGGTACGGCTGTGGATGCCTTCCACCTCTTTAAAGCCAAACGGGAAATCAAACTCAATATCATAAGCAGCATCTGCGTAATGAGCTAGTTTGGTATGTTCGTGATAGCGATATTTAGCAGCATCGGTACCCAGGGCAAGGTGCCATTTTAAACGCGCTTCTTTCCATTTTTCAAACCATTCTTTTTGTGTGCCGGGGCGTACAAAGTATTGCATCTCCATTTGCTCAAACTCGCGCATGCGAATGATGAACTGGCGTGCAATAACCTCGTTACGGAATGCTTTACCAATCTGCGCAATACCAAACGGGATTTTCATCCTGCCAGATTTTTGCACGTTTAGGTAGTTTACAAAAATTCCCTGTGCAGTTTCCGGGCGCAGGTATATGGTTTCCGATTCACCGGCAATAGCGCCAACCTGCGTGCTGAACATCAGGTTAAACTGGCGTACCTCCGTCCAGTTGGCGGTACCACTTATAGGGCATTTTATATTTTGTTCGATGATCAGCTCGCGCAGGCGGGGCAGGTCTTCGGCCTTCAGGGCGTTGTCCATTTCTATCTGCAGCTCTTCCGCTTCGCTGGTTTTACCTTCTTCGTCAAGTTTGGCAATTCGGTCTTCCAGTAACTGGTCGGCGCGATAGCGTTTGTTGCTATCTTTGTTGTCGATCATCGGGTCGCTGAAGCCGTCAACGTGGCCGCTTGCCTTCCAGATGGTAGGGTGCATAAATATGGCCGAATCGATACCCACGATGTTATCATGCATCTGCACCATGGCTTTCCACCAGTAGGTTTTAATGTTGTTCTTTAGCTCCGAGCCGTTTTGGCCGTAATCGTAAACGGCGCTTAAGCCATCATAGATCTCGCTGCTCTGGAAAACAAAACCATATTCCTTACTGTGCGATATTACATTTTTAAAAAGATCGTCGTTCGAATTGCTCATAATAGGGGCAAATATAGTTTTTAGAGACGAAAGGTTAAAGGGGGAGCGATAATATCGAACAACGAATATTGAATGATGAATAAGGAAGGAAATAATACTTTGGTATTGGGTGTTCTATATTCAATGCTCGTTATTGGCTTTTATAAATCTAATATCTAATATCTCACATCTAAAATCTAACTTTACCGCATGAGCATCCGGGTAGAGGCATTAACAAAAGTTTACGGGCAGCAAAAGGCTGTTGATGGTATTTCATTTACAGCAGATACCGGCGTATTGGGTTTTTTAGGTCCAAACGGCGCGGGTAAAAGCACCACCATGAAAATGCTCACTTGTTTTTTACCGCCAACAAGCGGCACGGCAAGCGTTTGCGGTTTTGATATTAATACACACCCGCTGGATGTGAAGCGTAATATTGGGTACCTGCCCGAGAGTAACCCGCTTTATACGGATATGTATGTGAAAGAGTCGCTGGCGTTTGTGGCGGGAATACACGGCCTGCACGAGCCTGCCAACCGCATTGCCGAAGTGATAGAACAAACCGGCCTTGGCCCCGAGCAGCATAAAAGAATAGGGCAGTTATCAAAAGGCTACCGCCAAAGGGTGGGCCTTGCGCAGGCCATACTGCACAACCCGCAGGTGTTAATACTTGACGAACCCACATCGGGCCTGGATCCTAACCAACTGGTTGGCATAAGGCAGTTAATTACCGATCTGGGTAAAACAAAAACCATCATCCTTTCCACCCATATTATGCAGGAGGTTGAGGCTGTTTGCAGCCAGGTGATCATCATCAACAGGGGAAGCATTGTGGCTAATGATTCCTTATCAAACCTCCGTAGTAATAACAAAGGCAATACCCTCGAAAATATTTTCATTGAACTTACCAACTAATATTTTTTGTTGGCTATCAATAAGTTAAATATTTTTTGAAATGGTGGTGTAACATTTGTTCATTTACGTCGTCTATGAAACCGAAAAGAGTTATATTATTATAATATTATTGCAGATTAGGCTAAACCATATGTTAATATGTGGATATCTTATATTTTTTATAATATATAATTTTGTCAACTTTATTTATTAAATAAACAACTTAAATTTTAGAAAAATGAAAAAATTCTTACTTGCGTTAGTCCTGTTATCAGGAGCAGCATTCAGTTCATTTGCACAATCATCATCAGAATCTGGTAAATTCAGTATCGGCCTTGAAGCAGGTTTACCTGTTGGTGATATTAAAGATGCAGGCGGCAAATTATTTATTGGTGGTTCATTAAAATATGATCAGCCGATAGCCACCAGTACATTTTTTACAATTTCTGCCGGTTATACAAGCCTTTCGTTTAAAGATACCTATGGCGGTGGCTCTACAGGCTTTGTACCGGTAAAGGCAGGTATTAAATATTTCCTTGCCGAAAGCTTTTACGGTGAAGCACAATTAGGTGCTGCATTTTCTACCGAGAGTGGCGGCGGTACTGCATTTGCTTATGCACCGGGTATCGGCTATTCATTTGGCGGTGGTTTAGACCTTGGCGTACGTTACGAGGCCTGGTCTAAAAACGGTACCGTTAGCCAGGTGGCAGCACGTTTAGCGTATAGCTTCTAATAAAAAGAGAAAATCTTTTGGAAAAACCCGGGATATGTATCCCGGGTTTTTTTATGCCTTCAATTTTGTAAGGCATTGCTTTATATTAGCTTATTAATATTGTAATTTCGGCATTTTATAAACATATCCTGTGCTTAGTATCCTCAAAAAAGAGATCACAACATACCTTAGTTCGCTGGTGGCCTATATTACCATTGGTGTTTTCCTGCTTGTTTTAGGTTTGTTTTTGTGGGTGTTCCCCGATACCAGTATACTGGCATACGGTTATGCAGGCTTAGACAGCCTTTTTAGCACCGCGCCTTATTTATTTATGTTTTTGGTGCCTGCTATTACCATGCGTTCGCTTGCCGAGGAGCGGAGAGAGGGTACTTTCGAGCTTTTACTTACACGCCCCCTAACAAGCCTGCAAATAGTGTTGGGTAAATATTTTGCCGGCGTAATAATTGTACTTTTTGCATTGCTGCCAACCCTTGTATATTATTTCAGCGTGTACACATTGGGTACACCGCAGGGCAATATTGATACCGGCGCGGTTATAGGCTCGTACATCGGTTTGTTCCTGTTAGGTTCGTTGTTTACGGCTATTGGTTTGTTTGCATCGTCGGTAAGTAAAAACCAGGTAATAGCCTTTACCATAGCTGTTTTTTTAAGTTTCTTTTTTTACAGCGGGTTCGATTCGCTGAGTACCATCTTGTCGCTGCAAAACCTGGGCCTGCAGGGGTTAGGCATTACAGAGCATTATCAATCTATCAGCCGCGGGGTGCTTGATACCCGCGATTTGATGTACTTCCTGGTCCTGGATGCTTTTTTCATCTGGGTTACGCTTTTTGTGCTGTATAAGCAAAACGGGCGTAAATTTGTCAATACTGCTTTTTTAAGCACCATGGGGATCCTGTTTTCGCTAACGGCGGTAACCGTACTGTCTGATAAGATCTTCACCCGGTTCGATTTTACAAAAGAGAAACGCTTCACTATATCGCCCGTTAGCCGTAAGGTGATGGGCGGCCTGCCAAATACCGTAAATGTAACCGTTTATTTGCAGGGCGATAACTTCCCCGGGGGGATGAAAAGGCTGCAAACATCGGTTAAAGACATGCTGGCCGATTTACAGGCCTATAGTCATAGCGAACTGCAATTTAAATTTACCGACCCGCTTAAAGGCGTTGCCGAAGATCAGCAAAAGCAGGTGTATGACGACCTGGAAGCCAAAGGCATTGAAGCACAAAACCTGAGTGTTAAAACTGACGATGGTGTTTCGCAAAAAGTGATCTTCCCGTTTGCGCTGGTAACCTATGGTAATAAAAGCATCCCCGTTAAACTGCTGCAATCGCAAAGCAGCATGAGCCTTTCGCCCGATGAGGTGCTGAATAATTCCATCCAAAACCTGGAATACGCCTTTACATCGGCCATAAAAAAAGTGACCAGCGGCGGCAAACAGCGCATAGGCTTTACCGAGGGGCATAATGAACTAACCGACCTGCAATTAGCCGATGCTATGCGATCATTAAGCGACGGCTATTTAGTTGGCCGTGTTAATTTAACAAGCATCCCTTTTGATAGCCTGGCCAAAGTTAGCCTGTTGGTAATACCAAAACCCGATAAGGCTTTTACCGAACTGGAAAAGTTTAAGCTCGACCAGTACATTATGCGTGGTGGCCGTGTGCTTTGGGCTATTGACCAGGTAAGCGCCGAACTGGATAGCCTGCGTGGGCACGGAGGCGAGCAACTGGCCTTTAACAAGCAACTCAACCTCGATGACCAGTTGTTTCGTTACGGTGTGCGCATTAACTATGACCTGATTGCCGATATGAACTGCTCTGCCATACCCGTTACCACGGGCAATGTCGGCGGGCAGGCGCAGATCCAGTTGCTGCAATGGCTATATTACCCGGTTTACCTGCCTATGTCCAAACACCCTATCGTAAAAAATCTTGATGGTATTACCAGCCAGTTTGCCAGCACTATTGACCTGCTGGAAACAAAAAACATAGAAAAAACCATCCTGCTTACCTCATCGCCGTATAACAAAAAGCTGTCTGCCCCGCATATGTTGTCGTTACAGGCATTGCAGGACGAGCCCAAGCCAAAGGATTTTCAAAGCAACCCTAAAATTACCGGGGTGTTGCTGGAAGGGGATTTCGTATCCGATTTCAGGAACAGGCCCCTGCCCGAAGGCTTAACAGAGAAGATAAACGTATTGGCCCAAAGCAAACCCACAAAAATGGTGGTACTGAGCGATGGCGATATTTTGCGCAACCAGGTAGGCTCAGATGGTTCACCGTTCCCGCTGGGGTACGACAGGTATACCCAGCAAAGTTACGGCAACAAAAACCTGCTGCTCAACATTGCCGATTACATGGCCGATGATTCGGGCCTGATATCGCTGCGGAGTAAAGAGATCCAGATCCGCCTGCTTAACCGTGCCCGCATACGCCAGGAGAAGCTGTTTTGGCAATTGGTAAATAATATTGCCCCCATAGGGATAGTGTTAATATTTGCTATTTTTCAACATTATAACCGTAAGCGAAAGTATGCTCATTAAATTTTATACTTTTGGTAGATAAACGTTAATAACATCATGAGATTTATTGTTTCCACATCAACACTACTCAAGCAATTACAGGCGGTAAGTGGCGCGTTAAGCAACAGCACCGTATTGCCTATACTGGAAAACTTTTTGTTCGAGATTAAAGACGGGAACTTAACCATTTCTGCTACCGACCTGCAAACCAGCATGACCACATCGCTGGCTGTTGAGGCTAAAGAAAATGGCCGTATTGCTATACCATCGCGTATCTTGTTAGATACCCTTAAATCGTTACCTGAGCAGCCGGTGGCTTTCTCTGTTGATGACAGCACCTTTGCTATTGAAATAAGCGCGGGCGACGGTAAATACAAACTTAGCGGCGAAAACGGTGAGGATTTCCCGAAGATACCCGTTGTTGAGAACGCATCGTCAGTAAACCTGCCAGCATCTGTACTGGGCGAGGCTATCAATAAAACCATATTTGCTGTTAGTAACGATGAGTTACGCCCCGCCATGACAGGCGTATTTTGCCAGTTAAGCAGCCAGCACCTAACCTTTGTAGCTACCGATGCCCACAAACTGGTACGTTACCGCCGTAAGGATGCCAGGGCAGACAGCACTACATCATTCATATTGCCTAAAAAGGCGTTAACATTGCTTAAAAGTGCTTTGCCGGCAGATGATGTTAACGTATCTGTAGAATATAACAGCACAAGCGCTTTCTTTAAGTTTGGCAACATCAATTTGGTTTGCCGCCTGATAGATGAACGCTACCCTGATTACGAAGCGGTTATCCCTAAAGAAAACCCTAATAAATTATCTATTGATCGTTTAGCATTCCTGGGTTCACTTAACCGTGTAGCCATCTATGCCAACAAAACTACTCACCAGGTTAGGTTAAAAATAAACGGCAGCGAACTTAATATATCATCAGAAGATATTGATTTTGCCAATGAAGCGCACGAGCGTTTAAGCTGCCAGTACGAAGGTGAGGATATGGAGATAGGCTTCAACGCCCGTTTCCTGATAGAAATGTTAAAGAATTTAAGCTGCGAAGAAGTATCTTTAGAGATGTCGACCCCTAACCGTGCGGGCTTATTGCTCCCACAAGGCGGCGACGAGAACGAAGATGTACTGATGCTGGTAATGCCGGTAATGCTTAACAGCTACGCATAAATTAGTGAGGGGTGAATAGTTATTGGTGAGTGGTTATCGCTTGTATATAACTAATTACCAACAAATTACTCACTACTAACCCCAAAAAAGTCCGGCAAAAAAGCCGGACTTTTTTGTTCGCCTTATAACAAAACCTGTTATAATTGAGTTATATAGCATCTGCTTTTATATGATGAAATTTAAGTTGTCCGTTTTTATCGGTTTTATTGGTGTTATAGTTATTGCATCCTGCAAAAAAGGGAATGATGCCGCCCCTGCAACGCCTTTAAAAACCAGTATTAACTTTGTAAATGCCAGTGCAGATACCATTAACTTTTATGTTAACGGCAGCCGGCTAAACACAACTGCTGCTTCATATCCATTAGCATCAACAGGATATCTGACAACCCCGCTGGGCGAGCAAAACTACGAGGTTAAGAAGGACCGTAACCCAAACATTTTATTTAATTTGGTACTACCTGTAGATACCGGAAAAGTATATTCTTTTTTCGTAACAGATAATACGTCTGCAAATACCTTTACCGTAGTTGATACCTTACAAAGCGTTGATACGCTTACCATGATACGTTTTGTGCATACATCGCCCAGGATGGGTGAAGTGAAAATTTTAATGAATGATACGGTCGCATTTGCAAATGCGAAATTTAAATCGGTTTCCGATTATCTTCATGTAACACCGGGTTTAAAACAAATAAAAGTTGTTGATGTAGCAACCGGGAATGTGCTTATAAACGAACCGCGTGTACTGCAGTTAAACCGTGCTTATACACTTTTTACAAAAGGTGCGTTAATGGCTACAGATGCACCTGCCATATCAGGTACCGGTTTAATAATTAATAGATAATAGTAAATGACTAATAACAATAAAAGCCGCCTGTTACTTTATTTGTGGGTATTTATTATAGGTATAATGGTTATACCCATGCTTGTTTCATGTGGTAAAAGTGGGGTAAGTGTTGGCAGTAATTCAAATGCCCGCATGCAAATAGTAAATTTGAGCCCGGATATACAGCCATTTAATTTGTATGCATTTTATATAAAACAAGGTACAAATGCGTACTCTTACCCTCTGGCTTCGGGGTATTTTCTCATAAACGCCATTGATACGCCTTATCAGATCAGGACGGCGCAAACAACAAATGGTGTAAACCCCACAAACCTGCTAACCTTACAGGCGAAAATACAACCAAAAGTGCCTTATACATGGTTTGTTACCGGTTTGCGCAACGATAGCTCCTTAACCTCCATATTAACTGTTGATACCGGCAGCGTGCCTGCTAACGGCAGGGGGAAAATAAGATTTGTAAATGCATCGCCCGGCACAATTGGCCTTGACTTAACTGCTAACGCAACTGTTGCCTTCAAGGATGTAAAATACAAGCAAGTAACCGACTATCTTGAGCTAACAGCAGGTAGTTATAACCTTAATGTTGCAGCTACAAACGCACCCACTACAGTTTTATCGGGTTTAAGCAACTTTACTGTGCTCGATGGCAAATTGTATACCATGTATTTTTATGGCCTGGCCAGCAAAACAGATACCGCTGCCTACGGTGCAAACATCATTTTAAACTCTTTGCCGCCCGGTACAACATATTAATGGTTGGGTATGTGTTTTATCTTTATATTTTTGCTAAAATTTTAAAGCCTTGGAATTCATACACAGCATCATCGATTTTATTTTACATATTGATAAACACCTGGTACAAATAACCAGCGAATACCAGGGGTGGACCTACCTCATACTGTTTATCATCATATTTGCCGAAACCGGTTTTGTAGTAACCCCGTTCCTGCCAGGTGATTCACTGCTGTTTGCTGCGGGTGCGCTAATTGCAGGCGGCAAATCGGGGCTGGATATTTATTTGCTTACGGTTATCCTCATCATTGCAGCCATTAGCGGCAATACGGTAAATTACCTGTTAGGTAAGTTTTTGGGGGCAAGGGTATTTAAAGAAGAAAACAAGATCCTGAAACTTAGCTACTACCTGCAAACCAAAGCCTTTTTTGATAAGCACGGTGGCAAAGCGGTTATATTTAGCCGTTATGTACCCATCATACGTACTGTTGCCCCCTTTGTGGCAGGGGTAGGGCATATGCCATTTGCGCGCTACAGCCTGTACAATATTATTGGCGGGGTAACATGGATCTTTATCTTCCTGTTTTGCGGGTTTTGGTTTGGTAAGGTGCCGTTTATCGAAAAGAACTTTTCGCTGGTGGCTATCATCATTATATTGGTATCTATTATACCGCCCATATTCGCTATAATCAAAAATAAGGTTAGCAAAAAAGGTCAGCCTGCCCGATAAAGGGGAGGGCTTGTTAAGGTTCGCAAGGGTAAATTATTAAATTTTTGCCCTTGTAGTTGTAGCAATGCCATTTTTGCCAAACGGGTAGTTTTCTGAAACGGCGCCACTGAGTGAGTGTTAAAATTTGTTCTCCCTGGTCTGTAAAGTAATCAGCGTAAAATATCTCATAGGTTTTTGGGTGAATGTAAAAGTTGAAGTTAGTGCTTAACATGCCCATATCGCTTATGCCTACCTTTACCGAATAATATTTAGAATCCTTATCTGGCGAGCCGTTAAGTATAGCTATGGCTTTACGGTTTTGATATTCCCGCAAAAAATCTCTTACCTCGGGCAAAGAACTTACCTTATCTAAGGCTACCCGGCCACCATCTTTTTTATGAGATTGCTGAGCGGTTGCCTGTAGCAATTCAGCAAAGGCAAAAAACAGTATAATGAGAAGTGCTTTCATTCAATTAATGCTATTTTAAAACTAACACTTTACCTGCTTTATACAAAGCTTCTTCTTTATTAAGTTGTTGTTTTTCTTCTATAGATAGCGGCTTCGCGATGAGTTTGTCTAAATCGGGTTGGCCGGCATCAACCCATGCCGAAAACCAGAAGCTACCCACGCTGAGGATAGATGCCCGCATTTGCCTTTGCACCATACCCCGCAGCAGTTTATGGTAGGCCCTGCTATATGCTACCGAATATACTTTTACCTTGCGGTTGCCCCGCTGCTCTACAGCATACTTGTTTACTGCAGGGAAGGTTTTGTTCAGCATGCGCTCAACCCTTATTACGGTATCAACACTTTTAAATGAGCTTCGGCATATTTTAAAAGCCTCTGCCAGCGGGTTACTGATGTATTTAGCCTTGCCCACATTATAATTGTAGCTGTTGCTGAAAAGCTCGGGCAGGCGGCTTTCCCAAAGAGCATGGATGCCTTGCTGGTTGGTTAACTGCCCGTCGTAGTTTTGGGTGAGGTGAAGGGGCGTGTGGGCATCAGACAGGTAATGCGCAAGGTTGGCCGATGTTATCAGGATGCTTGTGGTATCGTGCGCCTTAAAGGCCTTTACCAGCCAGTAATAGTTTGATGTAATGGCCCATGGAACGGTACCATATTTATTTAGCGTATCGCTGCTGTATTTAGCTGCTGCATCAACCCAATGCTGGGGCATATCCCTGAAGGGTTGCTTGCCGTAATGGTCGGCGTCGAAAAAATGGTGAGGGGCTTCGGTACTATCTACGTAGCGCTTTTTATCGGCGCTTATGGCGTGTTCTGTAATAAAATTGATATTGGCCCTGTAAAAACCTGCCATGCCCTTAGGAAGTGTAAAAACCGCCAGCCTGTTGATGCGATAATGCGCAAAGAAACCCCACGACGAACAAAGCGTAAGCACAACTATCCCCGATAAAACCAAAGCAACAAGGCGTTTCATGGGGTAAATATGCTTATATAAAAGCTAAAAGCACAATGCTTAAAGCCGAAAGCCATACGGATATTCAGAAATTAGGCAGGCTTTACGATGCCGGTGTACACATTGGTATCGTACTGGATAGTGATACTGCCGTTTTGCTGGTATTTATCAAATAACGCCTGCAAGTCAGTTATCATGGCTTCATAACCTTCATCATCTTTTGTTGGCATGTAAGATGAGGAGGCTAAGCGCCCTTTAAGGCCATCAAAATTAAATATCTGCTCGTTATAAAAGGTTTTAAGCTGCCAGGGCTGCGGGTTAAAAAACGAGCCGATATGGTCGGCATCGATGTTGCGATGGTCTACCTGTACATAATCTTTACCGTGCTTGATGATCAGCTCGTCGTATTCTTGCTCAAAGGCCGAGCCTGTACGTCGTTCGTTCCATATCAGGGCTATTAACCCGTTTGGTTTCAGGATTCGATCAAATTCTGTTCTTGTTTTCCCGGCATCAAACCAATGGAAGGCCTGCCCGGCAATAACCGCGTCTATGCTTTCGGTGGCAAGGCCCGTGTCTTCGGCGGTGCCGTTTTGGGCTTTAAAACCAGGCCAGTTGCCCAGCAGTTCAATGGCTTTATCGCGCATGGGCTGGTTGGGTTCAATAGCAATTATGCGGTAGCCGGCTTCTAAAAACAATTGGGTAGAGATGCCTGTGCCTGCGCCAATATCGCCTATCAGCTTATCAGTGGTGAGGTTGTATTGCTGTTGCAGGTAGCCGATGATCTGGGCAGGGTAGCCCGGGCGATATTTTACGTAATCGTTTACACGGTTGCTGAAACGGGTGGTGCTGTTGGTAGTCATATAAATTAAACGTTGGTTTGAGGGAGATGTTTTGTCCGTCCGTCCGGGAGTACGGATGTTGTGGACGGGGCGGACAAATAAGATTGTGGCTAAAGCCAAAAAGCACCAGGCTGGTTATCCGCCCCATAAATGGGACGGCAATGAGCGGATAGGCAAATTCATTGCTGGTTATCCGCTCCATAAATGGGACGGCAATGAGCGGATAGGCAAATTCATTGCTGGTTATCCGCCCCATAAATGGGACGGCAATGAGGCGGATAGGCAAATTCATTACTGGTTATCCGCCCCATAAATGGGACGGCAATGAAGCGGATAGGCAAATTCATTGCTGGTTATCCGCCCCATAAGCGGGACGGCAATGAGCGGATAGGCAAATTCATTGCTGGTTATCCGCCCCATAAATGGGACGGCAACGAAGCGGATAGGCAAATTCATTGCTGGTTATCCGCCCCATAAATGGGGCGGCAATGAAGCGGATAGGCAAATTCATTGCCGTTGGCTTTAGCCAACGGATAACAGGCATGTCTAATGTTTAAGGTATCACTATAAACATTGGCCCGCTTTCGCCCGAAGCTGTTTTGCTTGTCGCGGAGCTACGGAAATAAAGCCATACCGTCATTGCTGTAAGGGTTTAGTAATTCGGTAACAGAATTAGGTATTTTTATTTGTTGTAAGGGAGACCATATCGATAGGTTTTTTACCGTTGATTCCCTGATGTGGCCTTTCCCAA
>NZ_JACWMW010000007.1 GCF_014773275.1 Mucilaginibacter rigui | reverse complement strand
ACATCAGGGAATCAACGGTAAAAAACCTATCGATATGGTCTCCCTTACAACAAATAAAAATACCTAATTCTGTTACCGAATTACTAAACCCTTACAATTGCGAGGAGCGTAGCGACGTGGCAACCTTAGCATATCCGCTCGCCCTATGAGAGATTGCCACGTCGCTATCGCTCCTTGCAATGACGCGTGGAGTTATGCATAAACACAAAAACGCCGGGCTTAAACCCGGCGCTTATATATTCTTTGTGTTCTCTGTGAAACCTCTGTATGCCCTGTGGTTAAATATCAAACCAAATACTCAAACAAAGTAGCGTCTTTATTGATCTCGATAACTTCGAAACGGTTTTCCTGCATGCGTTGCAGCAGGGCGGGGTAGTCCTCCGCATTTTTAAGCTCAATACCTACCAGGGCGGGGCCATTCTCTTTTGATGTTTTTTTGATGAACTCGAAACGGGTAATATCATCACCGGGGCCTAAAACCTCGGTTACAAACAGTTTTAAAGCACCCGGGCGTTGCGGGAAACGTACAATAAAGTAGTGCTTCAATCCTTCGTATAGCAGCGATTTTTCTTTGATCTCGGCCATACGCTCAATGTCGTTATTACCACCGCTGATCACGCAAACTACTTTTTTACCTTTTATCTGTTCTTTAACAGCATCCAATGCAGTTACCGAAAGTGCTCCCGCAGGTTCAACTACAATGGCATCCTCGTTATATAACTTCAGGATAGTGGTACAAACCTTACCTTCGGGCACGGTAAGCATATCGTCCAGTATCTCGCGGCAAATGGCGAAGGTTTTATCGCCTACACGTTTTACTGCGGCGCCATCTACAAAACGGTCAATATCTTTCAACGTAGTGTTTTCGCCATTCTTCATGGAGGTAAGCATCGATGGTGCGCCTTCGGGCTCAACACCTATCAGGGTAATACCCGGTACGGTTTGCTTTAAATAAGTGCCCATGCCGGCAGCAAGCCCGCCACCGCCAATTGGCATAATGGCTACGTCAATATCGGGCAGGTCCTGCAATACTTCAACCCCAACGGTTCCCTGGCCTTCTATAACCTGTTCGTTATCAAAAGGGGGGATAAATGTCATGCCATGTGCCTGGGTATAGAGCAATGCTTCGCGCAGGCAATCGTCAAAGGTATCACCGGTTAAAACCAGCTCCACATTGCCGTTACCAAACATTTCTGTTTGTTTTACCTTTTGTTTCGGGGTTATCTCGGGCATAAAAATTACACCCTTTGTCCCCAGTTTTCTGCATGAAAAAGCTACGCCCTGTGCGTGATTACCTGCGCTGGCGCATACTACGCCACGGTTTAATTGCTCGGCGTTAAGGCGACTGATCATGTTATAAGCGCCCCTTAATTTATAAGAGCGCACTATCTGCATGTCTTCGCGTTTTAAATATATTTCGCATTCGTATTTTGCCGACAGGCGCTCGTTGTACTCCAGCGGAGTATGGCGCACCACATCTTTAAGGCGTTGGTAGGCCGCGTCAAAATCCAAATGTGTTTCTGTAACTGTGTCCATTATTTAATTCTTTACCAGCCTGTGTGCCATTAAGCCTTGCAGGTCATCATCATTTATATCCAACTTGGCATCGGCAAGGGTTAAGAAGGTTTTATACACTTCGTAAAGTTCATCCTTATCCAATTTATGCCCCAATCTTTCCAAATGGAATTTCAGCGCGTGGCGGCCGCTGCGTGCGGTTAACACAATACTCGCGCTGGGGAAACCAACATCCTCCGGGCGAATGATCTCGTAATTCTCGCGGTTCTTCAAAAAGCCGTCCTGGTGGATGCCGCTGCTATGCGCGAAGGCATTGCTGCCTACAATGGCTTTATTTGGCTGTACCGGCATGCGCATCTGGCTACTGATCATGCGGCTCATTTCGTAAAAGTTTTTGCTGTTTACGTTAGTATGCAAGCCAAGCACCGAGTGCGTTTTCAGGATCATTACCACTTCCTCAATAGAAGTGTTACCCGCGCGTTCGCCAATACCGTTAATGGTGCCTTCAATCTGGCGTGCACCGTTCTGTAAACCTGCGATTGAATTGGCTGTAGCCAAACCCAAATCGTTATGGCAATGTACCGAAATAATGGCCTGGTCAATATTCTTAACATTCTCCTTCAGGTATTTGATCTTGGCGCCATATTGGTCGGGCAGGCAATAGCCATTGGTATCGGGGATGTTCACTACCGTTGCACCTGCAGCTATTACAGCTTCAACCATTTGTGCTAAAAAGGCCACATCGGCACGGCCTGCATCTTCAGCATAAAACTCAATATCCTCAACAGATTTTTTGGCGTATTTCACGGCTTCAACGGCACGCTCAAGAATTTCCTCGCGGGTGCTGTTGAATTTGTGTTTAATGTGCTGATCTGATGAACCGATACCTGTATGGATACGCGGGCGTTTGGCATATTTCAATGATTCTACCGCAACATCAATATCGGTTTTATTGGCACGCGTAAGTGCGCAAACAACAGGCTCGGTTACGGCCTTTGATATTTCAACAACGCTTAAAAAATCGCCAGGGCTTGATACCGGGAACCCCGCTTCAATAACATCCACGCCCAGCGTTTCCAGCTCGCGGGCTATATCGATCTTCTCAGGGGTTGTCAGTTGGCAGCCCGGTACCTGTTCGCCATCGCGAAGCGTGGTATCAAAAACATAAACGCGGTTAGGGTCGTGTAACATAATTTTTCCTTTTTAATATTTTAATAATAGTATCAAGTAGTTAGTATCAAGTATCAAGATTCGACTGTTTATTTAAGTCTAAATACTTGATACTAACTACTCTTTAATCGCTATAAATCTTAATCTTTTATAATCTGCGTACCATTGGCCGTTCTCGTTGTAATGCGGTTCCAGCAATGCGGTAACTTCTTTCAGCATTTCTTCTTTTTCGGCAGCAGGTACACCTACCAGGTACAGTGGTGCAAACATGGTTATCCATTTAGCCACACCCTGGTCGCCATCCTGCAGCGGGGTTTTGCGGTCGAAATGCACAGCATAGGTAACCCTGAAACCATGTTTCTCTAACCGGGTGGCATATTCGCCCAGTGACGGGAAATACCAAACCTGGGTTTTTGCCTGCTTATGGTAGCCGCGCTGCTCCAGTACCTGTTTGGTAGCTGCTATCAGTTTACCAACGTTGCCCTTGCCTCCCATTTCGGCAACAAAACGACCGCCGGGTTTAAGGCTTTTGTAAACGCTGTCCATCATGCCGTCCTGGTTTTTTACCCAGTGTAGGGCAGCATTTGAGAATATGGCATCGTACTTGCCCTTCTCATCAAATTTGCTTGCGTCAGCAACCTCAAATGCAACTTCGGGGTAGCTTTCTTTTGCCTGGGCAATCATATCGGCCGAGTAGTCGGTACCTTTCACAACTGCACCTATGTTTTGGATCTGCTGGGTTAAATAGCCCGTGCCGCAGCCAATATCCAGGATGTGTTCACCCGGTTTAGCATCAAGCGTTTCCAGCACATTTTCACCAAACTGGTAAACAAATGCGTGTTTCTGGTCATATAATTCAGCGTTCCATTTCATAGTTTTGTTATTGTGTCATTAGGTTATTGAGTCATTTTGATTTTTTAATTTTGACTTAAAAAATCCAGTACTTTTTGCCCCATGGCTTTTGTGCCCAATATTTTTGTTTTGTCGGTATTGGCGTCAGCGATATCGCCGGTGCGGTAACCGTCTTTTAATGTTTTGTCAATAGCAGCTGTTATCTTTTTGGCTTCATCTTTCAGGCCGAAGCTGATTTCCAGCATTAAGGCTACCGATAGGATAGAGGCCAGCGGGTTGGCTTTGTCCTGTCCGGCAATATCATGCGCCGAACCGTGGATAGGCTCAAAGAAGCCTGTACCATCACCAATTGATGCGGATGCCAGCATCCCCATCGAGCCCGCTATCTGCGAAGCTTCGTCAGTAAGGATATCACCAAAAAGGTTGGCTGTTAATACCACATCAAACTTTTTAGGGTTTTTAACAAGTTGCATGGCGGCATTATCAATAAACATGTGCTCGGTTTCTACATCGGGGTATTGTTTGGCCAGTTCCTGTACAACCTCGCGCCACAGGCGTGACGCTTCAAGCACGTTGGCCTTATCTACCGAGCATAACCTTTTACCGCGTACACGGGCGGCTTCAAATGCTTTTGTAGCTATGCGCTCTACCTCGTAGCGGTGATAGATCATCAGATCCGACGCGGTGTTGCGGTCTTCGCTGCGTTTTTTCTCGCCAAAGTAAACGTCACCTGTTAGTTCGCGGAAGAACAAGATATCCGTTCCTTTCAGTATTTCGGGCTTTAAGCTCGATGCATCCAATAGCTCATCAAAAAGCATGATGGGGCGCAGGTTGGCATACAGGCCAAGTTCCTTACGGATCTTCAGCAACCCCTGCTCGGGCCTTACTTTTGCCGATGGGTCATTATCATATTTGATGTGACCGATAGCGCCAAAAAGGATGGCATCGCTTGCCTTTGCCTTTTCAAGCGTTTCATCAGGAAGCGGGTTGCCGGTAGCTTCAATACCCGCGTGGCCCATCAGGGCTTCATTGAAGATAAATTCGTGGCCAAAATCGGCACCTATTTTTTCTAATACGGCTTTACCCCAGGTGGTAACCTCGGGGCCAATACCATCACCGGGTATTACTAATATGTGTTTTTTAACTCCCATTGTATTTTATACGTTAGTCCCGCGTACTTCTTTTAGTTTCATCACCATCAGTTGCGCGTCGCTTTCAATCCACTTGTTATAATCGTCGATGGCCTTTAAGCGGTCATCATCTGTTATGTAACCTTCCTCAACCATCTGGGTTGATTTAGCTACCGACGACCAGATCCCTATCTTCGACAGAAAATTTGGTTCGCCTTTCTTATAGTATTCGTTCGCATCTAAAACCTCAACCTGGCTTAAGCCTGCTTCGGTAAAATAACCGGGCAGGTCTTCGGCAATGTGGTTGTTCATACCTGCATCACCGCGCCATCTTAAAAAGGTGGCGTAAAACTGGCGCATACTTGCCGGCGGTTCGGGCTGCCATACCAAAGCCTCGTGGTTATAATCCAGCACGGATAATATGCCGCCCGGCTTTAGCATGCTCTTTAATTTTACCACAGCTTCCTGTGGGTTGTTCAGCCATTGCAGTACCCTTGCGGCTACTATCAGGTCGAATTTTTCTTTTGGCTCGTAAGTGAACAGGTCGGCATTTAATAGCTCCAGGTTGGTTACATCAGCATAAGTTTCTTTACCACTTTCTATAAAGTATGCTGTGTTATCTATCCCGGTTACATGGCCTGTAGGGCCAACTTTTTGAGCAATGCCCTTAGAGATAGCCCCGGTTCCGCAACCGATATCCAGCACGCGCCAGCCTTGTTTTAACAATGGCGGCAGTGTGGCGTAATCGGCTTCAAGGCTGCGCTCGTCAAATAGCTTCGCGGTGCCTTTGCCTTCCCGTTTTATCTCTTTTTGGTTCATTAGTTCACTGGTTCATTAGTTCATTGGTGCTTCTACCTTATCTTGCACCCTCAAATTCTTCAACCAGTTCCTTTTTGCTCAGGATGTAGTCGATATCATCGTAGCCGTTGGTCATGCAGGCTTTTTTGTAGGGGTTAACCTCAAAGCTTTCCTGTTCGCCGGTTTTTACAATTTTAATGAACTGGTCAACCAGGTCAATCTCTACCTCAGCATGCGGGTCGGCATCAATTACCTCAAATAATTTCTTCAGGAAATCGTCGCTTACCTGTACAGGCAATAACCCGTTGTTAAGCGCATTCCCTTTAAAAATATCAGCAAAGAAACTACTTACTACGGCATCAAAACCATAATCGGCAATGGCCCAGGCGGCATGTTCACGGCTGCTACCGCAACCAAAATTTTTGCCTGCAACCAGTATTTTACCGCTATAGGTAGGGTTGTTGAGTACAAAGTCTTGCTTTGGGTTGCCGTCGTTATCAAAACGCCAGTCGCGAAACAGGTTATTGCCAAAACCATCGCGGGTAGTGGCCTTTAAAAAACGAGCAGGGATGATCTGGTCCGTATCGATGTTTTCGATAGGCAAAGGCACCACGCTGGTTTGTATATGTTTAAATATTTTAGTACTCATATTATTTTCTTTTATGTCATTGCGAGCGATAGCGCGGCAATCTCAAAGGACAATCGGATTTGCTGAGTTTGCCACGTCACTACGTTCCCCGCAATGACATGGTGTTCTCTTCCTTCAGAAATTCTCTTATATCGGTCACAACTCCTGTAATAGCACTTGCTGCCGCGGTTAACGGGCTTGCCAGGAAAGTACGGGAGTTTGGCCCCTGCCTGCCTTCAAAGTTTCTGTTTGAGGTGGAAACACAGTATTTACCTGCCGGGATCTTATCTTCATTCATACCAAGGCATGCGCTGCAACCCGGTTCGCGTAGCGGGAAACCTGCGGCGTCAAAGATCTTGTCCAGGCCTTCGCGGATGGCTTGTTCCTGCACTTGTTTTGAGCCGGGAACCACCCAAACGGTAACATTATCGGCCTTGTGCTTGCCTTTTACAAACTGGGCAACCTCACGCAGGTCTTCAATACGGCTGTTGGTACAGCTGCCGATGAAAACGTAATCGATAGGTTTGCCTAATAATTGCTGGTCATCATGCAGGCCCATATAATCAAGGGCTTTTTTGTACGAGCCTTGTTCCTTCTGCTCAAACGAGGCGGTTTCAGGAACATGCTGCGTAACGCCAATGCCCATACCCGGGTTTGTTCCGTAGGTTATCATCGGCTCAATATCTTCGGCTTTAAAGCTTAGTACGCTGTCAAACTCCGCATCCTCATCAGAGTACAAAGTTTGCCAGTAAGCTACTGCCTTGTCCCACTCTTCGCCTTTAGGGGCAAATTCGCGGCCTTTTACGTAGTTGATAGTGGTTTCGTCGGGCGCTATCAATCCACAACGGGCACCCATCTCGATGCTCATGTTACAGATGGTCATGCGGCCTTCCATGCTTAACGCACGGATGGTATCGCCGGCGTATTCTACAGCATAACCTGTTCCGCCTGCGGCAGAGATCTGCGAGATGATGTACAGGATGATATCCTTGGCGCCAACGCCTTTTTGCAGTTTGCCGTTCACCTCGATCTTCATCCTTTTGGGGCGCGATTGCAGTAAACACTGGGTAGCCATTACCTGCTCAACCTGCGAGGTGCCTATACCAAACGCTATGGCACCAAAGGCGCCGTGTGTTGAAGTATGACTGTCGCCGCAAACATAAGTGCCACCCGGACGGGTGATGCCCAGCTCGGGGCCTATAACGTGGACGATACCCTGGAATGGATGCCCTAAACCGTAAAGCTCGATGCCGAACTCCGCGCAGTTTTTGGTGAGCATATCAACCTGGTATCGGGAAAGTTCTTCTTTAATGGGGAGGTGCTGGTCCCAGGTGGGGACGTTATGGTCGGCCGTGGCAACGGTTTGTTTTGGCCTGAAAACCGGTAACCCTCTGGCGCGCAAGCCATCAAATGCCTGCGGACTGGTTACTTCGTGAATGAAATGTGTATCGATGTATAAAATATCAGGAAAGCCCTCGTTGCTACTGACGACGTGTGCATCCCAAATCTTGTCGAATAATGTTTGTCCCATTTTTTTAAGTCTTTAGTCTAAAGTTTTAAGTCATAAGTCGCCAGCAGACTTTCTACTAACGACTTACGACTCAAGACTTGTTATTATGCTTCTACAGCCTGGTTTTCGGGGCGTAAACTGCGTACAGTTTTGCCTGCCTGCCACATTTCGCTGTCGCGTAATTCTTTCAATTCCGCATCTAATTTTTCGCGGTAATCAGTTTTGCTGTTGCTATCGATTGATTTTTGTGATTCAACACCGGTTGCAACGCTTTTGTACAGGTCTTCGAATACCGGTTTAGTGGCGTCACGGAATTTCTTCCACCAGTCAAGCGCGCCGCGTTGCGCGGTGGTTGAGCAATTAGCGTACATCCAGTCCATACCGTTTTCTGCAACCAGTGGCATTAACGATTGGGTAAGTTCTTCAACGGTTTCGTTGAAAGCCTCAGATGGTGAGTGGCCGTTAGCACGTAATACATCGTACTGTGCAGCAAATACACCCTGGATACAACCCATCAGCGTACCACGCTCGCCGGTTAAGTCGCTATAAACTTCTTTTTTGAAATCTGTTTCGAACAGGTAACCGCTACCAACGGCAATACCTAATGCGATAACGCGCTCCTGGGCTTTACCGGTTGCATCCTGAAAAATAGCATAGCTTGAGTTTAAGCCACGGCCCTGCAAAAACATACGGCGTAATGATGTACCTGAACCTTTAGGGGCAACCAAAAATACATCCACATCAGCAGGAGGGACGATGCCGGTTTGCTCTTTAAAGGTGATACCAAAACCGTGAGAAAAGTATAATGCTTTACCCGGGGTTAAATGTTTTTTAACAGTTGGCCATAACGCAATTTGTGCAGCATCGCTTAATAAATAGCAAATAATAGTTCCTTTTTCAAGGGCTTCTTCAATTTCAAAAAGGGTTTCGCCCGGCACAAAGCCATCGCTTACGGCTTTATCCCATGATTTTGAATTTTTACGCTGGCCAACAATAACGTTAATGCCATTGTCTTTTTGATTGAGCGCCTGGCCCGGGCCTTGTACACCATAGCCAATTACTGCTACTGTTTCGTTTTTTAATACGTCCTGAGCTTTTGATAAAGGGAACTCTTCGCGGGTTACTACATTTTCTTCACTACCGCCGAAATTTAGTTTTGCCATTGTTTTGGTTTTTTGTTTTTTGGGATCTCACCGATTTAGATGATCTCGCCGATTTTGCTTTTATATTTTAATTAAGATTTTACTTTATTCTACTCCCCCTTCAGGGGGCGGTGGCTACATCGTAAACACCTTTTGCCCTTTGTTCAGATATTCGTTTTCAATAACATCTTCGCCCGGTTCAAGCCTTTCAAACTCGCGTAGTTTGCTGTTAAAGCCTTCGCTATCTTTAATGATGGCCACACGGGCGCTGCGTACAAACTCTATCAGGCCGTAAGGTTGTAAAATGCTGATCAGGTTATCGGTTTCCTCGCGGTGGCCGGTTGTTTCAAACACAGTGTAGTCCTTACGCAAAACCACTACGCGTGCGCCATTCTCGCGCAGCAAACGCTCTACGCTTACCTTTTCGGCAATAACATCTGTCGATACTTTGTATAGGGCCAGTTCCTGCCAGATAACATCGGCATTGGTATGGTAATATACTTTTAGTACTTCTACCTGTTTCTCTATCTGGCGCGTTAGCTTTCGCACTACTTCTTCAGATTCGGTTATCACGATGTTGAAGCGGTGAATGCTCTCTATCTCAGACGGAGAGGTGTTAAGGCTATCAATATTTATTTTACGGCGGGTGAATATAATAGCAATACGGTTCAGCAAACCTATCTGGTTCTCGGTGTAAACCGTTATGTTAAATTCCTGCTTGTCGTTATCTTGAGTTTCCATGTTGTGTTTCTTGTTTGGGGGTATTACTTAAGCCTGATCTCGCTAACGCTGCAACCTTGCGGTACCATCGGGAATACGTTGTTCTCTTTGGTAACCATCACTTCTAAAAGGAAAGAGCCTTTATTGTTCAGCATTTCGTGCAGTGCCGATGGCAGGTCCTTGCGGTCGTCTATCACCTTGCCGGGTATACGGTATGCCGCTGCCAGCGCTACAAAATCGGGGCTCTCGATATCCACGAACGAGTAGCGGCGCGAATTGAACAGTTCCTGCCACTGGCGAACCATGCCCAGGAAACGATTGTTGAGGATAATGATCTTTACATCGATGCCGCTTTGCATAATAGTGCCCAGTTCCTGGCAGGTCATCTGGAAGCCGCCATCGCCAATAATGGCAACCACTGTACGGTTTTGCGCGCCAAACTTAGCGCCGATGGCTGCGGGCAGTGCAAAGCCCATGGTGCCTAAACCACCGCTGGTAACGTTACTGCGGGTGTTATTGAACTGTGCGTAACGGCAGGCCACCATCTGGTGCTGGCCAACGTCGGTCACAATAATAGCTTCGCCTTTGGTAATTTCGTTCAATTGTTTAATCACCTCACCCATGGTCATTTCGTCCGTGGTGGGGTTAAGTTCTCTATGGATAACCTGTTCAACTTCCTGGCGGGTATAGTCTTTAAACTTGTCATGCCATTCGGTGTGCTCCTTTTTATCCACCAAAGCAGTAAGCATTGGCAGTGTTTCTTTACAATCGCCCCAAACAGGAACGGTTGATTTTACGTTCTTGTCGATCTCGGCAGGGTCAATATCCAAATGGATTACTTTTGCCTGTTTTGCGTATTTATCCAGGCGACCGGTTACGCGGTCGTCAAAGCGCATGCCTATGGCTATCAATACATCGCACTCGTTTGTTAAAACGTTTGGCCCGTAGTTGCCGTGCATACCCAGCATCCCTACATTAAGCGGATGATTTGTTGGGATAGCGCCTGCACCCAAAACCGTCCATGCTGACGGGATACCGCTCTTTTCAACAAAGGCTTTAAACTCTTGCTCGGCGCTGCCCAATATTACACCTTGACCCCATATAATAAATGGTTTTTTGGCGGAATTGATCAGTTCGGCAGCCTCCTGTATATACTGCGGGCGAACGATTGGTTTTGGCCTGTAGCTGCGGATATGATCGCATTTGGTATAACCCGCATAATCAAATTTCTGGATCTGTGCATTCTTGGTAATATCTATCAATACCGGGCCGGGCCTGCCGCTTTTGGCAATATAAAATGCCTTGGCAATAACCTCGGGGATCTCGGTTGCATCTGTTACCTGGTAGTTCCATTTGGTAACCGGGGTGGTGATGTTGATCACGTCTGTTTCCTGGAAGGCATCGGTACCCAAAAGGTGCGCAAAAACCTGCCCTGTGATACAAACCAACGGTGTGCTGTCTATCTGTGCATCGGCCAAGCCTGTAACCAAATTGGTTGCGCCGGGGCCGCTGGTGGCGAATACAACACCAACTTTGCCTGATGTACGCGCATAACCCTGGCCGGCATGGATGCCGCCCTGCTCATGGCGAACAAGGATATGGTTCAGTTTTTCACTATAATCGTACAAGGCATCATAAATGGGCATAATAGCACCGCCGGGGTAACCAAAAATGGTTTCCACACCTTCCACAATCAGGGCTTCTAATAATGCTTCCGATCCTGAAACTTCTGTTGTTGGTGATTTTGCAGGCGCTGCTGCTTTTTCACTTACTTCCTGTGTGATTGTTTGTGCTTCCATTTATTATATGATTACACCGATGTAAATGATTACACCGATTTGTTCTATTCTGTCAATTTTTTAATTCTCTAAAATCCGTTTTCTGATTAAGGCATTTCATCTGTTACGCAACCTTCGGCAGCATTGCTTACGGTTTTTGCATACCTGTATAAAAGCCCTTTGCTTACTTTTAGTGCCGGCTGTTTCCATGCGGCTTTGCGTGCAGCAAATTCTTCATCGCTTATCATTACATTAATGGTGCGGTTTATGGCATCAATAAATATGCGGTCTTCATCTTTCACAAAGGCAATACCTCCGCCATCATAAGCTTCCGGCGTGATGTGGCCGACGACGAAGCCGTGTGTACCGCCACTAAAGCGGCCATCAGTAATTAACGCTACCGAACTACCCAGGCCTGCACCAAATATAGCAGAGGTTGGTTTCAGCATTTCGGGCATACCCGGTGCGCCTTTAGGGCCAACGTTGCGGATAACCACCACGTCGCCTTTTTTTACCAGGCCACTTTGAATACCGTGGATCAGTTCAAACTCGCCATCAAACACGCGGGCAGGGCCTTCAAAGCTGGTACCTTCCTTACCGGTTATCTTGGCCACGCTGCCACCTTCGGCAAGGTTGCCATATAATATTTGTAAGTGACCGGTTGCCTTAATAGGGTTTTCGGCCGGGAATATAATTTTCTGACTTTCAAAATCAAGTTCAGGCACATCCGCTAAATTTTCGGCAATGGTTTTGCCTGTAACGGTTAAGCAGCTACCATCAAGCCAGCCTTGCGCAAGGCAGTATTTCATTACTGCGGGTACACCGCCAATGTTGTGCAGGTCTTCCATCATGTATTTGCCGCTTGGCTTCATATCGGCCAGTACCGGGATGCGGTTACTTACGGTTTGGAAATCGTCCTGGGTTACTTTTACACCAACGCTTTTAGCCATTGCTATTAAGTGCAATACTGCGTTTGTTGAACCGCCAAGTACCATTATCACCACTATCGCGTTCTCGAAAGCTGCGCGGGTCATGATATCTGATGGTTTTATGTCTTTCTCTAATAAGATCTTTATTGCTTTACCCGCGGCCAAACACTCCGCTTTTTTTTCGTCGCTTAAAGCAGGGTTTGATGAAGAGTATGGCAAGCTCATGCCCAATGCCTCAATTGCGGCAGCCATAGTATTAGCCGTATAGATGCCACCGCAGGCGCCTGCGCTTGGGCATGCGTTTTTTATAACACCTGCAAAATCTTCGGGGGTTATTTGCCCTGCTATCTTTTTGCCCAATGCTTCAAAGGCCGATACAATGTTAAGGTCTTCGCCTTTCCAGTGGCCGGGTTTTATAGTACCACCATATACCATTATAGACGGGCGGTTTAAACGCCCCATTGCCATTATAGAACCCGGCATGTTTTTATCACAGCCCGGCAGGGTTATTAAACCATCATAATACTGTGCACCCGTTACCGCTTCAATCGAATCGGCAATAATATCGCGGCTCATTAACGAGTAGCGCATACCTTCGGTACCGTTGCTCATACCATCACTTACGCCTATGGTATGGAATATCAGGCCCACCATATCTTCATCCCAGATACCCTGTTTAACCAGCTTTGCCAGATCATTCAAGTGCATGTTGCAGGTGTTGCCATCATAGCCCATGCTGGCAACGCCTACCTGCGCTTTTTGCATATCATCGTCGGTAAGGCCTATACCGTAAAGCATGGCCTTGGCCGCAGGCTGGGTTTCATCCTGTGTAAAGGTTTTACTGTACTTATTTATCTCTACAGTGTTTGTAGTATCTGATGATGAACTCATTTTTATAAGCGTTTTTATCTCCGGTAACCGCCAAAAATGGCGTTAACAATTAATGTTGTATTGTGTATTTGTAAGTTAGATATAGCGATATAGAATAGCAAGGCATTAAAAATTTATTTGAAATAAGTATTTTATTTTGTTTTATTAATTATTTTGGTATTTAATTTTAATTATTTATTTAAATATAGAATTATATTTTTACTAATTTATACCAAAGTTTAAAACAGTATTCGGTATGTTTTTTATGCATGCATAGCAAATGCTTAAAATTCGGCGTGAAATGGGTGATTAGCCAGAAAAAGTTACTTTTTAAATCAAAGCGTTCACCTTGTCTGAAAATACCAAATGGGAAATTTTCTTTAACATTGTACTGCGCTTTATAAAAAGATATGGACGAGTTGAAATTAGAGATATTACCGGTTACATTGTTGCAGGAATATACTATGCAATTGGATGAGCATATCTCAATAGATTTTGAAAAGCTGACAGAGGGCGGGATTTCAGTTTCAACGTTCAGCTTTTACACATCTGTATCGGCAGTGTTTTCGTCCAAAATAGAAGGCGAGGATATAGAACTAGATTCTTTTATTAAACATAAATTATCAGGGACTAAATTACTACCGGATTATACGCAGAAGATTGACGATTTGTATGCTACCTACCAGTTTGCTCAAACTAATGAGTTAAACAAAAAGCATATCAAACAGGCGCATAAATTACTTACTGCGCACATACTGCACAAAAGCCAGCGGGGTAAAACAAGAACAGATAAAATGTTTGTAATTACCCCTGACGGTAAAATTGAATATGTGGCTTGCGATTGGGGTAAAGTTAAAGGCGAGATGAAAAAATTTTATAACGATATTAAGTTATTAATAAACACCAGTCTTGATATTAAAGAGACTTTCTTCTTTGCTTCACTTATTCATTTGATTTTTGTTAAGATCCATCCATTTAATGATGGTAATGGCCGCACCGCAAGATTACTTGAAAAGTGGTTCCTGGCGCAAAAACTTGGTGCTAAAGCATGGTACCTGCAATCAGAAAAATACTACTACCAAAAGCATAATACTTATTATACCAATATAAGGGCTTTAGGGTTAGAGTATGACCTTCTTGATTATTCAAAAGCATTACCATTCCTCCAGATGCTGCCTCAATCACTGTTGCTAAATCAAGAATAAAAAATTTCAAAGAACGCAAAAAAGTCCGGCCATATACTGACCGGACTTTTCATTTATCAGTATAAAAAGTTCTATTTCTGAATAATACCCTCCGCTAATACAGTAACCTTATTGTTTAAGGCTTCTACTACACCACCCTGGATAAAAAACACTTCTTCTTTAGCGCCGGCAACACCACGTATGGTAAGTTTGCCATCGTTTAAAGTAGAAATGATAGGGGCGTGGTTATTCAAGATCTCTAAAAATCCTAATGTACCGGGTAAGGTAACCGAGGTAGCCTCGCCTTCGTAAATCTTTTTATCAGGAGTAAGAATTTCTAATGTCATTTGCTGTTAGATTCAAGAGTTAAGAATCAAGATGTAAGATTTCTCTTCGCTCTTGATTCCCGGCTCTTATGTCTTGTTTCTATTAGTTATTAGCTTCCGCTAATAATTTTTTGCCTTTTTCAATAGCATCTTCAATGCTGCCTACAAGGTTAAATGCTGCTTCAGGGTATTCATCAACTTCACCATCCATGATCATGTTGAAACCTTTGATGGTGTCTTTAATGTCAACCAATACACCTTTTAAACCGGTGAACTGCTCGGCAACAAAGAACGGCTGAGAAAGGAAACGCTGAACACGGCGTGCGCGCGATACAACCAATTTATCTTCTTCAGAAAGCTCGTCCATACCTAAGATGGCGATGATATCCTGTAACTCTTTGTAACGTTGTAAAGTTTCTTTAACGCGTTGAGCGGTGTTGTAATGCTCATCGCCTAAGATAGCTGCGCTAAGGATACGTGAGGTAGAATCCAATGGATCCACCGCAGGGTATATACCAAGCTCGGCAATTTTACGTGAAAGTACTGTAGTTGCATCTAAGTGGGCAAATGTTGTTGCCGGTGCAGGGTCAGTTAAATCATCCGCAGGTACGTAAACGGCCTGTACAGATGTAATTGAACCACGTTTTGTTGAAGTGATACGCTCTTGCATGGTACCCATCTCGGTAGCCAGTGTTGGCTGGTAACCTACTGCTGATGGCATACGGCCTAATAGCGCCGATACCTCAGAACCTGCTTGTGTAAAGCGGAAGATGTTATCAATAAAGAATAGGATATCACGGCCTTTACCTTCTTCATCGCCATCGCGGAAATACTCCGCAAGTGTTAAGCCTGAAAGTGCCACACGTGCACGTGCACCCGGAGGCTCGTTCATCTGGCCGAAAACGAATGTCGCTTTTGATTCTTTCAAAGCTTCAGAATCGATCTTTGAAAGATCCCATCCACCGGCTTCCATTGAATGCATAAACGCATCGCCATATTTTATAATGCCCGATTCAAGCATCTCGCGCAGTAAGTCGTTACCTTCACGGGTACGCTCACCTACACCTGCAAATACAGATAAACCTGCATAAGCTTTTGCGATGTTATTGATCAGTTCCTGGATTAATACTGTTTTACCAACACCGGCACCACCAAACAAACCAATTTTACCACCTTTTACGTAAGGCTCTAAAAGGTCGATAACTTTGATACCTGTAAATAATGCCTCAGTTTCGGTAGATAGATCTTCGAAACGCGGAGGCGTTGCGTGGATAGGGCGGCCATTGGTTTTATCCAAATCGGCAATACCATCAATCGCGTCACCAACAACGTTAAATACACGGCCTTTAATAGCTTCGCCAACCGGCATTTTAATAGCGGCTTCGGTATCTAAAACTTTCATTCCGCGCAGTAAACCATCGGTAGAGTCCATCGCGATAGCACGCACACGGTCTTCACCTAAATGTTGCTGAACCTCTAAAATGATTTTTTGTCCGTTGTCTTTTGTGATCTCAAGCGCATCATAAATCTTAGGAAGATGTGCATCATCAGCGAAACTTACGTCAACTACCGGACCGATGATCCTTGATATTTTTCCAATGTTTGGCATATATAACCTGGTGTTTTAAATAATTTACAATGAAACAGATACCTTCTTTACAAAACGGTACTATTTCAGAGGCGCAAAGTTAAGGTTTATTGCCAAATATTTAAATACTTATGTTAAGAAATTTTCATGTATTTTTTTGAAGGCAATATTGTACTTTTGGTGTCCAATTATTAACCAGGGCTTAAAGCCTATAACTTTGAATGAAAAAACTTTTACTACTACTGATGTGGTTAAGCCCGGCTATTATATATGCCCAGGGCTTCCAGGTAAACCTTAACGGACAAAAACAAATAGGCATGGGCCATACCGGCACCGGCTTATTACAGGATGGCGCTTCAATTGCCTTTAACCCCGGCGCAGTTGCCATGCTGCCAGAAAATTACATACAGGCAGGTATAAGCCCGCTTTTATTTAAATCGGGCTTTAGCGGCGCTGGCACAAACGATTTGGCCTTTACAAAAAACAGGGTTGCCACCCCTTTTAACGCTTATGGCGTTTGGGGGCCAAAAAATGCCCGATGGAAGGTTGGTATGGGCATATATACGCCTTTTGGTGGCCTAACCGACTGGGGCAACAACTGGCAGGGCAAATATGTGCTTGAAAGCCTTGATCTGAAATCTATCTTTTTTCAGCCAACTGTTAGTTATAAATTAACCGATTATCTGAGTATTGGCGGTGGTTTTATTTATAACTATGCCACGGTTGATCTGCAACGCGCTATCCCCATCAGCGACCCTGATGGCAACACCGGCCAGGCACGCCTTAAAGGCCACGGTAAAGGTTATGGATGGAACGCAGGGGTGTTTATCAAAGCAAGCCCCGAGTTTACCATTGGATTAAACTACCGGTCGGAGGTTAAAACAACCATTAAAAATGGTGATGCAATGTTTAGCGTTGCAAAATCGGCGCAGGCAAATTTCCCGCAGCCAAACACATTTGAAGCCGGCATCCCTTTGCCGCAAACCGCTTCTATTGGCTTTGGCTATGCTGCATCGCCTAAGTTATTGTTAGCACTTGATGCAAACTATGTAGGCTGGCACTCTTATAAAGAACTTGCTTTTGATTATGCATCAAACACACCAGCTTTGCAGGATACGCACTCGCCTCGTAATTATAAAGATGCTTATAGTGTAAGGGGCGGCGCGCAATATAAAACCTGCGATAAAATGGCCGTACGTCTTGGCGGTGGCTATACTACCACGGCCGTAAAAGATGGTTATGTTACGCCGGAAGTACCCGATGCCAACCGTTATTATTTAACAGCAGGGTTTGGTTATAAGGTTACCAACAAGTTGGATCTGGATTTCTCGTTCGAGTACGAGCACCTTTTCTCGCGCACGCAAACCAATATCGAATCTAACCTGTCGGGCACATTCAAGAGCAATGTTTATATCCCCGGCGTTTCACTTGCTTATCACTGGTAACCTTCCTAATATAATTACATGAAAACGTTAAAAAATTACCTATATATATCGGCCGCGCTGGTTTTACTGGCAGGCTGTAAACCATCATTCGAAACCCCGAAAGCAAATAAAGGCACTGCCGATTTTACCCGCTATATTGCTGTTGGTAACTCATTAACCGCAGGCTATGCTGATGGCGGCCTATACCTGGAAGGGCAGCAAAACTCGTATCCAAGTATTATTGCCAAACAAATGGCATTGGTTGGCGGCGGTAAGTTTACCCAGCCATTATTTACCGAAGCGCAGGCAAACGGCTCGGGCTATTTAAAACTGACCGGTTTTACCCCGACAGGGTCGCCAATAACTACAACTGTTACAGAAAATACCGCCGTGCGCGATCAGGTTACTATCCCCGGCTTTGGCAATGTAATTTTATATGCCAAGTATAGCGGCGATATTAACAACTATGGTGTGCCGGGTATTAAGTTACAACAAATTATGTATGCACCTTATGGCAACCTGAATGGTTATTTTGAGAGGCTGCTGCCTGGCGCGCCGCCAACAAACAGCACCACTTACCTTGATTTCGTTACCGCTAAGGATTTTACCTTTTTCACCGATTGGCTGGGTAATAACGATGCTTTAGGTTATGCCACAAGCGGTGGTGCTGCTGATGCGCTTACCGATAAAACACAGTTTGCACAGCTATATACCTTGTCAATAGCTAAACTTACGGAGAAAGGGGCCAAAGGCGCCGTGGCAACAATACCTGATGTTACCGCCATCCCTTATTTTAATACGGTTACCGTTGGCGCTATTTTAGCAGGTGTGCAAAAAGCAAACCCTGCTGTTAAAGATATTTACATCAGTGCCCGCGCTTCTGCCGATATAGCTACAACAACTTACGCGCCGCGTGCTGCAACAGCTGCCGACCTGGTGGTGTTAACCTTCCCCTCCAGCAAAATTGGGCAAATGGTTAACAGCCCTGCAGGTATGGTACCTTACGGTTTAACCCCTTACGCGCCAATTGACAACCAATACGTACTTGATGCCAATGAAATTGCCTTAACAAAAGATTATGTAACCGATTATAACAAAACCATAAAAGCGGCCGCCGCTGCAAAAGGCCTGGCTGTGTTTGATGCCTTTACGTTTTTAAATGAAATAAAAGCCCATGGTATATTGATTGATGGCGTAAGCGCTAATTCAAACTATATAAGCGGTGGTATCTTCTCTTTAGATGGCGTTCACCTAACCCCGCGAGGTTATGCCATGGTTGCTAATGAATATATTAAGGCTATTAATAAAACATATAACGCAAGCATCCCAACGGTAAACATTTCCAACTATCGCGGGGTGAAGTTCCCTAATTAATAGGAGTTGATGGTTCATAGTTAATGGTGTTTGCCATCAACTATGAACCATTATCTATGTGCTACTCAAAACTTAACACAATCTTCCCCATATGCTCGCTGCTTTCCATCAGGCGGTGTGCTTCGGCCGCTTTTGCTGCCGGGAATATTTTATAAATAACAGGTTTTATTTTGCCCGATGCCAGGAACGGCCAGATGTGTTTTTCGAGGTTTTGTGCGATGGCGCTTTTAAAGGCCACATCCCTTGGTCGCAGCGTAGAACCAGTAATGTAGATCCGTTTCCGCATCACTTCGGCCAGATCTATCTCTACATTTTTGCCCTTCATAGTATTGATGAATACCAGCCGGCCATCATTAGCCAGGCTTTTAATGTTAGGGGTGGTGTAGTCGCCGCCTATCATATCCAGTATTACATCTACCCCCTTGTTACCGGTTAACGTTGTTATCGCTTCGCTGAAGTTCCCGTGCTTGTAATTGATGGCTTTTCCGGCACCTAAATCCTCACAGAACTTACATTTTTCATCACTGCCTGCCGTTACATAAACTGTGCTGCCTAATGCTGCTGCCATTTGTATGGCAGTTACGCCAATGCCGCTGCTGCCGCCATGTACCAGCAGGGTTTCGCCCGGCTTCAGTTGTCCTCGGTCAAACACATTGCTCCAAACCGTAAAAAAAGTTTCGGGCAGGGAGGCTGCCTCGGCAAACGACAGGCTTTCGGGCACAGGCAGGCACTGCCCTTCTGGCGCGGTACAGTATTCGGCATAGCCGCCGCCAATAACCAGTGCACAAACTTTGTCGCCAACCACCCAGCGGGTTACATCTGTGCCAACCTCTGTGACAATACCGGCTATTTCCAGGCCGGGGATATCCTGCGGCGCGCCTGCGGGTGGCGGGTAATTCCCCTTGCGCTGTGCTACATCGGGCCGGTTAATGCCTGCTGCCATTACTTTTATAAGCACTTCGGTAGCGGTGTAGGCAGGCATAGGCCTATCGGCGATCTGTAAAACTTCGGGACCGCCGGGTTGGGTTATGGTAATGGCTTTCATATCAAAAATAATAGCTTTTATGCTGGATATGTTTGTAGTATTACTATTCGCCTTTCAAACTCTCCGCCGGGTTGGCAACTGCTGCTTTAAACGATTGTGTGCTGATGGTTATAAAGGCAATAACCAAAGCGCCCGCGCCTGCCACGGCTACCACCCACCATTGTATGTTTTGGCGGTAAGCAAAACCTTGTAACCATTTATACATTACCAGCCAGGCCAGGGGGGCGGCAATAACAAATGATATTAGTACCAGTTTAATAAAATCTTTACTCAGCATGGCCACAATAGCCGATACACTTGCCCCCAGTACCTTGCGGATGCCAATTTCTTTGTTGCGCTGCTCGGCGGCGTAGGCGGCAAGGCTAAACAGGCCCAGGCAGGCAATCACTACAGCCAGGGTAGTAAATATCAGGAACAGCTTACCGGTACGGTGTTCGGTACGGTAGGCGGTGTTAAAATCATCATCCATAAACGAGTATTCGAAATGCTGGTTGGGCGATAGCTGATTCCATTTGTGCTCAACCTGGGTTACAAACGCAGGCAGGTTTTTGGCCTTTATTTTTATACTTAAAGCCCCGTTATCGTTGGCTAAAAACATTACAACCGGGCTTATATTATCCCTTAACGAACTAAAGTTGAAATCTTTTACAACACCAATTACATGGTACTCTTTTAAAGGCTGGTTGGGTACCTCCGTTGGCCTGTATATTTTTTTATCTAAGGGGTTATTGGCAAAACCCAGCATCCGGGCGGCGGTCTCATTTATAATAACTGCTGATGAATCTGTTGATAGTTGGTTAGAAAAGTTACGGCCTTTGGAAATACCCATTCCCATGGTGTTCAGATAATCCTCATCAATAGGCCAAACTTCGGTAAACAGGGCGTTTTTAGGGTCGGGTGTTTTGTTGCGGAACACACCATCGGGTGCCCTTACAACACCCGTTGGTAAAAATCCGCTTAAGGATGCGTTTGCTACACCGGCAAGTTGTTTAACCTCTTGTTTAAATGTTTTAGCATTTTCTATTACGCCAACATTTTTAATAACCAGCACCTGGGTGCGGTCAAAACCAAGATCTTTATGTTGAATGTAATTCAATTGGTTATAAATAACCAGGGTGCCAATAATAAGAAATATAGATATGGCAAACTGGAACACTACCAAAAAGTTGCGGAAATTACCGCCTTTAAACCCGGTTGATATTTTACCCTTTAGTACGCTGATAGGTTGAAATGCAGATAAGTAAAATGCAGGGTATGAGCCTGCCAGTATCCCAACTACAACAATAATAACCAGCAGCGAAGGGAATAGCCATAGTATGGTTTGTGTGGTAATGGATAACTCTTTCCCGGATACCTGGTTAAACAGTGGCAAAAGCGCCCACGCCGCCACACTGCTACTACGGCAGCGGCCACGGTTACCAATATCGATTCGGACATGAATTGCGCGATCAGGTATTTACGTGACGAGCCCAATACTTTGCGTACCCCCACTTCTTTTGCCCGGTTTGCCGAGCGGGCGGTAGACATGTTCATGAAATTAATACAGGCTATAAGCAAAACAAACAATGCTATGGCAGAGAAAATATATACATAAGTAACGCTGCTGTTCGCACCAAGCTCGTACTGCCTGTTAGATAACAGGTGGATATCGGTAAGTGGTGTAAGGTTTAAATGAAAGTAGTTGCCGCTTTTCTCCAGCCTGCTGTAATTTGAACCCATGTTGTTTTTTAACATCCCCGTTAGTTTACCTTCTAACTGTTTTGGGTTTGCGCCCGGTTTAAAAAGGATATAGGTGGTATAACTAAAATTACTCCATTCGTTGCTTTTGGCATCGGCCCGGGCAGCCAGCGACAGGAAGAAATCAAACTTAAAATGCGACTGGCTTGGTATATCGTGTATAACACCGGTTATTTTATAATTGTCATTATTGCTTAGGGTAAGTGTTTTACCAAGTGCATCAGTAGTATTAAAATATCTTTTAGCCGTACTTTCTGTAATAACAGCGGTGTAGGGCTCGGTTAAAGCAGTTTTTGGGTCGCCAAATACCATAGGTAGCGTAAAAACACCAAAAAGCTCAGAATCGGCATATACAACCTTTTCCTCCTGTATGTATTCATTACCTTTTTTTATGCGTACCCCCTGGTCATGTATCAGCCGGGCTGTTTTTTCAACCTCCGGAAAATTGCCTGATAAAGTTGCTGCCAACGGGGGCGGCGTTATAGCATATGAAGCCATATTGCCACCATATTTCATATCCATATTTACGCGATAGATACGATCGGCTTTGGTATTATAGCGGTCATAACTTAATTCGTCTATTACATAAAAAACAATAAGCAGGCAGGTGGCCAGCCCTAAAGCCAGTCCTAATATATTAATGGCGGTAAATCCCTTGTTTTTTAGCAGGCTGCGAAGTGCTGTTTTAATGAAATTTTTGATCATGATACGGCGCGTTTAAGTTTGGTGGAATAATTGATTGAAATACAATTTATTTCCGGCCGCTAATCTATGCTATAGGGTTGAGCTGAATTGTTAAATAAAGTTAAACTATGTGTTTAGTTACATGCTGATTTTAACAAAAAAGGCTGCATTTTTTTTGATGCAGCCTTTCGGGAAAATTAATGGGCGCAGCCGCCAATATAATTTTCCGGGATCCCACTTCCTTCGCACCTGCAGTTTTTGCCGTCGCCTGTACAAGTCCCCATCCATTCGCCGCTAAAGCATAGGCCGCCGGTGTTACATACTACCGGGGTATAGCCACCGCCCCTTACATCTTTCATTTCAGTTCTGTTAAGTTTTACAAATTTTGACATAATTTTAAAAGGTATAATTGGTAATATTGCCGCAACCACGCCCCGGCAATTTGGGCTGTATATAACTAATAAGGCGCTATGATTTCCATACGTTTATTTTGCTTAGGATTTTGGTTGTTTTGCCTCGTGGTATAAATCTATTTATTAAAAAGCAATAAGCGCGCAGATATTTAAAAATGAACAGCCTGTTCATTTAACTTAAATAACACAATTGTGATAATTGAAAGGCGAATTATCATTTTATTTGCAGAACAAAATCAAAAACAACATGTCGATACAAGCAGGCCAGGCGGCACCACAGTTTACATTAACATCATCAGAGCTTAAAGAAGTTACTTTAGCCGATTTTAAAGGAAAGAAAGTTGTGATACATTTTTTCCCATTAGCGTTTACGGGTGTTTGCACTACCCAGCTTTGCACCATGCGCGATAGTTTTGGTTATTATGATGGTTTAAACGCCCAAATTTTAGGTATCTCTGTCGATTCGCCTTTTACCCTGGCTAAGTTTAAAGAAGAGAATGCCTACCAGTTTCCGCTGCTTTCTGATTTTAATAAGGATGTATCGGCAGCATACGGTGCTTTATATGAATCATTCGCTTTTGGCATGAAGGGCGTGAGCAAACGTGCTGCTTTTGTGATAGATGAGGAACAAAATGTGATATATGCCGAGGTGCTGGAGAACGCCGGCGACCTGCCAAATTTTGAGGCAATTGCCGAAAAAGTAAAGTAATTTGTAAAAAAGTTTGCAATGGATGCAGAAAATCCTATTTTTGCAGTCCGTTAAAAACGGGGCGGTTACCGGTAAGTGGTAACGGTTTTACTTTATAAAAACGCATTTGTAGCTCAATTGGATAGAGCATCTCACTACGGATGAGAAGGTTTGGGGTTCGAATCCCTACAAGTGCACACAAATTAAGCCTTTCTGTAAAAAACGGAAAGGCTTTTAACTTTAATCGCAAGGGATGCTTAACTTAGTTCTGTTTGGTCCGCCCGGTGCCGGGAAGGGTACTCAATCACAAAATCTTATCGAAAAATTTGGCTTAATTCACCTTTCAACAGGCGATTTGCTGCGCGGGGAAATTGCGCAAGGCACTAAATTAGGTTTGGAAGCAAAAAAACTGATGGACGAAGGTACTTTGGTGCCCGATGAGGTGGTGATAGGGATGATCAGTAATAAGCTTGATGCCAACAAAGATGCAAAGGGTTTTATATTCGACGGTTTCCCGCGTACGGTTGCACAGGCCGAAGCTTTGGATAGCCTGTTGGAATCTAAAGATTCTTCTATATCGGGTATGATAGCCTTAGAAGTTACTGACAGTGAATTAGAGCAGCGTTTATTAAAACGCGGCGAAAGCTCGGGCAGGCCTGATGATGCCAACCCCGAGGTGATACGCAAGCGTATTAAAGAATACAATGATAAAACTGCACCGGTTGCAGGGTTTTATAAAAACCAAAATAAGTTTACAAGCATAAACGGTATCGGGTCGATAGAAGAGATCTTTGCTTCTATTAATTCGGTTGTGGATGCTTATTAATTAATAATAGTCCGAAAGTCGGGAAAGTCCGAAAGTCAGCAAAGTGATTGTACTTGCTGTCTTTCGGACTTTCCGTCTAAAAAACTTTCCGCTCAAAATAAAAGAACTATGTCTCAGGGCTCAAATTTTGTTGATTACGTAAAGATATGCTGCCGTTCGGGACATGGTGGTGCCGGTTCATCGCACTTGCACCGTGATATTTTAACCTCAAAAGGCGGACCCGATGGGGGGGATGGTGGCCGTGGCGGGCATGTTATTGTAAAAGGTAACGCCCAGTTATGGACACTGCTTCACCTTAAATTTCGCAAGCATGTAATTGCAGGCGACGGTGATGCTGGTGGTAGTTCGCTGCGTTCAGGCAAAACCGGCCGCGACGAGATACTGGAAGTGCCTTTGGGTACAATAGCCAAAAACGCCGAGACCGGCGAGATACTCTTCGAAATAAATACCGACGGAGAAACCAAAATATTAGCAAAAGGCGGCCGTGGCGGCCAGGGTAACTGGCACTTTAAAACCGCAACCCAACAAACCCCGCGTTATGCACAGCCCGGCGAGGATGGCGAAGAAGACTGGAACATTCTTGAACTGAAATTGCTGGCCGATGTTGGTTTGGTAGGTTTCCCTAACGCAGGTAAATCAACACTGCTTTCTGTGGTGTCAGCTGCAAAGCCGGAAATAGCCGATTACGCCTTTACAACACTTGTACCCAATTTGGGTATTGTGGGCTACCGCGATAACCGATCATTCGTTATGGCAGATATACCGGGTATTATAGAAGGTGCATCGCAAGGCAAGGGGTTAGGGATCCGTTTTTTGCGCCATATAGAGCGTAACTCGGTATTGCTGTTTATGGTGCCTGCCGATACCAACCGAACAATTAAAGAAGAATACGGCATCCTGTTACGGGAACTGAACGAATACAACCCCGAACTTATGCACAAGCCGAGGGTACTGGCCATCACAAAAGCCGACATGCTGGATGCTGAATTGCAGCAAGAGATGGAGAAAGAAGTACCGGCGGATGTACCGTACGTGTTTATATCATCAGTAGCACAGAAAAACATTACCGAGCTGAAAGACCTGCTTTGGAAAGAAATAAACAGGGATGCTAACGGGCCTCAGTAGCAAAGTACAGTACGTAATTATCGCTTAATTCTTTTAGCGAAAAGCCTTTATATCCCGGGAAAGATTTCAGGATAACGTTTGCCCTGATGCCAATATAATCATGTGGCATCAGTATATATATAGGCCCGGCGTGGCCTTTATGCTGGTATTGGTCAAAATCTATATTAATATCTTTATTCAACCCCTCAAGCGTAATTATACGGTTATGCCGGATCTCAAGCCCCAGGTCCGGACTGAAGAAAACGAAGATCGCATCCTTGTGCTTATCATCAAGCAGTTTAATATAATCAAGGCTTTGCTGATCTATGAACTGCTGGCCAATGCCCGATGTGCCGTAAGCGGTATAATGCCTTAAACCATAAGAACCTTCTACATAAAACTTTACTGTAAAAAAGGCTATTACTCCTATACACAGCCCTAATACAACACGGTAAACCATTTTATATTGGCTAAAAAGGTATAAAGTGCCGGGGGTGATCATTAAACCAATTATCCTGAAATGCCTCGCTTCATAAGATATATCGAGCTTGCGCATAAATGCCTGTCCGAAAAAGATGAGCGAGATGCCATAAAACAGGATAATGATAGTCCGGTACCTTTTATCGGGCACACTGCTGCAAATAGCATAAACCAAAGCAATACTTAGTATGGCTATAACAATTAAGATGAGCATTGCCCAGCCGGGTGATAATATTACGGTATCGGTATGAAAGAAAAAACCGTTTACCAGGTCATCAACAGAAAAACCTGCCAGTATAGGTGAGGCGAGGGGGAACGCAATGGCCTTTAAGCTAAGATCGAACCCGCCTGAATTTGATGATGGGTTAATCCCTTTTGAGAGGTATAGCCACGAGATAACCACTACTGATACTAAAGCCGGTATGCCTATCCAAAAGCCTTTAAAGAGCCAGCTTTTAGCGCTTGTATGCCCTGCGGATAGTTGGATCCACATAAACAGCAGGCCAACCCCATAGATCCATATAAAGGATGATTTACAAATAAAACCTATCCAGCCGGAAAGTAATACAAACAGCATTAGCTTCCAGCCGGGTTGCTTAAAGGTTAAGCATCCGTATAAAAACCAGCCGGTAAAGGCAAACAGCAAAGTTTCGCCGCCTATGTAAAAAATAAAGGGCGTAAAAAATACCAGCTGGCAAATAATAACTGCTAAACTTAAAGCACTTATTAAGGGTGTAAACCCCACTTTTTTAAAGAAGGTATAAAATCCTGCTAAGCCTAAAAGCTGGCAAAACATAGTAGTAACAGATGCGGCCTGCCCCGTATTTAACCCAAAAACAGATTTGAAAAAATAGGGAATAAGGTATTGCCCCGGCGACCACCACGATATAAACTCGGTGGTGTTTTGGGCTATGTTTTGCTGGCTTGGTTTAATAAGGTTATTGAAAGCGCCCCCCATTTGCATTGACCGTAAAACCTGGAAACCCCAACTGGCATCAGGGAAGATAGCAGCAGGTGTTATAATAGCTATAACCCCTAAAGCAGCAACTAATACAAATACAGCTAAAAGTATAATACGGTGTGCAGGTAATGTAGTGTTAGGCATAGCAGATGTTATAGTTATTGGATGATGCGCGGGCGTGTTTTAACGGCGGGGTTACCCTGGTAAATAAAATAAGCCTCAAGATGTTTATTGGCTACCGAACCACTGGTAAGTACCGAATGGTTTGCGGCAATTACGCCCTGGTTAACAATGGCGCCACAGCCTACCCAAACGCCATCGGCAAGTGTAATGCTTCCGGTTATCAGTTCGAAAGTTGTTTTTTTATAATTATGGCTGCCGGTTTGTAATATGGCGCCTTGTGATATACACACATTACTGCCAATAGTTACTAAAACAAGGTTATCTATCCAAACGCGCTCGCCTATCCAGGTATTATCGCCAATTTTTAAGTGCCAGGGATATTTGATATTTACGCCCGGCTTTATTACCACTCCTTTGCCAACCTGTGCGCCAAATAAGCGCAGCAGCGCAATTTTTATCGCGTTTACAGGTAACAAACCAGATTTGAAGAATACCGAACTGATATAATACCATATTGCCCGTTTTAAGGCACTCCCCCCCGGGTGGTAAGGATGGTTATTATATACAGAAAGATCGGTTTGCTGCATTTATATTAGGTTTTATACTGATACTTTACGTAAAAACACAAGCTTGTACCTGTTTGCCCCATTATTGCCTGCTCAGCGTAAAAATGATGAGCGCGGTGTTTAATAACAACAGGGCTGGTTGTACCCAGGTGTTAAAGTTTTGCAGGTTTTCGGTACGTATGGCCCGCTTGTTTTGGGCTACGTAAATAATATCGCCGTTTTGCAGGTAAGCTCTTGGGTCTGATAAAGAGTTTATATCACTCAAATCAATTTCGGTTACGTTTTGGGTGTTATTTTTGCCCCTTATAATTTTTATTTTCTTTTCGTTTGCCGCAGGCGTTAATCCACCAGCCTGCCCAATAAGTTCAACCAAAGTAGTGTTATCTTTTACTATCGGGAAATTCCCCGGCGATCTTACCTCGCCCAGTAACGTTACTTTAAGGTTTACAACCTTAAGTTCAATTATAGGGTCTTTTAAAAGGTTTTTACGGTAAAGGTCTTCTATTAATTTTGTAGCCTGGGTGCGCGTTAGCCCCATAACCTGTACGTGCCCAATCGCGGGTAAGGCAACCGTACCATCTTCTTCTACCTGGAAGGTTTGGCCCTGCCCGGCTGTAGCATTGTTGCCGGAGCCGGACGCAGACGAGGCAGGTACCTCATCAACTATATATTTTAAGTTTTGAAGATTACGGATCTGCAAAATATCCTGGGGCTGTATGCGGTAGCTAATTATAGCCGCTTTTTGCGATACGGTATCAACAACAGACGCCCTTTTTTCGAAAAGTATCTGGTTTTGTTTGTAAGAGCATGAACTGCCAAATACAACTATACCAACTAAGCAAATAAAATATAAAACACGCATATAAAATAAATTACTGCTTAATGTTACCAATAATTGCGCAGCGATTTCAAAATTACATAATTTGCACCTAAATAAATGTATTTTTCCAAAGTGCATAACCTTAAAATATCTGTAATAACTGTTTCATACAATGCCCAAAGCACTATTGAGCAATGCATACAATCGGTAATCGGCCAGGATTATCCTCACATCGAGTATATAATAATTGACGGAAACTCATCAGATGGTACCATTCCTATACTTGAAAAGTACAAAAAACATATCCATGTTTTTGTTTCAGAGCCCGATAAGGGTATTTATGATGCAATGAACAAAGGTATTGCTTTGGCAAGCGGAGACGTTATAGGTACACTTAACGCCGATGATTTTTTTGCAGACAGCCATACTTTAACTGTACTATCGGATGCTTTTAAAAATAACGTTACCGATATTGTATACGGCGATCTTGATTATGTAAAACCGGATGGGAGCACGTTTCGTAAATGGCGGAGCGGACCGTATAAAAAAGGGATGTTTAACCTGGGCTGGATGCCACCGCACCCTGCGTTTTATTGCCGCAAAGAGGCGTTTAACAGGCTGGGCAATTATAGTCTTGAATACGGCACCGCTGCCGATTATGAATTAATGCTAAGGTTTATACATCTTAACCAATTACCGGTGTATTACTTAGCCAGTGTATTAGTTAAAATGAGCACCGGAGGGGTTAGTAACAGCAGCATTAATAATCGTGTTAAGGCATTAATTTTTGATATGAGAGCGATGTATAGAAACAATGTATTATTTCCCCCTATAGCGCTGTTTTTAAAGCCATTGCGAAAACTGGGGCAATTTTTTTAATTGTAATTAAAATATATATATTTGCGGTATATAAATGCCCCCTAACCTTTATATATGCCCCAATATTTAAACACGTATTATTTTATATACTATTTGTTGATGATAACGTTTTCGGTATTGATAACGCTATTATCTATTCCCTCCATTTTACATGTAGCACGTACAAGGCATTTATATGATGATGTTGGCCATTTTCGCAAACAGCATGACCACGGCATACCACGCCTGGGCGGTGTAGCCATATTTGTAAGTTTTACCATTACACTTTTATTATTCAGCATTATTGATAAAAATATACCCATCAGTTACCTGCTAACTGCCAGTATAATTTTGTTTATAATGGGTTTAAAGGACGACCTGTCGGGCGTAAACCCCAGCACTAAGTTTTTAATACAGTTTATTGTAGCAACCATATTGGTTATTTTGGGCGATATACGTTTTACCAGCATGTATGGTGTTTTTGGTGTTTACGCTATCCCGTATATTACAAGTGCTATATTATCTATCCTGTTCATCATACTTATTATTAACGCCTTTAATTTAATTGACGGTATTGACGGGCTTGCAGGCACCACCTGTATTATTGTGAACGGGGCGTTTACCATACTGTTCACCCATATGAAGCATTATGAAATGGCGGCGGTGTCATTAACCATAGCCGGAGCCGTATTGGGCTTTTTACGCTACAACCTTACGCCGGCAAAAATATTTATGGGCGATGCCGGCTCCTTATTAATAGGGCTTATATCTGCTATAATGGCTATACGTTTTATAGAGCTGAATAAATTTACCGGTACAACTACACCCGCTGTAATATCTGCGCCGGCCGTGGCATTTGCTATACTTATAGTGCCTATATTTGATACCCTGCGTGTGTTTACCCTGCGCGTTTTATATCGTAAGTCACCTTTCAGTGCCGATCGTAATCACATACATCACCGCATATTAAGGCTGGGCTATACGCACCTGCAAACCACCTTTATTTTAGGGGGCATAAATATTTTGCTTATTGTAATAGTGCTGGTGTTTGCGCCTCTTGGCAATTTAACACTTATGATACTGATACTTGCATCATCAATGCTGTTTAACTGGGCAATAACATTTTTTCTGCGTACAAAAGAAAGAGAAAAGTTATCTGTACGTAACCTATTTGTATAACCGCTATCCACCTGTATAATTTTATTAGTTTTGCACCTTAATTTAATGTGCAAATGAGGATCGCTATAAACGGTTTTGGCCGTATAGGCCGTATATTTCTGAGAACTATTCTTGCAAAACCCGGTATTGATGTAGTGGCTATTAATGACCAGGCCGATACTGCCACGCTTGCCCATCTCTTTAAGTATGACTCTGTACATCGTGGCTTTAAAGGAACAGTAACCAATGATGAGAATAACCTGTATGTAAACGGCAAACAGATCATCGTTTTGCAGCAAACCGATCCATCACATTTACCCTGGAAACAGCTGGATATTGACCTGGTGGTAGAAGCAACCGGGAAATTTATTACCGAAGCAGGGGCTTTAAAGCATATTACAGCAGGTGCTAAACAAGTTATTATTTCGGCACCATCAAGCGATAAAAGTGTCCCAACGGTAGTATTAGCTGTTAACGATGGCGAGGTAGATCTACGTTCGCCCGTCTTGTCTAATGCATCATGTACCACTAACAACGTAGCTGCTATGGTAAAGATACTGGATGATAACTGGCATATTAAAGATGGCTACATTACCACTGTACATTCCATGACGGGCGACCAAAACCTGCACGATGCGCCACACAAAGACTTGCGTAGGGCAAGGGCTGCATCAGCATCAATCATCCCAACAACAACTGGGGCGGCAAAAGCCATTACCAATATATTCCCGCATTTAGAAGGGCGTTTAGGGGGGGCTGGTATCCGGGTACCGGTGCTTAACGGCTCGCTTACCGATTTTACCTGCAGCCTTGAAAAAATGCCAACCGTGGCCGAAATAAACGCCGCCTTTAAAGCCGCTGCGGATGGCCCCATGAAAAACGTACTGGAATATACCGAAGACCCGATAGTATCTACAGACATACTGGATAACCCGCACAGCTGCATCTTTGATGCGCAGCTAACCTCAATAGTAGGCGGGTTGGTAAAAGTTGTGGGCTGGTATGATAACGAGATGGGATATAGCAGCCGCCTGGCCGATTTGGTTGAAGAAATAAGCCAGCTACCATTATGATAAAATTTATTACTGCCGATGATGTGCTGCCTATCCGCAACGAAGTATTGCGCGACGGTAAGTTAACCCTTGATGAATGCCGTTTTGAGAATGATGATGCCGAAGGTTCGTTCCACTTAGGGTATTATAAAGATGACGAATTAGCGTGCATAGCATCTTTCCATCCAAAAAGTTACACAGGTTTTGAAGGCAGGGCCTACCAGCTAAGGGGTATGGCTACGCTGCAGAAATACAGGGGCAAAGGCTACGGCAATATGCTGGTTAACTTTGCCATAACCTACCTGCGCGGGCAAAAGGTAAACTACCTGTGGTGCAATGCCCGCAAACAGGCTGCTGCATTTTATTTAGGTGTTGGTTTCGAGATTATTTCGCCCGAATTTGAAGTGCCCGGTATTGGGCCGCATTATGTAATGTATGTTAAAATAAAATGAAATTTTGATGAATATCCAACATCTTTTTAACTTTTGGGTTGGCTATTAGGATAAATTTTGACAACTTGCCATCGTTCATGAAATTATATACATCAATATGAAGACAATAGATCAGATCAGTTTTAACGGTAAACGTGCCCTTGTGCGTGTGGATTTTAATGTTCCCCTGGACGAGGATTATAACATTACCGATGATAACCGTATGACTGCGGCCCTGCCCACCATTAAAAAGATATTGAAAGATGGCGGTGCCGTTATTTTAATGTCGCACCTGGGCCGGCCCAAAGATGGCCCTACAGAAAAATATAGTTTAAAGCATGTGGTGCCTCACCTAGCCGACCTGTTAGGCCAGCAAGTACAGTTTGCTGACGACTGTATTGGTGAGGATGCTATCCAAAAATCAAAAGAGCTTGAAAAAGGCGAAGTGTTATTATTAGAGAACCTGCGTTTTTATAAAGAAGAAGAAAAAGGTGATAAAGCTTTTGCCGAAAAACTTTCAAAATTAGGTGATGTGTATGTGAATGATGCCTTTGGTACCGCTCACCGCGCACACGCTTCAACAGCAGTTATAGCGCAATTTTTCCCTGATGCAAAAGTATTTGGTTACCTGATGGCTGCCGAATTAAACAATGCTGAAAAAATATTGAACGATGCCCCGAAACCATTTACTGCTATAATGGGTGGTTCAAAGGTGTCTGACAAGATAGAACTGATAGAAAAACTACTGGATAAGGTAGATAACCTGATCATCGGCGGTGGTATGGCTTACACTTTTGCTAAGGCAGATGGTGGCAGCATTGGCACATCATTAGTTGAAGCTGATAAACTCGACCTGGCACGCAGCCTGGTTAAAAAGGCAAAAGAAAAAGGTGTGAACCTGTTATTGCCTGTAGATAATGTGATTGCCGATAAATTTGGTAATGATGCCAATACCGATGTTGCTAAAACAGGCCAAATTCCGGATAACTGGATGGGATTGGATATTGGCCCTGAAACCGTTAAGCTATTCAGCAAGATTGTTGAAGAATCAAAAACAATCCTTTGGAATGGCCCTATGGGTGTTTTTGAAATGGAAAAGTTTTTGGTAGGTACCAAAGCCATTGCCGAAGCCGTAGCTAAAGCTACCGACAACGGTGCTTTCTCATTAATTGGCGGTGGCGACTCTGCCGCAGCTGTAGCCAAGTTTGATATGACCAAAGATGTTAGCTACGTATCAACAGGTGGTGGTGCATTACTGGAATATATGGAAGGTAAAGAACTGCCGGGCGTTAAGGCTATTAACGAAGATTAAAATAATAAGCATATTAAGGAAGGCAATCATAAACAATGATTGCCTTTTTTGTTTATAAATTATACTGTATCAACACCATTACTGCCATGATGAAAAATATATTAAAAGCGGGTGCGCTATCCATATTGGTTTTAGCGGCATGCAACCAAACGCAAAAAAATAAAAAAGAGCAGGATAAGAAAGAAACAGCCTCAGTGGTTAATCTAAAAACTGATGACGAGAAAATTGCTGCATTTAAGGATACGGCCCAGGCCAGGCTCCATATATTTCTGGATAGCCTTAAACCACACGCACTTGATAGTAACTACAGGTTTTTGGTAAAATCGGATTTTGCGGAGGGTGCAGACCACGAGCATATGTGGAGCGTGGTTTATAAATACGCCGATGGAAAGTTTACCGGGATATTTGCAGATTCGGCAATTGTATTAAAAAACCTTAAGATAGGCGCCCCTGTGCTCATCAACCAAAAAGATGTGGAAGACTGGGCCATTTATGATTACAAGCGTAACACCGATCTGGGGAACTTTTCTGATAAATATTTACGCAGCCAGCAAAAAGGGAGTAAATAATTTCCGTAACGATTTTGTGTAAGGCGCTGAATTATCAGCGCCTTTTTTGTTTAGGTTATTTTCCTATTTTAATGCCATGAAAAAACGGGACTATTTGTTAAGCTTTATTATTTGTTTTATCAGTTTTTCGGCAGTAGCGCAAAAGTTACCATCTGCGGATGCCATTATAGCCCGCTATGTAAAAGTGATAGGAGGGGAGAAACTATGGACAGCGGTAAAAACATCAGAATTCCATGCAGAGGCAACTATCGGTGATAAAAAATTGAATATGCTGGTGATTAAAGCCGGCCCGGGGAAGTTTTATCAAAGCATGGAAGGTGGCGGGCTTTCTATAATGGAGATATATGATTCAGGTGTTGCCATCGCCATACAAAATGGCAAGCGGACTAAAATAACAGATACCATCGCGCTTGATCATTACCAACTACAATCATATATCCTTCCTGATATGAATTATATAAAATTGCAATATAAACGGCAGGTATCAGGGCTCGAAAACATTAACGGCGTACCCTGTTACAAGATTATTCTTACCTCCCAAAACGGATCTGTAAACACCAATTATTATGAACAGAACAGTGGTTTGCTAAGTATGGTTGAAAAGGGCGGTATTAAAACTTTTTTAAACGATTATAGATTTTACAAAGGCTGTTCTATCCCGTTTAGTATGTCAACAGACCTTGGGGACGGATACAGTATGAAGGTTAAGGTTGCTGAATGGCTTATTAACGGGAAAAGCAGCCTTGAGCTTTATAACACCAAGAAACAACAGGCACAACTTTAGTAACGATTTTGTGGAAGGCGCTGATTTGTCAGCGCCTTTTTTGTTTTATTCATTACTTTTAAAGCATCAATCAAAAAACAAATGAAAAGAACTTTCTTAGCTTTAGCCTTTCTGCTTTTCGCTTTCAGCTCTTTCGCCCAAAGCGATGCTGCATACGTCAAAGAAAACTATACCAAATATGAATACGAGATACCCATGCGCGACGGCAAAAAGCTGTTCACATCGGTATACGTACCTAAAGACCAAACTAAAAAATACCCCATCATGATGGACCGTACCTGCTACAGTGTGGGCCCATACGGGGCAGATAAATATAAAGGCAGCCTTGGCCCCTCGCCGCAATTTTTACATGATGGGTACATATTTGTTTACCAGGATGTACGCGGCCGCTGGATGAGCGAGGGCATCTACGAAGAAATGACCCCCGAGTTGGAGGTGCATAAAACCAATAAAGATGTTGATGAAGGTACCGATACTTACGATACTATAGACTGGCTGCTTAAAAACCTGCCGAATAACAATGGCAAGGTAGGGGTATGGGGTATATCTTATCCGGGCTTTTATACTACAACAGCACTGTTAAGCCGCCACCCGGCGCTGGTTGCCGCATCGCCGCAGGCCCCGATTGCAGATCTGTACCGCGACGACGCCTTTCATAACGGCGCATTTATGCTGGTAGCTAACTTTGGCTTTTATCCGGGCTTTACCAACAGGCAGGATGATAAACCAACCCAACGCAGGGCTAAAGGCTTTAACCCCGGTACCGAGGATGGCTATAAGTTCTTTTTGGATATGGGCAGCATGCGCAACTCCAACGTAAAATATTACAAAGATACCATCCGCCTGTGGAACGAAATGATGGATCACCCAAATTATGATCAGCACTGGAAAGACCGCAACGTGTTAACCCACCTGCACGATATTAAAACCGCGGTACTGGTTACCGGCGGCTGGTACGATGCCGAGGATTTATACGGCGCCATCAACACCTATAAAGTGTTGGTGAAAAAGAACCCAACCACACCTGTTTATTTTGCTATGGGCCCATGGGTACATGGCGGCTGGGCACGCGGTAACGGCGACCACTTGGGCGACGTTAGCTTTGGCGAACCAACAGGTCCGTTTTACAGGGAGAAGATAGAGTTTGCATTTTTTAGTCATTACCTGAAAGGTACCCCGCTTGATCTGCCGAAGGTAAACACTTTTGAAACGGGCGTAAATTCATGGAAAACCTACAAGGCATGGCCACCTGCCGAAGCCCAGGAGAAAAACCTGTACCTGCTGCCGGGCGGTAAATTATCCTTCGCGGCGCCTACTGCTGCTACCGATGATTTTAAAGAGTTTGTATCAGACCCGATGAACCCGGTGCCGTTTATTGATGGTATTGACTTTGACATGAAACGCGAATACATGACCGCCGACCAGCGCTTTGCCGAAAAACGCCCGGACGTGCTAACCTACAAAACTGAAGTACTGGATAAGGACGTTACCATTGCCGGGAACATTTGGGCAAACCTGAAGGTAAGCACCACCGGCACCGATGCCGACTGGGTTGTAAAAGTATTAGATGTTTACCCGGATACCGCCGCTAACAATAAGTTTACGGGTAAAGATGTAAGCATGGCCGGTTATGAGCAAATGGTACGCAGCGAGGCTATGCGTGGCAAGTTCCGCAATAGCTTTGAAAAACCCGAGGCCTTTGTGCCCGGTAAGGTAACCCCGGTAAATTTTGAGCTGCAGGATGTGCTGCACACCTTTAAAAAAGGCCACCGTATTATGGTGCAGATCCAAAGCACCTGGTTCCCGTTGATTGACAGGAACACCCAGCAGTTCCAGGATATTATGAAAGCCAAAGATACCGACTTTAAGAAAGCAACGCATAAAGTGTACAGCTCAAAAGCACATCCAAGTTATTTGAAGGTGAGGGTGATGTAAGGTATTATTGCCACCATGTCGTTGCGAGGAGCGATAGCGACGTGGCAATCTCAGCATGTCCGGGAATGCCCTTTATCTCTGGTTAAAGTGAGCAAGAGCTAAGCAAGCTGCCTGCTAGCTCTGATTTGTTAGTAATATTAAATAATTGATTATCAGGTGTTCATAAATGTTCATGAGCGTTCACGGCTGTGAACGTGAACACCTGATAATCGAAGTTTAACGAAAATCGGTTAATTTGATCAACGTATGCAAAATATCATCAACATCACCGCCATCCAGCATATCGGTATCCCGGTGACTAATATGGACGTTTCAGAGGCGTTTTACGGTCGTTTAGGCTTTGCCAATGTAATGCAGGGCGGTTTTGGCGAAGAGGGCGCACGCGGCACCTGTATAATGATGAAGCGCGATAGCATGGTCATTGAACTGTACCAACTGCCCGAGCCTGGTCTATCAGAGATCCGCACCCGCAGGAACGGCCATATAGACCATGTTGCTTTTGATGTGCCTGATATTGATGAGGCTTTTGATACCATAAAGCGAGCCGGCTTTAATATCATAGAGGCGGAACCTGTATTCCTGCAGTTTTGGGCCAGCGGCTGCAAGTACTTTAACATTACCGGGCCCGATGGCGAACGGTTGGAATTTAACCAGGTTTTGTAAACATTTTTAATAATTACTATGTTTGCATAGTAATTTAGTGTTATGCAATTTTCCAGCTTAAAATATTTACTGGTATTTATCTGCATATTTTCTATTTTGGAAAGTACTGGCATCTCTGTGGTTTCGCTGCTTACTAAAAATCACATCGCACAAAACAATAGCCCGATTGCCAACGATGACGAAACCACCCCCGAACGCACCGAAACCAAAGAAAACAAGCTAAAAGAACTTTGGGCGAGTGAGTTGGATTTAAAGATCCCCTATCTATATATCAGTTTAACAAAGGTTACTTACCCCCATAAGCAGCCTACCGCTCATTTAGCGTGGGTGCCGCCGGTGCCTACCCCTCCGCCAAACTATATAGGCTGATTCTTCGGTTTATATTAACGGTCGGCAGATATTGCAGGCTATTCTATTTATATCATTTTAATTTACTATCATGAAAATTCGTGTTCAATATTTATTGTCATTATCTGTTGTATTATCTGTATTTACATTCACTGCAAAAGCGCAGCAGGTAAGCGATGCACAGATCAAAACAAACACTACGCCCATTACCAATTCATTAAGTTATATCACCCGCCTGCAACCCGTTAGTTACGAATATAACCGGGGCGATTATAAACAGTTAAACCTGCCCGCAGGTATGCAATTCGGTTTTATTGCCGGCGATGCAAAGCAAGTGGTGCCATCGATTATAACTACGCATAACAATTGGTACAACGCGGGTAAAAACAACCCACGTACCATTACCACAGCCGAAGTAGACCTGCAAAAGCTGGTGCCTTTACTGGTTGGAGCCATCAAAGAGCAACAAGCCCAGATTGAAATGCTAAAGCAGGAAGTGCAAAAGTTAAAGCAGGCCAGGTGATTTTAATAAGCCTGTAACACGTGGCGTAAACCGTGTTACAGGTTTATTATACATGGGCTGTTACGCAATAGATTTGTAGTGCGTAATAGATATAAACCAACCAATTATGTATAAAAAGCTACTTTTAGTATTAATGTTGGCCACCAGTTTATCGGCCTGCAAAAAAAAGTGCAAAAAAATCAGGATGTGACGCCAACCAATTTTGCACAGCTCAGGCTGTTTTTTTGAGAGTTGCGTTTACCGATAACCAGGGCAAACCAACCATTGTAGAAGAGTACTCCCTAAAAAACTTACGTACGGACAAACCGGTAACACGCATACCTACAGATCCAATTATTGATTATGTTGCCGGTTATGTATTGGTAGCTAACGATGGGATAAAAACTGAGTTTTCTACCGAAGGCGATGATGTTGAAATAACCGCCAAAAGCAAAGCAACGGGCCAGGTTAAAAAGGTTATTGTAAAAATATCAGGCGGCTGTAATTGCCATGTAGCCAAACTATCAGGCCCCGATACTGTAAAATTCGACTAACAATATCATACTATCATTGTTACAATTCAGTTTATAGTGCATAGCTTTACTTAGGCTAAGTATTTACCTAATTGAATTATAAGCAATGGATATTAAAAAAGTATTAATCGCAGGCTGCATTGTTTTGGCTGCCATATCATCAAAGGCTCAAAAAGCAACAAACGCTAAATTATACCACGAACCATACCGTCCGCAGGCGCACTTCTCGCCCAAAACAATGTGGACAAACGACCCTAACGGGATGGTATACTATAAAGGTACTTATCACTTGTTTTTTCAGCATTACCCTAAAGCTACAGTTTGGGGCCCAATGCACTGGGGGCATGCCGTGAGTAAAGATCTGATCCATTGGAAACAGATGCCTATTGCCCTTTACCCCGATAAACTGGGATATATATTCAGCGGCAGCGTGGTGGTTGATGAGAATAATACCTCGGGTTTTGGCACAAAGGGCAAACCCGCCATGGTAGCCATATTTACTCACCACGACCCAAAAGGGGAGAAGTCGGGTTCATCTGTATTTCAAAATCAAAGTATTGCCTATAGCCTTGATGAAGGTGCCACCTGGACGAAATATGCCGCCAACCCGGTGCTTAAAAATCCCGGTATTAAAGATTTCCGCGACCCTAAAGTGTTTTGGTACGCAGCAGGTAACAAATGGGTAATGAGCCTGGCCACTAAAGACAGGATAACCTTCTATTCATCGCCAAACCTTAAGGACTGGAAAAAAGAAAGCGATTTTGGCCAGATGCTTGGTGCGCACGGTGGCGTTTGGGAATGCCCCGATCTTTTCCCGCTTAAACTAAACGGTAAAGAATATTGGGTTTTACTGGTAAGCATAAACCCGGGCGGTCCAAATGGCGGCTCGGCTACGCAATACTTTGTGGGGCATTTTGATGGCAGCAAGTTTATACCCAGCAGTAACCAAACCAAATGGATTGACTTTGGCCCTGATAATTATGCAGGGGTAACATGGGGCAACACCGGCAACCGCAAAGTATTTTTAGGATGGATGGGCAACTGGTTTTATGCCAACGATGTGCCAACCCTAAAATGGCGAAACGCCATGACTATACCGCGCGAGCTTTCCTTAAAACTTACCGCGGGCGATATCTGGCTAACATCAACCCCGGTAGAAGAGTTAGATAAAATTGTAACTAAAACCATTAAGGTAGATGCCGAATTGCTGGCAAAAAACAACAATATCTTTTCGGTGATAAAACAAACGCCAACGCAGTACACGCTTAAGTTTAATACAAAAGCTGTTAAAGATTACTCGGTAATGCTATCTAACGATGCAGGCGAGGCGCTTGTAGTTGGTTACGATGCCAAAAACAGCCGCTATTATATCGACCGTACCAAAGCCGGACAAAATAAATTCAGTAAGCAATTCATGCCCAAAGCATACGCGCCAAGGCTGTCAACATCGCTTACTTCAGATTTTGAGCTGGTTGTAGATGTTTCATCTATCGAACTATTTGCCGATGGCGGGCTAAGCAACCTTACCGGTGTGTTCTTCCCCAAAAAGCCTTACAACCGTTTAAGCATTATAAACAACGGCATGGAGATAGAGCATTTACAAATACAGCCGTTAAAGTCAATTTGGTAAGCTAATGTTGGTTTAGAGGTAAAAATTTATAGTCTATAGAATAGTGCTTGGTTTTTTTGTCATAAAGATAGGTTAGTGTAAACTTTTGTTTTACTACTTTCCCGTTAATTGTAGCAGGTTTTAATATAGGCATGTCGTGTAATGCCGATATTACTGCGCTTTCCATTCCTATGTCTGCAGTGCCGGCGGTTTTTATATTTTTGAATTTTCCCAATTCGTCAATTTCTGCTGTTAAGTGTATATCAAATAGCCCAAGGAAAGGGGAGCTATTGCCGCGAGTTTTATTGAATAAACTGCTAAAAAGTTCCGATCTGAAATCATACCTATTAGCCTCATAGTGCGCATCTAAGTAAATGTTATCATCATGTTTTATGATGTTTTCGGTAAACATTGGGGTATTGGCATTGCACGGATAACTTGAAATGGCCATGTTTTCTGCTTGTAAAAATGGTAAAGCCTCTGGTGGCATCATTACTACTCTTGATGCATTTTTGTAGTTGCCGGTTATGCCAATACCCTTTACAAAATGCCCGTCTTTAAAAGTTTCGGTGTTTATAACCTTCACAAGACCGTTACTGTTTATAACAAGCTGCCAGGTGCCTTCCGGTTTTCCGTTCAAAAGCTTACCTTTCCAGACTGCCCGCCCGCCGTCGTTATCGTTTGCAAGGCTCACCATGTATTCGCCGGTGCCGTTATCAACTACCTTTTCGCCGGTTATAGCCCATGAATCCTGTACAATTATTGAATTGCTTACAGCTATAAAAATAGTGTGAGGCTTTCCATTTTCGTAGTAGGTTTCCCATTTGCCATCAAAAACATTGTTTTTGTACCGGCCCTTTGCCTGTAAGTTTCCGTTTACGTAACGAGATATAAAAAGCCCCTGCTTAAGACCGCTTTTATCATACAAACCTTGTGTTAAAATTACGTTGGAGTCTAACCTGCTTACATCTGTAAAAGCACCATAAAATTTCTTTTCGTCTGCATTAAAATGAGTAAAGCGTATTATCTGGCTGCAGCTATCCTCTATCATGTCAAAACTCTCGTTTAGGGTAATAGAAACACTGTCTTCCTGTATATACTTGATATTAATATTGCGTGGCTCTTCACTTTCTTGTGCAGAGGCATCTATTGAGAAAAATAAATGTGACAGGCACAAAACAAGTACAGCAGAAAATATTTTCATAACAATCGAGATAAGTAAGGTCTTATTTTAAAATTACGGCTGTACCGGTAAAAACCGATAATTAAAACTATACATACCGTTATGGATCCTAAGCGTAATGCTGAAGCCTTGTTTAACAGGTTTGCCATCAACAGTGGCTGGTTTTAAACGTGGCAAAGTATGTAGCTTGTTAATTACCCCCTGCGATATGCTGATGTTAAACGGATTGATTTCCTTTAGTTTTGCTATGCTGCCCTGTTCGGTTATTTCTCCTTCTAAAACAAGCTGTTCATCGTACGATTTCAGGTCGACAGTGTTCAGGTAACTGGCTACGACCTCACCAATATGGTCCGAAAATGAATTGATCCCGCCTGAGTAACTGGCATTAACAACATTTTTTTGTTTTACAAAATCACCATCGCATGGAACGCGGGATATCAAAAGGTACTCGGCCGATACGAACGGGAAAAAAGTAGGTGAAATAAGTACTATCCTCGATTTATCGGTATATTCTGAAATTGAGGTGTTGCCTTTTTGAAAAGTGCCGTTTTTAAATATTTCGGAAGATAGGTCGGTATCGTCTGCCACCTTTTTAGCCTTCCACTTGCCATCCGGCCGTCCATTAAGCAATTTACCTTTCCAGTACATATAAGGGGGCATATCTGCCCTGTAGGTGCCATTGCCATTGTTAACCGTTTTAATGCCCTTATCGTCCCACACATCAATAATCTTTATGTCGGCCCCATTGGCCTCAAACGTCATGAGTGGTTTACCTGTATCGTAAAATATTTCCCATTTGCCATCAAAAAGGCCATTTTTAAAATTGCCTTTTGCCTGCGGATTGCCGTTTAAATAATTAATAATAAATGGGCCCTCTTTAAGTCCATCTGCCGAATACGTGCCCTGGGTAATCAGCAGCTTTTGATCTGCACGGCTTACGTCTTTAAATGATCCGGTGAATTTTTTTTCCTGTATGTTGAGATGCGCATACCGATAAACCTGGCTGCAGCTGTCCTCAATCAGGTTAAATTCTTCGTTAAAACTTAAACGGGTACTGTCGCCTTTAATAAAATCCAGTCGGATGTTTCTTTGAACAGGGCCTTGTGCATATGCTGAGCAACAGCAAAGTGCTGTGATAAAGGTGGTTAGGGATAGTTTCATTATCGGGGTAATCGTACTGTTAAAATACAATTATTTACCAATTAAAACCATCTGTTTAAAAATTGTTACAAGTGGTTACTCCAGTACCACCGTTTTATTTTTATAGACAAATACTCTATCGTCAAAAACAAGTTTAAGTGCTTTGGCTAATACGGCGGTTTCTATTTCCTTACCGGCCTTTACCATATCCTGCACATTCAGCGAGTGATTGGCAGGTATTATTTGCTGCGCGATGATGGGGCCTTCGTCCAGTTCGTCGGTAACATAATGGGCGGTGGCGCCTATTAGTTTTACGCCGCGCTCGTATGCCTGTCGGTAGGGGCTGGCGCCTGCAAATGCCGGTAAAAAGGAGTGGTGGATGTTAATGATCTGCATCGGGAAATGGCTCACAAAATCATGCGATAAAATCCGCATAAACTTGGCCAGAACCAGGTAGTCATATTCGTACTTTTTGATGGTATTAACCAAGCTTTGCTCATACAAATTTTTATCAGCGGTTGCGGGTAAATGATAAAAAGGTACATCAAAACGCCGGCAAATATCCTGCAGGGTATCGTGGTTGCCAATTACGCACTGTACGCTGGCGCCCAGCGTTTTAAAATAATTACGCACCAGTATATCAGCCAGGCAATGGTATTCTTTGGTTACCAGTACAATTATCTTTTTTTCGGGAACGGGGTTTATTTTAATGAGCGCATCTGCCGGTAAAATTTCGCGCAGGTTTTCTTCAAGTTCCTCTGCGCCAATTGTTTTATCTACCTCAAGGCGCATAAAAAACAGGTTGGCGGTATTGTCTACATGCTCATGCATGCTGATTATATTGAGCTCTTTCTGGGCTAACAAGCCGGATATGGCTGCAACCAGGCCTACGCGGTCGGCGCACTGTATAACAATGATCATTCTTTAGCTAATAAATACTGTCTCAAAGCTATCATTATTGAGAAAATAACATAGCCGAAAAAACATCAAAAATGTTGAAAACTTTTTGGTGGTAAAAAGTGTCATAAAGTGGTAAAAGTAATATACTTTTACATTACAAATATTGTTGACCGTAAAGAATGTCCTATTTAACCGGAGAATTTAATTGTAAACTGGATGCCAAAGGGCGGATGATGATCCCTTCGGACCTTAAGAAACAGCTTCCAGAAGCTGAGAAAGAGGGTCTTGTGATCAATCGTGGCCTTGAGAACTATCTTGTTATTTACACTAAACGGGAATGGGACAAGAAACTTGACGAACTGAGCAAACTTAACGAATACGATAGAAAAGCAATCCAGTTTGTAAGATATTTTACCGCCGGCGCAACAAGTTTGCAGCCCGACGGTACCGGAAGGGTTAACCTGCCGAAGAATTTATTGGATTATGCAGGCATTACCAACGAGGTTGTTTTAACCTGCATGCTTAATAAAGTAGAGGTTTGGGACAAAAAAGCGCACGAGAAAATGATAAGCAATGAGCCTGAAAACTTTGCGGCATTAGCCGAAGAGGTAATGGCTAATAAAGGAAGGGGGCGTGATGAGTAATTACCATACCCCAGTTATGCTGGCTGAGTGCATAGAGGCTTTAAATATTAAGCCAAACGGTACTTATGTTGATGTGACCTTTGGCGGTGGCGGTCACTCGCGCGAGATCATGAAACATCTTGGTGGTGGCGGGCGTTTGCTGGCTTTTGACCAGGATGCTGATGCGCAGCAAAATATGATAGATGATGACAGGTTTACCTTCATCGATCAAAACTTCAGGTATCTGAAAAACTTTACCCGTTTGCATGATGCTATCCCGGTTGACGGGATACTTGCAGACCTTGGCGTATCATCATATCAGTTTGACCAGGCCGAGCGTGGTTTTTCCATCCGTTTTGATGCCGAACTGGATATGCGCATGAACCAGGCATCAGACCTGAGTGCTAAAGAGGTGGTGAACAATTACAGCGAGGCCGATCTGCACCGCATTTTTGGGATGTATGGGGAAGTGCAAAACGCAAAATCGCTGGCTAAAACCATTGTAACTGCAAGGTTGAATGGCCCGATAGTTACCATTGCTGATCTGAAGAACGCAATAAGCAATATCACCCCGAGGGGGAAAGAAAATAAATACCTGGCGCAGGTTTTTCAGGCGCTAAGGATTGAGGTGAACCAGGAGCTGGAAGCCTTGAAAGATTTTTTAATACAGTCGGCAGATGTGCTGGCAACCGGCGGCAGGCTGGTAGTAATGTCGTATCATTCGCTGGAGGACAGGCTGGTGAAGAATTTTATCGCCAAAGGCAAATTCAGCGGCGAGGTAGAGAAGGACCTGTATGGTAATAACAACCGCCCGTTTGATGCGGTTAGTCGCGGTGCTATTATAGCCAGCGATGAAGAGATATTAAGTAATAACAGGGCACGTAGTGCTAAATTAAGGATAGCTGTAAAAAAATGACCAATCGTTTACGTACAGAAATTCAGGAGGAAGAATTAGAAGAGCAAAAGCTTATTGTGGAAGAGAAACCCGTAAAAAAGGATCTTCCTGATAACTTTTTTACGCAATTCTTAAGAAATGGAGTTGTCACTACTGATGCTGCTACCAGTGCTTTGCCTTTTATTTTTTACGTGGCCTTTTTGGGAATGTTATATATAGGTAACAGGCACCTGTCTGAAAACAACATACGCGATATTGATAAAATAAGCAAAGAGGTTAAAGAGCTGAGCTGGGAATACAAAAGCAGCAAAGCTGATCTGGCCTTTAAAAGCACACTTACCGAGGTTGCCAAGCGTGTAGATACGTTAGGTATTAAAGAGGCTAATCAACCGCCGCAAAAAATAACTGTAAAGGAGGACGTACAGGAATGAGTATCAGAACCAACATACTTGTCAGGGTTTACCTTGCGTTTGGGTTGATCCTGCTTTTTGCAGCAGCGGTGGTATTTCAGCTTTGCCGTGTGCAATTTGTGCAGGGGGAGAAATGGAAGGCTATGTCAAGGGTGCAGTCAACCCGTTACAAAAACATAGAAGCGGCAAGAGGTAATATTTTTGCGGTAGATGGCAGCCTGCTGGCAACATCGGTGCCAGAGTATGAGCTGCACATGGATATGCTGGCCGGAGGCATTGAAAATGATAAGGTATTTAATGAAAAGATAGACTCGCTTTCGATGAAATTGGCGAACTATTTTGGTGATAAATCTGCACGCGAATATTCAAGACTTTTCCGTGATGCGCGTAAAGATAGATCGCGTTATCAATTGGTTAGGCGCAAGGTTACTTATAATCAACTCAAGGACATCCGTAAGTTCCCCATATTTAACATGGGTAAGTATAAGGGTGGGTTAATTGCAGTGCAGCAAAACAGGCGCATCATGCCATTCCGTTTTTTAGCGGAGCGTACCATTGGTTATAAAAACGAAAACGTAAAAAATGGCGTAGGCCTTGAAGGTGCATACGCCAACTATATAAACGGCGAAAACGGTAAACGTATGGAGCGCCGCATGGCAGGTGGTGTTTGGATGCCTATTAATGATGAAGATGAAATTGCACCTAAAGAAGGGGCGGATATCATATCAACCATTGATGTGAATATGCAGGACCTGGTGCAAAGCGCGTTAGAAAAGCAATTGATAATTACCAAAGCCGATCATGGTACTGCTATTTTAATGGAAGTGGCCACAGGCGAAGTAAGGGCAGTTGCAAATTACACGCGCATGCCCGATGGTTCTTTTAAAGAGAAATTTAACTATGCTATTGCAGGGAACCAGGATCCGGGTTCAACTTTTAAGCTGGCATCATACATGGCCTTGCTGGAGGATCATAAGGTAGACACCAATACCATGGTTAATACGGGTGAATATCCTATACCGGGCCATACCATTAAAGATTCACACGGAAGCATTGGCCGAGTAACGGTAAAAAAAGCGTTCGAGAAATCATCAAACGCGGCGGTTGCTTACCTGGTGAATAATGGTTACAAAAACGATCAGTCGAAATTCACCGATCATTTATACAACTGGCACCTCAACGAGAAAATGGGACTGCAGATACCTGGTGAAGCGCAACCGGTAGTAAAAAATCCAAACAACCGTAGCTGGAACAAGAACATGACCCTGCCACAAATGGCCTATGGTTATGAAATGCAGTTAACCCCATTAAAAATGTTAACCTTTTATAATGCAGTTGCAAATAATGGCAAGCTGGTAACGCCGGTTTTTGTAAAAGAGATAAGAAGGTTAGGCAACACCGTAGAGCGTTTTCAAACCCGCACGGTAAACGAAAAAATATGTTCTGATATAACGCTGAAAAAGATGCAGGAAATGCTTGAAGGCGTTGTTACAGAGGGTAGCGGTAAAGAATACGTTTATAACCCGTTATATAAAATAGCCGGTAAAACCGGTACCGCACAGGTTGCAGATGCTAATAAAGGCTACAAAGCTAAAAAGCAATATCAGGCATCTTTTTGCGGGTACTTCCCGGCTGATAAGCCAAAGTACTCATTGATAGTGGTTATTAACGACCCTAAGAACGGCTACTATGCGGCATCAGTTTCGGGCCCTGCTTTCAGGGAAATTGCCGATAGGATATATGCGGGCGATATGGAGTTGAACCAGGCCCCTTCACACTTAATAGGTAATACTACGCTGCCTAAATTTAAACAGGGTAACCTTAAAGCTTTAAAAAAAGTGTACAACAACCTTGGTATAAAACCACTGTATGCATCGGCTACGCCAACAGGCGTTGATACCAGCAGCGGCATAGTATCTGAGGATAATAAATATAAAACAGGCACGGTGCCAAATGTTACCGGTATGGGCTTAAGCGATGCGCTTTATGCCTTGGGTAACGCAGGCTATAAGGTATCGGTAAAGGGCAGCGGCTCGGTAACCACGCAATCGGTAACCGGGGGTAGCATTATACCGAAAGGTTCAAAAATAATAATAGAACTGCAATGAGATATTTGAGCGATATATTAGAGGGGGTGGCATTTACCGAATTACAGGGAAGTGCCGATGTGGAGATATCTGCAATTGTTTTTGATTCGCGCCGGGTGGTGCCGGGCTGCATGTTTGTAGCCGTAAAAGGTACCGCCGTTGATGGGCATGATTATATTGACCAGGCCATAAAAGATGGGGCAATAGCTGTTATCTGCGAGGAACTACCTGCACATACTGCTACCGAGGTTGATTTTTTAATGGTTGCCGATTCGGCAAAGGCTTTGGGAACCATCGCTGCTAATTTTTACGAGAACCCGTCATCAAACCTAAAACTGGTTGGTGTTACCGGTACAAACGGTAAAACCACTATTGCTACACTACTTTATAAGCTGTTTAGGGATATGGGCTATAAATGTGGTTTGCTTTCAACGGTAGAGAACCAGGTGAACGGCCGCGTTATCCCCTCTACCCATACTACGCCTGATCCGGTTGCTTTGAATAAGTTACTGAGCGATATGGTGGATGAAGGCTGCGATTATTGCTTTATGGAAGTGAGCTCGCACGCTATCGCACAACATCGTATTGAAGGGTTGAAGTTTTCGGGGGGTATATTCTCGAATCTTACGCATGACCATTTGGATTACCATAAAACATTTGAGAGCTACCTGAAAGCCAAAAAAGCATTTTTTGATACCCTGCCAAAAAGCGCGTTCGCACTTACAAACAGCGATGATAAAAATGGTAATGTGATGCTGCAGAACACACCGGCACACAAAAAAACTTATGGTTTAAAAAGTATGGCCGATTATAAGGCCCGTATTATTGAAAACCAGTTTGGCGGCCTGCTGCTAAATATTGATAGCGAAGAGGTGTGGTTTAAACTGGTAGGTACATTCAATGCTTATAACCTTTTGGCTGTTTATTCGGCGGCTTTATTACTGGAGCAGGATAAATCAAAAGTACTGGTTAGCCTGAGCAAATTAACCGGTGCCGAAGGCAGGTTTGAATACATTGTATCACCAAATAAAATAATAGGAATTGTTGATTACGCCCACACCCCGGATGCGGTGCAGAATGTGCTGAGCACTATTCATGACATCCGTAAGGGAAGCGAAAAAGTAATAACCGTAATTGGCTGCGGGGGCGACAGGGACAAAACCAAACGCCCAGTTATGGCAAAGGTTGCTACCGAATGGAGCGACAAGGTGATCCTTACATCAGACAACCCGCGTACCGAAGACCCCGCCCAGATCATAAAGGATATGGAAGAAGGGATAGACCCCGCCTTTAAACGCCATACTGTAAGTATTGCTGACAGGCGCGAGGCTATTAAAACGGCCTGCATGTTTGCGCAGCCGGGAGATATTATACTGCTTGCCGGTAAGGGACATGAAAAATACCAGGAGATAAATGGCGTGAAAAACCATTTTGATGATATGAAAGAGTTGCTTGAACAATTTAAAGAACTGAATTAACACAAAGCCGATGCTATATTATCTATTTAGCTATCTGAGTAAAAATTACAGTATCCCCGGGATAGGTGTAATGCAATACATCACATTCCGTATGGCTATGGCGGTAATAGTATCGTTGTTGGTTACAACGGTTTACGGCCGCAGGCTGATAGATTACCTGCGCTTTAAACAGGTTGGCGAAACTGTACGTAACCTGGGGCTGGAAGGACAAATGCAAAAATCGGGTACGCCTACAATGGGTGGTATCATTATCATTTTAGGGATACTTATACCTACGTTATTGTTTGCCAAACTCGATAATATATATATCATCATGATGCTGGTTACTACCATCTGGCTGGGTTTAATAGGCTTTCTGGATGATTATATTAAAGTATTTAAAAAGAATAAGGAAGGGCTTGCCGGCAAGTTTAAAATAACCGGGCAGGTAGGTCTGGCGCTCATCATCGGGTGGACGATGTACTTCCATACCAACATTACCATCAGGCAAGAAGTTAAACTGCCTGTTAAGTATGACGTGCCGGTTGATTTTCATATGCGTGGCGATAAGCCTGTTTACACGCAGGATGTAAAATCGACCAAAACAACCATGCCTTTTTACAAGAACAACGAGTTTGATTATGCCAAAGTATTAAAGTTTATTGGCCCCGGGTACGAGCATTATGCTTTGCTTGTATTTATGGTTTTTGTTATCGTTATCATTACTTCGGTATCAAACGGTGCAAATATTACCGATGGTATTGACGGGCTGGCAACGGGTACTTCAGCAATCATCGGGTTAACACTGGCCATACTGGCTTACGTATCTGGTAACACCATGATAGCCGATTACCTGAATATTATGTATATACCCAACTCGGGCGAACTGGTGATTTTTGCCGGAGCCTTTGTAGGTGCGTGTGTTGGCTTTTTGTGGTACAATTCTTACCCGGCGCAGGTGTTTATGGGCGATACCGGCAGTTTGGCTATAGGCGGTATCATAGCTGTGTTCGCTATTATTATCCGTAAGGAGTTGCTGGTGCCGGTATTATGCGGCGTGTTTCTGGTAGAGAACCTGTCAGTAATTATGCAGGTGGGCTGGTTTAAGTTCACCAAACGTAAATATGGCGAAGGCCGCAGGATCTTCCTGATGGCGCCGCTGCATCACCATTATCAAAAGAAAGGTTTTCACGAATCAAAGATCGTAACCCGGTTTTGGATCATCTGCATATTCCTGGCGATTATAACGGTGATAACGCTCAAGCTGAGATAAGAGAATTAAGAAGTAAGATCAAGAGATAAGAATCAAGACACAAGGCAAAGAATAGTGAATACATCTAATAACATACCCAATCAAAAGCTTCCCCTTCAGGGGACGGGAGGGGTAAGGCTTGCTATACTTGGCGCCGGCGAAAGCGGCGTTGGGGCGGCATATCTTGCACTGAAACAGGGATATGATGTGTTCGTGTCGGACTTTGGGCCGATTGCCGATCATTACAAACAACAACTGAAAGCCTGGAACGTAAGGTTTGAAGAGAATGGCCATACCGAAGGTGAAATATTAAAAGCTGCCGAGGTAATAAAAAGCCCGGGTATACCCGATAAGGCGCCGATAGTAAAAACACTGGTGGCAAATAATATCCCGGTGATATCCGAGATCGAGTTTGCTGGCCGCTATACCGATGCTAAAATGATATGCATAACAGGTTCAAACGGTAAAACAACAACCGCCAGCCTTACTTATCATATTCTTAAAAACGGGGGCTTAAATGTAGGCCTTGCCGGTAATATTGGTAAAAGCTTTGCCTACCAGGTAGCTACCGAAAAATTTGAATACTACGTGCTGGAGATAAGCAGCTTTATGCTGGATAGTATGTACAAATTCAGGGCGGATATAGCGGTGCTTTTAAACATCACCCCAGATCACCTTGACCGTTACGAATACAAGCTGGAGAATTACGCAGCATCCAAATTCAGGATAACGCAGAACCAAATCGGCACCGACCATTTTATTTATTGTGCGGATGATACCGAAACAATAAAAGTAATGGAAGGGAAAGAGATAGCAGCACAGCAGTTGCCATTCTCTATACAAAAGAAGATTGGCGAGGGAGCATACCTCGATCAGGATAACCTAATTATAAACGTACACCAACAACATTTTCAAATGTCAATAAACGAACTGGCCCTACAGGGAAAGCACAACATCTACAATTCTATGGCTTCGGGTATCGTAGCCAAAGTGCTTGAGTTACGCAACGAAACGATGCGGGAGAGTATGGGTAACTTCCGGAATATTGAACACAGGCTGGAGTTGGTGGGTAAAATATCGGGCATTAGTTTCATCAACGATTCTAAGGCCACCAATGTAAACTCCACCTGGTACGCGCTGGAGAGTATGACAACTGATGTTGTTTTAATATTGGGCGGTGTTGATAAGGGTAATGACTACAGTATGCTTAAACAATTAGTTAAGCAAAAGGTAAAAGCCATAGTTTGTTTAGGTAAAGATAACAAGCGTATCCACGATGCTTTTGAGGATGATGTAGAAGTGATAGTGAACACCGCATCCGCCGCAGAGGCAGCACAGGTGGCTTATCATTTGGCCGAAAAGGGAGATACGGTATTGTTATCGCCTGCCTGCGCAAGTTTTGACTTGTTTAAGAATTATGAGGATCGCGGTCGTCAATTCAAAGACGCAGTTAAAGAACTATAATAATCGGTGAAATTGCATAATCAGTGTAATCGCAAAAAATAATATGAATCAGATACTCAGTAACGTAAAAGGGGACCGCTGGATATGGCTTATCGTCATACTGCTGTCTGTGCTGTCATTACTTGCTGTATATAGCTCAACGGGGACGCTTGCCTATAAACAGGGTAAAGCGGCAGAACTGATATTGATGAAGCATCTGTTTATGATAATAGGGGGTATTGCGCTGATGTATTTTTCGCACCTGTTAGATTATCGGTATTATGCAGGTATCTCAAAAATACTGATGGTGATCACCATCCCGTTACTGTTATATACTTTGCTTTTTGGTAGCCACATCAATGAGGCCAGCCGCTGGATAGCCATCCCCGGAACAGGGTTAACCTTCCAGACATCCGATTTGGCAAAGCTGGCATTAATAACCTACCTGGCACGTACGCTATCGCGCAAGCAGGAGAATATAAAAGATGTAAAAAACTCCTTTATCCCAATTATGGGCTCGGTTTGTGTGGTGTTTGCATTAATAGCCTGGGCAAATCTTTCAACCGCTTTAATGCTGTTTGGTGTAAGTATTTTACTGCTTATTATGGGGCGTATAAGTGTTAAACAAATAGCGGTAGTTTGTGTTGCAGGTGTAGTGTTGCTGGCAGGTATTATGTTGTTAGGCCCGCGCCGCCACATGTACCTAACCCGTATAAACACGTTTATGCATCCTGATAAGGCCGACCCGGATAAATCGTTCCAGGCCGACCATTCAAAAATAGCTATAGCAACAGGCGGATTTTTTGGTAAAGGACCGGGCAACAGTACCGAGCGAAACATATTACCGCACCCGTATTCGGATTTTGTTTACTCGACCATTATAGAAGAGTACGGCCTATTTGGTGGGGTGATATTGATAGCGATTTACCTGTTCCTGTTATACCGGTGTATAAAAATTGTAACCAAAGCGCCCAAGGCCTTTGGGGCTCTGCTGGCCGCAGGGCTAAGCTTTAGCCTAACCATACAGGCATTTGCCAACATGGCGGTAGCAGTAGGGTTAGGGCCGGTAACAGGTGTGCCATTGCCGCTGGTAAGTATGGGTGGTACATCCATATTATTTACAAGTGTGGCGTTTGGTATCATACTATCGGTTAGCCGGGATATAGATGAACCGAAAAAGGTTGTAGTAGGCGAAATAAGTGTAGCGAATTAGATAAATTTCGATTTTTTGATTTCGGATTTAAATATGCAGCTATTTAGAATTTAGAGTTTAAGATTTAGAGTTTTTAAAAAGAATGGCAAAAAGGATCATCATAAGCGGCGGCGGTACAGGAGGGCATATCTTCCCGGCTATTGCTATTGCCAATGCTTTGAAAAAGCTTGATCCGGATACAGAGATATTGTTTGTTGGTGCCAGTGGGCGTATGGAAATGGAAAAGGTTCCGGCGGCAGGTTATAAAATAATAGGGTTAGATATACAGGGCATCCAGCGTAAATCCGTCTGGAAAAATGTGATGTTCCCGGTTAAGCTGCTAAACAGTGTGCGCAAGGCCATTAAAATTATAAAAGATTTTAAGCCCGATGCTGCGGTTGGCGTAGGTGGTTATGCATCAGGTCCGTTGTTATATGCAGCATCGTTAAAGGGTATACCAACGCTGATACAGGAACAAAACTCCTATGCAGGTATCACCAACAAATGGTTGGGCGCCAAAGCAAAAAAGATCTGCGTTGCGTTTGATGGGATGGAGAAATTTTTCCCGTTCGATAAGATCATCAAAACCGGTAACCCTATCCGTAAAGATTCGGTGAATATTGCCGGCAAACACATGCAGGCGCTGGAGTTGTATAAACTGTCATCGTTCAAAAAAACGGTGCTGATAACCGGTGGCAGCCTTGGTGCGCGTACGTTAAATAGCAGTATACTGGCAGGCATCGAAAAGCTGGTGGCTGCGGATGTGCAGGTGATATGGCAAACAGGTAAGTTCTATTATAAAGCAATAGTAGAGCAATTAGGCATTGATTACCATCCTGATGTTTGCGTAGTGGAGTTTTTAAACCGTATGGACCTGGCTTATGCCGCAGCCGATGTGATCATATCACGAGCGGGGGCAGGTACCATAGCTGAGCTTTGCGTGATCAAAAAACCGGTGATATTGGTGCCATCGCCAAACGTGGCCGAAGACCACCAAACAAAAAATGCGCTGGCGCTGGTACAGGAAAATGCCGCTGTGTTTGTGGCCGACAGAGACGCCGAGGCAAAACTGGTAGATAAAGTGCTTGCACTTTTAAAAGATAATGATTTACAAAAAACATTAAGCAATAACATTGGCAAACTGGCCCTGCCCAATGCCGATGACGTTATTGCAAAAGAGGTTATCCAAATAACAAACAACAATTAGATGGCTAATCCTCCTGTATAGCAGGGGGATAGCCTTTTTTGAAACAGAAAATGGAATTAAACAACATAAAAAGAGTTTACCTGGTAGGCATTGGCGGTATAGGCATGAGTGGCCTTGCACGCTATTTCCATCATTTAGGCTGTGTTGTTTGCGGATATGATAAAACCCACACACCACTAACCGATGACCTGCATAACGAAGGCATCTGCGTGGTGTTTGAAGACAGGCAGGACTGGATCCCGATGAGCTTCCAGAATAATGATGAAGGCACATTGATCATTTATACTCCTGCTATTCCAAAAGATTCCGAGATCCTGAACTATTTCCGCCGTAAGGGGTTCGATCTTTACAAGCGTTCGCAGGTATTGGGTATCATCAGTAAAAGCATGTACACTATTGCTGTTGCCGGTACGCATGGTAAAACTACTACCTCGTGCATGATAGCGCATATCCTCAAAGATTCGGGTAATAATTGCTCGGCGTTTTTGGGTGGTATATCATCTAACTACCAAACCAATGTGCTTTATGGCGATAATAACATTATGGTGGTTGAGGCCGACGAGTACGACCGTTCGTTCCTTACACTGCACCCGGATATCGCCATCATCACATCCATGGATGCCGATCACCTGGATATTTACGGCGATCATTCCCAACTGGAAGAATCGTTTAAGCTTTTTGCCTCGCAGCTAAAGCAGGGCGGTACACTTATTTACCATAAGGGTCTGCCCCTTGGCGATGGCCTCACTTATGCGATGAACGAGCAGGCGCAGGCTAGTGCAACCAATGTGCGGATAGAAGAGGGTAACTTTTACTTTGACTTTAACGATGGTAAAACCAGCATTCCCAATATAAAAATGGGTATTGCCGGTTTGCATAATATAGAAAATGCTGTTGCGGCTATTGAAGCAGCCCTGCATGTAGAGGTTTCTGCCGATGCCATACACGAGGCACTGGGTTCTTTTAAAGGGGTTAAACGCCGATTCGAATACATCGTAAAAAACGACAATCACATTTATATTGATGATTACGCACACCACCCCGAAGAGTTAAGAGCGGCCATAACCTCAGTAAAAAGGCTGTATCCAAATAAAAAGCTGACGGTTATTTTTCAACCGCATTTATTTACCCGCACCCGCGATTTTGCCGATGGCTTTGCCGAGGTGCTTGATATGGCCGATGAATTACTGATGCTGGATATTTACCCGGCCCGCGAACTGCCTATTGAAGGGGTAGATAGCGAAATGATATTAGAGAAAATGCACATGGCCAACAAACGCAAATGTGGTAAGCAGGAAAGCATTGACATAGTACAAAACGAGATGCCCGAATTGCTTTTAACCGTAGGCGCGGGCGATATAGATACATTGGTTTTACCATTAAAACAGGTGTTGCAAAATGTTTAAGAAACGCATATGGAAACCGCTGCTTATTGCTTTTGGCTGGCTTATTAGCCTGGCAGGCCTGGTGGTGCTTATGAGTTTTATTGAGGTGAAAAAGGCCGAGCTGGTTTGTAAAAAGGTGAATGTTTTTATACCCGGCAACCAGTATTTTATAGATAGGCAGGAGGTTGATAATATCCTCCAAACTACCAGCCATACGCTGATAGGCAGCCGGATTGAGAATATTGATATACACGCGCTGGAGAACAAATTGAAGATAAATCCATTTGTGGAGTTTGCCACGGTATATATGGATATGGACGGTGTACTACAGGTTGAGGTAAGCCAGCGCCAGCCTATCCTGCGGATCATGAACCGGTTCGACCAGGACTTTTACGTGGATGAGCACGGTTTGAAGATGCCGCTATCGCAAAATTTTACAGCACGTGTATTAGCGGTTAATGGTTACATAGATGAGCTTTTTGCCAACAAGGTAGATTCGTTACATACGGCTTTGGCAAAAGATATCTTTAAAACGGCCGATTTTATCCGAAAAGATTCGCTTTGGGATGCGCAGATAGCACAACTGTACATCAACCAGGATCATGAGATAGAACTTGTGCCGCGCGTAGGTAACCAGCGTATACTGCTGGGTAATGCCGATTCACTGGCAACAAAGTTTAACAACTTAAAAGTATTTTATAAGCAGGCATTGCCTTTGGTTGGGTGGGATGCTTATAAACTGATCAACATTAAATATATGAACCAGGTGGTGGGGGTAAGAAACGAAACCTTGCTCGACTCTATCAAACGGCATAAACAGTTTATGGCCGATTCATTAAAACGCGCGGAGCTTAAACGGGATACCACGGTTAAGAGTGATGCCATGCCGGTATTAGAAGACACAAAAGAGAAGACATCTATTAAAAACTAAGTATATGGACAAAAGTTCAACACAAGAAAAGAGTTCGCCAATTGTAGTAGGCCTTGATATTGGAACCACTAAAATTTGCGCGATAGTTGGCCGCAGGAGCAAAAACGGCAAAATAGAGGTATTGGGTATAGGTAAAGCCGAGTCGGCAGGGGTTACGCGTGGTATGGTATCAAATATTGATAAAACCGTACAGGGTATCACAGCAGCGGTTGATATTGCGGGTACGCAGTCAAACGTCGAGATCAGGATAGTGAACGTAGGGATAGCCGGTCAGCATATAAAAAGCTTGCAGCATCGTGGTTTAATTACCCGTAAAGACCTAAGCTCCGAAATAAGCCGCAAGGATATTGATAAGCTGGTTGAAGATATGTACAACCTGGTGATGCCTCCGGGCGAGGAAATCATTCACGTATTACCACAGGAGTTTACGGTAGATAACGAGCCGGGTGTAAAAGACCCGATCGGTATGGCAGGCGTGCGTTTGGAAGCAAACTTCCACATTATATCCGGCCAGGTAACCGCTATAAAAAACATTGTAAAATGCGTTAACAAAGCCCAGCTGGAAAGCCAGGAATTGATACTGGAGCCTTTAGCATCGTCGGAATCTGTGTTGAGCGACGAGGAAAAAGAAGCCGGTGTGGTTTTAGTAGATATAGGTGGTGGTACAACAGATGTGGCCATATTCCACGAAGGTATCATCCGCCATACAGCGGTTATCCCGTTTGGTGGTAATAGCGTAACAGAGGATATCCGTGAGGGTTGTTCCGTAATGCGTAACATTGCCGAGCAACTGAAAGTAAGGTTCGGATCTGCTTTGGCAGAAGAAAACAAAGAGAACGAAATAGTTTGCGTACCGGGCTTGCGAGGCCGCGAACCAAAAGAGATCTCAGTTAAAAACCTTGCTTTTGTGATCCAGGCGCGGATGGAAGAAATTGTAGAACATGTGTACTACGAGATCAAATCATCCGGCTACGAAAAGAAACTTATTGCAGGTATTGTGGTAACCGGTGGCGGTGCGCAGTTAAAGCACCTAACCCAGTTAATAGAATACGTAACCGGTTTAGATTGCCGCGTGGGTTACCCTAACGAGCATTTGGCCAAAAACGAGTTTTTGCCGAAAAATATATACGAAGACCTGCAAAGCCCAACATTTGCAACAGGTATAGGCCTTTTGATAAAAGGTATCCAAAAAATGGAGTATAACGATGTTGTACAAACACCTGCCGCAGCGGTTAAAGCAGAAAAAGTTAAATACACCGACGACCGCAAATTTGGTTTATTGGGTAAAATACTGGAATCGGGTAAGAAATTTATTAAGGATGATATCAAAGATGAGGACTTTTTGAAATAATTATTCACATCTGCTAACTTTTCCACATTGTGCACATTTGTGGAAAAAGCTTGTGGAAAAAGCGTTATTATTACATTAAGAAAAACTATCTATTCATCAGAATACATATAGCTGAAAATAAGGATTATGCAGTTTGAGATGTTAAAGGAAAAATCGTCTATCATCAAAGTAATTGGTGTTGGCGGTGGCGGCGGTAACGCAGTAAACCATATGTACAGGCAAGGGATCACCGGTGTTGATTTCATTATTTGTAACACCGATGCACAGGCGCTTGAGTTAAGCCCTATCCCCAATAAAGTACAGTTAGGCGCAAGTTTAACCGAAGGTATGGGTGCAGGCTCTATCCCCGAGGTAGGTAAAAATTCGGCGATCGAGAATATCGACGATATTAAGCAGATGCTTGGCTCTAACACCAAAATGCTGTTCATTACCGCAGGTATGGGTGGTGGTACCGGTACAGGCGCAAGCCCTATTATTGCCAAAGCCGCACGCGAACTTGATATCCTTACCGTAGGTATTATCACCACACCTTTCTCATTTGAAGGCAAACGCCGTAAAATGCAGGCCGATGCGGGTATGGAAGAGTTGAAAAAATATGTAGATTCTTTCCTGGTGATCTCAAACGACAGGCTGCGTCAGATATTTGGCAACCTAACCATGAGCTCGGCTTTTGGCCAGGCCGATGATATTTTAACTACAGCTGCAAAAGGTATTGCTGAGATCATTACACTGCCGGGTTATATAAACGTCGACTTTAAGGATGTGCGTACGGTAATGAAAGACAGTGGTGTATCCATTATGGGTAGCAGTACTGCTGAAGGCGAAAATCGTGCTTTAAAAGCGGTGGAAGGTGCTTTGTCATCTCCATTGTTGAAGGATAATGAAATTGAAGGTGCACGTTACATCCTGCTGAACATAAGCTCGGGCCTTAAAGAGGTTACGATGGATGAGGTGAGCATTATTACCGATTATATACAGGAAGAAGCCGGTTTAGCTGCCGACCTGATATGGGGTAACTGCGTTGATGAAAACCTTGGCGAAAAACTATCTGTAACTATCATAGCTACAGGTTTCCAAACTAAAGACGAGCGCGAAAAAGAGAACAGTAACAAAAAAGTGGTATCAATGCTGGTGCCAGAGAACGAGCCATTGGTAAAACCGGTAAATGAATTTATTACCCCGGTTAAAGCTGATGCCGAGATGGATGCCAGCCCATATATGAAACTGAAGGACGAGCCAAAACAAACCGGTTTATTTGACCTGTTTGCCCGCGCCGAAGAGCAGGACGCAGCTGATAAAAATATCATCAGGTACGACCTGAACGAAGAGGCCCCATCTGTTGAGGAAAACGAGCCATCTGACTTTACTTTTAAGGTTACCGAAACCGTGATGAACTTTGAACCGGCCGTTGCCGAAGTAAGGGCACCTGAGCCGGAGCCTGAACCTGAGGTTGTTAATGCCGACGATAATAAAACAGATGAATCAATAGAAGAGCAACTGCGTAAATCGCGCGAGCGCATTATGCGTTTAAAAGACCTGAGCATGAAACTGCGCAACGGTAACATTCAGGAGCTGGAGAATATCCCTGCTTATAAACGTAAAGAAATTGCCTTGCAGCAAACCCCCGCGTCTGACGAAAGCCAGGTATCGCGGTTCTCTTTACTGCCGGATAGCGATGGCAAAACAGAGATCAGGAACAACAACTCTTTTTTGCACGATAACGTTGACTAATTGATTGTAAACCCAAATACAAGGCCCCTCGCAACAATGCAGGGGCTTTTTTGTTATAACTATATCATAATTGATAAAGTTTAGGGCCGCACTTTGCTAAGGGTTATATTTGCACAACATTTATACTAAGAATATACATTTTGGATCTGTTTGATAAGATAAACAAAAATATGGGCGGCCCTATCGGGCAGCACCAAAAGTGGTCACATGGCTATTTCTCCTTTCCACACTTGGAAGGCGAGATACACCCGCACATGATGTTTAAAGGTAAAAGCCATTTGGTTTGGAGCCTTAACAATTACCTTGGTCTGGCCAATCACCCCGAAGTGCGTGAAGCCGACGCGCTGGCAGCTGCCGATTATGGCATGGCTTACCCAATGGGCGCCAGGATGATGTCGGGCAATACCAAACACCATGAGGAACTGGAAGATAGCCTTGCCGAATTTGTTGGCAAAGAGGCTGCTTTCCTGCTTAATTACGGCTATCAGGGGATGGTATCTATCATAGATGCACTGGTTGACCGCAACGACGTAATTATTTACGATGCCGAATCGCACGCCTGCATTGTTGATGGCGTACGCCTGCACATGGGCAAGCGCTTTGTTTATAAACATAATGATATAGAAAGCTTTGAAAAGCAACTGGAACGCGCCCAGCGTATGGTTGAGCAAACCGGCGGAGGCATACTGGTTATTACCGAAGGCGTTTTTGGCATGTCGGGCGCACAGGGTAAGCTAAAAGAGATCATCAACCTGAAGGATAAATACAAATTTCGGCTGCTGGTTGATGATGCCCATGGCTTTGGTACCATGGGGCTTAAAGGATCGGGTACGCACGAGGCGCAGGACTGTGTGGATGGCGTTGACCTTTACTTTGGCACCTTCGCCAAATCAATGGCAGGTATAGGGGCTTTTATTGCTGCCGATGCCGGTATAATCAGCTATTTGCGTTATAATATGCGCTCGCAAACATTTGCTAAGGCGCTGCCTATGCCAATGGTAATAGGCTTAAAAAAACGGTTTGAATTGCTTAAAACAAACCCGCAATTGCGTGAGAACCTTTGGATTGTTGCCCGTTCCCTGCAGAATGGCTTGGTTGAACAGGGGTTTGATATTGGCGTTACCAATACAATGGTTACCCCGGTATTTTTAAAAGGCGACCTTACGGAGGCTACAAGCCTCACCATGGAACTGCGGGAAAAGCACGGCATCTTTTGCTCTATTGTAGTATATCCGGTAATTCCTAAAGGATTAATTATGCTGCGCCTTATACCAACAGCCCTGCACACACTTGATGATGTGCAACACACACTAAATGCCTTTAGCGCAGTTTCTGACAGGTTAAACCAGGGAGAATACAAAGTGAATAAAATGGCTATAGCATAATATAAAGATAACTTGCTAATAATGTTCAAGCACGCATAATTTTTGCAGGGCTTTTTGATTTTTAATGAAAGGCCTGATTAATACGCTTTTAATAACAATTGTGGCAATTATTTAAACGAAGAATAAAAATATTGCCCCTTACACAATAAATTGATAAAAATTACAATGCTGTGATGTTTTACAGCAAATTCAAAGGTTAGAAAAGCAGCAGGTTTTTAGACTCTCCATGAGTGTAAAATGTGGAAAAAAACCCATTTAGAGGCACTATTTTTATCTTCTAAAAGTTTTTTATTAAAAAAAAACACTTTAGATTAGCTTTAATTAAAACAATAAACCTCAAAAATTAAAGGAGTATTCACAATGAAAAAATTTACTGAAGTAAAAGAACTGATTGCATCACTTGAAGCTGATGCCGACAAATTTTATAACAAAGGTAACAGCGCTGCTGGTACGCGTGTTCGTAAAGGTATGCAAGACCTAAAAAACTTAGCGCAGTCAATCCGTCTTGAAGTTCAGGAGTCGAAAAACAAAGCGTAAATAGTCGAAAGGTTATTTTACTTTAAATAAAAAATGCGGGTAGCCATGGCTACCCGCATTTTTTATTGGTGGTGCTTATCGTTGGGTCATCCTGAGCTTGTCGAAGGACGCGCGCAAAGGCAATAGCCCATTAATGGTTCGACAAGCTCACCATGACAAGCAATTTTGGGGCTTACCCTATCAATCCAATCTGATTCTTTATCTTCTCTACAGCATCTGCGCTAATATTTACCAATGGTAAACGTATAGTGTCGCCGCAAACGCCCAGTTGCTTTAAAGCGGCTTTTACACCGGCGGGGCTGCCTTCGGCAAACATCAGGCGGGTAAACTCTATCATGCTGTAATGCGCAGGTTGTGCACCTTTAAAATCGCCTTTAAGGCATTTTCTTATCATATCAGAAAATTGCTTTGGCAATGCGTTACCCACTACAGATATTACGCCTACACCACCCATGGCTATCATTTGTAAGCTAATCGGGTCATCGCCTGATATTACCAGGAAATCTTCCGGTTTATCGCGCAGCAGTTGATTAAGCAGCTCAAAATTACCCGAAGCCTCTTTTATCCCGATGATGTTCTTAAAATCAGTAGCCAGCCTTACCGTAGTTTCAGCGCTAACGCTGCTGCCTGTGCGGCTTGGTACGTTATATAATATTATCGGAAGCGGCGCAGCTTCGGCCAGTGCCTTGTAATGTTGGTAAATACCCTCCTGTGTTGGTTTATTATAATGCGGACTTGCCGAAAGTATGGCATCGTAACCCGTTGTGTCAAATGCTTTCATTTCGGCAGCAGTTTCCAGGGTGTTGTTACCTGCAATGCCGGCAACCAATAACACACGCTTATTCACGGCCTTGGCAGTAAAGGCAAAGATCTGCTTCTTCTCTTCCTTACTTAATGTGGCGCTTTCGCCGGTTGTACCAAGTGATACCAGGTATTCTACCCCGCCATCAATCAGGTGATCTATCAGCTTTTGTAAAGCATCATAGTCTACCTGTCCGTCTGCCTGAAAAGGAGTGACCATCGCAACTCCTGTTCCGTGAAATTTGTTCATGTGCGTGAAAATATATTATAAGGCTGCTAAGATAGTAAAATGTGCAGATGTGCGGATATGCAGATGTGCGGATGTGCCAACTTTGTCATCCTGAGCGATAGCGAAGGATCTATTAGCGAACATTGCAAGCCGGATATGCAGGTCGGCGATTAGATTCTTCACTACGTTCAGGATAACAAAAGGGAAGGATTTGCTGTCGCGAGCTTTCAGCTCGTGACGTGCACCAAGGTCAGCTTTCAGCTGACGCAAGCTGAAAGCTTGCCATATGCCCACCACGAGTTACGCTGCGCTAAACTCGCGGCAGCGATAAAAAGTTTGTCAGTCTGAGCTTGTCGAAGACCTGTACAGTCGGCTAATGGTTCGACAGGCTAACCATGACAATCGCTATATAATCCCATGTAACACACCACCCTTTTCCCCCATCTTATCCACCAGCTTTTCAACTGTCGGGTCGCGTTCCAGCACGGGCGCATGGTGGGGTTTTATACGTGCGTCTATGATCAGCGGGCCCTTGCAGCCCCAGTGCTTATGCTCGGTAAAGCTATTGATGCCGTAAATATCATGGCTTGGGTTGCTGCGGGTAAAGGTTACCCATACAAAGTTATTCAGGTTTTGCGCGGTGAAGGCTGCATCATCACAAAGCACAATCAAGGGCAGTCCGCTTGTTTCTGCTTCGCCTAAAGTTTCTTGTAATATTTCCAGCACCAGGTCCATATCGCTGGCGCGGATGTTTTTGGGTACTTCAACCGCAAGCACACCCGGCATAACTATTTTGTAATGGTTAACAGGCTGCGGCAGCGCGAATGATGATGGTAATTCGTTCCAAAGTTCGCGCTTAATATCGCCGGCTACGGTAATAGCCACCTTGCTACCGCTGTTCAGACCGTCGCCGCTATAATCGAGTGTGTCTATAGTGGTGCGGGTATGAAAATGCAGGTCGCGGGTCAGGTCGATACGCTGCAGGATATGTTTCAGGAAACTGCCTATATCGTTTACATCCAAACTTGGGTTATCCTCTTTAGCGGCAATAAACAGGTATTTGGCCAGGCTTAATTGGCCCTTGCCCAAAATATGGTTGGCAATGGTAATGATCTCCTGCGGGTACCGTTCCTTAACATAAGGCGTGTAGCGCTCGCTGCCAATAGCAAACAACAGCGGGTGTACACCGGCAGCATCAACCGCGTTAACGGCATGCAGTCCGGGGATTTCTTTAGGGATAGCGTTGCCGGTTATCTCATGGATGAGCGCGCCAAAGCTGGTATCCTCCTGCGGTGGGCGGCCCACCACGGTGAACGACCAAATCGCATCCTTTTTATGATACACGTTATGTACCTTCATTAGCGGGAACGGGTGCGCCAAACTGTAATAACCCAAATGATCACCAAAAGGCCCTTCGGATTTGTTCTCCATTGGCATAACAGTGCCGGTTATCACAAAATCGGCATCTGCAGAAATACAGAACCCTTCATTATCATAAAAATAACGGAAACGGCGGTTACCCAAAGCACCGCCAAAGGTCATTTCAGAAAGGCCTTCGGGTAAAGGCATCACAGCAGCCACCGGGTGCGCGGGCGGGCCGCCTACAAATATGCTTACTTTTAAGGGCTGCCCTTTTGCATTGGCCTTGGTTTGGTGTACACCTATCCCACGGTGTAGTTGGTAGTGCAAGCCAATTTCTTTATCCTGTATGTAATCATTCCCTCCCAGTTGGATACGGTACATACCCAGGTTGGCATTCATAATGCCGGGCATATCGGCATCCTCGGTATAAACTTGCGGCATGGTTACAAACGGGCCGCCATCTTTTGGCCAGTTCACTATCTGGGGCAGTTCGCTTATCAAAGTTTTGCCGAAGCTTATGGGTGCATCCTTACGCACTTTCATGGGGAGGGCCGATAGTGCAGTTAAGGCTGTATTGGCATACTTAAATGGATGTTTAATGGCCTTTACCGGGTCGTTTTTGATATCGACTAAAGTCTTTATTTTATCCAGCGTATCCCTGAAAATAAAGCGCGACCTATCCAGCGTACCAAACAAATTTGATACCGCCGGGAACTTGCTGCCCTTTACGTTTTCAAATAAAATAGCAGGGCCGTTGTGTTCAAAAACACGCAGATGTATAGCTGCCATTTGCAGGTAAGGGTCAACTTCTTCCTTAATACGTATCAGGTGGCCGTTCTTTTCAAGATCGGTAATGCAGGCCTGTAAACTATTATATCCCATTTAGGCCCAAAGATATTATACATTTTAATGTTTTTAGCGATATTTAGCTTATGAAACCGCTTATAGTTTTACTGGCTGTGTTTTGGGTGAGCTGCCTGGCAAGTTTTATTGCCGGCCACCCTGCAGATTATTACTTCTGCGGAAGGCTTGCCATGGGGGTGATGCTCATCTTCGCGGCTACCGCTCATTTTAAATTTACAAACGGGATGGTACTGATGGTGCCAAACTACATCCCCTATAAAAGGGCTGTAGTATACATTACAGGGTATATTGAAATGCTGGCAGCCATAGGCTTATTAGTCAAAACCGTACGCGAACCGGTTGCCTGGTTTGTGATATTCTTTTTAGTGTTGCTGTTGCCCGCAAACATCCACGCCGCTCAAAATAAGGTTAACCTGGAGAAACCTGATATTTGCGGCGCCGGGGTAAACTACCTTTGGTTCAGGATTCCCTTACAGGTCTTTTTTATTGCCTGGGTATATTTCTTCGGGGTTATGCATTAATAGATCGATTAATGTCTACCGTAACAATTGGCGCCCCTAACGCTCCAATACATATAAACATACCTCAACCTTATGAAAAACCTTATTGCCCGTAAAGCGAATACATTGCTTTTATTATTGATACTGCCGCTTTACACATTGGCTCAGGGTAACCAACTGCGCGAAAGGCGTTTCATTACCATTAATAGAATTGAACAATGGATCACTATTACAGGCGATAAAACAAAACCTGCCATTCTGTTTATGCATGGCGGGCCGGGCAGCACCATGTCGCCCTATGCTGATAATGTTTACAAGGAATGGGAGAAGGATTTTGTACTGATCCACTGGGATCAGCGTGGTGCAGGCAAAACCTACGGCCGTACTGCGCCGGATGAACTAAGCCCCGCCTATTTAAAAGCTAACCCACTTACGGTTGACCAGATAGTTGACGACGGCATAAAGGTAGCCGAATACATGCTTAAGTATTTAGGTAAGCAAAAGTTAACCCTGTTCGGGACATCGTGGGGGTCGATACCGGCGGTTGGGATGGCTGTAAAGCGCCCCGACCTTTTTAATGGCTATGTTGGGCATTCGCAGGTGGTAGAGCCATTGGCCAACCTTATAGGGGATTACGCCAAAATATCAGCATTGGTAAAAAAAACTAATGACGAGCAATCGAAAGAGATACTGACTGCGATAGATACACCTCCCTATGCTTCGGCCAGAGACGCAGGCAAGCTCTTTAAGATAATCAAGAAATATGAGCGTATGGCCTCAACGCCTTCACCGGATGCATGGTGGAAATTGGCTCCCGAATATGATAATGCAAAAGATAATCAGAACCGCGAGGATGGTGACGATTATTCATTCGTAAACTATGTTGGTGATAGTAAGCTTGGGGTTAAACCTATGATGGCTGACATCAACTTTGCTAAAAATTATTGGCAGTTTAATATCCCGGTTTACCTGGTACAGGGAGAAGAGGATATTTTAACCCCGGCAGCGATAACCAAAGCATATTTCGCTAAAATTAAAGCGCCTGCAAAACAATTGATATTGGTGCCTAAAGCCGCCCATGGTTTTAATGAGGCGGTTTTGTATGCGCAACTAAAAGCAATAAAGCAGGTAAACGGGATAAAATAACTTATCCTATAGGATTACTTCTTTCAAATCATCTAAAAAACTTATCTTATTTTTACCGGCTCAAACCATTTATTGCCTTTATGTCGGTAATTGTATTTACAGTAATTATACTTATTGGTGCCTATTTTGCGGGTTTGCTGGGTTCATTAACAGGACTTGGCGGCGGGGTGGTCATCATACCCTTGCTTACGCTTTTATTAGGTGTTGATATTCATTATGCTATTGGCGCATCATTGGTGTCGGTTATTGCTACGTCATCCGGTTCGGCCGCGGCATATGTAAAAGAGGGTATTACCAATATACGGCTGGGTATGTTCCTGGAAATAGCTACCACCCTGGGCGCGTTGGTAGGGGCATTGATAGCTGTTTATATCCCAGTACAATATATTGCTGTTTTATTTGGGGTGATATTGATCTTTTCGGCACTCATGTCGTTACGTAAAAAGGCAGAAAGCATTATCTCAAAACCAACATATCTGGCAGCCAAATTAAAGCTATACGGCAGCTACCCCAACGGTAATGGCGAACAAATAGAATACGGTGTAACACATGTAGGAGGTGGCTTTTTTATGATGCTTTTTGCGGGTGTAATATCAGGCTTGCTGGGCATAGGCTCGGGTGCTTTAAAAGTTATAGCGATGGATACCATCATGAAGATCCCCTTCAAGGTATCAACCACCACCAGTAACTTTATGATAGGTGTAACCGCTGCGGCAAGTGCCGTTGTTTACCTGCAACGTGGTTACATTGACCCCGGTATTGCTATGCCGGTAGTGATAGGGGTGCTTTTTGGAGCGATGACAGGATCTAAAATTTTGGTTCATACCAAATCATCGCGCTGGTTGCGCTGGGTTTTTGCTATAGTGGTTACCTTTTTAGCAAGCCAGATGATCTATAACGGGTTGAACGGGAAAATCTAAGATAAAGAGCCAAGATATTTAGAGTCAGGAATCAAGAAAGCCCATAACATATATGGTTTGTGTTTCGATGTCTGCCCGATTATTTCTGTTATCGGTCCTTTTAGTTAGTATCGTTTCAGTCTTGTGTCTTAACTACTGGTTCTTTATTCTCATTACTTAAACATCTTATTTATCTTATCATAGCCAATGGCATCGTCAGCAAACCTGAGTGAGCTTCCTGCTGTAAAATACAAGGTACGCATTTGCTTCAATTTTGCTTTTTTAACACGGCCGTAAGTTGTTTATAAATAATCGTATAATTGTTTGGATGAAACGCCTAATCAGTAACCTAACCTTCCAGGTCATTATCGCCATTATATTAGGCGTTGTAGTTGGGCTGTATTTTAAAGGATTTGCGCCCACCGCGCAACTGATCAGCCAGATATTTATCAAACTGATAACCTTACTCATACCTTTTATTATCTTCTTTACCATAGTGCTGGGTATTGCAAACATGAGCGACATGAAAAAGGTTGGCCGTGTTGGTGGTAAAGCCCTGTTGTATTTTGAACTGGTTACTACCCTGGCGCTTATAATCGGCGTAGCTGTAGCTAATATTATAAAACCTGGCGCCAACTTTATTAATAACCACGTTAAGGTTGATGCTGCTAAACTGGCCACTTATCAAAAAGCAGCATCCGAAATGAAATGGGGCGATTTTATTACACACATCATCCCCGGGAATGTATTTAAAGCTTTTACAGAGGGCGATATCCTTCAAATTTTATTCTTTGCCATACTGTTTGGTTTCGGCTTAAGCCGGATGGGAGAGGCAGGGCAATCGGTAATTACCCTATTCGATAAGCTCTCTAAAGTGTTCTTCAACATCATGAAGATAGTGATGAAGGTGGCCCCGATCGGTGCTTTCGGCGGCATGGCCTATACCATCAGCACTTACGGACTGGCGACGCTTAAACCCCTTGCTTTGTTAATGGGCTCGGTGTACCTCACCATGTTCCTGTTTATTTTTGTAGTACTCAACATTACCTGCTACCTGTTTAAATTTAGCCTGTGGCAATATCTTAAACATATTAAAGAAGAGATCCTGATCGTACTGGGTACCTCCTCATCAGAATCGGCCCTGCCTGGGATGATGGAAAAGCTGGAAAAATTTGGGTGCTCAAAATCGGTAGTAGGTTTGGTAATCCCTGCAGGATATTCCTTTAACCTGGATGGGACTACCATTTACCTATCCATGTCTACCATATTTTTGGCGCAGGTGTTCCATATCGATCTTTCTATCGAGCAGCAGCTTACTATTATTGGCATCCTTATGATCACCTCAAAAGGGGCGGCAGGCGTAACCGGCAGTGGCTTTATAGTGCTTACATCAACCCTGGCAGCTATTAAGGTTATCCCGGTAGAAGGGGTGGCTATATTGTTGGGCGTAGATAGGTTTATGAGCGAGGCGCGCGCTATCACTAATGTGATAGGTAACGGGGTTGCTACTATAGTGGTGGCGAAAAGCGAGAAAGAGTTTGCCCCAAGCCTCCTAAAGGGGGGATTTTTGGATAGTCCTCAATCAATTTAATGTAGTATCCATTTTAAAATTGGGCTTGGTTGGCTTTGCCCTGGCGGGGTTTTCTTTGAATTTTCTAAAACTGTCCTTAATAAAAAATACCAGGTTGTAATCGGTCATAACGTCAATCTGGGCGGGGGTGGGGCGGTATTCGTTCATAAAATCGTTTAGTGTATCGCCCTGCAGTCCGGTAACTCCCGCTACCAGTTTACGTGTAAAACGTTGGTTGGTATGGTCTTCGCGCTCGTAACGCAGCATGGTTTGCTGTAACCGGTATTGCGGACTTTTCTTTTTGCCCATAAGCCTGAATAGCGATAACACATCAACAGAAACCCATGCAAATGGTACATTGGTGGCCGTGGGGCGCATAATATCGGGAAGCTTCGGACCTTTAAAAGCAAACTCTTTGGCAAACTGTTTACGGTTGTTTACAGAATCGCGCAGGTAGTTTCTTTTTGCTAAAATGGCTACTTCGTTTAGCTTAATAGGTTGCGGCTCAAGCTCTATCATTTTCAGGCGGCCACTCCATGGGCTTATCAATCGGGTATAGGGTTTATAACCCAAAGTTTTTATGCGGAGGGTATCGGTAACCCTGGTTATTTTAAGTGTAAAGCTACCAAGCTCGCTGGTCATGGTGTTGGTGGTTGATGCCGATACAAGAATATACTCAACAGGCTTGCGGGTGTTTTTATCAACAACAATACCGGTAACAAGTTGTGCGCTTGCATTAATGCAGCATAGTGTTAATAGTATCAGTAACAGGTATTTCATATGTTATATAAAAATAGTAACTGCAATGTTATGGCAGATGCCGTTTAACACATTTTAACAGTGGCTAATAGTTGTTTTTTTACCACAGAGTGCACAGAGGGAAAACACAGAGAACACAAAGTTTTTTGAATAAACAGTTTACAGGCCTTTGCGCTTTTGTGGTAATAATCCTCTGTGCCTCTCTGTGAAAACCTCAGTGCATTCTGTGGTTAAACAAATCATATCATCCATAAAATGTAATTTTTGAAAAATTAACCCATTAAGCAGTTAGGGGGCGATTTTTTTTTTAGCTTTGCCATACAAAAACTAAAAAGCCGATGAGCGTTCTCGTAAATAAAAATTCTAAAGTTATAGTACAAGGTTTTACCGGTAAAGAAGGTACTTATCATGCAGAGCAAATGATTGCGTACGGTACCCAACTTGTTGGTGGTGTTACACCGGGTAAAGGTGGCCAAAGCCATTTAGACAGGCCTGTTTTTAATACCGTTAAAGACGCGGTTGACCAAACCGGTGCCGATGTATCTATTATTTTTGTACCTCCTGCTTTTGGTGCCGATGCCATTATGGAAGCTGCCGAAGCCGGTATTAAAGTTATTGTATGTATTACCGAAGGTATCCCTACAAAGGATATGATACAGGTAAAAGAATATTTAACCGATAAAGATAGCCGCCTTATTGGCCCTAACTGCCCCGGTATTATTACTGCGGATGAAAGCAAAATTGGCATTATGCCGGGCTTTATTTTCAAAAAAGGTAATGTTGGTGTGGTTTCAAAATCGGGTACGCTTACTTACGAGGCGGTTGACCAGGTTGTTAAAGCCGGTTTAGGTATCACTACCGCTATTGGTATTGGTGGCGACCCAATTATTGGTACCCCTACCAAAGAAGCTGTTGAATTATTAATGAACGACCCAGACACACACGGTATCATCATGATAGGTGAAATTGGTGGTGGTATGGAAGCTGATGCCGCACGTTGGGTCAAAGAATTTGGTACAAAACCGGTTGTTGGTTTCATTGCGGGCCAAACCGCGCCTCCGGGCCGCCGTATGGGCCACGCAGGTGCAATTGTTGGCGGTGCCGATGATACTGCTGCTGCGAAAATGAAGATCATGGCTGAGTGTGGCATCCGTGTGGTAGAATCGCCAGCTGAGATTGGCGCTGCTATGGCTGAAGAATTAGCTAAATTGAAATAGAATCAAGAGGTAAAATCAAGATTCAAGATATAGGGAAATCCCGGTCGAATATTCGGCCGGGATTTTTTCGTTTCTGCAGGATGCCATTTTTACAGGGTACTATAGTAGCAAGGTTTCTTTGAATGTTTTATATTTTCTTTTTATTATATGTATAAACATTTTAGGAGTAATTATGTTGTGAAAGGAAAATAAATTAAGCATGAAAACAAAATTACTTATCTTATTTATGGGTTTATCGGTATTATTTGTAGGGTGTAAAAAAGATAAAGCACCTGAAGATAAACTGGCCGATTCCAAAAAACAAATTATTGGTACCTGGGAAATACAAAGTACAACCGTTACTTATTATGATGCCTCGGGTAAGGTTATCAACACCGAAAATCAGGAATACAACAAAGGGTACAAATATCAATTGGATGGCACAATGATTAGTCTTTTGGGCTCTGAAGGCGACAGTTATGCGTACAATATTACCAATGTTGGTAATGATATAATGCTAAACATTAGAAATAACACTGTTAAGCTTGCCTTTAGCAACTCGGTTACTATGACCTGGACCTCGGAGGAGCAGGGTGGTGGTAACCTCAGTTATGCAAAAGCTATAACCGTTATACAGCTTACCAAAAAATAAAGCAATATTAAAACCTGTTTTAATATTTAACCGGTTTTACATACTCAATGCTTTAATCATAAAACTACGATCAGCTAAAACAAACTAATCATGAAAACAAAATTACTTCTCTTATTTATGAGTTTATCGGTGTTGTTTTTAGGGTGTAAAAAAGATAAAACCCCTGAAGATAAACTGGCTGATACAAAAAAGCAAATTATTGGCACCTGGGAAATACAAAGTACAACCGTTACTTATTATGATGCCTCGGGTAAGGTTGTTAAAACTGAAGATCAGGATGAAGGCAAAGGGGGCAAGTATCAATTAGATAATACAACGCTTCGTCTTTTGGGTACTGAGGGCGACAATTATGCTTACAATATTACCACTGTTGGTAACAAGACAATGCTAAACGTCAGCAGTGAATCTTTTGAGCTTGCATTTAGTGGTTCAAGTGCTATGACCTGGACTTTTGAGCAACCGGGTGGTAGTAGCACCAATTATGCAAAAGCTGTAACGGTAATACAGTTCAAGAAAATATAGTTATAAATATTTATAAAAGGATCCCGGCCAAACGTTTGGCCGGGATTTTTTGTTATGGGCCAATCCTATTTTAAAATAAATGTAACTTTTAGCAGCTGATTTTTGTCTCCTATAAAACCAATGGAGAATTTGCATTATAAACAATTTTTAAGTTGCAGGCCAAAGCTTTACCGTTTTGCGCTTTCCCTAACAAAAGATGTTAATGATGCAGATGACCTTTTCCAGGAAACCTTGTTAAAATTATGGGAACTGAGAAGCGAATGGTCCGAATGGAAGAATTTTGAAGCCTATGCTATGCGGATGCAACGGAATGCTTTTTTGAATAATGTTAAGAAAAGCAAACAACCACATCTGCAACTTGATGAAATTAGCGACCATCCATTCGAGAATGCAACTGATATTAACATGAGGTTAGCAGACCTAAGACTACAGTTCTACAGTCTAACCAGTCAATTGCCGGCAATGCAGCGGGATATTTTGTATTTGCGTGAGATTGAAGAAATGGAATACAGGGAAATTGGAGAAATACTTAATATAACTGAAGCACAGGTTAAGGTGTATTTATACAGAGGAAGGCAGTATATAAAAAGTAAAATGAATGGAACAAGATAAAATAGTATTACTGCTCGAAAAATATTGGAAAGCAGAAACAACACTTGAGGAAGAAAAAATAATAAAGAAGTATTTAGCGACAAATCAGGATAAAAACTTAGAAGAGAATTACAACTGGTTTAAGGTAATTGAAAAAGCGCAAAGTATAGCCCCCAAGCCTATAGAACATAGCGGCAAAAGTAACGGCGCTTTTAAACTTACTCTTACTAAAATAGCTGCAAGCGTTATTGTAATAACAGCAGGTTTTTTATGGGGACTAAATTATTACAATCGCGTTCAGGCTGAAAAAGATATAGTTCTTAGCAAACAAGTTGAAGCCGACCTGATATACGTTGCAGAGGCACTTGATCAGGGTTATGACAACTTAAATGAGTCAAAAGATATTCTGTTAGATATTAAACCATTAAAATAAAAAATATGAAGAAGGTTATTTTATTCGTAAGCATACTACTCTTAACCGCCAATGTATCATTTAGCCAGGATACCCCATCACCTGCATCATCAGGCAGCATAATAGATATATATTTTAAATCTTACAACAGCGAACCGGAGTATCGTAGTACTGATATTACCGAAGAAATGATGAATAAGATTAGGGAAAAAGGCACATGGGGTAATCCAAAGTTCGATAAATTTATGAGGCAAATAAAACTATATAAAAAACTAAGCTTTAAAAGTAATAAAGAACATTCGGAACAAATATTTGCTAATGTTGAAGCAGCGATAAAAAAAGACCGGTTATATAAGCCTTATTTTAAATGGAATAAAGATGGTGGGCAATCTTATTTTTACATAAAATCTAATGATAATAAAATAACAGAGTTTTCATTTATAACGATCATGCCGGACAGAAACATTTTTACAGTAAGCAGTTTTAATGGTGATAATATAGATATAGAAACAATTCGTTCATTTACCCACGATAAGTAAGTCGGGGAAGGGTGGATCAATCTTAAAATCCTTAAATTCGTTTCATTCCGGTCCAGACAAAATCCACCGCCATGAAAAAGTATCTTATCCTTTTCCTGCTTATATCCACCACAACCTTCGCCCAATACAAACCCGCCACCTTTACCGATCCCGACAGGCTCAGAAAAATTGAGGCAACTTTCCCGGTTATCGATTCCATTTATAAAAAGTATGCGCTTGCCAATAATTTTCCGGGTATGGCTTATGGTATTGTGGTTGATGGTAAACTGGTGCACAGTGTTGGCCTGGGTTATAGCCATTTGGAAGAAAAGACACCGGCTACCCCAAAGTCGGCTTTTAGGATAGCCTCCATGACCAAAAGCCTCACCGCTATGGCTATATTAAAGCTGCGCGATGCGGGCAAGCTAAAACTGGATGACCCGGCTTACCTCTACATCCCCGAGATGAAGAACAATAAGTATCTTACTAAGGATGCTACGCCGGTAACCATTCGCCACTTACTTACCCATGCGGCGGGCTACCCGGAAGATAACCCATGGGGCGACCGCCAGTTAGCCGTCAGTGATGATGAACTGCTGGCCATTTATAAGAATGGCGTATCGTTCTCTACCAATCCGGGGCAGGGGTATGAGTATAGCAACCTGGGCTTTGCCACATTGGGGTACATCATCAAAAAGGTATCGGGCAAAACCTACGAGCAGTATATTACCGATACTATTTTAAAACCCCTGGGCATGACGCACACTTATTGGGAGTACACCAATGTGCCCAAAGAACAGCTTGCCCTTGGCTACCGATGGCTTGATGGCAAATGGGTGCTTCAACCTATGCTGCACGATGGCGCTTACGGTGCAATGGGTGGACTGATCACCACTATTGAAGATTTTAGCAAATATATGGCTGTGCATATGGACGCCTGGCCTGCAAGAGATGATGTCGAAACCGGGCCGGTGAAACGTAGTTCGGTACGCGAAATGCAATATCCATGGGATATAAATTATTTAACGGCAAATGCCAAAACGCCCAATGGCAGGCACTGTCCAACGGTATCTGCTTATGCTTACGGGCTGCGCTGGGCAAAGGATTGTGATAACCGGGTTTATGTTGGCCATACCGGCGGTTTGCCCGGCTTTGGCAGCCAATGGAATATTATGCCCGACTATGGCGTGGGCATTGTATCATTCGCCAACCTTACTTACGCCAATGCAGGCGCTGTAAATAATATGGTTTTAGATACATTGCTAACATTATCGGGTGTAAAGCCGCGCACATTGCTTGCATCAAACATCTTGACCCGGCGGCGTAATGAACTGGTAAAGCTGTTGCCCAACTGGGATAACCCGCAGGCAACAGGCATTTTTGCCGATAACTTTTTTATGGATTACTTCCCCGATAAGCTAAAAGTTGAGGCAACCGAAGTTTTTAACCGGGCAGGCAACATAACCGGCATAGGCGAGGTAGTGGCCGAAAATAACCTGCGCGGTTATTTTATGATGAAGGGCGAAAGGGGAAATATAAAAGTGCGGTTCACCCTAACACCCGAGAACCCTGCGCTGATACAAGAGTATCATATTACGTTTGTTAAATAAAACCTATTTGATCACTCCCGCGAATTTAGCACAGTGTAACTGGTGGGTTGCATTAGGTAAGCTTTCGGCTTATAGTTCAGCTGAAAGCTGAAGTTATGCTATATCCACGAGCCTGCTCACGACAGGGATTTAGAGCTTGTCAACCTCGTGTAAACATCTTCCATACAAACAAAATCTGCCCACAAATTGTCGTATATTTATATAGAAGGAAGGTGATATCCATCTAAATCGCTAATTCACAAACTCCATAATTCACTAATTAAAATGGCATACAATCAATTAACCCCCGAAGAAGAATATATCATATTGCATAAAGGAACCGAGCGCCCGTTTACCGGCGCGCTGCTGGACAATAAGGCCGAAGGTGTTTATGTATGTAAACGTTGCGATACGCCGCTGTACACATCCGAATCAAAATTTGAGTCGCACTGCGGCTGGCCAAGCTTTGATGATGAGATACCCGGCGCGGTAAGGCGAGAAACCGACGCGGATGGCCGCCGCACCGAAATACTTTGTGCCAATTGCGGCGCACACCTGGGGCACGTTTTTCAGGGCGAGTATCTTACCCCAAAAAATACCAGGCATTGCGTAAACTCGGTTTCCATGAAATTTGTACCGGTTGACGAACTGAAAAAATAAGTCAGGAAGGCAGCGTTGCAAGGCTCGAAAAAATTAAATCCCTGCCGATTTTTCGGCAGGGATTTTTTCTTTTTCCACATGTTGGTTTGTTAAAAAATCAGTCACTATTTGTTAAGTTTTCGTCGTGTAAAAACTGCCTTTTCAGACCCTTTTACCTTAAGTATTCCGCTGGGTTTTAGGCTTGTTGAGAACATGTTTATATCCTGCAAGCGTTTCTGGTTTTTTATTTTATTTGTACCAAATTAACATCTAAAACATTTGTAAAACCTTGTTCCATAACAGATTGATTTTTTTGTCATGGCACAATAATTTTAATGAAGTGAGGTAAAGTGTGGACAACTTATAGGTGATGTTAAAAACTTAGACTAACATACAATCAACACTTGCCCTATCTTTGAATTACAAGTTCTTTTAACGCTATCTATGTTATCGATAGTTCTATCGAGACAGAAAAGAAAGACCATGGTAAAACATGGGCTAATGTGCAACTAAAAAATAGTTTAGAAACGATTAGTGAGGGTGTGAAAAGTGGGTTAATAAATGCAGAAAAGCAAATTTCGCATTTTAAGTAAAAAACTCGCATGGTACACCTGTCTATTGTCGGCTCGGTACAAAAGCAGTTCAGCGGTAGGTTAACAGGGTAATAATTTATACATAAATATAAAGAAGTCGTCAGTATGGCAGAGGAAACCGAATTACTATTAAAAGAGAACAAAGATCGCTTTGTGATCCTCCCAATTAAATATCCCGCTATTTGGGAAATGTACAAGAAAGCAGAAGCCAGCTTTTGGACAGCCGAAGAGATTGACCTGTCTGACGATATGAAGCATTGGGAAAGCCTGAATGATGGCGAGAGGCATTTTATATCGCACATCCTGGCATTCTTTGCAGCAAGCGATGGTATTGTGAACGAGAACCTGGCTATCAACTTTATGAGCGAGGTGCAGTTGCCGGAGGCGCGTTGTTTTTACGGTTTCCAGATCATGATGGAAAACATCCACTCAGAAACCTATGCATTATTAATTGATACTTATATAAAAGATCCAGTGGAAAAAGACCGCCTTTTCCATGCTATTGATACCGTACCATGTGTAGGTAAAAAGGCCGAGTGGGCGCTGCGCTGGATAAATAACGGAACTTTTGCCGAGCGTTTGGTAGCATTTGCAGCAGTAGAGGGTATTTTCTTCTCGGGTAGTTTCTGTTCTATATTTTGGTTGAAAAAACGTGGCTTGATGCCGGGCTTAACCTTTAGTAATGAGCTGATATCGCGTGATGAGGGTTCACATTGTGAATTTGCCTGCCTGCTATACAAAATGCTTGATAACAAATTGAGCACAGCGGCCGCAACAAAAATTATTACCGATGCGGTAGAGATAGAAAAAGAATTTGTTAATGATGCGCTGCCGGTGAGCCTGATAGGCATGAACGCGAAAATGATGAGCCAGTACATTGAGTTTGTGGCAGACAGATGGCTGGACGAGTTGGGATATCCAAAAGTTTACAATGTATCATGCCCTTTTGATTTTATGGAAATGATAAGCCTGCAGGGTAAAACCAACTTTTTTGAAAAACGCGTTGGCGACTACCAGAAAAGCGGTGTATTGAATGGCACTGCAGAAAACAAATCATTCTCGTTAGACGAGGATTTTTAGCGTTTGGTGAGTGGAGAGTAGTGAGCGGAGATTGGTTGAAAACTAATCAAAATCACAAACAATAAAATCGGTGAAATCATCCCAATCGGTGAAATCCCCAAAAATAGAAACTAAGTAATTAAATATATTAAACAATCCCCTGCCGGTGCAGGGAATAAGGAGGTGGCAAAATGTTCGTATTAAAAAGAGACGGTAGAAGAGAGTCGGTTAAGTTCGACAAGATCACAGCTCGTATAGAGAAGCTGTGCTATGGGTTTAAACTGGTTGACCCAATAGATGTAGCAAAAAAAGTAATTGAGGGTTTGTTTGATGGTGTTACCACCTCCGAACTGGATAACCTTGCAGCCGAGACGGCAGCATCGTTAACTACCAAACACCCTGATTATGCTTTGCTTGCCTCGCGTATTGCGGTGTCTAACCTCCACAAAAACACCACAAAATCGTTCTCTGAAACCATGAAACGTATGTATGAGTACGTTGACAAAAAAACCGGTAAAAACGCCGCTTTACTGGCTGATGATGTTTACCAGATCATCCGCGACAATGCCGAACTGTTAGACAGCAGCATTATTTACGACCGCGATTTTGGTTTCGATTACTTTGGTTTTAAAACCCTCGAAAAATCGTACCTGTTAAAAATCGACGGTAAAATAGCCGAGCGCCCGCAGCATTTATTTATGCGCGTGTCAATCGGTATCCACAAAGAAGATGTAGAAAGCGCTATCAAAACATACCACCTGATGAGCGAGCGCTGGTTTACACATGCTACACCAACTTTGTTTAACGCCGGTACACCAAAACCTCAAATGTCGTCATGCTTTTTGTTAACCATGAAAGATGACAGTATTGAAGGTATATACGATACCCTTAAACAAACTGCCAAGATCTCGCAAAGCGCGGGTGGTATTGGTTTAAGCATCCATAATGTAAGGGCTACAGGCTCGTACATCAGCGGTACAAACGGTACCAGCAATGGTATCATCCCGATGCTTAAGGTATTTAACGATACCGCACGTTATGTAGACCAGGGCGGCGGCAAGCGTAAAGGCGCTTTCGCTATATACCTGGAGCCATGGCATGCAGATATATTTGAATTTTTAGACCTGCGTAAAAACCACGGTAAAGAAGAAATGCGCGCCCGCGACTTGTTCTACGCCCTTTGGGTATCTGACTTGTTTATGCGCCGCGTAGAAGCTAACGAAGAATGGACACTATTTTGCCCGCACGAAGCACCGGGACTGGCTGATTGCCACGGCGCCGAGTTTGAAGCATTGTACGAGCGTTACGAGAAAGAAGGCCGCGGCCGTAAAACCATCAAAGCGCAGGAGCTTTGGTTTGCTGTACTTGATGCCCAGGTTGAAACCGGTACGCCATACCTGTTGTATAAAGATGCTGCCAATGCAAAATCGAACCAGAAAAACCTTGGTACTATAAAAAGCTCGAACCTTTGTACCGAAATTATGGAGTACACTTCTGATAAAGAAGTAGCGGTTTGTAACCTGGCTTCGCTGGCCCTGCCACGTTATGTAATTAACGGTGAGTTTGACCACGCTAAACTGTACGAAGTAACTTATCAGGCTACCCTTAACCTGAACAAGATAATTGATAACAACTATTACCCTGTTGCAGAGGCAGAGTACTCTAACCTGCGCCACCGCCCAATTGGTTTAGGTGTGCAAGGTTTGGCAGATGCCTTTATCCTGCTGCGTTTACCGTTTGAGAGCGATGAAGCAAAACAACTGAACAAAGAGATATTTGAGACCATTTACTTTGCAGCCATGACGGCTTCAAAAGACCTGGCCATTAAAGACGGCGCTTACGAAACCTTTAAAGGCTCGCCGCTGTCTGAAGGTAAGTTCCAGTTCGACCTTTGGGATGTTAAACCAGCCAGCACCCGTTGGGATTGGGAAAACCTTCGCCTTGATGTAATGAACCATGGTGTGCGTAACTCGCTGTTAGTAGCGCCTATGCCAACCGCGTCAACATCACAAATATTGGGTAACAACGAGTGTTTTGAGCCATATACCTCAAACATTTACACCCGCCGTGTATTAAGCGGAGAGTTTGTTATTGTGAACAAACACTTATTGCGTGACCTTGTTGACCGTGGCTTGTGGACAAACAACATGAAAGACAGGATCATCACCGCTAACGGTTCTATCCAGGATATTGCAGAGATCCCTGCCGATATCAAGGAGCTTTACAAAACTGTTTGGGAAATTAAGATGCGTAACATCATTGATATGGCTGCCGATAGGGGGGCTTATATCTGCCAGTCGCAATCACTTAACCTGTTCATTAACTCGCCAAATGCATCTAAACTTACTTCAATGCACTTCTACGCATGGAAGAAAGGCCTTAAAACAGGTATGTATTACCTGCGTACACAGGCGGCATCGCAGGCGGTTAAATTTACGGTTGAGAACCAGGGCGGCAAAAACATGGAAGCCGTTATCCCGGAAGTTGTTGCAGATAGCAGCGAAGCAGAAATGCCGGCCGGACCAAGCTGCTCTATGGAAGAAGGATGCGTTACCTGCTCTGCATAAGTATTGCCTAATATTACATAATTATAGGAGACCGGTGAGGAGACTTATCGGTCTCTTTTGTTAAAAAATTATACATATGACTTTTAAAAAATTAGACGGCCCAGATAAAAAAGAGCAATATCAAGATATTGAACACTATCAAAGAGGTGGTATGGGTGACATCTATTTAGCTAATGATACTATAAATAACATTAGAGTTGCAATTAAAATTATACAAGTTGATGCGTCAAATAAAGATTTATTTGAACAAGAATTTGATATTGCCTCTAAATTAAGTCATAGTAATATTATAAAAACTTATTATACAGGCCAAGTTGAAGTTAATGGCGAATCATGGTTCTACTCTATAATGGAGTTTATCAGTGGTGGCAGTTTTCGAGATTATTTAAAATTGCAGAAATCTCTTCTACCTCTTGAAACCGTAATTGAATATATGTTGCAAATAGCTAATGCAATTAATTATGCTCATACGTATGCTATACATCGAGACCTAAAGCCTGAGAATATATTGAAAGATGGTAACCGATTAATGATTTGTGATTTTGGGTTGTCTAAATACATAAATGTAAAAACACGAGCTCAAACCTTTAAAGGCTGGGGTACTTATCCTTATATGGCACCTGAAACGTGGACATTCGATTCAAGTACAGTTGCAATGGACATTTATTCAATGGGAATAATATTTTTTGAAATTCTAACATTGCAGTTACCATTTAAGGGGCCTAACGATATTGATTACCGAGATCAGCACTTATTTCAAAACTTGCCAGAACTAAAAGCATATAGATCAAACATTCCCATAAAGCTTGAGGAGATGATTTATAAAATGACAAGCAAAAGACCAACAGACAGATACAAAAATTTAGCAGAGATTGTTAATATTTTGGAATCGCTAAAGAATCAAAATGTACAAACTGAACTAAGTGTTAATACTGAATTATTGTTAAAAGCTCAACAAAAAATTTCTGAAGCAAACCAAAAACAATTAAAATTGGAAAGAGAGAAATTCGCAAAAAATGAAAAAGAAAATTTCATAAACTATTCAGTAAATAATATTTTTCAAAGATACATCGACCATATAGATAAATTGAATACTTCATTAGAAAGAGAAAAAATTTCATATAATCAATCACCCAGAAAATTGTATGTTACTTTTTTGAATAGGTCATTTACAATCTCATTTTACTCAACTGATTATATTTCAGAATTTTTAGAAAGACGGAAAAAGATGTTTTTTGAAAATCAAAAACAACGGTATGGCTTTATTATTCAAGAATATCAAAAGTCCATTGTAGAAGTAGATAATGTAGTATTAGTCGGGAAAGCTATTTTAGATAAAAATTTAGGATATAATTTGCTATTAAGGAAGGAAGAGGATGAAGATTTATATGGAACCTGGGAGTGTGTTTGGTTTACTGACTCAGCATTAAATCGTAACTATAGGTCCGGGGAATACGCAATAGATATTCCAGATTTTTTCAATGAATACGAATTTGGTAGAGATCACGTTATGCATGTACGTACAATGTCAATGCATAATTTCGATTCTACAATGATAGATAAGCTAATTGAAAAGTTATTAGATTGATAACTTTTGATTCCAAATATGCTCATATCCCCCAAACACGAAATACTCCACTGCGACCGCTGTAGCGCACCCTTTGAATGTAAAGCAAATTCATTCACCAAGTGCCAGTGCAGTACCGTGCAATTAAGTATTAATGAGGTACAGTACGTAAGCGAATTGTACGATGGCTGCCTGTGCGCCAAATGTTTGTTGGATTTGCAGAAGGATTACAGGGAGGGGTTGTAAAATGAAGTTGATAAGGTGAAATTTATTTTAGTACTTTTATTAAGATGAATAAAAAGGACAACCAACAAAGTGAAATTCTTTCGAGGCTTTGGGATGGTGCAAACTATCAGGATAATCTGCTTCAATCGTACAGAAATTTTCACTTAACAATACAATCAATTTTAATTGCTTTAGGAGCATATGTTTCGCTGTCAACATTAACAATAGAGGATGATAAAAAATTAATTTTGGCCCTATTTATCTTAATTGCAATAAGTGCGCTTGCGTTTTACTCTCTTAAAGTTATGGGGAACTTGATTAGGGCAAGAGGAGAAGATGTTAATCATTTTCAAAACAGGATAATCGAGCATGAAAAAGCTTTACCCAAAGATCAGCAAATCCTTACAGCCTTTAAAGTTTATCAGAAAAACGTTCGCGAACAAGATAAAAAGCATCCGGAGCTGTTCAATTTTGAAGAGTACTGGGCAAATTTTAATATTAATGAGGAAGTAAGAAAACATTTAATTGAAAAAGGAAAAGGCCATACAAGAAAAATCCTTGATGTTTATTTATTTAACGCTTTTAGAACGGTATGGATTGTTTTTTATATAGTTATTATCTTAACCATTGCTATCAATAACTATTCATTTTAATTTGAATCATAAAAATTTGCGTTCGTAAGCGTTTACGCTTACATTTTGCAAACACAGTAACTGTTGTATTCGCTGTAATCTGTGGTGCCGCCAGTACTTAAAATTGCGGTGGTAATTATTTTTGACATTTGTTGGTGTTGTCATCAACAACATTTAGACATGTATTAAATATGGTTTCTTGTATGATGGCTTATAGGGGACAGCACCGATAAGGGCGGAAACGATATTTCCCAATGATTAAATTATTAACAATTGTTTAAATATAGCAGGTGGGTTGTCTTTGTAGTTAATTTCTTTTGATTTAGATTAGCTAATACCAATTAAACAACCTAACATTATGAAAAAAAGCATTTTAGCCACACTGCTGGCCGGGTTAATCCTTGTGTGTATTTATTCATTCACCCTTATCCACACTCCTCCCAAAAAAGTTGCTGCCAAGCCTAAAACGGCATTTGCCTGTAGCGCGGGTGTTACCAATGCTCATGTCATATCTAACGATGGCTGGACAGTAACTATAGGCTGGACCGGAGTAAACACCCCCCATCATTATGATTATGGCGGCTATTACAAATGCTCTGTACCAAGTATAAGTACAACGGTAACTTACGGTACAACAATTACTATCCCGTATGCATGTACCGGCGGTACATTGGTAATAAGAGCTTATTGTGCCGACGGATCGTTAGGCGGGTATCAAACCATTGGCTTTTAATAGCACAGCAAATAATTAAAACATAATCATTAACCAGTAAACATTAAAAAGATGAAAAAAAAATTGATCTACGGCTTAGCGTTGAGCCTTGTTTTGGTGATAGTTTATTCATTTACGCTAATAAAGCCGGTTGCAAAAGCAGCCACTGTAAAAGATAACCCTAAGCAACAATTTGCATGTGGTACGGTTGTTCAAAGCATTACATCAAAAACGTATAACTATGCCGCAAACACAGTAACTGTTGTATTTGCCATAACCGGCGGCGCGGCCAGTACTTACAATTGCGGTGGTAATTATTTTTGTGCTACCGGTTCAAGTTTCACCGTAAATAGTACTACTACAACGGTAACATTCCCGCTTGGCCCCGGTGGCTGTGGCGGTAACAGCAGGATAACCCCAATTTGCGCCGATGGTACACAGGGTACGCCCCTGGTGTTTAGTTTTTAGCAATTGATCAACTAAAAAAGTAATTCCACAGGATGGCCTTTCTCCTGTGGAATTGCTTTTTAGGGCCGCTCATATAAATCGTAGTCGCTGGCTATAGACTAATTCTTTCCGACTTTCCTGTTAATTCCTTACCTTCACGCACTCGAAAAACTCATACTTAAATTATGAAATTACTTGAAGGAAAAACCGCACTTATTACAGGTGCATCAAAAGGAATAGGACGCACCATAGCCGAGAAATTTGCTGAGCATGGCGCTAATGTTGCCTTTACATATTTATCGTCTGTTGAAAAAGGCCAGGCACTTGAGCAGGAACTGCAAAGCTTTGGCACGCAGGTAAAAGGTTACCGCAGTGATGCCTCGAAATTTGACGAAGCCGAAAAACTGATCAACGATATTGTTGCCGATTTTGGTACATTGGATATTGTAGTAAACAATGCCGGTATCACCAAAGACGGCCTGTTGATGCGCATGACCGAGGAGCAATGGGACGAGGTGCTGAACGTAAACCTTAAATCAATATTCAATGTTACCAAGGCCGCCTCAAAAATTATGATGAAAGCCCGTAAAGGTGTGTTCATCAACATGAGTTCGGTAGTAGGGGTGCAGGGTAATGCCGGCCAGGCTAATTATGCAGCCTCAAAAGCAGGTATCATTGGTTTCTCAAAATCGGTAGCTAAAGAGTTAGGCTCACGTAATATCCGTACCAACGTAGTTGCACCGGGCTTTATCCGCACAGAAATGACTGATGTTTTAGACCCTAAAGTGGTAGAAGGATGGACAGCAGCTATACCGTTGAAACGTGCCGGCGAAACAGCCGACGTAGCCAATGCCTGCGTGTTCCTGGCGTCAGACATGGCAGCCTATATCACCGGGCAGGTTATCCCTGTTGATGGCGGGATGTTGTAAGAGTAAGTCAAAAGGAAAAATTCAAAAGTCAAAACCAAAAGCAGGTTTTGGCTTTTTTTTATTTTATATTGGGTTGATAAACCTGAATAATGAAAAGAACTCTTCTGTTACTTCTTTTTGCGCTTGTTTTTCCATCTCTGTCATTTGCGCAGAAGCAAAGCCGTCTCCCTGCGCCACTACCACATCCTTTTACAAAAGAAGAAAATGTTTTTGCAGAGAAACATAGTCAATGTTTTCACCAAAATAAATACAATGCCAAACAACGACGTGCCTTTTTCCCGTTTAGTGGAGCTGTTACTATAAAACTAATTTCTTACCAGGCTGAGATATTTGGACCTGATGCGGTTATATACGGTGAAAAGGGTAAGATCATAAGCGGCGATAAATCGGAGCGGGATACGGTATCGGTTCTGACCGCGATGGCAAAGAATAAATATTATTTGAACTTCCGAAAAATAAAAGAGATAAAGACCCTTAACGTTGCCGGGATAGATTCATTGACAGATATATTGTACAACGTTGGTTATACACCTGTGAAAAAGCCGACTTTTACTATTATAAATGGAGCAAGTTGCTATGAACCCAGGAACGCTGTATTATTTATAGATAGTAAAGGTAATGTCACTCAATATTTGGAAGTATGCTTTAGCTGTATGCACCATTTCTGGAGTTCTTCCAAGGTAGCGGAGATTGAATACTGTGATAATAAATACGAACTGTTACGAAAGTATTTTTTGTCACAAGGTATTAAGTATGGAGCTGACCCTAAAACTATAAACAACGAATGAAAAAGCTTTTGCTGATAACTTTTATCATCCTTCCATGTATTGTTTTAGGACAAGGCAAGGTGTTTAAGGCACCAAGAGTACGACGGTACTACGAAGGCTATAATGATTGCTCTTACCAGTACCGCTTTAATGCTAATGAGCGGCGTACATTTTTTCCCTTTTCCAAAGCTGTAAATGTTCGCCTAATATCTTATCATCAAGGCGAAAATGTGCTCATCCATATAACAGAACCTGGAACAATAAGTGCCTTGGATCATATACCCGCAGAGGATACTATGCAGGTATTTTCGCCAATGGCAAAGAGTAATTTTTTTATAAATTATTGTAGGGTAATAGAAATGCGCGATCTGTCTAAAAGAGCGATTGACTCTTTAACGGACATTATGTATAACGTAGCCAGGAAACCAATAAAACAGCCTGATGACTACGCCAACCCGGGGGTAAAGTGTTATATGCCTGCAAATGCTATTTTATTTATGGATAGTAAGGGTAAAGTAACCGAATATATTGAGATATGCTTTCATTGTCATAAATATTATTACAGTTCATCCCAAACTCATGAAATAGACTATTGTGATCAAAAATGGGATATGCTCAAAAGTTTTTTTGTTTCTCAAGGGCAAAAGTTTGGAATAATCGAGCAATTGAATAAATAAACACCTATCTCTGTCATCCCTCAAGTCTAACAATTCCACCCAAATTGAAAATAAAACTCAAAACATTATTCTGGAATATTAATGCTGGCACTGTTTTGTCATTTAGGTTTTTTCATGTATCTGATTATCAGGTGTTAAATAATGTTCACGTTCTGCCCGTGGTGTGAACGTGAACACTTGTTGCCGTAATTGGTTAGCAAACCGGCATTATAATGTAAATATTTAATTAATCCCATTCCACAATATTTTCGCATTTTGCGGGTATGGATGTTATGCGCCTAATTAACAAGTCACTAATCACTATTTACTAAAAAATGTCACTTACCTGGGGATCGGTTTCGGGGTGGTGGCTGCCTGCCTGCCTGGTTTTAGGCTTGTTGTATGCGTGGTTCATGTATCGCCAACCAGTGCAACTGGTAAAAAGCATACGGTATACGCTGTTTGCCTTGCGGGCTTTAGTAATAAGCTTTTTGGCGCTGTTACTGGTGTCACCTTTGGTGCGCTCAACAAGTTACCAGCCGCAAAAGCCGCTGGTGTTGATAGCGCAGGATAATTCCGAATCTATAAAATTATTTGGTAAGAATGCTCTTGCAGAGGGGTGGGGCGAAGCCCTAAAAAAAGAATTAGGTAACGATTATGAAGTGCACGAGTTTCATTTCGATAAAGAACTAAAAGATAGCCTGTCTAATAAGTTTAATGGAAAGCAAACCGATATTTCAAACGCTCTTAACCAACTGAACGAGCGTTTTGTGAACCGTAACATAGGGGCCCTGGTGTTGGCTACCGATGGCCTGTATAACCTGGGCACCGATCCGCAATACGAAGCGCGCAACATCAAAACCAATATTTATACCATTGCCCTTGGCGATACCGTGCCCCGGCGCGATTTGTTGCTCAGCAATGTGAACTATAATAAAACAGCTTTTCTGGGAAATGATTTTGAGGTGGAGATACTGGCCGAAGCTTACCAAAGCGCAGGCGAGAACATGCACCTAATCATTGCCGAAGATGGCAGGCAGGTGCATACCCAAAACATCAGTATCACATCGGCGGCGTTTAAAAAAGTTATCCCGGTAAAACTGAATGCGGATAAAAAAGGCATCCGCAAATTCACCGTCAGTTTGGCCCCTGTAAAAAACGAACTATCGGTACAAAACAATACCGAAAGCATTTACATAGATGTGCTTGATGCCCGGCAAAAGGTAGTGTTGCTTTACGACGGCGTTAACCCTGATATCAGCGTACTGAAACAAGCCATAGAAAGCAACAAAAACTTTGAGGTGAAAACCAGTTTGGTAAGCGATGTAGCTTCCGTAAAACTGGCAGATTATAGCCTTGCTATTCTTTACCAGCTATCGGCAGGCAGCTATGGCAAACTACAAACCCTGCTGCAAAGCAAAATCCCGCTTTGGTATATTGCCGGAACGCAGGCCGATCTGCAAGCTTTTAATAATGCACAAAAAGCAGTAAAAATAAACGCAGGCAGGCAGGAAGTGCAGGAAGCGTTTGCGCAGCCGGTTAGCACGTTTTCGGCTTTTACCTTAACAGATTCTACCCGCGATAAAATAAGCAAGTTGCCGCCGTTGATATCACCATTTGGAAGCTATGAAGCATCGGGCACCTCGTCGGTATTGTTCAAACAAAAAATAGGCAATGTAGAAACCAACTACCCCCTGCTTGCTTTTAATGACGAAGCAGGCCGCAAAACAGCCGCCCTAACCGGCGAGGGTTTATGGCGCTGGCAACTGGCCGAATACCGTGAGTTTGGCAATCACCACGCGGTAGAGGAACTGTTAAGCCAAACCGTCCAATACCTTACTGCCAATGCCAACCGCCAGCGGTTTAGGGTATATGCCGCTAAAAATGTTTTTGATGAGGGCGAAAATATATTCCTCAATGCCGAACTATATAACGATGCACTGGAGCTGATCAACACACCGGATGTAAAGATCAACCTGAAGAGCCGGTCGGGTAAGAATTATAGCTTCCTGTTTACCCGCACGGGGCAAAGTTACCAGCTAAACGCGGGCACGTTGCCGGTTGGCGAATACACATACACCGCCACTACTGCCAATGGCAAGCAGGCCTTTACGGCAAACGGACAAATAACCATCAAGCCGTTAAACCTGGAGAACCGACAAAGTACAGCCAACCATGGCTTGCTGCGAAACATGGCTGCGCAATCCGGCGGGCAAATGTTGCTGCCATCACAAATAAGCAAACTGGCCGGGTTGATCCGCAAAAACGAAAATATCAAAACCGTTGTTTATGAGGATAAGCGCTACACTGACCTGGTAGATGTGAAATGGGTGTTTGTGCTGCTATTATTGCTGCTTAGTACCGAGTGGTTTTTGAGGAAGCGCGAAGGGGAAATTTAGAGATTGGTGAATAGAGAGCGGTGAGTGGTTTTCTCTGTTCATTGCCGTTGGCTTCAGCCAACGGATAACCAATAATAAATTCCCCCGGCTTTAGCCGAAATCATTTGGCTAAAGCCAATTAGCAAATTTATTGATCCTTCCCATAAATGGGACGGCAATGATTTTATATTTGCATATCAATTTCTCCTACCATGAAAATCAAAATAACACTCATCCTGCTGTTGCTTACTGCTACGGCTACTTTTACCCGGGCACAGCAATTTAAATTTGGCACCTATAATTTGCGTAATGCAAATGGGGGCGATTCAACTGCGGGCAACGGCTGGGGGCAACGCTACCCGTGGATAACAAAATTAATGCTTTTTGAAGATGTAGATATATTTGGCACCCAAGAGGGCAAGCACCATCAGTTGGTTAATATGGCCGATAGTATGCCGGGTTACAAATGGCTTGGCATAGGCCGCGACGATGGTAAGCAAGCCGGCGAATATTCCGCGATATTTTATAAGTCGGATAAGTTTAAGGTGTTAAAAACAGGAAACTTCTGGATGTCGACAGTTACCGATAAACCCAACAAGGGCTGGGATGCTGCCTTACCGCGTATATGCACCTGGGCGCAATTCCGTGAAATTAAAACCGGCTTTACTTTTTACTTTTTTAACCTGCATATGGATCACATAGGTGTGGTTGCCCGCCGCGAAAGCGCCAGGCTGGTACTGGCAAAAATTAAACAAATGGCAGGCACTATGCCAACCATCCTCACCGGCGATTTTAATGTAGACCAAACATCAGATAGCTACGCGGTGATCAATAACTCGGGTTTGCTGAAGGATAGCTACGTGCTGTCGCCCATAAAACTTGCGCCAAGCGATACCTTTAACGAGTTTAATGCCAATACAGCCGGCGACAAACGCATCGACCATATTTTTGTGACCAAACAATTTAAGGTAAAACGCTACGGTATATTAACCAATACCTACCATGGCCGCACCCCGTCAGATCATTACCCGGTAGTAGCTGTTATGGATGTGATTAAGTAATTCATTATTTGATATTATCATAGCTAAACAACAATTCCTATCTTCGCTACTATGTCGCCCACCGAAGCAAAAGACCAGATACAAGCGCTTACTGCCGAATTAAGACAGCACACTTATAACTACTATGTGCTGGCTATGCCTACTATTTCTGATTACGAATTTGACCAAAAGCTTGAGCAATTAAGCAAGCTGGAAAAGCAATTCCCTGAGTTTGCCGACCCCGAATCGCCAACACAGGTAGTTGGTGGCGATATCACTAAAGAATTTGTGACCGTGAAGCACCGCTGGCCCATGCTCTCATTAGGCAACACCTATAACGAGCAGGAGTTGATTGATTTTGACCAGCGCATCCGCAAGGCTATTGGTGATAATTTTGAATATGTATGCGAACTGAAGTTCGACGGCTTATCAATGAGCCTTACGTATGTGGATGGGAAACTGTCGCGCGCGGTTACCCGTGGCGATGGCACACAGGGGGATGAGGTGACCACTAATGTACGCACTATTCATACTATCCCAAAGAAACTGAATACGGGTAATTACCCGGACATGTTCGAGATCCGGGGAGAGGTGTTTATGCATCTGAAAGCCTTTGAACGCCTGAACAAGGAACGTGTTGATAACGGAGAAGTACCTTATGCCAATCCCCGTAACTTTGCATCGGGTACCATGAAACTGCAGGACTCGGCAGAGGTGGCCCGCCGCCCGCTGGATTGTTTCTTATACGGCTTATATACCGAAAAAACGTTATTTAAAACCCATTGGGAAAGCCTGGAAGCTGTAAAAAGCTGGGGTTTTCATGTAGATAACCATAGCCGTTTGGTGAGCGATATCAACGGCGTGCTTGAGTTTATAAGCCACTGGGATACCGAACGCCATAACCTGAGTTATGATATCGATGGGATAGTTATTAAAATAAACAATTATTCGCAGCAGCAGGAACTGGGCTTCACCGCCAAATCGCCACGTTGGGCTATCTCCTATAAGTTTAAAGCAGAAAGGGTAGAGACAGAATTGCTGGCCGTTACCTACCAGGTTGGCCGCACTGGCGCAGTTACACCGGTAGCCAATTTAAAACCGGTATTATTGGCTGGTACAACCGTAAAACGTGCCACACTGCACAACGCCGACGAAATAACCGAGCGCCTTAAACTGCATGAACACGATACCGTTTATGTAGAAAAGGGAGGGGAGATAATCCCTAAAATTATCAGCGTAAATTTGGATAAACGCAAGCCCGGTGCAAAAGCCATTGAATATATAACCCATTGCCCCGCTTGTGGCACGCTGCTATTACGCACCGAGGGCGAAGCTGCGTGGTATTGCCCTAATGATGAAGGCTGCCCACCGCAAATTGTGGGTAAAATGCAGCATTACATAGGCCGTAAAGCCATGAACATTGATGGCCTGGGCGACGAGACCATCGAAACACTGTACCGGCATAATTTTATTAAACACATTAGTGATATTTATATCCTGCATGAGCGTGCCGATGAGTTGAAACAGCTTGGTCGCTTTGGTGAGAAATCTATCAACAACATGCTGGATGGGATCGAGAGATCGAAACAGCAGCCTTTTGAGAAAGTATTGTTCGGCCTGGGGATTCGCTATGTAGGCGAAACCGTGGCCAAAAAACTGGTAGCGCATTTTAAAACTATTGATAACCTGATGGCGGCTACGGCAGAAGAACTTACCGCAGCCGAAGAGATAGGCGGCCGGATTGCCGAAAGCATCACTGAATATTTTGCCGATGAGAGCCATCGCGCAGAAATAGAGAAGCTGAGGGAGCGCGGCCTGCAATTTATAGCCGAAGAAAAAGAAGTAACCCTGGCGAGCGAAAAACTAAGCGGACAAAGCTTTATCATCTCCGGTGTGTTTGAGAAGTATTCGCGCGATGAGTTGAAAGATTTGATTGAACAAAACGGCGGAAAGATATTGAGCAGTATATCTGCCAAGCTGAACTTTTTGGTAGCAGGTGATAACATGGGCCCGGCTAAACTGGAGAAAGCCAATAAACTAAACATCCCGATAATAAGTGACGACGAATTGATGACGATGATCGGCTAAAAATACAAGCAAAAATGACAGCAATACAATGGGGTATTATAGGCTGCGGCAACGTAACCGAAAAAAAGAGCGGGCAAGCCTACAATAAAATAGCCGATAGCAAACTGGTTGCCGTAATGCGCCGCGATGCCGAAAAGGCCGCCGATTACGCGCAGCGCCACCATGTTGATAAATGGTACAGCGATGCTGAAGACCTGATGAACGACCCTGCGGTAAACTCGGTATCTATAGCTACGCCGCCGGCTTCGCATTTGGAGTATGCCTTACGGGCGATTAAGAAAGGCCTTAACATTTATGTAGAAAAGCCGGTTACCCGCAACGCACAGGAAGCGCAGCAAATGGCCGATGCCGTAAGGGAAAGCGGCGCTAAGCTTACCGTAGCCCATTACCGCCGCGCGCTGCCCATGTTTTTGCATGTAAAAAGTTTAATTGATAGCGGTGCCGTGGGCGAGATCCGTACGGTACAGATCAGGATGTGGAAATATCAAAACCCAAATCCTGAAGCTAATACAAACAATTGGCGCTTACAGCCCGAGTTTTCGGGTGGTGGCTACTTTCATGACCTGGCGCCGCACCAACTGGACCTGATGCTGTTTTATTTTGGCGAACCTGCGGCATACACCGGCTACAGCCTTAATCAGGGAGAATTTAGCCCGGCAGATGACCATGTTTGCGGGCAGATTGTTTTTAAAAATAAAGTGGTAGTAAATGGCTCGTGGTGCTTTAATGTGGCCCCGGCCGAAGCTACAGATCTTTGCGAGATCATCGGTACAAAAGGGAAGATCACCTTTCCATTTTTTGGTACGTTTGTTACCTTAAAAAATGAAGAGGGGGAGGAAACTGTAAACTTTACCCATCCCGAGCATATCCAGCAGCCCATGATCACAAAAATAGTATCGTACTTTAAAAACGAAGGCCCCAACCCCTGCACAATTGATGAAGCGGTGGCCTTGATGAAAGTAATGGACTCATTTACAATATCTCAAAAAATAAAATTATCTTAGCATCAGCTAATAACATGGAAAAGATAATCCGCACTGTTTTATTATTAACACTGCTTACAGGCCTGAAGGCATCGGCACAAACCTATGAAGTGCCAAAAGATTATCATTTTAAAAAACACGAAGACTATATTAAATATGAGGCCGATATTATAAAGGCCGCCGATTGGCTGATGCGTACCCCCTGGGGTACCGAACCTGTAAAAACAGAAGCCGCAAACCAGTTTATTTTGCAATGGGCCCAGGGCACACCTGATGTAGTTATTGAGTTAAAGCAAGCCATTATGGACCTGTCAGACACCAACCCACAGTTGGGGTTTATATACATGTCTCAATTTTGTAAATATGCTATACAACATAAAACAGGCTTTAATAAAGCGCTTGCTAACCTGGCGGCACTAAAGGCGGTAATTGAAAAGTATAATATGGAGCCCGCCCATAAGCGTGATAATGATGTTGAAAAGCTTATAGATATTGATAAAGATGGAAAACTTGAGTATTGGATAAATAACGAATTTACCTTTAACTAAGATGAATAAGCCCCGGGTATAATACGGGGCTTATTTCTGTACCGTGATATCAATCCTTTTTCTTAGGTACTTTTGCGCCCTCTTTACGCGCCTCTGATAAGCCTATTGCAACAGCTTGTTTTTTACTTGTAACTTTTTTGCCACTGCCGCTTTTTAGCTTGCCCTCTTTCATTTCGTGCATGGTTTTTTCAACCTTTTCGCTCGCCTTTTCTGAATATTTTGCCATGGTAGTATGTATTAAGTTTATAATGTATTCATAGCAAAGTGTTTGCCAGAAAGGGGGCATTGGCAATTATAAAAAGGATAAATTTAGAATAGCTAATATTTTATTGCAAATTTACGTTAGCCTCTGAAACATATAAAACACCTGTATGTTGAGCTGATAAAATATTGCAGCTATATGCCAACAAAAAAACTCATTGCCCCTTTTTATGAACGGTTAGCGCTTATCCTGATCGGGGTATGCGTGCTGGGATATTTGGTAGTAATAGCCAAAGAACTGGTAGACCCCATGATCTTCGGTTTTTTGTTTGCAGTATTGTTACTGCCGGTTTCAAACTTTTTCGAAAAAAAATGCCGCCTGCCGCGCAGCGCATCATCCTTTTTATCCATATTGTTATTTATTGGTTTTGTTGGCAGTATTATGTACCTCATAGGCGCGCAAATATCAAACATTGCAAACGATTGGCCTATGCTGCAGGGGCAGGTGAAAGAGTCGATAGGAAGCTTACGGCAATGGGTAGAAGGTACTTTTCACATTAACGCTCATAAGCAAATGACATACGTGCACAGTACCGCCGATAAGATCATGGCATCTGGCACGGCGGTATTGGGTACTACTTTCGGGGCAGTATCATCACTGCTGTTATTTTACGTATTTATACTCATTTTTACCTTTTTCATCCTGTTTTACCGCAGGCTGCTATTCCGTTTTATTACCTGGGTTTTTAGCGATGAGAACAAAAACATTGTAGTTGATATTGTTGAGAACGTACAAAAAATATTACGCCAGTATATTTTAGGATTGATGATAGAAATGGTTATAGTAGCCGGGATGGCCATTACCATATTTTACATCATCGGTATTAAGTATGCCGCGTTGCTGGGAATTATTGTTGGCGTATTTAACATTATACCCTACATAGGTATTTTTAGCGCTTTACTGTTAAGCACATTGGTTACGTTTGCCACCGGTACCATAAGCCAAACCCTTACCGTTGCCGCCTGTACAATTGGTATACATGCTGTAGATGCTAACTTTTTACTACCGGCGGTTGTGGGCTCTAAGGTGCGGTTAAATGCCTTAATATCCTTTATAGGTATTATTATAGGCGAAATGATATGGGGGTTATCCGGTATGTTCCTTTCTATCCCGGTGATAGCCATCTTTAAGATTATCTTCGACAGGATAGAAAGCCTTAAGCCATGGGGCTACCTCCTTGGCGGCGATTACGAGTATAAAGATTCGGCAGAGAAAAAGATGAAGACAGAGTAGTGATTAGTTGATTAGGGCTATTGCCATCAGGATCAATCATTTATTTTATGAGCTGGTATATGTGTATATACAGCGTAATGGCGTAAATGATAAGTATAACGGTATTTAATACTAACAGCCAGTTCAGATCTGTTTTACTGAATTTTTTAACAGAGCAAATAACAAGCAACGCTATAAAACCCAGTATCAGCAAAATGGGGAACACCAGGGTCCAGGCCTGCTTAGGCGCCAGGTAAAGGTGCTGTAGTTTTGATGTATCGCCCTGTATGAACGGTATAAGCGCTATCAGCAATAAAAAGAAAAATAATCTGGTTACAACTTTTGCGGCTATCTGGCTTGTTTTCATTAGCGGCCAAATTAGTAAATTTGGCACAATGTATAATCACCGTAAGTTCTCCCTGTTTGCTTTTTTACTTTTGCCTGTTTTTGCCTTAGCGCAGGTTAAGCCGGCGGCGTCATTCCGTATAGTGCCTTTAGGCGTTTTGGGCGGTGCTGATGAAAGTAACCTGTCGGCCTATATGCTGGCACCAAAGGGTTCGCTTAACTACATTTGCCTGGATGCCGGTACCCTGCATTATGGCATAGCCAAAGGAGCAGCCAATAAAACATTTGCCGTGCCTGCAGCTGTTGTGCTGCGCCAATACATCAAAGGCTATTTTATCTCGCACGCCCATCTTGATCATCTGGCCGGTATGGTCATGAATTCGCCGGATGATACTTCCAAAAATATTTACGGCTTAAAAAGCACCCTCGAAACCCTTAAAAACCATTATTTTACGTGGGAAAGCTGGGCCAATTTTACCGATGAAGGAAGCGCGCCGCAACTAAAAAAATATCATTATAAACCATTGGAACCGGGTAGCGAAACAGTTATTGAGAATACCGAAATGCAGGTGCAGGTTTTTCCGCTGAGCCATTCTAATTTAACAAGCACCGCGTTTTTGGTGAGGAGCAAGGATAGCTATATTTTATACCTGGGCGATACGGGTGCCGATGAGATAGAGAAAAGCCATAACCTGCACAGCCTGTGGGCAGCAGTAGCGCCATTGGTGAAAGCGAAAAAGCTAAAGGCTATTATGATAGAAGTATCCTTCCCTAATGAGCAGCCGGATAAAAGCCTTTTTGGCCACCTTACCCCGCGCTTGCTCATGAACGAAATGAGTGAACTTGGCAAACTGGCGGGTGGTACATTGAACGGATTAAATGTTGTGGTAACTCACTTAAAGCCACCGTATAAAAGTATAACCAAAATAAAAACACAGTTAAAAGCGGCAAACAGCCTGGGTTTAAACCTTATATACCCGCAGCAAGGCAAAGCTGTGGAGTTTTAGTGTTACTTATCGTCCAGCAGATCGACACAGTTTTTGGATAAGGCCGATAGCCGGGTATTTAATGTAGCTAATGCTTGCGTGTCCCTGATATTTCTGTAAAGCAATTTAATAAGCGCGAGGGTATCATCGTTTGGGTCGCAGGCCTGGGCTTTTTCTAAATAAGGGAGAGTTTTTTTTATGGCCTTTTCATACAAACCTACTATTCGTTTATTTTCTTTCGGGTCAGATTTGGTAGCATTAAGTTTTTTAGTTAGTTCATCTACCTGTTTAAGGTATTGATAACCTAAGGCACGCTGCACAACATAATAGTTTGGTACCGCGGCGGCAACTTTTTCGTAAAATTCAATGGCCTTTACCGACTGCCCGTCGTTCTCGAACAGGTTACCTATGGAGTAGTAAAAGTTATTACGTACGTTGTCCTTAAGCTTATCGGCGTTGGGGATGATGTCCTGCCCTAGTGTTAAAGCCTTATCGGTTTCGCCCTGCAGGCGTGCCAGGTTAAAATCAAGGTATTGGTTATATACCTCGTCGGCAGTTTGGGCGTAAGCCGCTACCGCTGCAAATGTAATGATCAATATGAGGAAGGCCTTTTTTAACATACCTGGTTTTGACGGTGGATATTCAATTTAGTTTAATGTTTAACGTGCCTAACTGTTGTTGGTGTTGTCACCAACAACAGTGGAGGAAATCCGTTTAATGTCATTGCGAGGAACGCAGTGACGTGGCAATCTTAGCATATTCGCCAGTTCTATGATATTGCCACGCTATCGCTCGCAATGACATAGCTTTCTTTTTTTCCGGTGTTCCTCAAACTACTTCAATTCATCCAGCACCTTAAACATCTTTGCCCTGATACCACTGCCTGGGCCACTGTAATTGTTCACCATAACAGAGAAGCAAAGCTGGCGGCCGTTGTGCGTTTGGAAACCCGCGTAGGCCTGTACACTGTTGATGCTGCCGCTCTTCATCTTCATGTCGTTATATACAGGTAGGCTCTCGTAAAAATCATTGAACCAGGTTGCGCTACGGGCCGATTGCAGCACGTGTGCCATTGTGTTGGTGGTTATCCTATCCTCGGGAGATAAACCGCTCCCGTCAAAAATATTCATGGAGCGTTTGTCGATGCCTTTCAGTTCCCAAAACGCTTTCATGGCATCCACACCATCATTGGTAGATGCCGGTTTGCCTGCCTTTGCGGCTATGGTTGCCAGTAATTGCTCGGCATATAGGTTAATACTTTTTTGGTTAAGCCAGTAAACTATTTTACTTAACTCGGGCGATAAAATAGTGGTAATACTTTTTGTTGCTGCGGGTATAGCCTGTCCTTTATCCGCCAGCATCATAGACGATTGCGGGTCGTTGCTTACGGTTATGCCGATGCTTTTCAGGGTATCCGTCAACCGCAGTGCGGCATCAAAAGCAGGGTCGGGTATGGCGGCGGCTACGCGTTTCTTGGTTTGGTCGATAGCGTAGGTGCCACGCAGGTACATCACCTTGCTGCCAAAGGATGGCAGGTAGGGGTAAGCGAGGTCGCCGCTTTTGGAAGGGCCGTTTGTTAATTCGCTTTTGTATTGCAGGTAGTTGGTTTCAGGATTAGTGCCGGCAATGCTGATAGTGCTGCCAATGCTACCGGTTTTTAGTAGAATATCAAACTGGTTTTCGCGCCAGCAAAGCCCGGCAATGCCAGCGCCGTAGTAGGTGCCCAGGTCCTGCCAGATCCAGCCATCAGGAATGCTTTGACTTTTGAAGGACCCGTTATCGCCAATTACACGGCCGTTTATTTTTTTGATGCCTGCCTTTTTCAAAGCGGCTACCATGGTATTTAAAATAACGCCTTCTTTGGTTGATGCCCAGCGCCAGCTGCCCAGGGTAGGGTCGCCGCCACCTTTAATAATGATATCGCCGGTAAGGGTGCCATCGGTACTGATAGCACCGGTATAACCCAGTTGGGTTTGGAACTGAAAATCTTTACCTAAAACATTAAAAGCGGTTATGCTGGTAACCGTTTTTAGGGTAGAGCCGGGTGCCAGGCCCATATCAGGGTTGCCTGCAAAAACTGTTTCGCCTGTTTTGGCATCCAGCACCGTTAACGATACCGAAGCATAACGGCACTGGCTATCCTGCTGTAAGCGGGTAAATGCTTTCTGTATATTTTGCTGCAGGGTTTGCGCCCCCGCAATATTTGCTATAAATAAAAAACTAACTAAGTACTTCAGGTTTATCCTCATGCTTTACGTTACGTTGTGATATATAATACAGCGGTATGCCTATTAAAACAATAACTAAACCATAAACGGGATATTGCCATTTATAGATACAAAGCAGTATACAAAAAGCTATACCCATAATAATGTAAATAGCAGGCAGTATTGGGTAACCAATTGCTTTGTAAGGCCTTTCGGCATTGGGGCGTTTAACACGCAGGATGAAAATACCTGCAATAGTTAACATGTAAAAGATAACGACCACGAAGGAGATCATGTCAAGCAAATCGCCATAACGGCCGCTTAAGCATAACAATGATGCTACAAAGCATTGTATCCACAAACCAAACTGTGGTACACCAAATTCATTTAAGGTGCCGGTCTTTTTAAAGAAAACGCCATCCTTAGCCATGGTATAATAAACACGCGCGCCTGAAAGAATTAACCCGTTGTTACAGCCAAAGGTGGAGATCATGATCATCACCGCGATGATATATGTACCCACGTTACCAAAAATAACATGCGATGCAGCTACCGCAACACGGTCTTTATCGGCAATGGTAATTTCATGTAAGGATAGTACACCGGTATAAACCACGTTAGCCAAAACATAAATTATAGTTACGATGATGGTACCAAACATCATGCTTAAGGCTACATCGCGTTTGGGGTTCTTCATCTCGCCGGCAACAAAGGTTACACTGTTCCAGGCATCGCTGCTAAAAATTGAGCCTACCATTGCCGCTGCTATAGCGCCTAAAGCGGTGCCCCAGGTTAAAGCGGTTACGCTGCCATCCTTATTTAGGTTGTGCAAATCCCAGGCGTTTGTCCAGTTAGCGGTCCATATATCACCTTTAAATGCTAAAAAGCCAAAGCCTATCAACCCGAAAAGACTGATCAGTTTGGTCATGGTGAAGGTGGTTTGGATAAGCTTGCCGCCTTTTACGCCTTTTGTATTGATATAGGTAAGTAATACGATCAGTACTATAGATACTACCTGGGCAGCGCTAATTTTAAATGAACCGGCCTGAAGCAAAATATTATCCTCGCTTACAGCCGGTATCATATACGCTGTAAATTTGGAGAACGCCACACCCACGGCAGCTATCGTCCCGGTTTGTATTACGGCGAAAAAGCTCCAACCGTATAAAAAGGCAATGAGTTTATTATAAGCTTCTTTCAGGTAAACATACTGCCCGCCCGCTTTTGGGAACATGGCGCTTAATTCGCCGTAGCTAAGGGCCGCGGTAAGGGTCATAAAGCCGGTGATGATCCATACGGCGATAAGCCACCCGGCCGAACCTACGTTGCGGGTAATATCGGCACTTACAATGAAAATACCTGAACCGATCATAGAACCGGCTACCAGCATAGTGCCGTCTAACAGGCTCAGTTCGTGCTTTAATTTGGGTTGAGTAGTGTCTTTTGACATTAGGGTTTAGTTTAAACCACTAAACTATTCAAAAACTTTAATTGACAGGCTATTGTAAAGAAATTAATTTATATTTTGCGGCAACCAAATTATGAACGCGCTCTGCGCAAATGAAATAGCACACTTAATAAACACTAATTATAGAATATGGATCTTTTGAACACTTACTTAATTTATTTGATCCCTGTTTTTGGGCTCGTGGGCATAATCGTGATGGCGATTAAATCGGCCTGGGTTACCAAGCAGGAAACAGGCGATGCCTCCATGAACCAACTGGCAGGTTACATTGCCGATGGTGCGATGGCCTTTTTACGTGCAGAGTGGAAAATACTAAGCTACTTTGTAATTGTTGCTGGCATATTATTAGCATGGAGCGGTACTACTGTGGCTACATCAAGCCCGGTTATTGCCATCTCTTTTATTATCGGTGCTTTCCTGTCGGCTTTTGCGGGTTATCTGGGGATGCGTATCGCAACAAAATCAAACGTGCGCACTACACAGGCGGCTAAAACAAGTTTGGCACAGGCATTAAAGGTATCGTTTACGGGCGGTACGGTTATGGGCCTTGGCGTTGCGGGTTTAGCTATCATCGGTTTAGGCTCATTATTTATTGTTTTTTACCAGATGTATGTGGTAAATGTTACGGGTAGTAACGTTAATGGTGAAGCTATGGCTAAAGCGCTTGATGTATTAGCCGGGTTCTCGTTAGGTGCCGAGTCTATCGCGTTATTCGCGCGTGTTGGTGGCGGTATTTATACCAAAGCGGCCGACGTAGGTGCCGACCTTGTAGGTAAGGTTGAAGCCGGTATCCCTGAGGATGACGTACGTAACCCTGCCACCATTGCCGATAACGTAGGCGATAACGTAGGCGACGTTGCCGGTATGGGTGCCGATTTGTTCGGATCGTACGTGGCTACAATGCTTGCTACCATGGTACTGGGCCGTGAAATTGTATCAGCCGATAATTTTGGCGGTATTGCCCCGGTTTTATTGCCGATGGTAATTGCAGGCCTGGGCCTGATATTCTCTATTGTTGGCGCTGCTATGGTGAAGATCAAAAAAGAAACCGACAGCGTACAAAACGCATTGAACATTGGTAACTGGGCTTCTATCGTTTTAACGGCAATTGCTACTTATTTTGTGGTACAATGGATGCTTCCGGAAGGCAGCATGAACCTGAAACGTGACCTTGATGCCAGCGGCGCTATTAAAGCAGGCTCATTAGTATTTACCAAGAATGGTGTTTTCGCATCTATCCTGGTAGGGTTGGTTGTAGGTACGTTAATGTCAATCATTACCGAGTATTACACTGCTATGGGTAAACGCCCGGTTTTAAGCATTATCAAACAATCATCAACAGGCCATGCAACCAATATTATTGGTGGCTTGGCAATTGGTATGGAATCAACCGTGTTGCCTATTTTGGTATTGGCAGCGGGTATTTATGGTTCATACTTTTTTGCAGGTTTATACGGTGTGGCTATTGCCGCCGCCGGTATGATGGCAACAACAGCTATGCAGTTAGCTATCGACGCGTTTGGCCCTATTGCCGATAACGCCGGTGGTATTGCCGAAATGAGCCGCTTACCTGAAGAAGTGCGCCACCGTACAGATAACCTGGATGCCGTAGGTAACACTACAGCAGCAACAGGCAAGGGTTTTGCCATTGCATCTGCTGCATTAACCTCACTGGCCTTATTTGCGGCCTTTGTGGGTGTTGCCGGTATTGAGCATATTGATATTTACAAAGCCAACGTTTTGGCAGGTTTATTTGTGGGCGGGATGATCCCATTCATCTTCTCGGCATTGTGTATCTCGGCAGTAGGCCGCGCGGCAATGGCGATGGTTGAAGAGGTTCGCCGCCAGTTCCGCGAGATACCGGGCATTATGGAATATAAGGCACGCCCCGAGTATGAAAAATGCGTGGAGATCTCAACCAAAGCTTCTATCCGCGAGATGGTTGCACCTGGGCTTATCGCTTTAATTACGCCTATCATCATCGGTTTTGCATTTGGCCCTGAGGTATTGGGCGGTTTGTTGGCAGGTGTTACCGTATCAGGTGTGTTAATGGGGATCTTCCAGAGCAACGCTGGTGGTGCATGGGATAATGCTAAAAAATCATTCGAGAAAGGTGTGGAAATAAACGGCGAGATCTACTACAAAAAATCAGAACCACATAAAGCATCAGTAACAGGTGATACTGTGGGCGATCCGTTCAAAGATACTTCAGGCCCGTCAATGAACATCCTGATCAAGTTAATGTCAATCGTTTCATTGGTTATTGCGCCGCACTTAAACAGTGCCGATAGCACCAACAAAATGATGCAGAAACAAGAAAAAGTACAATCAATGAACGTACACCAGATCCACGTAGATAAAAAGATCTAAGGATTTATGAATAGAATAGGAAGGCCCTTCGATTTACCGGAGGGCCTTTTTGTTGCAGAAAGATTTATATTAGCATTGATGAAGAAACCTATTTTCCGTTATCTCCTTTATCTTCTCTGCCTGTACGACATCTACCTCTACCTGCCGGATATCTTCGACCTGTTTAAACTGGATATTGAACCACCAACTACCGATTACCTGCTTTACTTTGATGCTGCCATGCTTTTGGTAGGAGGGATAGTGACAGGCATTATGCTGATACGTACCGGCGGAAAGTTCAATAGAGGTTTAGGAATGGTAATGATATTAATGAATGTAGTGTTAACGCCACTGTTTATATTTAAAGCGTTGCCGTAATGAAGAAATTGATATTGTTTTTATTAGTAATTATTGCGCTTTTTACAGGATGTTCAGATAATCCCACTAAACATAATCCGGCGAAGAAGACTACCATTTCAGAGATCTCTGACTTTGATACGTTTTTCAAGAAATTTAAAACTGATTCTGTATACCAGGTATCACATGTTAAATTCCCATTTAGCATAACTATAGGCGGAGATGATGAAGATGGTGATTCTGTTAGTTATATTGGAAAAAGTAAATGGCATAATATAACTTTTAAAAAAGATAAAAATAATATTTATAAACAATCACAACTGAGCAAAACCGAGGTCCCAATTCAACATATGGTTGAGGACACGGGGATTTCCTCATTTTTTAATTTTTTATACAGAAACGGAAAATGGCAACTGGTTAGCTTTAAGGACCAATCCGATTAAACTCACACCGCAATAACGCACAAAAAAAGAGACAGCCACTATTAGCGGCTGTCTCTTTATCACACACTTTGTAGAAACTATAACCTATAACCTACTCCTATACCAATTACCCATGGCCTTATTTTAACATCGGCAGGTATGTTTTGTAAAACGGGACGCAAAGCCTCATTGCCAGATGGGGTTAGGTTTGATGCATCTACCGTAGCCTGGGTAGCAAGGAAGATCTTTTTAACATCAACGTTCAGGAACACTGTTTTGCTGATATCATAATCAAACCCTAACTGGCTTGCAAAGGCAAACTTGTTTTTATAGGTTATGCCCTGTACAACCGGCCCTTTGTCTGCACTGTAAAATATAGTGTAGTTGGCACCTGCACCTATGTATGGCTTAAAGCCGGTACCTGTAGGTAAATGGTATTGTAAAGTAAGGGTAGGCGGCAATAACCAAACGTGCCCCAGGTTAACATCGGCAGCGGCAGCCCCGCCAATAGCCGTAAGGTTTGATGATGTGGTATTAACCTTATGTTTGGTAGTAGCCAGTATCAGTTCGGCAGAGAAGTTTTTTGCGAAGAAGTACGTAAAGTCCAGTTCGGGCACCACGGTGTTACTGATGTTAACACCGCCGCCAATTACGCCGATAGTGGCACTTTCCTGCGGTATAATGCCTATGGCCCTAACGCGGATATCGAATTCGTTTTTTTGTTGTGCAAAAGCGGTTACCCCTTGTAATAATAACAGAGATAAAGCGAATAGTCTGAATTTGTTCATGATGTATTTTTTATTGATTAACAGGTCAAATGTATGCTGCTATAATTCCCCTCAACATGATAGAGGGCAGGCGATAGGATGAGCGTAATCATTAATTAAACGGGCTTAAAGCGGTAAAATCCCCGCTGGGAAAAGCGTTAGGGGTAAGAGCGGATACCAGCACGTGGTTAAGGCCTGCGCATTATGAGCGGATAGCCAGGGCCGCAGGTAACGCCTTTATAAATATCATAATCATCAAAGACGCGAAGTATCGCGTCTCTACATTATTATATCTCGTAGAGACGTGATACTTCGCGTCTCCTGCTATGAAGGCGTGCCCTACTTAGTGTTTTCAAAAGCATATTTTTAGGTTGAAAAATAAACTTTAAAACATTCATAATCACAACCTTTAATTCTGTTGAAAACACCTATACCCTTGTTACATTCTGCACTTTAACTTTTCAATAAATTTAAGTACGTTTGGGGAAACTGATTTCAAGACTATTATAACTGATCTTATTAAATTAAAACATGAAGGTATTTGTAAAAAAATCTATTGAACAACTAACCTCCTCTGTAGATGCAGAAGGAAGCCTGAAGCGAACGCTTGGGGCCGGTAACCTTATTGCACTGGGTATTGGTGCCATTATTGGCGCCGGTTTGTTCGTAAGGACAGCAGCAGCAGCAGGCGAGCACGCAGGCCCTGCAGTAACACTATCATTTATTGTTGCGGCAATTGGTTGCGCCTTTGCAGGCCTTTGCTATGCCGAGTTTGCTTCAATTATCCCTATTGCAGGTAGTGCTTACACTTACGCATATGCAACCATGGGCGAAATTGTTGCCTGGGTTATTGGTTGGGCGTTAATATTAGAATATGCACTTGGGGCGGCCACTGTATCCATCAGTTGGAGTGAGTACGTTAATAAGCTCCTTGACGGGGCCATACCATACGAGTGGTGCCACTCACCAATGGAGTCTATCATCCAAAATGGCACAACTATACATGGTATTGCCAACCTGCCTGCATTATTTATCCTTTTAGTATTATCATTATTACTAATAAAAGGTACACAAGAATCAGCTACGGTAAACGGTATCATCGTGTTTATTAAAGTAGCTATCGTATTGGTGTTTATAGCAGTAGGATGGCAGTTTATTAACCCGGCCAATCACAGCCCGTACATGATCCCTGCTAATGCACCCGATGTTGTACTGGCAAGCGGAAAAACATATTCGTACGCACCATTTTTTAATCACGGCTGGGGCGGTATTGTAAGCGGCGCCGGTGTGGTGTTCTTCGCCTTTATTGGTTTTGATGCAGTATCAACAGCAGCACAGGAAGCTAAAAACCCTAAACGCGATATGCCTATTGGTATATTAGGTTCGTTAGTGGTTTGTACCATTCTTTACATCTTGTTTTCATGGGTATTAACAGGTGTTGCACCTTACCAGGATTTCATGAAATCGGGTAAAGAGGCTTCTGTAGCCTACGCTATCAGTACTTACATGCATAACTACGGATGGTTATCTACCATGGTTACTGTGGCTATCCTCGCAGGTTTCTCTTCAGTTATCCTGGTGATGCTGATGGGCCAGTCGAGGGTATTCTACACCATGTCTATAGATGGTTTATTACCAAAAATATTTTCAGATCTTCACCCAAAATTCCGTACACCGTACAAGAGCAATATTATCCTGTTTGTTTTTGTGGGCCTGTTTGCGGCATTTATTCCGGGTAGCGTTGCCGGCGATCTAACATCTATCGGCACCTTGTTTGCCTTTATACTGGTATGTGTTGGTGTTATGTTATTACGTAAAACCAACCCTAATTTACCAAGGCCATTTAAAACCCCTTTAGTGCCGTTGGTACCTATTTTAGGTGTAATAGTTTGCGCGGGTATGATAGTAAGCTTACCACGCGAAACACAGGTGAGTGCACTTGTATGGATGGTGGCCGGTTTGGTTATATACTTTGGCTACAGCAGGAAACGAAGCATATTGGGTAACGTATCAGATATTTTACCAAAAGCGTCTGATTTCGAAAAGCAATAATTTATATTGTAGTAATATTTATACAAAAGGTTCTGTGCAAACAGAACCTTTTGTGCGTTTAATAGCTTTGTTTTGTATTGATGAAAATGAACCGCATTATTTGGGTGCTTGTACTTATTGCCATTATCAATTCAATGGGGTTTGGTATTATCATCCCACTGTTGTACCCCTATGGTAAAAAGTTTGGCGTAACCGAGCATACTATAGGCTTGCTTACAGCGGCATTTTCTATAGCACAATTTTTTGCTACACCGGTGCTGGGCTCACTGTCTGATAAATGGGGGCGTAAGCCTTTGCTGGTTATCAGCCTTATTGGTACGGCTGCATCATTTGTTATGTTTGGGTTTGCCAACAGCATTTTTATGCTTTTTGCCGCGCGCATACTGGACGGGTTAACAGGCGGCAATATTTCGGTAGCGCAAGCCATGATCTCGGATATCTCTTCACCAAAGGAACGGGCCAAAAACTTTGGGATCCTGGGGTCGGCATTTGGGTTTGGCTTTGTAATAGGGCCGGCCATTGGTGGCCTGCTTAGTAAATTCGGGCTTAAAGTGCCGTTCTTTTTTGCGGCGGGCATTGCGGTTATCGGTGTGCTGCTCACCCTGTTTTTCCTGAAAGAAACCAACCAGAATAAAAATGCCCGGTCCGCAGCTAAGAAAGGTGAGTTTAGTTTCTTATCATTGATAACGGTGTTAAAAAAGCCGGTGATAGGTACGGCCATATTTACCGGTTTTTTGCTAACCATGGCGCAGTTTACTATGCTTATAGGTTTCCAAACCTTTAGTGTTGATGAACTGAAACTAAGCCCCACGCAGATAGGGGTATTTTACGGAGGCTTTGGTATAAGTGGTATACTAATGCAGATGCTGGTACCCGCTGTTAAAAAGGTGATACCATCGCAGGCAACCATCCTGCTTATATCAACCCTTTTTTGCTTAGGGATGATGGTATTGGCGGGTTTTGCTACAGGCATTATACTTTTTGCAATACCCATCGGCATCTACGGGCTGTTCAACGGTTTACGCAACCCCATGTTAAACGCCATTATAGCTGATCATAACGAAGGTAACGGGAAGGGTGAGGTAATGGGTGTAAATCAATCGTACGCCTCTATAGGGCAAACACTGGGGCCTGTAACAGCAGGATTAATTACGGCAATATCTATACATAGTATATTCTTTTTAGCATCTTTATATATTTTAATTGCACTTTTGTTTAGTATTCGTTTAATCTCAAAAGAAAACCCCTAAACCTATGCACCCATTAATATTTAAAGAAATCCTTTCCGTAACCATGATCCTCTTTGCGATCATCGATATACTGGGCGCAATACCCATCATTATCAATTTACGCCAAAAGGTTGGGCATATCGAGTCGGAAAAGGCCAGCATTGCAGTATTGGTTTTAATGATAGGTTTTTTGTTTGCAGGGGATGAATTACTTGCAGTTATTGGGTTGGATATCTCCTCTTTTGCCATAGCGGGCTCAATCGTAATATTTATTATCGCATTGGAGATGGTATTGGGGGTAAACTTTTTTAAAGAGGAGGTACCCGAGGCGGCGTCAATTGTTCCGTTGGCTTTTCCGCTTATTGCCGGTGCCGGTACCATGACAACCCTGCTATCCCTTAAGTCGCAATATCAAACGCAAAATATTATTGTGGGTATCATCTTAAACACCCTATTTGTTTACCTGGTGCTTAAAAACGTAAAATGGCTGGAAAAGCTTTTTGGCAAAACAGGCCTGCACATTCTGCGTAAGGCTTTTGGTGTGATACTGTTAGCTATCGCGATAAAGCTGTTCAGGAGTAACAGCGGGCTGTAGAGAGAATCAAGATCTTAGAATCAAGAGCCAGGACTTAAACTTATGCGTTATTGCTTTTAGACCGTCATTGCGAGCGATAGCGTGGCAATCCTCGATAGAGATATACTGAGGGCGTTGCCTGTAGTCCGGGCTTTCAGCTCATACTGTGCAGGCCTTAGCCGCAAGGCGCATATCGGTGCGCTAACGCGGCCGACTCACCCGGTCATCGCTTCGCTCGACCACCCTCTCTTCGCTGCGCGCAAAGAGGGTTAAATAAATCCTTTTTCACCCTCTTTGCGCAGCAGAGAGGGGCGACCAGCGTAGCGCAGTCGGGGGTGAGTTAAATAACGAGCGAATTACACGCGGCTCCTGGTCTTGCTTCCTGACTCTTGATTTCTTGCTTCTAACGCTTACTCCGCCCTTAAACTCTTCACGGGGTTTGCCAGTGCTGCCTTAACGGTTTGCAGGCTTATCAGCACCGATGTTACCAGTATCAGCGCTATAATAGCAATGGCGAACGGTACGGGTGTCAGGTTTATTTTATAAGCATAGCCGTTTAGCCATTTATGCATCATCCAGTAAGCCAGCGGGCAGGCAACAAGCCCTGCGATAACCACAGTACCCAGAAAATCTTTCAGGAACAACAGCATTACATCCTTAACCGATGAACCCAATACCTTGCGGATACCTATCTCTTTGGTACGTTTTTGAATGCTAAGGGATATCAGCCCCAATACACCCAACAGCACAATGATCATGGCCAGGCCGGTGGCCAGGTACGATGCCTTTTTTAACTGCAATTCGGTTTTGTACATTTTGGTAAGGGACTCATCCATAAAACTGTATTCGAACGGTGCGCCGGGCATTACCTCGGCCCATTTCTTTTGCAGCGCTGTTATGCTCGCTTCCATATTGCCCGGTTTTATCCGGATAGAGAAGTAGCGATAGAACGGGATGTAATTAACATTTACAAAGGTTAACGGTTGTATGCGGCTGGACATGCTGCCAAACTGAAAATCGGCTGTTACGCCGCATATGGTTAGCTGCGGCATATTTTGCGCATTAAATTTTTGGCCTATAGCATCTTTAGGTGAAGCAAAGCCAAGCGCCTTCGACTGCGATTCGTTGATCACTACCTGTGCAGAATCCGCCGGCATATACTGCGGTTTAAAAAACGTACCGGCCTTAAGCGGGATGCCGTAGGTATTCGCATATTGGTTATCGGTAAGCAGCATTTGCGAAGCGAAGGCCTGGTTAGGATTATCAGATAACTTATAAGCTTGCAAACCACCGCTGTTGGCGCCATCCAATATCTCCCATGATAGGGCCACGCTGCTCACCTCGGGGATCTGCGAAAGCCTGTAACGGATACCTTCCATTTTTTGTACGCCGGGTTTGCTCCAGTCGCGGGGTAACTGGGCCGATACCACGTAGTCCTTATTAAAGCCCAGGCTTTTGCTGAAGAAGAGGTTGATCTGCCCCGAAATTACAATGGCGCACACTAATACTACCGCTGCAGTACCAAACTGGAACGCAATAAGCGATTTGCGGAATAGCACGTTATCTTTCACCCTGTCTAACTTACCTTTCAGCGAGTCGATTGATTTTAGGGATGATAATACCAGCGCAGGGTACAAACCGGCTAATAAGCCAATTAACAGCGCAAACAGAAGTGGCATAGCATAAAAGTATAACGGGAAGGAGAATAATCCGCCAATATCGGTAGCCAATAGGTCGGCAAAGTATGGCCTTGCAAGGGCGTAAATACCCAGTGCAATTAAAGTAGCTATCAGCACCATTAAAACCGATTCGGTTAAAAACTGCCAGATAAGTTGTTTCCTCAATCCACCCAATACCTTACGGATGCCCATTTCTTTCATCCGCTGCGAAGAACGACTGATGCAGATATTCACAAAGTTGATGACCGCCATCAGTAAAATAAACAGCGCGATGCTGGATAGGGTGTACAGCATTTTTTTAACCGTACCGTTGCCCCAATCCAGGTAAAAAGTTTTTAGCGGTACAAGGTAAGGGGTAAGGTTGGCCGCAATTTGCGGCGATGCATTTTTCCTGATCAGCTCGCGCATGGGGCCGTCAAGGTCCTGCGGTTTTACGCCTTTTTTCAGTTCTATTAAACCCACCAGGCCGGTGTTGTTCCAACCATCAACACTACGCCCCAGGAACTTTGCCGCTGCCGCCGGTAAAAAGAAAGTGCTGTTGCTGCCATCAATAACATTGGTCACCGAGTTTTTGCTGAGTTTTTTTAGTACGCCGGTTATGGTAAAATCGTGCTTGTTACCGGTGAAACTTTCGATGGTTACAGACTGCCCAACTGCATCGGTTTTGCCAAAGTATTTTATGGCGGTTTCCTGGGTTATTACGGCCGAAAAAGGGCCATTTAAGGCCGTTTTTGGGTCGCCTTGTAACAGTTTAAAGCCGTATGTTGTAATGAAAGTGCTGTCGCCAACCTGCAAGCTTTCCCTAAAGTGTTTATCGCCTTTTGAAACGGTAGAAGTTACCCCATCCCATCGGTAAGCATTGGCTACCAGGTTAGGGTATTCATCCTTTAATGCCTTTGGCATAGGGGCAAGAGCTGTTAAAATATTCCCCATATTAGGGTCTTTCCACTTGCTTTGGATGATATACTGGTTATCAGCGTTACGCAGGTCGCGGTTTACGCTTACCTCGTGCCATACATATACCGCAATAAGCAGCGTAAATGCAATGCCAACCGATAGGCCAAATATGTTGATTAGCGAGAAAAGCTTGTGTTTCCAGATGTTTCGCCAGGCAATAGTAAAGTAGTTGTGCAGCATAGGGCTTAGTTTTGTGAAACTAAATTAGCGGCTAACGATTAGGAAATGAAAAGATTAACATTTTTTAACGTATTTCTTATTACTATCATTTCATTACGAGGCGAGTAGCGATGTGGTAATCTCAGCATATCCGATTGTCCTATGAGATTGCCGCGCTATCGCTCGCAATGACACATTGGGACAAAGCTGAAACGCTTACTCCAAAACACTCTTATCGGCAGGCGCCACCATCCTGGCCACAAACATGGTATCGGCTTTATTCTTATAACCTGTCAGTACTTTCATTTCTTCCAGTTGCAGGCCAAGCTCCTTGGTGATGTAGTTTACAGCATCTTCATTCTCTGCTTTAAAAGCCGAGCAGGTGATATAAATAAGCGGTTTACCGGGTTTAAGATATTTAGCTACGTTGGTTACTATGGCTTGCTGAAGGCGTTTGAAAAATTCGGTTTTGTGGATCTCGAACTGGCTGATCATCTCGGGTGTACGTCCCCAGGTGCCGGAACCGCTGCATGGCGCATCAAGGATAATTCCGTCGAACTCGTAATTGTAAAGCAATTGCTCGTTGTTCTCGGTAAGGTCCATCAGTTTCTTTTGGTATTTACGCAAACCGGCTTGCTGAAAGCGCTCATCGAGGTTTGAAAGGATGGACTCGCGGATATCAGATACCAGCAGTTTAATATCCGGCTGCAAACTATGCAGCAGTAATGACTTACCGCCCGAAGCCGCGCAGGCATCCCACCAGCTATCCCATTTTTGTGGTTTAAAGTAATTGGCAGTTTGCTGTGATGACAGGTCCTGCACCTCGTACCAATGTTGTTTGGGGAAGATGGTTTCCAGCCGTGTACCGTTTGGTAGCGAGAGGCAGTTGTTACCTTCATCCTTAAAAGTAACACCGGCTTTGGTTAACTCGGCTTTTACCTGGGTTTCAAAACCTTTGGTTACCCGTATAAACAGGTCGGGTTGTATAAAAAACGATTTTAAAAAAGCATCCCTGTCAATCCCTGCTGAAAGTTGTGGTATCCATGGGAAAACATCATCCAGCTTAAAATCAGGGTAGGTAGCTTTTACGAGGTTAATCTTTTCATCAACGGCAAAGCTTATGCAAGCCGCCCATTCGGGTTTAAAATGTTGCAGAAAGGAGTTTGACTGCGTATTGCATAAAAACTCAGCCACCATCAGCCGGTCTTCAGATGGCAGGTTGGGCAGGGCGCGGCCCAGGCGGAAATAATTATAGATGAGCCGGCCGGCAACGCGCCTGTCGGTTGATCCCATTTGCTTGTTCTGCCGATAAAAGCCGGGTAAAAATTTACCTAAAGGCGTATCCGCAGGGTATTCACCCAATATGCGCTGAAACGTCTTTAACTGATTTATGGCTTTCATTGAACCTTTTTTAGATCGAAGTTTTCATACCTAAGGATATCTACATGCGTATTTATCCAGCCTACCCCCGGCTTTTTTATAAAGTGGAAACTGTTATGGATGCCGCTAAAATCTTCCAGGTCGGGCTTATTAAAATCCTCATTATCGGCCAATAGCTTAGCAAAATATAAACCCTGATCAAATCCCTTTATAGCAAAATCAGTAGGTTCGGTACGGTAGGTGCGGCGATAGCTACGTAAAAAAGTATTGGTTTGGGAGCTTTTATAATCAACTTTATCTGTCGATGTAATGTGCGTGTTCAGCCTTTGTAGAAGGGCCGACTTCAGGAACGCAAACTTCTCCCAGTTAGGATGACCAAATAAAGTTACCGGATATTTTTTAGATAGTGTATCTAATGATCGTAACGTCACCATTAAAAATGCCTGTTTGGTTGATGGTACTAAAAATATGTTTTGATTTGACGGTGAAAGCTGCTTTAACAGTGATGTTAAATTGCCGCGTACTACGGTAATGGTTATTACCTGGATCTTCCGCTTGCTCAGGCTGTCGACCGTGCGCTTAAATGGTGATGTGTACAATTTCTCGTCACTAAAGCCCGAATTAAGGATGAATACCTTTTTTGGCTTTAAGCTTTTAACAATGTAGGTTGCAGCACCCATGGCGTGATACTCAAGCGGCGGGGTCATGGTAACCAGGTTCTGGTTATTGAACGTTGATGGCGCGGCAGGCGACAACGGAGATACAATAGGCTTGCGTGCCGATGGCAGCATTGCTGTAAATGCTTTTACATCATCAGGGAAAACGGGGCCAATAATGAGTTCGCTGGCTTTTATCTGCGGATTTAGCGCCAGGCTGTGTGATTGCGCCACATCATCTTTGCTGTCAAAAACCTGTAACTTGAAGTTAGCGCCTTCCGCGGTAATAGAATCAAGAGCCAGTTTAAAGCCCTGGTAATACTCGGCCGCCATGTTGGCCTTTTTTAGGCCGGCAGCCGTATAGGTTTGCCCGGCAGCGGCATGGTCAAGGCCCAGCGGGAGTATGAGCGATAAAACGTGAGCCTTGGCCTCCGGTGCTTTCACCGGGGGCTTTTCGGCAGGTTTGTCTGTTTTAATTACGGGTTTTTCAGTTTTTGTTTTTACAGTAGATGAGGGTGCCGTCCGTATTTTGGGCGAACATGCACCAACTATCAGCGCTAAAACAAATATGAACCACTTATTCCCACTCAATTGTGGCCGGTGGTTTCGAACTGATGTCATATACTACCCGGTTAATTCCTTTTACGTTGTTGATTATCTCGTTTGATATTTTTGCAAGCAGGTCATAAGGCAGGTGGCACCAATCTGCCGTCATCCCGTCTAATGATTCTACCGCACGCAGGCAAATTACGTTCTCGTATGTACGCTCATCGCCCATAACACCTACCGATTGTACCGGTAAATAAATGGCACCTGCCTGCCAAACTTTATCATAAACACCGGCAGAGCGTAAATTGTTGATATAAATCGCATCAGCCTGTTGTAAAATATCAACTTTCTCTGGTGTGATGTCACCTAAGATCCTGATTGCCAGTCCCGGGCCCGGGAAAGGGTGGCGGCCTAGTATGTTTGGATCCATACCCAAAGCTTTACCAACACGGCGTACTTCGTCCTTAAATAAGGTGTTTAAAGGCTCAACAATCTTCAGCTTCATGAAATCGGGCAAGCCCCCAACATTATGGTGCGATTTGATGGTGGCCGATGGTCCTTTTACCGAAACCGACTCGATAACATCCGGGTAAATAGTGCCCTGGCCAAGCCAGCTTACGCCCTGTACCTCGTGCGCAGCATCATCAAAAACTTCGATAAATACACGGCCAATGGCTTTACGTTTCTTTTCGGGGTCGGTTAAACCGGCCAGTGCGTCGTAAAAACGCTGCTTGGCATCAACCCCTTTAATGTTAAGGCCCATGTGCTGGTATGAATCAAGCACCGATTGGTACTCGTCCTTACGCAACAGGCCGTTATCTACAAATATACAATGCAGGTTAGCGCCGATGGCATGGTGCAGCAATACCGCTGCAACAGATGAATCAACACCGCCCGATAAGCCTAAAACCACCTTATCATCGCCCAATTTCGCCTTCAGTTCGGCAATGGTGGATTCGATGAACGAATCCGGTGTCCAATCCTGCGAGCAGCCACATATATCAACTAAAAAGTTTTGCAGCAATTGCTTGCCATCAATACTGTGGGTAACCTCAGGGTGGAACTGGATACCGTAAGTTTGGGTGCCGGTTATCTGGTAAGCGGCAACTTTAACGCTATCGGTACTTGCAATTACCTCAAAATCATCGCCTATGCGGGCAATAGTATCCCCGTGCGACATCCAAACCTGTGAACCTACCGGTACATCCTTAAACAAAATATTGTCCTGCTTAACATAGTCCAGGTTGGCACGTCCATACTCGCGTGTGCTCGAAGCCAACACTTCGCCACCGTGGAAATGGGCTACATACTGTGCGCCATAGCAAACGCCTAAAATAGGCAGTGTTTTGTGGTGTTTGGCAAACTCAAAATGAGGTGCATCTTCCTGGCGTACAGAATACGGACTACCGGAAAGGATGATTCCTTTTACGCTTTCGTCAATTTTAGGAACTTTGTTAAAGGGATGGATCTCACAGTAAATATTGAGTTCCCTGACACGGCGCGCGATAAGCTGGGTAAACTGCGAACCGAAGTCAAGAATGAGGATTTTTTCTTGCATGGGCAAAGATAGGATTTTGAGCGGAAAAGGGAAAGTGGAAATTTAGATTTTGGAGCTAACAATTGGCATAAAAATTTATATTAGCCCGCAAACATCTGCTCAATGATAACGACACGCTTAGCTACATTTGATGATGTGGCAGAATTACAGCAATTAATCGCCTTATCCGTACGCGGTTTAAGTACGGATTATTATACCCCAAACCAGATAGAAAGCGCCATTAAATACATTTTTGGGATTGACAGCCAGTTGATAACAGACGGCACGTACTATGTTGCCGAAAAGGAGAATGTAAAGGTAGGTTGCGGCGGCTGGAGCAAACGCAACACCCTGTTTGGCGGCGACCAGCATAAAGACATCGAAGACCCGCTGCTTGACCCGGCGAAAGATGCCGCAAGGATAAGAGCTTTTTTTGTACACCCCGATTATGCTCGGCAGGGCATAGGCCGTAAAATTATTAATGTATGTGAAGATGCTGCAAAAGCCAATGGTTTTACCAGCTTTGAACTTGGTGCAACACTACCCGGCGTACCGCTTTACGAAGTGATGGGCTATGTGGCAGTTGAGCGGATTGATGTTACCTTGCCGAATAAAGAACTACTTGGGATAGTGAAGATGAGGAAGAAATAAAGTGTCATGCTGAGCTTGTCGAACACTTATTATGTCAGTGCATAGCCCGTTAATGGTTCGACAAGCTCACCATGACATACGGAATGTGTCAGTCTGAGCTTGTCGAAGACCTATTGCGTAATGCTCTAAAAACTTACCCCTATCCTTATTGCCTGATTGGCACCACCCACTTTATTGTTAAATGAAGTGCCATACATCACTCTTAAACCCACATTGGTTTGGAAGCCTACACCCAGTTCAGTATAGTTTTTTAGCGTTGGGGTGGATAGGTAATTCACATCAACTATCTCCTGCAATTTTAAGTTACGTAGAATCGGGATCTGGTTGGTGAGCAGCCCGGTGAAATTATGCTCCAGGTGGCCTTCCAAATATTTATCGCCGGTACTGAACTGGTAATAATTTAGCAACATGAATTTGTTAATGCCGCTTTGGTAAAATAGTACCTGGTTGCCTGCAAACTGTCTATAATCGGGATAAGAAATATTTTTGGTGTTAAAGAATTTACCCACGGCCACATAAAACGATGTTTTGCCATAAAAACCCATGGGGATATCTGTTTTAGAGATATCGGCTGAGATCAGGTTATAATCCGCATCAGAGCTAAACACATTTTTTATGGCTTTAGTAAAGCTAATGCCGATGGTTGGATATTTTGATGGCAGGTAGCGTTTGCCTGTAGGGTAAGTTTCGTATTGGTTACTAAAATCGTACGTGGTGCGCACATTTAACTTGAATGATTGGTTATCCGCAAACAGCGGTACATCCACATCCAGACTTAGCGGGTTATTGGACGTAAACTCGTGCCCCTTAGGGTGGAAGAAACTGTAATCGGTAGTGTTCGACAGATATTTGCGGTTTGCCCACTCTGCACCGGCGCTTGCCTGCCAGCCGCCATAAATACGTTTTGAAAGGGTGGCCGATGCATATTGTTTTTGGTACAGCTTCTCGAAGTTTTGCCTGTTAAGGAGGGTGTAGGCCGTATTCATAAAGGTGGTGATAGGCTCGCGGTTATTCAGGTCTATCACATCAGAACCACCGGATAAATTCAAAGTAGTGGAACCCAACGGCATAGTAACGCCACCTGTTGCATTGAACAGTTTGTTAGAAAAACCATAACGCACCTTGCCATAAATACGCAGGTAACGGTTGTTTATGCTGTCTATTTGTTTGGTGAATGAACCACCGTAGCCAAGAGATAAACCTTCAACCGTGTTATAGGCTACAGAACTAATGAGGGAGTTGAAATTATAATATTCATGATCGTACCGGTTTCGGTGACTGTACCCCCCAAGCAGGAATTTGCCAACGCTAAACTTGTTGTTCACCTTATCCAGCGAATCCAGATATGGTTTCGATTCGCGCTTGGCTGCCAGTACGGCTTTCTTCTGGTAATCGGTTTTTTCTTCGGCGGTTAGCGGGATAGGCCTTTGTTGTTCCCAATAGGCCGAATCTTTTTTGTTCACACCTTTGGTGATGCGCAGCACTTCGGCAAATTGCGATCTGTCGAGCTTAGGGGAAATATCGTAATCCTTATAAAGCGATATAAAATAACCGCCAAATTTAAAGCCGAAGAATCCACCTGTAAATTCAAACTTAAGCGATGCCGGCATCCATGCATTGCCGGTTACCGGGATAAATTGCTGGTCGACCTTTAGCGTATCTACAAAGTTGATGCTCGATTTTTTGGTGATGTACAGGCCAAGGCTTTGTAAGCGCCAGCTATCCTCAATAATATAAATGTAGCCGTTAAAGCAAGGGTCGTGTTCGTTACGGGGGATAACCTGGATCTTGTTAACGGTTTCACCGTTCTCAATAGCCAGGCCGATGTATTTATACTTGTAATAAGATAGTGCATTATCGGCAATGGGCGATATCAGCGGGCGGTTGCTCAGGCCATCCCAGGTTTGCAGGTTCTCGTAAAAATTCACCTGCATGTCTGACGCACGGTTGAACGTGAACGCCCGGTTACTCCCCGAGAACTTGGAGGATATGATCTCCTCATGTACCTTATCGGGACGGATAAAACTGTATTTTGATTGGGATTCTGACAGGTAAATAATCCCAGTGCGGTTAGAGTCCAAGCCGTTTTCGCGAGCTATCTTCTGCATGTCAATCCCCAGGAACTTCTTTGGGGCGGCCAGTAGTTTTTGTAAGCCTTTTATATATACCTCGCAGGTGTAGGCGTTCACCTCGTTTAAATATGTTTTACGTTTTTTAATAGCCTGGCGGATGATGGCATAAGCGGGGTCTTCGGCACCGGCGCGTATTGTTACTTCTTTTATCTGGTAATCTTCGGCTTTTAAAGTAATGTTGATGATTTGGTTTTCCTTCAGGTCTATTTTACGGCTTTCCTGTTTGTAACCTATTGCCCTGTATTGCACCTCGTATTGGCCTGCTTTTAAATTTAATATGTAGCTGCCATCGCTGTTGGCCGATGTACCTTTTGTGGTATTGCTAATGTAAACCGTAGCAAAGGGTACGGCATTGCCGGCCCCATCGGTTATTTTACCGGTGAGGGTAACATCCTGTGCAAATAAGTTAGCTGTTAGTAGGAGGAAAAGGGTAAACAGTAAAGGGTATTTCATAGACGCAGTTTGGTATCGCTAAGATGTGTAAAGTTTTTAGACGCGGGTTGTTAATTATTGTTAAACAAAAAGGCGTATTTATTTCTAAATACGCCTACTAACGAAATGTACCTGACTGCACATTGTTTAAAATCTATTTTAAGATCTGCTCTATTTTTTCCAATTCTTCCGAAGAAAAATCAATGTTATCCAAAGCTTTTAACGAATCGACCAGTTGGGCAGGCTTGCTGGCACCTATCAGTACCGATGTTACCCTGTCGTCTTTAAGCAACCAGGCCAGCGCCATTTGTGCAAGCGTTTGGCCTCGCTTTTCGGCAAGGGTGTTCAGTTTTTTTATTTTGGCTATCACCTCCTCAGTAACCTGGCTTTCCTGTAAAAAACCGGTTGATTTTGCCGCGCGAGAATCTTCAGGGATGCCATGCAGGTATTTATTGGTCAGTAAGCCCTGGGCCAATGGCGAGAATGGGATACAACCCACACCGTCTTTACCCAACACATCCAGCAAACCGGCTTCCGCATCGCGAACAAACATTGAGTACTTTGGCTGATGGATGAGGCAAGGCGTACCTAATTGTTTAAGTATAGCAATGGCTTTCTCGGCTTCCTGCGCATTGTAGTTGGAAATACCCACGTACAAAGCCTTACCCTGGCGAACAATTAAGTCTAATGCGCCCATGGTTTCTTCCAGTGGCGTTTCAGGATCAGGGCGGTGATGGTAGAAAATGTCTACGTAGTCCAACCCCATACGTTTAAGGCTTTGATCGAGGCTCGATACCAGGTATTTTTTTGACCCCCAGTCGCCGTAAGGGCCATCCCACATGGTGTAACCGGCCTTGCTGCTAATGATCATCTCATCGCGGTAGCCTGCAAAATCTTCTTTCAGTATCTTACCGAAATTTGTTTCGGCGCTGCCCGGGGGAGGCCCGTAATTGTTGGCCAGGTCGAAATGGGTGATGCCGCTATCAAAGGCAAGATGCAGAATACTGCGGAAGTTTTCCATCACATCTACATGGCCAAAGTTGTGCCATAGGCCTAATGAAATGGCCGGCAGTTTTATGCCGCTTTTACCGCAACGGCGATATTGCATTTTGTTATATCGTTCTGGTGAGGGTAGGTAGGTCATGAGTTTTAGTTTATATGCTAAAGTATGGTTTTTAAATTAATTTAAGAAGTTGTTCGTAGCCTACGTGTCATTGCGAGCGATAGCGTAGCAATCTTAAAGGACAGGCGGATATGCTGAGATTGCCGCGTCGCTACGCTCCTCGCAATTGTAAGGGTTTAGTAATTCGGTAACAGAATTAGGTATTTTTATTTGTTGTAAGGGAGACCATATCGATAGGTTTTTTACCGTTGATTCCCTGATGT
>NZ_JACWMW010000006.1 GCF_014773275.1 Mucilaginibacter rigui | reverse complement strand
GGAAACAGTACTTGTTCAGATAGTTGCGCTTTAAGGTCAGGTCATTGTTAATGTTTCGCATAACTTTAGCTTTATTTGTTAAAGCTAATTCTGTTATCGAATTACTTGACCTTTACAATTGCGAGGAGCGTAGCGACGTGGCAATCTTCGACATGCTTGTCGCCGACTTTTCTATCGAAGATTGCCACGCTACACTCGCAATGACGATTTCATATTTACCCATGCCCCTTCAACTTCCCCTTAATAATAGCATCCTTTACAAAACCCGGTAAAATACCGTTCAAGAAAACCAACAGCTTATTTGCTGCGCCGGGGATGATCTCTTTTTTGCCTTTGAACATACCGTCGATAGCGATACGCGCAACCTCGTCGGCTTCAAAAATGGTGGCTTTGGCAATGCCTTTAAGCTTTTGGTTCATCAGGATAATTTCGGGCCGGGTGTTTATTCCTCCCGGACTAAGCAAACTCATTTTCACATTAGTGCCGGTAAGTTCCAACTGCATGCAACGGGTAAAATACCGCATAAATGATTTCGAAGCGCCATAAACCTGCTTTTTAGGCACTACAAACAAACCACCCAGGCTTCCTACGTTTAAAATGTATGAGGTAACCGCTGCGTCAACCTGGCCTAAAAATAATCGCGTTAGCAAAACGGGAGTGGTGATGTTCAGTTCAATTTGTTTTTTGTAAAAGGCTGTTTCCTTATCTGTAAACCAGTCCCAGTTACCCAGGCCGGCGTTGTTTATCAAGATATGCGCGGTACGTTTCTGTTTAGATAGATAAGCAAATATCTGCTCAGGGCTATCCGCTGCGGTTAGGTCCAGTTCTAATGTATCCGCCTTAATATCAAACGTTTTTTGCAGGTAGCTGGCTAAGTTGGTAAGCCCGGTATTGGGTAAGGCCACCAACACCAGATTACACCCCCTGCCGGCAAGTTCAACGGCAAAGGCTTTCCCCAAGCCTTCGCTTGCACCGGTTATGATGGCAGTTAGTTGCGGCATATCAGTGTGCTTTTAAGTAATCTATGGTTTTACGCATCGCTTCGGGGAAGGGTGTTATTTTGTAGCCAAGCTGTTCTACGGCTTTTTGGCTGCTATATTTTTGGTTAAGCAAAAGGCGATCGGCAAACTCTGGTAAAAAAACTGGGGCAAGGCCGGTAAGCTTAGTTTTTAAAGCTTCAATACGGCTATAAAATTTAATAACCTTTTGCGGCAGCCTTACCATTTTATGATGTATGCCCGATATGTTTTCCAGCGTTTCAAAAAACTCGTTAAAGCTTTTATCCTCGCCGCCTAAAATATAGCGGTTGCCACAGGTGCCTTTTTCCATAGCTGCAATGTGCCCGTCAACCACATCCTCAAGATAAGCATAATTAGACACCTGCCCGCCATCACCGGGAATGATGCGCCATTTACCTTTCAGGTAGCCGCTTATCATTTTACTCACGGTGTTGCTGTCTGTTATTGGCCCTTCGCCAAACACGCGCGATGGGTTAACTGTAACCACATCCATACCTTGTTTTACAAATTTGTTCACCTCCAGCTCGGCAAAGTATTTAGTGCGCTCGTACGCAATCTGGAAACCTACCACGCGCGGGTCTTCTTCGGTCATGGGGTGTTTAAGCGTAGGCCCCCAAACCCCGCAGGTTGATGTATATACAATGCGTTTAACGCCTGCCTGCTTAGCCGTTTCGAGCACATTGTGGGTGGCGGTTACATTGGTTTCGGTAAAATCATTTTCGTTTTTACACCACATTTTGGCCATGGCGGCGGTATGGTAAACCTGCCGGCAGCCCTGCATGGCATTAAGCAGGCCGTACGGGTCCAGTATGTCGCCTTTTACGGGTTCAATATGGGGGTGTTCTATCAGGTAGGGGTGGTTAATATTACGGCAAAGCGCCTTTACATGGTGCCCTTGCTGTGCAAGCACAAGGCAAAGCTGCCGCCCAATAAAACCTGTTGCGCCGGTAACTAAAATATTCATAATAGATGTACCGTAAAGATGGGTTAATAACACGAATTATGGAAAGAAATTTAAACATCGCGCTTATCCATTTATTGAACAATTGCCTATCAACGTATGTTAAATGTACATGCACCCAAAAAGTATCGCGCTTATTTTTCCGCACCAGTTATTTGAAAAGCACCCGGCTGTAAAAAAAGAGCGGCTGGTTTACCTGGTAGAAGAAAGCCTTTATTTTAACCAATACACCTTCCATAAAAAGAAACTGCTGTTGCATCGTGCGTCCATGAAGTTTTATGCCGATCATTTAACGGCAAAAGGCATCGAAGTTGAATACATTGAAGCTACAGATGACCTTTGCGATGTTCGCAAACTGGTGCCGTTTTTGGCCAGTCAGGGTGTAGTGCAAATTCATTATTGCGATGTGGCCGACAACTGGCTGGAGAAAAGATTGGACACCCAGTGTGCTAAGCATAACATTGCGTTAGCAAAGTACCGTACGCCGAATTACCTGAACAGTGCCGATGATGTGGCAGAGTTTTTTGATGGCCGTAAAACGTATTTTCAAACAGATTTTTACATAGCTGAACGTAAAAAAAGAAATATCTTGCTGGAAGCCAATGGCAAGCCCCTCGGCGGTAAGTGGACGTATGACAGCGAGAATCGCTTAAAATTCCCTAAAAACGAAGCTGTGCCCGTGTTGGAAGTGCCAAATGAGAACAAATATGTAACCGAAGCACAACAATGGGTAGATGACCACTACCCGCATAATTATGGCAACTTGGCATCACCCTTTGGTAATTTAGGCGGTTTTTACCCGGTTACTTATACCGATGCCGAACGGTGGCTGGATAGCTTTCTGAAACAGAGCTTTCAAAACTTCGGCATTTACGAAGATGCCATGGTGGCGCATGAAAGTTTTCTATATCATTCTGTACTTACCCCGGCTTTAAACATTGGGCTGCTCAACCCGCAGCAGGTAATTAATAAAGCGCTTGATTTTGCAGCCGAAAATAACATTCCGCTTAACTCATTAGAAGGGTTTATCAGGCAAATAATGGGATGGCGCGAGTTTATCCATATTGTATACGAGCGCGAAGGGGTGAAACAGCGTACCAAAAACTACTGGGGTTTTAGCAGGAAGATCCCCGCATCTTTCTGGAAAGGTGAAACCGGGATCGCACCTGTAGATACGGTAATTAAACGGGTGCTGCGAACAGGGTATAGCCACCATATAGAACGGCTGATGGTAATGGGCAATTTTATGCTGCTTTGCGAATTTGACCCACATCAGGTTTACCAATGGTTTATGGAAATGTACATTGATGCTTATGATTGGGTGATGGTGCCTAATACTTATGGCATGACACAGTTTGCCGATGGCGGCCTGATGATGACCAAGCCATACATCAGTGGCAGCAACTACCTCATGAAAATGGGCGATTGGCCGAAAGGCGAATGGCAGAGTATCTGGGACGGCCTGTTTTGGAGGTTTATGCATGTGCACCGCAACTTTTTTATGCGGAATCCAAGGCTGGGCATGCTAATTAAAACCTTTGATAAAATGTCTAAAGAAAAACAACAAAAGCACCTTAATACTGCCGAAAGCTTTTTAAAAGAGCTGGATAAACAAGGTGGTTATATCAAATAAAAAAAACTTTCAATATATATTGAAAGTTTAAAAAGTTATTTATATTTGTATATGGAATTACCGGAAGCAAAGCAAAAGTTTATTGAAGCATGGGGCAAGTTAGGTTCTGAATGGGGCATTAACCGCACCATGGCGCAAGTACATGCCCTGTTGCTGGTGACGTCGGATGCCTTGACCACTGAGGATATTATGGAGAACCTGAGCATATCGCGCGGTAATGCCAACATGACCCTGCGCGACCTGATGAGCTGGGGCCTGGTGGAAAAACAACACAAAGCCGGCGAGCGTAAGGAATACTTTTTTGCTGATAAAAACACCTGGAACATTGCCCGCCAAGTGGCCAAAGAGCGACGCAAACGCGAACTTGAACCTATTATGAAAATATTAGACGAGCTGGTAAAAGTAAAAGGTGATACCAAACACCCTGAATACGCAACCTTTAACAAATCGGTTACCGATATTAACAAGATGGCTAAAAATGTTGACCGGACATTAGATACCATGCTGAAGGCAGAAGAAAGCTGGTTTTGGGGTTCTATTTTTAAAATGTTCAAGTAGCATTTTTTTTGCTTTGTATATTTCAATATTTACTGAAAATTCAAATAGTACTATAATGAAAACCTTAAACAATCATACCATACTTTACGACGCCGAATGCCCCATGTGCAACCTATACACGAAAGCATTTGTGCAAACTGGTTTGTTGGATAATAATGGCCGTGCGCCTTATCAACAATTGCAACCACAAACCTGCCCTATGGTAAACAGGCAACGAGCAGTAAACGAGATAGCCCTCATAGACAACAAAACAGGCGAGGTTACCTACGGTATAAAAAGCCTGTTTAAAATATTGGGTAACGCCATGCCGGTATTTAAACCGCTATTTGCCTTTGCACCATTTACTTGGCTAATGAGCAAGTTTTACGCCTTTATATCATACAACCGCAGGGTTATTATACCCACCGCCGGCGATGGCTTTGCCATACAGCCAACCTTTAAATTAAAATATCGTGTGGCTTATTTAATATTTACCTGGGCAGTCACTTCATACATACTCACTCATTATGCGGTTTTGCTTGCCGGGATAATGCCCGTAGGTAACCTATACCGCGAGTGCCTGATCTGTGGCGGACAAATATTTTTTCAAGGCCTTATTATAAGCCTGATTGCAGCAGGTAAAAAATGGGATTACCTGGGTAACATGATGACCATCTCTTTTGCGGGCAGCCTGCTGCTGTTACCGATGGTTTTGCTTGCAAATATATTGGGCCCACACCCTGTAGCTTATGCAGGATACTTTATGCTGGTTGCCGGGTTGATGTTCTTAGAACATATCCGCAGAAGCAAAATGTTGAACCTGGGTTGGATGATGACTATCACCTGGGCTATTTACCGCGGGGCAATTTTGGTTGCCATTTTATTCATTTAATCTTCAAGTGTCATGAAGTATCATAAGATCATATTAGCAGGTGGCAACGGGCAGTTAGGCAAAGCCCTTGCCGGTTATTATAAAGATTTGGCCGAACATGTCATCATCCTGAGCAGGAAAGCTGCCCCTACAAAAGGCAACATCAACACCTTGGTATGGAATAGCCGTACCCCGGGCGATTGGGTTAAAGAGCTGGAAGGCGCCGATTTGCTGGTAAACCTTTGCGGCAAAAATGTAAACTGCCGTTACACAAAAGAAAACCGTGAAGAGATCATCTGCTCAAGGGTTGAACCCACAAGGCTGCTGGGTAAGGTTGTGGATGGGTTAATAAACCCGCCAAAACTTTGGATTAACGCGGCATCTGCCACTATATACCGCCACGCTGAAGACCGCCCGCAGGACGAGGAGACAGGCGAAATTGGATACGGTTTTTCTATTGATGTTTGCAAGCAATGGGAGCAGGCCTTTTTTGAAACAGAAACTCCGCATACCCGCAAAGTTGCTTTACGTATCAGCATCGTGCTTGGCCATAACGAGGGCGCCCTGCCAAGGTTAATAAACCTGGTTAAAGCAGGTATGGGCGGCCACCAGGGCGACGGGCAGCAATATGTATCATGGGTGCACGAACAAGATGTAGTAAAATGCACCGAATGGCTGCTGCAACACCCGGAAATTAACGGGGTACTCAACTGCACTACACCTAATCCTATTAAAAATACTGACCTTATGAAGGAGCTTCGAAATGCCTGCGGTGTTCCGTTTGGTTTGCCTGCACCGGCCTGGCTTCTGGAAATGGGCGCCGCCTTGATAGGTACCGAAACGGAACTGATTTTGAAAAGCCGCTGGGTGCTACCAAAGCGCCTGCTGGATACCGGCTTTCAGTTCCAGTTTGCCAAAGTAGAACATGCCATTAAAGATATCATAAGCATTAGAGTCTAAAATCAGTACCATGAGCCCCACCCCAATACAATTAAAAAAGAAGATAAAAAGCTGGCTTATTTTCCTGATGGCCGGCCTGGTATTAAGCGGCATTACCGCCTTTCCCATAGAAAGCGAACTGGCTATTGCCATAAATAACATTGATATGTTTTCGCCAAAAATGCAGCACTGGCTTACTACTATTTATACCGCTGTAAAAACCACCAATGCCCAATACCCATATCTAAGTTACGGTACCGACTGGCTGGCATTTGCCCATATCGTTATCGCCATAGCATTCATCGGTCCCCTGCGCAACCCGGTGCGGAATATATGGGTGCTGCAGTTTGGTATGATAGCCTGCGTGCTGATATTCCCGCTGGCTTTTATAGCCGGGCCAATAAGGCATATCCCCTTGTTTTGGCAATTGGTAGATTGCTCTTTTGGAGTGATAGGGGTTATCCCTTTGTATATTGCCTGCCGATATACCTATCAGTTAGAAATACTTGAAAACACCTTAAAAAACCATTAATATGCTTTCGCGAGTTTAGCGGAGCGTAACTCGTGATATTACATGGAGTAAGCATTCTGCTTACGTCAGCTGAAAGCTGACCTTATGCTAATCACGAGCTGAAAGCTCGCGATAGCGGTTGTTTTTATTTGATATAGTATTGAAGCACCTCTTTTAAAATACTATCTATCAACTCTATCGGGATGTCTTTTTCAGGGTCAATAAGAAGAATCTTCATCTTTGCTCTTTTCTCAATGATCAAGTCGGGATGGTTGATGAGTTTACCTTCAACAATCCCCAGGTAAGGCAGCAACAGCTTTTTATGTACCCATAGGTAACACATCATTTTTCCTTTATAACAAAAAACGGGCATCCCGTATTTCCATGCCTCGGTTATGTTATCGTCGAGCTTTAAAATATGCCCGCGCATAAATTGCAGGCAGCTTTGGTTTGGCTCACTGTGCTGCAAAAAGTAATTGTCTATCGGGCGAAGCATGAATAAAAGTATTAAAAAAGCCCGCAATTTTCATTGCAGGCTTTCTCAGAAATATAAACTTGTCGCGGTTTTTAACGTTGGTTTGTTTTGGGTTTTATTACATAATCGTAAGGTGGTTCGGCACCCAACAGATTCTTTACAAAATAATCCCAGCGGCGGCGCATCATGTAGTAGGAGTACTGGCCGTAACCGTGCGGGCTGTTAGGAAATATCACCAGGTCGAAGCTTTTATTTGCTTTTTCAAGCGCTTCGGCTACCAGCAGGGTATTGTATGGCGGCACGTTATTATCCATCATCCCGTGGGCAAGCATTAGTTTACCCTTCAGGTTTTTGGTGAAATTTTGATTAGCCTGCGCATCGTAGTTGGAGTTTTCAACCAAGCCGTTGTAGCGTTCGCCCCAATCGTCCTCGTAATTGCGGTTCTCGTGGTTACCCGATTCTGAGATGCCAACCTTAAAGAAATCAGGGTATTTGAACATCGCCGTAGCAGTTGCAAAACCACCGCCCGAATGCCCCCAGATGCCCACCTTTGTAGTATCCATAGGGTATTGTGCCGATAGTTGTTTTATGGCGGTGATCTGATCTGGCAGGGTGTTTTCGCCCATGTTGCCGTAGCTCATGTCATGGAAGCTTTTTGATCGCAGCGGGTTGCTGGTGCCTTCTATCAATACTACAATAAAGCCAAGCTCGGCTAGTGCCTGGTGGTCGCCCCTTGATGCCGAGAACGACCAGCTGCCCACGCTGCCGCCTTGTGGGCCGGGATAGATATAATCAATAACCGGGTATTTTTTGCCGGCCTCCATTTTGGTTGGCGTAAACATCAGCCCATAAATATCGGTCGTTTTATCAGCCGCTTTTACCTTAACAGGGATAGGCGCTTTCCAACCGGTGGCTATCAGCCTTGATAAGTCAGTTTTTTCTAAGGTTGCTATCAGTTTACCATTCAGATCGCGCAGTACAGTAACGGGCGCAACATTTGGCTGCGAGTAGCTGTCAACAAAATAATTTTCTGTTGGCGAGAAACTAACGGTATGGTTGCCATCCTCAGGCGTAAGCAAGGTTAAGCCTTTGCCGTTAAAGCCAATTTTATAAAAATGCGAGAAATATGGGTTGCCCGGTTCGCGGCCACCTGCAGTAAAGTATAGTGTACGGGTTTTTTCGTCAACCTTTAGTAGTTTGGTAACTACAAAATCGCCTTTGGTTATTTGGTTTTTTAGTTTGCCTGTTTTGGCATCATAAAGGTAAAGGTGCCCCCAGTTATCGCGTTCCGAAAACCAAATAATCTCTTTTGATGCAGGCAGGTAACGCCAGTTAATAGCGCTCCAGCCCGATTCATATTGTGTTTTAACGGTTTCTTCAAATACTTCGCGTACGGTTCCGGTAGAGGCATCAGCAATGCGGACCTTCTCGTTCTTATGATCGCGGGAGGTAGATACAAAGGCAAGTTCGCTGCCATCGCTATTCCAATCGATATCATTGAGCGTACCGCCGCTTGATATATTATCACTCAAGGTTGAACGGTGCGGATCAGGCGCTACGTTAAAGCGGATCACTTTGGCATTATCTACATCAACAACAACACGTTGAATGGTGATGATCTCTTTATCGCCCGGCAAAGGATATTTCCATGCTTTAAGCGTTGGCTTGCCTACATTAGTTGTAACTAAATACATATCGCTGGCGTTGCGCTGGTCCTGCTGAAAGGTAGCTACTTTTTTAGAATCAGGCGACCATGACACGATGGGCCTGTCGCTGCTTGCCCACCCGGCATTATCAGTAGCGTAGCCAAAATCTTTTATACCATCGGTAGTCAGCTGGGTTTGTTTGCCGGTAGCCACATCGCGCACCCAAAGGTTATAATCTTTAATAAACACGGCGCGTTTACCATCGGGAGACAGCGACTCATTGCCACCCCGCGCGCCGCGGCCAGATCTTTCCTGCTTTTCCGTTTGTGCTTTGGCTGTATCGATTGTTAGCTGATTGGTTAGCGGGTTATATGCCCATTTTTTATCGTCGGCCGTAAATAAAACGGTTTTGCCGTCGGCAGTATAATTTATGCTTTGGAATGGCAATTTATTAGCGTCATATTTTTTACCGCCTGCAGCAGCAAGGGCATCAGCCAGTTTTTGGGCGTCGAAGGCGGCAGAGCGTGTTTTCCTGGCGGGATCAACCAATATAAATTCGCTGCCTTGCGCGGTATTAACACGGTACCAAAGCTTATCGCCCGGTAACCAGTTTGGCCTGATGCCGGCACGGTCAATAAATGGCTCGGTATTAAAACTTAAAAAGCTTTCGGCATGCTCGTAATCCTTAGCTGTTACAGGGGCATGCTGTTGGGCATTTGCGCCAAATGCCAGCATAAAAGCCGTTGCAGTTAGTAAGTATTTGTTCATATTAAGGTCAGTTAGTTAAAACAAACCAAAGTAAAGCAAATTCTTATTTAATACGATGCTTGCATAGTATAATGATTGTTACAGAGTGTTAACCAGTGCAATTTACAGCCACCTGCATGTATGCAGATGGCTGTAAGTATAAAGTCAGCTTAGCTTAATATTTACGCCCCGCAGTATATGTTCTGCGTTCGCGATATGCTGATTGACCGGGTGCAGGAGTTGTTACAGCGGCTGCGCCGGTTGCTATTGCCGCTCCTGCTGTGCTTAACCCGGCGTTTACCTTTTCGCCGAAACTGGTGTTGGGGGTTTGCCGGGCAACTGTAACGTTCATTGAAATACGTGAGGGCATGCTGTTATTAATGGTATTGATGCCGCCTTTTTGTTGCGGTGCCTGGGCAAAAGCTGCTACACTGATAATTGTTAAAATTGCTGCTGATAAATACTTTTTCATGATTTTGATTTTTAAGGGTTTCTGTATCTATATCAGCTATAGCGATATTTTGTTACCCCTAAAACGCAAAATTTTTAAAGCTTAATTCAGTATTATACTGCTAATGCCTTTTTCTACTGCGTTATCCTGCACGCCCGGTATTGACGTACCCTCTATCCGGAATATGGTAACATCTGTAAGGCCAATGTGGCTCAGTACAGCTTTTAAATAAGGGGCGATAAAATCGAACGACTGCATGGGCCCTTCGGTATATACTGCTCCGCTGGTTTCTGCTATGTACACCTTTTTTCCTTTAATAAGGCCTTGCAAGCCGTTCTCATCATATTTAAAAGTAACTCCAGCCCTTATAATATGATCAAGCCATGCCTTTAATGCCGAAGGGATAGTATAGTTATACATAGGTGCGCCTATCACAATAATATCAGCATCCAAAATATCCTTAATGGCATCGTCAGAGTGTTTTACCGCAATTATATTTTCGCGTGTGCGCTTTTCTGCAGGGGTAAAGAATGCGGTAATTTGCGCTTCTTCCAGGTGTGGGAAGTGTTGATTGGCCAAGTTGGTTTCTTTCACCATGCTGCCTGGGTATTGGGCCTTTAACTTTTCAATAATGGCATTCCCTAATTTAATACTGAAAGATGCCGCACCCCTTGGGCTGGAAATGATATGAAGTATTTTTTTCATCGTGTTTTGATTTTTATCTGGCCAAAACTATCTACATTTGGTTACAAATTATTAGCACTATACAAAAGGTTAGCGGTAACCTTTTGTATAGTTTTATGAAAATCAAATAGTTATAAAAATGGCCGAGAGATCAACGACGGAATGCACCAGTAAATTAAATGCTATAGACGATGCTCTTTATGTAATTGGCGGGAAGTGGAAATTGCGTGTGATAGCATCTTTGAGAGAAGGCCACAAGCGCTTTAACGAGATCCAGCGGGTTAGTGTCGGTATTTCAGCCCGTGTACTGTCTAACGAGTTAAAGGAGCTTGAAATGAATGGCTTTGTGAAAAGAACAGTGCATACCCAAACACCCGTTGTGGTAGAGTACCAGCTAACTGATTATGCCGATACACTGGGAGATTTGTTTCTGGCTCTGGCTGAATGGGGAGAAATGCATCGCGATAAAATTAGAAGAGAGAGGTAGGATAACAAATCTAATTCCGCGCAAGGTCAAATAGCCTTTTTTATTTTGTTGCGCCGGGTAGCTCCACCCAAAATACGGTGCCTTCATTCTGTTTGGTATCAAACCAAATTTTACCGTTATTTTGGGTTACCATATCCCGGCATAGTATTAAACCGAGGTTGTTTCCCTTTTCGCCATGGGTACCCATGCTTAAAGTATGTTCAAGATTAAAAAGCTTACCTGCATTTTCCGCGCTTATGCCTGGCCCTGTATCTGCAATGCTTACAATTACTTTATCACCGTTTACTTCGGCATTTAGCTTTATCTCATCACCGGGGTTACAAAACTTTATGCTGTTTGACAGCAGGTTCCTGATCACCAGGTTTATCATATTCCTATCCGCATAAACCTGTACAGGCTCTGTTGCAAGGTTAATTACTTTAAGGCTTTTCAGCCCAATTTTGGTTTCGTAAAGCCGGGCATTTTCCAAAATGCATTCGCTTATATTGAAATTTACAGGTTTAACTACAATGCCTTCCAACTGGCTTTTAGACCACTCCAGCAGGTTATCCAAAAAAGTACCGGTAGATATAATGGTATCTTCCAGTTTCATTAAAAGCGAGTTAAATTCTTTTTTGCCTATAATGCCATCATGGTACACAGCAAGCAGTGTTTGAAGGGTGCCAAGCGGCCCCCGCAAATCGTGCGAGATAATAGAAAAGAATTTTGTTTTGATATCATTAAGCCTTTCCAGTTCAATATTCTGCGCGCTTACCAGCTCCATTTGGGTGTTAAGCTCTTCGTTAACTAAGGCCAGTTCTTTATTGATGTTGGCTATTTCCTGCTGTTGTATTACAAGTTGTTTATTCGACGCCTGTTTTTCAGCATTTCGGCGATATAGTACTACCAGTAAAAAAATGGCCAAAACTAAAACTATGGATGTAAAAACAATGGTATTTGAATAATGATTTAATTTGGTAAGTATACTGGTGTTTTTGGTGGTGATGAGGTGGTTGTCTTTTGCCAGCGTCGCATTTTCTGCCCGCATCCTGTTTATCTCCATAAGCGTAACATCCTTTAGCGATTTTTCGCCCTGCAGGCTATCCTGTATAGCCAACATTTCAGATTGTGCGGCAAAAGCCTTGGGGATATCGTGTTTCTTTTTATAAACGGTGACCAGGCGAAGGTAGCAATCGGCAACGCCCGATTTTGAATCGATAGCTTTCCCTATTGTGATGCCCTGAAGGGCGTAATCTTTTACCTTATCATAATTGGGTATATCAAGGTAAACATCGGAAAGGTCTAACAGGATGGCAAGCTGTTCGTATTGGTCATTTAAGCCCTGCGTAATTTTTAGCGCTTCGTTTAAATTGCCAATAGCCAGTTCGTATTGCTTTGTTTGGCGATACGCCCGGCCCAGCGCTTTTTTTACAAGGGCGATGCCGTTTTGGTCGTCGAGCTTTATTCGGATGGCAAGGCTCTTGTTCAGGTAGTCAACCCCCTTTTTTACCTGGCCAAGTTGAGCATAAGAATCGCCAACACAAAATAGGGCATACCCAATACCTGCGGTATCTTTTAATGTAGTATAGCTTTTCAACGCCTGAGTATAATAGGTATTGGCAAGCTTGTATTCCCTACTATCTTCATAAATGGAGCCAATATTAATATAACACTGGTTAATACCCTTTGTAAAATCGGCTTTTTTTAAGATAGCAAGTGCCCTTAGGTAATAGTTAATAGCTTCTCTGTCATCATCTAAACGGGCGTATGAGAGGCCTGTGTTTGACAAGCTTTTGCCCATCACAATAAGATAGTTTGTTTTTACCGCCGTATCGTACGCTAAAGTATAATAATAAATAGCACTATCCAGCCTGCTGCGGATGCCATATGATACCCCTATGCTTAGGTAGGCATCGGCAAGGGCCTTGTCGTCATGCAATTTTTCGGCAAGTTTTTTATAGATAATGGAATAGTAAAACTTTTTTTCAGGATCAACAGTCCTGTAGGCTTCGGTAAGTTTGCCAAGCAATCTTAGGCGGGTAGTATCGGCAATTGGTTTTTTAAGCTGGCCTAACAACTCGTTTACTTTAGCTATTTGGCCGTAACCGGGAATAGAAAAAAGCAGCAACAGCCAGCAGCAGTGCTTCATAAACCATTTTATAGGGGTGTGATAAGGCATGGTTTTCGGCTAAATTAAACAGGAACTAATTTATGTGGCGGTTGTACTCACTTATCACCCACAATAAACCTCCGGTTAAATATAGCAATTCCACTTCATACATAAGCATAATAATATGGGTGATATTTTAAATTGTTGGTTAATTGCGCCGTATTACCTGCCGTTTGGCAACCCGGCGACATCCCGGTTCCTGGTAATTATTTTAATGATGGTAAAGCCTATCTTGCTGTGCTTAGAAGCGGCAAGGTTTACCTTCAGAATAACAAACAGTTGGAGAAGGTGCAGTTGATGCAATCGCTTTGATCAATTTGCCTTACCATATCCGCAACCTCTTTATTCAATAAAATTAGCCTTGTACATAAACATACCGGAATAATAAAATCAAAAAGAGCCGAAGAGATTATCCCTCCGGCTCATCTTTAAATCAACTATACCCAGCACTCCTGCTAAAGTTTCTTTTAGTTTGATAAGTTTAGTGTTACCCATAATATGGTAATAGCATTGGCAACAGTTTTTAGCAGTTTTATAAACACTGTATTAAAAACCGGGGTTTTGTTTCGACAGTGGGTTGGCAGTCAACTCATTTAAAGGGATGGGAAAAAGCAAATAATTAGGATCGGCTGTACCCCTCTGAGCCGTAATGATTTTAAGTGCATCAACCGTATGAACTGCAGACGGATCCGCCTGTGTTTGCCTGGCGTATCGTACCAGATCAAACCACCTGTCGCCCTGAAAGGCAAGTTCAAATCTGCGCTGCAAATCTACCTCATCCCTGAACAGATTTTTTGTTGGCAGGTCAGTTAACATTTTACCAACAAGGCCTGCTCTTGTACGAATAGCATTCAATTTGCCTAAGCCGTCAGCATTAGGGCCATTTAGTTCGTTTGATGCTTCTGCATACATCAAATAAACATCATTTAAGGTAAGTAATGGATAATTGTCTTCACTCGCGAAAAAGTTTGTGTTTCTCCATTTGTAAATAAACCAACCCGAATCATTACCTGTACCACTCCCTAATATAACACTGGTATAGTTTGTGCCGCCTTCCACCTCGCCACGTTTTTTCCAACGTTCGTCATTCACCATATCGACTTTTGAGATCAAGTCGTTATCAGGGATATTATATTTAGGGAAAGAGTATGTTGCAGGTGGATTAGGGAGTATTAGATCCGGTAAGCTAAGGCCGGGATCGTTTACACCATCAAACTGTACCTCCAGGATAGATTCCTTTTTATTTTTGAAAGGGAAGAGGTCCTGATAGGGCGTGCTTAAAGTGGTGCCATAGTTATTGTTAGCTATAACTTTACCCGCAGCAGTAAGGCATTCCTGCCATTTGCGTTCGTAAAGAAATACTTTTGCCTGCAAGGCATTGGCTGCTCCCTTAGTAGCGCGCACACGGTCTATACTTTGCCCGCCAAAAGTTTCAGGCAACATGCTTTCTGCCGCAGTAAGATCGCTTTCTATCAATGCATAAACCTCAGCCTGGCTTGATCTGGCTTTTGCCGATTGGCTTTCCGATTCGCTTGGTTCGGTACGTATGGTTACATCTCCAAAGCTTTTTACCAGGTTAAAATGGTGCAGGGCTCTTAAAAAATGTGCCTCACCTAATATTTGGGTCCTGCGTTCTTCGGTTAGCCCTTTGGTTATACCGGGCACATATTTAAGAACGGCATTTGCGCGATTGATGCCCTTATATGCATTCAAAAAAAGACGGCCCGGTTGGTCGGTTATTGATGTCCACTGTATTTTATCCAATGTAAAAACATCAGTATTGTCTGAAGTAGCATCGTCTGATGGCATTTCTCCTAAAACGTTAAGTACCGACCCATAATAGCCATCATTTTGTAATGCATCATAACACGCCACTATGCCCGACTCCGCATCATCACCATTTTTAAAATAATTATCAGCCGTAATAACGGTAAGCGGTGGTTTTTCAAGAATTTTTTTACACGCAGTAAAATTTGTTGCTGCCAAAGTAAGCAGGATATATATATAAGTTTTATATGGTTTCATAATTATAAGATTGATAGGTTTAAAACTGTACGTTCACACCCAGGGTATAAACCTTAGCCGGCGGGTAAACACCATAGTCAATACCGAAACCTGCATTTGAAAAAGGTGCGGCATTTACTTCCGGGTCATATCCTTTATATTTGGTGAACGTCAGGATATTTTGACCTGTGGCATATATCCGTAACGAAGAAATCCCGATTTTTTTGAGTGAACCTGTCGGAAACGTGTAGCCCACAGTCAGGTTTTTTAACCTTACATATGTACCACTTTCCAAATACCGGGTTGAAAACTGGCTATTCCCGTTAGGGTCGCCCAATGCTTCACGTGCTAGGTTGGTTACCTGCCCTTCATGTGTCCAACTATTCAATACATCTATAGATTGATTGACTGGATCTATCAGGTTTTCAAGTAAAGTACGGTTCTGATTAAAAATTTTATTTCCAAAACTCCCCTGTAAAAAGAAACTCAGATCCACGCCCTTATAACTAAATGTATTGGTTATACCACTAATAAACTTAGGGTTAGGGTCACCTATTACCTTCCTGTCATTCGGGTCTATCACACCATTCCCATCAACATCCTCAAAACGGTAATCGCCCGGTGCTGCATTGGCCTGTGCCGGTGCTGCGTTTATCTCCGGCTGGTTTTGGAATATCCCCTTCACTACATAACCATAAAAAGCACCTAAAGGCTGCCCTTTTTTTGTGATATAGTAGTTGCCAATAATTTCCCTGTCAACCGGTTTTCCATTTTCGTCAATCTGTGTACCAATATCAATTACCTTGTTACGGTTTATAGTGAAATTAAACTGTGTACTCCAGTTGAACCCACCTGTATTACGCATATTTACCGTATTTATGCCAAGTTCAAATCCCTTATTCTGAACCTGACCCAGGTTTTGAATGATGCTGGAAGCTTCAGAACCGGCACTCACTGCCAGAGGCACATCTATTAGAAGGTCCTTGGTTTTTTTCAGGTAAACATCAGCTGTTATATTTACACGGCTGTTAAATAATTCCAGGTCAAACCCGGCATCGTACTGGTACGTAGTTTCCCATTTCAGATTTTGATTCCCTATCCGTTGGGGCGCAATACCACCAACAACTCCATCACCATTATAATTGCTGTAATTAAACCCGCTACCATAAGTACTAAACCGGTCAGTAATCCCAACATTTTGATTGCCATTAGCACCAAAGCTGCCCCTAAGTTTAAACTCACTAATTACACCATTTTTGTTAAAGAACGGTTCTTCTGAAACTCGCCATGCAGCAGAAACTGCCGGGAAATATCCGAACCTGTTATTGGCAGCAAAACGACTTGATCCGTCAGCACGTATACTGGCTGAAGCATAATATTTATCCTTATAATTATAGTTGCCTCTTAAAAAATAACTAACCAGGCCCCATGCTTCTTCGTAGCTGGACATTGCTTGCTTAATACTTGCCGCGTATAAATATGGAACCGCGTTTGATGGGAAACCATAACCGGAGGCGCTGGAGCTGAAATTTTGTGAATTTTGAACAGACTGCCCACCCAATAGGGTAAGATGATGATCCTTCATATTCAGATCATAAGTAAGTGTATTTTCCCAAACCCAGATGGTGCCGATATTGGTTCCTGTTGCGGCACTTCCCCTGGTGGCAGAAGGCGCATTTTGAAAACCGGGATTTTCCCTTGCTATAAACTGATTTTCATATTGGGAGCGATAATCTATACCTAAAGAAGTGCGAAAGCGAAGATTTTTTAAGATGGAGTACTCGCCATACAGGTTACCAAATAGCTGGTTTATTTTGGTAATGTTACTTGTAGTAGCGTTATTACCAAAGGGGTTATCTGACTGTGAAAACGGATTAAGTGCATAGGTGCCGTCGGCGTTATAAATAGGTATTGTGGGTATTTGTTGTAAGGCGCCTAAAACCACACCTCCATTACTAAGGCCTATTTCGGTACGTGTGCTCCTGTTATTGTTTGTAGCTGCCAAACTAAGGCTTGTACCTATTTTAAAATTATCTGTAACCTGTTGGTCCAAATTAATTTTGGTAGAGTACCGTTTAAACCCCGAGTTTATCACAATACCATCCTGATCAAAGTACGCCCCGGAAATATAATATCGGGTTTTATCATTCCCGCCTGCCACACTTAGCTGATAGTTTTGCATAGGGGCGGTGTGGTAAAGCAAATCCTGCCAGTTTGTATTGGTACTAACCGTATCAACATCGTATGCGAGGGCTTCCCCCTCATTAGCTAATGCTTGATTATATATATTAGCAAATTGTTTGCCGTTAAGCAGCTTTATTTTTTTACCCAGTTTTTGAACGCCGTAATACATACTAAAATTTACTTGCGGTGCGCCGGATTTTCCTCTTTTTGTTGTTACCACAACTACTCCATTTGATGCCCTTGAACCATAAATGGCGGCGGCAGCACCATCTTTTAACACATCGATATTTTCAATATCGCTCGGGTTTAAACTGCTTAAAGGGTTAGGGCTCTGGCCACCAATACCCAATTCCTGGTCATAACTTGGCTGTACCGGCACACCATCAATAACGTATAAGGGCGATGTGCTTAGGCTTAAGGAGTTCTTGCCCCTGATGCTTATTTCTATCGCAGAACCCGGCTGGCCTGTAGGGTTTGTTACCTGTACACCTGCGGCCTGCCCCTGTAAGGCGTTTTCAAAACTGCTTACTACTTGTCGCCCTATGGCTTTTGATCCAACGGTGGCAACTGATGTGCTCAAATCCTGGCGTTTTTGGGTGCCATAGCCTACAACAACTACCTCGGTTAGCCTACCGGTTGAGGCGGTTAAAGCTATATTTAAACTGGCCGGTACGGGGTTTGCTATTAACAGTTCCTTTGTTTCCATACCAATGTAGGATACCAAAAGCAGGTCCCCGGGTTTTGCTTCGATAGAAAAACCGCCGTCAGCGTTGGTTAATACCACACCAGCCCTTCCTTTTATACTAACGGTGGCACCTGGTAATGCTGCACCACTGTTATCCGTTACCTTTCCGGTAATCTTTACCGGGGGCAAAGGCTTTATTATGTCCTCAGATAAAACGGAGATCACCACCGTTTTGTCCTCAATAGCGTAATCTAAATGTTGCCCGTTCAGGCACTCGCTAAGGGCTTGTTGTATGCTGGCATTTTTAATATTAAGGCTTACAGGCTTTGAATTTTTAAGGATAGAATAATCATAAAAGAACACATAGCCGGTTTGTTTTCTGATTGATTTAAGCACTTTTTCTAAAGCTACATCCTTGCCAGAGTAGGTTACCGTTTGAGAAAAACTACTTGCATGAACATGCATAAATGCTACGATAAGTAAAATGATAGTCAACCTCATAATTCGCCAAAATGGGTGGTTCTTCTTTTGCGGCTTAGCTAAATCCTGTTCACAGGAAGACATTGCACAGCAAATGCTGCAAATAATAAATTTCATTATATTTGAATAATTGGTAGTGAGAAATAAGATGATTGAAACAAGTTGTATTATCCTCTTTGCCATAGCCGGAGGTGTTTGCCCACCTTCGGCATTTTTTTTGAAAAAAGGATATGGTTAAGAATGTATAATTAGTCCATAACCATAACCTCCTTTCCCTTAACAGTAAAGTGTAACTTGGTTTTGCCAAGGAGACGTAACACCTGCGAAAACTTAAGATCGCGCTGTATAGCACCCTGGAACTCTTTTGATGTTAACTGAGGGCTGTAACTTACTTTAATATCATACCAGCGGGATAATTGCCGCATAACTGTATGAATATCTGCCTGGTTAAACTGAAAATAGCCCTCTTTCCATGATACTACTTCGTCCGTATCCATATCAGTTAAAACTTTGATGCGCCCATCGCCACCAAAATTCATTACCGACTGCTGGCCGGGATTTAAAAACTGTACGCCTGTTTTATTTAAAACCTTTACACGCCCTTCTAATAGGGTGGTTCTCATTACACCTTCATTTTCATAAGCATTTATGTTGAAATGGGTACCCAATACCTCAATTGTTTGCCCCGAGGATTTAACCTTAAATGGTTTTGCAGCATCTTTAGCTACCTCAAAATAAGCCTCACCGGTAAGTTCTACCACACGCTCTTTACCGCTAAATTGTACCGGATATTTTAATGAAGAAGTGGCATTCATCCATACTTTGGTACCATCTGCCAGGGTAACGCTGTACTCGCCTCCAATAGGGGTTTCCACTATATTGTATTCATTCAAATTATTGCCCTGTACATGAGTATCAGTAATGTTTATTAAAGTACCGCCCGCATCCTTATGTATTACGGTATTGCCCTGTCTTGCAATAATCCCATTTGGAGTATTACTCAATATCATTTTTTTGCCATTAGCCAGCGTAAGTATGGCTTTGCTGCTTCCAGGGAGAATGTCGGGTTTTGTAGTTTTTACAATATCGTTAGCAGGAGCCAACCGCTGCGGGAGTTTCAGGGAAAAAATAGCACCTGCGCATGCTACTATGATTATTATTGCAGCAGCTGCAGTCCGCCAGTTTAGCCATCTTATTTTTGGTGCTTCATCACCCTGCTTGATGCGGCTGATAAGCTTATGATGGATTTGCTCAAATACAAGTTCTTCTTCGGGTGATACATCGCCGGTTATTTCTAAATTATGGTATTGTTCGGTCAACAACGCCTTCAGCAAAGCTTCATTCCCGGGAATGTTAAATGCATTAAGAAGCGTTTGTACCTCTTGCGGTGTACATTCATTTTTAATGTACTTTTTTATCAGTACTTTAAGCTGTTGGGAAGGGTTCAATTTTGGCTGCGTTTATTACTAATACGCTGCAGGCAAAATTTATGTGGGCTGCTAAATGAAAAATATTTACAGCGAGGCTATAATACTAAGCGTTACCGCATATATTGCTATATCAGGGTGGTTTTTCAGGTAATTCTTTAATACGATATTTGCCTTTACCATATGGTCTTGAATGGTAGAAAGAGATATGTTTAGCTCCCGGCTAACTTCGGCATACGTTTTTCCATCCAGTTTGCACATCATATAAACCCTTTTACGTTGCGGCGAAAGCTGTTCAATAGCACCTTGTATCAAAGCAAGTTGTTCCTGGCTAATAACTTTATCTTCCTGGCAGGTATAGTCTTGCTCGGCTACCGAAAGCAAGCTGTTTTGCAAGGCTGTATCTTTAGCCAGCTTTCTGAAATGGTCATATACAAGGTTAACACCAATAGTATAAAGGTAAGCTTTGAATGATTTGGCAGGATCAATTTGCGACCTTCTTTCCCAGATCTTCAGGAAAATGTCCTGTATAATTTCCTGTGCGATATCTTTATCGTGTACCATTTTTAGTGTTTTTGAATACAACTGGCGCACGTAAAGTTGGTAAAGGCGGGTAAATGCTGCTTCGCTTCCACTTTTCAGGAGTTTAAGCAAGCCTTCTTCTTCGTTTATATCCGCACCCATTTACCTGTTATTATTGAGATAAACTTAACAAAAAAAACATCATAAATTAAAGTAAAGAAACGAAGTAGATGAACGGCAAGCATGGTATCTTCAAAATTGCTTCAATATTAACATGTAGCTTAATATTTTGAGGCGGGAAGCACCGAGCCAATGAAAATACTCATTATAGAAGATAACCAGGAAGCGAAGTAATAGCGCATAACACAAAGTAATGTAATATTTATACCTGTGGGTGTATGAATAGGTAAATTATACCTCAATAATATGCAGAAAACCTATATTCGCCTCCTCTAAAATAAATGTTATCCTGCTGCTTTGAGAGTGTAAAGGGATACGGGAAAGAAGGGTATAACGAGCGCATGAACTTCCGGAGCGAGTATTTGAAAATTGTATTTAATATTGTAGCCATCATTGATATTCATGTAATAGCAATGGCCAACCAGGCGATTAAAGGTGTGGTAGAGAAGGCATTTGTTTAACATGAAAAGTAACGTACTTAAGGGTAGCCTTTTTATTGCGCTGGGCGCATCCAGCTATGGTATGCTGGCTACATTTGTAAAAATGGCCTATCATGAAGGTTTCAGCACTGCTGAAGTAACGCTTTCGCAGTTTGGCCTTGGGTTTATCGGGTTGTTTATTTTAACCTTATTTCGTAAACGTGAGCCAGCCCCGCCTGTAGAAACATCGGGCAGTAAAAGCATATTTAAGTTAATAGCCGCTGGTACATCAATGGGCTTAACCAGTGTTTTCTATTACCTGGCAGTTCAATATATACCCGTAAGCGTTGCTATTGTGCTGCTTATGCAAACCGTGTGGATGGGGGTAATAGTAGAAATGATACTGCATAAAAAAACACCCGGATCACGTAAAATAGCAGCCGTTTTTATCATTCTGGCAGGAACTGTACTTGCAACTAATCTGCTTAAGGAATCCATCACCATAAACTGGGCCGGGTTTGCCTGGGGGATGATGGCCGCTGTTTGCTATACGGGTACTATGTATTCATCCAATAATATTGGGGTTCATTTACCGCCCTTGAAAAGAAGCCTTTACTTGATATTGGGCGGGTTAATTATTATAGCGGTTATTTTTCATTCGTCGCTTAACCAGGCTTTTCACTATCAGATATTCCTGCGCTGGGGGCTCATCTTATCCTTATTTGGCACTATACTGCCGCCGTTACTGTTTACCCGCGGCATGCCACTAACGGGCATGGGGCTGGGGGCCATTATAGCATCTATAGAGATCCCGGTTTCGGTATTAATGGCCAATATATTGTTAAAAGAGCCTGTAAGCGCACTGCAATGGCTGGGCGTTATACTGATATTGTTTGCCGTGGTGCTAATGAATATAGGGAACAAGAAAGAAAAGCAAGTGATAGTTTAAGATTATAGTACTGCTATAAATCCGTCCATTCACCCCTATCAGCTGTCCGTCTTACTTAGTTTGGTAGTATATAACATCGGCCTGTGGGGCTTACTTTCCTGGTATCAAACAAATTCAAACTAAGTACTATACAAAAGTGTTATGTTTTTCGGGTGTAATTATAATACAGATTACTGATATTTATACAATTATTACATATTTGAGAAAAAGCCATAACCAACTCATTGATTAATAGTGTAAATTCGAATTAGGAAGCCATTATTATGGATACCCTGCAACGCTTTTAATACGATCAGCGAATACAGTGCATATAATAAATGAAACCAAACACTCATTAGTGAGTGTGCCCGATCTGTCAAGGGCTGATGCAAGACAAGGCAGATAAACAACCGAATTAAACAGATTTTTTTATGACCTCAATTACTGTAAACGGGAAACAACATCAAATTGATGCGGACCCTAACATGCCGTTACTCTGGGTGATCAGAGATATCATCGGTCTTACCGGTACCAAGTATGGCTGCGGTGTGGCACAATGCGGGGCTTGCGTTGTACATTTAAATGGCGACGCGGTACGTTCATGCGTTACTAAGCTAAGTCGCGCAGCAGGCCAGCAGGTAATTACCATAGAAGGTCTGTCAGCAAATAATGATCACCCCGCGCAACAGGCATGGAACGAGGAAAATGTACCGCAGTGCGGTTATTGCCATTCCGGGCAGATCATGTCGGCAGCAGTATTGTTAAGAGAAAACCCCAACCCCAGCGATGCTGATATTGATAGTGCCATGGCCGGTAACATTTGCCGTTGCGGTACCTATCTGCGTATTCGTAAGGCCATACATTTAGCTGCCGAGTTGCAGAGAAAGGAAGGTGCAAGTAAATGAAAAATCAAATAAAATTCCCGGTGAAAGCATTAGCGGCGATAGGTGTGTTGCTAACAATGGTGGGTATTATGGCATTTGCGCTTCACAACGATAATGCACCTGTATCAAAACAGCTTGTTGTGAAAAAAGACAGCATAGCGTCGGTTAAGGCATTTAAACAAGTTTATACAGTGCTAATGAGTGCGAGGTGTATGAATTGCCATCCTTCAGGAGATATCCCACTTCAGGGCGAAGACAGTCACTTGCATACGATGTTGCCTAAAAGAGGTGTTGATGGTAAAGGAGTTTATGCCATGAAATGTTCCAATTGCCATCAGCCGGCAAATACACCAGGGTTGCACACGCCGCCGGGCAATCCTAACTGGCATTTGCCTCCGGCCGATATGAAAATGATTTTCCAGGGGCGTACGCCGCACCAGCTTGCTAAACAATTGGTAGATCCGAACCAAAATGGCCACAAGGATTTGAAGAAACTGATAGAACATGCAGATGATGGTTTAGTGCTGGCTGGCTGGAACCCCGGTGAGGGGCGTAAACTACCGCCAATAAGCCACGCTGCATTTAAAAAAGCGTGGATCACCTGGTTAACCACAGGCGCTTATGCACCAAATGGTAAATAGCAATAAAGTTTATTATTAAGCACACTCAACTCGTTTATTATGAGTACAAGTACAATATCCAGAAGAAATTTTTTGCGGGCTACCGGTATTACCGGTGCTGCACTTTGTTTGGGATTCTCTTTTTCAGCAGATGGAAAGGCTAACGTTATTGTAGCCACTGATGCAGATCAGTCAGCTATTGAAATGAACGCCTGGATAAAGATAGATGCCAGCGGCAAAGTTACTTTAGTAGATCATCGGGCCGAAATGGGGCAGGGGTCCTACCAGTCGGTACCTCAGATAATAGCCGAAGAACTGGAGGTGGACCTGAAAGATGTAAACGTTATTTTTGCGCAGGGCGACCCCAAAAAATACGGTGGCCAGATCACCGGGGGGAGTTCAACAGTACGCGACTCTTATAAAAGACTTTTGAAGTTAAGCGCTACTGCACGGGAGGTTCTTATAGCCGCCGCAGCAGCAAAATGGAAAGTTTCGGCTACTGATTGTTATGCGCAATCGGGTACTGTAATACATAAACCATCGGGCAAAAAATTTCATTATGGCGAACTTGTTGCCGATGCTTCCAAGTTGGATGCCCCCAAAAATATTGTACTTAAAAAACGATCTGATTATAAGTTAATTGGCAAACCATTACACCGAAAGGATACGCCAATGAAAACCAATGGCGAAGCCATATTTGGGTTAGATAAAAAGCTACCGGGGATGCTTTATGCGGTGGTAGAGCGTAACCCCAGGTTTCGTGGTAAGGTAAAAAGTTTTGACGCTGCCGCTACTAAAAAGATACCTGGCGTAAAACACGTTTTTGTGGTTAAAATGGAGGTTTTTAATACCATACGCGAAGGCGTTGCAGTAGTAGCTACCAGCACCTGGGCAGCTATGCAGGGAAGAAAGGCTTTAAAGGTGATATGGGATGATACCGGTTTTGAACATGTGAATATAGCTGACATTTACACGCGGCAACATGAGGAGTTAAAAAAAGAGGGCCTTTTTTTTAAAAAGCAAGGCGACCCGGATGGCATTCTTACTAAAGCTGAGAAAATGCTGGATGTTGTATATCAAACACCTTACCAGGCCCATAGTGCCATGGAACCGTTAAACTGCATTGCCCATTATCAAAAAGATAAAATAGAGATATGGGGCCCAATACAGGCACCGGATTGGGTACAGGGTGATATTAGCCAGAAATTTAAGATGCCAATAGATAAAGTAAGGGTTAACATGACCTTTTTAGGGGGCGGTTTTGGCCGTAAAGCTTTTTTAGATTACCCCTACGAAGCTACCATGATATCTAAGCAAATTGATGGCCCGGTACAGGTAATCTGGACGCGTGAAGATGATACAACCCAGGGGCCTTACCGCGCAGGTATATCTTACAGGGCGCAGGGCGCAATTGCTAATGGACAGATCATGGCTGTTAAATTCCGTATGGCCGGGCAAAATATAGACCATTGGAGCGATCCCAAAAGGGGCGTGGCCAATAGCAGTACTACCGAGGGTTTTTTAGCGCCATATTTTGAAAGCATAAAAAATATAAGCTTTGCTGATGTGCCGTTTGAAATGCCTATTCCTAATATGTGGTGGCGGTCGGTATACGCATCCACAAACGGTTTCGCGTATGAAAGTTTTATTGATGAGCTGGCACACGAGGCCGGAAAAGATCCGCTTGATTTCAGGAGAGCTTATTTGAAAGATGAACGCTGCCAAAAGCTGATAGATAAATTAGAGGAGGTTTCTGGCTGGAAAAGCAGGAAGAAAAATGAGGGTTATGGTGTAGCTATAACGGAATGCTTTTCGAGTACTGTAGGGCAGATAGTTAAAGTGTCGCAGAAAGCCGGTGGTGGGATAATTATAGATAAGGTTTGGGCCGTGATGGATTGCGGCTGGTACGTAAACCCCGATATCATCCACGCGCAAATAGAAGGAAGTATTATTATGGCGCTTGGTGCTGCAACCACCCATGAGATCACCTTTAAAGACGGGCTGGTAGAGCAACGTAATTTTTATGATTACAAAATGCCAAGAATAACAGACATCCCGCCGATAGAGGTGCATATTATAGATAATGATGCAGATGCAGGAGGGGTGGGAGAGCCGGGATTGCCTGCTTTCTCACCAGCTTTAACCGCTGCTATTTTTGACCTGACCGGTAAACGTATCCGCAAATTACCGTTTGATATGGCAAACATATAAAATTACTTATTTGAAAGAATTAAGGGATATAGTTAATGCCTATGATAAGGCGAAGCAGGCAGGCAAAAAATCAGCATTAGCCACAGTGGTGCGCGTAGAAGGTTCGTCCTACCGGCGCGCCGGTGCACGTATGCTGGTAACAGATGACGGTCAGTTAACTGGCGCAATAAGCGGAGGTTGCCTGGAAGGGGATGCTTTGCGTAAAGCCAGGTTGGTTATGGTTCAGCAAAAGCCCATGCTGGTTACGTATGATACAACCGACGATGACGACGCGAAATTTGGTGTTGGCTTGGGTTGTAACGGTATTATTCACATTTTGATTGAACCTATTAATCATGAACAGCCAAATAATCCCATCGCTTTTTTTAAGCTCTTTTTAAGCAAACGCGAACCGGCTGTGTTAATCACGGTTTTTAACATGGCAGACAGGCACGCAGAGCAGTATGGTACCTGTTTATTTTATAACGAAAATGGAGGTGCCTCGGGCTCACTACCGGCCGGAAAAATTAGCGATGCTATTTTGCCTGATGCTGCAAATGTTCTTCATACAGGTAATACCACTACAAAAACTTATTATTATCAGGATAATTATACCTGTTTTATTGAATTGCTGCAGCCTTCGGTATCGCTGGTTATTGCAGGTGCAGGTAATGATGTTATCCCCCTGGTACAAATGGCAAAGGTACTTGGCTGGCAGGTAACAGTAGTTGATGGCCGGGCCAACTATGTTACTGCAGCACGGTTCCCGCTGGCCGACGGACTAATTGTTGCTAAACCCGCTGAGGTGAAAGCACAAATACTAGTAGATGAACGAACTGTGTTTATGCTGATGACGCATAATTACAATTATGATGCAGCCCTGTTAACAGATCTGCTCGAGCTACCGCTGACTTACATTGGTGTACTTGGCCCCAAAAAAAGGCTGAAGCGGATGCTGGAAGAAATTGCACCCGGGTATAGTAGCCCTGCAAATATTCCGGATAAACTATACGGCCCTGCCGGATTGGACATCGGATCAGAAAACGCGGAGGAGATAGCGCTTGCTATTTTATCCGAAATACAATCTGTCTTAAACAGGGGTACTGCTGCATCTTTAAGAACCAGGCCGTTTATTCATGACCGTATCAATAAAAGGGAATTGTTGCCATTAATATCAACACATTAACTACATGACACCCATTGTCATATTAGCTGCCGGCTCTTCCAGCCGTATGGGCACACCTAAGCAAAACCTTTACATTGGCCGCCATACACTATTACAAAGAATGGTACAGGCCGCAACCGCTGCATCAGATAGTGTCCTGGTAATTTTAGGCGCTAACTTCGATGCCCTTGCAGCAACCATTAATGATACCAATGCTGGGATATTGTATAATAAAGATTGGGCATTGGGCATGGGCTCGTCTATTAAACTTGCGGTATCACATATCCAGCTAAAACATACAAATACTGATACTATTGTTTTTATGGTTTGCGATCAGCCATACGTAAATGCCGAACTTTTAAAAAAGTTGATTATAACAGCCGGCAAGGTTAAAGAAGAAATAATTGCTTGTAGTTATAACGGTATAATGGGTGTACCGGTAGTGTTCAAAAAAAGGTATTTCTCTGAGTTGCTTACGTTAAACGGGAAAGAAGGTGCGAAGAAGATACTGGAGCAACACATGGAGGATGTTTATACCGTTCCGTTTCCTTTGGGAAGTGTTGACATTGATACGGAAGAAGATTATAACAACCTGCCCGCAGGTTTAAATTTATAAGAGGATTTTGATATCGTTAAGAAATTGCACTATAGCAGGCAGCGCACTAAGCGCGTGCTGCTATTATTTGCTCGCAAAGGCCAAAAGATAAGGTCATGCCATTGCCACCTAAACCGTTAATGATCAATACGCCGGGTTCTGCATCCACAATCAGTTCGGTTGGCCGGTTGCCATTTTTCATAAGTGCCTACAGCCGGAATTTGTAAATAACAGATTAATATTAAAAACAATTAGGGCTGCTCATTGATGAACAGCCCTATGATGATTTTGAAGAAATCTCCTCTTGCGGAGAGGGAGGGATTCGAACCCTCGATACACTTTTGGCGTATACACACTTTCCAGGCGTGCTCTTTCGACCACTCAGACACCTCTCCGTTTTTATTAAGGATTGCAAAGGTAAAATAATAACCCTTAGTTTAACAGAAGGTGGCTTCGTTTTTTAATTAAAGTAATGGTTTAACAGGATATGTCAATAAGGCCTTATAATATCGTCAAAAATTAATTATTGGGTCCCAGATCTGGTTTAAAACAAAAAAGCGGAACCTCTCCAGGCACCGCTTTTTAACGAAAACTTTAACTCACAAAAACTAAACTTATATGCTGTTATTACTAACTGATATGATAGAGCGTAAAACTTACTAAAGGTTTAACCACACTGTAAAAAAAATCGGTGTTTGTGCATATATATTTTTATAAAGCTTATGTTTGCTACGGATTGCCAGGTAAGGTAATTGCATAAAAAGCATGTTTTGTTTAGATGCTGAACATCAACGAAATTAAAAAACCTATAGCTGCAGAAATTGATGTTTTTGAAGAGAAGTTCAAAACTTCTATGCAAAGCTCTGTACCCCTGCTTGATCGTATTACCCATTACATCGTAAAACGAAAGGGAAAGCAGATAAGACCCATGTTTGTGTTTTTTTCGGCCAGTATTTGTGGCGGGATAAACGAGTCAACCCATCGGGGGGCAGCACTGGTTGAATTATTGCACACCGCTACTTTGGTTCATGATGATGTGGTTGATAACTCTTACCAGCGCCGTGGCTTTTTCTCCATAAATGCTTTATGGAAAAATAAGATAGCTGTTTTGGTTGGCGACTACCTGCTGAGCAAAGGCTTATTGCTTTCTATTGATAATGGCGATTTTAAACTCCTTAAAATAGTATCAGAAGCGGTTAAGCAAATGAGCGAAGGCGAATTGCTACAGATTGAGAAGGTGCGCCGGATGGATATTAGCGAGGATGTTTATTACGAAGTTATCCGCCAAAAAACGGCATCGCTTATCGCATCTTGCTGCGCTTGTGGTGCGGCATCTGCCAATGCAAATGAGGAAACTGTAGAGAAAATGCGGTTGTTTGGCGAGAAGATAGGGATAGCCTTTCAGATAAAGGATGATATGTTTGATTTTGGTACCGATGATGTGGGTAAACCGCTGGGTATAGATATCAAAGAGAAAAAGGTTACCCTGCCACTTATATATGCGCTGAACAACAGTGATGGAAGTGAGAAAAAACGCATGATAAGCCTGGTGAAAAACCATAATGATGACCCTAAAAAGATAGCCGAGATCATCAATTTTGTAAAGCAAAAAGGCGGGTTGGAATACTCTGAAACTCAGATGAAGAAATATACCGACAGTGCTTTCGATATACTCAATACCTTCCCCGTAGGCGAGGCCAGAACCGGATTAGAGCAATTGGTTCGCTTTACCACCGAGAGGAATAAATAAATCGGCCTAATAATTACACTGCCCTGTAAATGATGTTAACGGAAACTTAGTAACTTCGTAACATGCATTCCTTTGATTTCAGCTTCGTAAAGATTGGCGTATTTGACGTGCTGGATGTGCTGCTTGTAGCTTTTATAGTTTATCAGCTTTACAACCTTATTCGTGGAACCATAGCGGCAAATATTTTCATTGGTTTAATTACCATATACCTGCTTTATATGGTTGTGAATGCACTGCACATGCAATTGCTAACCGGTATACTGGGTAAGTTTGTTGATGTGGGTATCATTGCCATTATCATTGTGTTTCAGCAGGAGGTAAGGCGGTTTTTGCTACTGGTGGGTAAGAATGCATCACTACAGCGCAATAAAGCCTGGTGGAAATACTTTTTTGGCAAAGCCGAGGCTGAAAAAAACAACTATGCGCGTATAAAGCCTATTATTGATGCCTGCAAAACCATGAAACAAACCCGCACCGGCGCACTCATAGTTTTTGCTAAGTATTACGACGAGCAATTTTACCAGAACAGTTGCGAGGTATTGGATGCCAAGATCTCTAAACGAATACTGGAAACCATCTTCCAGAAAAATAGCCCGCTGCATGATGGTGCTGTGGTGATATCAGAGAACAAAATAAAATCGGCAAGTTGTATATTGCCCGTTACCGAAAAATCCGACCTGCCTGCTCAATTTGGCTTACGCCACCGCGCAGGTATTGGTGTTACCGAAGCAAACGACGCAACGGCAATCATTGTATCTGAAGAAACCGGCGAAATATCATACGCCAAACAAGGCCGCATCAAAATGGATATCAGCTTTGCCGAGCTTGAGAAATTGTTGAATAAGGATTTTTAACCTACGGAACCACCTGTACCGTATTATTTTGAGCTTTAGGCGTTTTCCCTACAACAGGCATTTTAGAATTTCCTTCTAATACCACAACAGGCATTTTAGAGTTGCCATTTAATTTGGCCACAGGCATATTGTCGGCATTGCTTGCAATAAATAATGATTTTTGAATTTTATCATCAATAAGGTTTTTAAGATCGGCAGGCTCCTGTTTAAAAAGGGTTCCGTTTATTTGCGTATTGGATAACTTACGCCATGAACTGTCAATCTTAAGGTTAGGTGTAAACTTTCCGTTAAGCGTATTGTCAAATGGTTTAATGGTTGTATTTTGTGCCATTAAAGTGCCTGTGCCGGCGCATAAAGTTAAAAGCAATAATATCTTTTTCATTGTTGATCGTAGTATTTAGATAAGCATTTGCCTGACACTAAATTAGCGAATAATCAAATACCATAAATGTTAAATTTTATTATTTAACATTTTAACCATACACAAAGTGCAAACAAAAAAGCCGCCCCATATTCAGGGCGGCTTACATATTTTAATATCTCAGAAAATTACTCTGCTTTTTGTAATTCGGCAGTGGCTTTATCAATAGCAGCAACTGATGCTGTATCGTTCAATTTAGCACGGTCGGCTTTTAAGCCGGTTAATATTTGCACAATCTGTGGGGCTACGCCATATTTTTTATACTTGGTGCCAAAATCGGCGATTGCTTTTATGCCTTTTTGCGCTTGCTCATTACTTTTTATACGGCCTGTAAAATCAGCGAATTTCTTCATGATATTGAACTGGGTTTGAGGCTGGCCTTCGGTGAATGCTTTGTAAACATAAGGGTACTGTTCATCACTGCCACTTGTAGCGTAGATGTTCAGTATGGCTTGTGTTAAAGCACCCTCGCTATCTTTTTCGTAAGTTTTAGCTAAAGGTAATGCTGCGTTAGGGTCAAGTAACCCCAGCGCTGATAAGGATGCCCCTTGTACAGCGTACGATTGGCTCTTTAAACCATCTTTAAATAAATTAGCGTTGCCAGATGCTTTTAACTTACCTAAAACGGTAATGGCGGCAGCCCTAACCAGCGTATTAGGATCGGTTTGGGCCAGTTTGATCAGTATAGGTTGTGCAGCATTGCGCACATCATCATTGGTCATTTCGGCAGCACGGATAGCTTTTATCTGTAATTCGTAGTATTTATCGTTAAGTGCAGCAATAATTACTTTGCGGGCACCTGCATTGCCTTGCTGTTTTGCAGCGGCAGTGATAGCTTCAAAACGATCTAAATATAGGGGTGCATTAAAGTATTGAAAAACAAATTCGTCAATAGTTTTGCTGTCTGTTTTCTTAACCAATAACATCTTATCACCATCAACATTCACCAGGCTTGGTTTAACAGCTGAGTGGAACACCAGGCTATCAACTTTATTACGCATCCAGAATTTTTTGCGGTCCATTTTGCCGTCTGCATAAACATCAATAGCTAATGGTAGAATAAAGCCGTTGCCATCTTGTGTCTGGTTTAGGTAAACGGTTTGTTTTTTGCTTGCCTCATCCCATTTGTAAGTGATATTAAGCACCGGATGGCCTGCACCAAAGTACCACTGGTTGAAGAACCAGTTCAGGTCGCGGCCGCTTGCTTCTTCCATTGCTAAACGTAATTGGTGAGCTTCGCCGTTTTTAAACGCGTTTGTTTTTAGGTAGATGTTTAGGCCTTTGTAAAATGCTGCATTACCAAGGTAATTGCGCAACATATATAAAATGCTACCGCCTTTTTGGTAGGTAACAGCATCAAACACATCCTCTTTATCTTTATAGTGGAAACGCACCAGGTCTTTGGTTTTCAGGTCGGGCTGGCTCAGGTAGTTTTGCCTGTCATCGTTAATATGTGCGTCGCCTGCGTCTTTACCGTATTTGTGTTCGGCCCATAGGGTTTCGCTAAAATCAGCAAATGATTCGTTAACGGTTAAGTTGCTCCAGCTTTCGGCAGTAACGTAATCGCCAAACCACTGGTGGAAAAGTTCGTGTACAATGGTGCTGCGGCCCTGGTTGTAGTAAGCATCAATTAACTCACGTTTGGTAGCTTGCACGTATTCGCCATGCAGGGTAGCGCTGGTGTTCTCCATAGCCCCACTCACGTAATCACGTACAACAATCTGTGAGTACTTGTTCCATGGGTAATCAACCCCCAGCGTTTTCGAATAAAAGTCTATCACCTCCGGTGTAAAGCCGAAAATATCTTTAGCGTATGGTGCGTATTTAGGCTCAAGGTAATAGCTTACCTCTTTACCTTTCCATGTTTCTTTAGTAATTTTAAAATCACCAACAGCCATCATAAATAAGTATGGCGAGTGTGGTAATTCCATTTTCCAGGTATCAGTACGTGTACCGTCTGCATTAACCTTTTGTGATGCCAAACGGCCGTTTGATAGCGTTACGTATTTTTTAGGTACGGTCATGCTGATCTCGTCGGTTGTTTTTTGGTTTGGCTTATCAATAGTAGGGAACCATGCCGATGAACTTTGGGTCTCGCCCTGTGTCCATATCTGGGTTGGCTTGTCTTTTTCGGTACCATCCGGGTTAATAAAGTATAAACCTTTGGCATCGGTAATAGCGGCGCTGCCCTGTGCTTTAAGCTCGTTTGGTTTGGCAGTATAATCTATATAAATGGTGTAGTTTTCACCGTTACGATACGTACGGTCAAGCTTAATATCAATGGTAAGGCTATCATAAGTAAATTTAAGCGGGGTGTTTTTACCGGCTTTTACTATCGATACATTTTTGATATCCATACCCTGTGCGTCTAAACGCAGGGAGTCGGTTGGGTAAAAATGCGGCTTCAAAGTAACCCACTCCTTACCGTACATATAGCGTTTCTTATAATCGAAACGTACATCAAGTTTGGTATGCACCAGGTCGTTATATTTCGGCGTGGTTTCGCGATAGATCTTTAAGGCAGGGTCTTCTGCCGGCGCGGTTTGCGCTTTTGCATTGCCTACAGCAATAGCACTGATACTGCCAATGAGTACAGCAGCGTAAATAGTTTTCATATAGTTAATAGTTAAATTGATATGCAAGCATAATAAAAGCTAAATTATTAGTTTTTATTGTATTTAAGACAGCCCAACAATTTTTATGTTACAGCACCGCAGCTATTAAATAACAAATAATACACAAAGCTTTGGCAGTACAAAAATACAATAAGTAACCATGTTGTTATAATTGCCGGTTTAGATGCGTTTTTTATTTGTAAATACTAAATTAGCCATACCAATTATTGCGATTACACACTTACCAAACCAAACTCCGGTTACTATGGAACGCAGAAAATTTATACAAAACATGGCCATAACAGGCACCAGTTTATTAGTTGGCCCGGGCCTGGCAATGGGCGGTATTTTTAAAGGCTCGCCCAATAAAAAGGTTGTTATTGGCGTAATGGGCGTAAATAGCCGTGGGGCTTTTTTGGCTCAAAAGTTAGCCGCGCTGCCTGATGTGGAAATAGGCTATATATGCGATGTTGATAGTAATGCCATGGCCAAATGCATTGCTGATATTGCCAAAATAACCGGTAAAAAACCAACCGGCATAGCCGATGTACGTCAGTTATTAGAGAAAAAAGATCTTGATGCCCTGGTTATTGCCGCGCCCGACCACTGGCACGCGCCCGCAACTATATTGGCCTGCCAGGCAGGCAAACATGTGTATGTAGAAAAACCCTGCAGCCATAATCCGCACGAGGGTGAAATGGCCATCGCTGCCGCTGCCAAATATAATAAGCTTGTACAAATGGGTAGCCAGCGCCGGTCGTTTGAGAATGTACAAAAAATGGTGGCCGAACTGCACGGCGGCGTAATTGGCCGTGCTTATTTTGCAAGAGGCTGGTATGTAAATAACCGTAAATCAATCGGGGTAGGCAAAGTTGTACCCGTACCTTCACACTTAAATTACGACCTGTGGCAGGGTTATGCCCCGCGCAGGGAATACAAGGATAACCTGATCCATTACAACTGGCACTGGCATTGGAACTGGGGCACCGGCGAGGCGCTGAACAACGGCACGCACGAAATTGATGTAATGCGCTGGGGCCTTGGTGTTGATTTCCCTAACAAGGTAACCTCATCGGGCGGGCGTTTTGCTTTTAAGGATGATTGGGAAACACCTGATACGCAAACTATATTAGCAAACTTCCCCAACAATACGGCTCTTTCATGGGAGGGGCGTAGCTGTAACGGCTATAACTCTGAAGGTGTTGGCCGTGGTGTTGTTTTTTATGGCGACAATGGTACTATTTACTACGGCGGGGGTGATGGTTACCAGGTTTATGATTATAATAATAAGCTGGTTAAAGAAATTAAAGATGCAGTTGCGGTTGATGCGTCAAACAAAGTTAGCCCTACCGAAGTGCTTGACCGTGTGCATCTGCAAAACTTTATTAGTGCTATACAGGGGACAGAGAAGCTTAACCAAACTATTATCAACGGGCATAAATCTACCGTAATACCGCATCTGGGTAACATTGCCCAGCGTGTTGGCAGGGTGCTTAATCTGGATAGCACCAACGGGCATATCCTGCATGATAAAGAAGCCGCAAAACTTTGGGGCCGAGAGTACCAACCGGGATGGAATTTGAAAGTTTAATACATCAGCCTTAATATATATTATGAAAAACTTAAAAACTTGCTTGCTGGCCTTAACTATTGCGGGTGGCTTGCAAACTGCATCGGCCCAAACAAAAGCTGGTTATGTTAATTTGTTTAACGGCAAAAACCTTAACGGCTGGAAGATCCTGGCCGGCAAAGCCGAGTATAAAGTAGAGAACGGCGGTATAACCGGTACTGCAGTACTCAACAGCGGCAATACCTTTTTAGTGACCGAGAAGGAGTACGGCGATTTTATTTTAGAGCTTGATGCCAAAACAGAAAGCGATCTCACCAACTCTGGTATCCAGCTGCGCAGCCATTATAATGCCGCCGGGCACGAGGGTAAAGGCCAGGTTTACGGTCGCCAGTGCGAAATAGACCCCAGCACCCGTAAGTGGACAGGTGGCATTTACGATGAAGGCCGCCGCGACTGGCTTTACCCAATGGACTTGAATGCCAAAGCACAAAACGCATGGACAAACGGCGAGTTTAATCACATAAAAATAGAATGTATTGGTAATACCACCAAGACCTGGATAAACGGGATAGCCACAGCCATGGTGGTTGATACGGTGGATGCCAGAGGTTTTATAGGCCTGCAGGTCCATGCTATAAGTGATGAAAAACAGGCAGGGAAAAGGATCTTCTTTAAAAACGTACAGATAAAAACCACCAACCTTAAACCACAACCATTTGCCAAAGATGTTTATGTTGTAAACCTGCAGCAAAATGTATTGTCGCCTTATGAGAAACTGGATGGATGGAAGTTATTATTTGATGGTAAAACAAATGCTGGCTGGCACAGCGCTACGGCTGCTACTTTCCCTAAAAAGGGGTGGAAGGTAGAGAACGGAATGCTATCAGTAATTGGTGCAAACGGTGGCGAAGCTACTAACGGCGGCGATATTATTACCGATAAAATGTACAGTGCATTTGATATGTCGTTTGAGTTTAGGATGAGCCGTGGGGCTAATAGCGGCGTTAAATACTTTGTAACACTCGATGAAAAAACGCAGGGATCTGCCATTGGGCTGGAGTACCAGGTTTTGGATGATGCCGTACATCCCGATGCCAAACTTGGCCGCGACGGCGACCGCACGCTGGCATCTTTATATGACCTTATCCCCGCCAAAAAGCAAGCCCGCTTTGTACACCCTATTGGCGCGTGGAATATTGGGCGCATTGTGGTTTTACCAAATAACCACGTAGTGCATTATCTTAATGGTGTAAAAGTACTGGAGTACGATCGTGGTTCGGCAGCATACCGCGACCTGGTGGCCATCAGCAAATACAAGGTTTGGAAAGATTTCGGCGAAGCTAAAGAAGGGCACATCCTGCTGCAGGACCATGGCTTTGATGTGGATTTCAGGAATGTGAAGTTAAAGGAATTGAAATAGATGTCATTCTGAACCTGTCGTTGTCAGTCTGAGCCTGTCGAAGACTTGAACGTTTAGCATGTCGGCTAATGGTTAGACAGGCTCACTATAATATTTGGACTTAACCACAAAGAACGCAGAGTCAGAAGTATACAGTTTACAAAGCTTGATTATTTTTTTAAACCTCTGCGTTCTTTGTGGTTTTTCTTTATGCGCCCTGAGGTTAAAATAAACAACTAAAAACCAGTTAATTATCTGTTTGTAATCGAACAGTGCATTGTTCGTTTGCGAACAGTTTTTAAAATGCATCCCTTTTTAATGTATTGATAATTAGTATTTTATAAAATTGGCACGTATCTTTCTATTAAACCCTATAGCAAGCTTGCTTGCTAACCTCGCCAATAAAAAATATTGTTATGATAAAAAATTACTTAAAAATATCGTGGCGCAACCTTACCAAAAACAAAGCGCATACATTTATTAATGTTACCGGGCTTTCGGTGGGGATGGCGGTTGCCATACTGATAGGCTTATGGATCTGGGACGAGATCTCGTACAATAAAAATTTTCAGAACGAGGATAAGATAGTGCAGGTATGGCAACACCAAACCTTTAATGGTAAGGTTGGTAGCCAGGTGGCAATGCCTATACCCCTGGGCACCATGTTAAGGGAAGAGTATACCGGCACCGGTAAGGATTTTAAATATGTAACGTTATCAAGCTGGAACTACGACCATATTGTAGCCTTCGGCGATAAAAAGATAACACAGCAGGGCAGCTTTATGCAACCCGAGGTAACAGAAATGCTCACCCTAAAAATGCTGAAGGGCACACGTGGAGGGTTAAAGGATCCGTCATCTATATTACTATCGCAGAAAGTGGCTACGGCTTTATTTGGCAGTGATGACCCGATGAACAAAACTATAAAGCTTGATAATAAACAACTGGTTAAAGTTACAGGTGTGTATGCAGACCTACCCCGTAATTCTACCTTTAATGAGTTGAATATTATCCTCCCCTGGGATCTGTATCCCATTAACCAGGAATGGATAAAACGGGCTAGTACCCAATGGGGAAATAATTCATTTCAGATATTTGCGCAACTGAATGATAAAGCCGACATAAATAAAGTAAACGCTCGTATAAAAGGCTTAAAAGAAAAAAAAATTGCCCTTGCAGGCGATAAGGTTGGTGCATCATTTAAACCGCTGGTGTTTTTGCACCCTATGGAAAAGTGGCACCTGTATTCGGAATTTAAGGATGGCATAAACACCGGTGGCGATATCCAGTTTGTATGGCTGTTTGGCATAATTGGTGTATTTGTGCTATTGCTGGCTTGCATAAACTTCATGAACCTGAGCACCGCTCGGTCAGAGAAACGTGCCAAAGAGGTTGGCATACGTAAAACGGTAGGCTCATTACGCAGCCAGTTGATAGGCCAGTTCTTTAGCGAGTCATTGATGGTTACTGCCTTCGCCTTTCTCTTCTCGATAGTATTGGTATTGCTGATATTACCCTGGTTTAACCAGGTTGCAGGTAAAACCGTAGGCATCCTTTGGGCTAATCCTTTATTCTGGATATTGGGCTTGGGTTTTACCTTGTTTACCGGGGTTGTTGCCGGCAGTTATCCTGCGTTTTACTTATCGTCTTTCCAACCGGTTAAAGTGCTAAAAGGTACATTTAAGGCGGGCAGGTATGCAGCGTTACCACGCAAAATTTTGGTGGTGCTGCAATTTTTTGTATCGGCCACCTTAATTATTTGTACCATTATCGTATTCAGGCAGGTGCAGTTCACTAAAAACAGGCCCGTGGGTTATGACCGTACCGGCTTGGTGCAAATGAGCATGAAATCTGACGATATCCACAAGAATTTCGCGGCTGTGCGTAACGATTTGCTGCAAAGTGGTTTTGTTATTGAAATGGCCGAATCAGGTAGCCCCCTTACCGATGTGTATTCAAATAACAGCGGCCTTAACTGGCGCGGTAAAGCGCCCGATTTGCAGGACGATTTTGGCACCATACGCCTTACCCCCGAGTTTGGTAAAGTAGCCAACTGGAAGATCATTGAAGGCCGTGATTTCTCAAGGGCTTACGTTAGCGATTCAACGGCGATGATATTGAATGAATCTGCCGCGAAATTCATGAATTTTAAACATGCCGTAGGCGAAGTGATAGATTGGGGGCGGAAATATAAGGTGATAGGCGTAATAAAAGATATGGTGATGTCATCACCATATGAACCCGTAAAGCCAAGCATTTTTGTATTAAGCAATGATGTGGAGGGTATGATAGATATCCGCCTCGACCCGAAAAAGAGCACCCATGATGCGATGGCGAAAATTGAGGCGGTATTTAAACAATACGATCCGGGAAGCCCTTTTGAATATAAGTTTACCGACGAGGAATACTCCAAGAAATTTGCCAACGAAGAGCGTGTAGGCAAACTGGCGGGCTTTTTTACCCTATTAGCCATTTTTATTAGTTGTATGGGCTTGTTTGGCATGGCATCGTTTATGGCCGAGCAGCGCATCAAAGAGATAGGTGTACGTAAGGTATTAGGCGCATCGGTATTTAACCTTTGGCGCTTAATGTCTACCGATTTTATTATCCTGGTGAGTATATCCTTGCTTATAGCCATACCAATGGCTTATTACCTGATGCATGGTTGGTTACAGGATTATAAATACCGCGCCGAACTTTCGTGGTGGATTTTTGCACTGACCGCGGTAGGTGCAATCGTAATAACAGTATTAACAGTTAGCTACCAAAGTATAAAGGCTGCGCTGACAAACCCGGTTAAAAGTTTAAAAACAGAATAAGATATATAGCTTATAGTATATGAAGAAAACAAGGTATGCACTGCTTGTTGTATTATCACTGAGCAGGTTAAACGCGATAGCACAATCTGCCGGTAAAATAAACGACACGCTACAAAAGAAAATACAGCTTGTAGAGAAAGGCCTGGTTGGCTTAATCCAAACAGAAGGGCAGGCACCATGGACTATCCAGGATCGTATGGCGCATTATAAGGTTAATGGGGTTAGCGTAGCCGTCATCCGCAATTACAAGATAGAATGGGCCAAAGGTTATGGCTGGGCCGATGCTGCTGCGAAGAGACCTGTAACTGATAAAACACTTTTTCAGGCGGCATCAATAAGTAAATCATTAAATGGTGTTGGTGTTTTAAAACTTGTGCAGGATGGCAAGCTTGACCCGGATAAAGATATAAACCAATACCTTACCAGTTGGAAATTCCCGTATGATAGCGTATCAAAACATAAAATAATCAACACTAAAAACCTGCTTAGCCACACTGCGGGTTTAACAGTACATGGCTTTGGGGGCTACAGTAATAAGGATAGCCTGCCAACCATTATCCAGATACTAAACGGAAGCAAGCCCGCTAATTCCGACCCTATCCGCTCTATGTTTGAGCCCGGCCTGCGGTCTGAGTACTCGGGAGGTGGTATTACCATATCACAATTAATAGTGATGGATATTACCCACCAACCTTATGATCAGTTTATGTATCAGAATGTATTAAAGCCAATGGGGATGACTGCAAGCACCTACACGCAGCCTCCGGTAAATACAAAACCCGAACTGCTGGCTACCGCGTACCGCGATAATGGTACAGCGGTTGAGGGTAAGTATCACATCTATCCGGAGCAAGCCGCCGCCGGTTTATGGACAAACCCTACCGATCTTTCTAAATACATTATTGAAACACAATTAGCTTATCAGGGTAAATCAAGCAAGGTGCTTAACCAGGCAACTACAAAACTTAGGCTTACACCATACCTTGATAAAGCAGCGGCCTTAGGAGTTTTTATAGACGAAAACAGCGGGACAAAGTACTTTCAACATGGTGGTGCCAATGAGGGTTTTAGGTGCCAGTATTTTGGCAGCCTTGATGGTGGTAACGGTGTAGTTGTTATGGTAAATTCTGACGATGGGGCTATCATGAATGAAATTATAAACAGCATAGCAAAAGTTTATAATTTTAATGGGTTGTATCGGTCGAAGGTTTATAAGGAGGTTGCTGTTGATAGCACCGTTTTGCAAAGCTATGTGGGGAAATATGAGATGAGGCCGGGCTTTAATTTATCCATAACCCGCGAAGGGAATAAATTATACGGACGGGCAACTGGCCAGGGAAAACTTGATCTTTTTGCTGAAGCGCAGAATAAGTTCTTCCTTAAAGTTGTACCTGTCGAGATTGAGTTTATTAAAGATGATAAAGGGAAAATCATAATATGCAGAATATACCAGGGTGGGGTAAATGATGCAAAAAAGATAGAATGATATAAAAAAAATATCAGCATACATGAAACTATATAAAGCATTACTTTTTGCGGCTTGCATGTGTACAGTGCATTGCTATGGCCAGATGGCGCTCCCGAACGAGGCCGATTTTATCGTTTTTAACCGGCAGATCGGTTTTGGGGCCGATGGGAGCATACACCTTAACGGGGTAGATAATGAAGGCATTGCGTGGATAAAAAATAAGCAATTTAAAAGCGGCACAATCGAGTTTGATGTTAAGGGGAACGACCAAATGCAGGGCAGTTTTGTAGGAGTTGCCTTTCATGGGTTAAACGATACCACTTATGAAAGTGTGTATTTCAGGCCTTTTAATTTCCTGTCGGCAGATGCTGTGCGCAAAAGCCATGGGGTGCAGTACATAGCAGTACCCAAGTACGATTGGCCAATATTAAGAGAGAAGTTCCCGAATAAATACGAGCAGGCGGTAACTCCTGCCCCCGACCCTAACGGATGGTTCCATGTGCGCATTATGGTATCGGCAAGTAAAATAAATGTATATGTTAACGGCACGCAGCAAGCGGCCTTAACGGTTACCCCGCTGGTAAATACAGGCGGCACAAAAATTGGCTACTGGGTGGGCAATGGTTCGCCCGGTGATTGGAAGAACCTGAAAATAACCAACGCAAAATAAAAGTTTCTCTATAAAGAAAGCCCGATATATTTACTACACCGGGCTTTCTTTATCTTGTATCTTAACTCTTTAAATCTTGATTCTGATTAGCAATATTGCTCAAACGCACCTATCAGGTTATCGGCAATCATTTGTGCCGGGCGGCCTTCTATCTGGTGGCGTTCTATAATGTGTACCAGTTTACCATCTTTAAACAAAGCCATTGATGGTGATGATGGCGGGTAAGGCAGCATCAGGTTACGGGCAGCGTTCACAGCCTCGGTTTCCATGCCCGCAAAAACGGTCACCAAACGATCAGGATGTTTTTCATTGGCAGCTGCCGCACGTGCAGCAGGGCGTGCATTTGCTGCAGCGCAACCACAAACCGAATTTACCATTACAAACACAGTGCCTTCGCTTTTAATAGCCGCGTTAACTGCATCAGCATCCTTTAACTCTTCAAAACCAACTTTGGTTAATTCTTCCCTCATTGGGGCAACTAAATATTCTGGGTACATAATTTTACTTCGCTTATATTCAGTACAAAAATACTTAATTCAAAATAAAAACAACCCTTAATCAGAATAATCAGTAATAATTGACGTTTCCGTTATAATAGCGGGAGTATGCATTTTTAAAAATAATTTTTAACTTGCATGCTTAGTAATGTTAACCCTAATTAACACTATTTGATGAACTTAAAATTAAAGATTTAGGTATGGGAATTATTACCCGAAAAAATAATGCCCAGCCACGCGTTGTGCAAGTAAAAGCCAAACACTTTAACTCATTAAAAGTAGCTGTAGCGGCAGTGCTAATTATTGTAATGGTATTGATGACGGCCATTGTCCGTTTAAGTACACAGTCATTGCAGCAAAGGCAGGAAAACAGCAGGCTGCAATCGCAGGTATCCGCTTTACAGGGGCAAATAGAAAAAGATTCGCAGGATGCATTACTCACAAATGCCGAAAAAGAAGGCAGCCGTAACAAGGCGGTTTCATACCTGCAGGACATACAGGCCAAGCTTAAAACCATAAATAATTTTATGAGTAAGCGGGGCTTGCACGGTTTCTCTTTTAAAAAATTGAATATTGAAGATAGCCCCAAAAGCGATACCAGGCTATACAACGATTTTAGCAATTACCTTGATAAAGTAGTAAACAATATTGCCTTTACTCCGATGGGCTACCCCAAATTAAGCTCATTCACTTCGTTTTTCGGATCGCGCGGTAACCCGTTCGATTTTGGCGGCAGGGAGTTTCACCCGGGTATCGATTTCTCGGGCCACAGGGGCGACCCGGTTAAATGCACAGCCAGCGGCAAGGTGATATTTGCAGGCAAAGCAGGCGGTTATGGCAACTGTATTAAAATAAAACATGCCAATAATCTCGAAACCTGGTACGGGCACTTATCAAAAATAAATGTAAAAGAGGGCCAGCGTGTTACCGTGGGCGATATGATAGGTAAGGTAGGCTCAACGGGCCGTTCAACCGGGCCACACCTGCATTACGAGATCCGTAAAAACGGGCAACCGGTAAACCCTAAGCAGTATTTAAGTTTAAATATGTGAGCAGTTTTGCTGTGTTGGATATTTAATATTCCGCAAACATCTTGATTATAATAAATGCTTATATTGGGTTTAAATTAAATTATAATCCAAATGAAAGCAAACTTAAATCAAGAATTACAGAAAGTGAAATTTACAGCGCTTAAAAAAAAAGAAATGGCTAAAATAGGCGGCGGTGGCTTACCCGGAGATATGACAGCCAAAGAAAGATGTGAGTTCAATAATGTGGGCAGGTGTGGGGCTTGCGACAAAGACGGCATTTTTACCGCTTGTGCATAACGAGATAATTCAACCCCATTTTATATAAATAAGAATTGCTCTTTTTACTTTTTTAATTTAAAAGAAGCCGGCGGAGTACGTATTTAAAATTAGCAGCTTAGGGCATCTATATCTAAGTATTATAGATGCCCTTTTATTAAACATTGAAAAATAGTGCATGTTAACCGGGCAACACCTGCACTATGTTTAACACCCCCGGGAGTGTTTTTGGCATACTATTTGGTTTATAATAAACTCTTGCATAGCGTAACATTTTTAAACCTGAATAAAATGAAAATAAACTCAACTCAGCAGACCGCAAACTTAAAGTTTACCGCATTGTCAAAAAAAGAAATGGCTAAAATAAGTGGCGGTGGTTTACCCGGAGATATGACAGCTAAAGAAAGATGTGAGTATAACAACGTTGGGAGGTGTGGAGCTTGCGACAAGGATGGAACATTTACTCCATGCGCATAATTAGCATAGGATATATTATATAATTTTTGAATGCCAATATTGTCTGCATTCAAAAAAGACCCGGTTAAAAGGACGCTAAACAATATTTAGATATTGCTGGTGTCCTTTTTTATTTTGTAACTGCAGTTATATTGGAATTGTAAAATACTTATATTAGCTTAACATTTAACGCTAATCAAAATGGGAACAAACTTAAATCAAGGGCCTCAAAAAGAAAGACTCAGCAAACTTTCAAAAAAAGAAATGGCAAAAATAGGCGGCGGAACATGTGATATGACGCCCCAGGAAAGATGTGAGTATAATAATGTTGGCAGGTGCGGAGCTTGTGACAAAGAAGGAGTTTTTACCCCCTGCGCTTAATCTGGCAATTATCCGGAATCTGAGAATATACAAATCCAACAGGTGTCTGCCTGATTTGGGCTGGATCGGCATTTTAGCCTGGCCATATTCGTGCTTGAAAATTATACATTTTTGCCGTTTACACATCTCCATGTATCGATATATTTAAATATGTTACCCTGGTGTTTATTATTTTTAGTTAGAGAATAGATGCCGAAAGCAATTTAATGTTCTCGTTTTTAGTACTATTAAACCATTTTAGTGCACTATTTTTGGATTATAATAATACTTATATTAGCTGCACGATTTAAACTTTTACAAAAAAAATGGAAGACAAAACAAAAAAAGAAAAGCTAACAAGAGAACAGGTTGCTGCAATATCAAAAGTGCCTTTGGTGGAAAAAGTAGGTGATATGACAGCCAAAGAAAGATGTGAGTATAATAATGTTGGCCGATGCGGTTATTGCGATAAAGACGGAATTTTTACTCCCTGCGCATAATGAAAATAGCTATACTTTGTTTTTGGATTATTTTAACACGTGTTGGTTATTATTTTTTAATACAAGGTACGCATGATGGAGGATATTATCTGCAGATGAGTAACCTAAAGGATATCAGCCAGTATTTAGGCATTGCCGGGATTTTATTTTTGTGCTACAATAAGCAATTAGCACCGAAAATGAGGTATGTAATTATTTTTACGATTATTTATTGTGTGTCTTTTGCCTGTATCATGATGTACCCTTTTTTGGGTCCTGATTCGCGGAAAGGTATCGAACCCATTTTGCTTACTTACAATACATTTTGGGCATGTGCATTAGTAGCTATGCTTATATATATAGCCGTTGATTCAGAAAAGTTCTCGGTAAAAAATACGTAGGCTCTTATCTCTATATAGAACCGAAGTAATTGTTTTCGGCCATTGGCAAAAATCTTGTGCCATTCCTGAGTAATCATATATCCTCAATTTCATTAAAATATTTATATTCACTATTTTTGCATTTCAAAAAATAGAATAATATGTCATCAGTAGAAACTGCATACGTTAAAAACAAAGTGAAGGATCCTTCACTGGCCGCCTGGGGGCGCAAGGAGATTGAATTGGCAGAGGCAGAAATGCCGGGGTTAATGGCACTGCGTAAAGAATACGGTCCGGCTAAGATATTGAAGGGCGCACGTATTGCAGGCTGTTTACACATGACTATACAAACTGCTGTATTAATTGAAACGTTGATAGAATTGGGTGCCGAAGTTACCTGGTCGTCATGTAATATATTCTCAACACAAGATCACGCTGCTGCTGCTATTGCTGCCGCAGGTACCTCTGTTTACGCCTGGAAAGGTATGAACGAGCAGGAGTTTGACTGGTGTATTGAGCAAACCTTATTCTTTGGTGAAGACCGCAAACCATTAAACATGATTTTGGATGATGGCGGCGATTTAACCAATATGGTTTTAGACCGTTACCCCGAACTTATCGGCGAGATAAAAGGTTTATCTGAAGAAACCACTACAGGTGTACACCGTTTATATGAGCGTATGAAAGCCGGTACATTACCAATGCCTGCTATCAACGTGAACGATTCGGTTACCAAATCGAAATTTGATAACAAATACGGTTGCCGCGAATCATTGGTTGATGCCATCCGCCGTGCTACTGATGTGATGATGGCCGGTAAAGTGGCTGTTGTTTGTGGTTATGGCGATGTGGGTAAAGGCTCTGCCGATTCACTGCGTAACTCTGGTGTGCGTGTTATCGTTACCGAAATTGATCCTATTTGTGCATTACAGGCAGCTATGGAAGGTTTTGAAGTTAAGAAACTGGATACCGCTATTAAAGAAGCTGATATCGTGGTTACCGCAACTGGTAACAAAAATATTGTTCGCGAAAAACACTTCCGCGCGTTAAAAGATAAAGCCATCGTTTGTAACATTGGCCACTTTGATAACGAAATTGACATGGCCTGGTTAAACGGCGCTTATGGCAACAACAAAATTGAAATTAAACCACAGGTTGATAAATACACTATCGACGGTAAGGATGTAATTGTATTGGCAGAAGGCCGTTTGGTAAACTTAGGTTGCGCTACAGGCCACCCAAGCTTTGTAATGAGTAACTCTTTCACCAACCAAACCTTGGCTCAGATTGAGCTTTGGACAAACGGTGCGGCTTACAAAAACGAAGTTTACACCCTGCCAAAACACCTTGACGAAAAAGTTGCACGTTTACATCTGGAAAAAATTGGTGTCGAACTGGAAGTTTTAGACCAGGATCAGGCCGAGTACATCGGCGTAACTGTTGAAGGTCCGTTTAAACCGGAGTACTACCGTTATTAATAGATTAAAGACTTTTAGAGTCAGGATTCAAGATAAAAGTAAAGGGATAGGGTGTGAGCCATATCCCTTTTTTGTTAAAATTAGATTACGTTTATCCGTTGATATCCCATCGTTCAAATGGATTTAACAGTTAGTATACTGTAACACGACGTATTTCACTTACACCAAAATCATCCAGGTTTACCCAGTTTACTCTAATGGCGTTATAGTGACTGAAATTTTGTTCTTTTTGTATTGGGAAAAGAAATGTCCAATAAAATTTTTGAGCTTCATAATCATAGTCAAAAGAAATCTCATAATTTGAGAGATTAAAATTCAATTTTTTTGCGTGATCTAAGATCGTATTCCTTACCTTATCTAATGGGATAAATTTTAATTTATTGGTATATCCTGTTCTTGGCCAATTCAATTTAAGGGCTTTACCAGACTCATTTAACCTTAATTCGATAGGATAACTTTTAATACCTATTGACAGATCTTTTAGAATAAATACAAGATCATATTTTGGAATAGTTGGGTTGATATTAGCGCTATCCTTGAATTTATGATAAGCATCCAAATCTAAAATTTGGCCATAATTAAATTTTGCTTTTGGACTTAGATCGCCTAAAAATTTGTTTAAAATGATTGCTGCACTATCCCTTATGTTTTCCGGGATTTGCGATAAAGAGGTTATCATTTTTCCATAGCCATCAAAGTAGGTCAAGCCAGGTTTTTGGTCAACCAACATATGATTTTGACTAAATGACAATAAACTAAAAGTGCACAAGAATAATAAGGTCAGGCTTAATCTTTTCATCAATTAAATATACTCATAGCAATTCATACGACTCACGTATCCATGCAAACAACTGCGGCCTCAGTTCGCCGGTGAGGCTCAGCCTGATGTGGTTCTCAAACTTTTTACCGGTTATGCCGGTGCTTTTTATTACAGGTGGCTCCGTTAGTTGTGCAGCCGAATAAAACTTAAGATCCAACACTTTTTGCATGGGGCGGATAACAAAAAAGGTTTGCCTATGCACAAATGTAATACAGTTGGGAGTGGTGCCCACCAAAACATCGGGCCAGTCGGCAACTTCGGCTAACAGTTTATCAAACAATAGCAGCAGTTCATCGGGCTTGCCTTTAAACAGGTCGTGTAAACTTACCCGGGCGCAGTAGTGCCTTTGGCTTTCGCTTGTTAGTTCGCGGTCGCATTTGGGGCAGGTGTAAGGCATTGCTTAATCGGCATTTAATGTGATAACGAATATATAAAATTATAGTTTGTAATATTTGACCGCATATAACTAAACATTTAGTTATGTGGAAAACTATTATATATTTGTAACTTCAAGCGGTTTTTAACACCTAATCTTAAATGAAACTATTAACTAAAACTTTTTTTGCAGCCACGGCACTGTGCCTGTGTGCAGTAACCGCCTTTTCGCAGGAAAGCCAAAACATACCCAAAGATTACCTGAGTAGGGAGTTCCATGCCGGCAGGCGCGAGGCGTTACGTAAACTAATGCCCCCTAACTCGGTTGCCGTAATATTTGCGTATCCTGAACGTGTGTTTTCAAAAGATGTGGACTACGTTTATCATCCTAACCCGGACATGTATTATTTTTCGGGCTATAAAGAGGCTGATGCCGCCTTGCTGATCTTTAAAGAAATGCAGGGAACAGGCGACACTTCTTACAACGAAGTGATTTTTGTGCGCAAGCGCGATGCCCAGCGCGAGCAGTGGACGGGCAGGCGTTTAGGCGTTGAAGGTGCAAAAACACAGTTAGGTTTTAAACGCGCTTATAATGGCAGCGAGTTTGCCAAATTCCCTATTGACTTTAAAAAATTCACCACCATAATTAATGATGAGTTGCCTAATGATGCCGGTAAGGACGGAGATCTGGCAAATCTTATAAAAACATTTAAAGCCAAAGCAGCCCTGCCCGAGGTTGATAAAGCTTTATTGAATGCCCTTAACCTGGTTAGTACCCGTGCTATCCCGGCTAATTTACCGCGCGTAATTGCTTATTTAAAAGCCACCTTACCCGCCGATGTTTATCAAAGCAACGCCATAGTGCAGGAGCTGGTAAACAAACCGGATAGCGCCACCCTGGTAAGCGTAAAAGCAAAAATAAAACAACAGTATGGTGCAGCCAGCATGTTTAACGACTTTACAGTTGCCCTGCGCGGTATTAAACAACCCGAAGAATTGGCGCTGTTAAGTAAATCGGTACAGTTATCAAGCATTGCACATGCCGAGGTTATGCGTGCGGTAAAACCGAGTATGAGCGAGCGCGAGTTGGAAGGCATCCTGATGTACGTTCATAAAAAGTATGGTGCCGAAGGTGAAGGTTACCCGCCGATAGTAGGTGTAGGCGCCAATGGTTGTATTTTACATTACGAGGAAAATAACGAGACTGTTTTAAATAACCAATTGGTACTGCTTGATGTAGGTTCGGAGTACCATGGTTATTCGGCCGATGTTACGCGTACTATACCGCCAAGCGGTAAATTCACCGAAGAGCAGAAAGCCATTTACCAGATAGTTTATGATGCGCAGGAAGAGGTATTTAAAATGTGTAAAGCAGGCGTGCCTTATTCATCGCTGGAAGATAAGACCGGCGAGGTTTTAGCCGCGGGCTTAATAAAACTGGGCATTATAAAAGAGGCGAAAGAACTGCGTACCTATTACCCGCACGGTGTATCGCACCACATGGGGTTAGATGTACATGACAAAGGATCATACTCAGGCAACCTGGAAGAAAATATGGTTATTACCGTTGAGCCGGGCATTTACATCCCCGCAGGCAGCAAGTGCGATAAAAAATGGTGGAATATTGGTGTGCGTATAGAAGATGATGTGGTGATAGGTAAAGATAAAGGCACCATATTATCGCTCGATGCCCCAAGAAAATGGCAGGATGTTGAGAAATTGGCTGCAGAAAAAAGTATATTTGACGGTGCGAAATTCCCGCCGCTTAAATAGGATTTACTACTATATTAGAAAGCCCCGACTTGTCGGGGCTTTCTTGTTTTTACCAGTAAAAAATCGTAGAGACGCGATACTTCGCTTCTTTGCCGGTTGGATTTGCATAAGAGAGACGCGAAGTATCGCATCTCTACGTCCAAGCGACAGGTCGGCGATCAGATGCTTCGCTATAGCTCAGACTGACACGTATTATTTCACCTCTGCTTCTTCCTCCACCGTTTCGCGCAGGTCATAAAGCAGCCATTGCTTTTTGGCTATTGATGGTGCCTTGGATTGCAGCAGCTTAATAAAATCATTAACGCCTACCGGCTCATTCCCGTTGCCGTGGATCAGTACAATACTGCCGGACTGTGGCTGCTGCCCTTTGGCTAACCATGCATCGGTACCAATGGGGATCAATCCAAAATCCGTTATTTTATAAACCAGTTGCTGATCAGAAACCAACCCCGGGAATCTGAAAAATACAGACGGTAATAATCCATTTGCCAGCATCAGTTTTTCGGTTTCTAAAACCTCATATTTAATATCAGTGCCGGGTTCCAGTAGAAAATTCTTTTTAAGCGGGTTTGTTTTGCTTACGCGATGGTTGTACGAATGATTGATCCAGGTAATATAGATCTCATGATTAGCCTGTAGTTGCTTTAGCCAGTCAATATCCTGCACGTGGTGTTTCATCCACAAGCCACTAACCGATAAGGCAATGGGCACCTGTGGTTCTACCCGTTTAAAGCCGGCGATGATATCGGTGAAGATGCGCCTGTCTAAAGGTTTGTGCGATGGGCAAAGATCGGCCGTGAGGCTGATGCCGGTTTCCTTTGGTAATCCACGTTCTATCCCTGCATCCTGTATTGCTATTGATTGGCTTTCGGCCTTGCTTAATGCTTTTTGGTAAGGCGTGCTATTGAATAATTTGCGGGCTTCGGCCATGCTCATGGGCTTTACCTGGTAAAAGCCGGCATCATTCACCTTAGTTTCTAACGTTTGCGGGTTTACCAGCAACAGGTAAGGTTTGCCATTGTTCTCAAAACGGCGTAGTATCATCCAATCCTGCGGGTAATGTTTGGCCCATCCAAAATAAACCTCATAATTGGTGATGCGGGTATAATTGGCCTGTGCCATTGTGCCTGTTGCCAAACAGTAAAGGGGTAGTAATATTAAAAATGCTTTGAGGTATACTTTCGTCATATTTTGCAAATAAACACAATCATAAAAATAGTTTAATTGTTATAAACGGAATAATGATATTTGCCCACGTAACACTTGTAAAGCTATGGCCCGATTATCCATCAATATCAATAAAATAGCTACCCTGCGTAACTCGCGCGGCGGCAACAACCCAAATTTGGTACAGGTTGCTAAAGATTGCGAACGTTTTGGTGCGCAGGGTATAACTGTGCACCCAAGGCCCGATGAAAGGCATATCCGCTATCAGGATGTGTTCGACCTAAAAAAGATAGTGACAACCGAATTTAATATAGAGGGCAATTGCCAGGAGCAAAAGTTTATTGACCTTGTACTGGCCAGCAAGCCCGAGCAGGTTACCCTGGTGCCGGATGTGTTGGGCCAGATAACGTCAAACCATGGCTGGGATACTATTGCCAATCAGCAATACCTGAAGGATATCATCAAGGTATTTAAAGATGCCGGCATCCGCGTATCTATATTTGTTGACCCTGTTACCGAGATGGTAGAAGCCGCTGCCACAACAGGTACCGACCGTATTGAACTTTACACAGAAGCTTACGCGCATAATTACGCCACAAACAAAGAAGAAGCCATTGCACCTTATGTAAAGGCTGCAGAAGTTGCTCATAAGCTTGGCCTTGGCATAAATGCCGGGCACGACCTTGACCTGCAAAACCTGCAATACTTTGCGCAAAGCATACCCGCGCTTGATGAAGTAAGTATAGGCCACGCCCTTATCAGCGATGCGCTGTACTACGGGCTGGAGAATACCATACAAATGTATTTAAGGCAGCTGGCCTAACGTATAATAGTTACACTGCCCGATAATAAATCGCAAGGGGTGTTTAGGTTAATGATGTAATAATAAACGCCTGCCGGTAGTAAGGTGCTGCCCTGTTTACCTTCAAATGGTGTTGCGTATTGCTTGGATTCGAACACTTTTTGGCCGCCCCTGGTAAACACCTGTACCAAACTGCCCGGGAATTTCTCCAACCCGGTTATCTTCCAGTAATCGTTAATGCCATCCTGATTAGGGGAAAAGGCATTGCCGAATTTTACATCCACCAAAATTACTTCAACGTGTACTTTGGTACGCAGGCTTTCGCAGGTGCCAATGTTGTATGATACATAATAATCCCTGGTTTCGGCAACGGCAACGTTGAATGATCCTTTTGCATTTTTTTGTAAGGGTTCTGTTGCTGTTTCTGTAGCATACAGGTTATAATTCCCCGCAATAGGGTTTATTACAGCCAGGTTAACAGACTCCGGAGAGCAGATCCTTTTATCGGTAAGTACCGGGGTAGCAGGTACAAACTGAATGTTGTCAATCTCAATATGCCCGGCCACAAGCGGTATAGCGCATGGGGTAGCATCGGTAACCACAAGGCGATATATGCCTTTACCAATACCATTTAATGATGGCGTATTGCCACCAACCTGCTGCCCGGTTGCTTCGTCTGTCCAGGTGTAGGTATAAGGCGCAACACCACCGGCAACGGCTACACCATCAATATGGCCAAGCTTTTGGTTACACTGGTCGGCTGTAGGTGTGGGGTTATTAGTATCCGCAAAAACAAGCAGCGGTGTTTTCTTCACCTCAAAAGGGCCAAGGGTTGACGGGCAATTATATTTATCGGTTATCAATAACCGGTAAAAACCAGGCGCAAGATCTGTTATTTGGTTGCTGTTTCCGTTACTCACAGGTATATTATTCACGTCAATCCATTGGTACGATTGCGGCGTGATTGTGCCGTTAAATTGCAGTTTTATACTGCCGTTGCTCAGGTCGCAGGAGGCAGCTACAATATTAGGCGTGTAGCTGAACGTTTCGGGAAGCTGCCTTATCACAATAAACGACTTGCTGTTGTCGCACCCTGTAGTTGTGTTTTTTGCATATAAGGTGTATTGTCCTTCGGCCAGGTTGCTCAGGTCATGATAATTGTTCGGATTGGTAGGGATAGGGCCATTAGGTCCGGTCCATTGGAAAAAGTCGGCATTATCTACATACACACTATTTATAGCACCATTGTTAAGGCCGCAGGTAGGGCGGGTAATATTTCCGGCCGTGATGTTTACCGAGTTGGTTTCCTGAATTGCGATGTAAGACGTAGAATATGGGCTGCACTGGCTTTGATCTCTTAATTCAAGCCGGTATAAGCCGCCCTTAACGCCGGTAAGGTCTTTGCCGGTTTTTCCGGGTAAAGGATTGTTATTAACATCATACCACTGGTAGGTTAACGTACCAATGCCTACATAGGTAGTTATATTTTTAATGGAGCCCTCGGCAATGCCACAGCGGGCGGTTGCAACATCCATGGTAGACAGGTCATAATCGGGCCCGGGTTTTGGGGTTATGGTAAACGGAGCCGATGTTACCGAGCAACCAGCCTCGTCAGCTATAGTTACAGTGTAGGTACCACCCGGCACTATCGCCTGTTTGTTTGAGTAAATAGTACCGGTAGTAGTGTTTTTCCAGGCAAAAGTGATATTGCCGGTACCGCCTTTAAAATTAACATCAACCGGGAAAAACTTTTGGCGGCATACCGGGACCGGCGGTATAGTGTTTTGTATGCTGATCCGCTGATCGTTAATGATGAAAAGTTTAGTGCTTTTTTGGCAGCCACCGGGGTATTGAACGGTTAGCTGATAGCTGCCGGGCTGTAAGTTGGCAATATTTTTAGTGTCGCCTATTGGTGTTAATGAGCCGTTCTGTTCTTTTTTATCCCAATGGAAAAGCAAGCCGGTAAATGCCGGTTTTATAGTTATGCTACCTTTATAATCGCATGTGAATTGTTTAATCTCTATATCATTGTCGGCAATCTCTAATGATGAGAAAGGGGATGTATTATTATTGCCATCGGTAGCGGTTGCAATAACCGGGCTGCTGATGGTACCACTATAGGTCCACTCGCCATTAGCGTTTGAGTTAACGGTTGTAATATAGGTTTTACCCTGGCAGTTTACATAACCGCAGGCATCAGCATAAAACAATTCAATTTTTGAGTTTGGGGTAGCCACGCCCGATACCTTAGTGGCGCTAAAGCCAAGCACCTTTATAAATGGTACATTATAATAATTTGTTGATACGCTTATACCGTATTCTTTATTACAAAATATACTGTTGCGGCTTATTAAAGCATGGGCATCATTTAAAGCATCAATACCATAACTGTTATAGGCTATGATGTTTTTGGCAGTAGCAGCAGTGCCACCAATATTGCCTGAAGCATTTGCCCCAACCCTTATACCTGCGCCGTTGCCCAGGTCGGTTGTGCCGTTTTTATCGGTGCCAATTTTATTGCCTTCTATTTCAAACGTCGCGTTATCAATATATATACCATAATAGCGTTGGCCCGATACAATGTTATCAGTGATTTTGGCAGTAAGGCCGTTAGCGCCATCAATTAAAATACCATACATCCGGCCAAATGTGGCCGCTACAAACAAAGGGATGTTTTTAAAATCGGCAGTGCCGGCAAAATTAGTGCCTATTTTATTATTTTGAATGATGAGCGCATTGGTTGGCGATGTGAAATTATAAATGCGTGAAATAGCAATATTGGTAACATTGGCCGATATTACATTCCCCATATTGGCGTTAATTCCCCCTATTGTAGCATTTTGGTTGACAGATAAATTAATGCCATATATATTGCTGTTTTCGGTAAAACCATCATCCAGCAGGCCGATGATGTTGCTTTGTATTTTAATTTCACTAACACCGTTGTAGTAGTTGGTGTAGGAATTTGTAATGCCATAGCTATTGCCGCTAATTACATTCCCTTTGCCCGGCGCGCCAATGGTAATAAATGATGCATCCCCGATAATATAAATACCCGAATTTGCGTAAGGGTTTGGGTTATCAACCCTGTTTATTTTGTCAAAATTACGAATGTATAAGCCGTATATCTCAATGTTTTTTGCAGCTACGTAACCATTGTAAATATCGCCGTTAATGTTTAAACCGTTAAAGTTTGCGGGCGATGTTTCAGGTTCAATTACAACTTTAGCATCAGATACGCCAAAAACAGCCCCGGTTTGGGTAGTTCCATCAATAATGAGGTTTGATGAAACAAAAGGTAATTGTGTTTTTAGCCTGATGATACGATCAGAAACCAGCGGCCCCGGTAACGCAAACCTGATGATATCCTGGGTGGCAACACCATTGGCGGCTGCATTGGTTAACGCTTCGCGAAGTGTACCTGGCCCGGCGTCAGCATTACTGGTAACCGTAAATGTAGCGCCGAAACATATTTGCGAGCAGAAAAATAATATTGTGATGAGTAGTAAAGGTTTCTTCAAAAGCATAAAAAATAGGTCTCGTAAAGATACATATTTTACTTAGTAAACGAGTGCTGTAATACCCCCGGAAATCGCTTTAAAGTTTGAGGGGTAGATAGGGTGATAAGCCAGTTTATTTGCCTTTTAAAACAACAAGGGCTATTTTAATAATTAAAACAGCCCTTGTTGATGAGTAATAATTTGCTTTTTGTAATTAAGCATTTGGGTCGGTGCAGCAAACCAGATCCTGCCCTGTTTGGCAATATTGTAGCTGGTTTGGCGTGTAAGTGCAACCATAGGTTAACAATGGCGGCGGGGCCTGGCATGAGCATCCGGGAGGAGGAGGTAATTTACCGCCGGTTACGTTTTTCATTTCGGTTCTTGTCAGTTGTTTTTTCATTTTATTTAGTTGTTATTTAGTTTCAGTTATTGAGGGTGGCGTTCTGTACTGCTATCTACGCTTCCTAAAGTTAAATCATGGCATTAATTTAATGGAACTTTTGTTTCTATTAAATTAATACAGCAATCTCCAGTGTTAGCTTATTGCTTATAAGGCAATATACATATAAATTATTAGTCAATAAAAATTAAAAAATATATAATTAAATACATTGCGAATTTATTCGTGGTTAGATCAATGAGATGGTATATTAATATTACTGTAAAATATGTATAACACATTATACCTGATTGTTATTCAACACGTAAAATTGTACCTTTGCACTAAATTTTAAGGGACACCATTTCAATGAAGCTGAACGTAGATTACCAGGAAAAATTCCAGCAAAGGCACATAGCGCCAAACCAGGCAGATACCGATAAAATGTTAAAAACCATCGGTGTAAATACGCTTGATGAATTGATAGACGAGACCGTACCGGCCAAAATACGATTGAAAAATCCGTTGAATTTGCCGGCCGCTAAAAGCGAGTTTGATTACCTGAATACGCTTAAACAAACAGCTTCAAAAAACAAAGTGTTTAAATCGTATATCGGCCAGGGGTATTATGATGTAATTGTGCCGGGTGTTATACAGCGTAACATCCTTGAAAACCCTGGATGGTACACCCAATACACGCCTTACCAGGCTGAGATTGCACAGGGCCGTTTACAGGCGCTGTTAAACTTCCAAACTATGGTTATTGATTTAACCGGGATGGAAATTGCCAACGCATCGTTATTGGATGAAGGCACCGCTGCTGCTGAGGCGATGTTTATGCAGTACAGCTTGCGTAAAAATAACGCGGCCAACGTTTTCTTTGTATCTGAAGAACTGTTCCCGCAAACCATTGATATTTTAAAAACCCGCAGCGAGCCTTACGGCATAAAACTGCAAATTGGCGACCACCGCACCGTACAATTAACCGACGATATGTTTGGTGCCATTGTACAATACCCTGCTGGTAACGGCCAGGTTTATAACTATACCGATTTTGCTGCCGCACTGCATGATAAAGGCATTAAACTAACCGTTGTTGCCGATATTATGAGCCTTATCCTGTTAACCCCTCCGGGTGAATGGGGTGCGGATATCGTTGTTGGAAGTACCCAGCGCTTTGGCGTGCCAATGGGCTTTGGCGGACCGCACGCAGCATTTTTTGCCACAAAAGAAGAATATAAACGCTCTATCCCAGGCCGTATCATTGGTGTAACCATCGATAGCGCGGGTAACTACGCTTTGCGTATGGCATTGCAAACCCGCGAGCAGCACATCCGCAGGGATAAGGCAACCTCAAATATTTGTACTGCGCAGGCTTTATTGGCTATTATGGCCGGTATGTACGCGGTATACCACGGGCCGCAAGGCTTAAAATTAATAGCCGAAAGAATCCACGGCTTAACCGTGTTGCTGGCAAACTCTTTAAAAGAGCTTGGTTATGAGCAATTAAATGATACTTATTTTGATACCATTAAAGTTGAGCTTGGCGTATTGGCCGGCCCGGTAAAATCAGAAGCATTAAATAATGAGCTTAACCTTAATTATAAAGGTACGGTAGCTACCATCTCCATTGATGAAACTACCTCACCTGAGGATATCAAAACCATTGTACGTTTCTTTGCTAAGGTGAAAGGTAAAACCCTTGCCGATGCAAACTTCGAAACTTTGAAAGGTAATGTAGAGGGTATTATCCCCGCTGAACTGCAACGTACATCGGCTTACTTAACACACGGCTTGTTTAACTCGCACCATTCTGAACATGAGATGCTGCGTTACATCAAATCGCTGGAAGCAAAAGACCTTTCACTTTGCCACTCGATGATCGCTTTAGGTTCATGTACCATGAAACTGAATGCAACTACCGAGATGGTACCGGTTACCTGGGCCGAGTTTAGTAAAATGCATCCTTTTGCACCAACCGACCAGGTTGGCGGCTACATGCAGCTATTTGATGAGCTAAACCGCTGGTTAAGCGAAATTACCGGTTTTGCGGCCATGAGCTTACAGCCAAATGCAGGCGCACAAGGCGAATACGCAGGCCTGATGGTTATTCGCGCTTATCATAACGACAGGGGCGACCATCATCGTAATATAGCGCTTATCCCATCATCAGCACACGGTACCAACCCCGCATCAGCGGCTATGGCCGGCATGAAAATAGTTGTGGTAAAATGCGACGATAACGGTAACATTGACGTTGCTGATATGAAGGCCAAAGCCGAGCAATACAAAAACGAACTTTCGTGCCTGATGGTAACTTATCCGTCAACCCACGGCGTGTTCGAGGAAAGCATTATCGAGATTTGCGAAATTATCCATGCGAATGGTGGCCAGGTTTATATGGATGGCGCTAACATGAACGCGCAGGTAGGCTTAACCAGCCCGGCTAATATTGGTGCCGATGTTTGCCACCTTAATTTACACAAAACCTTCTGTATACCGCACGGCGGCGGCGGCCCGGGCATGGGCCCAATTGGCGTAGCTAAACACCTGGTGCCTTACTTACCAGGGCATGCTGTGGTTGATATTGATAATGGCAAAGCCATCCACGCGGTATCTGCCGCACCATGGGGTTCTGCATCTATCCTGATCATATCACATGCATATATTGCTATGATGGGCGCCGACGGTTTAACTAATGCAACCCGCTACGCTATACTAAACGCAAACTATATTAAAACACGCTTAAAAGATCATTACAACGTATTGTACACCGGCGCTAAAGGCCGTTGTGCGCACGAAATGATATTGGATTGCCGTTCGTTTAAAACATTTGGCGTTGAGGTTACCGATATTGCCAAGCGTTTAATGGATTATGGTTTCCACGCGCCAACAGTATCGTTCCCGGTTGCGGGTACGGTGATGATCGAACCAACCGAATCTGAACCAAAACACGAGCTTGACCGTTTCTGCGATGCCATGATCTCTATCCGTCATGAAATTATGGATGTAGAGAATGGCGTATCTGATAAAACAGATAACCCGCTTAAGAACGCGCCACATACCGCTGCTGTCATTACCGGCAACGAGTGGGAGCATCCATACACCCGCCAAAAAGCGGCTTACCCGCTGCCTTATGTAGCGGCATATAAATTCTGGCCATCTGTTGGCAGGGTTAATGATACTTACGGCGACAGAACGCTGATTTGTTCATGCCCGCCGCTAACCGATTACGAGTTTGAAGAAAGTGAAGTAACAACCCCCGAATACGGAACGTGATAAACAGAGAAAGGCAATCAGCAATGATTGCCTTTTTGCTAATATGTAACTGCAACGTGTAACAAAATGGTCAAATTATCGTAAACCAAACAGTTGGCGGTATAAGAACTAAAAATAGCTGCATTACGTAATTAAAATAATGTGTGGTTAACGGTTGCCCCCTATAACTTTACAAAAAAAACAACGTTACAACCTGTAGGAATATAACCTTTTAATTTGCAATTCCGTATAAATAGATATGAGCCCTAATAACGACAAGACAGTAAGCGTTTTATTGGTTGACGACGACGAAATAAACAACTTTATATCTATAAAGCTGATCAAGAAGGCTTTGACCAATTCTGATATTATGGCATGCCTTAATGGGAAATTTGCGATAGATCAACTGGCTGATATACAGCGTAAAGACCCGGAAAAATTGCCGGATTATATATTGCTGGATATTAATATGCCGATCATGAACGGGTGGGAATTTTTAGATGAGTACAAGCGCCTTAACCTCGACCCTTTAGGGAAAAGTAAGATCTACATTATCTCTTCATCCGTATTTAGTAACGATATTAATAAGGCGCGTTCATACCCCCTTGTTAAAGATTTTATATCAAAACCGCTAAACGTTGAAAAAATTAAAGAACTTTTTGGCGTATCGCAATATTAAACCGCGGTTACGGTAAATACCTCGTCCTGGTAGTTAACCGTGCCAATAGCTGTAGCTCTGGCATGATAAAACAAACAGATATCCCCCTCTGAAGCCGCTTTTTTGCCATATTGTATCCGCAATTCGGCAGAGCGGTGCCCATCATAGTCGTACTTAGCTACAAACTTTCTTATTAATTGCTCGGGTTCGGGCAGTTCATCACCACCAAAAAAAACTTTAGTACCTTCCAGGTCTATCCAAAATACCTGGTGAAATTTACTGTGCCCAGCAGATAGCTCATACTTAATGCCTGGCTTGTATTCGCCGCTACCCTCAACAAAATCAATTTTAGCGCTGGCTTGCAGGGCCTCAAAAATTTCTTTATGATATGATGTTGAAGCCCCCGACAGGCCAAACGTAAACTCATCGCGCTGGATAACATGTGTAGCCTGCGGGAAGCTGGGTTCCAGTTTGCCGTTACGCTCTACAACCAAACCGCCCGAGTGGTCATAATGCAGGTGCGACATTAAAACCAGGGTAACATCCTCCGGATCGAACCCCGCATTGCGGATATGTTGGTGTAAAAGCAGTTCGTCGCGGGTATCTTTATAACCAAGGCCTGCATCAAGTACTATCAGGTCATCGGCGGTTTTTATCAGAAATGGGTTTACATGGATGAATAGGGAGCCGGGACGGTCTCTTTTACTATCGGTTTCGGGGTTAAAAGGAATGAATTTTTTAGTGGCATCAACCGAGTACGAGCCTTCGCCCAGCGCAAAAATTTCCATAAATATGATATTTGCTGCAAATATAACCTACAGAAATTAAGCAGGCGAAAATTGGCGAATTAAGGCCGTTTTTTGACGAAAATGTAACGTTTTAAAGTTTAATACGTCTGTTAAATGAAGGCTGTTCTAACCGGTTTGGATGATCATGGCAAATAGAACAGAAAAATATTTTAAATAAAATTTTGATATACGAAAACTATCGTACATATTTGTACGAAGAAATTCGTATAACTTTTATAACATGGATTTGAAACCGACAGAAAGCGAACTTGAGATATTGCAAGTGATTTGGAAAAAGGGACAGTGCAGCGTTCGTGATGTTCATGAAGAACTGGCAAAAAATAAAGATTCGGGCTATACCACAACCCTAAAACTAATGCAGATAATGCATGAAAAAGGTTTGGTTGAGCGCGATACCAACGCCAAAACACATCTATATAAAGCACTGATAAGCAGGGAGCAAGCGCAGCAAGGCGCGCTTGATAAAATTTTATCAACAGTGTTTAAAGGGTCAACGTCTGACCTGGTGATACAGGCCCTGGGCCAGCACCGGGCATCAAAAGATGAAATAGACGCAATAAAGAATTTTTTAGATCAGTTTGAGGGTAGAGATTAACATTTGTGGTTAGAGATTGGGTAAGCAATTTGAGTTTAGAATTTAGCTTTCAATACAATGGAAAATATACTATATAACATCAGCCAGGTTTTAGGGATAACCATCATACACTCATTGTGGCAGGGCTTACTTATTTACTTCCTGTTAAGGGTGGTGTTATTGCTGGCGTCGGGGCTTACTGCTTCAAAAAAATACCTGATGGCAGTAAGCAGCCTGCTTGCTATTACCGGATGGTTTGCCTATACGCTTATCCACGAGATACAATTGTACGATTGGCTTGCCAAGCCGGCTAACTCAGCTAATATGCCTTTACTGGCAGCTTTTCCAAATATTCAACAATTAGGAAATCAAACAATCCGATACTATTATAATATTGAAAAATATCTGCCATATGTAACCGCTGTATATGTTTTAGGTTTAATGCTTAATATGGCAAGGGTTGTACTGGCACACAGAAAGATCCGCACCATTAAGCGCACCATGAGCCTGGGTGTACAGTTACAACAGCAAATAGGCAGTTTTGCCAAAAAGCTTGATATCACTAAAACGGTAAGGGTAGGCTTTAGCCAAATGGTTGACGTGCCCTGCATTGTAGGCTTTTTAAAACCTGTAATACTGCTGCCCGTTACCTTATCTACCTACCTGGAAGCCGAAGAAATTGAAGCCATATTAATGCACGAACTGGCTCATATTAAACGTAACGACTACCTTATTAACCTGCTGCAGCAAGTTGTAACCACGTTGTTATTTTTTAATCCGTGCGTATTACTTATCAATAAAATAATTGGGGAAGAACGTGAAAACAGCTGCGACGATTTAGTTGTAGACAGCACAAAAGCCCCCGTTGTTTATGCGAAAGCTTTATTCAAATTAGAGCAGAACCGCCAAAATGAATTGCAGTTAGCGCTGGCTGTAACAGGCAAAAAGTATCAATTATTAAACCGAATCGAAAGAATCATGAAAACAAAAAAACAAATGCCAAGCATTAGGCCAACAGTAGTGGCTATGCTTATACTAACTATAGGCATTAGCGGTTTAGCACTGCTTAATCCCGAAATTGCGCAGGGTAAAATATCTGTAAAGGCCATAACCCCCGAAGTAATAAAAAGCTTAATCACCGATACCATCCCGGCAAAAAAAGCTGTAAAGGCAAAAAGAACTGCCGAAAAAGCAGCGGCCAAAAACCGGGAAATTACCACAACAAAGATCAAAGCAGAAATAGCTGCAACCAGGGCAAATAACAGGAATACTTACCGCTACGGAAGTTATACCTTTAACGAAGGAATAGATGACCCGCAATTAGAAAAACTGAGCAAGGAGGTTGAACGCCATGGAGATGCTATCAGTAAATATTATGATAGCCCCGAATTTAAAGCCAAAAGCGAAGAAATGGATAAGCTGGGTAAACAAATTGATGCCTTTTATAATAGCCCCGAGATAAAACAAGCAACCGCCGACCAGGAAAAAGCCGCTGCTGAATATGAGAAGATTTGGGGTGGAAGAAGTGCTGATATGGAAAAAACAGGCAAACAAATGGAGGGTTTAGGTAAAAAGATAGAAACCTATTTTAATGCCCCTGAATTTAAAGCATTAAACGATAAGCTGAAGAAAAAATATGGTATAAGTAGCGACGGATATTATGATAGCCGTGATGAAAACTATAAAAAATACCAGGCAGAATTAGATCAGAATTTATCACCTGAAATAAAGGAAACAACCGCTAAAATGAGGAAATTGGGCGAGCAAATGCGTGGCCTGAGCAATAGCCCCGATGCGGTAAAACAGCGCGAAGCTATGCTAACTGCAAGCGAAAGTATACGCAAAATTTATAATAACCCCGATATTAAGGCAACGCAGGAAAGAATGCGCAAAATTGGCGAAGAAATGCGCAATTATACAGGTAACCCGGATATGAAGAGAGAGAAAGAAGAACTGCGTGCCGCTTCAGAGAAATTAAGGGCTTATACCCAATCGCCGGAATTTAAAAAGAAGGTTGCAGAGTTCAGAAAAACGCACCCGTCTAACGTTTATTATTGGGATAACAAGGATGCGAAGGAGTATGTGGAAAGGCCACAGGCACCCGAAAAGCCCGAAGCACCCGAAAAACCTGAGAATAATTAAGTATTAGTGAGTGGTTGATTAAGTTGAGTAGTGAATAGGTTAGAGCCATTCACCAATCAACTTAATCAACCATTCTCCAATGCAAATCCTATTAAAATTAGTAATTTAGTATCCTCAAAAAAAGGATACTTTTTTTATGCTTCAAAAGTTAACCATACAAAATTACGCGCTTATAGATAACCTCGAGATCAATTTTGATAAGGGGCTTAATATACTTACCGGCGAAACGGGTGCGGGTAAATCAATTATTTTAGGGGCCCTGTCGCTTATATTAGGGCAGCGTGCCGAGAGCCGTTACTTTTTTAATCAGCAAAAAAAATGTGTGATAGAAGGCTCTTTTAAAATTGCCGATTTTCATCTGAAGAACTTTTTTGAGGATAACGACCTCGACTACGAGGGCGAAACTGTTTTACGGCGCGAGATTTCGGCCGATGGCAAATCGCGCGCGTTTGTGAACGATACCCCGGTTAATCTTACCCAAATCAAAAATCTGGGCGAAAAGCTGATAGACATCCATTCGCAACATGCCACCCGCGAAATTAACGACCCGGAGTTTCAATTACTGGTTGTTGATGGTGTAGCAGGTCATCACGAGTTGTTGGGTAGTTATCAAACCAAATATCGCGCATATAAAAAGTCTCTTAAACAGCTTGATGAGCTTATAACACAAAACGATAAAGCCAAAGCCGATCTTGACTACTACCAGTTTCAGTTTGATGAACTTGAAAAGGCCGGCATAGCTGCCGATGAGCAGGAGGGGCTTGAAAAGGAACTCGCCACACTTACCAATGCCGAAGAAATAAAACGTAACCTGCTGGGCGCACATTACCTGATGCATGAGGGCGAAACATCTGCCATTATACAACTGCGCGAGGCGGGGCAGCAGCTATCAACCATAGAACAATACAACCCGGGTGTAGAAGAGCTGCACAAGCGCTTAAAAAGCACCCTCATCGAGCTGAAAGATATAGCCGCCGAAGTTGAAGATATAGAACAACGCACTTTTACAAATGAGGCCCGCGCCGAAGAGGTGAATACCCGCTTAAGCATGTTATATAACCTGCAAAAAAAGCACCGGGTAAATAGCAATGCCGAGTTGTTGGCCATCCAGGAGGACCTGTCGGACAAAATTCAGCAGGCAGTGTTTGGCGATGAAGCGGTAGAAAAGTTGCAAAAGCAAATTAGTGCCGATAGGGATGAACTGGCAGGCATCGCTAATAAACTATCGGCTAACCGTAGTAAAGCTATCCCTGTTATTCGGCAAAAGGTATTGGCCAACCTAACCGAAATGGGCATGAGTAATTCTGCTTTAGAGATTGAGCAAGCGCCGCTGGCAGATTTAGGTGCTACAGGTATTGATGCTATCCGCTTTATGTTTTCGGCCAACAAAGGTCATGCACTGGCCGATATGAGCAAGGTGGCATCGGGAGGGGAATTAAGCAGGTTAATGCTCAGCATCAAATCAATCATAGCCGAGTATACCGCCCTGCCAACTATTATTTTTGACGAGATAGATACAGGCGTTAGCGGCGAAGTGGCCAACAAGGTAGGGCAGGTAATGGAACGCCTGTCAAATAACCTGCAGGTAATAACTATAACCCACCTGCCGCAAATTGCTGGTAAAGGCCAAAGCCATTACTTTGTTTATAAGGACGATGCTGAATCGGTTACTAAAACCCGTATAAAAAAGCTGAGTGTTGAAGAGCGTGTGCAAGAAATTGCCAAAATGTTAAGCGGCGATAACCCCGGCGAAAGTGCCCTGCAAAATGCAAGGGAACTGTTAGGTATTTAAGATGTTGTATTTTTAGAATTACGATTTGGCCTGCAATCTAAAATCGTAATTCTAAAATTGTAAATAAAACATAACTTTGCCCCACTTATAAAACTAAAAACAATGGCTTACAATTTATTAAAAGGTAAAAAGGGAATTATTTTTGGTGCGCTAAATGAGCAATCAATAGCCTGGAAGGTGGCGCAACGCTGCCACGAAGAAGGTGCCGAAATAGTTTTAACCAACTCGCCGCTGGCATTACGCATGGGCGAACTGAATAAACTTGCAGAGGAATGTAATGCCCCTGTTATACCGGCTGATGTAACCAGCAACGAAGATGTAACCAACCTGTTCACCAAAAGCATGGAACATTTTGGCGGCGGTGTTGATTTTGTGCTTCACTCGATAGGGATGAGCATTAACGTTCGTAAAGGCATCCATTATACCGACAACAACTACGAGTTTACCCACAAGGGGCTTGATATATCGGCACTAAGCTTTCATCGCGTGTTGCAAACAGCTATGAAACTTGATGCTATAAACGAATGGGGATCTGTATTGGCGCTAACTTACATTGCCGCGCAGCGTGTATTCCCTGATTATAATGATATGGCCGATAACAAGGCTTACCTGGAAAGCATTGCACGTAACTTTGGTTACCAGTACGGCGTTAAAAAACACGTACGAATCAATACGGTATCGCAATCGCCAACACGCACAACTGCAGGTAACGGTGTAAAAGGGTTCGACGGTTTTATTAACTATGCTGAGAAGATGAGCCCGCTGGGTAATGCTGATGCCGACCAGTGCGCTGATTACTGTGTGAGCCTATTTAGCGACCTTACCAAAATGGTAACCATGCAGAATTTGTTTCATGATGGCGGTTTCTCGTTCACAGGCGTAACCCAGGCCGTGATTGAGCAAATGGAGAAATAATAATTCCATTCCCTATATGTCATACTGAGTTTTCGAAGCATTGGCTTGCTAAGTCTTTGAGAAGCTCATGCCAACATATTCATTAACGCAAAAGGCCTTCGGATATCCGAAGGCCTTTTGTTTTAATATAGTGTTTTAGTCTACCAACACAACTTTTAAATTAAGGGTAGGTGGCTTTGGGGTGATAGAGTTACCATCACTGTTTTGTGCGTCTAAATAAACATGGCCGCCGGTATAGGTAAAACGGTAAGAAATACCGCCATACACAGAAGGCAAAGCTTCATATTCGCCATTTCCTAGGTCGTTATAAACAAGCACCGCTCCATTGTTATCGAAGTAGCTATCAATTTCAGGCATTGAAACGTCAGCGGAGTAAGTAAAGCCACCATCAGTTGTGGTCCAATTAGTAGCTTTAGGGAAAAATGTTTGAGCGCCCGGCGCAACAATGGTTTCTTTTTTACATGAGGCAGCTGTAAGAGTAATAACGGCTACGCATAGGATAGATAATAATTTTTTCATATGTGATTTGTTTTTTGGCCATAAACCTGTTATGACAACTATCATAACGGTTAATAACGTGTTTTTGTATGTAAGAACAAATATCATGCAAAAGGTTTAAACAACTAAAAAATTAGTTATCTTTATTTTTTATGAAACGTTTACTCTTACTCATCTTTTTATTGCCGCTTACCTGTTTTGCCCAAATCACCATTACGGGTAAACTTACAAACGCAACAGATAAAAGCCCTGTAGCTGATGCCAGCGTGTTTTTGAGCAACGCAACAGTGGGTAATAAATCTGCTGCCGACGGTACCTTTATATTACGGCATGTAAAACCGGGGCAGTACGAACTGGTGGTAACCGTGCTCGGGTTCGAAACGTATCGCCAAATGGTTATGGCCGCAGGCGAGAACCTGGTGCTGCCTGATATTAAACTAACGCCAAAAACAAATCAGCTTAAAGAAGTGGTTATAAAACCCGACCCCGATTGGGCATGGAAGTATGATGTTTTTAAGCGGGAGTTTTTAGGCTCGTCGGAATTGGCGAAAGAGTGTAAAATTTTAAACCCCGAGATGGTTGACCTGGAGTATGATAAAGCTACGCGAACACTAACAGGCTCATCATACGATTTTTTGGAGGTAGAGAATAAGGCCCTGGGCTATAAGGTTAAATATCTGTTATCCAAATTTATCAAAAATAACAAATCGGGGCTGTTGTATTTTGAAGGGTCAACTTTATTTGAGGAAATGAAAGGCACGCCCAAGCAGCATCGCCGCTGGTTAAAAAACCGATTGATAGCTTACGAGGGCTCGTCGATGCATTTTTTGCGGGCTGTGGTAGGTGATAATGTAGAAGGCAATGGCTTTAAGGTATTAAGGCTGATAAGAAAACCAAACCCCGGTTATAACGGCTTTAACGATAAGTATTTTCAAACCCTGGTAAATGTACCGTTAAAAACTACTGAGTATACCTCCATTACAGATGTAAAAGGCATGTTCGCTTTAAAATTTACCGATTGTTTATATTTAATGTACACCAAAAAGCGCGACAATAGCCCGGATAATAAGGTGATACAATTAACAATGCCAAATTATTTAACCACCATACTATCTTTTGAGGAGCCTTACACGCTGTTTGATAGTAACGGTGTTATACAAAACCCGGCAAGTATAAATTTTGAAGGCAATTGGGGTAAAAATCGTGTTGCAGAAATGTTACCGGTTGATTATTCGCCAGAAGAAAAGTAATTGTATATTTAGGCATACTAACCTATGAAACACCTGTTATTACTGTAATGATTATGAAGTACCTGGGTTTACTATTGTTTTTATTGCCTTATACCTGCTTTGCGCAATTAACCATTAAGGGCAAAGTTATTAGTGAAGCCGATGGTAAGCCCATACCCTATGCCAGTGTATTCCTGAACAACGAAACCATCGGCACCAAATCTGCCGATGATGGATCGTTTGTATTGAAAAATTTAAACGCTGGCCAGCACGATCTGATAGTGAGTGTAGTGGGATACGAGGGTTATCATAAAACCTTGATGGTAAATACCAATGTTGAATTGCCGGATATTAAACTACTACCTAAAACCCTGATATTGGGTGAGGTGAAGATAGGGGTTGATGCCAAACGCGAAAAAAAGCTAAAAGAATTTAAAGAGCAGTTTTTGGGTACATCGGCCTATGCCAGCCAGTGCGAGATCCTTAATCCCGAGGTTTTAGATTTAAAATACAACCGCGACGAAAGAATCCTTACCGGTAATTCCGACGATTTTCTGGAGATTGCCAATAACGCCCTGGGCTATAAGCTAAAATACCTGATAGCCAATTTTGTGATGGATAAGCACGAAAGCAAGCTAACCTATGAAGGATCGGTGTTGTTTGAGGAAATGGAGGGCTCCGATTTTCAGTTAAAGCAATGGAAAAAAAACCGCAGGGATGTTTACTTTGGTTCAACAATGCATTTTTTGCGTGAGGTATTAGCCAACCGTGTGGATAGCAATTATGCTGTAGAGAGTAAAAGGATCATCAGTAGCTATTCAACAAGCAAAGGGTTCGCATCTAACCGCCGCGAATCAAGTGATGTATTGCGCACTGTTGATTATGTACACCCTACCGAAAAGCCCGGCATATTTGCATTGGGCTACAATACCAATCTGGATGTATTTTACAAACCACGAACAGCAAATGGCAAGGCAGCAAAAGTACACCCACAGTATGCAACCGTAAGCTTTACCGACCCATACCTGTACTTTGATACCAACGGTACTATTTTAAACCCTATGGGTGCTGTTTTTAGCTACGCCTGGGGCAATAGCCGGGTAGCACAGCTACTACCAATAGATTACTGGCCGGATGGGAAGTGATATCATTAATGTATTTATAAAACAAAAAGCCCGCTTACAATTTGCAAGCGGGCTTTGTATTTTAAGAAGAAGTAATTACTTCTGTTCTTCTTCTTCTTTTGGCTTAACGTCGTCGTTCTTTTTGTCGATCACCTTTATCTCGTTGGTTTCTTTGTCAAAATCAACCATCAGGGTATCGCCCTCGGTTAGTTCGCCTTTCAGTATCTCTTCGGCAATTGGGTCTTCCAGGTATTTCTGGATGGCGCGTTTAAGCGGCCTTGCACCAAACTGCGAGTCGTAACCTTTTTCGGCGATGAACTCTTTGGCAGCTTCGGTCAACTCAATTTTGTAACCCAGGCTATTTACACGGCCAAACAAGAAACCTAATTCGATATCGATGATCTTAAAGATCTCGTCTTTACCTAACGAGTTAAACACAATAACATCATCAATACGGTTCAAAAACTCAGGGGCGAAAGCGCGTTTTAGAGCGTTCTCTATCACACCACGTGAGTGTGAATCGGCCTGTGTTGTTTTTGCAGCTGTACTGAAACCAACGCCCTGGCCAAAATCTTTCAGCTGGCGTGCACCGATGTTAGATGTCATGATGATGATGGTGTTCCTGAAATCAACCTTGCGGCCTAATGAATCAGTTAACTGGCCTTCATCCAATACCTGCAGGAGTATGTTAAATACATCCGGATGGGCTTTCTCTATCTCATCCAGTAATACTACCGCGTAAGGTTTGCGGCGTACCTTTTCGGTAAGCTGCCCGCCTTCTTCATAACCCACATAACCCGGAGGCGCACCCACCAAACGTGATACCGCGAATTTCTCCATGTACTCGCTCATATCAATCTGTATCAGCGCGTCTTCGGTATCAAACATAAAGCGTGCAAGCTCTTTGGCAAGCTCGGTTTTACCCACGCCGGTAGGGCCCAAGAATATGAACGAGCCTATAGGCTTTTTAGGGTCTTTTAAGCCCGCTCTGGTACGTTGTATAGCCCTTGTAAGCTTTTTAATGGCATCGTCCTGGCCAATAATTTTGTTGCCTATGGTTTCGCCCATGGCTAATAATTTGGCACTGTCTGCCTGGCCAACACGTTGTACCGGTATACCGGTCATCATGCTTACCACTTCGGCAACGTTATCTTCGGTTACGGTGTAACGTTTTGATTTTGTTTCGGCTTCCCAAACCGCTTTGGCCTGGTCAAGCTCTTCAAGCAAATGTTTCTCGGTATCGCGCAATTTGGCCGCTTCCTCATATTTTTGGCTGCGAACCACCTTGTTCTTCTCGATCTTGATCTGCTCAATTTTTTGCTCGATATCCAAAATTTCCTGCGGAACGTGGATATTGGTGAGGTGGACACGTGAGCCAGATTCGTCCAGGGCATCAATAGCCTTGTCTGGTAAAAACCTGTCGGTGATGTAACGTGTAGTTAAAGCAACGCAGGCGTTAATAGCCTCGTCGGTATAAGTTACACCGTGGTGCTCTTCGTATTTCTCTTTAATGCGGTTAAGTATTTCAACAGTTTCATCAGGTGTGGCCGGTTCAACCATTACCTTTTGGAAACGGCGGTCTAAAGCGCCGTCTTTCTCGATGTACTGGCGGTACTCATCTAATGTTGTTGCGCCAATGCACTGGATCTCGCCACGTGCCAAAGCTGGTTTAAACATATTTGATGCATCAAGCGAGCCCGATGCGCCTCCTGCGCCAACTATAGTATGTATCTCGTCAATAAATAAAATTACATCCGGTGATTTTTCAAGCTCGTTCATCACGGCCTTCATACGCTCTTCAAACTGGCCACGGTATTTGGTACCTGCAACAAGCGATGCAAGATCAAGCGTAACCACGCGTTTGTTAAACAACACACGCGATACTTTACGCTGTACAATACGCAATGCCAGGCCTTCGGCAATGGCACTTTTACCAACCCCCGGCTCACCTATCAGGATAGGGTTGTTCTTTTTACGGCGCGATAATATTTGCGATACACGTTCAATTTCTTTTTCACGGCCTACTATAGGGTCAAGCTTGCCTTCTTCGGCAGCTTTTGTAAGGTCGCGGCCAAAATTGTCAAGTACCGGTGTTTTTGATTTGATGTCAGAAACTTTTTTAGGCTGAGTGAATGAATCGTCTTCTTTAAAGTCGTCATCACCACCTGTTGATGAACCCGGCATTTCGTCGGTAACATCGTTTTTATTGGCTTCCACTTCGCTTTTAAATACTTCGTAGTTAACATTAAACTGCATCAGTATCTGCGAAGCAATGTTATCCTCATCGCGCAGGATAGAAAGCAGCAAATGCTCGGTTCCTATCACATCGCTTTTAAAGATCTTGGCTTCAAGGTAAGTTATTTTCAAAACCTTTTCGGCCTGTTTGGTTAACGGGATACTGCCAATATGTACATTAGTGCCAATTGTTCCTTTTACAGCATCCTCAACAGCACGGCGTAGTTTAGCGGTATCAACGGTTAGCCCTTTTAATAGTTTAATTGCCACACCATCGCCATCGCGAATAAGGCCAAGCAAAAGGTGTTCAGTACCAATATAATCATGGCCAAGGCGCAACGCCTCCTCCCTGCTGTACTGTATCACATCCTTAACCCGTGGCGAAAATTTAGCTTCCATATATACCTTTCTGATTATGATCGTCCTAATCTATAAATTTGTTTTTATCTGTCAAGGCGATTGTTATAACATTTATCAACAATATTGCCAACTTTTTAGCTTTACCGTAAACAGACAATTTAATGATATAAGGCCTGTTAAAATTAAACTAAAACAACCGGGATTTTATTCCTGAAACCCACAAAACGCCTTGAGTACTAATATTAAATGGTTAAACTGTTATTATTTGATACGATGATCATCAAATAGTTTAACCCGGTTACGAGTTATATTAATCTATTATAATAAGCAGGGCAAATAGTCACTCTATATATGACAATACGGCATGCCTGGTGGAAAGGTTGCTGCAAATACCTGCGCCTTTAACAAACCAAGCGATTTACATTGAAAGATACAAATTAAGTGATGAATTAATGATGAAAAAGTTATGGAATTGACACCATAATTGCATCTATGTTAAAAACGCTCAAAATATGAAATGGTTGTTAATTAGTTTGTTGGCTACAATTGCTGTAAAGGCAAATGCACAAAATAATATATTGCTACCCAATCCCCGCGAAAGAACGCCTGCACCGTTAATTGTGTTCATAGATTCGGTAAAGATGGATAGTAATTCAGGTATGAATTATTTAAGTTGGCTCGATCCGAATGACATTTTAAACATTTTTGTAAAAAAGGATAAAGTATATCAACAAGGAGCCATTTATATTACTCTGAAAAAGCACAATACGCTTGTAGATCTTCTAAAAGATAAACGTATGTCGCTAAATGATATTTTGATTGCAAACCTTTCCGAAAATAAAGGGAATAAATCAATACTATATTTTATAGATGAAAAGTTAATAACAGATACATTGGGAGTTCGCATTCCCTCTAAATACGTAAAAAAAGTAACAATAATTAAAGCGGAAGAAATGCCGTACTTTAAGTCGGCCTTTCCAGATACTATATTGATGATGATTTCAACAAAGCCGCCTGTAGTATATATAAGGTGAACGTAAATGTCACTTACTATTTGAATACTGAATTGCCTTACTAATTTCAGGTTTATATTCTTAAGGCATTTCTGAAATCATATATTTGCTCTCCCTAAGCAGAAATACGTAAAATTTATGGCAGACGAAAAGATCATATTTTCAATGGCAGGGGTAAGCAAAGTTTACCCACCTCAAAAAACAGTATTAAAAAATATTTACCTGTCGTTTTTTTACGGCGCTAAAATTGGTGTTATCGGCTTAAACGGTTCGGGTAAATCATCATTGTTGAAAATTATTGCAGGTATTGATAAGACAAATATAGGCGAAGTGGTTTTTTCGCCGGGTTATACTGTTGGCTACCTGAGCCAGGAGCCAGAACTTGACCCCGACAAAACCGTTAAGGAAATTGTTGAAGAGGGGGTGGCCGCTACCACTGCACTGCTTAAAGAATACGAAGACATCAACGAGAAATTCGGACTGGAAGAATATTATAGCGATGCCGATAAAATGGATAAGCTGATGGCCCGCCAGGGCGAGCTGCAGGATCAGATCGATGCTGTTAACGCCTGGGAGCTTGATACCAAATTAGAACGCGCTATGGATGCCCTGCGATGCCCTGAGCCGGATACGAAGATTTCGGTACTATCGGGTGGTGAGCGCCGCCGCGTGGCTTTATGCCGCCTGCTTTTACAGGAACCGGATGTTTTATTGCTTGATGAGCCTACCAACCACTTAGATGCCGAATCTATCGACTGGTTGGAGCAGCACCTTAAACAATATAAAGGGACAGTTATAGCGGTAACACACGATAGGTATTTCCTGGATAATGTTGCCGGCTGGATACTGGAACTTGACCGTGGCGAAGGCTTACCATGGAAGGGGAATTACTCGTCATGGCTTGAACAAAAATCAAAACGTTTAGCACAGGAAGAGAAAACCGAGAGCAAACGCCAGAAAACCCTGGAGCGTGAGCTGGAATGGGTGCGTATGGGCGCTAAAGGCCGCCATGCAAAGGGAAAGGCACGTCTGTCAAACTACGAGAAACTGGCATCGGAAGAAACAAAGGAAAGGGAAGAAAAACTGGAGCTGTTTATCCCGCCGGGCCCGCGTTTGGGTAATATCGTTATCGAGGCCAATGGCGTTACCAAGGCTTATGGCGATAAGGTGTTATTTGAAAACCTTAACTTCTCGTTACCACCTGCGGGTATAGTAGGTATCATTGGCCCTAATGGTGCGGGTAAAACTACACTGTTCCGCCTGATAACCGGGCAGGATAAGCCGGATGCAGGTACTTTCCGTGTAGGCGATACGGTTGCCCTGGGTTATGTTGACCAGATGCATGACGACCTTGACCCCAATAAATCTGTTTGGGAAAACGTGACTGACGGATTGGATAATATTATGGTAGGTAACCGCCCGCTAAATTCGCGCGCTTATGTATCCAAGTTCAATTTTAACGGTGCCGATCAGCAGAAAAAAGTTGGTGTGTTATCGGGTGGTGAACGTAACCGCGTACATTTAGCCATCACGCTTAAAAAAGGATCGAATGTGTTACTGCTGGATGAGCCGACCAATGATATCGACGTAAATACATTACGATCATTAGAGGAAGCTTTAGAAAACTTTGGCGGCTGCGCGGTAATTATCAGCCACGACCGTTGGTTCCTGGATAGGGTTTGTACCCACATCCTGGCCTTTGAGGGTAATTCGCAGGTTTACTTTTTTGAGGGTAACTACAGCGACTATGAGGAAAACTATAAGAAACGTGTTGGCGATGTAACACCCAAAAGGCTTAAGTATAAAAAGCTTACGGTGTAAGTTAGAGTTAAGACACAAGAATCAAGATACAAGAAAGCCCGGTTGCGTAAGCAACCGGGCTTTCTTGTATGCATAACTCCCCGCGCTTCATTGCGAAGAGCGTAGCGATGTGGCAATCCTCGACATGCTTGTAGCCTACTGTTCTATCGAAGATTGCCACGCTATCGCTCGCAATGACGGGTATTATACTTTCAACGCAGGGTACTTCCTTTTATAAACCCTAAACGCCATCCAAATACCTACACCCGCTAATATCAATACCCACAAATTAGCAATGCCAAGTATTAGTTCGGTAAATAAATACCAGCCATTGCTTATTGCCATTAGCAGCCTGTTAAAGAAAGGCATTTTGTATGCCGATGGGTCGTCATTAGCAATGCGTTCTTTATAAATGGTGTTGCTTTGGTAAAAGTTAAGGCTTACTACGCTAAAGTTTACCGCCTCGTCAATTTTTTGATTGCTGATCTGCCCGTCAATCATATCATCCTTTAACCACAATACAGCTTCGGGGTCCTTAATTTTTATTTTACCGGTTTTTTGCTGGGCAACCATTTCTCGGCGGTTCTTTAGTTTTAACTTCGCCGACAGGTAATCCAGCGATTTATCCTCAATATCCATTTTGCGCGCTGTTACATAAATGCCCATGTGGCTTACATGGTTCATAAAGTCTTCCAGCTTTTCTGATGGGATCTTCACCGTCATATCGGCGGTGGTGTTAAACGCCGATACCCGCATAACCGAATCGTTGCTCAGCCTGATATCCTCACTGCGCTCAATTGATGAACCCATCTGGTGATGTATCACTAACCCATTTAATTTAGCTGTTATGTGTGCAATAGAATCGCCGGTTTGCTGCACGCTTTTCACCTTAAAACTCATGTCGGCTGTTTTTACCAGTTTTGGTTTGGCGTCGGCCAAGGTGTCACTCGCGCTGCTAACGCTTGCTGTATCGGCACTGCTGCTGTTGTTTGCAATTTCATAACTGCCATTCCTGCCTTTACAGGCTGCGAGCAGGGCTATACCTGCTATCGCGATAAAGATCTTTACTTTCATAATTGTTGATTTATTGGGTTAGTATTGATACCAATCACCAATCAATAGTAACCCGGTTAATTTTTGATAATCAAAATGTTACAAAGGGAGAGAGGCCGGATATTAAATAACAAAAGACGGAAAAAGCCCGGTTGCGTAAGCAGCCGGGCTATCTTGTTATCCCCGCCCATCAGGCAGTTACAACTTATCTGACAGGCTTTGCCGGATGCTTTTCTTTCAGGAATTTTAGCACCTGCGGAAAAAAATCGGCGAAATCCTTGTACTTATTGCTGTTGAGATAATTAGTATAAATAAACGGGGTGAGTTCATCTACATAAATAAAATCGCTTAAAATTTCTTTAGCTATCTGGCGTTTGTACAAACGTTCGGTACGGTATTTTTTGTAAAGCGCTGCTGTAATTGACCGCACCATGTTCTCATCAAAGCAATATCGCCATGTGCCAATATTATTGCGCTTCATTCCGTCATCATCCTTATTAAACAGGTATTCCATTTCATCAATTTGTTTTTGGTACTTGCTTATTAACGCGTTAATGTAAACATGGCTGCCCTCATGCCAAACCAGGTTCTCAAAATCCCTGAATTCAAAAACAGGGTCTGCATCTGCCTTGCCATTCCTGTTAAAATAACCGGTATTGTACACCAGCAGATCAGAAAACTGGGGGTTTAAAGTTTTCGTCATAATAGCATGTGATCCCCAGCTATTCAACGGATCGATACAGATATACCATTTTGCATCGGCTTTATATTTATAAAAATCCTCCAAATTTTTTATGTACTGGCCCGAGTCTACCTTAAGTTTTAACTCGTTACCCCATTTGGTATAACGGGGTATATGTTGCTGGTAAAAGTCCCAAAATTTGGTATCATTAAAAAAGTCGCGGCAAAGTTTTATATATTCCAGCGTATTTTCTTTCCCGTTAAATTTATACCAGTTTATATCGCTATCCGGCTCATGGATCTTTATGTTGGGGAAATCGCTCATGCACCAGCCAAGTTCTACCATATCGGTATACACCTGTTTAAAAGAAGCAGCTTTTTTAACAGCGGGGTGGTCTTTGTATTTTTCAAAATATGCCATTACTTCTGTAGTATAGGCAGATGGGTTTGGTTTGGGATACTGATCGGCAAGTATTTGTACAATGGTAAACAGTTCAACCCCTGGATGAACGGTTACGGTTAGCTTTTCCTGGCATACTGCAAACAAAGGCAGTAAAAAAAGCAGACTGGCAATTATTGATCTTTTCATTTTTTTGTGATATGATTTGATCACAAATGTGAATGCTTACCAACTATGCTGCAATTGAAGTTGATGAACAAACCAAATTTATTGACGAACGCTAAACGCCCGTAATAAGGGTTCGTCAGTTATATCATACGGTTTATCACTAACTATGAACAATTCATATATTGAAATTTAAAAAACAGGGGTATCCTTCTATATTTACCCAATGAAGAAAAAGTATATTGTACTTTTACATATAGTATTTTGGGTGCTGCTCATTATAAACACATCTTATAATAAGTTTACTCTTAACCTGTTTTCTTCCTACCTGTCGGTACCTCATGATGCCAGTTTATACATCAAGTATTTACTTATTGAAACAGGTTATACCTTAATACTTGCCTGCTGCTTTTATTGCAGTTACTTGTTTATAGCCCCGCAATTTTTTGTTTTTAAAAATTATATAAAGGCAGTCTTATATATCGTATGTACAATAGTATTTATTATTGTGCTGCGCTACGTACTCGAGTATGGCTTCTTTTTGCCGGTATTAGGGTTTGATAATTACAGGGGGCATGAATGGCCTTTAACTGATTTTGCACGCAATGTGATCTTATATTACTTCCCGGGTTATTTTATTTACGGGCTCATCTTTTTCTTTGTAGAGAACTGGTATAAGAACAGCCGCCGCCACCAGGAGCTTCAAAAAGAAAAACTGACCACCGAACTTGCTTTCCTGCGGTCGCAGGTTAACCCGCATTTTTTGTTTAACGCCATTAATGATATTTATGCGCTTACTTATCAGAGATCTGAACAGGCGCCCGAGGCATTGCTAAAACTATCGGTAATGCTGCGTTACATGCTGCGCGATGGGAACGAAGATTTTATGCCCCTGAACCGCGAGGCAGAATACCTGGAAAATGTAATAGCCCTGCAACGGATAAGCGCCAAAGGTGTAGCTTATGTTAATTTTATACAGGAGGGGTACATCGGCGACCAGCAGATAGCGTCGCTTATATTTATTGCCTTTGTTGAAAATGCTTTTAAGCACGGCGTTCTTAATGATCCGGACAACCCTGTTGAGATATATTTACACGCAGACAACACGGGCATAATTTTCTACGTGAGCAACAAAAAGAACAATAGCCTTAAGGATACCACCGGCGGTATTGGTTTAAACAATGTACGCAGGCGGCTGCAATTAACATATGCTGATAAGCACGAACTGGTAGTAAAAGACCAGGGCGGGTTTTACATGGTTAAATTAGTTTTAAAATTGAGCCAATGAATATAAAATGCCTTATAGTTGATGATAAGCCGCTTGCTATAGATATACTGGCCGATTATATTAAGAAAATTCCATTTTTAGAATTGGCAGCAACAACCACAAACCCTATTGACGGGTTGAGTATCCTTAGAACACAAACTATTCACCTGGTTTTTTTGGATATACAAATGCCCGAGTTAAATGGGTTGCAGTTCATCAAAATTGCCGGGAGGCATAGTAAGGTTGTTTTAACAACGGCCTATTCTAAATACGCGCTTGATGGTTATGAGCATGATGTTGTTGATTACCTGCTAAAGCCTATAGCATTTGATAGGTTTTACCGCGCGGCAGAAAAAGCAATGCATATTTTACAACCTAAAAATGCAGATGCACCGTTTCCGGCTGCAAGTGTTGAAAATGCCGAGCGGCAAAATACAGCTACTTACCTGTTTGTTAAAACAGAGAACCGCATACAAAAGGTTAACCTTGATGATGTTTTATACATTGAGGGGTTGCAAAATTATATATCCATACAAACCGGTGCAGATAGGATACTAAGCCTGCAAACGTTAAAAAAAGTTGAAGAGCAGTTACCCCCTGCAGGTTTTATAAGGGTACACAAGTCTTTTATTGTGGCTTTTAAACACATCACGTATATAGAACGCAGTCGAATTTTTATCGGCGAAACCATTATCCCAATAGGAGATAGCTATAGGGACGGGTTTTATAAACGGATAGGGAATCAGTAATTACTCAGGGCAGTTATCCTTGCGCCTGGTATCAACAATATAAATGATCTTCCAGCCGGCGGCGGTTTTCATCAACTGGAAAAAATTAACACCACAATGGCTAAAAGCAGTGCCCAGGTAAAATTTGTAGGGTGTCCAAACACTGGCCAGCGCGCCATCAATTTTAATGTCGCCCCAGGTAATGCGCTCGTCGTATATTTCTTTATGGGGGGTGCCAACCTGTTTTACAAAATCGCCGGGTTTTTCGGTTATCAACACTGCCGAACCATCCTTTTTGTTAGCAGCGCTTTGTAGCACCATATCTTTATGAAATACGGAGAGCAGCATGGTGCTGTCGCCTTTACGCATGCCATCAAAAAGGGTATTAATGGCCTTTTTTACATCGTCTTTATCAGTTTGGCAAAAGGCCGGGGCGGTAAACGCAAGTAACAACGTTGCAAGTAGTAATTTTTTCATAATTGAAAGGATTGGTTGCTGCAATTTAAATAAAATTCAATCAAAACCTGTCATTCCGAACGTAGGAGTGAGCGTAATACCCAGATGATAAACGATGGATGGCGCTATTTTGCAAGTACGGTATAAACTCAAGGTGTTGATTATGAGTTTAATAAGGGTGTTCACGCGCGTTCACGGCAGTGAACGTGAACACTTTGAGCGAACAGGGGCGTTTTGGGTCGTTTTAAGGGCGATTTTGGGACGTTCTGAGCGGCGCTGAATACAGCATTTTGGGATGACAAGCTGCTAAACAAAAAAGCCCTGCATTGCTGCAAGGCTTTAGTATATCTATAATATCAATTACGACATTTTGAGCTTTTTTTGGATATCGGCTACGTAGCCTTTGAATTTTTTATCGGTATCAATCAAATCTTCAACTGTTTGGCATGCATAGATAACGGTAGAGTGATCGCGGCCACCGAAAAAGTTACCGATTGATTTTAATGAGCTTTTGGTATGTGCCTTGGCCAGGTACATCGAGATCTGGCGGGCCTGTACAATTTCGCGTTTGCGGGTTTGCGATTTCACCATTTCTATAGGCACTTCAAAGTACTCGCAAACAAGGCTCTGGATGTATTCCATTGAAATTTCTTTAGAAGAGTTTTTTACAAAATTCTTCAGCATTTGCTTGGCCAGGTTCAGGTCGATCTCCTTACGGTTAAGGGTAGATTGCGCTAAAAGCGAAACCATGGCGCCTTCCAGCTCACGTACGTTATTATCAATGTTATGGGCAACGTACTCTACCACATCGTTTGATAGTTCGATACCGTCCTGGTATATCTTGTTCTTGAGGATAGCCATACGGGTTTCCAGGTCAGGGATCTGCAAATCGGCAGAAAGGCCCCATTTGAAACGCGATAGCAAACGTTCTTCTAACCCGGCCAGGTCTTTAGGTGCTTTATCTGATGTGATGATCAGTTGTTTGCCACTTTGATGCAGGTGGTTGAAGATGTGGAAGAAGAAATCCTGTGTTTTTTCTTTACCGGCAAAGTTGTGTACATCATCCATGATCAGTACATCTATTGCCTGGTAAAAGTTAACAAAATCGTTTATGTTATTGTGCTTAAGTGCATCAACAAATTGCTGGGTAAATTTTTCGCAGCTTACATATAGTACAAGCTTATCTGGCAGGGTGCGTTTAATTTCGTTACCAATAGCCTGGGCTAAGTGGGTTTTGCCAAGGCCAACACCACCATATATCATTAAGGGGTTAAATGAGGTGCCGCCCGGTTTGGCAGCAACAGCATAACCGGCAGAACGCGCCAAACGGTTGCAATCGCCTTCAACAAAGTTTTCGAAGGTGTAATTGCGGTTTAGCTGCGGATCTACATTCAGCTTTTTAAGGCCCGGTATTACAAACGGGTTCTTAATATCCTTATTTATAGAAATAGGTATTGGCATAGACTGATTTTTTGATTCAGCACCATTTCCATTCGAGGGCATGTTGGTAGTATATGGTTTGCTTGATGACTGCTCAACAACAATGTTATACTCTAAACGACCTTCATCGCCTAATTGTTTTTTTATTGTTTTGCGCAGCAAGCCTACATAGTGTTCTTCCAACCACTCATAAAAGAATAAACTTGGTACCTGTATCGTTAAAACGCTACCCTCCATACGCAAAGCTTTTATTGGTTCGAACCAGGTTTTAAAGCTTTGTGCCGGTATGTTGTCTTTTATGATCTGAAGGCAGCTATTCCAAACGTTAGTACAAGTTTTTTCCATAGAAGTATTAGTAATATCTTGATTTACAGTCTCCGAAGAGGACAATTTTTCGCCCGTTTCGGAACATCGAATATTCTAAAAAAAAGCGGATAAAAAAATAAATTTTAAGAAATATATTTATAAAAATTAAGCAATTTTATTGCAAATATTAAAGTTATTAACATTATATTTCGCATGAAGAACGCGGTTTTATGCGTCAGTTTTGCTGTATTGCGGTTTTAAAAGTTTAAACACAGATGGTTTTAAAAATGTGGATTATTTTTTGGTAAAAAAATTTGAAAAATCCTTAATTAGGAGAACAATTTTCATCAATATTCGCCGAACACATTTCTCATTACATCGGCTATTTCTCCGAGGGTAGCATAGCATTCAACCGCCGTTAAAATATAGGGCATTAAATTGTCTTTTCCCTGCGCGGCAACTGTTAAATTCTGAAGCGCTTTTTGCACTTCCTCATTATTTCGCTCTTCTTTTAAACGGGTAAGCTTATCTATTTGTTGCCTGCGGATGGCATCATCAACCCTGAATACGTTTTGGGCAACATCTTCCTGCTGGGTGAATTTGTTAACGCCAACCAGTACCTGGTCGCCGCTTTCAATATCGTTTTGGTATTGGTACGCTGCTGCCGCTATTTCCTGCTGTATATAGTCCTGCTCAATAGCTTTTACCGAACCACCCATCGCATCTATCTTATCTATATATAACTGTGCGGCTGCTTCAAGCTCATCTGTTAAAGCCTCAATAAAGAACGAACCGGCCAGCGGGTCAACCGTATCGGTAACGCCGCTTTCAAAAGCTATGATCTGCTGGGTGCGGAGGGCAATTTTAGCGGCCGCCTCGGTTGGCAGGGATAAGGCCTCGTCGTAACCATTGGTATGCAGCGATTGCGTACCGCCCAACACCGCGGCCAATGCCTGCATACTTACCCGTACCACATTATTCATGGGTTGCTGGGCGGTAAGGGTTGATCCTCCGGTTTGGGTATGGAAACGCAGCTTTTGCGCGCCCGGGTCGGTAGCGCCAAGTCCTTTGGTTATATGCGCCCACATACGGCGGGCAGCCCTGAATTTGGCTATCTCTTCAAAAAAGTTATTATGGCAGTTAAAGAAAAAAGAAAGGCGCTTGGCAAATATGTTTATATCAAGCCCTTTTTCTAAAGCGGCCTTTAAATATGTTTTACCGTTGGCCAGGGTAAAGGCCAACTCCTGCACGGCAGTTGAGCCTGCTTCGCGAATGTGGTAGCCTGATATAGATATGGTGTTCCATTTGGGCACCTCTTTACTGCAATACTCAAAAATATCGGTAATGAGGCGCATGGATGGGGTAGGCGGATATATATATGTACCCCTTGCAGCGTATTCCTTTAATATATCGTTTTGGATAGTGCCCGAGATGTGCTTCAGATCGGCCCCTTGTTTTTTCGCTAACGCGATGTACATGGCCAGCAGGATAGACGCAGTAGCGTTGATGGTCATGCTGGTGGTGATATCTTTTAACTGTATACCATCAAACAGTATCTCAATATCCTTTAATGAATCTATCGCCACGCCAACCTTGCCTACTTCGCCCTCTGATAATTCGTGGTCGCTGTCGTACCCAATCTGGGTGGGCAGGTCAAATGCTACCGATAGGCCCATAGTGCCCTGGCCTAATAAATAATGGTAACGTTTGTTACTTTCTTCGGCGGTAGAGAAACCCGCGTACTGGCGCATGGTCCAGGGTTTGCCCCGGTACATATCTTTCTGGATGCCGCGTGTGTATGGGAACTGCCCGGGCAGCTCGGTCATGCCCGATGGTTCTGTATAAACCTCCTTAAGCTCGATGCCTGAAATGGTTTTGAATTTTTTATCGGTCATGGTGCTTAAAATATATTTTCAAGATCTTGCCTTACCAGGTTGGTAGCAATATCGTATGGGTCTTCTTCCAGTTTGCTTAAATGGGTTAAGATCACTTTACCCAGATCAAGCCCGGTTGCATTATCAGGCATTGTTTTTACTGCACTGCTTATAAGCGTCAGGGTATCGCTTTTTACACGCTTTACAACTGCCCAAGCCTGTGTGCTTACATAAATTTGCTGGGTAACGTTGTGCTGGTACTCGGTACGTATCTCGTTTAATATAATGCTGTTTAGTTCGGCAGCACTATAGCCATTGCCATTTAAACGGATCAGCATATTTGAGGGGTTTATCCTGTCGATAAATAATACCAAACGTTCATAAGCCTGTAACCGCAGTGGAAGGGTTTGGTTTGCTATGGCTTTTTTAAACTCCAGTGTTTGCAGGGCGGTAGTTTTATCCAGATAGGGTTTCAGCATGTAAAAGGCTACATATATAATGCCTATGCCGGCAACGGTATATTTTAAAATATCAAGCAGATAGGTGTACAGTATCATGTTTTATTAATGTTATGCGGAGGTCATAAATAAATCGGCCGGTGCAAAAATCCGCATTTTACCTTATATTTGTGTAGTTAATTAAAAATAAGATGAGCGCTATTGTTGAAACCCTGACAGCACCCGTTACTTTTACCGAAGGTGCCGTAAAAGAACTTTTTAAATTAAAAGACCAGCAAGAACTGAGCGATGACTTTGGCCTGCGCGTAGGCGTTGAAGGCGGTGGCTGCTCGGGCATGAACTATGTTTTAGGCTTCGACCAGAAGAAGGACGGCGATCAGGAATTTATGATTGACGGTATTAAAACCTATATGCACAAAGCGCATGGACTTTACCTTGCCGGCATGCAGATAGATTTTCAGGATGGCCTAAACGCACGTGGATTTACTTTTAATAACCCTAATGCTGCCAGCACTTGCGGCTGCGGTACTTCGTTCTCGGTTTAATATATTTATATAAATATTGAAAAGGCCTCTGCATCAGGGGCCTTTTTTGTGGGTTTAGTTTTGAGTTTGAATTTCGGCAATGGTCTTCTTTATCCAATAGGGTGTTGCCCCGTCGCCATAACCCTGGCTGTGAAATTTAATAATACCTGTTCTGTCTATAACTAAGCTTGCCGGGCATTCATCTACTCCATAGAGGTAAAACAACGGCATCGATTGGCCAACAACATGGAATTTAAATGGTATTACCGTCAGGAATTTTTTTACATCGGCCAGCTTATCAAGAGATATGGCTATGAAGATAACATCCTTGTTTTTTTTATAGTTTTCAACCAGGGTATTTAGTTCAGGCATTTCATACCGACAGGGCGGGCAGGCAATAAACCAAAAGTTTAATACTACAATTTTCCCTTTTAATGATTCGGCGGTAATTTGTTCGCCGCTCATATCTATCATGTCTTTGAAACGGAACACGGCCCCGGTCTTGAAAAATTTTGTTTCAACAGGTTTTGGGAGCTTCGCGAATTTTGCATCCTCTGCTTTTTCGTTTCGCCGTACTAAAATAAAGGAAGTGCTGTCACTATCATGTATAAGCGGGTTTAATTTGTAATTGCCGGTTGCCATTAGTTTTGCCCAATCGGCATACGCGTATTTTACACCCTTTTCGTTTGTAACAATGGTGTTTTTATTGGCGGCAAATTCCTCTATGGGTTTGGTAATCTCAATTTGTGCACTTGATAGGTAGGTTATAAATAATAATGCGGCTATAAGTAAGGTTTGTTTCATTAAGGTTTTGGCGGGTTAATTCTCGTTTTTAATATCTCTGATTGTTTTTTTCATCCAGGCCATGTAGTTTTGGCCGTAGCCCACCGCGCTGTAACGGATAATACCCTGCTTATCTATAATAACATTGGTAGGGTATAATTTTATGCCGTAGCCTTCGCAATACCTTCTCGCTTCGGCAACTTGCCGGTAATTAAACGGGTGGGTTTTTAAAAAGTCGCTGATCTCCCATCTACGGTCGAGCCCTACTGCGATAAAAATAATATCGGGGTCAGCCGCGTTCTCAGCAACAAGTTTGTTTAATTCGGGGATCTCTGCTTTACATGGAGGGCAGCCAATAAACCAAAAGTTAAGCACTACAATTTTGCCTTTGGTTGCCTTATTATCTACCCACTTGCCATCCATATCTTTGGCGGATAACATATTTAGTTTGGCACCAACAGGGAACGATTCGCTTGGAGCCGGTTGGTTTACCGGTTCATCATCGGGGTTTAACTGCGGTGCCTGTGGCCCGGGATCTGCCGTTGGAACAGTAGGAATTGTTGGACGCATAGCGGCGAACCGAGCTTTTTCTTCGGGGGTAATGTGGCGCAATATATGGGTAGTATCGTTAGCGCGATAAATACTGCGGATAACATAATCGCCTGTAGCAATAAGCGGCCGCCATTCTTTGTATTGAAGTACTTTGCCTGCCGAATCCTTTACAAGAAGTTTCTCATCTGCTAATATATCTTTTGGTGACGGACGGGTTTGCGCCTGAGCAGCAAAACAAGCAAGCAGCAGCAGTATGGTGAACAATCGCGACATGGTAAAGCTAAATTTTAGGAAATTTAGCTTTTGTTTTTCTAGTAATCAATACCTGCAAATAATTAGCGGGCCACCTGTAACAAACCCCCGCCCTTTATAGTCATACCGTCGAGTTTTTTTATATTTATGGCATGCCGGTAAAAACAACCTTTAAAGAGAACATATCTATTGCACTCCAATCTATCAGCGGTAACAGGTTGCGTACCTCGCTTACAGCTTTAATTATTGCCATTGGTATTATGGCGCTGGTAGGTATTTTAACAGCAATTGAAGGTATAAAACAGTTTACAAACGATGCTTTTGCAGGTTTGGGCGCAAACTCATTTACCATTCAAAACAGGGGCAGTGGCATTAGTTTTGGTAATGGCGGCCACCGCAAAATATACCCGGCCATTAGCTATGATGAAGCAGCAAGGTTTGCCAAACTTTATAAACTACCGGCCCGTATCAGTATCGACCTGAATGTTACCGGTACCGCAATTGCCAAATACAACAGTATCAAAACAAACCCTAATATTTCTGTAACGGGGAGTAATGATAATTACCTGGCTATAAAAGGCCATAAACTGTCTCTGGGCCGTAACTTTTCGGCATCCGAGCTGGAGCATGGTGCCAACGTAGTAATTATTGGCGATGAGATAAAAGTTAAGTTATTTAAAAAAGAAGACCCCATCAATAAGTCGATATTACTTGGCAGCAGTAAATTCAGGATAATTGGTGTAGTTGCCCCTAAAGGCAGTAATAGCTTTGGCGGCGATAAATTTTGCATTATACCCGTACAAAAGGCCAGGCAAATTGCAGCTACATCAAAACCAACGTTTGGCGTTACGGTAAACGTAAACAGCCCCGATGTACTTGATGCCAGCATTGGTGAGGCTACCTCCCTGATGCGCAATATCCGTGGTATCCGTTTAGGCCAGGCCGAGAATTTTGAGATCTCAAGGAGCGATTCTATTCAGCAGGAGTTATCGGGCCAGTTAACAGGTATAACCGTGGCGGGCTTTGCCATTGGCGCTATTACGCTTATAGGTGCTGCCATTGGCTTGATGAATATTATGCTGGTATCGGTAACAGAGCGCACCCGCGAAATTGGTTTGCGTAAAGCTATTGGTGCTACCCCATCAGTAATACGTAAACAATTTTTGATAGAAGCCATTGTAATTTGCCTAATAGGCGGCTTTGGCGGTATTGTATTGGGCATGGCCATTGGTAACCTTATAGCTGTGCAAATTAGCGGTACTTTTATAGTACCATGGGTTTGGTTATTCTGCGCTGTAGGCTTGTGTACGTTTATAGGCCTGGCATCCGGGTTTTACCCTGCTAAAAAAGCGTCCAAGCTTGATCCGGTTGAGGCGTTGAGATACGAGTAAGAGAGAGTAAAGAATTTTAGAGTCAAAGAAAAGCAACTCAAGAGACGAGAAATAAGAAAGGGCTTAGATATTTATCTAAGCCCTTTCTGTTGTTATCTTCAAGTCTTGTCTCTCCTCTACAGCATCACGTTTTTCAACGGATAATCAAAAAGTAATTTTTCCAGGTAGGGCATAGCCAGGGTACTTTCAAAAGCAGCCGCATGGCGGGGGTGGTGCATATCGCTCGAAATGAAATCAACCATTTGGTTATCTATCATCTCTTCGGCTATTCTTTTTGCATGTTTACCATAATATCCCGATAAGGCTATGGTATTCAATTGCAGATCGCAGCCCCAGCTGCGGATGGTTTTCATCTGCTCAATATCCATATAAGCATATCGCTCGGGGTGTGCCAATATAGGTTTATAACCGGCATCCTTCATTTTTTGAATAACAGCGATCAGGTTTGGTGGCTGGGTAATAAACGAAAGTTCAAAAAGCGCGTAATTATCGCCCATGGTAAATACCTTACGGTCGGCTATTCGCTTTTCAAAAGTTTCATCAAAGTAGTGCTCGGCCGCTGCCGAAATATCAATATCAATATTTTGCTCTTTTAAAGCTGCTTTAAGGGTTGTTAAGGCATTGCCTATACTATCGGCATCGTTACGGTAATAATCTATCATAACGTGCGGGGTAGCAATAATTTTTTTGATACCCAAGGCCATCATTTTTTTGATGAGGAAGATAGATTCTTCTACGTTTTGGGCCCCATCGTCAATACCCGGCAATACATGCGAGTGCATATCTGTAACAACAGTGCTGTAATCAAAACTCACTGTTCTTTTAACTTCCTTCTTCTTAAATAATCCGAACATTTTTAACGATTAGTATATTGCCCTTTGTAATAATCCTGGTAATGGCCCGATGTTACATCATTAAGCCATTGCTCGTTTGCGAGGTACCAGTCAACCGTTTTTTCAAGCCCTTCTTCAAACGTGATAGATGGTTCCCAACCTAATTCGTTTTTAAGCTTGGTAGCGTCTATAGCGTATCTTAGGTCGTGCCCGGCCCTGTCTGTTACATAGGTTATCAGTTTTGCCGATTCGCCGGCAGTACGCCCCAGTTTGGTATCCAATATACTGCACAACAGTTTTATCAGGTCGATGTTTTTCCACTCGTTATGGCCGCCAATATTATAGGTAGAGCCGGGTTTAGCTTTATGAAATATCACATCAATAGCCCGGGCATGGTCTTCCACCCAAAGCCAGTCGCGTACGTTCTCGCCTTTACCGTAAACCGGTACAGGTTTACCCTGCTTAATGTTATTAATAGCCAGCGGGATCAGTTTCTCCGGAAAATGGAACGACCCATAATTATTTGAGCAGTTTGATATAACAGTGTTTAAACCATAGGTATCATGATAAGCCCTCACGAAATGATCTGAACTTGCTTTTGATGCCGAGTAGGGCGAATGAGGATCATAAGCCGTATTTTCAGTAAATAATCCCTGAGCACCTAATGAACCGTATACCTCATCGGTAGATACATGATGAAAGCGAGGCTTATCGCTACGCCCTTGCCAATGCAAACGGGCTACATTTAATAAGTTAGCAGTTCCTAACACGTTGGTTAACACAAAGCTTCCGGGGTCGGTAATTGACCTGTCTACATGCGACTCGGCAGCTAAGTGTATAATACCTTCAATTTCTTGGTGGCGAATAAAAAGATCGGAAAGAAAATCGGTGTCACAAATATCCCCCTTTTCAAAAACGTAGTTCGGCTCGTTCTCAATATCTGTTAGATTAGCCAGGTTGCCTGCATAGGTAAGCTTATCAAGGTTAATGATGGTATAATCTGGATAGTTGGTAACAAAACGGCGCACCACATGCGACCCAATAAAGCCGGCACCTCCGGTAATAATTATCTTTTTCATAACACAATAATGATTATAACGGATTTTGGGCGATATATTGTTCCCACGCCCATGCCGACGACATCATGGTACCAAGATCCAGCCCGGCTTTCCAGTTTAATTTTTTTGTTGATTTGGTAACATCGCCCCAAACCTGTTCCACATCACCTTCGCGCGGTGGGCCTATTTCATATTTCAGTTTTTGGCCGGTAGCGTTTTCAAAAGCTTTTATTACCTCTAAAACCGAGCTGCCATTACCTGTACCTATATTAAATACATCGTAACCGCTAAAGCTCTCGGGTTCCATTAATTTAATGGCCGCAACGTGCGCCTTGGCCAGGTCAACCACGTGTATATAATCGCGTACGCAACTGCCATCGGGGGTGTTGTAGGTATTGCCAAATACGGTTATTTTTTCGCGTTTGCCAATAGCGGCCTGGGTTATAAATGGTATAAGGTTTTGCGGTACACCAATAGGCAATTCGCCTATCAAAGCACTATCGTGCGCGCCAACAGGGTTAAAGTATCTTAGCGAAATTATCTTATAGGCTGTACCAGCTGCTATAATATCCTGCAATATCTCTTCGGCTATTTGTTTGGTATTGCCATAGGGCGATTGCGCAGGTTTTACAGGGGCGTCCTCTGTTACAGGTAACACATCGGGCTGCCCATATACCGTACAGCTTGATGAGAAAACAAAGCTTATTGCCTTGCCATCATAAGCTTTTAATATATTGATCAGCGAGAAAAAATTGTTGTAGTAATATTTAAGCGGGTTTTTTACCGATTCGCCAACGGCTTTTGATGCAGCAAAATGGATGATGCCCGCAATATCGGCCTCTTTGGCGGCAAGGTCTTTTACAGCCTTTTCATCACACAGGTCCAGCTTGTAAAATGCCGGTTTGTAACCAATTATTTTTGCAAGCTGGTCTAATATTTTAATGTTGGAGTTAGAGAGATCGTCAATAATTACCGGGTCGTAGCCTGCGTTAACAAGTTCTACCACGGTATGCGAACCTATAAAACCTAAGCCGCCTGTTACTAATATTTTCATGGAACGATGTTTTATTGAAGCGGGGATATTACCGCTTTGCATAAGTGCGGATATATGACGCCGCACCTCTGCGTTTTGTTACTATTGCTTATTATAGTAAGTAAAGTCCTTATGCTGTATCTCCTGCTCGGGCAGTGATTTAAAGTATTCATAAGTAATTTTCAACCCCTCGCTGCGCGATACTTTTGGCTCCCAGCCCAAAATGGCCCTTGCCTTGGTAATATCAGGGCGGCGTTGTTTAGGGTCGTCTGTTGGCAGGGGCAGGCTTATCATTTGCTGATCGGTACCGGTTAGTTTGATGATCTCCTCCCCAAACTCGCGGATGGTTATTTCATCAGGGTTACCAATGTTCATAGGTTGTGCGTAATCGCTATGCAGCAGGCGGTAAATGCCTTCTATCAAATCATCCACATAACAAAAAGAGCGGGTTTGCGACCCATCACCAAACATGGTTAAAGGTTCGCCACGCAGGGCCTGGCCAATAAAAGCAGGTAATACACGGCCATCATTGAGGCGCATACGCGGGCCGTACGTGTTAAAGATCCTTACAATACGTGTTTCTAAACCATGAAACGTGTGGTAGGCCATGGTGATAGATTCCTGGAAGCGTTTTGCTTCGTCATACACACCACGCGGGCCAACTGTATTTACATTACCCCAGTATTCTTCGGGTTGCGGGTTAACAGTAGGGTCGCCATAAATCTCTGATGTTGAAGCGATAAGCATCCTGGCTTTTTTAGCCCGTGCCAGTCCCAATAAATTATGTGTGCCTAACGATCCTACCTTTAGTGTTTGGATCGGGATTTTCAAGTAATCAATAGGGCTTGCCGGCGATGCAAAGTGCAGGATATAATTTAATTCGCCGGGTACATACACAAACTTGGAAACATCATGGTTGTAAAACTCAAAATTTTCCAGTTTAAACAGGTGTTCAATATTGCGCAGGTCGCCGGTTATCAGGTTATCCATGCCAATAACATGGTAATCTTCTTTAATGAACCTGTCGCACAGGTGCGACCCCAAAAAGCCTGCGGCCCCTGTTATTAAAATACGTTTGCGTTGTGCCATTAGCTAATTATTTTTCTGCCGATACTGTTGTAATAGAACCCAAGATCTATCATTTTTTGAAGGTCGTAAAGGTTACGGCCATCAAATATAACCTTACTTTTCAATAGCTCGCTTATCTTGTCAAAATCAGGCGTGCGGAAGGCCGACCATTCGGTAACGATCAGCAATGCATCGGCATCATTTAATATCCCGTAAGCATCGGCGCCGTAGGTAATCTTATCGCCAAGCAGGGCTTTTACGTTTTTCATCCCTTCCGGGTCGAACACACTGATGGTTGCACCCTCTTTTAACAGCTCATCAATGATATATAAAGCCGGGGCTTCGCGGATATCATCAGTTTCGGGTTTAAAAGCGAGGCCCCACATGGCAAAATGTTTGCCTTTAAGGCCATCTTTATAGTATTTTTTTAGTTTTTGCACCAATACTTTTTTCTGGATCTCGTTAACTTCCATTACCGAGTTAAGGATCTTGAAATCGTATTTGTTCTCTTCGGCCGATTTGGCAAGCGCCTGCACATCCTTAGGGAAACAGCTGCCGCCGTAGCCAATACCCGAAAACAGGAAACGATTGCCAATACGGTTATCAGCACCAATACCGCGGCGCACCATATCCACATCGGCGCCCACCAGTTCGCAAAGGTTGGCTACCTCGTTCATAAACGATATTTTGGTTGCCAGGAAAGAGTTGGCGGCGTATTTTGTTAATTCAGATGAGCGCTCATCCATAAATATTACCGGGTTACCCTGGCGTACATATGGCGCATAAAGTTCGCCCATTAATTTGCGTGCGCGTTCGTCAGTAGTACCAACAACTACACGGTCTGGTTTCATGAAATCCTCAACAGCTACACCTTCACGTAAAAATTCCGGGTTTGATACTACTGCAAATTCAACACTGGTGTTTTCATTCATTACAGCAGTAACCTTATCGGCAGTACCAACCGGCACTGTAGATTTTGTTACGATAACTTTGTAGTCGGTTACCAGTTTGGCAATATCTTTTGCTGCGCCTAAAACGTAGCTCAGGTCGGCAGAGCCATCACCACCCGGAGGCGTTGGCAAAGCCAGGAAAATGATCTGTGCATCGGCAATGGCATCGGCCAGGTTATTGGTAAACAGCAACCTTTTTTGGCTGATATTACGGTGAAAAAGCAACTCGAGGCCAGGTTCATATATAGGAAGCTGACCCTCCTGCATCATTTTAACCTTTTGCTCGTTAATATCAACGCAGGTAACCTGGTTACCGGTTTCTGCCAAACATGTACCTGTTACCAGGCCAACATAACCTGTTCCAACAACAGCTATTTTCATAAATACTTTTTGTTATTAATGTTATTACTTTTATGCCCAACGAAGATAATAATACAAATCTAAAAAATGCTTGTACTATATAACATCGGTATACTCTTATACTACACGCTTGTGTATATAGTTTCACTTTATAAAAATAAAGCCAAACTATGGATAAAAGGCCGTAGCGGGCAGCATGTGCAACCGTTAAAATCAAGTATTTGGTTCCATTTTGCTTCGTTAGGCGAATTTGAACAGGGCCGGCCGGTTTTGGAGGCTGCTAAAAATGATTACCCGCAACACAGCATAGTTGTAACTTTTTTTTCGCCTTCGGGATATGAGGCCCGCAAAAACACCCCCCTTGCCGATGTTGTGTATTATTTACCCCTTGATAGGGCTGCTAATGCACGTAAATTCATTAGCACAATAAACCCGGTGATGGCCATTTTTACCAAGTACGAATATTGGTACCACTTTTTTAACGAATTGCACAAAAAACATGTGCCGCTTTATATTATATCGGGCATCTTCCGGCCCGGGCAGGTATTTTTTAAATGGTATGGCGGCCTGCACCGTAAAATGCTGAAAATGGTTACCTGGTTTTTTGTGCAGGATATCCCATCTAAACATTTACTGCACGATGTTGGCATTACCAACGTAACCATAAACGGCGATACCCGGTTTGACAGGGTATGGGCCAATGCGCAGCAGCCGAAATCGCTAAAGTATGTAGCTGAATTTAAGAGTAACCAAAAATTGTTTATTGCCGGCAGTACCTGGCCTGCTGATGAAAAGTTGATAGCAGAGTTAATTACTCAGCACCCCGACTGGAAATTCATCATTGCCCCGCATGAGATTGGGGAGGATAAAATAAGCGGATTGGTTAGCTTGCTGCCAAAAGAAACTACTATCAAATTCTCCGGCATCTCACATCTCACATCTAATATATCTTATCTAATTATCGATAACATCGGTATGTTATCATCCCTTTACCAATATGCCGATATAGCCTATATAGGTGGCGGCTTTGGCGCGGGTATCCACAATACGCTGGAAGCCGCGGCTTTTGGCATGCCGGTAATATTTGGCCCCAAATACGATAAGTTTAAGGAAGCGCGTGACCTGGTGGAATTAAAGGCCGGGTTTAGTATTAGCAGCCAGGATGAATTAAATACTGTTGCAGGAGTATTAATGACCGATGAAGCTGCCCGGTATACAGCTGCTATTGCTGCAAAAAATTATGTGCAGCAAAATGTGGGTGCTACTGCGGCGATTATGAAGTATATTAAGGAGCGGCATTAATATATTAACCACAAATAACACAGAGAAAAACCACAGAGGTCACAAAGAAAAAAATCTCCTTGTCCTTTGTGAAACCTTCGTGCACTTTGTGGTTAAATAACCAACAACCAAAACCCAAACTAACCTAACATTTTCTTAATATTGCCGCAATGGGCTTTTTGGATATCCCCGGCTTAGGTGTGGCACACTATCATGAATACGGCATCGGCAGTAAACCCATGCTGGCCTTCCACGGGTATGGCATGACGGGGAGGCAATTTCACGTGCTCGAAAAATCCATACTACAAGCATATCACGTTTATGGTTTTGACCACTTTTTTCATGGCGAAAGCAAATTAAATGGCTGGACAGAGCAGCAAATACTCGCCGGTATGCCCCGGGCAATGGTGAGCGAATATGTGGAGGAATGGTTTAAACTGCATGGCAGACAGCGTTTCTCTGTAATGGGTTATTCCATTGGTGCCAACATTGCGCTGATTTTGATTGAGGAATATGCCGATCTGATCGACGAAGTGATACTTATGGCACCCGACGGCCTTTCGGTTTATAAAGGTTTTGAGATATTATTGCACAAGCCCTGGGGGCGCTATATGTTTAAAAACGTTACCAAAAGCAAATGGCTGGCCCCAACCATGCTTAAAAACCTGAAAAGAGTAAAGTTTATTGATGAAAGCCTGTACCAGATAGCTTATAATGAAATTGATACCGAACAAAAACGGCAGGATGTTTATTATACCCTAAACCTCATCCGTTTGTTAAAACCCGACACCGTTAAAATAGCCGCATTGATCAATCAGCACCACATAAAATGCCGGTTGATATTTGGCAGGCACGATAATTTGTTCCCGATGAAGGCTGCTTTGCCATTTATTGGCAGTATTGAAAACGCCGAAGTGCACGAAGTAGCTATGGGGCATTGGCTGGTTACCAAACAATTGGATGAGTATTTAGTAAATTTACAGCAATGATACCCGCCCGCAGAATAAAACTTTTTAGTAACTGGTTTGCCATATACATGCGCTACCGCATGCGCCGTGCCTTTAACCGGCTGGTGGTAACGCCATTCGCCCCAAAACCGGGGCATTCCGTTTTGCTGCTTTGTAACCATTTTAGCTGGTGGGATGGCCTTTGGGGCAATTACCTGGCCTACTGGCACCTTAACAGGCACCTGTATATTATGATGCAGGAAGACCATCTGCAAAAGCGGATGCTGCTAAACCTTTTTGGCGGCTTCTCTATCAACCGGTCATCGCGCGAGATGATCAAATCGTTGCAATACGCGGCAGGCCTGCTCAACGACCCTGAGAACCTGGTGGTGGTTTTTCCGCAGGGCGAACTGATATCAAACCATACTACCGAAATTAAGGTAGAGAAAGGCATTGAGCGCCTTATTAAAAATATAAAAGGCCCATGCCAGATAGTTTATAATTGTGCACTGATAGATTATTTTGAAAGCCTTAAACCATCCGTGTTTTTTCATTTATACGATTGCGGCGTAGCCGGCGAGGTAACCTTCGATGAACTGATTACCCGGATAAATACCTTTCACCAGCACGCGTTTAAGGCGCAAATAGATGTGGAGCATTAAGTATGATATATCCACAGAAAAATAAACTTATTAACTGGTTCTTCCATAATTACATCCTGCGGATTGTTAAGGGCAATTTTAAGGAGGTAAGGTTTGATGAAGTAGAAGTGGATAAAAATAGGTCGGTGCTTTTACTGGCCAATCACTTTAGCTGGTGGGATGGCTTCCTGATGTATTATATTAACCACCAGGTTTTAAAAAAGCGCTTTCATGTAATGGTAATTGAGGAAACCGTACAAAAAGTTTCTTTTTTTAAATATGTGGGTGCGTTCTCGGTAAGTAAAAACTCGCGCGATATGCTGGCTTCGTTAAAATACGCCGCCGAATTATTGAATGGTCCCGAAAATATGGTGCTGATATTCCCTCAGGGGAAACTATATTCTAATTTTACTGATGAGGTAAATTTTGAAAAAGGGTTATCAAAAATAATGTCGGCGGCAGCAGGGAAATTCCAAACTGTAATGGCAGCAACATTTATTGAGAACCTGCAATATAAAAAACCAACAGCGAGCGTTTATTTAAAGGCAATTGACGAAGTGAATAACATGGAAGAAGCACAAAAATTATATCAGCAACATTATGATAGTGCCAAAAAACAGCAAAACAAAATAACTGTATAAAAGTGATCACAGCCCTTTTAGTAACCTTTATTTTTTTAATACTGCGCTTTACGGTTACACTGTTCAATTTTTTATCCAACCCTAAATTGCCGCGTATAGGCAAACATTATGAGGATAAGGTATCAATCCTTATTCCCGCCCGTAACGAGGCTGATAATATACTTACCTTGCTGCAATCCATAGCTCAACAAAATTATCAGAACTACGAAGTAATAGTATTGGATGATAACTCAGCAGACAATACCTTCGCGCTTTGCGAGGAATTTGCCCGGTCGCACAAAAACTTTAAAGCCATAAAAGGGGAGGTTTTACCTGCAGGTTGGCTCGGTAAAAACTTTGCCTGCTATCAACTGGCCCAACAAGCCACGGGTAGTTATTTTTTGTTTTTAGATGCTGATGAAAAAATAGGGGACGGGTTAATAAATAGCGCTATCCACCGCATGAACCTGCGGGGGTTAAGCCTGCTGAGCCTGTTTACCAACCAAACCATGGTAACCACCGGCGAAAATATGGTAGTGCCCTTGATGCATTATATATTATTGAACTTACTACCCTTGCGGCTGGTTTACCTGGTTAAAAGCGCCGCTGTTGCCGCAGCCAGCGGGCAGTTTATGCTGTTTAATGCCGAAGATTATAATAATTACCAGTGGCACCAACAGGCCAAAAATAAGGTGGTAGAGGATGTAGAGATCATGAAGCTGGTAAAAACATCCAAACTAAACGGTGAGGCCCTGTTAGCCAATGGCATGATAAGCTGCCGCATGTATAAAAGTTATAACCAGGCCGTTAACGGGTTTGGCAAAAATTTTTTAGCCGCATTTAATTATAACGTATTTGGCTTTTTAATTTACCTGTTACTTATCATCGGCGGCCCGGTGGTGGTGGTTATGACCATGAATCCGAATTTCATCGCTATGATGGCAGGGCTTATTATGCTCAGTCGTATTATGATTTCGTTAACAGCGGGGCAAAATGCATGGCTTAACTTACTTTTGCATCCAATACAAATGCTGAGCCTGTTGCTCATCGGTATTACATCAATACAAAAATATCTTACCAAAACCACCGTATGGAAAGGCCGAAAGATCTGAGCATTTCACCACGTATAGCCATCATTATTATTATACTGTTCCATGTAGTTGGCCTGGTTGGCTTATCAGTGCCGGTTACAAGAGCGTTGTTCTTACAAATAGTGCCGTTCCATTTACTATTAATGCTGGGGGTAGTTACATTGGGGCATCACAAACTCAGCAGCCGGTTTGGCATCTTTATCCTCATTGTATTCTGGCTTGGTTTTATTGCCGAATGGGTGGGAGTGCATAAAGGCTGGTTATTTGGTAGTTATACTTACGATGAAACGCTTGGCGTTAAACTATCCGGCATCCCGCTAATGATTGGGGTAAACTGGTTTTTGCTGATCTACGCTACCGGGGTAACCCTGCAGCGCAGTCGGCTAAAAAGTGCTTTCTTCAGGATAATAGCGGGCGCAGGATTACTGGTTTTGCTTGATGTTTTAATAGAACCCGTTGCCATTAAGTTTAACTACTGGCACTGGAACAGTGGTAATATCCCCTTGAAAAATTACGTTTGCTGGTTTTTGGTAAGCGCCGTTATGCTTTATATTTTCGAGCTCTTTAACTTTAAAAAACAAAGCATTGCAGCACCAGTGTTATTAGTAACAGAGTTTGTGTTTTTTGGGTTGTTGAATTTGGTGATATATTTATAATTACTCGTTATTGCGAGGTACGAAGCAATCTCTTTAGAATAGCTATTAACCATGTTAATAGGCCTAATGCTGAACTGAAGCGGATACCGGCCTTGTGCCTAAGGCCTGTAGCAGTATGAGCGAAAAGCCCGGGCCGCAGGCAGCGCCCTTAGTATATCAAACCTTCATAACAGATAAAACATTTCAACAACTTAAACGATCATATAAACTTTACACACGCCTTATATCTAATTTTAGAATTTAGCGTTTAGAATTTAGTATTTTTGTACCACAATGGGTAATTATCAGCTACAAGTTACTATAGATCAGGATTCGGGCTTTTGCTTTGGGGTGGTTTATGCCATTGATATGGCCGAAGAGATACTGGCCGAAGATGGTTACCTGTATTGCCTTGGCGATATTGTACACAACGATGAAGAGGTTGAACGGCTTAAAGCGCAGGGCCTGCGTATTATTGAACATGCCGAACTGGCGAACCTGCGTAACGAGAAAGTACTGATCCGTGCGCATGGTGAAGCGCCCGAAACGTATAAAATAGCTTTAGAGAATAATATTACACTGATAGATGCATCGTGCCCGGTGGTTTTAAAACTACAAAACCGTATCAAAACTTCGTACGATAATAAAGAACAGATATTGATATTTGGTAAGCATGGCCATGCTGAGGTTGTAGGCCTGCAAGGGCAAACCAATGGCGATGCCCTTGTTTTTCAGGATATTGCCGAACTGGATGATGCCGACCTGCCATCGCGTTTTACACTGTACAGCCAAACCACTAAAAGCATGGATAAGTTTTACCATGTAAAGGATGAGTTGATCTCTCGCGGTTATGAGGTTAAGGCCAATGATACTATTTGCCGCCAGGTAAGCAACCGCGATAAAGACTTGCCTGCCTTTGTTGTGAATTTTAACAAAATAATTTTTGTATCGGGCAAAAAATCATCAAACGGAAAAGTTCTTTACGAAGTATGCCGTAAGCACAACCCCAACACTTATTTTGTATCATCTATATCCGAACTGGATAAAAGTATGTTCAACCCCGGCGATAAAATAGGCATAGCCGGCGCCACATCAACCCCCATGTGGCTGATGCAACAAATAAAGGCCGAACTGGAAAGCTATTGATATGAAAAGGTTAATGATAGCTTTGCTTGTACTGTTTTGTGCATGCAAAAGGCAATCAAACAACTACCTGTACCGGGTAGAGGATACGTTAAGTGGGGCGTCAGGCTATATAGATGTCCGTCACGATACTGTTATTCCCCTGGGCAAGTATAAAATATGCTATACCGATACTTTTAAAAAAGTTGCATTTGTTGTAAACCGGCAGAACCGATTAATAGCAATAGATAAACACCAAAACGTATTATTTGAACCTTATTTATTTGATAACGGGCCCGACTACGAAGTTGAGGGCTACTACCGCATAATAAAAAATAACAAGCTTGGTTATGCTGATACTAACGGGCGGGTGGTTATAAAGCCGCAATTTGGCTGCGCGTATCCGTTTAAAAAAGGGCGGGCCAAAGTAAGCTTTAATTGTAAAACGGTACCCGCAGGCGATGAGCATTTTGCCTGGGAGAGCAGCGATTGGTTTTATATAGATAAAACAGGCAAACGCATTAATTAGTTATAAAGCCAGCATGCTATTTGCTAATAATATATACTCCCTATACAGACGGGATTAAAAAGGATACTTTGCAAAGATCACCATCATATACCGGGTTATTTATTGCCTTGCTGGTTATTGGCAGTTGGGTTACATCAACTATATTGCTAATGCAGTGGCGGGTTAATTTTACAAATCCATTGTTATACCTGTTTGTTTTATTGCAGATGCATTTATACACCGGCCTGTTCATTACGGCGCATGATGCTATGCACGGTACCGTTGCACCCAATAAGTATATAAACAACGCAGTGGGTTTTATTTGTACAGCCTTGTACGCATCGTTCTGGTACCCTAAGTTATATACTAAACACCACCAGCACCACAACCATGTACATACCGATGGCGACCCGGATTACCACAACGGAGGCTTTTTTAGCTGGTATACAAGGTTCATCCGTAATTACTTGTCCATTTGGCAAATTGTGGTGATGGCCGCATTGTTCAACATCTTTAAGATATGGGTGCCACAGCCTAATTTGATCTTATTTTGGGTGGTGCCATCGTTAATGAGCACTTTGCAGCTATTCTATTTCGGCACATATTTGCCTCATAAAGGAGAACACGATAACAAGCACCAGTCGCGAAGCTTAAAGCGTAATCATTTCCTGGCATTTTTTAGCTGCTACTTTTTTGGGTACCATTACGAACACCATGATGCACCGTGGGTACCCTGGTGGAAATTGTGGGCAACCCCACAGCCCCCTGAAGGGCGGGCTGAATAAGCGTAGCTACGGTATCATCATTTTGCAATAATGACTGCCGTCACAATTGGTTAGGGTGTTTTTTATTACATTTGCACCTCTTATAAATTATGGCAAAAAAGGGAGTTTTACTGGTAAACTTAGGTACACCGGATAGTCCGTCGACAGCGGATGTACGTAAGTATTTAAACGAGTTTTTGATGGATGGGCGCGTTATTGACATTAACGCCGCTTTGCGTACTGTTTTGGTAAAAGGGGTTATAGTGCCTTTTAGGGCACCAAAATCTGCAAAGCTTTACCAAGCCATCTGGGATAAAGAAACCGGTTCGCCGTTATTGCATTACAGCTTACTACAGCAGGCAGCTTTACAGCAGCGCCTTGGCGATGGCTATATGGTTGAGCTGGCCATGCGTTACCAAAGCCCATCTATCGAATCGGCCTTACAGCGTTTAAAAGATGCTTTGGTAAGCGATATCCAGGTGATCCCGTTGTTCCCGCAATATGCATCGGCAAGTACCGGTTCGGTGCAGGAAAAGGTGATGGACCTGATAAAAGATTGGCAAACTATCCCCACTATCTCATTCCTTAACTCGTTTCATGATAACGAACTTATGATAGAGACCTTTGCCGATAACGCGCAGAAGTATAACCCCGATAGCTACGATCATATCCTGTTTAGCTTTCATGGGTTACCGCAGCGACAGCTAAAAAAATGCGATCATACCAACAGCTATTGCCTGAAGGTTGATGGTTGCTGCAGCACATTAAATGATACCAACAAATTGTGCTACTCGGCACAATCGCATGATACCGCGCGACTGATAGCCAATAAGATGAACCTTCCGAAAGAGAAGTTCACCGTTTGTTTTCAATCGCGCCTGGGCAGCGACCCATGGGTGCAGCCTTATACAAGCGAGATAATTGCCCAACTGGCCAAAGAAGGGAAAAAACGCCTGTTGGTATTTTGCCCGGCCTTTGTTGCCGATTGCCTGGAAACTGTTTATGAAGTAACTACCGAATATGGCGACGAGTTTAAAGCCCTGGGCGGCGAACATGTGCAGTTGGTGGAAAGCCTGAACGATTCTCCAAAATGGATTGAAGCGCTGGAGAAAATGGTTTTGGAGGGATAGCTTTCCCCGCACGTTATTGCGAGGTACGAAGCAATCTCAGAACTATGCATGGTAGCTTTCCATATCCGGAGATTGCTTCGCACCCCGATTTTATTTCGCCGTTGTTGGTATTGTCACCAACAACTTTAGTTAGGTAGTAAACAAGCATGGCGGCTTGTTGGTGACAATACCAACAACGGCGGGTAAACTTGCATAATGAACAAGATTTCTCGTCGCTGCGCTCCCCTCGAAATGAACTGTTTTTATAAAAGAGGGTGATGGTTAATTTATTACACCGCTCACTATCTTAGCCGATAGCAAACAAAGCGGTATCCCACCACCGGGATGCACGCTTCCCCCGCAAAAATATAAGCCTTCAACTTTTGACGATTGGTTAGCATGCCTCAAGAACGCCGCGAACTGGTTGTTGGAGCTGGTGCCATATATTGACCCCTTGTATGATGATGTCCTGCTCTCTATACTGCGCGGGTCGAGGATGCTTTCGTTAACAATTAGGGGGGGCAGATCTTCTCCTAACAAACGGGATAGCTTGGCGATGATATTAGTCCTTGCATCGGTTATCAGCCTCTCCCAATCCTGCCCGTTATTGGCGGGTACATTGATCATTACAAACCAATTCTCACAACCATCCGGTGCATCATCCGGTTTTAATTTCGAGCTTATATTGAGATAGACAGTAGGGTCGTGGTAAATATCCTGTTGTTGCCAGATGTGCTTAAACTCGGCCTTGTAATCAGCACTAAAAAATATGTTATGGAGATCAAGCAAAGGGAATTGCTTTTTTATCCCCCAGTAAAATATCAATGCCGAACTGCTGCGCTCCTGGTTTAGGGTTTTCTTCGGGTGCAGTTGCGGGTGTTTACTCAACAAGCGGTTGTAAGTAAACCATATATCCATGTTTGATACTACCACATCAGCCAATACATTTTCGCCTTTTGCACGGATGCCTTTAGCTTTACCGTTAATCACAACAATTTCATCCACCTTATAATTGTAATAAAACTTTACGCCCAACTCCTCTGCCAGTTTTACCAGGCTTTTGGTGATGCTGTACATACCCCCATCAGGGAAATACGCGCCGAAATGATGCTCTAGGTGTGGTATCACATTTAGAGTGGCAGGCGCCTGGTATGGGTTGGAACCATTATAGGTAGCATAGCGGTCAAAAAACTGTACTACACGCTTATCTTTAAATCCTGATGCATTAGCCTTGTGCATTGTGCGGAACGGATCAATCTGCGGGAAACGGAATATCGATCTGATAGTATCCCACCGCAAATAAGTTTTCAGCCTGTGCAGCGATCGCTCTAAAAAAACATGATTGGTAATGCTGTAAATATCCCGGCTATTGGCCAGATGTTTTATAACGGCTGTGGCAGGTTCGCCGGTTTGTGTTTCTATCTCTTCAGCGAACTGTTTGGTGTCGGCATAAGCGCTTAGGCGTGTGCCATCCTCGTAAAAGTATTTGCAAACAACATCCAGCTTTTGGTAGGTAAAGTAGTTGGCAGGGTTTTTACCGGCCAACGCAAAAAGTTCATCAACATATTGCGGCATAGTGAACAGGCTTGGCCCGGCATCAAAGCGGTATCCACTTTGTTCAAATTCCGAGAGTTTGCCACCCGGGTAACCATTTGCCTCATAAACATTAACCGCATAACCCTTAACCGCCAAACGGATAGCCGTAGCTATGCCCGCTATACCGGCACCAATAATTACAGCTTTTTGTTGAGGCATGGGGGTAAAGATAAGAAGAACCCTCGCAGTGATGGTAAAAAAAATGTCATTGCGAGCGATAGCGTGGACAACCAACCGTGGGGAGCTCATTAATGCCTTGAAGTAAAATTAAATTTATTAATAATCTCAGCATTTCCGCTTGTACTGTGAGGTTGCCACGTCGCTACGCTTCTCGCAATGACATAGTTTTTAAATGTTAAGGCTTACACATGCACCCCCTCAGCGATTTCCTCAATAGTCTTTTTATTGAAGGCCTCCAGGTCGGCAGGGCGGCGACTGGTCACTAAACCATTATCTGTTACTACTTCTTCGTCAACCCAATCAGCGCCGGCGTTCTTCAGGTCGGTTTGCAGGGATGGGTAAGAGGTAAGCCTGCGGCCTTTCAGCATGTTGGTTTCTATCAGCAACTGCGGGCCGTGGCAAATTGCTGCTAATGGTTTGCCTTCGTCTAAAAATGCTGAAGCAAAAGCAACGGCATCTTTATTTTGGCGCAGCTTATCGGGGTTTAGTACGCCGCCGGGCAATACCAGCGCGTCATAATCATCCGGACTAACATCACTCAGGTTTTTGTCTACATCAACCTCAATGCCCCATTTGTCTTTATCCCAGGCTTTTATTTTGCCACTTTTTGGTGATACAATGTGCACGGTTGCACCCGCGGCTTCCAGTGCTTCCTTAGGGCTGGTTAATTCAACCTGCTCAAATCCTTCTTCGGTAAGTATTGCTACTTTTTTATTACTTAAATCAGCCATAACTGTAGTTTTTTATAGATTATACATTTAGATGTATATTAACTACAGATGATATTTTTTATAGTTTTAAGAAATTTAAGATTTGGCTAACTTTTCATCTTCTCAAAATACTGCCCGTTAAATTTATAGGTAATGAATTTCGTGGTTACCTTACCTTCGCTACCTATAAGCGGTATTTTTATTGTTTTGGTTGCAGCGTCAAAAGTAATGGTAGGCCTTAGTTCAAATGCTATATCAACCACCGAGAAAAAATCATAGCTATAGTAGATCTTACTTTTTAAGCCCGACTGGGTTTTAATAATCTTTGTATCGCTGTTTAAGTTCCCATTCTCGATAGAAAATATCCTGATGCCCGTTCCCACATCTTTGGTAGAGTAAATGGTATTATATATACCCAGGTAATAAGTTTTGCCACCCGTTTTAAACGTGTATAAATTAGAGTAGAATGGAATATAGTTGTCCTGATTGCTGGTTAACAAAGTAGCTTTGGTTACCTGCCCGTTTTTATATTGCATCAGGTTAGAAAAATCGCGCATGGTGCCACCCATCCAGGTTTCCCATGAGTAGATCCTGAACAAACCATCATCAGAGGTGAAAATATCCAGGTGGGCTTTCTTTAACGAAGTGAATGGCTCGGCAATAGTTGATGGATATTTTATAGCATAGCCCTTTATTTTAGAATCGAACACATCGTTTGCTGTTTCCAGCGAATCGCTTGCCCCATCAACCCCTTTGCGCTGCTTATCATCCCAATACTCCAATTTTTTGAACGATCTTAACAGATCGGCCTCAATAGCTTTTGCGCTTTGCGCAAATGAAGTTGCCGAAATAAAGCAACAGGCAACGAACAATGATATTTTAAGAGTTTTCATTGAAATAAAAATAGGGATAATCATCAGATCATCCCTATTAAATATGTGGTGAAAAACAAATCTCTAACTACGCCTCTACAGCCTGCCCAATCAGGTTTTTAGCAGCTAAATACTCCGCAATTTGTACCGCGTTGGTAGCGGCGCCTTTACGCAGGTTGTCAGATACTATCCAGCAGTTAAGGGTGTTGTCCTGTGTTTCGTCCCGGCGAAGGCGGCCTACAAAAACTTCATCCTTGTCGTGCGCGTCAAGCGGCATTGGGTATTTAAGGTTTGCGGTATCATCCACAACCACAATACCCGGCGAGTTGGCTAATAGCTGGCGTACTTCGCTCAGGTCAAAATCGTGCAAAAATTCGATGTTTACAGATTCTGAGTGCCCACCCATAACCGGGATGCGCACGGTAGTTGCAGTAACTTTGATGCTATCGTCGCCCATTATCTTTTTGGTCTCCAATATCATTTTCATTTCCTCTTTGGTATAACCGTTCTCGGTAAATACATCAATTTGGGGTATCACGTTCAGGTCGATAGTGTAAGGATAAACCATAGGCCCATCGATACCTTTACGCTCATTGAAAAGTTGTTCAACCGCTTTAACGCCGGTACCGGTTACCGACTGGTAGGTTGATACCACAACGCGTTTAATTTTATATTTATCGTGCAGCGGCTTTAAGGCCACTACCATTTGTATAGTTGAGCAGTTTGGGTTAGCGATGATCTTGTCATCAGCTGTTAAAACATCAGCGTTTACTTCGGGCACAACCAGTTTTTTGGTGGGGTCCATACGCCAGGCCGATGAGTTATCAATAACGGTAATGCCGGCTGCTGCAAAAAGCGGTGCCTGCTCTAATGAAGTGCTGCCGCCCGCGCTAAAAATAGCTACATCGGGCTTCATCTTTATCGCATCCTCAACAGAAACCACCTTAAACTGCTTACCCTTAAAAGTAATTTCTTTACCAATACTTTTAGCGGAAGCTACGGGAATTAATTCTGTAACGGGGAAGTTGCGTTCTGCAAGAACCTGCAACATTTTAGTGCCTACCAGCCCGGTGGCACCTACTACTGCGACTTTCATTTTTGTTGTGTGATTATTTAAATAAACTAAACTCCAAATATGCGAAAAATTTTCGTTTTATTCACCAGTTTGTCTATCAATTTAGTATATAAACCTTTGTTTTGGTAAAAATTAAAGGTTTTCATGCAAATTTTTACCTTTGTAGCCAAACGCGTGAATGCATGAGCGAAAAGATTTTAGTAATAGGCGCCAATGGGCAAATAGGTACCGAATTGGTAACTGCATTAAGAGGCATTCATGGTGCCGAAAACGTTATCGCATCAGATATAAACAGCCCTAATTATGCCATCCGTAACAGTGGCCCGTTCGAGTTTGCGAACGTGCTGGATAAAGATAACCTGCATCATTTATTTGATAAGCACCGCCCCACACAAGTATATTTATTAGCAGCCATATTATCTGCCGTAGGCGAACAAAAACCCAGGATGGCCTGGGACCTGAACATGACCGGCCTGCTGCATGTGCTTGATTTTGCCGTGGAGTTTAAAACCGCAAAAGTTTTCTGGCCAAGCTCTATCGCGGTATTTGGCCCGCATTCGCCGCAATATAATACGCCGCAATATTGCGTAATGGACCCTAACACGGTTTACGGTTTCAGCAAACTGGCCGGCGAGCGCTGGTGCGAGTATTATTTTGAAAAATATGGTGTGGATGTACGCAGCATCCGTTACCCCGGCCTTATTGGCTGGCGTGCCAATCCGGGTGGTGGCACTACCGATTATGCCGTGCATATCTTCCACGAAGCATTAAAGCAGGGGAAATACCAGGGTTTCCTGTCATCGCAAACGGCTTTGCCCATGATGTATATGGATGATGCCATACGTGCTACTATTAGCCTGATGGATGCCCCGGCAGAAAGCATCAAGATCCGGTCGAGCTACAACCTTGCCGGTATCAGCTTTACACCTGAGCAGCTGGCCGAAGAGATAAAGAAACACCTGCCAAATTTTGAAATGAGCTACACAGATAGCGACCCGAGGCAGGCAATTGCCGATAGCTGGCCAAAATCAATAGATGATACACAGGCGCAGCAAGACTGGGGCTGGGCTTTAGAGTACGATCTTCCGAAGATAACGGAGGATATGCTGACAAACCTGAAAAAGATTATTTAAACCCCCTAACCCCCTAAAGGGGGAATAGTTATATTTGAAAATTAAAAATTAAAATCCTTCTTCCCCTTTAGGGGGCTTGGGGGGCTACAAACAATATGGGAAGAGCATTTGAATTCCGTAAAGAAAGAAAATTTAAGCGCTGGGCTAAAATGGCGGTGCAGTTTACCCGTTTGGGTAAAGAAATAGTAATGGCGGTTAAAGCCGGCGGCAGCGATCCTAATTCAAACTCGCGCCTGCGTACAGCTGTGCAAAATGCCAAAGCGGTTAACATGCCTAAAGATAGGGTAGAAGCTGCCATAAAACGCGCTACCAGCCGCGATGAAAAAGATTACGAAGAAATTGTATACGAAGGATACGCGCAGCACGGTGTGGCTATATTGGTAGAAACTGCTACCGATAACCTTAACCGTACTGTTGCCAACGTGCGCAGCTATTTTACCAAATATGGCGGCACACTGGGTAAAACCGGTTCGCTTGATTTTATATTTAGCCGCAAATCGGTATTTACGTTTGACCCGGGCGACCGCGACCTGGAAGAACTGGAATTTGAACTGATTGATGCCGGCCTTGAAGACCTTTTTGTGGAGGCCGACGAAGAAGGGAACGACGTAGCTGTATTACACACCGCTTTTGAAGACTTTGGTAAAATGCAAAAAGCGTTGGAAGAGATAGGTATCGAAACCAAATCGGCTAAGCTGGAGCGTGTTGCACAATCAAACATATCGGTAACCGAAGAGCAGTCTGTTGATGTTTTCAAGATCATTGACCGTTTAGAGGAAGACGATGATGTGCAGGCGGTTTACCATAATATGGCGGAGTAACAAAGAAAATTGTCATTGCGGGGAACGTAGTGACGTGGCAATCTCTGACTGTGCAACTGAAGCGACCGGTTTTTGACTTTTGAATTTAAACTTTTGACTTAATACATCATGCCTCTATTCTCATCAAGCAAACAGGAAAAAAAAGTTAAGGTAACCTTTGCCAATGGTTTGCTTTTTGTTGAGAAACCTGATGGTAAGCAACAGGCGTTCCCGCTGGAGTGGTTCCCCAAATTGATGAACGCTACAGACGAGGAGCGCGAAGACTGGAAACAAACCCCAACCGGCATCCACTTTAATGCGCTGGATGTGGACGTGGCATTGTAGAATGTAGAATCAAGAGCCATTAATCAAGAACCAGGACTTAGTCTTGTATCTTGGCTCTTACATCTAAATAAAGCATGACTTTCGAAGAGTTTTTTAATAAGAAGCGGATAGACCTGGTTGCCTTAAGGGCAGCAGAGCCGGGCCTGTTTGCCGAATTTGAAAAACACTTTACCCAGATGGGCGAAAAAAGCTTCGACCATACCAAAAAATACTGGTTTAATAAGCTAAGGTTGCAGTACCACCTGGCACCCGCCCTTAAGCCCGAGAAAATACATCAGGAAAACCAGCTTGCCGAGCAAACTATTGTTGAAACTTTAACCGATAGCACCGCGGCACCATCTACAGGTTTTAAACCAAAGTTTAAACCGGGGATAGTAAGTAAGCCTGCAGAACCTGTTGCCGGGCAAAATGATGCCCCGGCTATTGAACAACCCGCCACGCCGCAAACCGGGGCGTCGGCAGAGGTTACTGCACCAAAACCCGGCTTTAAGCCACGTTTTAATGCGAAGATGGTAACGCCAAAACCTGCGGAAGCGGCTGAATCAAAATCAGAGCAGGAACCTGCTGCCGAAACAACTCCATCAGAAGGTTCAGCACCGAAACCCGGCTTTAAGCCACGTTTCAACATGAAAATGGCTGCGCCAAAACCTGCGGAAACAGAAGATGCGAAACCTGAAACCGAGCCTGCTGCAGAACCGGCACAATCAGAAACTGTAGCGCCAAAACCAGGGTTTAAGCCGCGTTTCAACATGAAAACGATGGCAGCAAAACCAACTGAGGCTGCGGAAGAAAAAGTGGAACTAACTGCTACAGGAGATAAGCCGGCAGCTATGGCAGAAACACCGGCACCTGCAGAAAAAACCACAGCGCCAAAACCCGGCTTTAAGCCACGTTTCAACATGAAGGCTATGGTGCCAAAACCGGCTGAAGCCCCTGAAGGGGAAAAGGTAGTACCTGAGCAAGCCGCTGCTGAAGATAAACCGGCTGATGTGATAGAACCAACGCCACCTGCAGAAACACCGGCTGCGCCGAAAGTTGGCTTTAAGCCAAGGTTTAATGCCAAAACAACCAAACCACAACAACCCGAAGAATAATATTTAAGATAAATTGATATGGACGCCGAAGAATTATTGAACGAAAGAACCGGGGGGAAAGAACAACCAAAAAAGGATAGTCCGCTGGTTAGTTTAGAGCGCGACCTGAAATTCTTTAACGAGTCTATCCGCGAGGTTGCAGTAGAGATCATGGTAGAAGGCTTGTCGTTACACCCGATATTCATCGCTCACCAGCACGAAATTAAACTGGGCGAACTGATCCTGGACAGGATAGAGCTGAATACCGAATGGAGCATCCATGCATCAACTATTGAAGAGTTTGTAGAGCGCGGCATCATCAAAACCGAACTGAAAGAACGCTTCTTATCTACCTATAAAAACCCTAACGATTTTATGTGCCTGTTTGTGGTTGTACCCGAGGGCGCAAATTTTGTGTATTACCCGTACGCAAAGGGGTAGTAATTTGCTGGCCAATCTTCAAAATAAAAGCATCGGTTCTGTAACGGTTCTCATCCGGTTGCGTCATGCTTTTATACAATCCCTATAGCTTAATTATGAAACTTAAAGTCTGCCTTATTATTGCTCTGTGTTTTACGGTGTTGTGCATCCGTCCGGTATCGGCACAAACAAATGATGCCACTCAAAACAAGTATTATTTTTTTAAGGTATGGGGCTTTTTAAAATATAACCATCCTGCTATTGCTTCCGGCAAAATGGATGCCGACAGCATTTTTCTGAGCAATTTACCGGCGGTAGATGCAGCAAAAAGTAATGCTGAATTTAACGTGGCAATTTCAAACATGCTTCAGCAATTGGGAACAGTCAAAAAGCTACCGGCACCCATAAAGCAACCAACCGAGAAAGTCCTTACAAAAAATATAGATCAAAGCTGGTTTACAAAGGATAAGTATTTGTCAAAGGCCATCGGTCAAAAACTGCAGTTTATCTATCAGAACCGCTTTGCCGGTACATTGCCATATTATTACACCGAGAAGAGTTACGGTACCGATATCCCTCACGAAAAACCTTATGTTTTTGCGGATAGTGTGAACATCCCTTACGCTTATCGTATGCTTACGCTTGCCAAAATGGCTGCAACTATTGATTATCTGTATCCGCATAAATACTTAATGGATAGTAATTGGGGTAAAGATGTGAAAGAGTTTATCCCCTTATTTGTTAATGCCAGCACACGTATTGAACACGAAAGATTGCTGCTTAACCTGAGTGCCCTTATTAGCGATACCCATTCATTCCGCTTTTATAAGCAGATGAAGAACGCTAAAAAGATACTGCAAACCAACTTTTTTCCGCCGTTCGACTTTAAGTTGCTGAGCGATAAACAAATACTGGTTACCAAAGTATTGTTACCGGAGTTGTGCCAAAAAGCAGATATACAAGCTGGCGATATTATCACAGGTTTTGGCAAATATACCATAGAGCAGCGGGTAAATGAATTGGCAGGACTGATATCGGCATCAAACCGCAGTACTTTATTGCATAACTTAAGTATTTATAAAAATAACCTGCTTTTTGTTACCGATAGCCTGAAAAGCCGAATTACCTATCAGCGTAATGGCGTATCAAAATCTGCAATATTGCAGTGGGCGGGGCAGAACGAACTACCAATTATTATAGACTATCTTAAAAAGAAAATGAAGCCCGATTACGAGGGTTCTGAAACAGATTACGTAAGCCCGGATATTGTAAGGTTTAAAATCGGAGAGATAATAAGGTATAACAACAGTTTACCGGAAGCAAGATTTACCGAGGCCATGGATTCTGTTTTTAATATTGCTGCCAAAAGCAAAGGGATCATTTTTGATATGCGCGGTTATCCGCAGTGGGGCGGCTTTTTAAATTTTGTTTATCAGAAATTCGGCCAGGATAGTAAGTTCTTTGCACATTATTACAAACAAGATTTTGATGATTTCGGAAGATATGTTTTATCAACAGATTCATCAACCTATCGCAGGCCGGGCATGTACCCCGGGCATCATCTATACAAAGGTAAAGTGGTAATAATTGTTGATGGCGAAACATTAAGCCTATCCGAGTTTCAAACCATGTACCTGCAAAGTATATTCCCTGATGCCATAACCATTGGCGAAACATCGGCTGGTGCAGATGGCGACGAGAAGATGATGACGCTGCCAGGCGGATACGAGTTCAACTTTACAGGCAATGCCATTTTTTATCCTGATGGCACACATGCGCAGCGCAAAGGTGTTAAGATTGATAAGGTGGTACATCCACTGGCGGCCGATCTTTTAAATGATAAGGATACCATGCTGCAGGCGGCTATTGATATGATAAATAGCAAAAATTAAAACCGGTAATTATCATTAATGCTATATTTGGTGTATAAATATCCCTGATGCCATGCCTGATAAAAAGATCCTGATATTAAACCAGCAGCAAATACAGCAAAAGATTGATCGTATTGCTTACCAGATATTGGAGGATAATTTTGACGAGAAGGAGATCCTGATAGCTGGCATCCTGCCACGTGGCAACCATGTAGCCGAAAGGTTAAAGACCATCTTAGATAAAATTGCACCGTTCACCAGCCGCTTATTAACCATTGAGCTTGATAAGCAAAGCAGCCAGCTGCACGCCAAAATAGATTTTGATGTGCAGGATTGCAGCAACAAAGTAATTGTTTTGGTAGACGATGTGCTGAACAGCGGCAAAACCCTTGCCTACGGTTTCGGTGTGTTTTTGGATGTGCCTTTGAAAAAACTGCGCACCGTTGTACTGATAGACCGCAACCACAAGAACTTCCCGGTAACTACAGATTATGCCGGTATAGCCCTGTCAACCGTTATTAAAGAACACGTTGACGTTGTGCTGGATGTAGCCGGGCAGGAAGACGCGGTTTATTTGAGATAGAATTGATTATTAAATTAACCCCATGTCATTGCGAGCGTAGCGTGGCAATCTCATAGGACAGGTAAACGATTTGCTAATAAATGGATAGATTAAAATCTACCAGTATTACGTTTACATAATTACGAATGATTTTAACAACGTACTTTATACTGGCGTTACCAGTAATTTAGCAGGTCGTGTACTTAAGCACAAAGAAACAACAAATAAAGTTTTCTCAGCAAGGTACCACAATGTGGCAAACTTGTTTATTACGAAGACTTTCAATGGATGCAAGATGCCATAGCACGCGAAAAACAAATCAAAGCGGGATCAAGAAAAAAGAAGATAGAGTTAATTGTTTTTGAAAATCCTGAATGGAATGATTTAAGCCTTGGCTGGTATGATTAGCATCTTGCGCTTGGATATGCTGAGATTATTAATAAATTTAATTTTACTTCAAGGCATTAATGAGCTCCCTACGGTCGGTTGCCCACGCTATCGCTCGCAATGACATATTAATTATGATGTATACCCAATAGCTATTTAAACGTCTTTAACTCATTTTCAATATCACTTAAGTATACCTTGTCCGGCTCCTCGCAATATGGATCGTTACGATGATAGCCTGTTTTGGTGAACAGTGAATATGCTTTGGTGAAGCTGTTAAAAGCGTTTTTACGTTGCCCCAGCTTTTTATAGCATAAGCCTAAATAGTAATAGGTATCTGCCAGTTTTTCATATTTTTTGGTTTCGCGGTCCAGGTCGGTAATTGCTCCTTTGTAATCTTTAACCATCATACGGGTTACACCCAGATGCAGGTAATCAAATAAACCCACACCATTCTTTTTTTCGTTATCGGTAATACACTCTTTAAAATAAGCTAAAGCTGTGCTATAATTCCCCATTTGCCGTTGGTTAAGGGCCATTACAATACGCAGATCGTAATCCCCATCGCCCGAGTAGCCCGGCTGGCCTTTGTTAATATCGTATAGTCGTTTTAGGTCGTTAAAAGAATTTTTGTAATCATGCAGGAACTTAAATAAACACCAGCCGCGGTCGCTCAGCCATATAGGGTCGGCTTTTACGGCGCGATCCATCAGTTGTTTCCAGTTGTAAAAATCGCCACGCTTTAAATACGGCACCGACATTTCATGCAGCGAAGGCCCGAAAGTTGGGCATGCTTGTAAAGACTGCTGAAACAATTCCTGCGATTTGTTTGATCCCTGATTATATTCTATGGCCTTCCAGTAAAGTTGGCAAGCGGTTTTATGCGCCCGGTCTTTATACAGGTCGCAATTGGTTTGCGCCTTTACGATGGAGGGTAAACAGCAGAGAAATATCAGGATCAGGCACCTCATGGCGTTATCTCCTTTATCCTGCCGTTAAGCATCTTAAAATTAATGTAGTAATAGGTGTTAACCGGTTTGCCATTAAAGCTACCCGCCACCCATTTATCTAACGATTTGCAAAGCGTAGTTAAATGTGTTATAAAGCCTGCATCAAAGTTTGTTTTTTGATAATTGTCATCAAGCTGAAATACCCGGAAGCGGTCTGTTTGTGCTTTGCAGCTTACCAGGAAACGTATGGTTACGTAGCCTGTAATATTTTTATAAGCGGGTTTGTACCTGTAGTGTGTTAGCAGGTACGACTTAAGAGCTTTTGCACCTCCCTTATAAGTAGTGCCCGGGCCGTAGTATTCGTAAGTCCAGCCATTATCGCAAAGCTCGAAATTGGCTTTATCTGTTTTTGGGTTGAATACAATTTCGCCAACTTGTTCGGGGTAGCTATTTGCTTTGGTAATATCCTGCGCTTTTAAAAAATTGCCCAGAAGCAGCATGACAAATAATAGGCTCCCGGCAAATTTCATATGGCTTATTGTTGGAGGTTAAGCAGCCGAAGGATGTTCTCTGGCGTAAGGTCCACAAAGCTTTCGGCAGTTACTGATGCCTGGCTGTAAAAGGGCTCACGTTCAGCAAGTTTGTTTTCTATAAATGCAACCAGTTCATCCCCTTTTTTCCCTTGCAAAACCGGGCGGGGCGTTTTGGCATGCTCTAAGCGGGATGCCAATGCTTTAGGCGTAAGTTTCATATAAACGGATTGGCCATGCGCGTTCATCCAATCCATATTATCAAAAAAACATGGCAGCCCGCCGCCTGTAGATACAATCGCGTTTTCGGGATAAGCTGTGTCTTTTAATATACTCGATTCCAGCTTGCGAAATTCATCCTCGCCATGGGCTGCGAAATACTCGGGGATAGGCATACCGGCGTGTGCTTCTAAGGCGTGGTCAAGATCTAAAAATTCGTAACCTAAGGCAGTAGCTAATTTGCGGCCCATGGTGGTTTTGCCGCAGCCCATAAATCCAACTAAAAATATCAGGCCCATTATTGTTTGCTCAGGTAGTTTTTAACAAGGTCATCATACTTTGGCATGTTGTGAAAATGCCATTTGTTTACCACGGTTCCGTTCTTTAACAGTATAATACCCGGGTTTGAACGCACCATGGTTTTAAGCGGTACGCCATCGGCATAAAACAGCTCGCTTACCAGTTTATGGTCTTTAGCGAATTGCTGCGCCTGATCGGGCGCGTTTGATGTTAAAAATATGGTGCGTGTATTATAGTTTTGAGTAAGGTTAATGGCCAGCGCATTAATACGGTTAACGGCATCTTCATTAGTATGTGCAAGATCGTAAGCGACAATAACCAAACTGTAAAACGGGCTGCTTAGCAGTTCTTCGTTATAATTATTGCCTTGTGCATCCTGTATATTCAGGTCGCGTATTTTGGGTTCGAAACCTTTTTTAATAAGTCTGCTTTCGGGGTTGCCTTGCACTTCCCAACTGGTATCTTTCCATATGCCCGATTTTAGGTATTCCTTATCGGTCATGTTTTTGGTTGCCTTTGTTTTTTTGTTTTTAAGGTTGTAGGTAACCTCAAATTCATCCGGTACAGCGCCCGGCGGGGTTTTCATCTCCTGTAGGATGTTTGCGCCAATTTTATACGGAAGAAAATCAACCACGGGTAAAAAGTTGTAAGTATAAAGACCGAAACCTACAGAGGCAACAGTTGCACTTATAAGCAGCTTATCGCCGGTTTTAGTGTTAGATAACGATTTAATGCTTTTGCGGTTTACAAACAGCACCAGTACAAGCAGTAACAGCACCATGTCTTTACTAAACGACTGCCACGGTGTAAGCGGGATGGCATCACCAAAACAGCCGCAGGTTTGTACCACCTTAAAGAAAGCTGAGTAAAAGGTAAGAAACGCAAAAAAGATAATGAGCAGCAATAAGCCCCAAACCACTTTTACAGCACGGGCGCCTATAAGCAGGGCAAAGCCCAGTATCATTTCTAATGCGCAAAGTATAATAGCCATGCTTAAAGCAAAGCCATTTAGCCAGGTCATGTGGAAAACCTCAAAGTATTCTTCCAGTTTATAAGAGAAACCAAGCGGGTCGTTTGCTTTTATCAGTCCCGAAAAAATGAACAATAAGCCAACGGCTATCCTGCAAAACCAAACTAAACCGTTTTTCATTATTTTACTCCCAATTTTATCAGCGCGAACACCGCATAATTCAGCATATCCTGGTAGTTGGCTTTTACCCCTTCGGATGCCAGGGTTTGGCCTTTGTTATCTTCTATTTGCTTAACCCTAAGCAACTTCATCAGTATAAGGTCTGTTAACGAGCTGATACGCATATCGCGCCAGGCCTCGCCATAATCGTGGTTTTTGGCAAACATCAGTTCTTTGGTTTCGTTAACCTTGCCATCAAATAACATTTCTACATCGTCGGGATTTAGCTCGGTAGGGGTTTCGGGGCTGCAATCCAGCTGCATCATGGCAATAACGCAATAGTTTACAATGCCTATATATTCGCCGGTAATATCTTCACCAACCTTTGATACCTGTTTTTCCTCAAGCGTACGGATACGCTGGGCCTTGATAAAGATCTGGTCGGTGATAGATTCTATGCGTAGTATACGCCACGCTGTACCATAATCGCGGGTTTTTTTTATGAAAAGCCCTTTGCAAACATTTATTACCGCTTCGTATTCTTCTGCTGTGTTGCTCAAGATGTATAATATTATAATGTTGTAAAGTTGTAATGTTATAATGCGGTTGCGGGGCGAGTGATTACCCTATTGCTCCTTTGAGAAAGGTGTCGCATAAATGTATCTGAGATTTGCATAAAGTTGACTTAACTTTACAACTTTCAAACCTTTCAACGTTTCAACAAAACAAAGTGGCTAAAGATACATTTTTTCAGAAAAAGGTAACCATAAATGCCGGTGGTAAATTGATAGATCTGACCACCCCAAAAGTGATGGGCATCATCAATATCACGCCGGATTCGTTTTATGTTGTTAGTAGGGTGACAGAAGTCGAACAGGTACGTTTGAAGGCCGAAAAAATGCTAATTGAGGGCGCTATTTTCCTCGATTTGGGCGCCTATTCCTCGCGCCCGGGCGCTGCGGATATCTCTGAACAGGAAGAAACCGACCGGCTGCTACCGGCAGTTGAAGCAATTGTTGCTAACCACCCGGAGGCCATTATTTCTATCGATACCTTCCGCGCCGCAGTTGCTGAAGCGGCTGTAAAAGCAGGTGCGCATATCATAAATGATATCTCGGGCGGCGAGTTGGATGAGAATATGTTTACCACGGTTGCCCGTTTACAAGTGCCCTATATTTTAATGCACATGAAAGGCAACCCACAAACGATGCAGCAACTGGCTCATTATGAGGATGTATTTGCCGAAGTGTTTGATTATTTTGTACAGAAGATCTATCAGCTAAAGCAAATGGGCGTGCATGATATCATACTTGACCCTGGTTTCGGCTTTGCCAAAAAGCCCGGGCATAGCTATGCGCTAATGAATAGGATGGACGAGTTCGACCGGCTGCAATTACCCGTATTGGCCGGCATCTCACGCAAAAAAATGATCTATGGTTTATTAGGTACAACCGCCGACCAAGCCCTTAATGGCACTACCGCGCTAAACACCATTGCTCTGATGAAAGGCGCGAATATTTTGCGTGTGCATGATGTAAAAGAGGCTATAGAAGCGGTTAAGATATACGAAGCTTTAAAACGGGTGGAGGCACTATAATAAATAATCGTCGCCCGGGTGGATCCGGGGACGATTAGGATTGCAATGTTGTTACTTTACCCTAACGTATTGATATGTAGGGCCGTCAGCAGCTGAAGTGCCAACAACAATGGTGTCGAGTTTGAAACTGAACGCATCTGTATAAGCCGGATCGGTCAGAGTAATGGTACCGTATCTTGCACCTTTTTCTTCGCCAATAAAACGGATAGAGAATTTACCCTGCTTTTCAATGGCATTGTCAGCGTACTTAATGTAAGTGCTGTCGGGCTTAAAGGTGAATTTGTTACCATTACCTTTGGTAAAGATTTGGGGCTGGCCCCAACCACCATGCACGGCCCTTAATTCCCAGGTGCCAAAAACCACGCCCCGGTCATCAATAATAACTTTTTTCCTATCTTTTTTACAAGATGCAAGGCAGGCTACTATAGCCACAAACAGTAATGCTTTTTTCATTTCGATTAATTTAATAAAGCTATTACGGCTATGCGTGTATGTATGATACAAAAGGGGGGATTAAGCTTTTGTTAAGTTATTGTGAACTAATTTATTATCAGTTCCGTCATCTTCAAAATAGAATCTACATACTCGCGGTTATTGGCCAGGCGGGGTACCTTATGCTGTCCGCCAATTTTGCCTTTGCCTTTCATCCAGTTAAAGAACGTGTTTTGGGCAACAACCCTAACCTGCGGGCGGCGGAGCGCCAGATCTTTAAAACGTTTGGCGTCGTAATCGGAGTTTACCCGGCGCAAGGTTTCATCCAGCAGGTCAACAAAACGGTCAAATTCTGCCGGGTGTTTTTCAAATTCTATCAGCCATTCATGCGCACCGCACTCTTTATCGCTAAAATAAATTGGAGCGGCGGTATAATCACGGATAATGGCGCCTGTTTGAGAACAAGCCTCGGCCAGTGCACGTTCTGCATTGTCAATGATTAATTCTTCGCCAAAGGCATTAATAAAATGTTTGGTACGGCCCGTTATCTGGATGCGGAAAGGTGACAGCGAACTAAAGCGAATGGTATCGCCTATCATATAACGCCAAAGGCCTGCGTTTGTGGTGATAATTAACGCGTAGTTTTTGTTCAGTTCTACCTCGTCAAGCGTCAGCGTTTCGGGGTTTTCATCGTGCAGGTGCTCTAAGGGTAAAAATTCGTAAAAGATGCCATAGTCGAGCATTAACAGCATATCGCCGGGCTCTTCTGTATCCTGGATCCCAAAAAAACCTTCGGATGCGTTGTAGGTTTCCAGGTAATACATGTCATCGTTCGGGATCAGCTTTTTAAACTGCTCACGATAGGGGGTAAAGTTTACCGCTCCGTGGAAGTAAAGCTCGAGGTTTGGCCATACTTCCAGCAGGTTTTTTTTGCCAGTTATTTCCAGGATGCGTTTAAAGAGCAGGATGTTCCAGGTGGGTACACCGCTAATGCTGGTTACGTTTACATCCTTGGTGGCATAGGCCATCTTCTCAATTTTTTCTTCAAAGTTTTCCAGCAGGGCAATATCCAGATGAGGGGTACGATAAAACTCGGCCCAAAGGGGCAGGTTTTTCATGATCACGGCAGACAGGTCACCAAAAAAGGTATCCGCATTCAACTGCCCAACCTGGTGACTGCCGCCAAGCGTTAAGCTCTTACCCGTAAAAATGCGTGCGTTTGGCCTGTTGTTAAAGTAGAGCGTAAGCATATCCTTACCGCCTTTAAAGTGGCATTCCTCTAAAGATTCTTCGCTAACTGGTATAAACTTACTCCTGTCGCTGGTGGTGCCGGATGATTTGGCAAACCAGCGGATCTCTGAAGGCCACAACACATTTTGCTCGCCTTTCAGCATGCGCTCGATGTAGGGTTTTAACGTATCATAATTTTGGATAGGTACCCGCTCTTTAAACTGGGCAAGGTTCTCGATGCTTTTGTAACCGTATAATTTGCCCCATTCGGTATTTTCAGCGCCGGCAACCAATTGCTCAAACCATTCCTCCTGTACCTCGTTGGGGTATTTCATAAAAAGCTCTATCTGGTGGATACGCTTTTTCATAAACCAGGTAAATACAGAGTTAAATATGGTCATACGTTAGGCTTATAGTTATTTCTGATGGTTTATAGTGTTCACGTTCACTGCCGTGAACACTGTTAATATTTTGAACGTATTGATTATCAAATATATAATTATTGCGGGAATGTTTTTCTTTTCAATACAAAGTTGGCTCCAAGGTAAACCTTACGTACCATTTCGTTCTCGGCCAGCACCTCGGGTACGCCCGATTCCAGGATCTTACCTTCAAAAAGCAGGTAAGCGCGATCGGTAATAGATAAGGTTTCCTGCACATTGTGGTCAGTAATGAGGATGCCAATGTTACGGTGCCTTAATTTGGCAACCATCGCCTGGATCTCCTCAACCGCAATCGGGTCAACCCCGGCAAAGGGTTCATCCAACAGAATAAAATTAGGTTCGGCAGCAAGGGCGCGTGCAATCTCGGTGCGGCGGCGTTCACCACCGGATAGCAGGTCGCCACGATTACGGCGTACTTTGTGTAAACTAAACTCGTCTATCAGTTCTTCCAGTTTATCCTGTTGCTTATCCTTGGGCATCTTACCCATTTCAAGTACAGCCTTTATATTGTCTTCTACAGAAAGCTTCCGGAAAACCGATGCTTCCTGCGCCAGGTAGCCGATGCCCTTTTGAGCGCGGCGGTACATCGGGTCGCCGGTTATATCCTCGTCCTCTAAAAATATTTTGCCCTCGTTGGGTTTTATCAAGCCCACAATCATGTAGAAGGATGTGGTTTTACCGGCACCATTCGGCCCAAGCAAGCCCACAATTTCGCCCTGCGCCACATTGAACGTTACATCATTTACAACTGTACGCTGCTTATATTTTTTTACTAAATTTTCTGCCCTGAGGATCATAGTTTATAATTGTATGGTCGGAGATTGCTTCGTTCCTCGCAATGACGCTCGGGGGAACGATTTACTATTCACTAATCACCATTCTCCAATCTAATTGCTTTTATATTTAATTGTATGGTACGCTGTTCGCGCCATATGTTCTCTTCAATGGTATAACAAACGTTAAATGGTACGCCCGGTTTTAATTGTGGCAATAGTTCGGCCTGGTTAAAGGCTATGCAACTAAACGCTGCCGAGCCCGGTTGCATTATAAACATTTTAACATGGTTGCCACCCACCAAACCGGCATTACCGCTAACATACACATTTTTGCTGAGGAATACCGGCGACATGTTCTCAGGCCCAAAAGGGGCAAACTGGCTCAATATCCTGAAAAATTTAGAGTCGATATCCTTTAATTCTATCTCGGCATCAATACTCACCTGTTGTATCAGTTGCTCTTCGGTAATAGTGGCGCTAACCACCTCTTCAAATTTTTGGATAAAGGCGGGTACATTTTCCGGTTCCATAGTTAAACCGGCGGCGTATTTATGTCCGCCAAATTGTATCAGCAGATCGCTGCAGCCACATAGCGCCTCGTAAAGATCGTACCCCAAAACAGAACGTGCCGAACCTGCCACATGCCCGTTTGAGCGGGTTAGCACTACGGTTGGGCGATAATATTTTTCGGTAAGGCGCGATGCTACAATGCCGATAACCCCTTTGTGCCAATTTTCATTAAACACCACGGTTGATTTACGGGCTACCAACACCTCGTCGTTATCTATCATGCCCAAAGCCTCATCGGTAATTTGCAGGTCGTGGCCTTTGCGTTCGGTATTGCGAATGTTGATCATGTCGCCTTTTTCTTTGGCAGCATCTTCATGGCAGGCTATTAAAAGTTCAACAGCGTGTTTGGCATCATCAATACGGCCGGCAGCGTTAATACGCGGCCCTAATGAAAATACGACATCGCTTATGGTATAAGTACCTGTCCTTCCGGCAACTTGCATAAGGGTTTTAACACCTATACACGGGTTTTCATTTATCTTTTGAAGCCCAAGATGTGCCAGCACGCGGTTTTCGCCGGTGATATGTACAATATCGCAGGCTATGCTGATGGCTGCCAGATCAAAGTATTCTGCTACGCCTTCAAAGGGCAGGTCGTGTTTTTCTGACCAGGCCTGGATTAGCTTTAAACCAATTCCACAGCCCGAAAGTTCTTTATAGGGATAAGCGCAATCGGTACGTTTGGGATCGAGTACTGCTATAGCTGCAGGTAATTCTTCTCCGGGCAAATGGTGGTCGCAGATGATAAAGTCGACACCCAAAGTATTAGCGTATGCTATCTTATCGACTGATTTTATACCGCAATCCAGCGAAATAATAAGCGAGAAGTTATTTTCCTTCGCGTAATCAATACCTATAGTGGAGATTCCGTATCCCTCTTTGTACCTGTCGGGGATATAATATTCAATATTTTTATAAAGCTTGTTGAAAAAGCTATAAACCAGTGCTACCGCCGTGGTGCCGTCCACATCATAATCACCATAAATCAATATCTTTTCATGGTTGGCAATGGCATTTTCAATACGCGTAATGGCTTTCTCCATATCCTGCATCAGGAAAGGATCGTGCAGGTGCAGGTGACTTGGGCGAAAGAAGTATTTAGCTTCATCAAAGGTATTAATGCCCCGGCGAACCAGTAGGGTTGATAAAACGGAATTGATGTTAAGAGCCGCAGCCAGTTCCTGTACCTTTACTGTATCTGCCGCATCTTTTAGTACCCACCGTTTAGTCATAAATAGTTTTTCGCTTAAAAAGAGTAAAGATAGCTAATGGTTGATAAAACGCAGAGGCAAGGTTTAAATTTTAATAGAATGGCCTATATGAAAAATAAATTAGGAAGCTATTTAAGTAACCAGTATGTTTGTATTACATACTAATTAGTATTTAAAAGCATGTCTAAAGCTGCCAATACACGTACCATGATCCTGACCAAGTCCTTCGAGCTTATTTACAAGCAGGGATACCAGGCTACGAGTATTGATAACATTTTGGCCACAACACAGGTTACCAAGGGCGCGTTTTTTTATCACTTTAAAAATAAAGACGAGATGGGGTTGGCCATGATCAACGAAATCATCTTCCCCGGTATGTATGCCAGTTTGGTAACGCCCCTGTTGAATGCAAAAAGCCCCATTAATGATATACACGAAATGATGCGGGTAGTATTATTGAAGGTGCCATTCCTGAGGGCAAAATATGGTTGCCCCGCGGTAAATTTAATAGAAGAGATGTCGCCTCTGAACGAGGATTTTAAACATGCTCTTTTAAAACTTACCGACCAGTGGCAGGACGCGATAAAAAAAAGCGTTAACCAGGGTAAAATTTCCGGAGAGATCAGGGCCGATGTAAATGCAGAATACGTGGCTTGTTTTGTGGTTGCCGGCTATAGCGGTATTCGTAATATGGGTAAGGCTATGGGCTCAGCTTGCTATAATATTTACCTGCAGGAGCTTAAAAATTACTTAAAGCAATTAGGCTGATATATTTTTTGTATTTTAACATACTAATTGGTATGTTTTAATATATTTGTAGCTTAATATTTTATAATGATGTTAAACACGCTGGTATTTTTTCATTCGATAGTTAGATGGGCGGTGCTGGGTACATTGCTTTATTCCATTTATCGATCTTATACAGGGTATGCCCAAAAACTAACTTTTACAAAAAGCGATAATTCCTTACGGCACTGGACAGCAACAACCGCGCATATCCAGTTAATGCTGGGCATTGTACTGTACACGCAAAGCCCCAATGCAAGGTTCTCCCTTCAGGCAACCGGCGATAATGGCCAGTTAACCCAACCCTTCTTTTTTGGTGTGCTGCATTTGCTGCTGATGGTATCGGCTATTGTTATCATTACCATCGGTTCTGCAATGGCCAAACGCAAAGCAATTGATAGCGATAAATTCAAAACCATGCTGGTCTGGTTCGTCGTTGCGCTGCTGGTGATACTTATTGCTATCCCGTGGCCGTTTTCGCCGTTGGCGCAACGCCCTTATTTACGATCTTTTTAATTTTTACTTTATGAAACAACTACTTTCCACAAACATTGGCCGCCTGCGCATTATTGGTTTTTTAGAAGGGATCTCGTTATTGGTATTGATCTTTATAGCTGTGCCTTTTAAGTATATCGGGCATGATCCAACCATGGTAAAAGCCATGGGGCCGGTACATGGCGCATTGTTCCTGTTGTTTATTGTGAATACAGTAAGCGTAGGGGTAGAGCAAAAGTGGCAGTTCAAAACTACATCGAAAGTACTACTGGCCTGCATCATCCCTTTCGGCACTTTTTATATCGACCGGAAAATACTGAGAAACACGGCGGCAGTTTGATTGAGCTGACGTTGAACTTATTTTCCTTTCAACGCCTGGTATTTACCACCATTTGCAGGGTCGGCCAGCGAGAGGATGTTCATAGCTGCTATTTTATCCTGCGGAGAGGCATTGCTGAAGATGGAAACCAACTCATTATTCTTTGCCGTAAAAAACGCCAGCGGGAAGTACGATCCTAATCGTTTACGGTCCACCTGGTTCAGTACCGGCAGTATGCTGCTGATGTATTTGCGGCCTTTGGCAGGATTGTCGGCCATAATATCGAGCCCGTTGCGGTGATAGTTGTATATAAACTCGCGCAGGTTATTGTAGATCTTATTGTTCAGGTTCTCTACAAGCCAATAACGGTTAAGGTTGTTATCAAAGGCTTTCCAGCCTTTAAAAGAGGTGGTTTGCGCGTTTATAGAGATGGTTTGTGCGTTCAGGAAATATTGCGTGCCGCCATACTTAGAGAATGAATCATAATCCATCCCTACAATAATATAAGCGTAAAACGCCATTACCGAACTTAGATTACTCTGAAAATTCTGATCGCTGTAGTCGATGGTTTGGCCTTCGCTGTAGGTAAAATCAAAGTCCTTATCGTTAATATTAAGCAGGGTAGTACTGTAAGTAGAGTTATACACCGGGCGTGACGACTGAACCTGCAGTTCGCCGCTAAAGTTACTGCTGCCATCCCATGCGGTAATGTTGAGTACAAAGTTGCAATCTATACGTTCGTTGGGGGCAATATCGTCAGCGCTCCATTTGCGGCCGTTCAAAAAATCCTTCATGGCTGTTTCCAACGTTTGCAGGGCGCGCTTGTTGGTTACCTGTATTTTGGGCGCTACCACTTTTACACGTGCATTTAAATCCTGTGCCTGTGTGGCTATGCAGGTAAAAAATAACACGGCAAAGGTTAGGTATCTCTTCATTTTTTTAGCAGTTCAATAACCCTAAGGCAAATATCACGCGCCACCTCAGTTTTGTTCTTTAATTCAAAGGTGGTTTTATGTAAGTTACGGTCAATCAAAGTTACCTTATTGGTATCGTTTTTAAAACCGGCGCCGGCATCGTTTAACGAATTTAACACAATTAGATCAAGGTTTTTCTTTTTAAGCTTATCAATCGCGTATTGTTCTTCGTTTTCGGTTTCTAAAGCAAAACCAACCAGTAGCTGCCCTGTGCGTTTTTGCTGGCCAAGGGTCTTTAATATATCGGTGGTTTTCTTCAACTCGATACTCAGGCCATCCACATGCTTCTTTATTTTTTGAGATGCTACAGTAACCGGCGTATAATCGGCTACGGCAGCACACATCACGCAGGCATCGGCTTTATCAAAATTGGCCAGGCAGGCGTTCAGCATATCTGCAGCGCTTACCACATCAATTCGTTTTATGCTTTTAAATATACTTCGTTGCGCGGTTGGCCCGGCAATTAAAGTAACATCAGCCCCAAGCGAAGAAAGTTCATCAGCCAAAGCGAAGCCCATTTTGCCCGAGGAATGGTTACCAATAAAACGCACCGGGTCAATAGCCTCATAGGTAGGGCCTGCAGTAACCAGCATGTTCTGGCCAAATAAGGGTAGCTTCTTTTTAATATCATTGGTCAAAAAGGCCACTATTTCTTCCGGCTCAGCCATTCGGCCTTCGCCATGCAAACCACTGGCCAGCTCACCATTCCCCGGAGGGATCAAAATGTTTTCGAAAGATTGCAGGGCGGCGATGTTATGCTGCGTGGTTTCGTGCTTCCACATATCCAGGTCCATAGCCGGTGCAAAATATACCGGGCATTTTGCCGATAGGTACACAGCAGTAAGCAGGTTATCAACCAATCCTCCAGCCATTTTAGCCATGGTGTTGGCGCTTGCCGGCGCAATAATTACGGCATCGGCCCAAAGGCCAAGCTCAACGTGGTTGTTCCATTCGCCGGTTTCGGGTTTAAAATACTCGGAGTATACAGGTCTTTTTGATAGTGTAGAAAGGGTGAGCGGAGTAATAAAATTGGTAGCATCGGGTGTCATCACCACCTGTACATCTGCACCGGCCTTAACTAATAAACGTACCAATGTGGCAGATTTATACGCTGCTATACTTCCGCAAACACCTAAAATTATCTTTTTATTCTCCAGCATCGTGTTAAAGTAAAAAATAAAAAGTCAAAATTCAAAAGCGGATAACACCAGACTTTTGAATTTTGACTTTAATATTTTGAATTAAGCGCAGCGCTTACAGTTCCCTTGCTTCTTTAGCCGGGTTGCGGTAATAGATCTTGTTATCTAAAAATTCCTGTACAGCTACCAAAGTAGGTTTAGGTAATTTTTCGTAGTATTTAGATATCTCAATCTGCTCGCGGTTTTCAAAAACCTCTTCCAGGTTATCATTTGCTGATGCAAATTCAGAAAGTTTTTGGTGCAGCTCTTCTTTTATATTGTTTGATATCTGGTTTGCCCTTTTTGACATAATTACCAACGACTCATATATATTGTCGGTTTTCACATCCAGTTCACGCAGGTCACGGGTAACTGTGCTGCTGGCTACAGCTGGCTTGTTAGTTGGGTTGTTAACGTTCATGTCTTTATCTATTATTAATTATGGTATTTTCTGATTATTCCTGTCTTTAATTGACGGTGGTTGTGCTGTATTGGTTGTGTCCTTTTTAGCAAGTTTTTGGGCAAGTTTCATGTTTGCGCTGGCTTCAGCCAATACTTTATTTGCGCGTTCAATTCCCTGTTGGCTGCTCTTTTTATAATCGTTTGCCTCTTTCAGGAATTTGCTTTGCGGGTACTTCTCTATAAACTCATCGGCAAAACTTATGGCTTGTCCAAAACGTTCAGGTTGCTTACGTTCGTAGCTTATTTTAGCAAACTCGTATTGTGCCTGTATCGTTAAAAGTTCTATTTCTTCAGCGTACTTAGTGTCCGGGTAATCGCGCAGGGTGTTGCCAAATGCAATAACTGCCGATTGGTAATCGCCTATTGTTAAATACAGTTTTGAATCGGCGTATGATTTTTGTTCCAGTTTATCACGCAGGTTCTGTATCAGTTTGCTTGCCTCAGTAACACGGTCGCTCTTAGGGTAAAGGTTAATAAACAACTGTAATGATTCTATCGCCTTAGTGGTGTTCTCCTGATCTAACGAGTAAATAGGCGAATCAAGGTAAAAGCAGTAAGCAGCAATAAAGCGGCATTCCTCAGCTCTTGGGCTCGATGGGTAAGTATCAGCAAAAGTTTTAAAGTGAAACCTTGCCGACGTATAATCCTTAAGCCTGTAGTTGGTATAAGCATAGTAATAAAAAAGATCCTGCGCTTCATCGCGGCCACGGTAACGCGGCACCAGGTCTTCAAACAAACCCAAAGCTTTGGTATAGTCCTTTTTATTATAGTACTTAACAGCCTCCTGGTATTTTTTAGCGTTATCGTTACTCGCTTTTAGCTTATCGTATTTGCTTTTACAACTGCCAAGCGTAATAATTAGCATAAACATTACGCCCGAAAATATGAGTAGTTGTTTTTTAAACATTTTGCAAAGATAGTTGAATATTATAAATCAGTCAATTATTTATTTAGTGGACGAATATATGATGCCGATTCCGCATTATATATATAGTGTGTACGTATTTAACATCTTTTAACGTTGTTGGCTGCCGGGTAGTGTGGTGCTTGTATAATATAGTTATGCTTGCTGTTTATATATTATATGTATACGCATAACCGTCCATTTATTTATGCCGTTGCTTTTATACACAACAGTCATTATTATATAGTATAAGTAGATAGTGTTATCTGGATAGTTTGGAGGAGCGGGGTGCATATATTCATATATAGTATATAAGGTGGAGTTTTATAAGGTTAGCTGCTAAAAGTGCGCCTTATGTTATTATAGTATATATAGGCGTTGCCTTCGCCCAGACTTTCCGCTTAATGCCGGTATCCGCTGCAATCCTTAATGCATTATAGATACTGGATAAACTTTAATAGATTTTCTGAGATACCTACCACCATAGCCCAAAACAAGCATAAGCCCGGCACACCAATCCAACACAAAAACCAATCAAAAAAACTTTCATATAATAAACCACTCAAATACGCTCTAAAGCCGTAATTCAAGCAGCTTGATCAAATTAAATGCGATTTTTTCACCCTCATTTACTGTGTGTTACAATTACACTATCAATAAAACAATCAAACCATTTGCGCAAGTAAAATTTGTACGTACCTTTGCAGCCCGCAAACGAAATAGCGGGGCGTTCTCTGAAAGTATAGCACAACATTTATTTGAAAATAAAGTTTGCAAAATCAACAAAGGTTACTACCTTTGCAGCCCGCAAAAGAGGAAACAAAATTGCGGTTGTACATTGAAAAGGCAGCTTTAAAATATAAAAAAATAAAGTTTGCAAAATCAACAAAGGTTACTACCTTTGCAGCCCGCTAAAGAGGAAACGAAATAGCGGTTGTTAATTGAAAAAGCGACTTGAAAAAATAAAAAAATAAAGTTTGCAAATTCAGAAAAGGTTTCTACCTTTGCAATCCCAAAACGAGGGAGAAAAAATCGGAAACGATTTCGAAAATAACGTTAACAAACTAAGAGCGATTCTTAGTTATGAAATTGAAGAGTTAAGCATTGTAAAATGCAATAACATATAGGAAGTCTGAGACAGACGACCGACACAGTTCTTAAAAGAGATAGAGAATAAATTATGCAGCGTAACAGCAGCGATCCTTCGGGAGAGCTGAATGTTAACAGCGAAGCTCAAACAGCATCAGGATAATGTAAGAGAATATTTTT
>NZ_JACWMW010000005.1 GCF_014773275.1 Mucilaginibacter rigui | reverse complement strand
CCGGCGCTGCTAAATAAACATGCCGCAACAAATAGTTTTAAGGATAAGTGTTTCATTCAATGTTGTTTAAGTTGCCTTAAAGCTACAGGATTGTTGTGTAAAGAGCAAATAATGATTGGGTAATTTACGGGAGGTATTTTTAGTAATTAGTGTTAATAAAAAATTGTCATTTCGAACGAGCGATAGCGAGGAGAAATCTTGTTCGAATGAATTAGAAGGGAATAACCTGTGTTAGGGATAGCAGCGGATACCGGCCTGTGCCTAAGGCCTGAAGGCGTATGAGCGGAAAGCCCGGCCGCAGGCAACACCAAAATATAATTTTGCAAAGCGTGCCACTATTAACCCGCATGGCATGGTTTATCTGCGCATAAATTTGCAAATTTGTATTGCACCCAATCGGCATAAACATTCATGCACTTTTTATATCCGGCTTTTTTATTTGCACTGTTAACGCTGGCTATCCCTGTTATTATCCACCTGTTCAATTTCAGGCGTTATAAAAAGGTATATTTCAGTAATGTACAATTCCTGAAAGAGGTGCAGGAACAGCAGGCCAGTAACCGCAATTTAAAGGAACGACTGATATTGGCATCAAGGCTTTTTGCGCTGTTGTTTTTGGTGCTGGCATTTGCAAGGCCGTATATCCCGGGTGCTAACCAGGTTAACGCAGGTAAACAACAGGTGGTAAGTGTTTTTGTAGATAACTCTTACTCCATGCAAACCCTTAACCGCGAGGGCACATTGCTTGACGAAGCCAAACAAAAGGCCAAACAAATTGCGGCATCTTATAACGTAAACGACCGTTTCCAACTGCTTACGCAGGATTTTGAGGGCAAACACCAGCGACTGCTAAACCGTACCGAGTTTAACGATGCTGTGGACGCGGTGAAGATCAGTCCGCAGAGCCGGGAGCTTAGTCAAATCACTGAGCGGCAAAAAAGCTTGCTGAGTATGCAGCCGGGGGCTGTAAAATATAGCTATATCATATCCGATTTTCAGAAGAATATACAAGGCAGTACTGCTGTGCAGAATGCAGGTTTCCCGGTAAGCTTAGTTCAGCTAAAGGCTAATTCACTACCCAATGTAGCGGTAGATTCTGTTTGGATGCTCAATGCAACCCATCGCCCTAATGAAAGTGAACGGATGGTGGTAAGGCTCAGAAATTATGCTGATAAAGCAGCCGAAAAGGTGCCGTTGAAGGTATTGATAAACGGTGTGCAAAAAGCCATCGGCAGTTTTACAGTGAATGCCCGTTCGGCGCAAACGGATACCTTATCATTCTCTGGCCTGCAGGGGGGCTGGCAGCGTGCCGAAATTCAGTTACAGGATAACCCGGTAACGTTTGATAATAAGTTCTATTTCACCTTCAATGTAACTCAAAAACTGCCGGTATTGTTAATAAACGATGGGCAACCCAATAAATATTTAAATGCCGTTTTTGCTTCGGATGAGTTTTTTGCGGCAAAGCAGGTGCCGGATGGGAATGTAGATTACGCGGGACTGAACGCCTATCCAATTATTGTTTTAAGCGATATCAAAACCATATCTGCAGGTTTGGCGCAACAGTTAAAAACCTATGTAAGTAAAGGTGGTACCCTAATGGTGTTTCCATCTGCCGATGCGGATATTAATAGCTATAAAGCATTTTTACAGCCATTAGGGGCAGCATCCCCGGATAAGCTGGTTACAGAAGATACCAAGGTATCGGCTATTAACCTGCAAAGCCCGGTGTTTAAAAGCATTTTTGAAACAGTACCGCAAAACCCGGATCTGCCATTGGTAAAGAAATATTACACATTAAGCGGAGGCAACCGCGGTGGGGAATACCTGATGCGCCTGCAAAACGGGCAACCCTCATGGCAAGGTTCATCATTTGGCAGGGGCAAGGTGTATGTAAGCGCAGTTGCCCTGGATGAAAGCTTTAGCAACCTGCCTGTACATGCTTTATTTGTGCCCGCAACCCTTAGGATAGCCATGCTAAGCGGGCACGACCAGCCTTTGTTTTATACCGCAGGCAATAATAGGCCGATAGAAACCGTGCCGCTGCAATCAACAGAAAAACAGTTGGTAAAGCTGGTGAAGGATAAGCAAACCATCATCCCGGATGTAAAGCAGCAGGAGGGAAGCACTTTGCTTTACCTGCCCGATCAGTTAACCGGGACCGGCATCTACGATTTGAAGAAACAAGACAGCACCGCGGCCGTATTGGCGTTTAACGATAACCGTAGCGAAAGCGACCTGCGTTACTTAACTGCTGCCGAACTGGATAAAATATTCCCTAAAAATGCTACCTTATTAAATGGTAACCAGCTAAATGCGGAAAGTATTGCAGGTACTGCAAATTCGGGGCTTCAATTATGGAAACTTTGTATAATTTTGGCCTTGATATTTCTGGCTGCCGAGATACTGCTGATCAGGTATTTTAAAACCAACAAAATAAGTGTTTCGCAAGCTACAGATATCAGCTAAACCCACCATAAAACAGCGCTAATGAATTTGCTTATCAAATCCGCCACTGTTGTAGATCCCGCTTCGCCTTTTAATAATAAGGTTGCCGATATTTTAATTGAAAAGGGCATTATCACTAAAATAGCCGCATCAATTGATGCGGATGTTAAAACTGTTGATGCGAAAGGCCAGTGTGTTTCTCCCGGATTTTTCGACCTGAACTGTAACGTTGGCGAACTTGGTTTGGAGGTTAAGGAAGACCTGCAAACAGGTACCGCCGCCGCCGCTGCCGGTGGTTTTACAGGCATTGCTTTAATGCCAAACACCCAGCCGCCCGTACACTCAAAAGCCGAGGTTGAATACCTGCTTAACCGTGCCAAGGGCAACCTGGTTGATATATACCCCTTAGGAGCTATCTCCAGCAAGCGTGAGGGGAAAGATATGGCCGAGATGTTTGATATGTTTAAAAGCGGCGCAAAAGCCTTTACTGATGGCAACCACCCTGTACAGGATGCCGGGCTGATGGAGCGCGCATTGCTTTACGTACAAAACTTTGGTGCCAAGGTTATCTCATATCCCGAGGATACATCTATAGCCGGTAAGGCAAAGATGAACGAAGGTGTTGTAAGTACCATGCTGGGCATGAAAGGCATACCCGCGCTTGCCGAAGAGCTGATGATAGCCCGGGACCTTTACCTGGCCGAGGACACTAACTCCGGGATCCATTTTACCACTATATCTACCGAACACGCTGTAGAACTGATCCGCGAAGCAAAACGTAAGGGCATAAATGTTACGTGTGATGTTGCCGCGCATAATATTGTACTTACTGACGAAGCTTTAACGGGCTTTGACAGTCTTTATAAGGTAAAACCACCGTTGCGTACCCAAAAGGATGTAGATGCGCTGAGAGCCGGTTTACAGGATGGCACCATAGATGCTATTGTATCGCAGCATACCCCGCACGAAATTGAATTTAAAGACGTTGAGTTTGAAGTAGCCGAATATGGCATCATCGGTTTACAAACCGTATTGGCGCTGGCCTTGCAGGCAGGTTTATCTGCCGGGCAGGTAGTTGAAAAGCTTGCTATTAACCCGCGTAAAATATTAAATGTTGAAGTGCCGGCCATTACAGATGGCTCGGCCGCTAACCTGGTGGTATTCAGCACCGAGACCGATTGGGAGTACACCCGCGCCCTTAACTATTCAAAAAGTTACAATTCGCCATTTTTAGGGCAGAACTTAAAAGGAAAAGTATTGTTAACCTGTAATAACAACCAAATCTTAAAATTTTAACAACAACTCACATGACCGACCCAAAAGTAAGATCAGCCATTACAGGCGCATTACAGGCTTTTACCCAATATGGTGGCTTTGATGCCGCCGCACTAACCGAACAATTTGATACCGTTTTTGCTTCTGACGATGATTTCATGAGTAAGGTGGATTCGCTTGACGCCGTTTTTGACGAAAACCCGAAACTGGAAGAACTGCGCGAACCGTTCTTTGATTTGCTGATGATCAATTTCTTTAGCGAAGACGTAAAAAAGCTGGAAGACGATTACCTGGAAACCCCTGAGTGGGAAGATATTGAAGAACAGACCCTTGACCGTGGTACAGAACTGTTAAACCTGCTGCTGTACCTGAACGAGTGCGAGGACGAAAACATTGACCCCGAACTGGAAGATTACCTGAAAGAGTTTTTACTGGTTGATGAGGATGAGTTTCAGGACGAGTACCGTATTTACGAACCTGTTATAGCCCACCAGGTATTGATTGAAAGCCCGGTTAGCGAGGTTAACAAGGTTGCCCAAACGGTTGATGTAGAATCGGAAGTGAAAGAATTATTTTACCCGATGATCTGCTTTTTCCAAAACCCTGATGCATCAGACAGCGATAAAACCAACATTGCGGACAATGCGGTAAATAAACCATTTGATATGGCGGTTTTAGAAATATTGTTTAGCTTTAAATAATAATTAATTTTTAACCCTATCCAATTTATAAAATGGAAAAATCTGCACCAAACCCAACCGCAATTGCTACTAAATGGGCATTAATTTATGTAGTAGTATCAATTGTAATTACCTATGGTTTCCAACTGCTTAACATTGATCAAAATTCATCTGTAAAGTATATTGGCTACTTACCGTTTATAGCTTTTTGTTTTTTAGCTCAGAAAGAATATAAAGACCAGTTGGGCGGCTTTATTACATTTGGGCAGGCATTTAACCCGGGTTTCAGATACTCGCTTTTCGGTGGTTTATTGCTGGCTATATTCATATATATATACCTTGGCATACTAAGCCCGGAGATGCTGACCAAAGCGATGGAGCAACAACAAACCGCAATGGCTGAGAAAGGCATGTCGCAAGAGCAGATTGATAAAGCCCTGGAAATGGGTACAAAATATGGTGCTATATTTGGCGCTATAGCTACAGCAATAAGCACACTTGTTTTTGGTTGCATTGTTGCCTTAGTTAGTGCCGCAATCCTTAAAAAAGAACGTACCGCTTTTGATATTCCTGATGAAGGAGTAACATCAGACCCAACCGTTTAATATTAAATTGAAATATTTCTAAGCCCGACTGAATTTCAGTCGGGCTTTTTTGTTGTGTGGTGCCGTTGTTGTGTCAGCATTTTATTGCCTGTAAGATTGTATATTGGCGGCAACCGATTAACCAAATTTCGTAACAAAATCTGGTGCGTAAACTACGGACCGAGCTACTTACACCCATAAAGATTGAAGAAAATAATTCATGATCGTTTACGGGCAAACAGCAGCTATCCAAGGGCGAAAAAAGCCGCTACATAACTGTAACGGCTTTATATTTTTCAATTAATTCCCTGTTCAAGGGGCTGAGAAGTTATTTCTTCATCACCTGTTTTACGATATCATTTCCAAAGGCAAACACCATTAGTGATATCAGGAGCACAAAACCTACTATTTGCGCCCGCTCCAGGAACTTATCGCTTAGTGGTTTGCCTTTTATCATCTCAATGATCAGGAAAACAGTATGGCCGCCATCCAACCCCGGTATAGGTAATAGATTTGTTAAGGCTAATACCATCGAAAGGAAGCCCACAAGGCTCCAAAAACGGAGCCAGTCTACATGGCTGCCAAACATTACAGCAATGCCTATAGGGCTTGATATAGCCTTACGCGCTTTAACCTGACCGGTAAATATTTTGCCAATACCTTTTGCATTATCAGTAAACATGCTCCATGCTTTGGTAGCACCAACAGGTAGTGAAGCAAAGAAACTGTATTTAATAGTAGTATCTCTTGGCAGTATCTCTTTTAAAGGGCGCGAGAAACCAAGTTTGCCGTTTTTATCAACCTGTGCAGATAGCGTTAACAGGCTATCCCTGCGTTTTACCGAAAGCTGTACCAGTTTGTTTTTATGAGCAAGCAACTGGCTCTGAAATTCATCAAAGAAATTTACTTTAACGCTATCAATACCAACAATGCTATCGCCTTTTGTTAAGCCTGCTTTTTTGGCTGCACCGTAAACAGAATCAACGCTGAACTTGCTACGGGGTGCACGGCTTATAAATTCTTCTATACCGTAATCAGAAAGATCATTAAGGATAGTAGGAGGTACCTTTATATCCAGCGTTTGGTTACCGCGCTGTACGTTCAGAACCGTTTTATCCAATAACACCTTAGAGCTGATCAGGTCTTCGAAACGTACAATGGGTTTGCCGTTAACCGAGTTGATCTTGTCGCCGGCTTTCAGTCCCATTTTGGTACCTATTTTACCAGGCACTATACCGTATTTGATATTGGCATTTGGGGTATAGGTTTCGCCATAACGAATGGTAAGCACCCAGAATATGAAGATACCTACTATAATGTTTACGATGATACCGCCAAGCATTACAATAAGGCGCTGCCATGCCGGTTTTGAACGGAACTCCCAGGGCTGGGGCGGGCCCGCCATCTGGTCGGTATCCATAGATTCATCTATCATACCGGCAATTTTTACATAGCCGCCAAGTGGAAGCCAGCCAATACCGTATTCAACACCTTTATAATTAAATTTAAACAGGCTGAAATTCCACGCGTCAAAAAACAAGTAAAATTTCTCAACCTTTATTCCGAAAGCCCGGGCTGCTAAAAAATGCCCAAACTCATGTAGTATCACCAAAATTGAAAGACCAAGTATCAGTTGGCCGGCCATTATTAAAACGTCCATTCGTATTTATATATGTATTATGATCGTACTGCCTTTAACGGCGTTTGTTGTATTAAATTTTGCGCAAATATGCGTGTTTCTTTATCAGTATTCAAATAGTCTGTTAACGACGGGGCTGGGATGTAATCTATTTGCTGCATGCAGGTTTCAATTATATCGCTCATGGCTAAAAATCCGGTTTCGTTTTTAAGGAAAGCAGCTACAGCCACTTCATTTGCCGCGTTTATAATACAAGGCATATTGCCGCCCCGTTCCAGCGCATCAAATGCCAGCTTAAGGTTGCGGAAGGTATCCATATCCGGTTTTTCGAAACTCAGGGTTGGATAATCCATAAAATTAAACCTTTTGTAGTTTGTTTTTACGCGGGCAGGATAGGTAAGAGCGTATTGTATTGGCAGCTTCATATCGGGCACACCCATTTGCGCCTTAATAGAGCCGTCCTCAAACTGTACCAGCGAATGCACTATTGACTGTGGGTGAACAATTACCTCAACCTGATCGGCACGCAGGTCGAAAAGCCATTTGGCCTCTATAACCTCCAAACCCTTATTCATCAGCGATGCCGAATCAATAGTGATCTTGGCGCCCATTACCCAGTTGGGGTGCTTAAGCGCATGCTCGCGGGTAACGGTTGTTAAGTAGTCCAGGCTTTTACCCCTGAAAGGCCCGCCTGATGCCGTAAGGATTATTTTTTCAATTTTATTATCCTGCTCACCGGCAAGACACTGAAATATGGCCGAATGCTCACTATCAACAGGTAATATCTTAACGTTATGTTCTTTGGCAAGGGTTGTTATGATCTCGCCTGCAACAACCAGGGTTTCTTTATTGGCTAACGCGATATCTTTACCGGCCTTAATGGCATTAATAGTTGGCTCTAAACCTGCAAAACCAACCATAGCGGTTAGCACAATATCGATATCCGGATGGGTAACCGTTTCTTTGATGGCCTGGTGCCCGGCTAAAACCTCGATAGGTAAATGTGCCAGCCCCTCCTTTACCTGCTGGTACTTTGTTTCGTCGCAGATGATGGCGTATTTCGGTAGGAAAGCCATAGCCTGTTCAATAAGCAGGTATGCATTTGCGTTGGCAGTAAGCATAAATACCCTGAACAGCTCATCGTTATCTTTAATAACATCAAGGGTTTGTGTACCTATACTACCCGTAGAGCCGAGGATGGCTATCTGCTTTATATTATTATCCAATTACTTCGCGTTAATATAATTCTTCAATTCTTCCGCTATCTTCCTGTCGTTTGACAGGCGCGGCACTTTATTCTGCCCGCCCAGTTTACCCTGGCTGCGCATGTAATTTATAAAGGTATCCTTTTTTAAACTTCTGACGATCAAAGGGCGCAATATGTTACCCTCAATCAGGTCAAAATAGTAAATATTTTTTTGCTGCAGGGCTTTGTCAACCTTTAGCGCGAAGGCGGTAATGTCTTTCGGTTCTTTGCCAAATTCAATAAACCATTCGTGGTATGGTAAACCACCATCTGCGGGCGCCACCTGCGGGGCAACGGTAAATTCTATTATGTCAGCACCTTCTTCGGCAGCTACGCCCATTAAGGACTGTTCAACCTCCTCGCCAATTACATGCTCGCCAAAGGCCGAGATGTAATGTTTAATGCGGCCGCTTACCACAATTTTATAAGGGTTTTTTGATACAAACTTAACGGTATCGCCCAGGCTGTAGCCCCATAAACCGGCGCTGGTGTTCATGATCAGCGCGTAGTTCTTATCAAGCTCTACATCTTTAAGGTTGATGCGGGTGGGGGTGTCGTTAAAATATTCTTCGGATGGGATAAACTCGTAAAAGATGCCGGCATCAACCATCAGCAGCAAACCTTTCTCCGTTTGCGAATCCTGAAAGGCGATGAACCCTTCCGAAGCGGGGTAAGTTTCTATACTGTCTATCTTAAAGCCGATGCTTTCTTCCATACGTGCGCGATAGGGCTCGTAGTTTACGCCACCGTGTACGTACAGTTTAAAATTTGGGAAGATATCTTTGATCTTTTTACCGCCTGATACGGCAGATAGCCTGTCGAAATACATCTGGCACCATGGCGGTATGCCCGATATGAGGCGCATATCCTCTTTGGCGGTTTCCTGTACAATGGCATCTACCTTTTCTTCCCAATCTTCTATACAGTTGGTTTGGTAGGATGGAAGGCGGTTTTTTTGCAAATAGCCGGGCACATGGTGCGCTACAATGCCCGATAGGCGGCCTGTTTGTATGCCATGCTTTTCGGCAAGTACAGGACTGCCTTGCAGAAATATCATTTTGCCATTTACAAAATCGGCCTTGCCTGTTTCATGGATATAACTTAGCAAAGCGTTACGCGCGGCTTTGATATGTTCAGGCATACTTTCTTTTGAGATAGGGATGTATTTTACCCCCGACGTGGTGCCCGATGTTTTTGCTAAGTAAGCAGGCTTACCAGGCCACATTATATTTTCCTCGCCCTGTACAACACGTTCTATGTACGGTCGTAGTTCTTCATAATCTCGTACAGGTACGTATTTTTTAAAATCTTCGTAATTCTTAATTGAATCAAAATGATGATCGGTACCAAAGACGGTATTTTTAGCCTCATGGATTAAATTGCTGAAGGTTTTTTGCTGAAGTGCAAGGGCATTTTGGCGAACGTTATTTAATTGCCTGTTTACATACCAGGCAAATACTTTGCTTAATGCTGCTTTTAAACCCATAATTAGTTGGTTTCGGCAATATCATCATCCACATCCTGGTGGCTGTAAACTAATTTTCGATAGGTTACTGCCAGGATAATATTTACAAACGGATAAGTAAAGATAATAGCCACAGAAATAATAGGGTAATATTGCGCCAACTTTGCGGGCATCGCTATGAACAAAATAATAATACCCAATATAAGTACAACCTTTAACAGGTACCCTTTGGTAAGCGCAAAGCTTTGTTTTATTGATTCTAAAGGCCCGGATGCATCATCAACAATAAATGTGTTGAAAAACATAGAGCGCAGCGCAAGATACAGGCCAACTACACCCGCAATTAATTCAACAGCAAGTTGTATTTCAGGGTGAGGTTCAAGGTAATCTATCAGTATAGTAAGGTTAGTTACTGTAAAAGCAACCAGAAATACCACAGCAAGATAACTCCATATCATTTTCACTTTTGGTATCACCTGCGAAAACTCAAAATCGTAATACTCGCTGTCAATTAAAGTAAATATAAGTTTATATAGGCCCAGTGTTGTATAAGCCTGCACCCATATCAATAAGAAGGATACAAACATAGTACCCACAAAATTTGTGGGCGAATAAACGAAACCAATTATTACACCAAGTATTGTAAGCAAAAAAAACGCAATTACCGAGTAAACTATTATGGTTACAAAATTCTTCTTGAAAATATTCCAGGCAGATTTTATAGTTTCTACAACAGAGAAAGGGTGGTACATACTACGTTTTTATGGTCTTTTTAACACTACACGCTTCCAAAAATCCTGCATAAATCCTAACCCGTAGGCTGTAAGTTGCGTTAAGGCAGCTATTATGCTCAAAAATGCAATTTTTGCCGATTTATTTTTACTCCAGGAGTGAAAAAATATTAACAAAATATAAACTAATAATAAAACATTGCAAAGCAGGGCAATTGGCCACTGCGCTATGTTGGCAATTATTGTAAAAATTATACCTACTGTAGCAAATGCCGGGAAAAAATGCACCAGCTTAAGCTGCGAGGGGAAAAATTTATAAATGTTAATACGTGCCCTGCCAAAGAAATGTAACTGTTTGTAAAACTTTAAAAAATCGGTGCGGCGCTTATGGTAAACAATTGCTTCGGGTATTAGCCCAATTTTATAACCTAACGAGTGGATACGGATGCTGTATTCAATATCTTCGCCCAAGCGGGTAATTATAAAACCGCCTGCTTTTTCCCAAACCCGGCGCGATATGCCCATATTAAAGCTACGTGGATGGAACTGACCTATCCCTTTTTTATTACCACGGATGCCACCGGTGGTGAAAGGGGAGGTCATGGAGTAACTGATGGCTTTTTGTATGGGCGTAAATGATTCGTGCGCACCATCCGGGCCGCCGTATGCATCAAGCCAGTTGCTGTTTAACGAATTGTTTACTATTTCCAGGTAATTTGCAGGGATGAGGCAGTCCGAATCGAATACAATAAAATAATCGCCTTTGGCACGTTCAAAACCAAAGTTGCGGGTAAAACCCTGGCCCTCGTTGGCTTTCTCAAAGTAACGCACACCAAGTATGCCTTCATAGCTTTTAACAATATCCTCAGCCCTGTTAACCGAACCATCTTCTATAACCAAAACCTCAAACTGTTTATACGTTTGCTGTACAAGGGTGCCCAGTAACTCACTTATTTCTTGCGGACGATTATATAAAGGTATGATGATAGAAAAAAACATTCGGTATAGTGAGTGGTTGATGGAGTTGATTAGGTGAGTGGTTCAGGATTTTCAATCATTAACTGCTCACTTAATCAACTACTTAACTAAATTGTATCTTCAATTTGGTACCTGTTGCGCTCGGGCGCGCTGCGGGCAACAAGTTCGGCAACAAAACCTGTTAAAAATAATTGCGAGCCTAATATGATGGCAACGAGGGCAAAATAAAATAAAGGGTTATCTGTTGGCTGCCTCGGCACAATATGATGCGCCAGGTCGTACAGTTTTTCGCTTACCAAATAAATAGCAATAATAATACCTGCAAAAAAGCTAAGGGTGCCCATAGCGCCAAAAAAGTGCATAGGGCGTTTGCCAAATTTGCCCACAAAAAATATGGAGAGCAGATCAAGGAAACCGTTTATAAAGCGTGTCCACCCAAATTTAGTTTTGCCGTATTTACGGGCGCGGTGTTCAACCACCTGTTCTCCAATTTTGGTAAAACCGGCCCATTTGGCCAGTACAGGTATATAACGGTGCATTTCGCCATATACTTCAATGTTTTTTACAACCGTTTTACGGTAAGCCTTTAAACCGCAGTTAAAATCGTGCAGGTTATGTATACCGCTCATTTTGCGGGTTGCGGCATTAAAAAACTTGGTAGGTATGGTTTTGGTTAAGGGGTCGTAACGCTTTGCTTTCCAGCCCGATACCAGGTCGTATTTGTCCTCTGTAATGCGGCGGTAAAGGCCGGGTATTTCGTCCGGGCTATCCTGCAGGTCGGCATCCATGGTAATAATTACATTGCCGTTGGCAGCTTCAAAACCAGTATTTAAAGCGGCAGATTTACCATAATTACGCCTAAATTTTAAGCCTTTTATAAAGGGGTTGCTTTCCTTTAATTTTACGATCATGTCCCACGACCCATCTTTGCTGCCATCATCAACCAGTATGATCTCGTATGTGTAACGGTTCTCGTCCATTACGCGGCTTATCCAGGAGGTAAGTTCGGGTAACGATTCTACTTCGTCGTAAAGTGGTACTACTACTGATATATCCATTTATAAGTAAAAACCCTTTTGCCAGGCAACTGCAAAAATATAAAAAATAGGGATTGATTAATTAACATTCTGTCATCAGCTAACGGCTGGCATATTGTTTTATTTAAAAAATAAATTTAATTTGTATTAAACTATTTAAAACATCTGTTGTCATACATAAAATACCTCGCATATCAACTCTTTACCTAAATATCAAACTCATGAAAAAAAGAACATTATTGATTTCCTTAATCGCTTTAGGGGTATCACAGGCCTTTGCTCAAACAAAAAACGTAACCACTGTTTACATGGCTAATTCGGGGGATATTGTTGAGAGTAAAGAAAAAGCAGATTTTGTGCGACAGATATTATCACCAGACCCAGAAGTGGATAAAAAAACATCTACCGTTCTTGACTTTTATATGAACGGTAATAAAAAACTTATTGCACACACCCGTGATGCAGGTACTTCAGAATCTTTATACGGCAGCTATATAGAGTATTTTAAAGATGGCAACCGTAAATCTATCCGCAATTATAAAAATGGTACATTAGTTGGCGATGCTGTATTCTACTATCCAAACGGGCAAACTTATTATACTACAAACAATAACCGTATAGTACAAAGCTTTGACGCTAATGGTAATGCAATAGCAGAGAATGGCAACGGTAAATGGATTATATATAATGATAACTTTAAAGTTATTGCAGAAGGTGCCATTGTAAATGGTAAACAAAATGGTGAGTGGACCGGCTTTGATGAATATGGAGTAAAAACCACGGGCGTTTATAAAAGCGGTGTGTTTGTTTCAGGCAATTTGTTTGCTAATGATAATAAGGTATATGAGAATTGTAAGGACTTTGACACTCAGGCAGCGTTTCGCGGTGGTGATGAAAAATTAGGTGATTTTTTGTCTCGAAACACGAGACATTCAAAATCAATCCAAAGCAAAAATATTGACGGCAGTGTTTTAATGAATTTTATTATTGAAAAAGACGGCAGCCTTTCTAATATCAAAGTGGTAAAAGGTATCAGCGCAGATGTTGACGCGGAGGCTGTGCGTGTTTTAGAAAATTCTCCGAAATGGCAGCCGGGGGTTTTATATGGAGTGGCACGGAGGGTTTCTTATACATTACCCATAAGTTTTTCACCAGAATCGAAGCTGAATCCTTCAGAAACATCACCGTTTTATTCACAGCCATTTTATTCAATACCGCATACTGCACCTACTTATTCCTCTATTTTAAAGTAAAATAATGATCATAAGCAAAACGGCTGCCTATTTGGGCAGCCGTTTTGCTTATGATCATTATTTGTAAATTACACCAACCCCAACGCCTTACTTGTACGTTCCCTTGTAGCTACAGCCAAAGCCTCATCAGTAACCAGCGATTGCCCGTAAGATGGTATCATTTGCTTGAATTTTTCCTGCCATGCGGTTGATTTTGCCTGTTCTTTAAAACAACGGCTAATCAGGTCAACCATAATTGGTACTGATGTTGATGCACCCGGCGAAGCGCCCAAAAGGGCAGAGATGCTTCCATCGGCACTGGTTACCACCTCGGTGCCAAACTCAAGCACTCCGGTACGTTTAGCATCTTTTTTTATTACCTGCACCCGCTGGCCGGCAATATCCAATACCCACTCATCGGGTTTAGCAGCCGGGAAGTATTCCTGCAGCGCCTTTAGCCTGTCACCTGGTGATTGCAGTACCTGGCTGATGAGGTATTTGGTAAGCGCCATATTATCGCGACCTACAGCAAGCAGCGGCAATATATTGTTGAATTTTATAGAAGTGAACAGATCAAGCAGCGATCCTTTTTTTAGGAAACGTGTTGAGAAACCGGCGTAAGGCCCAAAAAGCAATGCTTTTTTACCATCAATCATCCGGGTATCCAGATGCGGTACCGACATAGGCGGCGAACCTACCGATGCCTTGCCGTAAACTTTAGCATTATGCTTTTCAATTACCGCAGGGTTGGTACAAACCAGCCATTGGCCGCTTACCGGGAAACCGCCAAAACCCTTGCTCTCGGGTATGCCCGATTTTTGCAGCAGGGGTAAAGCGCCACCACCTGCGCCAACAAATACAAACCTGGCATTCAGTTTACGTTTATTACCGCTTATACGGTCGCTTACTTTTATTTGCCAGGTATTGTCCTTATTGCGTTTAATATCATTAACATCATGGTTAAGGCTTAAATTAACACCCGGTTTTTGTTTGAGTTTATCAATCAGGCTACGGGTTAGCGCGCCAAAATTCACATCAGTACCCAGATCCATATAAGTAGCCGATACGTTATGGCCTTCATCGCGCCCTTCCATTACCAGCGGGATCCATTTTTTTAGCTGCGCATGGTCCTCAGAGTATTCCATGCCCTTAAAAAAGTGGTGCTGTACTAAAGCATCGCGGCGTTTTTTTAAGTAGTCAACATTTTCATCGCCCCAAACAAAGCTCATGTGCGGTATTTTGCTGATAAAGCTTTGCGGCGAATCAACATAGCCATTATCTATTAAAAATGCCCAAAACTCTTTGCTTATTTCAAATTGCTCGGCAATTTTAATGGCTTTGGTTATTTCTATACTACCATCCTTGCGCTGTGGGGTATAGTTAAGCTCGCAAAATGCAGAGTGGCCGGTGCCCGCGTTATTCATCGCGTCAGAACTTTCGGCAGCAACTGTATCCAGGCGTTCAAATATTTCTATGGTAAGATCGGGTTGTAACTGTTTAAGCATTACCCCAAGTGTTGCGCTCATGATGCCCGCGCCAACTAAAACTACATCAACTGTTGTATTTGAACTATTACTGCCGTTATTCATGTTGTTATTGAATGCTAAAGATACATTCAAATAAATTATTTGGTGGATTAATAAGTGTTATTAACTAATTAAATGATATAAAGTTTACACTAATTGCAATGGGGGTAATGCATTGCTGTGTATATACCTGGTTGAAATATCGAAGGCAATTTTAGTAAAATTTATAGAAAAAATTGCCATTAAAGCACTGTAATTGTTAAATATTACATGTTTTGGTGTTTACGCTGTTGTAATTGTATATAATAACACAAATACGCTGAATAACTGTTCAATTATAAACCATGATAGCTATGCTAAGATCAGTTGTTAAAATAAGTGCATTAGTAATTGTATATATAGTATGCAATTCATGCAACAATAAGCCCAAAGCAGTTTCGGGCGATGTTACCAAAACTGCCATAACTATAAACGGGAAAAAAGACAGTGTAATTAATAACCCGCAAAAAAATTATGGTAACGCTACGGTTGCAGGGCCTTGTGTTAAATGCCTTATACAGGTTATTCAAAATACGGGCGAATATAAAAAAGCGGTGGTATCTAAACCGGCAACTGCTATAAGTTATGTTGTAAACTGGGCACAGGGGACAAACACCGGTGATACCACCAATAAACGCAATACTACAAATGGTTTAAAGCTCGATGTAATGGAAAAAGGAACGGGAAATAATAAAATTGCATCTTTTATTTATGATAATAGCCTGTCGAAACTGTTTTTGGCCGGCAATAATGATAATATTGAGGTTAAAGTTGATAGTGTAAGCCTTAAAAAAATCAGAAATAAGTGTTATTGGGGTGTTGCTTCAGGTAAATAATAATTTATTGGAAAAAGCAGGGTAATCATTAGTTTGGTTGCCCTGCTTTTTTATTTTACATGTATTTGTTATGTAAGCATAGTTTTTTGTCCGTAAATATTACACATTTAATGGATTTTAGAATTTTATTTAAGTTTTATTGTTAATTTTTATAAATTTTATCAACATTACTATGAAATTTATAAAAATAATTTAAATTCGCACTGTAATTATAACTGATTTTATAAAGGCTATACTTTAAACTTAAAAAAATACAAATCATCATTAAAAATGGCAACAAAACTTGAGTACATCTGGCTTGATGGCTACAAACCAACCCAAAGCCTGCGTAGTAAAACAAAAATTGTTAAATCTTTTAGCGGTAAAGTTGAAGATTTAGATAACTGGAGCTTTGACGGTTCATCAACAGAGCAAGCACCGGGTGGTTCATCAGATTGTATTTTAAAGCCGGTATTTACTTGCCCGGATCCGCAACGCAAAGATGCTCACCTTGTAATGTGTGAAGTATTGGATTCAAAAGGCCAGCCACATGAGTCTAACGGCCGTGCGCTTATCCAGGATGATGATAATGATTTTTGGTTTGGTTTTGAGCAGGAGTATTTCCTTTGGGACCCTGAAACTGATAAACCGCTTGGTTTCCCTAAAGGTGGCTACCCTGCGCCACAAGGCCCATACTATTGCTCAGTAGGCGCTAAAAACGCTTACGGACGCGATATTGTTGAAGAGCACTTAGATGCTTGTTTAGAAGCAGGCTTAAATGTTGAAGGTATCAACGCTGAGGTTGCTGCCGGCCAGTGGGAGTTCCAGATCTTCGCTAAAGGCGCGAAAGAAGCTGGTGACCAAATTTGGGTTGCACGTTACTTATTAGAAAGAATTGGCGAAAGCTACGGCGTTGCCATCAACTGGCATTGCAAACCATTAGGCCAGTTAGACTGGAATGGTTCTGGTATGCACGCTAACTTCTCAAACACTTTATTACGTACTGCAAACAGCGAGGCTAAATTTAAAGCAGTTTGCGAGGCATTCCGCCCTGCGGTTGCTGAGTGTATTGCTGTTTACGGTGCTGATAACGATCAACGTTTAACCGGTAAACACGAAACTGCTTCTATAACCGACTTTAGCTACGGTGTATCTGACCGTGGTGCATCTATCCGTATCCCGTTATACGCTGTAGATCACAACTGGAGCGGTTACCTGGAAGATCGTCGCCCTAACTCTGCGGCCGATCCATACAAAGTTGCTGCAGTTATTATCAAAACTGTAAAAACAGCCAAGGTTTAATAACCCTGCCATATAGAAAAATCCCCCGCTTAACTACCGGGGGATTTTTTTTGCTTTATATATTCTGCGTAGTTGCCTGATTTTATTTGCGGCAGGCGATAGGTAGGTAAATTATATAGATAGATCCACGCGTTAATAAAGCCATTATGGGTTTCAATAGATGCAACCGATCTGATATACAAATTAGGTTGGCTTTGTTCAGGGCCATATCCTTCGTAATCATCAATCACCCGTAAGTTCTCTTCGGGATGATGAAGTTTGAATATACTGCCGTAGATATAGTGGTCAGTATTATCGGTTAAAATAGCACCGGGATATTCGCCTATGTCATAAAGCAAACCCTTAAGTTTTCCGGAGGATATGTAGGTGCAATATTGGCTGAGATAATGGGCAAATGGATTACCGGGTTGCAATAACGTACCGTAAACGAACAGAAAATCAATCATTTTTTAAAGATAAAACTCTTTGAAAATTTAAACCACAGAGAGCACAAAATTTCACAGATAAGCACAAAGCATCAATCCTCTGTAAATTATGTGGTTTTTCTTTGTGCCCTCTGTGGTTAAATAATCTTAAATTGGCATTTTATACTAATACCATGAATACGGAACAAGTTATCACCTATATAAAAGAAAATAGCATACAAAAAGTAAAATTTGCTTTTGCGGATATTGATGGCATTTTACGGGGCAAGGTAATAAGTGTTCAAAAACTTATGGATGGCCTGCAAAATGGTATCGGTTTTTGCGATGTGGTTTTTGGATGGGATAGTACCGATGTTACCTATGATAATGTGCAGCTTACAGGTTGGCACACCGGTTACCCCGATAAACAATGTTATATTGATCTGTCGACCATGCGAACCGTTCCCTGGCAGGATAATATCCCGTTCTTTTTAGCTGATTATACCGGGCCGGATAATAAAGCATTACCTGCCTGCTCGCGTAGCCTGTTAAAGCAAATAGCCAAACAATGTACAGATATGGGCTATCACGCTGAGTTTGCACAGGAATTTGAATGGTTCAATTTTAATGAAACACCGCAAACGCTACAGCAAAAGGGTTTTGCCAATATGGAACCCTTATCGCCGGGTATGTTTGGCTACTCGATATTGCGCACCTCGCAAAACAGCGCTTTCTATTATGACCTGTTTAACCTGTTAACGGAATTTAACATTCCGATTGAAGGCCTGCATACCGAAACAGGCCCCGGAGTATATGAAGCCGCCATTGCTCACTCCGAAGTGTTAGATGCTGCGGATAAGGCTGTATTGTTTAAAACCGCTGTTAAAGAAATTGCTTACCGGCATGGTATTGCCGCAACCTTTATGGCTAAATGGAACCAGGATTTGCCGGGTTGCAGCGGCCATATCCACCAAAGTTTGTGGACAAAAGACCGATCAGAGAATTTATTTTATGATGACAAAGATGTAAACAAAATGAGCGAGTTACATAAGCAATACCTTGCCGGCCAGCTTTATTGCCTGCCGCATTTGCTGCCTATGTATGCGCCAACCATCAATAGTTATAAACGCCTGGTTGAAGGTGCCTGGGCGCCGACCACCATCACCTGGGGGATAGATAACCGTACTACGGCATTACGGGTTATCAATACATCAAAAACAGCCACCAGGCTGGAAACCCGCATCCCGGGTTCAGATACCAACCCATATTTAGCCATTGCAGCGGCTCTGGCATCGGGCTTATACGGTATAAAACATAAGTTAAAACTTGATACAGCCCCAACTATTGACAACGGCTATCAAAATAAAAGCAACGGGAGCTTGCATGCAAGCCTTTATGATGCAGCAACAGCTATGCAGCAATCCGCCATTGCCAAAGAATTGTTTGGAGAAGGTTTTGTGGAACATTTCACCAATACCCGCCTGTGGGAACATCGCCAATACGCCAAAAGCGTAAGCGATTGGGAGCTGAAGAGGTATTTCGAGTCGATATAGTTTGTTGTTTTTTTACCACAGAGTTAACAGAGGTTGAAACCACAGAGAAACGCAGAGATTGGATGATTGAAAATGAAATAACATATATGACTCATTACCGCTTATGAATGAATCTCTGTGAACACTGTGAAAAACCCTGTGCCTTCTGTGGTTAATTAAACTATATAATTTGCCCTTTGTGGTTAAATAACCTATCTATGCAATTATAAACCCAATCTAAAGTGGACTTTCATCTCATTATAAAATCGGCCTGGGAAGGCTACGATAGTTCTAAAACCATCAGGGATATTGAAGATATCAGTGCGATGGTTTCTACCAATCACGTTTATCGCATCACGTTTCATGATGAGGATATCATTATTGCCAAACTTTCATTTTTTGGCAAGTTTGAACATTTTAAGGAGGATCACCGTATCATCCAGTCCTTATCAAATAACCTGCTTTATCCGTTCGAGAACCTGCTTTCAAAATCACTGCTTAAGAACAATAGGGTATACGTATATCGTTACAAACACGGTAAAGACGATGCCTGGGTGGTGTTTTACAACCCAACCCGTATTTTAGACAGGTTGCCCCGCCGCCTTGATAACGATCAGATAAAAAAACTGGGTATACAGTTGGGTAAGTTTCATAAAGCTTGTTCGCGCGTTAAAAATGTATTGCCAAAATCATCTAAAACGTTACGTACCGATATTTACGACCTGCAGCGCCAGTTAGAGAAAAATCCTGGCAAATTTGGCAATGCCGAATTGATAAAACATCATTGTGAGCAGTTTATTAAAAACAGGTCGCGGTATAACATGAAATCGTTCGAGATAATTCCGGTTTTTATCGATTGGAATATCGGCAACTTCTCTGTTACACCCGAACTTGAATTGTACTCCAGATGGGATTACGATTGGTTTAGGATGAGTTACCGCCTGCTCGACTTTTACTTTTTTAGCCGCGTGGTATCTGATGCCGGAGACCGTACCGTTTTTAGTTATGTGATAGGCCCTATGATGGAAGATCGGTTTATCACCTTCCTGAAAGAATATCACGAGGTTAACCCCATCACAGCAGATGAGATCAGGTTTTTGAAAGAAGCGTACCGCTTTTTTATATTGAATTATGTGATAAAGGACGGGAAGTATTTTTTTAACGAACAATATGCTAAAAAACTGCAGGCTGAAGCAATAGAGATTTACCTGCCATCGGTTGACAGGGACTTCGATGCCGAAGTGATTATTAAAGCTTTAGGATTATAACATTTACCAGTATATGAAACGCATTGAAGATTTTAAATCGATTATTGACCGCTACGAGATCATTTTTTTCGATGCTTTTGGCGTTTTAAAAACGCATAGCGGCTTGGTACCGGGTATTGAACGTACTTTTGAGTACCTTGAAGCGCAGAAAAAAGAATATTATATTGTAACCAACGATGCGTCTCGCAGCCCGGGCCAATTGGCACAATCATACCACGATAAAGGGCTTTACGCTGTTACATCCGACAGGATCATCTCATCGGGTATGCTCACCAAAGAATACCTGGACTTAAAGGTAAACGATGGTATTGTAGCGTACCTGGGCACCGAAGATTCGGCGCATTACCTGGAGAGCGCAGGCTTGCACACTTTGCCCGTACGCGATATAAACAGCACTAACATTGATAAAGTGAATGTGCTGGTGTTTATGGATGATGAGGGTTTTGACTGGTGCGAAGACCTTAACAAAACTGTTAACCTGCTGCGTAAACGCACCATCCCGGCTATTGTGGCTAATACAGATTATGCATACCCGGTATCAAAAAGCGATGTGGGGATTGCCATTGGCGGTATAGCACAGATGATAGAAACCATTGTAGGCAAAAAATTCATCCGTTTTGGCAAGCCCGACTCGCAGATGTTTATGTTTGCTTATGATCTGATCCGCGATTACCGCTCTATCAGTAAAAAACAAATTGTAATGGTAGGCGACACCCTGCAAACAGATATTATTGGCGGTAACAAGTTTGGCCTTGATACTGTGCTGGTACTTACAGGGAATACCCAGGCATCTGATTATGAGAACCGCATATCGGCCACGGGCATAGTGCCAACCTATATTTGCGATAGCGCTGTTTTAGGGCCCGATGCATTAAATTTATAGATGATGAAAAGACTATTAATCTGTTTGGTGTTTATTATTGGTACGCAGATCTCTTTCGCACAGCAAAAAACATTTACTAATCCGCTGTTGCCATCGGGGGCCGACCCATGGGTGATTTACCACAACGGTTATTACTACTACACAAATTCTACCCAGAATAATCTGGTGATCTGGAAAACCAAAAATATGGCCCAACTGGCATCCGCCGAAAAGAAAACCATTTGGACCCCACCTGCCAATACCCTTTATTCCAAAGAGCTTTGGGCGCCCGAATTGCATTATATTAACCATAAGTGGTATATGTATTTTGCTGCCGATGATGGCGATAATAACCATCACCGCTTATATGTACTGGAAAATGCTTCGCCCGACCCGCTTACCGGCGAATGGACCTTTAAAGGTAAAGTAGGTGATGATAGTGATAAATGGGCGATAGACGGCTCGATTTTCGAACATAAAGGCCAGTTATACATGATCTGGGCCGGATGGGAAGGCGACGAGAACGGGCAGCAGGATATTTATATCGCTAAAATGAAAAACGCCTGGACAATTGAGGGTAAACGTTCAAAGATCTCAAGTCCGCTTTACGATTGGGAAAAATACGGCGACTTAGGAAAGGACAGCAAGCCGCCGCATGTGAACGTAAACGAAGGCCCCGAGATACTAAAACACGGTAATAAGTTATTCCTTATTTACTCCGCCAGCGGCTGTTGGACGGATTTTTATGCATTGGGCATTCTTACCGCATCTGCCAATAGCGACCTGCTTGATGCTCGCTCATGGAAAAAATCGGCAAAACCCGTTTTCAAAAAATCTGTTAAGAATGATGTGTATGCGCCAGGCCATAATTCGTTCTTTAAATCTCCCGATGGGCGGGAGGACTGGATCTTGTATCATGCCAACTCAAAACCGGGGCAGGGTTGCGGCGGTTACCGGTCGCCCCGTATGCAAAAGTTCAGTTGGAATAAAGATGGTACACCAAATTTTGGCGAACCTGTTAAAGAGGGTGCTTTGTTAACAATACCATCGCAGAACAAATAAAATACTACAATAATTATAAAAATATTATGCTAAACTCATTTAAAAAACCAATTTTAGCCCTCGCAATTTCGGGAAGCATATTTGTTGCTGCCTGTAATCAATCAGCTAAAAAAACTAATACCATGACCGACAGTACCGCAACCGCACCACAGTTACCACCGGCATCTGCCTTCGAGAAAACCATCAATGGGAAACAAACACACCTTTACATCCTTAAAAACAAAAATGGCGTAGAAGCAGCCGTTACCAATTATGGTGGCCGTATTGTAAGCCTGCTTGTGCCCAACAAAGATGGTAAGTTGACAGATGTTGTTTTAGGTTTTGAAAGCGTTGACGGTTTTATTAACTCAAAAGAACCATACTATGGTGCAACCATTGGCCGTTATGGCAATCGTATAGCTAAAGGGAAATTCAAAATAAACGGTAAAGAATATACACTGGTTACCAACAATGGGCCTAACACCCTGCATGCCGGGCATCCCGGTTTTCAGGAAGTGGTTTGGGATGCCAAACAGATAGACAGCGCTACTTTAGAGTTAAGTTACCTTGCAAAAGACATGGAGGGCGGTTTTCCCGGTAATTTGAATGTGAAAGTTACTTACCAGATTACCGATGATAACGCCATGAAGGTGAGCTACCTGGCTACTACAGACAAAACCACAGTGGTAAACCTTACCAACCACGCCTTTTTTAACCTGAATGGCGAAGGCAGCGGTACTATTTTAGACCATACCGTACAAATAGCTGCCGATAACTACACCCCGGTAGATAGCACGCTTATCCCGACAGGTAAAATAGAGGCCGTAGCCGGTACACCGTTTGATTTTACAAAACCCACAAAAATTGGGGCGCGTATCAATACAGATAACATCCAGCTAAAAGATGGTAAAGGTTACGACCATAATTTTGTGTTGAGCAAGCATGATATCACCACACCTATTGCTACCGTAATTGGTGATAAAAGCGGCATAAAAATGGAAGTTTTTACCGAAGAACCTGCTTTGCAGTTTTACAGCGGTAACTTTATGCAGGCGCAAAATGTGATGAAGGGCGGCAAAAAAGATGAGTTCCGTACCTCATTCGCGCTGGAAACACAGCACTACCCTGATTCACCAAATCAGCCTACGTTCCCGTCTACAGAGTTAGAGCCAGGCCAAACCTATAAAACACAATCGATATATAAATTTTCGGTAGTAAAATAATAAAGTTTAGAGACGCGAAACATCGCGTCTTTTTTGCGTTTAATTAGTAGCAATGCTTTTAGATAACCACGGACGAACGATCAATTACCTGCGGCTGGCTGTTACCGACCGCTGCAACCTGCGCTGTTTTTATTGCATGCCCGAGGATGGATTGAACTGGCTATCGCGCAGGGAACTGATGACCTACGAGGAGATGCTGCAGGCTTGTACTTTGCTGGTTAAAATGGGTGTCGAAAAGATCCGCATTACCGGTGGCGAGCCATTTGTACGCAAGGACATTATGCAGCTGCTTACAGCGCTTTCTAAACTGGATGGGCTAAAAGAGTTAAGCCTCACCACAAATGGTGTTTTAACAGCCCCGCATGTGGCCGAACTAAAAGCGATAGGTGTGCGCTCGGTAAACCTGAGTTTAGATACTTTGGATGCCAATCGCTTTTTTGCCATTACCCGCCGCGATGAGTTTGCCAGCGTAATGGAAACCATGCAGCAGCTTTTAAAGCACGATATTGAGGTTAAGATAAATACCGTGGTAATGGCTGGTAAAAATACGCAGGATATACTTCCGCTGGTACAACTGACCAAAGATTTACCGGTCAGCGTGCGTTTTATTGAAGAAATGCCTTTTAATGGCGAGGGGCACAGTTATAGTGGCATAGTGTGGGATTATGTAAGGATCTTTGACGAGATCCGACAAAGCTTCGCAGATATTCAAAAAGTGCCCGACCCTCAGTTTTCAACTTCGTATAATTACCATATCACCGGTCATAAGGGCAGTGTGGGTATTATAGCGGCATATTCGCGTACGTTTTGCGGTACATGTAACCGTATCCGTATAACACCTCAGGGTGTTTTAAAAAATTGTCTTTACGATGACGGTGTGCTGAATATAAAAGACCTGATGCGTTTGGGGATGAACGATGTTAAATTGGAAGAAACTTTACGTGCCGCCTTTAATGTACGCGAGAAGGACGGCTGGGAGGCAGAACGAAAACGTCTGGAGAATCAAAACTTTCATGAATCAATGGCTACTATTGGTGGCTAAATTAACTAAATAATGATAACGGTAGAAGAAGCCGAGCTTATAATACTTGCTCAGTTAAAAGATTACGGTACCGAAACCGTGCCCTTCGAACTGGCGCCTGGCCGTGTTTTGGCAGAAGCTATCGAAGCCGACCGTGACCTGCCACCCTATAACAGGGTAATCATGGATGGCATCGCGATAGCCTATAAAGCTATTGAACAGGGTATCTCTACATTTAAAATTAAAATAACACAGGCAGCAGGTGAGCAACCTATTGATATTAACGATGCGAATGAATGCATCGAGATCATGACCGGCGCTGCTTTATCTGCATCGGTTGATACTATTATTCGGTATGAAGACCTGGAGATAGAAAACGGCACTGCAAGGCTGCTTATAACCGATATTAAACAGGGGCAAAATATCCACCAAAAGGGAAAAGATAAAAAACAAGGCGATATTGTAGCTGCTGCAAATCAATACGTAACACCTGCCATCATTAGTTTAGCTGCATCGGTAGGGAAAGCTCATCTGCTAGTTAAAAAATGGCCAAAAGTAATGATCATATCATCAGGCGACGAATTGGTAGATGTGGCCGATTCGCCCTCCGATTATCAAATAAGAAAATCGAATAATTACACCATAAAAGCGGTTTTAAAGCAACATGGGCTGAATGCCGATATGCTGCACATTCCTGATGATCCGGAAATAACCAAACAGCAATTGCAGAACTGCCTGCAAAGTTATGATGTAATACTGCTAAGCGGCGGTATCAGCATGGGTAAGTTTGATTATATCCCGCAGGCGCTGGAAGAACTTCAGGTAAAAAAGCTGTTCCATAAGGTGCAGCAGCGTCCCGGCAAACCGTTTTGGTTTGGCAGGCATGATAATGGTGCACTGGTATTCGCATTCCCCGGTAACCCTGTTGCTACGTTTATGTGCCTGCACCGTTATTTTTTATTGTGGTTGGATGCTGTGCTTGGCTTGCCTGCAAAGGCGCATGTATACGCCCAATTAGCCCATGATTTTATTTTTACACCGCCATTAAAATACTTTTTACAGGTAAAGCTTAACTTTACAAAACAAGGTATTTTATCGGCACAGCCCGTTGAAGGGAACGGATCGGGTGATTTTGCTAACTTAGCTGATACCGATGCTTTTATGGAACTGCCTTTAGAGCGAAATGAATTTAAAGCAGGAGAGGTATTCAAAATTCGCTTATTCAAATCGGTGTAATCAAGTAATCGGTGAAATCAAAGAAATAAAATCAGTGGAATCAAATTTCAGTCATTTAGATAAAAACGATAACCCTACCATGGTTGATGTATCTGCCAAAGCAATTACACACCGTACGGCCACCGCGCGCAGTATTGTGGTATTGCCTCATGAAGTATTGGTGCATCTGGTTGGAGGCGACCTGCAAACTAAAAAAGGTTCGGTGTTTCAAACGGCTGTTATTGCCGGTATTATGGCCGCCAAAAAAACCGGCGACCTGATACCGCTTTGCCACCCGCTTGGTATGGATAACTGTAAGGTTACTATTGAGTTATCTGAAACAAATGAAGTAATTATTGAATGTACGGCAAGTATTACAGCCAAAACAGGTATTGAAATGGAAGCACTGGTTGGTGCATCAATTGCGGCCCTAACCGTGTACGATATGTGTAAGGCCATGAGCCATGATATTGTGATAAAGGAAACCAAACTGATCTCAAAAACAGGAGGTAAGCGTGATTTTAAACGAGCATAAAAAGCACACCAACATTGCCCGGCCCGCCATGGGTAACTTCGGCCGGAACGAATGGGCTATTTTAGGCGGGCCTTGTACGGTGATTAAGTTCCTGGCCGATCAGCTGATCACTGCCTTATCGCCCCAATACCAATGCGCATATGCCGATACTTCGCACAATGATGATACGGTGGTTGGCATGCCCGGCAAACTTGCCAGTGGCGCAGCGTTAGAGTATACAGATCAGCTTAACCATAGTCAACTAAATTATAAAGCGGGCTTAACACCATTTACACAGCGCGAACTATTTTCGGCTATGGATCTGGTATTGGTTAATGGGAACCATCAGCCAGCAAAAGCGCAGGTGGTTATTATCGATAGCAACAAAAAAGCTTCCCTGCAGCGCAGGCTTGAGCAATTGACCAATGTGCAGCTTTTCCTTTTTGCTGATAATGCCGAAGGCGTGTTTGATTATATACAGGAGGCTATCCCTAATTGGGAGCAGATCCCTGTGCTGAGTTTAAATAACGATACCCGGCAGATCGTAGAATTTTTTCAAGAAAAATTACAGCAAGCCAAACCCGTTTTAAACGGATTGGTGTTGGCCGGTGGCAAAAGTACCCGTATGGGTTTTGATAAAGGTGGGGTAAACTGGTACGGTAAAGAACAGCGTTACCACATGGCCGACCTGCTGAAAAAGTATTGCCAGCAGGTTTATATTTCCTGCCGGGATGAGGAGCAGCAAAAGACGATAAGTGCCGATTATGCAAGTCTGCCAGATACCTTTATCGGTCTTGGGCCCTTTGGCGCTATCCTCTCTGCATTTCGCGATCAGCCGGATGCGGCATGGCTGGTTATAGCCTGCGACCTGCCTTTAGTAGATGCTGATGTGATAGAGCATTTGGTAAATAACCGCAACACAGCCACTATTGCTACGGCTTATAAAAGTGATTATAAAGGCTTCCCCGAACCATTGATAACTATTTATGAGCCAAAAAGTTATCCGGTGTTACTTCAATATTTAGCGCAAGGGTATTCCTGCCCGCGTAAGGTGCTTATAAACAGCGATGTAGCAGTGTTGCAATCGCCCAACCCGGATGCCTTAGCTAATGTAAACACACCCGAAGAACTGGAAAAGATAAAGCGTATCCTTCATCAAAAAATTGCCACAAACCATGCATCCTGATCTGTTGCGATATAGTTGCCAGGTAGCACTGCCCGGTTTCGGTGAAACGGCGCAGCAGCTTTTAAAACAGGCAAAAGTACTGGTAGTAGGTGCAGGCGGCCTGGGTTGCCCCGCCGCTCAGTACCTGGCATCAACTGGTGTAGGCACTATCGGCATTGCTGATTTTGATATTGTTTCGATAAGTAACCTGCACAGGCAGATATTATACAATCCGGCAGACGCGGGGCAGCTAAAAGCAGAGGTAGCATGTGAGCGATTGCAAGAGCAAAATCCGGATATTACTTTATTGCCAGTAATAGATAAAATAACTTCAGCCAATGTGTTGCAAATAATTGATGCCTATGATGTTATTGTAGACGGCACCGATAATTTTGAGACCCGTTATTTACTGAACGATGCTGCTGTACTAACCGGCAAGCCCGTAGTGTACGGGGCTATTTACCAGTTTGAAGGGCAGGTTGCCGTTTGGAACGTACTAACCGAAGATGGCAGCTATTCGCCCAATTACCGCGACCTGTACCCGCAGGTAGATGCCACGCAGGTGCCTAACTGCTCGGTAGGTGGTGTGATACCCACACTGGCCGGAATAATTGGTTGTATGCAGGCTAATGAGGTTATAAAGCTCATTACAAATACCGGTGAGATCCTTATTGGTAAAGTGTTACTGTTCGACGCCCAAACCATGCAAAGCAGGATGATCAAATTAGGTGCATCAACCAAAACTAAAATTACCGCCTTGCAGCAAACTACAGAGATCCTCACCATTAACGCCAAAGCAACAAAAGAAGGGTTGGCAACTCATACATTGGAACTCGTTGACGTACGTACCGACCAGGAGCGCGATGAGTTTGATATAGGAGGCATGCACTTTGAGTTGGACGAGGTAGAGGATAATCTTGATGAGTTTAAGCCCGGTAAAACCTATGTATTCTATTGTTCATCAGGCAAAAGGAGCGGGGAAGCTGTAAAACTACTTCAACAGAAATTACCGGGGGTTAAGGCATATTCTTTGGAAGGCGGGTTAGGTAGTTGGTAAAAAGTGCGCCATTGTGAGCGAAGCGTGGCAATCTTCGACATTCATGCTGCCGACTTTTCTATCGAAGATTGCCACGTCGCTATCGCTCCTCGCAATGACGCAAATCTTAAATTCCGGTTCACGGATGCGCGGCTACCCAAACCTCTCCATCTTCAAAAAATTCTTTTTTCCAGATAGGTACGGTTTGTTTCAGGGTGTCAATAATATATCGGCATGCCTCAAAAGCAGCATCACGGTGCGCGGCAGATACCGCTATAATAACCGGTATCTCACCAACCTGCAGCGTACCGGTACGGTGATGAACTAATACTTTTTGTACCGGCCATTGTTTAAATGCTTGTTTGGTTATTTTATTTATTTCACTGATAGCCATTTTATTATAAGCTTCAAACTCAAGTTTTAGCACAGTTTTGCCTTTGGTGGCATTACGCACGGTGCCTATAAAAACATCAATCCCGCCAGAGTCAGGCGACATTACCCAATCAATGCATTGCTGGATGTTTAAAGGTTCGGCATGTATTTCTATCTGGGTTTGCATTTATCCTCCGCTTACCGGCGGGATTATCGCCACTTCATCACGTTCGGTAATAATAAGTTTATCTTCAGCATATTCATTATTCACGGCTACCATGTAGCTGGCAAGTTGCTTTAGCTTGGGATATCTTTCTTCAAGCAGGGCTTTAAGTGTTGCAATATTTCCTTGCTCGGATACTTCAACACTAATGCTTGATACCCCGAATATGTCTTTGGCAATGCCGAATGCCAGTATGTTGATCTCCATAATTTATCCGTGTTACAAATATGCAACAATCTTGTTCATAACATAACTTATCATGCCATAGTTATGTTAAACAAGAACAATATTTACTGCCAAATTGTATATTTGATTATGGCCAACAACGCCGTTCAGCAAATACAGGTTACAAGGGTAACTGATGGCATAAGCGAAGAGCTATCAGATGCTATCGCTATCGAAGAACCTTTAGAGATCCGTTTAGAGCACGGCCCGGCAGGGGAGCGCAAAGTGCAGAATATTTCCGTTACCATGCGCACGCCCGGTAATGATGCAGAGTTGGCCACAGGCTTTTTATTTACTGAAGGTATCATTAAAAAAGCCTCAGATATCCAGGCTGCAGAACATTGCTTTATAGCCTGCGCCGATAACCGCGAGAATGTAATACAGGTTAGCCTGGCCGAAAACATAACTCCGCATTTGCAAAACACAGAGCGCAATTTCTACACAACATCCAGCTGCGGGGTTTGCGGTAAAGGTTCAATAAACGCTATACGTACTGTTAGTAATTATATTGATGGACAGTTAGATAATAATTTTATCTCAACTGAAATTATAACTAATCTACCCGATAAATTACGACGGCATCAAAAGGTTTTTGCTGATACCGGCGGCCTGCATGCATCCGCTTTATTTACCACGAATGGCGACTTGCTGTTAGTCCGCGAGGATGTGGGGCGGCACAATGCTTTGGATAAACTGATCGGTGCAGCCATAAATCAACTAAGCCTGCCGTTGGATAATACGGTATTGTTGTTAAGCGGCCGCGCCAGTTTTGAACTGGTGCAAAAAGCCGCTATGGCGGGTATTAATATTATTGCCGCGGTTGGTGCGCCATCAAGTTTAGCGGTGCAGTTAGCACAAGAGTTTAACATTACGCTGGCAGGCTTTCTTCGCGGGCAGCGGTTCAATATTTATACAGCGCCACAGCGCATTTTAATACCAAATTATGAAAATTCGTATCAAAAATAACGGACTACGGTACAGGCTAACCCGCAGCGAGGTAGAGGCATTTGCACGGGATGGTTTTTTTAAAGAGAAGGTACAGATAGGCGATGATGAGCTCACCTACATTCTGCAACGAACTGCAGAAGCCGAATTATCAGCATCATTTAAAAATAACATTATTACCATGCTGGTGCCCCCAAATATGGCCGATGAATGGACAGGCACTGATCAGGTTGGTTTTGAACGAAAAACAGATGAATTGCATTTACTGGTGGAGAAAGATTTTACCTGCCTTGATGAGGTAGATGAAGACCAGAGCGATAACTATCCAAACCCTTTAGCTAATAATTATGAGCAAAGAAACTAAGGAGCAACCCGCCGCCGAGAACCCGGAAGCGCTGCATAAATTAAAGGTTACCAAACCTAAAGAATGGGCTGCCGGTATTCCCGCTGTAGCAGCAGCATTAGCGGATGTTTTTGAAGAAACCGGTGTTGTACGCGGCCCCGGGGCTTTGTTTAAAATGAACCAGAAGGGTGGGTTTGATTGTTCCAGTTGTGCCTGGCCTGATCCTGACGACGACCGTTCGCCGGTAGCTGAGTATTGCGAGAACGGGGCCAAAGCATTAGCCGAAGAAGCCACCACAAAGAAGTTAACACCTGAATTTTTCGCACAAAACTCCGTTATCGACCTGGCTAAGCTGGATGATATGGAAATTGGTAAAAAAGGGCGTATCGCGCAGCCAATGTATCTGCCAAAAGGCGGTACGCATTATCAGTCCATTAGCTGGGATGATGCTTTTCATAAAATTGGTGATAAATTAAATAGCCTGGCATCACCTGATGAAGCGGCATTTTACACATCGGGCCGTACCAGTAACGAGGCATCGTTTGTTTATCAGCTTTTTGTGCGTGAATTTGGCACCAATAACATGCCCGATTGCTCTAATATGTGTCATGAATCTACCAGTGTGGGGCTTGCCGAGGCTATTGGCATAGGTAAAGGCACTGTTACCCTTAATGATTTTTACGATACTGATGTGATCATCATCATTGGGCAAAACCCGGGTACCAACCACCCCAGGATGCTTACCGCTTTGGAGAAAGCCAAAAATAAAGGCTCAAAGATCATAGCCATAAACCCGCTGCACGAAGCCGGGCTGATGGGCTTTAAAAACCCCCAAGCGGTTAAAGGTATTATGGGTATTACCACCCAACTGGCCGACTTATACCTGCAGGTACAAATAAATGGTGATATGGCCTTACTTAAAGCCGTGGAAAGGCTTTTATACGATGCAGAGCAGCAAGAACCGGGTAAGGTATTCGATAAGGAATTTATTGAGAAAAGCACCGTTGGGTATACTGAGTTTATAGAGCGTGTAAAACACTTTAATGTAGATGCTTTATGCGCCGCTGCCGGTGTACGGGTTGAGCAGGTAAAGGCAGCAGCCGATCTGTTAAAATACAAAAGCAAAATTATTATTTGCTGGGCCATGGGTGTTACGCAGCATAAGAACGGCGTAGACACGGTTAAAGAAATTGTGAACCTTACCCTGCTTAAAGGCAGTATAGGCAAGGCAGGGGCAGGCTTATGCCCTGTACGCGGCCATAGTAATGTGCAGGGTAACCGCACTATGATGATATGGGATAAACCTAAAAAAGAACAATTAGATAAGTTACAGGAAGTTTATGGCTTTACCCCGCCGCAACAAAACGGTTTTGACGTAGTGGAATCTATAAAAGCCATGCAGGAGGGCAAGCTAAAGGTATTTTTTGCCATGGGGGGCAATTTCCTTTCGGCTACACCGGATACTACTTATACTGCCGATGCTATGCGCAAGCTGGAACTGAGCGTGAATGTATCTACCAAATTAAACCGTAGCCATTTGGTACATGGCGAGGAAGCGATAATACTGCCTACACTTGCCCGCAGCGATAAGGATGTGATAAACGGCGAAGATCAGTTCATCAGCTGCGAAAACTCGATGGGGGTGGTACAAATGTCGAAAGGGGTATTGGAGCCGGTATCAAAAGATCTGCTGAACGAAACACAAATAGTGTGCGGGCTGGCTAAAGCAACTTTGGCTAAACGTACTGTTATTGATTGGGATAGGTTTGCCAACAGTTATGATGCCGTACGTGATGATATAGGCAAAGTAATACCCGGTTTTGAGAACTACAATCAGCGTGTGCGCCTCCCGGGGGGCTTTTACCTGCCCAATGGGGCACGTGAAGGTAAGTTTGAAACAGAGAAGTTTAAGGACAGGGCTCCATTTACCATTACACAGTTACCTGAGCATAAAATGGCTGATGATGAGTACATGATGACCACCATCCGCAGTCACGACCAGTTTAACACAACCATTTACGGTATGGACGACAGGTACCGTGGCATCCATAACGAACGCCGGGTGATATTCATGAACCCTAAAGATATTGCCAAAGCCGGTTTAATGCAGGGCGATAAAGTAGACCTGTTTAATTACTATGATGGCATAGAGCGCGTTGCCCGCCTTTTTATCATCGTTCCTTATAATATCCCCGAACGAAACACGGCAACTTATTATCCCGAAGGGAACGTTTTAGTGCCTGTAAACAGCGTTGCCGATAAGAGCAACTGCCCAACCAGCAAGCTGGTGTTTATTAAGATCAGGAAGCATGTGGGGTAAAAAATTAACGGGAAAAATCCACCAAAAAATGACTTTTTTTCGCCTTTTTTCGACCTTGATTCGACCTTTTCCGGCTTCGCAATGCCAATAAAAAGCGAATAAGGGTTTAACGACATTCTTCCGGATAGGCTCAGGATTCCATTACTCCCCCCAGGCAGTAATAACCAGTCGCCTTGTGCCACCATGGTTACGGTGTTCGCATAAATAGATGCCTTGCCAGGTCCCGAGGGCCAGCCGCCCGTTGCGGATAGGGATGGTTACCGAGCAACCCAGCATGGCCGCCTTGAGGTGCGCGGGCATATCGTCGGGGCCTTCATCATCATGTCGGTAGTCGGGGTCGTTCTCGGGTACAGCTTTGTTAAAGTACATTTCAAAATCCTGCCTTACGGTAGGGTCGGCATTTTCATTGATGCTTAACGAAGCCGATGTATGCTGTATAAACACCTGGCAAATGCCTGTTTTAATGTCATGGAGTTGCGGCAGCGCTTCTATAACCTCATAAGTAATGATATGGAAGCCCCTGCGTTTTTGGGGCAGATCAAGCGTTTGCTGAAAAATTTTCATACAGGTAAGATATATAATATTATACAACCCAAAAGGGTAACAAGTTCTTAAAAACCTCAATAACCGGGTTTTGGCGTACTACATATGTAGTATTTTGATAATAAATCGCTTTTAGCGAAGCAATAGTGTCTACATTCAGGGTAATAATTAAAACCATATCATGTACCGTATCCCCTTAACCGTACTGTTTATTGCATTTATCAGCCTTAACATATCGGCACAAACTACCAGGCAACTACTTGATTCGGCCCGGGCTAATAAAACCAAAGATTTCGCTAAAGTTATTGCTTATTCAACAAAAGCCTACGAAAAAGCAAAGGCGGATAAGCAAACCAAGCTTGAGGCCGAAGGCGCGTTTGTACGTGGCCTGGGTAATTACCTGTCTGGCAAGTATGATGAGTGCCTGCGCTGGTACTTTGAATCTGAACGCCTTTACACAAGCGTAAAAGATACCAGCGGCCTGGCCGAGCTATATTCTGATATGACCATTTTTTACCTGCGTGTAAAAAAGTTTAAGGAGGCAGATGAGGTAAGTAAAAAGGCTATACAATATGCAGCTGCCATAAACAATAAAAGGCAACTGCCAACCGCCGTAAACAACCGTGGCTTGATGTTTTTAGACAGCGAAAAACTTGATAGTGCCATTGTATATTTTAAAAACAGTTATGAGCTGTATAAAAACATAAACGATAAGCTGGGCATGTCGTACGCGCTCGATTATCAGGCCTCGGCGCTCTCTGGCAAAAACGAGCTGGATGCTGCGTTAAGGGCACTTGGCGAAAGCAAACAACTACGGGCAGGCGTAGGCGATAAAGTGGGCGAGGTGCTGGCCATTACCAATATGGGCGAGATATACCTTAAACAAAACCGGTTTAAAGAAGCTACCCAAAATTTCCTGCAAACGGTTAGCGGTGCAAAGGCATTAAAATATACCGAGCTTGAGCTGTACGGTTATGAAATACTTGGGCAAACTTACGCCGCACAGGGTTTATTTAAACAGGCGTATGGCTATCAAAAGCAGCACCTTGAGCTAAAAGAAAAGGCAATGGATGCCAAGCATAACAAGGATATTGAAGAACTGCAAACCAGGTACGAAACCGTTAAAAAAGAACAGCAGAACAAACTGCTCACCGCCCAGTCAAAAGAGCAGCAGGCCGAGCTTAGCCGCAACCAGATAGGTATATATGCCTTAATTGCAACTATCGTTTTTACAGCCATTATATTTTACCTTGTTTACAACAGGTACAGGGTTAAGCAACAGGCACGTTTCCGCGAGGCCATGCTGGAAGAAGAACACCTGCGCGCCCGGGGCATTATGGACGCCGAGGAGAACGAACGCCAGCGCCTTGCCCGCGAACTGCACGATGGTATTGGCCAGTTACTTTGCAGCGCACGCCGGCAGCTGGAGTTTGCGCAACTGGATGGGGCTAATAATGCAGATGATAATGCCGCCCTGCAAATGCTGGACGATTCGATAAAAGAGGTGCGCGACCTCTCGCACAGTATGATGCCGCCATATATCCTTAACAAAAACCTGCGGGAGGCAATTGAAGAGTTTATATGCAGGATAAACAATAAGGAACTGGTAAATATTTATACCGAATGGGTAAATACAGATGTAATTGCCATTGATAAAACAACCACGCTTATGCTTTACCGCAGCGTTCAGGAGATCATATCAAACGTGTTTAAACACGCCAGGGCAAAAAATATCCATATTGAACTGGTGAACCATGATACCGAACTAACCCTGATGATAGTAGATGATGGTATTGGTTTTGATAAGGAAACGCTGTTTAAAACCAGTAAAGGCCTGGGGCTCAAAAATATTGAATCGCGTATTGCCTATATTGGCGGCAGCCTTGATATTGATACCATGCCCGGCAAAGGTGTAACCTATGTAATAGAATTGCCTTTGCTGAGCGTGGCCTGATAGCGTTAACATTGGCCACGCCCTATAAACTGTAATGCTTAGGGCCTGTAAGTTTGTTATATGCAAAAGTCTTTCCTAATAGGTTAATGTTACATATCAAAACAATCTAAAAGGTATCTGCTTATATCTATAAATTACGTATGAATATGGAAATAAAACCCGCAGAGCTGTACAGAGACGAAGTAATTGAGCTATTAGCTGCTCAAGAATTACCGACAGTTGATCTACCTGGATTGCTTAACAACTTTTTTGTAGCGATAGATAATAACGCCATAACAGGAGTTGTGGGTTTAGAAATTTATGGTAATTATGGTTTATTACGTTCGTTGGCGGTTAACAGCAGTTTAAAAAATAAGGGTATTGGCGCTGCATTGCTTAAAAGAATAGAAACGCTGGCTACAGAGAAAGGGCTCGGTGCAATTTATTTGCTCACCGAAACCGCTAAAGATTACTTTGAGTATAAAGGATATGAGCACATTGCCCGTATGGATATCCCGGAAGAAGTAAAAGCGGCATCAGAATTTACGCATGTTTGCCCGGACACTGCCGTGGCCATGCAAAAATCATTGTAACTTTAGGGAGGGTTTAATATCACCAATATGACAACAAAAGAAACCTTTAGCCTGCACGGTAAAAACCTGGTCAATAAAGTTAAAGAGCTTATTGAAGAGGGCAACATTACCAGCATCAGTATTAATGATAAATACGGAAAAACATTGGCTCATTTTCCGTTAACTATTGGGGTGGTGGCTGCAGTTGTAGCACCGGTATTGGCAGCAATTGGCGCATTAGCCATATTTGTTGGCGAATGCAGCCTGGTGGTTGAACGGGAAGTGGATGATGAAGAGGCGAAAAAGCCCGAATAAGCTATCAGGCCTTTTTTAGCTTTATAGTAAATGCGGAGCCTACCCCGGGTTTGCTTTCGGCAGTTATGCTGCCGCCGTTTATTTCTACAAACTCCTTACACAATAACAGCCCAAGGCCGGTACCGGCTTCGTTGCCTGTGCCGCGTGTGCTTTCTGTACCACGGTTAAACAAATTTTTTAATTTGTTGGGCTCTATACCAATCCCGCTGTCATTTACGGTAATGGCTACCTCAGTATCACTAATTGCCGTATTTATCAAAACCTCTCCGCCCGGTTTACTGAATTTTATAGCATTTGATAATAAATTACGTATAATAAATTCAAAATGGTCGGCATCAGCTGTAACTACTGTATCAGCAGCTACCGCGTTAATTATCCTGATGCCTTTTGTATCGGCAACTCCCGAAAGAAAGATCACCGCACGTTGTACTAAGGGGTTTACCTGCAGGGCTGTTTGGTTTAGGGGGATACCTTTTATTTGCATTTGCCCCCACCTAAGTAAACTATCAAGGGTTTCTAAAGATGCCGTTGTATTTATTTCAAGGCGTTGCAGTATCTCTTTACGTTGTTCTGGTTCAAGGTCGTCATCAATGATCTGTAACAGGTTAAGTACCGATATAAAAGGCGAACGTAAATCATGCCCCAGTACTGAAAATAGCTTATCCTTAACCGTATTTGATTCCTGCAGATCGGCATTTGTTTTGTGAAGCAAATGGTTTAGGTGGCGCGTTTTGAAATAATAAAAAGCCAAAATAATAAGGATGATGATAACCCCGGCCAGTATTATTAGTGTAACCTTGCGCTCAAGCCCCTGTTTGTTATTTGCAAAACGCAATTCCTGCACACGGGCCTTTGACTGGTTTAGCTCAAAAGCATCCTGCAGGCTTACTATCTGTTTTGACATTTTCTTGTAGAAGAACTCATCAGCCAATTGGTATTGCTTTTTACGCGCGTTATAAGCCGCTTTATAATCCTGCTGATGTTCATAAATATCGGCAATAGCGTTCAGTTCGTCTATTTGTTCTTTATAGGCGTTCTTATTTTCAGATAATTGCAGGGCCTGTTTCCAATAGAATAAGGAATTTGCAGGGTCGGCCTTGCCATAAGTAGTTGCCAGGCCGGTTAGGGTTTGTATCTGGCGTATGTAATTGTTTATCTTCCGGGCTTTATCAAGTGCCGATTTTTGCAGTTCGATAGATGTTTTAATGTCGCCCTCTTTAGCATATACCGATGCAAGCGTATTGATTAGGGTAATATTTAGTCCCTGGTATTGGGGTACATTGCTTAGTTCAATGCCTTTTAATAAATAAGGCTTCGCCTCGGCAAATTTGCCTGTTTCGCGATAGGCTATGCTGATATCATTAAAAAGGTTAAGAGACAGGTTTGAAAAGGGGATGCTATCGTTTATTTTTTCGGCAGTGCGGTAATAACTGATGGCTTCGGGATATTTCTTTTGACCGGCAAAAGCCTCGCCCAGTGTAATATAGCTTTCCATTTGGCCAAGCAGGTTGCCATTGTGCTGGCTTAAATCAAGCGACCTTAAAAAGTATTCAATGGCTTTATCGTACTGGCCTTTGCGCAACTCAACCACACCCAGGCGAATGTTCTCTGTAGCCATGCCTTTTGTATGGCCTGCCTGTTTATAAAGTTCAAGAGATTTCAGGTATTTTTTTCGAGAATCATCATACTGCCCTAAATTATCATCTATCATCCCCAGCTGATTAAGCATCAGGGCCTGCCCGGGTAAATTTTTTAATTGTTTGGCAAGGTTAAGCCCAATGTTTGCAAAGTAAATGGCCGAGTCGGGCTTGTCGTACCGATAACGGGAAATTAACTTATTGTAATGTTCAATTGTATCTGCAACAGGTTGGGCGGCGCATAACGTTTGCGGGGCAGTAGCTAAAAGTATAATAACAGCAATACTTCTATAAAAACACATAGGTATATGCAAACGCAATTTCAATTATATAGTTTATTTAGCGCCAGTAATTAAGGGGATCAAATATACCAAATTATACGTTTTTATTGGGCCTGGTTGCTCTGTTTTTCAATTTTTAGTTAATTTTGAACCATGTATTAATGTAATATTATCTTATCAAAAAGTTAACAATTAATCAAACAACTTACACGTATTTTTGTCATAACAATATAATCTTAAAGCAATATGGTGATCTTAAAAGTTGGTACAGAAAACGAAACCGAGAAGCACGTTGAAATTGTTACTGAAAGAGGTGTATGGGGAAGCGGCGCATACAAAATATTTGCAGCAAAATTCCTGAATAAACTTTACCATAAGGATGTTCCACACGAACCTACAGATAGCAACGACCCGAATTTTTTGGGTGAGATAAGCATTGACAAAGAAAAAGAGAAATGGGAATACAAAGGCACTAAACTAAAAATGCCCGAGTTGAAAAAAATAGTTGATTTTATTTTCGACTATAACGCGCCCGACGCGGTTTATTAATAGGTGCCATTTTAATTTACATCGCTTAAAAAAGTACAGCCTGTTATAGTTAGTAAAGGCATGTACAATTTTAAGCGATGTAAATATATATCAATACAGTCCGGCCCTGTTATGCTGTTTGGCAATTTCAATAGTTATCCTGATTTTTATACTTCAGGTAGGTTCCAAATGGGCTATAGCCAAGTAAACGGATCGCTGGTTGTGATATAACTAACCTTTACGCCATTTAATTTTGGCTGAAGCCAATCTACAAAATATTCCATACCGGCTTGTTCACTCAAAGCGTGGCCCAATATTATTAAAGCCATGTTAGAGCCCATTGCCCGTGCATCACGTATGTATTCGGCAGTTTCCCATTCAGAGAGCTCGCCAACAACCAATACATCAGGTTTATCCTTTTCGGCGTGCCCAACCTGCTCCTGGCCGCCCCATGCGCCCGGCAATAATGTAACACGACTGCATTTTTGTTCGGGGTTGCCAATAATGCGCAGGTGCGCTATCCCCAGCGATGTTTTAAAATGCTGAACCAGCTGCTGTAACGTAACAGGGGGGATGGTAATGGTTGCTTCGCCGGTTTTGAAATAAGGTAACCAGTTTAGTTTTTTTACAGTTCCGTAGCTTATAGCATCAGGTTTTAGGGAATGGATATAATCATGAAAACGCCATACGGTAATGTTATGCTTTTTGAGCAATGCCTGTTTTTGTTTAACAACGGTGTTGTCTTTCACCCAATCGGGGTTATCAGTATGGTTATAAAAGGTGGGTTCGTGCGCTATAATAAAGTTAGCATTCAGCTTTGCTACCTGTTTTATAATATCAACCGTGGCAAACATAGTGGTAACTATGCCGGTAACAACCTGGTTTGCCGAGCCTGATTTTAGCGTATCAACCGTATCGGGGATAGGCGAGAGGTTGCCTTCCTTTATGATCAGGTCAATAACCTGCTGAACGGTATATTGCTTTGGGGGATATAGTATGCCATCTGCCAGCGCAGGTTTAACGGATAATAATGCTAATCCCCCGGCTGATATGGCCGAAGCAGCGATAAATTTTCTGCGCGATAAGGTGTTGTTAACCGGCTTTTTCATCAAGTATTATGTAATATGCTAACTGCAATATATTAAATATACCTGTTAGTTTATCATTTTTGCTTTTATAGAACAGTTACCGTAACTTTATGTTGCTAGCATATGGAAAATTCAGGAAACGTTTTAGTGGCAACCGGTCCGCATGATGGTGATAACCTATCTATAGCGGGCGGTATTTACCGCATACTGGTGAGTGGCAAACAAACCAATGGTGCGTTTGCAGTGATAGAAATGTCGGTACCTGCAGGCGGTGGGCCCGGGCCGCATGCACATGCTGGTTTCCAGGAATCGTTTTATGTGATAGAAGGAGAGGTAGAGGTGAAAACCGAAGAAACAACGTTCACGGCAACCAAAGGCGCTTTTGTAAATATCCCGTTGGGTGGTATGGTGCATTGTTTCAAAAATAAATCGGCTAACCTGGCCAAATTACTTTGCACTGTTGTACCCGCCGGGCTCGAAGAAATGTTTATGGAAATTGGCAAGCCGGTAAAAGCGGGTGAATATATAGCCCCGCAACCTATTGATGAAGAAACCCTGAAGAAGTTTACAGCAATTGCCGAAAAATATGGGCAAAAGCTTTTCCCGCCCAATTATCTGGGATAAGATCATTCTGAATCCCCGTCTTCCGCCTCCTCAGTTTTTTCGGGCTTTATATTAGCTTTTAGCATTACACGCCCTTTTTTGGTTAGGCCGTAAGTTTCTTTTTTGCCTTTACCATCCGGTTTAAAAATATCTATCAGGGTATATGATCTTAGCTTGGCAAGCTCGTCTTTAGTAAGGTTACCCGCCGCGCCGGTAGTAGCTATTTTGTGTAATGCGGTAATTATATCTTCGTGCTTCATAAAGTGCAAATGTAGGGATTTATAATCGCCGGTGAATGTTACTTAACTTCCTGTACTTTAAAATCCTCAAATGTAACATCAAAATGCTGTTTGCCAGGGGCGGCCGCTACCATACCTATCATAGCCTTTACATTTGGCGGGAAATAGGCCAGGCGAAGCATATCGTATTTTACACCATCAAAAGAGTATTTGATCTCTACATAATCGCCTTTGCGCAACAGTTTTAGCCAAACAGATTTTGGGCTGTCATGCCTTGGCACTACCGACCAGTCGGACACCTCCCGGGTAACCACTGCGCTTACATTTTGTACACCGTCTACATACTCAATACCGGTTTTTATCCAATTTTTATTATCAATACGCACCATAAGGCCTGCCTGGTGGAACAGTTCCTGGTACGCCCCGGTAATTTTTACGCTTGCCTCAAAGTTGCCTGCTTGTTCTGTATAATAGAATGGGCCGTTATCTCTTTTAAAACCATAATGTGTTACCTGCCAGTAATCAGTGCCAGGGTCAACGGTCATTTTTAAGGTGTTACCCTCCACAGCCGATTTAACAGGTTTACTATACCATTTCATAGATGTTAAGGATTGTGCAAATGTAGCGGAACAAAAAAGTGTAAATACAACAAGCAGGGCAGATGTTTTCATGCCCAAAGCTATCAAATTCTGAAGAATACAGCTAATAGGATAACAAAATCAAAATAGCCTGTTTAGTTGGCGAATAGTTAAACAGAAAATATTCTCCGGGGAACCCGAATAATCCATATCTTGGTTTGATTTTGAGTGGTAAGCTTTTGCCCCAAAGTCAAAACCTTATTAATATACTATATACACGTGTTAGATACTATTACCTGCAAAAATTGTACAAGCCCTGTTACAGATAAATATTGTTCTAATTGTGGCCATGCCAGATCATTAAAAAGGGTAGATGCGCATTATGTGTCGCACGAAATTCAACACCTGCTACATTTCGAAAAAGGGATCTTATATACAGTTAAGGAGCTTTTGATCTACCCGGGGAGAAGCATCAGGGAGTTTATTAGCGATAACCGCGAGCGCCTGGTAAAGCCCATTGTTTTTATAATCATTACCTCGCTAATATATTCTTCCATCAATCATTTTTTCCATGTAGAGGAAGCGTATATAAATTATACAGGTCCAAAAAAGTCTGCCATATTCCACATCTTCGGCTGGGTAGAAGGCCATTACGGGTATGCCAATATCATCATGGGGATATTTATCGCTTTTTGGTTAAAGCTGTTTTTTAGAAAATATAACTATAACTTTTTTGAGATATTAATTTTGCTATGCTTTGCTATAGGCATGGAGATGCTCATCTTTTCCGTTTTCGCCATTGTTGAAGCTTTGTTAAAGATTAAGCTTATGCAGATATCAACTGTTATCTGCATGGCCTATTGTACCTGGGCCATCGCTCAGTTTTTTAACGGGAAAAAGGTATCAGATTACGTAAAATCGTTTTTTGCCTACCTGCTGGGCCTATTTACATTTTCTGTAGCTGCTTTGCTGCTGGGCGTTTTGATTGATATGCTTATTAAGCATTAAACACCCCGGGTTTATTACGAGCGCGTATTTCACTCAATTTGTCATCCTAAAATGATCTTTTAAAATAACAGAACGCTCATTCCGTTATTGCTATATATTTGCGGAACGATTATTCCAATTAATAAATAATTGTTCACAAAAATGAAAAAATTAGAAAACAAAGTAGCAGTAGTAACCGGCGCCTCTAAAGGCATTGGCGCAGGTATAGCAAAAAGCCTTGCAGCAGCAGGCGCATCGGTAGTGGTAAATTACTCGTCATCAAAAGAAGGCGCCGATAAAGTTGTTGAAGAGATTGTAGCAGCAGGCGGTAAAGCCATCGCGGTACAGGGCAGCGTGGCTAAACAAGCGGATGTTACCCGTTTGTTTGAAGAAACCACCAAAGCATTTGGCCCTACAGATATACTGGTAAATAACGCCGGTGTGTACGAATTTGGCCAGATAGGGCAGATAACCGAAGATCATTTTCACAATCAGTTTGATACCAACGTGCTTGGGTTATTGTTAACCACACAAGCTGCCGTAGCAAACTTCAATACAAATGGTGGCAGTATCATCAATATTGGGTCGGTAGTGAGTGCTATTACCCCTGCAGGCAGTGCTGTTTATTCAGCAACAAAAGGCGCGGTTGATGCTATTACACACGTATTGGCAAAAGAGCTTGGTCCTAAAAACATCAGGGTAAACTCAATTAACCCGGGCATGGTTGAAACCGAAGGTACGCATGCTGCGGGCTTTATTGGCAGCGACTTCCACCACGAAGCCGTTAAAACCACACCGCTGGGCAGGATCGGTCAGCCGGAAGATATCGCGCTGATAGCAGTTTTCCTGGCGTCAGACGATTCGCGCTGGTTAACAAACGAAACCCTGCTTGCAGGTGGCGGTGTTAGATAATACCTGCTTTTAATAAATATATTTAAATGAATAGCTTTGCTTAATTTTAAGCAAAGCTATTCCTGTTATGGCAAGAACGAAAGATTTTGATGAAAACGAAGTGCTGGCTAAGGCGGTTAACCTTTTTTGGCTAAAGGGTTATAATGCCACCTCCATGCAGGACCTTGTAGACGAGCTCGGCATCAGCCGATCCAGCTTATATGACACCTATGGGGATAAACACAGCTTGTTTATAAAAGCGCTGGAGAGTTACCAGTGCACCAATACCGGTAAGTTTGTACAGATCATTGAAGGCAATACATCTGCGAAAGAAACCATCAAAGCCCTGCTTGATTTTGTTGTTAGCAACCTGCTGAACGATAAAAGCCAAAAAGGCTGCTTTATTGTAAATGCAGAAGTAGAGGTGGCCCTGCATGATAAAGAAGTGAGCGAGATGATCCAAAAGAACGACCAGGCGGTAGAAGATTCGTTTTTCCGGGCGATTGAAAAAGGACAGGAGAGTGGCGAGATAGCCAAAACACAAAATGCGCGTGCCCTGGCCCGGTTCCTGTTTAATACGGTGAAGGGCATACAGGTAACTGCGAAATCGACCACCGAGCGGGCCGTTTTTGACGATATTATTAATTCGGCGTTGTTGGTGTTGGGGTAAAGGTGGTAGCCTATTCAACAAATTGTCACTCATTCCAGAAATAACCTTAATTTTAATGCAATCAATTCTGTTACCCAATTTATAATTTAATAGGTTTAATACATGAAAAGGTCTGTTTTACTGTTGTTGTTATTTATCTCTTTATCAGGCTACTCGCAAACCACCATTAATAATTATAAATATGTGGTAGTGCCCGAAAAATTTACGCAGTTTAAAGATGCTTATCAGGATATGCTAAAAAGCCTCACTAAAGGACTTTTAGAGTATAAAGGGCTTACAGTTTATCTTGAAAATGCCGACATGCCATCTGAAGTAGCCAACAATAAATGCCAAACGCTAAGCGCCGATCTGTTGGAAAAAAGCGGGATGCTCACCACCGAAATCACGCTTATATTAAAAGATTGCAAAGGTAATGTTGTTTATAAAAGTAATGCCGGCAAAAGCCGGGAGAAGGATTATAAAACAGCCTATAATATAGCTTTAAGGGATGCTTTTACCTCTGTTTCGTACAGTTATAGCGGGCCGGCTGCTGAGGCATCGCAGCCAACTGTTACAGCAGCAATAACACCCGAAAAACAAACGCCGGTAACCCAAGCCGTGCAAGCACCTGTAAAACCATCGGCGGCGGCAGCTCCAATAACGCCGGTACAATCAACCGAAAAGGTAACCAGCCGCCCGGCCGGTACATTGTATGCACAGGCCATTGCCAACGGTTACCAGTTGATAGATACCACCCCAAAAATAGTTTTAACCCTGCTTAAAACATCCGCAGAAAACGTTTACATAGCCAGTAATGCAGATACCAGCGGTATAGCACTCAAAAAAGGCGACGAATGGTTTTTTGAATATTACAAGGGCGGCAAGCTTGTTTCAGAAAAATTATCGGTTAAATTTTAATCGTTATTCCCCGTGTTGGTTGTTGCTTTTGAGCCTTTAATTATAAAAAAAACAGAGGCTGCAAAAACGATGAAGTAAACAATTGCCAGTGCCGGTTTCTCAAACTTGAAGTTTTCATAATCGAATTGTTTATGCAATGCTACGCCCAAAATAATTGCTATGATACTAAAAGTAAACAGCGGCGCCTTATTATTTTCCATGTTTTAATGATTTAAGTAAATTAATGCTTTAAAAGAGTTGTAATATCAATTAATTGCAAAGCATAAAAATATAAGAATTTCAAAAAAATGGAGCCGTAATTCTAAAAGAATTTTGAGAGCCTGTTAGCTGTTTGCCAGATCAATTAACCAAACTCTTTTTAAACTGGTTAGGGCTTAAGCCTGTTTCCTTTTTAAAAAGCCTCGAAAAATAGGGCAGGTTTTCAAAACCGAGCTCGTACGCTATTTCTGATACCCGCTGGTCGTCGCTCTTTAATCGGTTCTTGGCCTCGTTAACCAGGTAAATATGGATTAGTTCTATAGCAGTTTTGCCGGTTTCCTGTTTAAGCATATCGCTCAGGTAACGCGGCGAAAGGTTGAGCTGCGATGCCATAACATTCACACTCGGCAAGCCCAGCGTAACCAGTAACCCGTTTGCAAAGTAGGCAGCCAGGGCATCATTAAATTTAGATACTGTTTTGCCCGATAGCTGGGTGCGGTTTATAAACTGGCGCTTATAAAAGCGCTGCGAGTATTTCAGCATCGAATCGATATGCGTTAGTATGATATCGCGGCTGTACTCGTCGGTATTGTTGTGGTACTCTGCGTCTAACTTGTGGTAAAGGTCCCACATAATTTGCTCCTCGGATGGCGAAAGGTGCAGCGCTTCGTTGGCTTCGTAGTCAAAAAAAGCGTATTTATTCATCTCGGTATGCAAAATGTGGCCATTCAAAAAATCCTCGTGTATAAATATGATGAACGCGTCTTCCTCAAACTCCACACCCTGAAATTCAATAACCTGGCGTGGTTTAATGAACATCATACTACCGTTATCGTGGTCGTACTCCGTACGGCCATACATAATCTGGCCCGACTTCAGTTTCTTAAACCCGATCATATAAAAATCTGACGTGAACTCCCTGTCGCCGAGGCCGCAGGTTTGTGTACATCTGTAAAGACTAAATAACGGGTTTTCAGGCATTGGGAAACCGTTTGCACGGTGCATATCCGCTAAATTTTTATAGTGTTGCATGGTTATACAAGTTACACAAATCTACGCCGTAATACGGCGTAGATCAGTCAAAACAATATCATTTAAACAGGTTATTTACCGTGTGCGGCAGATGCAACCTCGTTCCAGTTCTCCCATTCGGCAAAACGGCCTTCGTAAGTTTGTTTTACCCAGGGGTAAGCCACTTTACCAAGGAATAAACGCAGGGGAGGGGTTTCACTGTCTATCAGTTTCAGTACCGCTGGGGTTGTGGCCTCCGGTACACCGAAAATATCATCCGTTAACCCTGCCTGGAAAGCCGCCCGTACGGCATTATACTCGGGCATAGCAACAGTTCGCGCAGACGATGCGCCCGCCCAGTCGGTTGCAAAACCATTAGGTTCAATTAGTGAAACGTTAATGCCAAAGCCTTTTACTTCGGCGGCTAATGTTTCGCTCAAACCTTCTACCGCAAATTTAGAGGCATTGTATAAGCCCAGTACCGGTAAAGTAACCAGCCCTAACACGCTTGATACCTGGATGATGTGACCGTGTCCCTGTTGGCGCATTACAGGCAATACCGCCTGTGTAAGCCATAGTAAACCAAAAAAGTTGGTTTCCATTTGTTCGCGTGCTTCTTTTTCGCTTGTTTCTTCAACGCTGCCAAACAGGCCATAACCCGCGTTGTTGATCAGCACGTCAATACTGCCAAAGTGCTCTTTAGCTTTTTGGATAGCTGCGATATCGGCAGCGCGGTCGTTAACATCCAGTTGCAGCGGTAAAATATTATCACCGTATTTGCTCACCAGATCGTTGAGTGTACTCAGGTCGCGTGCTGTTGCTATTACTTTATCGCCTCGTTGCAAAAGTGCCTCGGCCCATAGTTTACCGAAGCCACGTGAGGCGCCGGTAATAAAAATTGTTTTTGCCATTGTTGTTGTTTTAAAATGTTAAGGCAAAGTTATATGGGCGCGCGGCGTGCAGTTTATACAGAAGTAGGTAAGATTGATACATATTTACCGTGTTAACCGCTTTTGGTCACAATGTACCCTTGTTTTGTCGCATATACACCCTACGCGTTGTGGTCATAATATTGAGATTTGTATCATAACAAAACCAATTTCTAATAAACTGTAACAGGAGGAAAATGACATGAGAAAAATAATTGTTTTATCGTTTATAACTTTAGACGGCGTAATGCAGGCTCCAGGCGGCCCGGAAGAAGATCCATCAGGCGGCTTTAAATATGGTGGTTGGACCGCACCCTATGGTGACGAGGCTTCGGGCAAGGCCATGCAAAAACAACTGGAACCTGCAGACCTTCTTTTGGGCAGGAAAACATTCGACATTTTTGAATCATACTGGCCCCGGCATGCAGAGCACTGGCCGGGCGTAAATGAGGTTGCCAAATATGTACTCTCTAATACCGTTGAAAAGTCGGACTGGAACAATTGTATATTCCTTACCGGTGTGGAAGATATCAAAAAGCTTAAAAGATCAGAGGGATCCGACCTTAAAATTTGGGGAAGCAGCGAGCTTGTTCAGCTACTGTTAAAGCATGATCTGGTTGACGAGTTCTGGCTTAATATTCACCCTGTAGTGTTAGGTAAAGGCAAACGATTGTTTGACGACAGCGCCGCACCGGCAGCATTTACCATTGCAGAAAGTACAGTTACCCCAAGCGGCGTTATCCTGGTTAATTATAAAAAGGCAGGAGAGGTTAAAACAGGTACAGTAGGCGAATAAAAAGGTTAAAACAACAACAATGAGAAAGATCAGAATATTTGAACAGATCTCGCTGGATGACTTTTGTTGATTTTATTACCGCGCTTACAGGTTGGTTTGTGAACACTTACAGGCATATTGGGCGCTGAAAAATAATATTTCGATATTGTCACAAACACCATCCCTGGCAATAGCCTGGGGCCGAAGTAGAACCGGTATAGAACAAAAAAGCCCGATACGGACATGTATCGGGCTTTAGTACTCAGAGCGGGAATCGAACCCGCACTCCTTTAACGGGAACAGGATTTTAAGTCCTGCGTGTCTACCAGTTCCACCATCTGAGCAGGTGATTAACCTTTTAACAATAAATCCCTCCGGGTTATGAAGGGATTTGAGCGAAAGACGAGATTCGAACTCGCGACCCCGACCTTGGCAAGGTCGTGCTCTACCAACTGAGCTACTTTCGCGTTGGTATTTCCTGCTTTGCATTACTGCGTTTGCGGGAGTGCAAATATAGACAGAAATGAATGTTCTGCAAGGAAAAATTAAACTTTTTTTTAAGTTTTTTATAACTCGCTGTTTTTCAAAACCTCTGCGGCAAGCTCGGGCTCAAAACCTCTGCTTAAAGCGTACTGTTGCAGTTTATACCTGCGTTTGTAAGGGTCTTTTTCGGTTAATGTGGCTTCCTTTTTCTCAATTAAACGGCTTAAAGCGCCCATATAGTCGCTGGCATCAATAGTTAAAAGCGCCTTTTTTATGAGCACCGGCGATACATTTTTCAGTTTCAACCCTTGCTTTATCTTAATTCGACCCCAGGCTTTCTGGCTGAATTTGCCTTTTACATAAGCTTTGGCAAAGCGTTCCTCGTTCAGGTAATTCTCGCCAATCAGCCTCGTGATGATGTTTTCTACGGCGTCTGTCCACAGTCCCCATTCATATAATTTATTGCGCACTTCCTGCTGCGACCGCTCCTGGTAGGCGCAGTAATGTTCTGCCTTGGCCATAGCAACGTTTATATCGGTAATTTTTACTTTTTTAGGGGTATCCATCAAAACCAAAATTCGTTAAAAATTCTTCTATTCATAGAAATATAAGCAAATTCGTGTCATGCAACATTCTTACGCTATTAGTGATATAAAACAGGTTATAAATGCAGGTGGTAATATAGTAGATGATACCATCATAAACACCCTGCTTACCGATAGCCGCCGTATAAATAACCCCGCAGGTTCGTTATTTTTTGCATTAGATGGCCGGAGGGACGGCCACGAATTTATTGCCGATGCTTACACCGCAGGTGTGCGCAATTTTGTGGTAAACCATAGGCCCGATACCATTATGCCCGATGCCAATTTCCTGGTGGTAGCCGATGTATTGGCAGCATTGCAGGCATTAGCTGCTCATCATCGTAAGCAGTTTAATTTGGATGTTATAGGCATTACCGGCAGTAATGGCAAAACCATTGTAAAAGAGTGGCTGTACCAATTAATGAGCCCCGAAAAAAGCATTGTACGCAACCCCAAGAGTTATAATTCGCAAATAGGGGTGCCTGTTTCTGTTTGGCAGGTAAACGAAACGCATAACCTTGGCATATTTGAGGCGGGTATCTCAACCACCGGCGAAATGGATAAACTGGAAGCCGTTATACAACCTACTATTGGGGTGCTTACCCATATTGGTACTGCGCACGATGAAGGCTTTGAATCGCCGGAAGAAAAACTGTCTGAAAAACTAAAACTGTTTAAAAACTGCAAGCAGCTCATCTATAATTACGAAGCGCTGATAGATCATAAAGACGAACTGAAAACCCGTGAGTGCTTCTCCTGGAGCCGCAAGTTTAACCAGGTAGATCTGTATGTTTTCAGCGAAACTACCATATCCGGTAAGTATTATATGCGCGCCATGTATAAGGAAAAGGAGATTGAATGCCTGTTACCGTACCGGGATGAAGCATCTGTAGAAAATGCTATTGTTTGCTGGGCAACCATGCTGGCCATGGGTTATAGCCCGGTTGATGCCGACGACCGGATTGAACGCCTCGCTGCCGTAAGCATGCGCCTGGAACTTAAACATGGAATTAACGATTGTTCTATTATTGATGATTCTTATAACTCCGACATCCAGTCGCTTGAAATTGCGTTGAACTTTTTGAACCAGCAAAACCAGCACCAAAAGAAAACGCTGATCCTTTCGGATATCTATCAGTCAGGCTTGCAACGGGATGCTTTATACAAACAGGTGGCCCAACTGGTAACCACCAAACATGTCGACCGCTTTATTGGCGTAGGTACATCTTTACAAGAGTATGCATCACTGTTTAACCTGCCCCAAACTCATTTTTATGCCGATACAGCCGCTTTATTAAAAGAGCTTGGCAAGCTGCACCTGCAGGAAGAAACCATCCTGATAAAAGGATCGCGCAGCTTTGAGTTTGAAAAGATAAGCCGCGCACTGGTGCAAAAGGCTCATGAAACCGTTTTAGAGATAAACCTGAACACCCTGCTCAGCAACCTTAACTTTTATAAAGGCAGGCTAAAACCCGGTGTTAAAATAATGGCCATGGTAAAGGCTTTCTCGTACGGCAGCGGCACTTTCGAGGTGGCCAATATGCTGCAATACAACAAGGTTGATTACCTTGCGGTTGCCTATACCGATGAAGGCGTGGAGCTTCGCGAGAATGGTATAACCATGCCCATAATGGTGCTTAACCCCGAGCCTGAATCGTATGATAAGCTGGTAGTTAATAAGTTAGAGCCTGCTATTTATAGTTTTAGTTTATTTGACGAATTTGTGAAATTTGCGCAGGGCGAAGACATCATCAACTACCCGGTGCACATTAAAATAGATAGCGGTATGCACCGCGTTGGGTTTGAAGCCTTTGAGGTAGAAACGCTTTGCGACCTGCTGGAGATCAACCAATATATCCGGGTGCAGTCGGTTTACTCGCACCTGGTAGCCAGTGATGCCGAGCAGCACGATATGTTTACCATGCAGCAGATCAAGATCTTCGAAACGGCTTACAAGCAGATAGAAGACGCTTTGGGGTATACGGTTATTAAGCATATCAGCAATACATCGGGTATTACCCGCTGGCCAAATGCGCAGTATGATATGGTTAGGCTGGGGATCGGTCTGTACGGTGTTGACGCAGCCGTGCCGCGCGAAGAAAGCGGATTGCAGCCTGTCGCCACGTTAAAAACTACGATATCGCAGGTGAAAAAAGTGGCCGCGAATGAAACCATTAGCTATAACCGCAACGGTAGCCTTAAAACTGATGGTAAAATAGCCACCGTGCGTATTGGTTATGCCGATGGCTATTTGCGTGCTTTTGGTAACGGTGTTGGCCGCATGCTGGTTAACGGCACGCTTGTACCTACTGTTGGCAACATTACCATGGATATGTGTATGCTTGATGTAAGCAACGTGGAGGTAAAAGAAGGCGACGAGGTTATTGTGTTTAATGAGCAACAACGGATTGAGGAACTTGCCCTGCAAATAGGTACCATCCCTTATGAAATATTAACAAACATTTCACAAAGGGTAAAAAGAGTGTACTTTTACGAGTAAATGTGCAGATATGCAGATTTTGAATGTGCAGATTTAAGATGGATATGCCAATCACTAAGTCGCTCATTCACTAAATCACTAATTATTTTCGGATGAAGAGAATATTCGGCGCCCTGCTTAATTACTTTATTAAAGGCCTTTTGATAGTTGTGCCTCTTGGCGCAGCTTTCTTCCTGATCTTCTGGATCGTATCGCGGATTGATACTTCGCTTAACCTGAGCAGCGAGATATTGGTTGACAGCCAGGGTAAACCGCTTTACATCCCCGGCTTGGGTATTTTAAATGTAATTGTGATCATCCTGATAGCGGGGATACTGGTTACCAACGTTATTACCGATCCTATTAAAAAATGGTTTGCCCGCTGGCTGAACCGCCTGCCGCTCTTTAAATTCCTCTATTCATCCATTAAGGACCTTACTGAAGCTTTTGTAGGCGAGGAGAAGAAGTTTAACGAGCCCGTTTTAGTTGAAGTAAACGAATTTGGGTTGAAGAAAATAGGTTTCCTTGTTCAAAAGGATATGAAGTCTATCGACCTGCCCGGCGAAGTTGCGGTATATTTTCCCATGTCGTACTCGTTTGCGGGGCAGGTGGTTATTGTATCGGCAGATAAAGTAAAACCTATTAACCGCAACGCTGCCGATGTGATGAAGTTTGTGATATCAGGCGGGGTTAGCGGGTTACATTAAGTTAGTCTCGGGCAGTTTATGCGAATCGTTTTTTTTCTTAAAGCTTCTTATCGTTAAAATAACGCTGATAAACATCAGTATCGCACCCAATAAAAACGGCGCACCGGGGAAATATACCGAAGCTCCTTTTATGGTGAAATGATGGAATAACGTGGTCATCATCAGCGGGCCAATAATGGTTGTTAGGCTTACCAGGCTGGCAAGCGCGCCCTGTAGTTCGCCCTGCTCATTGGCGGGTACATTATCAGATATAAAGCCCTGTAGCGCAGTACCGCCTATACCACCCAGGCAATAAGGGATCATGTAAACATACATCAGCCAGCCCACGTTGTTAAATGCGATAAGCACAAGCCCTATACCGTAAAAAGCTATGCCTGCCAGTATATTTTTCCGCAAGCCAAACTTAGGGATCGTCCAGCGGACAAAGCCTCCCTGTATGCCTGCTATAAGCAGGCCTATAAAGATCCCCAGCGCCCCAATGCTTTGCGTAGTCCACTGGAATTTTTCTATCACATAAAAAGGCAATACACCTTCCACCGCTTTCTGGCCAATATAAACTACCGTATATGCTGTAATCAGCGTGCTTATGGCTAACGAATATTTTCTCAACCTTAACAGTGAGCCCACGGGGTTCGCACGTTTCCACTCAAACCTGCGCCTGTTTTTTATCGCCAATGATTCGGGCAGTACAAAAAAGCCGTATAGGGCGTTCAGCAAGGCAAGCCCTGCGGCTACAATAAACGGCAGCCTTATCCATATAGCGCCTAAAAAACCACCAAGGCCAATACCTAAAATAAATCCCAGGCCTGTTGCTGCACCTATCAGGCCAAAGTTGGCAGCCCTTTTCTCGCCGGTACTTACATCGGCTATGTAAGCTGTTGCTGTTGTGGTGCTGGCCCCGGCAATACCTGCTATCAGCCTGCCTGCAAAAAGCCAGGCAATAGTAGGGGCAAAGGCCATAAAAAGGTAATCGATACCGAACCCAAAAAGGGAAAAAAGCAACACAGGCCTGCGGCCTATCAGATCGCTCAGGTTACCTAACACGGGTGCAAACAAAAACTGCATAGATGCGTAGGTGAAAGTGAGGTAACCGCTATACTGGCTGGCCATACTAATATCAACATGGCCAAGTTCTTCCAGTAATTTGGGCAGGATAGGGATAATAACACCTAAACCCAGTACATCAATAAATATGGTGACGAAAATAAATCCTAAAGCGGCTTTGCCATGTTGGGCGGGTTTACTCATATAAAGTATGGGATGTTAATGCGAACCGCTGTTATAAGATGTTTTATCAACTGATTGTTTCTCTTTTTTGAAACTACGTACGGCAAGTATCGCGCCAATCAGCATTAATGCCGATGCTACAAAGTATGGCGCACCGGGCAGGTGAATAACTGTTTTGGTACTTGTAAAATAATAAAATATATACGTCATAAACCATGGGCCGAATATAGAGCTAAGGCTCATTAAGCTGGTTAAGCCGCCTTGTAATTCGCCCTGTTCGTTTTTGGGTACTTCGTTGGTCATCACACCTTGCAGGGCAGGGCCGCAAATACCGCCTAAGGCATAAGGGATCATAAAGGCGAACATCATCCAGCTTTTGTTAGCCAGGCCAAAAAGCAGCATACCTATGGCGTATAAAACCAATCCGATCCAGATGCTGCGGTTTTGCCCAAGTTTAGGTATAACAATCCTGATCAAGCCCCCCTGCACGATGGCTATCATCAAACCAATAAAGCCTAACGAATAACCCACAATGTCTTCGGTCCATTTAAATTTCTCCATGGTGTAGAAAGTCCACACGCTTTGTACGGCGTGGCCGGCAAAGTAAACGATGAACAAACATGCAGCCAGGCCAATTACAGCCGGGTATTTTCTTAATTGGATCAGAGAACCCATTGGGTTGGCGCGTTTCCAGTCGAAATCGCGGCGGTGTTCTTTGTCTAACGATTCGGGCAATATGAAGAAACCATAGGCAGCGTTTAACAGTGCCAGTGCAGCAGCGGCATAAAACGGGTAATGCGTATCCATTTTACCCAGTATGCCGCCTATAACAGGCCCTATGATGAAACCCAGGCCAAATGCAACGCCTATCATCCCAAAGTTTTGCGCGCGTTTTTCGGGTTCGCTCACATCAGCTATATAGGCCGATGCCGTTGTAAAGCTTGCGCCTGTAATACCCGCTATTATGCGGCCAACAAACAGCCAGCCAATAGTAGGAGCAAATGCCAGGAAAAGATAATCGATACCAAAGCCTAAAAGCGAAAACAGCAATACCGGCCTGCGGCCATATTTATCGCTAAGGTTACCTACCAGCGGCGAAAACAGGAATTGCATAACGGCATAAGCTACCAGCAACAAGCCCGAATACTTGGATGCCTGGCTGATATTGCCATGTATAAGCGTTTCTATCAGTTTAGGGAAAACAGGGATAATGATGGCTAAACCTATAACATCGATAAGCAGCGTAATAAATATAAAGCTCAGGGCAGCCTTCTTTTTGGGTTGGGTAAGCGCGTCCATTGCCGTAAATAAACAACTAATATTTTAAATATCTTTATTTATTGCCATATAATATTTGGAAATAATGTAACTAAATTCTTACATTGACTAAAAAATTAGTTCACCATGAAAACACTTAACCTACTTATCACACTACCTTGTGCTTTGATGCTGCAAAGTGCTATTGGGCAAACAGCAGATCATCTTAAATTATCTGATGAAACACCCTCGGTGGGGCAGAAGATAAGCTTTACCTATAACCCCGCAGGAACACCGCTTGATGGGAAGCAGGATATTAAAGCAACTATTTACTTTTTAGATAATAAGCGTAATAGCGCTGTAGATGCTGACCTGAAAAAAGATGGAGCAAACCTTGCAGGAGAGTTTGTTGTACCAGCCGATACCAAAAGCTTATTTTTTAAAATAAACAGCGGCGAAGCTATAGATGATAATGTTGAAAAGGGATATGTATACCTGGTATATGGTACTAATGATAAACCGGTTGCAGGTGCTTATGCTATGAAAGCCTACACAATAGGGAGTGGTATGGGCGCTTACTTTAGCAAGTTAAAAACCGATGCACCGGCAGCTATTGATCTGTACAAAAAAGAATTTGAATTATACCCGCAAAGCGAGCTGGATTATGGTTTAAATTACGTAGGCCTGATAGCCGCATCGAAAGATGCCGCCAGCCAGCAATTGGTAAAAGATAAAATTGCTGCGTGGACAAAAAGTGGTAAAGAAAAAGAAATGATGATGGCGTCTAATATGTACGCCCGGCTTAGGAAACAAAGCTCGGCCGATTCATTGAACGCCATTATTGTTGCTAAATTCCCTAATGGCGAGGCCGCGCAAAATGCTGCGGGCATGGCCATTAACAAAGAAAAAGACGCGGCTAAAAAAGAAGAACTTTATCGTGCTTACCTGGCCAAATATCCCGAGAAGAATGAGAAAGCTACTATTCAGGATAATTTTAGGGTGCAAATAGCATCGGCATATCTTAATGCCGGTAACATTGCAAAGTATAATGAATGGGCTGCACAGTTGAAAAACAAATCGCAATTAGCAATAGCTTTAAATAGCGTTGCCTGGAATTGGGCCGAGAAAGGTGAGCGCCTTGATGAAGCCGCGGTACTGTCTAAACAATCGTTAGATATTTTAGACGAGCAGCTAAAATCGGGCGCCGACGGTATGTTTATGACCGCCAGGCAAATTAATGAGAATAACCGTGCTACTTACAGAAATAACGCTGATACCTACGCTTTTATCATGTATAAACTGGGTAAATTCCCAGAGGCGTTAAAATATCAAAGTGAAGTTTATAACGGTATGACTTATCAGGATGCAGAGATAAACGAGCACTACGCGATGATATTGAACGCAAGCGGCCAATATGCCAAAACAAAGGAAGTGGCCGAAAAATCCATCGTTGCGGGTAAAAGTTCGGAAGGATTAAAGGCCCAATTAGCTACTGCTTACGCTAAGGTAAAAGGGAGCGATGCCGGTTTTGCCGAATACATTGCCGGGCTGGATAAGCAAAAAACAGCGCTTGCGAGGGCTAACCTGGTGAAGGATATGATCAATACACCCGCACCGGCTTTCGCGCTGAAAGATTTTGACGGCAAAGAGGTATCACTGGCAAGCCTTAAAGGTAAAGTTGTTGTGGTAGATTTTTGGGCTACCTGGTGCGGCCCGTGTATAGCATCCTTTCCGGGTATGCAGTTGGCTGTGAACAAGTACAAGGACAACCCGAATGTGAAGTTCCTGTTTGTGGATACATTTGAAAGTGGTGATAATTATGTGCCGGGAGTTAAAAAGTTTATAGCTGATAAAAAGTACAATTTCCAGGTGTTGTTAGATGATAAAGCTGCTGATGGCAGGCAAGGAAAGGTTGCGGGTTTATTTAAGGTGGAATTTATACCAACAAAATTTATTATTGATAAGAACGGTAACACCAGGTTTAAATATACCGGTTACTCAGGCTCGGCAGAGGCAGTACTTGATGAGGTGGTAAACATGGTTGAAATGGCTGCCGACCCGGAAGCGGTTGCCAATGTGCCAAAAGCATCGGAGAGTAAATAATATTTATTTTACCTAAACTAAAAAGGCGGTTCAATAAAATTGAGCCGCCTTTTTTTATGTTGACAGAACCCGTTAAAAGTTGGGTTTCAATACATACTTGTCATAGAAACGGAAGATATGCTCTGCGGCTTCTTCGGCGGTATCAACTACGCGGTACAGGTTCAAATCGTCCGGGCTGATATTATGCTCATTAGCCAGCATTTTCTCTTCTACCCATTTAAACAGGCCGCCCCAGTAATCAACCCCAACAAAAACGATAGGGAAGCGGGCAATTTTACCGGTCTGGATCAGCGTTATGGCTTCAAATGATTCGTCCATGGTGCCAAAACCACCCGGCAGGATGATGAAGCCCTGCGAGTACTTCATGAACATTACCTTACGGATAAAAAAGTAATCAAACTCCAGGATCTTATCCCTGTCAATATACTTATTATGGAATTGCTCAAATGGCAGTTCGATATTTAAACCTACCGATTTACCACCGGCTTCGTAAGCGCCCTTATTAGCAGCTTCCATAATACCTGGGCCACCGCCCGATATTACACCGTAACCACGCTCGGTAAGCAGGCGGGCGGTATTCTCGGCCAGTTTATAGTACTTGTTATCGTTATGCGTACGTGCCGACCCGAAGATGGATACGCAGGGGCCAATTTTAGCCAGTTTCTCGAAGCCGTCAACAAATTCGGCCATTATTTTAAAGATCTGCCAGGAGTCTGTTACTTTTATTTCCTGCCAGTTTTTATTCTCAAATGCTTGTCTTATCTTTTCTTCACCAGTCATGTTATTACAAAAAATTAAATATGATGCTCAGTAGCTTTTATGTTATTGGTTATGTTTAAACCATGATTCAGGGACATCTTCCCGCTCATTTCCGTTTATGCTGTATTGTAGTTTAAGTGTGTAGCCTCCGCCTCCTTCAACAAAATCTAAAGCAAATGGTTGCAAACCTTTTTTTAGGGCAACCTGGCCGCTTTTTTCCATTGGTGAGTGCATTCCATCATTATTAACCGTTTCGCGGTTGGCCACGTTCAATATCCCGCTATCATCACAGGTTAGGTAAAATGTATAAACGCCATCCTTCGGTACGTCAATATATCCCCTGTATTTTATAGCGAACGAGGGTGCCTTGACCGATGCCGGTACCGAAATGGTTTGCGTAACGAAGGTGCTATCGGCAGCGCCCTGTGTTATACCCGAGGCTCCTTTAAAAAAGCCTTTATAATAATTTGCTGCTAACCCCGTGGCAACGCCTGTAGCTGTTACAGGTTGAGCCAGTGTTTGCTGCACGTATTTTACTGTATAAATATCGCCGCGTTTACCGCTTGGGGTAAATGCAGCCAGTTTTATAGTTTGCGGGTGGTTCACCACGTAATTACGTAACAGCGGCGAGTTTTGACCGGGCAAATCACCATTAGTTGTATACCTGATGGCAGATGTACTTAACGGCGAATTCACTTTCACAGTATCTGAGGTGATAAAAACCCGTGTGTCAAGTACTCCTTCAAGATCGGGTTGCCTGTAATTTATATTCAGTGCTTCCAGCCTGCTGTATTGCTGAACAAGGCGTTGGGTATAGCTTTTATAATAGTCTTGTTTATTCGTCCATAGTAATTCGGCCAGGGCGGTCATGCGTGGCATATACATATAATCGGCCCGTTTTTCGGATGGGATGTATTCAGTCCATATATTAGCCTGTGCCCCAATAATGAGCTTAGCCTGCTCTGCAGTTAGGTTTTGAGGCACCGGGTTAAAATGGTATACATTTGAAATGGAATTTTTATCGGCCGGGTTGTCAAAGTACAATGGTGTGCCGGGTGTCATGATAACCTGGTTGCCGTGCTGTGCCGCTTTAACGGGCGCGTCAGGCACCCAACTGCGCCAATACATGATCATCGCTGTCGAACTTATTTTGCCCTCTAGCACTTCGTCCCAACCGATGAGTTTGCGGCCCTTTGAGTTGAAAAACTGCTCCATTCGGTCTATAAAGTAATTTTGCAGATCGGGTAAGCTGGTTATACCTTCGCGCTTCATCAGTTCCTTGCAGGCTTCAGATTTGCCCCAGTCACGGCGGTCAACCTCATCACCACCAATATGGATATATTTTGAAGGGAAGATGTCCATGATCTCGGTATATACATTTTTGGCAAACTCAAAGGTGGTTTCGCTACATGGGCATATCGGCGTTGAAAATAGCTCGCCCCATTTATTCTGGCTGTCGCAGGTTAAAAAAGGGTAGGCGTTAATAGCAGCCATCATATGGCCGGGCATATCTATTTCTGGGATAATATCAATATGACGATTGGCCGCATAGGCAACAAGGTCTTTTAATTGTTGCTGTGTATAAAACCCGCCGTAAAGCGTTTTTCCGTTTTTATGGATGATGTGTTTTTGATCCATATTAAAATCGGGGTTATCTGCAGCCCTTTTCATACAGGCCGAATCCTGGTTGTTGAATGTACGCCAGGCGCCTTGTTCAGTTAGTTTCGGGTACTTTTTTATTTCAACACGCCAGCCCTGGTCGTCGGTAAGGTGCAGGTGAAACTTGTTCATTTTGTAAAGGGCCATTACATCAATAAACTTTTTAAGATAACTTATCGAAAAAAAGTGTCTTGATACGTCCAGGTGCATGCCCCGCCACGCATAGGCAGGCTGGTCATCAATATTTACCGATGGCAGGCTTACCTGTGTGTTTTTTTGCCCTGTTTCAACAGAAACCGGCAATAATTGCCTGATGGTTTCTACCGCGTGGAACGCGCCGGCAGGCGTACCTGCAGTAATAATAATGTGTTTGGTTGTAATATTAAGTCGGTATGCTTCCGGGTTTTTTATAGAACCATCATAAACAAACTTTACTGTATTTGTTGGGTTTGATTTGCCCTGTATGAGCGTATGCCCTGTTCCTGCTTTTACGAGTTTATTAAGCTGTGCGGCTCCATTTACAAACCTGGAGGGGGCAATAAGGGTGGTTTGTGCATTGATCACAAAGTAACCCTCGCCCGGTGTAAGGGTTGACGGATAGGGGATGATGTTTAAATTTTTATAATACTCTTGCGCGTTAGTATTTGTGCAGTAACATAAAAAAAGAACGGATAACAACAGTTTACAAGTGACTATTTTAGTCATGACAAAGAAGGATTAGCTTTTACAGTTTTAATTTTAGGTGATGAACAGATCCACAGGCCGGCAAAGGTAATTAATCCGTTAACAATGATAAGCTCGTTATCAAAAACGTATCCGCCTAAAAGTACTTTGGATTCGGTACTCAGGAAATAGCACACCGCGGGCGATATTAAACAGATAAAAGGCACCAGTTTATCCCTTACCTGCCTATGGCTCACAAACAGGCCAAAACTGTAAAGACCCAGTAACGGCCCGTAAGTATATGACGCGACCTTGAATATAGCGGTTACCACAGCATCGTTATTCAGGGCGTTAAATAAAATAATAGTCAGAAACATTAATCCCGAAAAGGCTATATGTACATAATGCCTTACGTTTATCATTTTTTTGCTGTTCACGTCGCCGCGTTTGTTGAAGTTCAGAAAATCAACACAAAACGAGGTGGTAAGCGCCGTTAGTGCCGAATCGGTAGTGGCAAATGTGGCGGCTGTTAAACCCAGCATAAACACCATGGCCGGTACAATACCCAGATATTGCAGGGCGATGGTAGGGTACAGGTAATCGGTTTTGGCTACTGATATACCATTTTTGGCCGCATACATATAAAGCAGTGCGCCTACGCTTAAAAAGAAAATATTGATCACCACAAATACAGCGGTAAAGCTGAACATATTCTTCTGTGCTTCCTTGATGTTTTTAAGGCTCAGGTTTTTCTGCATCAGGTCCTGGTCAAGTCCCGTCATACCCACGGTAATGAACAAGCCGCCCAAAAATTGCTTGCTCAGGTGAAAATGGCTGCCCAGGAAATCGTTAAAGAAAAAGATCCTGGAGTAGCTGCTGTTCTTGATGGCTTCGGCAGCTTCAAATATATTGTAATTAAGGCTTCTACAAATGAAATAGATTGACAGAAATACCGATGATACCAGGAACAGCGTCTGCAAGCTATCGGTAATAATAATGGTTTTAAGACCGCCTTTAAACGTGTACGACCAGATCAACACCAAACAGATGAGCACCGTAACTGCGAAGGGTACTCCGTAGCTGTCGAAAATGAACTTCTGCAATACGATAACCACCAAATAAAGCCTGAACGATGAGCCTATAGTACGGCTTAACAGGAAGATGCCTGCGGCTGTTTTATAGCTCCATGTACCCAACGACTGCTCAATATAGCTATATATAGAGGTAAGCTTTAAGCGATAATATAAAGGCAGCAAAACGGTAGCTATAATAATAAAACCCGCCGCGTTGCCCAATACGAACTGGAAGTATGCGAACTGATCGCCGCTTGGCTCGCCAACTTTGCCGGGTACCGATATAAAGGTTACCCCGCTTAGCGCTGTACCTATCATCCCGAAGGCTACCAAATACCATTTGGAGTTGCGGTTAGCCACAAAAAAGGTATCGTTATCTGACGATTTTTTGGAGGTGAGGTACGATATCACCATCAATACCAAAAAGTAACCAATGATGAAGGATAGTAATATTGCCGGCGACATAATTTAGTTTTTACAGAATGTTAAACGAATTGCCCTAAAGTAGAAGTTAGGATCAGCAAAAACAAAATTATTTAGTTGCATGGCGGTTATTAACCACAGAGAACACAAAGAAGAACCACAAAGTACACAGAGGTTGAATAGTTTGTAAAGCTTTGTGCTCTCTGTGAAAAAACTCTGTGCCCTCTGTGGTAAAAAAACTATAAATACTATTTATTAAACAATACTTTTGCACTGAAATGGCTAATACAACTTCTGCAATGAACCGTCTGAACCAACTTTTTGCAACTAAGAATAATAACCTGCTTTCTATATATTTTACTGCCGGTTACCCGGAACTGAACACTACCGTTGACATTGCTGAAGCGCTGGAAAAAGCCGGGGCAGATTTTCTGGAGATAGGTTTCCCGTATTCAGACCCGGTTGCCGATGGGCCAACCATTCAGCATAGTTCGCAAACAGCGCTGGATAACGGCATGAACCTCAACATACTGTTTGAGCAATTGAAAGATCTGCGCAGCCGTGTAAATATCCCGGTACTGTTAATGGGCTACGTAAACCCTATTGTGCAATACGGTATTGAACGTTTCTGCAAAGCGGCAGCGGCGGCAGGGGTAGACGGCATCATAGTGCCCGACCTGCCTATGTACGAGTACGAAATGCTGTACAGTAACCATTTTACAGATAACGGGCTGAGTAATATATTTTTAGTTACACCGCAAACATCTGAGGAACGTATCCGCAAGATAGATGAATTGAGCAATAGCTTTATTTACCTGCTGTCATCATCATCCATAACCGGTGGTAACCTGCAACTTACGGATAGTATTGAAGGTTATTACAGCCGCATTAAAGCCATGGAGCTGAAAAACCCAACCATTATTGGTTTCGGGATCTCTGATCACAGATCGTTCAGTAAAGCTTGTGAATACGCTAACGGCGCCATTGTGGGCAGCGCATTTGTAAAATTGCTTGCTGAGGATGATTATATGAATAAGATCCCGGCGTTTATTGACGGGATTAAATCTTAAATTGTTTTTCGTAGAGACGCGAAACCTCGCGTCTAATTGAACATTCATTACCGTGTTAAAGAAGACGCAAAGTATTGCGTCTCTACATCAGATTCTTTTTTTGATGCGGAGCAGGATAACATAACCTGTTATTGCGGCCAATACAGATGTTACCAGTATGGTGAATTTTGCCTGGCTTTGTAATCCGGCATCGGCAAAAGAAAGCAGCGCCATAAAGATGGACATGGTGAAACCAATACCCGCCAGCTGACCGATCCCCCAAACCTGTGCCCATTTTACGCCATTGGCCAGTCTGGATAATTTTAGCTTTACCGCCAGCCAGCTAAATAGCGTAATGCCGATAGGTTTACCTAATAACAGGCCAAATAATATCCCCGCCGATAGCGGAGTGATAATACTGCCACCCGCCAAACTCTCATGGATATTGATATTTGAATTTGCCAGCGCGAATATGGGGATAATGATGAAATTCACCGGGTTCTCCAGCAGGTGGATCAATTTCTTTAACGGTGAGTAATTTAGTTTAACATTATGCGGAATAGCCATAGCCGTTAGCACCCCTGCCACCGTTGCATGTATGCCGCTGTGATGGATGAAATACCACATAAACACACCGGGGATAAGATATGCAAGCAGATAACGCACATTAAAGCGGTTAAACAGCATCTGCAAAACAAACATGGCTAATGCCAGCAGCAGGTAAATTGTATGCAAGCCCGCCGAATAGAATATGGCAATAACTAATATCGCGCCCAAATCGTCCACAATAGCCAATGCCTTTATAAATATCTGTAAGGATTGTGGTACGCGTTTTTTAATAATGCTGATGATAGCCACCACAAAAGCAATATCTGTAGCCATAGGGATGCCCCAGCCGCTACTGGTTGCGGTATGTAGATTGATGATGGCATAAATGCCGGCCGGAACCAGCATGCCGCCAAGGGCTGCAAATACAGGAAGTGTGGCCGAGTGCTTATCTGAAAGTTCGCCGTTTAAAACTTCGTCTTTAATCTCCAGCCCAACCAGCAGAAAAAATATAGCCATTAAACCATCGTTTATCCATGTCAATGATGTATAAGAGCCGATAGGGGTATCAAGGGTATGGTTGAATGATGTATGTAACCCGGTATTGCCAATTATTAGTGAAACAATAACGCAGACGATAAGGATACCGCCACCGGTAGCGTATGAGCGTATAAATTCGGCGAATTGTTTAAGGTTACTGATCAATATGCTGTTTTAAAAAATTAAGCGTGGCAAATATAGGATTATAAATAATCTTCCAATTCGCCTTTGCCTTCACGGATCACTTCAAACTCGCCGGATGTGCAGTCAACCACGGTTGATGGGATGTTTTCGCCATAGCCGCCATCAATCACAATATCTACCAGGTCCTGGTATTTCTCGTAGATCAGTTCGGGGTCGGTAGAGTATTCGATAATATCATCCTCATCGTGTATGGAGGTAGACAGGATAGGGTTGCCCAAAACTTTTACAATTTCACGCGCGATGTTATTATCAGGTACACGGATACCTACTGTTTTTTTGTTGGAGCTTAATAGCTTTGGTACAGCGTGGCTGGCATTAAAGATAAAGGTGAACGGCCCGGGTAAGGCCTTCTTTAGCACACGAAAGGTAGTGTTATCGATCGGCTTTATATAGTCTGATATATGGCTAAGATCATAACAGATGAACGAAAAATTCGCCTTTTCGGGTTTAATATTCCTGATCTTACAGATCCGCTCAATGGCCTTTTGATTAGTTATATCACAGCCTAAGCCATAAACCGTATCGGTAGGGTAAATGATGATACCGCCTTTGCGCAATATATCTGCCACTTGTTCAATGGCTTTTTCGTTTGGGTTTTCAGGGTAGATCTTTATCAGCATAATGTAACAGGCAAATTAGTAATTCGAGTATTCAAACTCCCGGGCATTATTTAAATAGAAGTAATTACTAATTAAACCATCTATATCGTTTACTGTTTTTAGCAATTTTTTTAGCAGGGGTGGTTTTCTTTTTTCGCTTATATCAAAATTGGTACTCAAATCATCGTTTATTAATTGTTTTAACGAACTTATATAAAATGATTTTTGCTTTGCGATGTTGTATTCTTTATTATAATAATCGTTGTTTATACCAGTATAAATTGAATATTCCGCATAACCTAATATTCGCCTTTGCTGATGCCCAAAAAAGGTACCGCCATTGGCCAAATTTTGCATTATAGAATTAATACCATCGTAAATTTTAATTAAGGTATCTCGTTGCCCCTGGTATTTCTCGCGCCCGTTCTTTAAACTTAAAAAGTAAGCGTAAAACAAGAAATAATCGTCCTGCCCAACTTCGCTATTAAAATCTATTTTTTTATCCCCATCCTGTTGTTTTTCAGTACCATTTAAACCACGCATGGCGTATAAAGTGTACGGATTATAATTGTAGCTGGTATCACTCAATTCGGGATAAAATTTCAATATTCGTGCAATTTCTGCTTTTGTAACAAGCACGGTATCAGTCGGGAGGGTCGAAATGTTCACTTTCGAAGAATCACCGGTTAGTGTATCTGCGATTTTTGATTTAGTTGCAGATAAAACCTCTTTAGATTTCGGCGTAGTATGGCATGCTGTGATCAAAAAAACAAGCAGTATTAAGGCAGGCGTTTTCATGGATAATTCTTTTCCAATATAAGGATATTTACGCTTAATCGGCCATGAAAAAGCTACCTGATTTATAAGGTAGCTTTTTTTAAGTATGTGTTTTAGTAACTAATCGCTGATAATCAATTACGCTTGTTTAGCAAACTGTATGTTCATGCTCAGTTTAATGTCTTCGCCTACCACGATAGAACCTGCTTCGGTTACACCATCCCAGGTTAAGCCAAACTCTTTACGATTAATTTTACCGGTAACTTCAAAACCTGCTTTGGTGTTGCCATAAAAATCGCCGGCATTACCACCGTACTCAACTGCAAGGGTAACCGGTTTGGTTACATCTTTAATAGTAAGGTTACCTACTAATTTATAATCGTCACCATCAGCTGTGAACGAGGTTGATTTGAAAGTGATCTTCGGGTAAGTTGCCGCGTCAAAAAACTCAGCAGACTTTAAGTGCTCGTCTCTTTGTGGTTGTGTGGTATCAATGCTGTTCACATCAAGTGAAAAGTCGATCTCTGCACCGGTAAAATCTTCGTTCTCTGTAGTCAATTCGCCTTCAAATGTTTTGAAGAAACCGCTTACTGTTGATATTACAAGGTGTTTTACCTTAAATTGTACTTCTGAGTGCATTGGGTCTAAAACCCATTTAGTTGTTGCCATGATATTTTTTATTTAGTTGTGTTTCTGATTAATTATAGAACAAAGATAATAATAGATGTTTAAACATCTATTATGTTTTCAAAGTATTACAATTTACAGACATTTGCCAAAATAACGTTATTAATAGATATAATGTTTGTTTAAACTTATATTATTAATGCACAATTGTTAATGATAAGTAAAAGGGTAGTTTAATAGATAATGATACCGAAGTAATCCTCATCTTTACAGGATGCTCAATATCGGCAACGTAGTAAGTTTGTTGCTCGGATAAGCGCATACATTTATTCAAATTACATTTTATGAGGAAGCTATTTATCATATCGGCTATAATAATACTTGTACTGGTTACTATCTGGAGTGTAATATGGCCACCGGCGGTATGGTCGTTTGTGCTTTTAGGGCCGGTATTTATTATAGGTGTTTATGACTTGATACAAAAAAAGCATAGTATAGTAAGGAATTTCCCTGTGTTTGGACACCTTCGGTTTTTGATGGAGGAGCTTCGCCCTAAAATATACCAGTACTTTATAGAGAGCGACACCAATGGCACACCTTTCAACAGGCAAAACCGAAGCGTTATTTATCAGCGGGCAAAAAAGGTTGATGATACACGCCCGTTTGGTACCGAGCTGGATGTTTACGAAAACGGCTACGAGTGGCTTAACCACAGTATAGCCGCTTTAGACCATAAAGCACTTGATCTTTCCCCACGTGTAAAAGTTGGCGGGCCCGATTGTACACAACCTTACAGTGCAAGCGTGTACAATATATCGGCCATGAGCTTTGGTTCACTTAGCGAAAATGCTATCCTGGCTTTAAACGGCGGGGCTAAAATTGGAGGCTTTGCTCACAACACCGGCGAAGGCGGGTTGAGCGATCATCACTTACAACACAATGGCGATATTATATGGCAAATTGGCACTGGTTATTTTAGCTGCCGTAATACCGACGGTACTTTTAATGAACATGCTTTTGCTGAACGTGCGGTATTACCGCAGGTAAAAATGATCGAGATAAAACTGTCGCAGGGGGCAAAGCCCGGGCACGGCGGTATACTGCCTGCAGCCAAGGTTACTCCCGAGATTGCCCGTATACGGTTGGTGCAAATGGGGGAGGATGTGGTATCGCCACCATATCATACCGCTTTTAACAACCCAGTGGGGTTAATGAACTTTATAAAAAAACTACGCGGGCTTTCGGGTGGTAAACCTATCGGCTTTAAACTATGCGTTGGCCATAAAAGCGAGTTCCTGGCTATTTGCAAGGCCATGATCAAAACAAACATATACCCCGATTTTATTACTGTTGATGGGGGAGAGGGCGGTACCGGCGCAGCACCGCTTGAATTTTCAAACTCTGTTGGTATGCCACTGCGCGAGGCCCTGGCCTTTATATATGATGCGCTAACCGGTTTTGATATTAAAAAACACATTAAACTGATCGCATCGGGCAAGGTGGCTACAGGTTTTGACCTGGTAAAGAACTTTGCCCTGGGTGCCGATATGTGCAACAGCGCCCGCGGGATGATGTTTGCGCTTGGCTGCATACAGGCTTTAGAGTGTAATATGAATACCTGCCCAACAGGTGTTGCCACACAGGATAAAGGCCTGATGCGTGGCCTGGATGTAGAAGATAAAAAAGTGCGTGTGGCAAATTTTCACAAACAAACGGTGAGTAGCGCTATACAAATGATAGGGGCGGCAGGCATGAAAAAACCATGCGACTTGCACCGTATGTTTATATACAGGCGGGTAAACGCCAGCCAGATTCAAACCTATGCAGAACTGTTCCCTTATATACCCAAAGGCAGTTTGTTAAATACGCCTTACCCGCAAAGCTTTGAAATGGATATGACCCTGAGCAGTGCCGAAACCTTTGTGCCCGACTATAGCAAGGTATCGCAGGTGGAACTTACCGCATCAAGTGCTTACGTACAAAACTAACAGCAACAAAAAAGGGAGCCTTTTGGGCTCCCTCATATTTTCAGGTTAAATAATCTCTAATTAACCGATCTCTAATCTCAAATTAAAGCGCTAACACTTCTTTAACCCTGTCTGCAGCTTCTTTTAAAAGGATAGCCGAGAATACTTTTAAGCCAGAGTTATCTATCAGTTCTTTTGCTTCGGCAGCATTGGTACCTTGTAAACGCACAATAATTGGTACAGGGATATTGCCAATTTCATGGTAAGCATCAATAACACCCTGTGCAACGCGGTCGCAACGTACTATACCGCCAAATATGTTGATCAGGATAGCCTTAACGTTAGGGTCTGACAGGATGATGTTAAAACCAGCCTTAACCGTTTGCGCGTTAGCAGTACCTCCAACATCAAGGAAGTTAGCAGGCTCGCCACCGGCAATTTTAATAATGTCCATAGTAGCCATAGCTAAACCGGCACCGTTAACCATACAACCAACGTTACCGTCAAGCTTTACATAGTTAAGGTTGCTTTTGCTTGCTTCAACTTCGGTAGGGTCCTCCTCGTCGGTATCGCGCATTGCAGCATAATCAGGGTGGCGGTATAAAGCATTATCATCAATGTTCACTTTAGCATCAACCGCTAAAATTTTATTATCAGATGTTTTTAACACCGGGTTAATCTCAAACTGTGATGAATCGGTAGCATCATAAGCTTTATATAAAGCAGTGATGAATTTCACCATATCCTTAAAGGCATCGCCCGACAGACCCAGGTTAAACGCAATTTTACGCGCCTGGAAAGCTTGTAAGCCAACTTTAGGGTCAATCTCTTCTTTGTGTATCAGCTCTGGTGTAGAGTGTGCAACTTCTTCAATATCCATACCACCTTCGGTACTGTACATGATGATATTGCGGCCTTTAGCACGGTCAAGCAATACGCTTATGTAAAACTCTTTGGTTTCGCTTTCGCCGGGGTAATATACATCCTGCGCAACCAAAACTTTTTTAACCAGTTTACCTTCGGGGCCGGTTTGCGGGGTTACGAGTTGCATACCAATTATCTTACCAGCAATCTCTTTAACCTGCTCGGCATTTTTGGCCAGTTTTACACCACCGCCTTTACCGCGGCCGCCTGCGTGTATCTGTGCTTTTATAACTGTCCAGTCCGACCCAAAGTCTTCCTTCATTTTCTGAGCGGCAGCAACAGCCTCTTCAGGTGTATCTGCAACTATGCCTTCCTGTACTCTTACGCCAAAGCTTTTTAGTATCGCTTTGCCCTGATATTCGTGAATGTTCATGTTATTTGAAGAATTTGCGGTAAAGCTACTATTTTCGTTTTAAAGATTACAGGGTACACGTTAGAGATTTGTAATATTTGTATAACCGAGGGTTTCGCTCTGCCACTTTTGGTAACTAATCACTAATTAACTAATCTCTATTCACTAACTTCGCCCATGCTTAAAGCAAAATCAATAAATAAATCATACGGTAAGCTCCATATCTTAAAAGGGGTCGATCTGGAAGTAAAGCGAGGCGAAATTGTAACCATTGTGGGCGCATCCGGTGCCGGTAAAAGTTCTTTGTTAAATATACTGGGTACATTAGATAGCCCTGATTCGGGACAGTTGTTTATTGACAATGTGGAGGTTAGTAAACTTAATAATAAAAATTTAAGCGCGTTCCGCAATCAAAAAATAGGCTTTATATTCCAGTTCCATCATTTACTGGTAGAGTTTAATGCTATCGAAAATGTTTGTATACCGGCGTTTATAGCAGGTGTACCTCGTGCCGAAGCCGAGAAAAAAGCAAAAGAATTGTTAGAAATGCTTGGCCTTGGGGATAGGACAACCCACAAACCCGCAGAGCTATCTGGCGGCGAGCAGCAGCGTGTTGCGGTGGCCCGGGCATTAATAAACGACCCCGCTTTGATATTTGCCGATGAACCATCAGGTAACCTCGACTCTAAAAACGCGCTGGAACTGCATGAGCTGTTCATTAAGCTTCGTAACGATTTTAACCAAACCTTTGTAATTGTTACGCATAACCAGGAACTATCTGACATGAGCGACCGGACTATACTAATGAAAGATGGATTAATTGTAAATAATTTATAGGTGAAGGTTCTTATTACATCAGCTACGTCGGCACAGGCCCATAAGCTAAAAAATAGTTTGATAAATGATGAGGTTGTTTTAGGCGATTTTACCGAAATGCCCGCATTTATGGGGATCCTGAAACTGCCTAACCCTGCAACAGACACTTACGCGCATGAAATGCTTACCCTGGCATTAGATAATAACATTGATGCTATTTATCTGCTCAACGCGCAGGAGGCTGCTGTGCTTTTACTATCAGAACAATTATTTAAAGAATATAATATTACCCTTATAAATGGCCACGATAACTTATAGTGATATAGACCCGCGCAAAAAAGCATTCATTTTTGAGCTGGACGATGTACTTTACCCGGCTAAAGATTATTACTACCAGATCTACTATCTTTTTGCGAACTTGTTGGAGTATACCGAATTAAATAGTGCCTCGCAGACAACCGATCTGATGATAGATACGTATACAAACAAAGGAGAGGGTGAAGTATTTGATACCATAGTTGCAGAGCTGGGTGTTGATGAAAAATACCGCAAAAATTTGGAGATAATGCTGTTAACAGCGCGTTTGCCGTTGAAATTGCTTCTGTATAAAAATATGCTTACATTTATGCAGGAAGTAGTTTTAGACCGTAAAAAACTATTTATAGTAACAAACGGCAACCCGCAAATGCAGCTAAATAAAATGCGGCAAACAGAATGGCACGGTTTAGAAACGTATTTAACCTGTTATTTTACGGAAGAAACATCACCCAAACCCGAACCTGATGCTTTGCATTTGCTGATGAAAGAGCATAACCTTGAAAGGCGAGACCTTGTAATGATAGGTAACTCTGACACAGATAGTTTATGTGCTGAAAGTTGCGGAATAGATTATTTAGCAGTAACTGAAATAATATAACTTAAACAATATAATATATAAATAATACTAACGTTAACTCGGATATAATTAATATAAACTATGAAGAAAATATTTTACCTGTCTTTCGTTGTTGTTACTGTTGTTGTAGCATCTTGTTCAAAAGATAAAAAGATAACGCCGACTAATAATGGAGGTAATAATAACGGTAATAACCCAACCGTTACCGCATCAGCACTTGATTTGATAAAGGATTCGGTTTTTTTATATGCACAACAGGTATATTACTGGAACACCAGCCTGCCCACCTACGATGCATTTAAGCCACGCAGCTTTACAGGCTCAAGTGATATTGATGCGCTGCAAACAGAAATTGATGCAATGACCCAATATAGCACCAACCCCGAAACCGGTAAGCCGTATGAATATTACACACCAGCTCCCGGTTACGCTAAATATTCGTTTATAGATGATGGCAGCGTATCTGGCGAATTAAACGGTGTAAAAGGCGATTTTGGTTTTGCCCCCGTTTGGATAGATAATAATACTGACATCAGGGTTAAATATGTTTACCCAGGCTCTCCGGCTGATGTTAAGGGGCTTAAAAGAGGATACCAGATAACTGCGATAAATGGCCGTACTGGTAGTGGTTTAAAGTATGATGGTGGTGCCGGTGGTAGCGGTACAAATGTTAACTTCCTTATTAATGCTTACTCAAATTCAAGCACAATTAACCTTACGTTAAAAAAACCAGATGGCAATACATTTGATGTAACACTGTCAACTGGTACTTATACAGTAAACCCTGTTTTAACTTCAAAGATTGTTGATGCCGGTAATAATAAAAAAGTAGGATACATTGTATTTAATAGTTTTACATCAAAGGCCAATGCCAAACCATACCTTGATGCTGCATTTAACAGTTTTTCAGCAGGTGGTATAACCGACCTTGTTGTTGATTTGCGTTACAACGGAGGGGGATTTGTGGAAACAGCCCAATATTTGAGTAATCTTATTGCACCTGCAAGCACAAATGGTTCTACAATGTTTACCTATAATTTCACTAAAACAATGGCCGACGGCAAGGCCACTATTTTAAAGAACCAGTTGCGTAAGGATGGGAACCAAACCTATTCTTATTTTGATTTTGATTATACCATTGCAGGTAATACCGTTAAATTCTCAAAAACGGATGTACCTGTAACACTTAACTTAAACCATGTATTCTTTATTGTTACAGGTTCTACTGCATCTGCAAGCGAACTAACCATAAATAATTTAATACCTGTAATGGATGTTCAACTGATAGGTACTACCAGTTACGGTAAACCGGTTGGTTTCTTTGATATTGATATTAACAAGTACCAAATGTATATCCCACAGTTTGAAACAAAAAATTCTGCAGGTAATGGTGGCTATTATGCCGGTATGACCCCCGAAAAAGGTTTATACAGAGGGAAACTTGCCGGTGATGATGCTAGCAAAGATTTTGGCGACCCAACAGAGTCGTTGTTTTCATATGCCCTTAACTTCGTTAAAAACGGCAACTTCTCTTTACCGCAGCAGCAGATACAAAGCCTTTCAAGGCTCCAAAAGTTAAGCATTGATCAATCCCGCGAGGTTGGTTTGCAAGTTGAAGGGAAGAAGTATTTTAGAGGTATGATATATAATAATACAAAGGCTAAGAAATAAATAGCCTGCAAACCAAGAAGCGGCAGGGAGTTAAACTCCCTGCCGCTTCTTGGTTTTATGAAGTTTTTTAATCTGCCAGTTCCCGCAGGTCTACAGGTACAACGCGCGATATACCTTGCTCAACCATCGTTACGCCATAAATAATATCGGTGCAGGCAATGGTGCGCTTATTATGTGATATAATGATGAATTGCGATTCTTTCGAGAACTTACGGATAATGTTATTGAACTTATCAATATTGGTATCATCAAGCGGGGCATCAACCTCATCAAAAATACAAAAGGGGGCAGGTTTTAACAGGTAAAGCGAGAACAGGATGGCCGTAGCCGTCAACGTTTTTTCGCCACCCGAAAGCTGGTTGATAGACAGCGGGCGTTTACCTTTCGGCCTTGCAATGATGTCGATATCCGATTCAAGTGGTTGATCCGGGTTGCTCAGGATCAGGTCGCATGAATCTTCCTCGTTAAACAACGAGCGGAATACCTTAATGAAGTTCTCGCGCACCATAATAAAGGCTGCCATAAATTTCTCTTTGGCGGTATCGTCAATCTCCTGTATGGTGGCCAGCAGGGATGCTTTTGCTTCGGCCAGGTCTTTCTTTTGGCCTTGTATAAAGGCATGTCGTTCGCTCATTTCGTTATAAGCTTCAACAGCCATGGGGTTTATAGCGCCAAAATCATCCAACTGGCGTTTCATCTTCTCCGTTTTATCACGAATCTCATCTTCGTTCTCGGCTTCGTTAACTTCCAGGTCAAGCAGGTCGTTAATATCTACGTCAAATTCTACTGAAAGGCGCTCGCGTAAAGCATTCAGTTCCAGCTTAAGGTTATTGCGCTCGTCCTTCAGTTCATTCTCTATAGCCTCGGCCTGGTCTTTCTTTTGTCTTAGTTTTGATACCTCGTTCTCGCTTTCGGTAATGGCGGCGCGCCATGCATAGTATTCCTGTTCGGCTTCGGCGGTGCCTTTTTCAAGGGCTTCCTTTTGCTCGTACATTTCCAGCAGGCTCTCGTCGCTGTCGCCGGTTTGCTGCAGGTTCTCCATGATCTGGGCCTTCACCTTTTCCAGTTCGGCGCTGTTTTGTTTGATACGGATATCAAGGTGCTCCAGCTGCGTTTCGCGGTAATCAAGGTCTTTTACCAGGCCCGATACCTTATTTTGCTGCTGATGAAAACGGATGTTCTCCTGGTTATAGGTGTTTGACTGCACCGATACCATCTCGTTCAGCTCATTAAATGCCTGTTGCTTATCCAGCATCAGGTCGGCCTGGGCCTGCTTTTGTTCTTTTAGTTCTATCAGCAGCGGGCCAAGCGTTAATATCTCATTTTTGATACCCGCCACCTTGTTGGCAATATCCTGCTTGCGGTTTAAGCTGTTCTCAATAAAGGCCTGGTATTGCTCCTGTTTGGTTTTAACGGTAACCAGCTCAGTATTCAACTGGTTAAGCTCGTACTGCTTTTGCCTAACTTCGTTTGCCTTACCCGATTGCTTTAAGGCCGATAAGCGGCTCTGCAATTCTTCACTATTGTTCCTGAAGTTTTGGATGCGGGTTTCGGCTTGTTTTATTTCCTTTAGCAGGTTATCCAGGTTTTTTGCCCGGCCAATACGTTTACCCTCAAATAACCCAACAGACCCACCGGCCATAGTATGTTTTGATTTGTTGAACTTGCCGCTTTTGCCAATCAGCACCACACCATCAGGTAGTTGGATGCCATTGATATCCTGCTCGGTAGCATCGTTAACCAAATAAACATTCTTTAATAAATGATTACACAATGGCTTGTACCGCTCCTCAACCTCCACAACAGATAGGGCAGGGATTGCAGCATCATCAACCAGGGTTTTATCAGCCGGCTTGGCGGCTTCGTAGTTATCAAGAATGAAAAATTGCGCGCGCCCTTTTGATGAATTACTTAACAGGTTGATAGCTGCAATAGCTTCGTCATAAGTATTCACCACGTAATGGTTCATTAAAGGCTCCAGGTAGTTTTCAATAGCTACACGGTATTCTTCCTTACAGAATAGTATATCGCTAAACAGGGTGACCGTTTTGGCCCAATTTGTATTCTTTTTCAGGAAGCGGATCGACTCCGGGAAGCCCTCCAGATTATCAACCAAACTTTTGGTAAGGTTATATTCGTTTTGCTTGGCATCCAGTTTACGGCCGTCGGCAGCTATGCTATCGTTTACAGTTTTTAACCCGGTTTCGGTTTCTGTTATTTGCTCCTGCAGTTTGTTTTCGGCTTCAACAGCAAGTTCGTATTCGCTTTTTAAGGTTTCAACCCTGCTGTCCAACTCGGCTACCACCTTGTTAAAATGCGAAAGTTCCGCCTCTTTGTTGGTTGTATCCTCCATATTGCGCTGGCTTTCCTGCTCAAGGGCCTGCTGCTGTATGTTCAGGATATCGATATCCTTTTCGGCCTTGTAAAGCTGGTTTTGCAACCTGCCGTTTATGCTGTTCAGCTCGTTAAGGTGGTTACGGGCCTCGGCTTGTTCGGCACGCAGTTCGTCAACGGCTTCTTTTAATTCGGCAACGCGAAGGGTTATGGTTTGCAGGTTTTCGTCTTCCTGTAATTTTTCCTCGTTAAGACGCTTAATGTTGTATTGTACGTGTTTAAACTGGTTGTTATCGCGTTCCAGTTCCTCTTTTAAACGGGTTTCTTTATCCTGCGCGTTCTTTAGCTGTTCGTTCTTTACCCGTTTCTCGCTTTCGTAGGCACGGATCTTTGCTGTGTACTCATTGCTGGCCTTTTGTTGCGCCGCAAGGTTTTTTTCTTTGGTAAGGCTATCCAGCTTGTTTTGCTGTAGCGTAGCTTCCAAAGTATCTATCTGTGTAGCAATGCCCGATCTTTGCTCGCGCTGTATCTGTTCTTTTTCTTCAATGGCTGCCAGCGCTTTGCTAAAGTTTGCAATGCGGAACGATGCCAGCGAAATGCTTAATGTTTTATACTGATCGCGCAGCTTATAGTAACGCTCGGTTTTTTTTGCCTGGTTCTCCAGCGTTTTTAAATTCTTCTCAATCTCAAACAGCAGGTCTTCTACACGCTCCAGGTCGGCTTCTGTATCTTTTAGCTTGCTAAAGGTTTGCTTTTTTCGGAGCTTATATTTTGAGATACCCGAAGCCTCCTCAAATAAATTACGGCGCGAACCTTCCTTGTTGTTGATGATCTCGTCTATCATCTTTAGCTCGATGATGGCGTATGAATCGGCACCTATGCCGGTATCTAAAAACAGGTCGGTGATATCTTTTAAGCGGCACTGTACGTCGTTTAAGCGATACTCGCTTTCGCCGGTACGGTAAAGCCTGCGTGTAAGGGTAACCTGCGAAAAATCGGTAGGGAGAACGTTCTTTGTATTATCAAAAGTTAATGATACTTCTGCAAGATTGGCCGCCTTACGGCTTTTGGTACCGTTAAAGATGATGTTATCCATCTTCTCCGACCGCAGGGCGCGGGTGCTTTGCTCGCCTAAAACCCAACGGATGGAATCGACCACGTTGCTTTTACCACAGCCATTAGGGCCCACAATAGCAGTAACACCCTCATTAAAATTAATGGTGATCTTATCGCCAAAGCTTTTGAAGCCCTTGATTTCTAACTTGGTAAGTTGCATTAATGGGTGCCCGTCGTCTTAAAAAATAGAGGTCGGAAAATAGTGATTTTAGGTGAAAGCTGAAAGGTAAAAGCACAGAGCTTTCTTGCCCTAAACTTTATGTTTTCCGCTTTATGCTTTTACCTCAATAGAGCCCTTAAGATATGTTACCGCTTTACCGGCCATTACAACCCTGTCTCCTTTTAGTTCGCACCAAAGCTCGCCTTTGCGGGCGCTTACCTGCCAGGCATGCAACGCACTTTTGCCAAGTTTACCCGCCCAGTAAGGTATCAGGTTGCAATGTGCCGATCCGGTAACCGGGTCTTCGGGTACGCCTGCCGCAGGGGCAAAAAAGCGCGATACAAAATCAACATCCTTGCCGGGTGCTGTTACAATAACACCCAGGGTGTCTATCTTAGCCAAAGCGGAATGGTCGGGTTTCATATCCAGAATATCTTCCTCGGTATCGTAAACCAAAAAGTAATCGCGGCTGCGCAATATCTCTTTTGGCTTTTTACCGCCAAGTGCTTCAATTAGTCCTTCAGGTTTATCAGCAGCAAATGGCGGGCGCGAAGGGAAATCCATTGAATATTTATCGCCGTCGCGCTTTACTACCAGTGTGCCGGCTTTTACGGTATCAAAGTAAATAGTGTCTTGATCGTACCCCAATTCGGTAAATAATATATGTGCCGATGCCAGGGTAGCGTGGCCGCAAAGGTCTATCTCCAGTTCGGGCGTAAACCAGCGCAGTAAATAGCTGTTACCGTTCTTTACAAAAAAGGCGGTTTCGGCAAGGTTATTTTCCAATGCTATCTTTTGCATGGTAGCATCCGGCAGCCAATTGGTTAGCGGACAAACAGCGGCTGGGTTACCACCAAACAACTTGTCGGTAAAAGCATCGGCCTGATAAATTGGGATAGTCATGTTGTTTATCAATTATATACCGCTAATATAACCGTAAGTAATTAATTCCTCGTTATTGGTGATGTGTTTTGTGCAGCCATCTTTTAACAGGATCACCTTATCGCTTACCTCTAATATGTTGTAATACTGGTGGTCGGTTACAATAATGCCCTTGCGTTTGGCGCAGGCGCGTATCACAGGTTTAAACTCATCGGCCTGGATGGGAGAGATGTGGGTGAACGGCTCATCCAGTAGAATAAAATCGGCCCTGCTGTGGATGATCATCATTGTTTCCAACTGGCGCAGTTCGCCCCCCGATACCTGCCCGGCAGTTTTATTGAAGTAACGCTGATAGATGGGTAGCCCGGCAAAATCATCCCACGATAGTGGATCAACCAGCAGCCTGGCTAGTTTATCTATCCGGATATTAGTGGGTAAATAGTTATGCTGTGGTAAATAAGCTATGCGGTTGTTATGGTATCCCTTATGTATAAATTTATCATCAATACCTACATATCTATGGGCGGCGTTCAGCGTACCGAAGATGATTTTCAGCAAGGATGATTTGCCGCAACCGTTACGGCCCAGCAGGCCAATCACTTCACCCTGTTTGCATGATAAATGAACATCCTGTAATATCTTCCGGCCATCAAAAGTCAGTTCAATACTATCGGCCCTTAGTGTATACATAATGTGGGGCAAAAAAGTGGAGAGCGGTGAATAAAATAAACAGCATCAGTATAAAAATGGCAATATCAAAAGCCAGGGCATAAGTGTACATGCGTTTTATGCTATAACCCGCATTACGGTAATACATATACACGTTTTTTGCGCTGTAACTTTGCAGAAATATGGTTGATGCATAGCCAACGGCTTTCCAGAAAAACATAAAACCGGTTACCCTTGGCCCGTATACTAAAATGTAGAAAATAGCAGAAATGCTGAAACCGATATTCCAGGCTAATATGGGTTTATAAAAATACCACGTTAAGGTGCGGATGTTTGCCATGTATGGTTTAAGCTCAATCGAACAACCCCAACTGCTTAGTTTTATCTTCTCCGTTCTCTATCCTTATTTTGTTCACTAAGAGGTGCGCCTGCCTTGTAGGTTCAGGTATGCGGTAGCCACGAATGCATTTTTTTATCACATCAACGCTTTGTTGTATACTGATATTGTGGCCCGGCGAAATGTAAATTGGGTTGCAATGTTCTTTACTGCGCAGGGCGATGCCTATCAGCTCACCTTTGTCGTGCATGGGGCTTTCGGCAAATATTTTATCGGCCGGTTCTTCATACCTGCCATAAAGCCTGCTTTTGGCGCTGCCTATAGTAGGGGCGCCGGTTAATAAGCCAAAATGTGTGGCAATACCCATGCGGCGCTCGTGGGCAATGCCCTGCCCGTCTAACACCAGCACATCGGGTTTTGCATACAGGTTGTTCCATGCGGTAAACAGGGCCGGTACTTCCCTAAAAGCAAGCAGGCCGGATATGTATGGGAAGGATGTGTGCGATATAGCCGTAGAGGTAGCGATCACCTGCATATCGGGATAGCTGAACATTACGATGCCCGCATACAATAGTTCTGAATTTTTGTTAAAAGATATATCGGCTCCGGCTATGGTTTTAATGGGTTTTTGCAGTTCGCGTATCTGTATCCTGCTACGCAGTTCGTTCTGGTAGTTAATTGCTTCGGCAGGGGTGAGGTGTTCGTAGCCAGATGGATCCATATCTTTATAACAAAAAAAAGCCCCCGCTTGTTTAAACGGAGGCTTTCATTTTTTAACTATTAGTTATCCTAAATATGATTTCAGGATCTTGCTTCTTGATGTATGGCGTAACCTTTGCAGCGCCTTATCTTTTATCTGCCGTACACGCTCACGGGTTAAATTGAATTTTTCGCCAATTTCTTCCAGTGATAACGGGTGGTTACTACCCAGGCCAAAGAACAGAACAATTATCTCGCGTTCGCGTTCGGTAAGGGTTGATAAAGAACGCTTGATCTCTTCAGATAACGACTCGTTGATCAGGATAGAATCGGTATTCGGCTCCTGGTTTTCCAGTACATCTAATAACGTATTTTCTTCACCCTGTACAAACGGCGCATCCATTGATACATGGCGGCCGCTGTTGCTTAGCGTGTCAGATATTTTATCAACGGTGGTTTCCAGTATATCGGCAAGTTCTTCAGGAGAGGGCTCGCGCTCGTATTCCTGCTCCAGTTTAGAGAATGCCTTACTTATTTTACTTAACGAGCCCACCTGGTTCAACGGCAAACGCACAATACGGCTTTGCTCGGCAATAGCCTGTAATATTGATTGACGGATCCACCAAACGGCGTATGATATGAATTTGAAACCCTTGGTCTCGTCAAAGCGTTTTGCAGCTTTAATAAGGCCCAGGTTACCTTCGTTTATAAGGTCGCCAAGGGTAAGCCCCTGGTTTTGATATTGTTTAGCTACCGATACTACAAAACGGAGGTTCGTTTTTGTTAAGCGTTCTAATGCAGCCTGGTCGCCTTCTCTAATTTTCTGTGCTAAGATTACTTCCTCTTCGGCAGTTATTAGGTCAACTTTACCAATTTCGTGAAGATATTTGTCGAGGGACTGCGACTCACGGTTGGTTATGGATTGAGTTATTTTGAGTTGTCTCATTTATTTTATTAACCTCGATTCTTTAATTTAGAATTGAACGTGCAAAGCTACAAATTTGTTTCTAAAAATAATACTTTCTACCTAACAAAGCCAGTATTTTACTATAAAATGAACAATATGAATGATTGGTTGATTTGAGATTAATATTTATTGTAATTCAATAAATATATTTTGTTTTTTGATGAATATTAATTTTATTTGCATCCATCTATTTAGCAATAATGAAAAAAATACGCACGTTGCAAATTCTTGTTTACATCACTTTTGCATTGTTTTTTCTGCAAACCTATGCGCCAAGCCTTTACAGAGGGTTTGCCGATGGTTGGGCCGACTCATTTAGCAGCACAAATGATGAGTTAAATGCCCATACACCATCGGGCCCGGCCTTAGATGCTGTATTACAGGGTAATATCATCCCGGGTACAAAAAATGATACGCTGCAAATAGGTAAAGATTATTTATTGAGGGATATAAATGTAACGGCAAACATACGTGTGGTGGATGCAAGCGGTAAAACGCCCGAGTGGTTAAAGGTTTGCCGGGTATTATTAGCTTTCCTCATGATACGCATATTATTATACATGGCATCGTTTTGTAATAGGGTAATAGTAGATATTTATAACGGGAGAATGTTTGACCCCCAATGTATTAAGCTGATCCGGAAAATTGGGATAAGATTGATTATTTATGCCATTGCCGATTTTGCCTACCAATGGACTGATTATATTAAACAAACCATATTAATACATGCGCCTTTAAATGTGATCAATACCGTAACATTTAATTGGGGTTTGCTGCTTGGCGCTATGCTGATATTTATCCTGGCCGGAGCTTTTGAACAAGGTGGCAAATTAAAGGAAGAACAGGAGTTAACCATATAGCCATGCCCATAATAATTAACCTTGATGTAATGATGGCGCGGCGTAAAATGTCGCTAAACGAATTGAGCGACAAAGTGGGTATCACCATTTCTAACCTGTCTATTCTAAAAACCGGGAAAGCCAAAGCCATCCGTATAGAAACTTTAGAAGCTATTTGCACAGCTTTGGATTGCCAGCCCGGGGATATATTAGAATATAAACCCTAAACTTTAAAACCTAATTTTTTAACAGTATCCGCTAAAATTTAGCATTTAGAGGTTCACCTATATCTCATCTAACCTAAACGTTTCCTTCACCTTAATGCCTTTCTCAGTTTGTTGAAGTGTGCAGCACTCGTTTATTGGATCGTGCTCCAGGTAAAGGATGTATCCTTTTTCAACAGCCTCGTTCCAGTAGGCTTTTCTTTCCGTCAATGTTTTCAGCGGGAACATATCATAAGCCATCACATAAGGCAGGGGCAGGTGCCCGGTAGATGGCAGCAGATCGGCCATATATAAAACCTGTTTGCCTTTATAACTGATCTGCGGCAGCATCATGGCATCAGTATGGCCATAAGCAAACCGTATGCTAATATCGTCGGTAAAAGTTACGCCATCTATAGCGTCAATAAACTTAAGCTGGCCGCTTTGTTGTATCGGCAAAATATTATCTTTCAAAAACGATGCTTTCTCACGGTCGTTTGGGTTCACGGCCCAGTCCCAATGCTGGGGGTTGCTCCAATATGTGGCGTTTTTAAAAGCCGGGAGTAGTTTTTCGCCGCTACGTATAACCGCGCCGCCAACATGGTCAAAATGCAGGTGGGTTAAAAAAACATCGGTTACATCATCACGGTGGAAGCCTTTGGCAGCCAATGAGCTATCCATTGTGGCATCGCCATGCAGGTAATAATGACTAAAAAACTTCTCATCCTGTTTGTTGCCTATGCCGGTATCAACCAGTATCAGGCGTTTGCCGTCTTCTATCAGCAGGCAACGCATGGCCCAGGTACAAAGGTTGTTAGCATCAGCAGGGTTAGTTTTATTCCACAGCGATTTTGGTACAACGCCAAACATTGCGCCGCCATCGAGTTTAAAAAAGCCGGTATCAATAGTGTGTAGCTTCATAGTATTTAAGCATATAATTGGGCGTGAAGTTAAGGGTTTAACCAAATCATTCGCATCGTTTTTTTATATGAAGATGCGTATGTTAATTAAACCTTAAAAAATGCGGTAATTACTGATTTTTTAATTGCCTTAAACACTAATCTGTAAGAAATTTAAATACCGTAAAACAATATTTTATTTCTTAAAACTATAATTTGATTGTGGGTGTTGTATGATTAACTAACAACTTGTAAAATAAAAACTCATGAAAGCAGCAGTATTTCACAAACCAGGCGACATTAGCTACGACACCGTTGATGACCCGCGTATTGAAGACCCGAGGGATGTTATTCTAAAAGTAACATCAACAGCCATTTGCGGATCCGATCTGCATATCCTAAGCGGGGGCGTACCACAAACCAGTGATATGATTATGGGCCACGAGTTTATGGGTATTGTAGAAGAGGTAGGCTCGGCCATTACCAACCTTAAAAAAGGTGATCGCGTGGTTGTACCATTCCCGATAGCTTGCGGGCATTGTTTTTTTTGTAACCACGGCGCTTCGCCAAGCTGCGAAAACTCCAACTATAAACATTACGGCCCCAATGGGGATATGATGGATCAAAAAGGCGCTGCCTTATTTGGTTACACCGACCTGTATGGCGGCTACAGCGGCGGACAAGCCGAATATGTACGCGTACCTTATGCAGATATCAGCCCAAGGATAGTACCCGACAATATGACCGATGAGCAAGTGCTTTTCCTGACGGATATATTCCCAACAGGGTGGTCGGCTATTGACTGGGCGCAACTTAAGGGCGGAGAGGTAGTGGCCATTTTTGGATCGGGTCCGGTTGGACTGATGGCCCAAAAGGCCGCCTGGATAAACGGTGCAAGCCGGGTTATCGCTATCGACCCATTAAATTACCGCTTAGAAAAAGCACGCGCGGTAAACAACGTAGATACGCTTAATCCCGATGAGGTTGATGTGGTAGAAGCCATCCGTGAAATGACAGGGGGGCGCGGGGCTGATGTTTGTGTTGATGCCGTAGGCTTTGAGCCCGAACGCACACTTCTTGATAAAGCCAAAGCATTAGTGAATTTTGAAGTAGGCAGCATGAAAGTATTGGATATGGCCTTTAAAGCTGTGCGCAGAAGTGGTACTGTGACCATTATGGGTGTTTATGGTTCCACTTACGACAACTTCCCGATGCACCGAATGTTTGATAAGGGGTTAACCATCAGGCAGGGGCAGGCGCCGGTACTAAATTATATAGACCACCTTATTGACCTTGTTAAAGAAGAAAAGGTTGTGCTGGATGATATCATCAGTCACACCTTACCGCTAAGCGAGGTAGCAAAAGGTTATGAAATGTTTGACAAAAAAGAAGACGACTGCGTAAAGGTTGTTTTAAAACCATGGGAGTAATCAATATGGAAAATAAAGAAGGAATACAGGTGCCTGAAAAGCAAGGCCATCAGCCAGGAATAGAAGCCGAAATGGACCCGCGGCCTGAGTATATCAAATCAAACTACAAAGCTGCCGGGAAACTACATGATAAAGTTGCCTTGATAACCGGTGGCGACAGTGGCATTGGCCGGGCCATTGCGGTGCATTACGCGCGCGAAGGGGCTGATGTGGCAATTGTATATTTGGAAGAGAACCAAGATGCTGAAGAAACACAAAGGCTTGTGCAAGCCGAAGGAAGGCAGTGCCTACTGATACAAGGCGATGTGAAAGACCGTGATTTTTGCCGTAGCGCCGTAGAAGAAACGGTGGCCGGATTAGGTAAGCTGAATATTTTGGTGAACAACGCCGGCGTACAAACGCCCCAAAAGGAATTTAAAGATATTACCGAAGAGCAGCTGGAAACCACATTTAAAACCAACATCTTCGCCTATTTTCATTTCGCCACGGCGGCATTGGATCACCTGAAAGCCGGAGACACTATTATCAACACTACTTCGGTTACGGCTTATCGCTCATCACCAAATCTCATAGATTATTCATCAACAAAAGGTGCTATTACCACATTTACGCGATCTCTGGCAACAAACCTGGTAAAAAAGAACATTCGTGTAAACGCGGTTGCCCCCGGCCCGGTATGGACGCCACTCATCGTATCAACCTTTGATGAGGAAAAGATAAAAGATTTTGGTAGCGAAACGGCCATGAAACGTGCCGGGCAACCATCAGAACTGGGCCCTGCTTATGTGTTTCTCGCTTCAGATGATGCCTCATTTATAACGGGGCAGGTAATCCACATCAACGGCGGCGAAGTAGTAAACGGATAATAAACCACTGTAAACAGGTAAAAAGGATAATGTATTTATATAAACCTGTTGGGTTTTACCAATAACAATTTTTTTTCATGTTAATATGTGAGGCCCCCTTAACATTGTTAGGAGGGCCTTTTAAGTTCTAACAAAAAATATTTGCATAGGTAACTTACGCTGTTAGCTACGTTGCTTTATTCATCCTTGGGCTCCCAAAGTTCAATAATATTCCCCTCGGGGTCCAGCACATGAACAAATTTACCATAATCATATTCCGCAATTTCATCAACGATGGTTACATCTCCCTTCCTTAGTTCATCCACCAGCTCAACTATATTTTCTACCCGGTAATTAATCATAAATGGCTTAGCCGACGGATTGAAATATTTGGTATCCTGTGGAAAAGTACACCAGGATGTAGATCCTGTTTTCGACGGATCGTCGGCCTGCCGCCACTCAAAGGTTGTCCCGTATTCGCTCGTACCCAGTCCAAGGTTTTTGGCGTACCATTCGTTCATACTCTGCGGATTGTCGCATTTAAAGAATATGCCGCCCAGGCCCGTTACTTTTTTCATTTTTATATGTGTTTTACGATTTAGAAAGATATGATTTTTATGTAAATAACCCTTGGGGCAATTTCCATCTATTTTCGGATATTACCAAATCTGTTATTACTGTTGTGGGTAAAAATTGTTACCAACTTTAATACGCAATGCTTTTCTTTGCCCTATAAACTATCAACCACTTGAAAGATATATTTGGTAACGCCCTGTTTGATTATTTTAAACAAAACAGTAAGCATAAACTTTGGATAAACAATACCTACGGCCCAAAAGAGGAGATGCCATTGGATGTGTATTTCCGTACCGAAGATGAACTGCCCGACCTCGAAATTATGGCTTTGAAGAGTTGCTACGGAAAGGTACTGGATATAGGCGCAGGTGCGGGCAGTCACGCCTTAATATTGCAGGAATCTGGATTAGATGTAACTGCGCTGGATATATCAGAACTGGCCGTAACCATTATGTTGCAGCGTGGTGTAAAGCATGCTATAGCTAAGGATATTTTTGATTATCACACAGAAAAATACGATACCTTATTATTATTGATGAACGGGATAGGGCTTTGCGGTACTATTGCACATCTGCGTGTATTTTTGCAGCATGCCAAAACTTTGCTAAATGAGGGTGGGCGCCTCATCTTCGATTCATCCGATATTGTTTATTTGTATGAAGGTGAACTGCCGGATAGTGATGATTACTACGGGGAGTTATCTTACCAGTATGTTTACAAAGGCCAAAAAACAGATTGGTTCAAATGGCTTTATATCGATCAGGAAACATTAACAATTGTTGCAGCTGAAGAGGGTTGGGTAACGGAGGTTTTATTTAACGATGGGTTTGATCAGTATTTAGCCAGGCTTACCTTGGTGAATTAGGAGCAGGCTAACACCGCTTACCCAAGAAATCTATAAAAAACAGCCAAAACTAATTTGTTTTATTTTTTTTGTAATTTTTTTGTGATAATCAATTTATTATATAAATTTACAAGCCTATAGTACCTAATACTAACCATTGGTGAGAAGATTTCTGGCTATATTGCTTTTAAGTGTACACCTGTTTAATACGGGTGGCTATAGCCTCGTCTTCCAATATTTCATTCATCGTTCCGAATTACAGATCACAAAAGAAATTTACGAAAATAAAGTAGATGCCACACAGCTTGTACAGGTAAAAATACCGGTAAACAATCCCGGGATGACCGATTGGCCCGATTACGAACGTGTGCAGGGGCAAGTACAGCTAAAGGATGGTTTTTACAATTATGTTGGTGTTAAAATGACCCGCGACACCATGTTTTTGGTTTGTGTGGCCAATAGTGTTAAAACCAAACTTTTTAACGCCAATATAATTCTCGCTAAAAATGTGAGCGATGCCCCCTTAACCAAAAAAGGGCAGGAGGCTCCGGCAAAAAAAACTTCTTCATCTCCAATATCAGAGTATAACAACCCCGAGGTTAATTATGCTTTTTTAAGCTTTGAAAATTCTATTGACAGGAGAGAGAACCCTGCATCTTCCAAATTATCCCATCCTTATATTGAATCACCGGGCAAACCGCCAAACCACATCGGCTGATTAATATATTTCAATAAACTTATTATTTCTTAATCCGGTAACCCAGCCAGGTGCGTTTTGTCGTAAACAGCCAGGATGTTTACAATGGCTTTAAGATAAATTAAGCACCAGCTACTAATTTGTGAGATTTTTAGCAGCTGGTGCTTACGCTAATATTCCTTTTTCTAATTATTAACCATTACATGAAAAGATATTTACAATATATAACCAGGTATTGTATGGCATTTTTAGTTTGTGCTGTTTTCTCCCAAAAAGTAAACGCGCAAACCGAAACAGATGCTTTAATGATACCTAAAAACTATTTCTGCGCCGCCGGTATATATACCCACAACAGTTGGGATCATTACTGGGAAGGTACTTTTAAACGCGAAAACCTGAATTTAGGAACAATCAGCAGTAATATTTACGCAGTAGGTGGTAACTACGGTTTAAGTAACCGTATTAACGTGTTGTTTATGATACCTTACATCAAAACAAACGCATCTGCCGGTACCCTCAGGGGGGAAAGCGGTGTGCAGGATATTAGCCTTGCCGTTAAATGGTTAGCTGTTAAACAGGAAGTAGGCCGTGGCTTATTAAGTTTACATGCAATAGTATCGGGTGTTATTCCGGTTGGCAACTACCAGGCCGATTTCCTGCCACTATCATTAGGGATGCAGACCAAAAGCATTGCCCTCCGCGGATTGGTAAACTACCAGGTAGGCAGGTTTTTTGTTGCCGGTGCCGGCCAGTACGTGCGCAAGGACAATATTACTATTGACCGCGACTCTTACTATACTACCGAAATGCATTACACCAACCAGGTGGCCATGCCAAACGCTACAAACTTTTTGTTTAGCACAGGTTACCGCAGCTTAAAGTTTAATGCCGAGGCCACATTAACCAAAGTAAATACCATTGGTGGCTTTGATATCACCAAAAACAACATGCCGTTCCCAAGTAACAACATGGATGTTACACTGGCCGGTGGTGTATTTAAGTACATGTTTCAGTCTATCGCCGGCCTTGAGCTTACTGCCGGTGGTAACTATGTGTTAAAAGGCCGTAACGTTGGCCAAAATCTATCGGTTTTTGGCGGCGTGTACTATGTATTTTCTGTTAAAAAGGATAAATCTGATAAATAAGAAAGTGATGAAAAAAAGTATATCCTATATATTACCTGCCATGATGATCGCCGTATCGGTTTTCAATTCATCATGTAAAAAAGACATCCAGGAGCGTAACCAGAACTACCCTGCGCTGGCGCCAACCAATATTGATTTGAACGCTGATACCTGGACACCTGTATTAACGGCCTCGAGTACATTTACTGTTGCTACACCGGATGCAGTTATAACACCGAATTACCTTGCCGACCTGAACGAGATAAAAAGCTATCAGCGTAATCTTACCAGCGAGCAGAAAAATATTATTAAATATTGGAGCGCAGGTTCGGTATTAAGGTGGAACGAGATCTTACGCGAGCTTGTGGCTAAGCATAACCTGCCGCCATATCAAAATGATGACGGAACATACCCCGCACCAAGTGCGGCTAACCCGCTTGCTTATCCGCTGTTCCCATTTTCAAACCCGCCCTATGCTGCGCGTGCTTATGCTTATGTGAGTGCGGCGCAGTACGATGCACTTGTACAGGCCTGGAAGTTCAAAAAACAGTTTAACCGCCCGGCACCATACAAAACAGATGCGGCAATACAGGCGCTTGTACCTAAATCAGAGCTGCCCGCATATCCGAGTGAAGATGCTGTAGTAGCCGGCGTTACCACTAAAATGATGGAATTACTATTCCCCGGCGACCTGGATTACATCCGCCAAAAAGCTGCTGAAGAAAAACTGTACCGTATAATGGCAGGTGCCAATACCCGCTCGGATATGGATGCAGGCGAATCATTAGGCAGGCAGGTAGCTGACGTGTTTTTAGCACGCGCCCGTGCCGATAAGGCAGGCGCAGCTATTGGCAAACCTGAAGACTGGAAAGCATTAGAGGATAACACCGCAGCAGCGGGCAACACCCCATGGATAAGCCTTGAACTACCAAAACGCCCGCCAATGTTGCCATTGTTTACAAAGGTTACCCCATTTCTGTTCCCAACGGCAACCGTAGTGGCTTTACGCCCGGCACCGCCATACGGAACTAACACCCCTGAATTTAAAAAAGAATCTGACGAGGTGTTGGCCATGAGCAATGATCATAGCCGCGAGCATGAGCGCATTGTTGCGTTTTGGGCTGATGGCGTTGGTACAGTAACCCCTCCGGGACACTGGAATAATATTGCCGCCGATGAGTTTGTTAAACACAACTACAGCGAAGTACGCTGGGCGCGTAACCTTGCCTTATTAAACATGGCCGAAATGGACGCCGCTATTGTATGCTGGGATGCCAAGTACTTTTACTTTAACCCGCGCCCAACACAAATGGTAATGAATATAAAAACATTAACAGGCATACCTAACTTCCCGTCGTACACATCGGGCCACTCAAACTTTAGCGGTGCTGCGGCAACTGTTTTGGGGTACATAGTGCCCGAAAAAGCGAAAGCCTTTATGGACATGGCAAATGAAGCGGCTATGTCGCGTTTGTACGGCGCTATCCACTACCGCAGCGATTGTGAAGTTGGTTTGCAAACAGGTATAAAGGTTGGCGAATATGCCGTTAACAGGGGTAAAGCAGACGGGGCAGGAAACTAAGAGGCGATGGATTATGCTTAAGACCGAACAAAAAATACATTACGTTTTGCGTATAGCAATAGCTATGTGCTTTATAGGGCATGGTATGTTTGGCATCATTACCAAACAAATATGGTGCAATTACTTCGCCGTGTTTGGAATTGATACTGATACGGCCTATAGTTTAATGCCATGGGTTGGTATGGCTGATATTTTGCTGGGCATTATAATGCTTGCTTACCCTATGCGCGCTATTGCTTTATGGCTGGTTATGTGGGGTGCTGTTACAGCATTTTTACGCCCGGCATCAGGCGAGCCATTTGCTGAATTTATTGAGCGTGCGGGTAACTTTGGTGCCCCGCTTGCCATGCTTATCCTTTCGGGCGGTATTAAAAACTTCAGGCAGTTGTTTGCGCGCATTGATCCTAATGCGGCAGTCGACGCCAAAACCATTAAAAATGTATTTACTTGTTTAAAGGTTGTAGGTTTTTTACTACTAATGGGCCATGGCTGGTTAAACCTTATCCAGAAGAAAGGTTTGCTTGGTCAGTATGCATCTGTCGGGTTTTCAAACCCTGGCAGGGTTGCCCAATTTATTGGTGTTTTTGAAATTGCATCAGCTCTGGTTGTATTGATCAAACCTATCCGTAGCGTGCTGCTCATATTCATCATCTGGAAAATTGCAAGCGAGTTACTGTATCCGCATTATGAGGTGTTTGAATTTATAGAACGTGGCGGTAGCTACGGCACCCTTATAGCATTGTGGTTCGCAATTAAGCAAGTATCCTCAAATATCACTATACAGTCGTTCCAAAAAACACATTAATCAGAAGAGGCTTTCAACCAATTATAAACCCTGTGTTACAGGTTAGCTAACCGAAAGGTTAGCTGTATTAAATATTTACTTATAACATATCACACAAACATGAAATTTACTTACAAATTCCTTATCAGTATTGCTATATACCTGCTTTTTAATAATACAACAGTTAACGCACAAGGCTGCGTGGCTATTCGCAGTACCGGTGGCCTGTGCGCTATGGACGAACACCCTGATAGCACTACATCAGGCGGTGCATGGCTTTTTAACGCCAACAGCAGGTATTACCGTTCATACAAGCACTTTGTAGGGAAAGAAGAACAAAAACAACGTATTGCCTTAGGTACCAATGTTATCAACCACTCCTTCGCGCAGGATTTTACCCTTACCCGTATATTCAATAACCGCTGGTCGTTTGCGGTAGATGTGCCTGTACTAAACAACACCCGTTCATCATTATATGAGCATGGTGGTAAAGAAAGGCACGAAACAAAATCGTTCGGCATTGGCGATGTGAGTGTTAAAGTATATGCATGGTTGTTAAATCCCGAAAAAGCACGTAAAGGAAATATACAGGCCGGCTTAGGTTTAAAATTGCCTACAGGCAGCTACAACTACCAGGATTATTTTCAGAATACCGGCCCGGGCGGTACAAAGCTATTAGGCCCTGTAGATCAGTCTATCCAATTGGGTGATGGCGGTACAGGTATCATCACTGAATTGAACGGGTACTACAACTTTACACACAACTTTGGTTTGTATGGTACGTTTTACTACATGATGAACCCGCGCGAGCAAAACGGTGTATCGTCTGCACGTGGCGGCGTGCCATCAGCTAAATCCATTGCAAACGGCAGCGATGTGATGAGCGTGCCCGATCAGTTTATGATAAGGGTTGGCGCCAACTATGGCGTGGGCAAATTCAACTTCTCGGCAGGTGTACGCGAAGAGTGCCTGCCCGCAAAAGATCTGATAGGCGGCAGCAATGGTTTCCGCAGGCCTGGTTATATCATATCTGCCGAGCCGGGCGTAACATACAGGTTAAAGAGATTCTCGGTTTATACTTACGTGCCTATCGCCATGGTACGCGACAGGATCCAGAGCACTCCTGATAAGATCAGCACACAGTTAACGGGCGTTTACACCCAGGGCGATGCTGCCTTTGCAGATTACGCCGTAAACGTAGGTGTATCGTTTAAGCTTTAATATATAATGGTTATGTAAGTGAAGGTCGGGGTGGTTCCCGGCCTTTATCATTTAACCACAGAGGTGACGGAGTTTTTAACAGAGAGCCGCAGAGACAAGAGCGTTTTAAAATTAGGAGGATCGTTAGATGGCTTTGCTGAAGCTGAAAATCCATATGTTATAATAGCAGTATCCATCGAAGCCTCGTTATATCCAAATATTTTAAAAGCGATCTGTCCGCAGTAATTGCATAAAAAGAAAATAATGGCGTAACTTAAATGCCTCAACCAATTATACATGAGGAAGATATTCGCCGGATCAACATTGGTGGCTGTTGTTGCCATATTTACCTTTGGCTGTACTCAAAAAAAGGACTACAAAGGCTGGCCGCAGTATAAAGGCTCTAACGAGAACATCCATTACTCATCATTAAAACAGGTAGATACCAGCAATGTAAAGCAATTGCAGGTAGCTTGGACGTACCACACCCGTGATGCTGATTCGGCAAACCATTCGCAGATCCAGTGCAACCCCATCGTAATAGACGGCGTGATGTATGGCACCACGCCAAAAATGAAACTTTTTGCTATTGATGCCGCTACCGGGCATGAGAAGTGGCAGTTTAACCCCTTTGATTCATTGGCCAGCGATAAGCGTATGTTTTTTATTATGAACAACTCAAGAGGGGTGGCTTATTGGAGTAGTGGGGATGATAAACGGGTGTTTTACGCGGCAGGGCCATATTTGTATTGTATTAATGCTGCCACCGGTAAAACGGTTAACAGCTTTGGGGATAAGGGTAAAATTGATCTGCACGATGGCCTTGGCCGTGATGTTGCAGATCTGTTTGTTACGGCCAGTTCTCCACCTATTATTTATGGCGATATCATGATCATGGGCACCCGGGTTGACGAAGGTTCGCATGCAGCACCCGGGCATATCCGTGCCTATAACGTACGCACCGGTAAACAGTTTTGGATCTTCCATACCATCCCGCATCCCGGCGAACCGGGTTATGAAACATGGGAAGACCCCAACGCCTATAAATTTATTGGCGGCGCTAATGTTTGGAGCGGCTTTAGTTTGGATGAAAAACGGGGTATAGTTTACGGTTGCACAGGCTCTGCCAGCTACGATTGGTATGGCGGCAACCGTTTGGGCAATAACCTTTATGCCGATTGCCTGCTGGCGCTTGATGCCAAAACCGGGAAACTGATATGGCATTTTCAGGATATCCATCATGATGTTTGGGATAAAGATATCCCATCGGCACCGGCGCTGGTTACCATAAAAAAGGATGGAAAGGATATTGAGGCTGTGGCTATCGCCACCAAAACAGGCTTTATATTTACTTTTGACAGGGTTACCGGTAAGCCTGTATATGACATTGTAGAAAAACCTGTACCCACTTTTACCGACCTGGCAGGAGAGAAGCTTTCTAAAACGCAGCCATATCCAACCTTGCCAGCACCTTTTATGAGCCAACGTTTTAACGAGAGCGATATAAACCCGTATTTGCCCGATTCGTCCAAACAACAGGTGTTAAAGGCGTTCAGGAATTATAAGACAGATCATATGTTCAATTCCATATCCTTACAGGGCACGGTAGTATATCCGGGTTTAGATGGCGGTGCCGAATGGGGTGGCCCGTCCTACGATCCTGAAAGTGGCATTTTATATGTTAATGCCAATCAAACGGCCTGGATCATACAGGCCATCCCCTTAAATAATAATAAGGAAAAAGCAAATGAAACCAACCTGCAGGCAGGTCAGCGCTTGTTTAAAGCCAATTGCATGACCTGTCACGGGGCCGACCGTAAGGGATCGGGTACATTCCCATCGCTTATCAACATCGAGAGGAAATATAAACCGGCAGCGTTTGATACCCTGTTGCAATCGGGCAGGCGGATGATGCCAGCATTCAGGCAGCTAAAAGCTGCTGAGCGTAAGGCTATTGCATCCTATGTTTTAAATATCAGCGCAGAACAGCTAAAGCCGTTTATAAATGCCGATAGCCATAAAGATGACATGTTTAAAGTGCCTTATTCTATAGTGGGTTATAATAAATTCCTGAGTAAGGAAGGCTATCCTGCAATTGCACCACCATGGGGAACGCTGAACGCTATTAACCTGAATACGGGTAAACTGGTTTGGAGAACAACCCTGGGTAACGATCCGGTGTTTCCGCATGGTAAGGACGACTCCGGTACTGAAAACTATGGGGCATCTGTAATAACCAAAGGAGGGCTGTTGTTTATTGCGGCTACAAAGGATGGTAAATTCCGCGCTTTTAATAAAAAAACCGGCAAACTGCTTTGGGAAGTTTCCTTGCCTGCACCGGGTTACGCCACACCATCGGTTTATGAGCTGAATTGCAGGCAGTATATTGTAATAGCCTGCGGCGGGGGTAAAATGAATACCCCATCGGGCGATAGTTATGTGGCTTTCGCGCTGCCGTCAAAGTAAGGCTTATTTTACGGGTGATGGGTGTTGCGGGTATAACCAATTTAGCCTCAAAGCCATCGACGTTGATCTCTGCGGCTGCTCACTAAAGTTAATGATGAAATGGAGCTTATTGCCCGTTTTGTTTTCAATACCAAAATATTAATGTTAAAGGAGTGGCAGGGAGTCGCAAATGTAAACCGGTTTAAAAGCTTTAAGCGCTTTTAGATAGTCGTAAACAGGGTAGGATGTCCGGACGGTGAAAGAAATATAATAAACCAGTGAACGTTTTAACAAAGTATCTTGAGCTTTTCAACAAAGCGGAAGTGATTAATCAAGACTACTTTTGTATAAAAAATTAACAATATAACAATGACAAAAGTTTGGTTTATAACAGGCAGTTCCCGTGGATTAGGGCGCAGCCTTACAGAAGCAGTACTTGCCACTGGAGATAAAGTAGCAGCAACAGCCCGTAATACTGATAGTTTACAAGAACTGGCTGCTAAATATCCCGGACAGGTTTACCCGGTAAAATTAGATGTAACCGATTACAAACAGGTGCATAAGGCCATTGCCGACACCGTTAACCATTTTGGAAAGATTGATGTACTGGTAAATAACGCCGGTTTTGGAATTACCGGTGCAGTTGAAGCCTACACCGATGAGCAGGTGCGCAGTCAGTTAGAAACAAACCTGTATGCACCGATAGAAATAACCCGCGCTGTATTACCCTATATGCGTAAGCGACGCAATGGCCATATATTGCAGATCAGTTCGATAGGTGGAAGGGTGGGTAGCGGTGGCGTGAGCATTTACCAGGCAGCTAAATTTGGCCTTAGTGGCTTTAGCGAAGGTTTGGCGGTTGAGATTGCTTCCTTAGGCATCAAAGTAACTTGTGTTGAGCCGGGTGGTTTCCGTACCGATTGGGCCGGCGATTCGATGACCTATGCGCCACAGGTTGAGGGTTACGAAACTACGGTGGATACAAGGGTAAACGCATTCAAAAGCGGCTCATTCAAACCTATTGGCGACCCCGCTAAAGCTGCCAAGGTAATGATAGATATTGTAAACAACCCCGAGCCGCCTTTGCATTTACTGTTGGGCAGCGAAGCCGTTGCTATTGTAAAACATTCGGAAGCGGCTAAGCTTAGGGAGTTGGAGAAATGGGAAAGCATCAGCATATCTACAGATGCCGACGATGCCGAGAATTTTCTGGAAACCGAGCATGGTAAAAGATATTTGAATTTGAAGAAGTAAATTTGGTGAATAGTTGATTGTGTGAGTGGTTAAATAGATGTAAAAGCGGCAACTACTCACACAATCAGCCACTCACTACTAACCAAAAAACAATGCCCCTTAAAACATATGTATCCGAAAAGCCCAAAATAGCATACTCTTGCTATTTTACCCGTAACAGGGAGGGCGAGCAGTTTGTACCCGAGCATGTATTTAGTTATCAGGTTTCGGGTGTATTTACGATGACTGCGGGTGAAAAACAAATGGTTTTTAATGAGGGGGATTTCAGGTTTATCAGGCGCAACCAGTTGGTTAAATTTGTAAAACAACCACCTACAAACGGCGAGTTTAAATCCGTATCTGTTTATCTCGACCAGCAAACACTGCGCAATTTTAGTATAGAGTATGGCTACAAGGCTGCCGGGCATTATGAAGGCGATGCTGTTATTATGCTTAAAAGTAACGGATTATATAAAAGTTTTATGCAATCGTTGCTGCCGTACCAGCAGGATGATGTTGTGATGAACGATAAACTGCAGGACTTAAAGCTGCGCGAAGCCATATTATTGCTATTACAGATGCAACCCGAACTAAAAGACATCCTTTTTGATTTTAGCGAACCCGGTAAAATTGACCTGGAAGGCTTTATGGAAAAAAACTTCCACTTTAATGTGCAGCTAAAAAGGTTTGCCTACTTAACCGGCCGCAGCCTGGCAACCTTTAAGCGCGATTTTGAGAAGGTTTTTAAACTTACACCCAGCCGCTGGTTACAGCAGCGCAGGTTACAGGAAGCGCATTATTTGATAAAAGAAAAAGGCAAAGCCCCGTCAGATGTTTACCTGGAACTGGGTTTTGAGGATCTGTCGCACTTTTCCTTCGCGTTTAAGAATAAATACGGCATTGCACCATCAAAATTATAGGCAAAAAAATAACTTTTTGTGTTAATTGAACGTTAATTATGCGTACATTTAATATAACCAAATTGTTAAGCTGATGCGTGCGCTTTCCGGCTTTTTGCTTACACTGTATTTTGCAGTGTGTTTTACTGCCGTAAAAGGGCAGGGGCAACAGGTACGTGTTGATTTTTATAAAGATCCATTCCTGGTTACGGTTGATAGATCTGTTGCTGTTGATATACCGCAGCAATTTACCGCCGCAAGCTTTAAAAAGGGATACACAGATCTCAGCGCCGCAAAATATCAGCCTGTTATCGATTCTCTTTTGGCCTACAAGGCAGAGCATCAGCTTAACGACTGGCTGTATTACCAGCTTATCCGCAGGGTGGCGCAGCAAATAAGCCCTAAGGAAGATAATTACGGCCAATACACCTTTTACAAATGGTTTATGCTAAGTAAATCGGGTTATGATGCCCGGTTGGCCATATCCCACCAAAAGGTTATTTTTTATGTGTACAATAACGAGGATATTAGCGATATCCCTTATTTTATGGTAGATGGTAAACAGTTTGTATGCCTGAATATACATGATTACGCCAACACAAACCTTAACGACGACCCACCGGTGCCGGTAAGTATCCCCATTGCGGCGGCAACAAAAGCATTTTCATACAAGGTTACTTTAATGCCCGACTTTAAACCCGAGAATGCTATTGAAAAGGACGTATCATTTGTTTACGACAGGAAACAGTACCATTTTAAAGTAAAACTGAATACCGACCAGCAAAAGGCGTTCACCAATTACCCGGGCGTTAGTTTTGAAACGTATTTTAACATCCCACTGAGTAAAGAAACCTATGGCTCACTTATCCCATTGTTAAAAAGGAACATGAAAGGGATGGATGAGAAAAAAGGTGTGGATTACCTGATGCGTTTTACGCGTTATGCTTTTTTGTATGAGAACGATAACGATAATTTCGGCAAGGAGAAACGTCTGTCGCCGGGCGAAACGTTGGCCTCAAACTATAGCGACTGCGATGACCGGGCCGCTTTATTCTTTTATCTGGTGAAAGAGATCTATAACCTACCCATGATAGCCCTGTTATATCCAACCCACATAACTATGGCAGTAGAATTTAGCAAACCCATTGGCGACCCAATTGTTTATAACGGCAAAACCTACTCCGTTTGCGAGCCAACCCCGCAGGCCGAAAATCTGGGCATCGGGCAGATGTCTGCCAAGCTGAAAAATACGCCCTATCATGTGGTATATGCTTATGAACCTTTAAATAAGTTATAAAAAAACCTGCTTTTATAATCAAATTTAGTAACTTCATTTCTGGTAGTATTACGGAATAGACTTATAATGCACTATAAATGCCTCTGCGTTTTTACTAAAACATTACTACTAACAATTGTAATGCTGTTATGCATTAACAGATCGTTTGCACAAAAAAGCAATAATATATGGTATTTTGGTGAATATGCCGGGCTCGACTTTAACCAGGGAGCTCCCGTTTCATTAACTAATGGACAATTATCTGCAATTGAAGCTTGCGCCAGTGTGGCCGATAATAATGGAAATATTTTATTTTATACCGATGGCATAACAGTTTGGAATAAACAAAATGCTATTATGCTTAATGGCTCCGGTTTAAGTGGCGAGGTGTCCGCTACCCAAACACTTATAGTGCAAAAGCCGGGGAGTGACGATATTTACTATATTTTTACTACCAAAACAAATAACGGCGAGTTAGATTACTCAACAGTTGATATTGCAAAAGATGGGGGATTGGGGGAAATCACTCAAAAAAATCAATTTTTATTAACCTTTTCCACAGAAAAAATTGCTGCTGTAAGGCATGCCAATGGTAAAGATATTTGGTTAATAGCGCACGAAGCAAACAATAATACTTTTGTAACGTGGTTAATTACTGCTAATGGAATCCCTACCACCCCTTCGTCTTCCACATCAATTGGTACACTTAATAAAGGTGATTTAACCAGTGGGATTGGCTACTTAAAAGCATCACCCGACGGGAAAACCCTTGCATTGGCAAGTTATGATGAAAATGAAGGCTTTGTTGAAACTTTTAGTTTTGATACCAGCCTGGGGTATATAAGCAATGCGCATACTTTAAGGGGCTTTACATCCAATACCAACCCTTATGGTATAGAGTTTTCGCCTGATGGTAAATTGCTGTATATAACCGAATACCAAATATCTGTAGGATGCAAACTTTACCAGGTAAAACTGCCTTTTACTAACGGGCAGGTTAGTGATAAGGGAATAGTTTTATCTATATCTGCGGGATATGGCGCATTACAGTTGGCGCCAGATAATAAAATATATTTAAGCCAATTTGACCAGAATTATCTGCATGTTATAAATTCCCCCAATACAGAAGGCCCAGGCTGTGATTTTGTTGCCGAAGCCGTTTATCTTAATGGCAAACGAGCCAAATTGGGTTTGCCACCTGCTTATGTTACTACAAGTACCGGTATAACTATTAATACTACAGGTATTTGTTTTGGCGGGGCTACATCGTTTAATCTGGTATCGCCTATCAATAATTTTGACAGCATTACCTGGGGCTTTGGAGACCCCGCGTCAGGGGCGGATAATGTATCAGATCAACGTAATCCCTCGCATCAGTTCAGTCAGCCCGGTACGTATACTGTTAAAGTTACTACATTGTATAATGGGATAATAAATACCGAAACTAAACAAATAGACATTTTTGCTTCTCCGGACGGTGCGCTGCATGATGTCGCTGCCGATAAGCCAATATTGTGTGATGACGGGGTGGTAAATATTATAGCGCATGGTGCGGCCGGGGCCGGAGTTTATAACTGGTATGATGCCAGCCAAAATTTTATAGTAGCAAACAATGGGATATATCAAACTCCGGTTTTAACAGCCAGTACATCATTTTATGTGGCTATAAGTAACGGAGGGTGCGAAGGCGAGAGGGTGCGAATAGATATTAAATACGCCAAGGCTACCGCTCTTATTACCGCATCAAATACAATTATTAATCAGGGCGAAACTGTTGTTCTTACCGCTAATGATGCAAAATTATACCAATGGAGCAGCCCTACAGCTTTTTTAACCGCAACCGATACCAAAACGGTAATGAGTACACCGGCTGTAAATACCACTTACAAGCTTGTGGTTACAAATGCTGATGGTTGTACAGCCGAAACTGCTGTTGAAATAATAGTGCGATCGGACATTAAGGTGCCCAATACATTTACCCCTAATGCCGACGGCGTTAATGATTATTGGGTAATTAAAAACATGGATGTGCTTGATAACTTTACACAAGTGTTTAACAGGAACGGCGCCCGGGTTTACAGCATGAAAAATTATAAAAATAACTGGAACGGCACCCGCAATGGCAAACCATTGCCAGTAGGTACTTATTATTATATTATTACATTATATGATCGTACCGTTTTAAGCGGTAATGTCACAATTTTAAGATGATCTACAAGAAATTATCGCTTTCCCTGTAAGCTTCAATAACGCGTTGCTCGCCTTCTTTGCCTGGGCGGGAGTTGCCGTGTTCCATACCTAAAACGCCCTTGTAGCCTTTTTCGTGCAGGAATTTAAAGATGTTCTTGTAGTTCACCTCGCCGGTGGTAGGCTCGTTACGGCCGGGGTTATCACCTATTTGGAAGTAGGCTATCTCATCCCACGTAAGTTTAATATTATTGATCATATTACCCTCGTTTTTGGCCATGTGGTACATATCGTACAGTATTTTGCAGCTTGGGCTGTTAACACCTTTGCATATCATATAGGTTTGTGCCGATGTACGCAGGTACAGGTCGGGCGTATCGCTCAGGGGCTCAAGCACCATTACAATACCGTGAGGCTCTAATATTTCGGCGCCTTTGCGTAGGGCGGTTATTACGTTCGCGTTCTGGATGTCCAGCGGAAGGTTACGGGTGAAATCTCCGGGTACCACGGTAGCCAGTTTACCGCCGCAGCGTTTTGATACCTCAACGGCTTGTTTGCAACCCTTTAAAAATATGTCGATATGTTCCTGCTTGTTTGCAGTCAGTGTGTTTTGACCGTTGCCGCCTTTATCAACCACAAACACACCCATTTGCATGCCCAGTTTAGCCAACAGGTTGCCTATTTTCTCCTGCTCGACAGGACTTCGTCCAGCCATACCGTTATCTTCAATGCTGCGGAAACCCTGGTCGTACATGAACTGGATCTGATCAAGGAAGTTGTTGCCGGCCAGGTTCTTGAACATCCCGTCGTGCGGGGCATAGTTCAGGTTAAACGGCTTGCCTGCTGCACTGTCCGTATTTTTAAGCTGTGAATTGGCAATAACTGCTGTGCCGGTTAAAAGGGTACCGGCTAATAATGAGCTGTTTTTTAGAAAGCTGTTTCTGTTCATGGTAATAGGTTATGATATTGGAATCTGCAATATCTTATTTTTTTGCGGTAATTATTAAGGCGGTAATATGATTTATTGGGAATGGGTTATCCTTTCCCTTTTTTTACCGCACTGTTTTTGATGAAGAACACAGCCATTAACGAACCTAAAAAGCCCAACCCAGCCGAGATGCGCATGATTTTACCATAGGCGGTTATAAAGCTGTTTTTATAGGCTGTTTGGATAGTAATCTTATCCTGCCCGGTGAGGGTATCGGGCACTTTGGCGTTGCCCAGGTTTACGCTTTGTTTTATAACTTCCTGCTTTTGCTTATTGTTCAGTTTTATGTTTTTGATCTCGCCCTGCAAGGCTCCGGTGAAGAACAGTACCGCCAATGCACCCAATATCGCATTAGCAAAAACATTGGCTATGCGTGTAAGTGCGTTGTTAACGCCCGATGCGGTTCCTGAAAAATGATCACTTACCGAACCCATAACCGCTGCCGTAAGCGGCGCTACGGTGAACGACATGCCAAGTCCGAATACCACAATGCCCGGGAAAAAGGTTGTCCAGTAGCCAGATGGCCCGGCGGTTTGTTTTACGAATGATAGTATCAGCAAGCCTAAACCCGCCAGTGCTGGCCCGGCAATTAATAATAGCCGCGGGCCGTGTTTATCTGCCAATGCGCCCGCGAACCGGGCAATAGAGATCATTAATACTGTAAATGGCAAAAATGTTAAGCCCGACTGCAGCTGACTGTATCCCTGTACCTGCACCATATTCAACCCTAAAAACAACATACCCGCGCCAAGCCCTGCATACAGGAAAAACGTAAGAAGGTTTGCGCCGCTAAAGGTTAGGTTGCTGAAAAGTTGCAAGGGCATCATAGGCGATTTGCTCTTCTTTTCTATAACTACGAAAACCACTAACAACAATGCGCCGGTAATTAATGACGTATATACCTGCCAGCTGCTTAAACCCACCGCCGGTGTGCGTAAAAAGCCAAAGGTAACGGCCGCCAAACCAAGCGCTATGGCAACAGCTCCGGCAAGGTCAAGGCTTTGCTTAGTGTCTTCATCTTTGATCTCTTTTACCTGTTTCGCAAGGATGATGAGTGCGAAGATACCAATTGGTATGTTTATAAAAAATATGTATCGCCAAAGGCCCGCATCGCCGAAGGCTCCACCCAAAACAGGGCCACCCATGGTAACTACGGTGGTAAATGCGCTCCAGGTTCCAATGGCTTTTCCACGTTCATTTGGGTTGATGGAAGAGGAGATGAGCGACAAGCTGCCGGGTATCATCAATGCCCCGCCGATGCCTTGTAGCATCCGGAACATAACGAGCGTGGTAACACTCGAGGCAAAGCCGCAGGCGGCAGATCCTACTATAAAAATGAGTATCCCCACCATAAACACCTTTTTGCGGCCAAGCTTATCGCCCAGTGAACCACCAATAAGGATGAGTGCGGCCAACATCAGCAGGTAGGCGTTCAGGATCCAAAAGAGATCTGTGCCGCTGGCATTGAGGTTTTTTTGGAGCGATGGCAGCACCACATTCAATGCTGTTGCATCAATAAATGCCATAGCCGATGCCATGATAGAGGATGCCATGATCCATTTGCCCGCCTTACTGCCTAACGCAACTGTTGCCATACCATAGGTTTATAAAGTAAACTTACAAATAACCAACGGCTAATGCCATAATGGGTTTGTAATAGTTGCGTTTAAACCTACTTAGTGTATAGAAATGCAAGTAATTGTTTTTTATTTAAAATAAACTTTGTAATTATGCCCTACCAATTATTCAAACCATTTACCGTCTCATTTATGCTTCCAGATAAGGAATACCAAATGTGGCCCGATACAGAGCTTATAGCCATGTTGCGGGCAGACGACCGTAAGGCGTTTGAGTTGCTGTACAACAGATATTCATCCAAAATATACCAGGTTGCCTATAATCTTTTCAGGGATAGGGATGTTTGTGAGGACCTGGTACAGGAGTTATTTATTGATCTGTGGGCAAAAAGAAACCATTTGAACATTACCTCGCTGGAGTGGTACCTAAAGGTGGCTATAAAGAACCGTGTGCTGATGTACATCCGTACTCAAAAAGCCACGCTTGACCTAAGCGCTATTGCAACACTTACTGAAAAATACACTGCTGATAGCAAGCTGATGCAAAACGACATCAGCACGATACTGGAAAACAATGTTGAACGCCTGCCCGAAAAATGCCGCCAGATCTTTAAACTGAGCCGTAAGGAATATCTTTCGAATAAAGAGATCGCATCCCGCTTAAATATTTCAACTAAAACAGTTGAGAACCAAATTACCATTGCCCTGCGCTACCTGCGTACCGGTCTTACCGACTACCTCCCGTTGATAATTGCCGCCCTGTTAACCCCACTTTTTTAATTCTGGGTAGTCCTTTAAAAATATTTTCATTTTACTTGGGGGGTAGTACTCACAATTGCATCTTACATATATAAACCATGAGAAAGTTTACTTTTCTGAGAAAAAAAATACAGGCCAAAGACCGCGCTTTGCAGGAAAAACTTGTGCATCATTATTTTGACGACTTACAGCTGAACCAACAGCCGGAGGCCGGCGAAAATGCAGGTTTTGATAGTAAGGAAGTTTATAACCGCATCATCAATAATATTGATGCAATGCCGGTTAAGCGCGTTGGGGCAGGTAAAAAATGGATGGTAGCTGCCTCTTTGTTTGCTGTTGCATCCTTATCGGTATTAGGCTTTTACAATCGTATCAGGATATTGGACATTGTATCTCCCATTGCCCAAAAACAATTTAGTACGGTTAACGGCCAGGTTGCCAGCTTAACCCTTGCCGATGGTACAAAGATTTGGCTGAACGGAGGTAGTAAATTAAGTTATCCTGAGGCTTTCCGTGGCGATAAAAGAGAGATAACCTTAACAGGTGAGGCATTTTTAGACGTAGCACATAATGCTACAAAAGCATTCATTGTACACACAGGCAATATTCGCACACAGGTATTGGGTACAAGCTTTAATGTAAAGGCTTACCCTGAAGACAGCTTTGTAAAGGTTGATGTAGTTACGGGTAAAGTTGGTGTTGTTTCATCAGCTGCCCCTACAGTTTTTTTAACACCTGCCCAGGGGGTTACCATTGTTAAGAAAAACCACAGCGCTATTATAGCTAAAAGTATTGATGTTGCCGCGCTTAGCGGCTGGAAAGATGGCGATTTTATTGTGAAGAACATGCCTTTGCCCGAAGTGCTGAATGCTGTTAAGCACCGCTTTAATGTGCTGATAAAGGCTGATGCCAACTTAACCAAGTGCTCTATATCTGCCAATTTTACCAATGTATCCCTGCAGAATATTATGAAGATAATAGCCAAACTGGTAAAGGGTAAAGTAACGCCCGATGGCACCGACTACCAGCTAAAAGGCAAAGGCTGTTAAATAAAAATAAGAAACCAATTTTAAATAGATAACCAATTATCAACTAACCTAAATTAAAAGATATATGAGAACATAAATACATAAAAAACCCTGTTCAATGGGATTTGAAACAGGGCGATTAAAATGCCGGGTTATTATTAAGTGTACGTTTCAGAGGTCGAATTCAGAGAACGCTGCACTTGAATTTCAAACACTTTAATTTATTCAAATCTATGAATATATCTCTATTTTCAAATGGAGTAGTTCGTTATGTATTAATATTAATGAAATATACCTCGCTTGCCTGCTTTATTGTTTGCTTAATGTGCTTTACTGCTGTTGCAAACAATTCTTATGGCCAGAAATTTTTAGAGCAACAGGTAACGCTTAAGCTGAAAAATCAGAAACTTACCGAAACGCTTGATAAATTATCGGCCAATAACAGAGTGAAATTTGCCTATGCAGATAATTTACTGAAGCCGTCATTCAGGGTAAACTTAAATGTAAGTAACAAAAGCATCAAAGAGGTGCTTGATGAGGTTTTAACTCCATTTAACCTTGATTACAAAATTATTGATGATGTTATAGTTATCAGCGAAAGGGCCGAAGCTACAACCCTCACCAGTACCAGACAAACAGCCGCGCAAGCTGTAAAGGTAACAGGTACCGTAGTTGATGATACCAATATACCATTACCGGGCGTAAACGTAAAGTTAAAAGGAACTAACCTGGGTACTGTTACGGATGTTAACGGTAAATTTGTGATAGACCTGCCTGCTGCCGATGGCACTTTGGTGTTCAGCTTTATTGGCTTTACCCCAAAAGAAGTGCCGCTTAACGGCCAAACCAGCGGTATTAATGTACAGTTGGTGCCTATGCAAAGCTCGCTTAACGAAGTTGTAGTAGTGGGTTATGGTACGCAAAAACGTGTAAACGTAATTGGCGCTATTGACCAGGTAACTTCAAAAGCTATTGAGGGCAAGCCCGCTGTGAACCTTACACAGGCTTTACAGGGTACATCGCCAAATTTAATTATCCAGCAAACCAGCAACGAGCCGGGGGCTTATCAAACGGTTAACATCCGTGGTGTGAGTACATTTGGTAATAACAGTCCGCTTATTGTAATTGATGGTATTACAGGGGGGGATCTTAACTTGTTAAACCCTCAGGATATCGAAAGTGTATCTGTATTAAAGGATGCTGGTAGCGCAGCCATATACGGGTCGCGTTCGGCAAACGGGGTAATATTAGTTACTACCAAAAAAGGTAGCAAAAACGCTGGCGCCGTGCTTACTTATAACGGGCAGGGCGGCGTGCAGGTACCGCATGTGGGTTATAAGCCGGTTCATGCATATGAGAATGCTATTTTACGTAACGAAGCTGTTGTAAATTCAGGTTTAACACCCATTTACAGCCCCGCGCAAATAAGGCAATTCCAGGATCAGGGCGATCAGCAATGGTTTTTGGATGCCATATTGCAAAACGCGGTACAGCAAAATCATAACCTAAGCTTATCTGGTGGCAGTAATACTTCAACATATTTGGTATCGGCGGGTGTTACGGACCAACGTAACAACCTGGTTGGCCCCAACTATGGTTTAAGGCGTTATAACTACCGTATGAACCTGAGCAGCGAGTTTGGTAAATTGAAGTTAACCAGCATACTGGCATACTCACGAACCGAGATAAAAGAACATTCTTTTAATACCGGTACGCTAATAGTAGATGCCGGCAGAACGCCAACTTATTATAAGATTAAAGACGATCAGGGTAATTATTTAACCAATGATGTACTGGCCGAGTTCAATCCGCTTGGTATACTTGAAAAAGGTGGTTACCGCAAGCGCGATAATGATAATATATTCGGTAACCTTACTGCCGAGTTAGGTATCACAAAAGATTTTAAAATAAAAGGTGTATTTGGTGGTACGCTGCGATCTGACCATATGTTTGGGCGTGTTATACAGGTTAACTTTTTGCCTAAAGGCTCTTATGGCTCAGACAGGAACACAAATGACGAAAATGTTAAGAACCTTTTTGTTAACACACAATTTTTAGCGCAATACACCAAAACATTTGCTAAAAACCATAACGTAGACATATTAATTGGCGTAGCAAATGAGTCGAGCACCGATGAGCAAAATTATTTACGTTTAAAATATACCGATCCGGAGTTGGGTACGCCTATAACAGGTACGGTGATTGAAACATCATCTACAGGTACTAACAGCCACACCCAGGAGAGCAGCCTTAACTCTGTATTTGGCAGGGCCTCGTATTCGTATAAAAACAAGTATTATGGCGAGGCCGATTTCAGGATAGATGCATCATCAAAGTTTGCTAAAAACAACCGCAATGCTTTCTTTCCATCATTAACCGCCGGTTACCGCCTTACAGAAGAGGGTTTTATGCAAAACTACCGCGACAAGGTGGGCGACGTAAAGCTACGCGCTTCATACGGTATTTTGGGTAACCAAAACGTAGGTAACTACCAGTTTCTCAACAACTACCGGGTTTCTCAGAATGATTATTATGGTTTTAACAACCAGCAAGTCAGCGTAATTGATATACAATTTGCCAACCCCGATATCCGTTGGGAACGCGCATCTACCTTTAACGTTGGTGCCGATCTTAATTTCTTCAAGAGCGCTTTAACCGTTAGTGTAGATTACTTTAACAAAATAACCAGGGATATATTGTTGCCGCCGGTTGTGCCGGGTGTTTATGGTGCATCAGCATCAGATTATAACGCGGGCGAAGTACAAAACCGCGGCTGGGAGTTAAATGTTAATTATCGCTTAAGAACAGGCGCGTTTAATCATACATTCGGTTTTAACGTTGGCGATACCAAAAACAAGGTACTTAAACTTGAGGGGGGCGATCAGCTAAGATCATTTGACGAGATGCAGCTTTTAAATAAAGTTGGGTTGCCAATTGGTTCGTATGTTGGTTTAAAACGTGATGGTTATTTCCAAAATCTGGATGATGTGACCAATGGGCCTAAACCGGCAGGTATAAATGTACAGCCCGGTGATAACCGTTATGTTGACGTTAACAAAGACGGCATCATTGACGATAACGACCTTTTTGTTTTTGGCAGCGGTTTCCCTCGCTTAACATTTGGCTTCAACTATAACCTAAACGTAAAAAACTTTGACCTGAGTTTGTTTTTACAGGGCGTGGGTAAACGCGATATGTATGTACGCGGCGAGCAGGTTGAACCGTTCCACGTAAACTATTCGCAGGTTATATATCAGCACCAGTTAGATTATTGGACGCCGGAGAACCCTAACGCACGATTCCCACGCCTTGCAGCAAGTGGTAGCCAGTCTAACACAAACAACTTCCGTAAGGGGTCTGATATGTATATTTTCGATGGCAAATATCTAAGGGTAAAAAACTTACAGATAGGCTATACAATACCTACAGATATTTCCAAAAAGGCAGGTATGCGCAAAGTAAGGGTTTATCTCACAGGGCAAAACATACTTACTTTTTCGCCCATGAAGTTTATCGATCCTGAATCATCCGAGCTAAACGGTAGTTCAAACATCCCGAATGGTGGCGGTGCAAATAGCGCAAGGTCATACCCGTTGCCAATTTATTATGGTTTTGGTATTGATATATCACTTTAATCTACACGGACATGAAAAAAAATAATATCAAAAAATCGGCTTTTGCGCTGGTAATGCTCCTGGCGTTATCGGCCTGTAAAAAGCTCGACCTATATCCAACTGATGCTTTCACTGATGGCAACTATTGGACAACAACTGAAAAAGCAAATACGGTTTTAAACAGGGCATACCAGCAGATATCAAATAGCGGTTACTTCTTTTCGCAGGAAGCGCTTTCAGATAACGCTTACAATGGCCGTGGAGATAACAACGGTGCAGCGTCAATTGCAGCCGGTACTTATGACCCATCCTTGGGGCGCTTTAAGCAAGAGTGGCGCGATCATTATTCGGGTATAAAAACTTGTAACATCTTTTTAGAGAATGTTGATAAGGTTACTTCTATGGATGCCACATTAAAAGCCCGGATGAAAGCCGAAGCGAAGTTTATACGTGCATGGCATTATTTTTTGTTAGAAACCTGGTGGGGCGATGTGCCATTAGTGAAAAAAGATCTGACGATTGATGAAGCCAAGGTAATAGCACGTAGTCCTAAGGCCGAAGTAGTGGCTTTTATTTTAAGTGAGCTTGATGAAGCTGCCGCTGCTTTGCCGGTAAACACTGCTTTAGCTGATGCCGACCGCGGGCGTATTACTAAAGGTGCCGCTATCGCATTAAAGGCAAGGGTATTACTTAATGATAACAGATGGGGCGATGTAGTTACCGAATGTGAGAAACTCATTGGTAAAACCGACTATGGCACCTATGCGCTTTTTAACTCGTACGAGGGTTTATTTTTGCCGCAGAACGAGTACAACAGTGAGGTAATGCTTGATCTTGAATACTTACCGCCTTCAGCTGGCAGCAGGTCGTATTCCGACTTTAGGGACATGGCGCCAATATCTGTAGGTGGCAGGCTTAACGCTATTGCCCCAACACAAGAGCTTGTTGATAGTTATCTGATGTTGAATGGTAAAAAGCCCGGCGATACCGGATCTGGCTATGATGAGAATAACCCATATGTTAACCGCGACCCACGTTTAACTAATACAGTGGTTTACCATTTGTACAATTGGAAACAGCGGGATAACAGCATCAAAGTTATTTACACCAAACCGGGTACTGACCCTAATGACTCTCGTTTTGATGAGTATGCACCTGGTGCTACATCATCGCCAACAGGGTATTACACACGTAAATATTTCGATCCAACTTCTAACGTTGCTGATTTTGGTTCGGGCTTAAACCTGATACTGATACGTTATGCAGATGTGTTATTGATGTATGCTGAAGCCAAAATGGAATTAGGCCAGATGGATGCTACCGTATGGGGCCAAACAATCAGGCCAATACGCAGCCGCGCAGGTTTTACTGATGCAGCCGCGCTTAACTTCCCGGCAGTTGGTGTAACTGATATGCGCGAAATAGTACGTAACGAACGCCGCACCGAATTTGCTATGGAAGGCCTGCGTATATTTGATATCCGCCGTTGGAAAACTGCCGAAACTGTATTAAGCGGCTGGGCACATGGCGCCAAATTTGCCGATGCCAGTGTTGATGGTGGTTACATACGCGCCAACCTGCGCACGTTTGATAAAAGCAAAAATTATTTATGGCCAATACCAAGGGATGAGAGGGCTATTAACCCTAACCTTTCACAAAACCCCGGTTGGTAAAAGCACTAATTATTTATAAAAAAATTATAATCAATTAAGATCATGAAAAATATTTTTTATAGCCTGCTTGCAGGTATCGTAGCGCTGGTTGTAATAACAGGCTGCAAAAAGGATAAAACATTAGGTAGCACAAAAGTGTCGCCTGTTACTAATTTGTTTTTGCCAGAGGATGGCAAGTACGTTAAGATCCCTTCGGGTGCATCAGGTTCTCTTTCTTTTGAATGGGAGCAGGCACGTGCCGAGGATAATGGGTTGGTTTTATATGAAGTGGTATTTGATAAAGAGGGCGGCGATTTTTCAAAGCCTCTTTATTCGATACCGTCAGATGGTAACGGTTTATACAATAAACTTACCCTATCGTATAGCGACCTGAATAAGATAGCAACTCTTAATGGCATCAAACCGCAGGAATCGGGCAAAATTAAGTGGACAGTTATGTCATCAAAAGGCGTTAACGTGCAAAAAACCGACCTCGTACGTGTATTTGAAGTTGAACGCCCTGCAGGTTTTGAAGTGCCGGATGCGGTTTACCTTACAGGTAGCGCAACTGAAGGCGGTGATGATATAACTAAAGCGGTTAAGTTCAAAAAAACAGCCGATGGTAAATTTGAGATATTCACTTCATTAAAAGCTGGTACGTACCACCTTGTTGATGGCACAACCGGTAACCTTTTAGTATTTTCTTACGATGGTACCAAACTGGTTGAAGGTGGCCAAACCACTGTTACCGGCGATAAAAAGGTTGTAAAGATAAATGTGAGCTTCGCTGATGCCTTATTTAAAACAACTGAGGTTACATCGGTAGGTTTATGGTTTGCGGCAGATAACAAGATCTGGTTTGATTTGCCTTACACCAGCAATGGTACATGGGAATCAGGTGTTAAACCTATCGTATTCCACCAGGAATCATGGGGACGCGACGAGCGTTACAAATTTAAATTTACGTTTAAGGATGCAGCAGGTAAAACAACTGTTCAATTCTACGGTAGCAAAAACTCAGATAATAATGCTGCTAACGGAAGTACCGATCCGTCGTATTTTTATATGTATCCGCAGAATGATTCGCAGTACGACTTTTGCTTTAAGTTCAATCACGATTTCGATAACAAATCGGCTGATATAAAAGTGATGTTTAATTCAACAGTGCCTGAATATACGCACACTGTAACAGCTAACTAACTTGCGTTAACATTGGTTTGCAAAGCCTTATAAGGTTTTGCAAACTTTAAATCATCAAACTTTAGTTTATGAACAGCATAACCCAACATATAAAAAAGGTGGCATTGGCGGGGCTTATCCCTGTTATGCTTACCGCATGTTTTAAGGATAACCCTTTCCCGCTTTATGGTAACAAACCATCGGCAGTAATAAATTACACTTTTGCTGCCACAGCCGATACAATGCAGGAAAAAACCTACGCCGCCTTTATATCAGCCAACGGCAACTATTTTAAACAAAACAACACCGGCAGTACCAACTACAATTATTGGCCGCAGGCGCATACCATGGATGCATTTATAGATGCTTACCTGCGCACTAAAAACGATATCTATAAACAACGCATGAAATCGTTATTAAATGGTACCCGCATATCAAACGGCAATAAATTGCAAAACGAATACTATGATGATATGGAGTGGCTGGCTTTAGCTACTTTGCGCGCATACCAGGCAACAAACGATGCCGATTACCTTACGGCAGTCAATACGCTATGGACGGATATCAAAACGGGCGTAAACAGCAACCAGGGCGGTGGTATAGCCTGGCGCAAATCACAACTGGATTATAAGAACACCCCGGCAAACGCACCTGCAATAATTTTCGCTGCGCGCCTTTATATCCTGCAAAAAAATGAAGCCGATTTAACATTGGCGAAAGAATTGTACACATGGTTAAAAGGTAAACTTGTTGACCCATCAAGCGGTATTGTTTATGATGGTATAAACGGCGATGGTGATGGTAAAATAAGCTACAATAAATTCACATACAACCAGGGCACATTTATTGGTGCCGCGCTTGAACTTTATAATGCTACGGGTGATGCCGGTTACCTGGCCGATGCAGTACGCACAGCATCAGCTACTATAAAAGATCTGGACATATCGCCGGGTGGCTTATTAAAAAGCGAAGGCGATGGTGATGGTGGCTTATTTAAAGGGATTTTAGTTAGGTACCTAACGCTTTTAACCCTAAAAGAAGATGTATCATCAACAGATCGTGACGCTTACGCCAAGTTCTTAAAATATAACGCCGAAACTTTGTTCGCTAAAGGTATCCTCAGGCCCGACTTTGTTGTTGGTCCGGATTGGAAAACAATGCCAAAAGCAAACAATGGCACCGACCTAACCACGCAAATAAGCGGGTTAACTACGCTGGAAGCCGCAGCCACGTTAAAAGCAGCCGGCAAATTTTAAACATTTGAGAGATGGATCTTCCGGGTTATATTTGCCCGGAAGATTTTTTTTTATTTACCTATTTAAGAGTATGAAGAGAAGGCAATTTATTGGCAGCACCACACTATTAGGTGCAGGAGTTTTGATGAGTAAATTTTCGTTAGCGGCTAAACCCACTTTTCCTGTAGTAAGGGTACCTTTAGCGGAGCGAAAGTTTAAAAGTGTATCGGTTGAGAAAGCGATAGCCGAATTTAAATCGAAAGTAAAGAACCCTGAACTGGGCTGGCTTTTCGAGAACTGTTTCCCTAACACGCTTGATACCACCGTTACCTATAAGCTAACCAATAACAAGCCTGATACTTACGTTATAACCGGTGATATTGACGCCATGTGGCTGCGCGACAGCAGCGCGCAGGTTTGGCCGTACATTGCCTTTATTAATAAAGATGCTGACCTGAAAAAACTGGTAGCCGGCGTAATAAACCGCCAGGTGGTTTGTATCCTGCGCGACCCATACGCCAATGCATTTTATGATGACCCAAACAAAGTAGGCGAGTGGAAGGACGATGTTACCGATATGAAACCCGGCCTGCACGAACGCAAATGGGAGATAGATTCGCTTTGCTACCCTATCCGTTTGGCTTATAAATACTGGAAACTTACCGGCGATACATCACCGTTTGATGCACAGTGGAAAGCCGCTGTACAAAACATCCTGAAAACATTTAAAGAACAACAACGTAAAGAAAACGACGGGCCGTACTCCTTCCAGCGCAAAACCGCCTGGGCTACCGATGGTGTACCTATGAACGGCTTTGGCTACCCGATAAAACCGGTAGGGTTGATCTGCTCGGCCTTCCGCCCGAGTGATGACGCCACTATTTATTCGTACCTCATCCCGTCTAACTTTTTTGCCGTGACCAGCTTAAAGCAGGTATCAGAAATGGTAAAAACAATTGTTAAGGATGATGCTTTAGCTGCTGAATTGCTTGCGTTAGCCAATGAGGTTGATGCCGCCTTGCAAAAACACGCGGTAATTGACCATGCCGATTATGGCAAGGTTTACGCTTACGAGGTTAACGGTTTCGGTAGTTTTAACCTGATGGACGATGCCAACGTGCCCAGCCTGTTAGGTATGCCTTACCTTGATGCCGTAAAAAATACTGACCCTGTTTACATAAACACCCGTAAAATGCTTTTATCGTTAAATAACCCGTTCTTTTTTAAAGGTACAGCAGGCGAGGGCATAGGCGGCCCGCATATTGGTAAGGATATGATATGGCCAATCAGTATCATTATTCGTGCTATCACCAGTAATGATGATGCCGAGATAAAAGAATGTATAGAAACGCTTAGAAAAACACATGGGGGTACGGGCTTTATGCACGAGTCCTTCCATAAAAACGACCCGACGAAATTTACGCGTAAATGGTTTGCCTGGGCTAATACCCTGTTTGGCGAATTACTTTGGGAAACATATACACAAAAACCCCAATTATTAGGCTAATTTGGCATGCTAAATTGGTTTAGTTTGTATATTTACCTGAATTTTTATAACTGTAATTTTAACATCTATCCATGAAAAACATTTTAAAAACAGCTTGCCTGCTGGCAGGGGTGTTTGCTAATAGCCTGGCTAATGCACAGGCTACCAAGGCACCTGCTTACCCGCTGATTACGCATAATACCTATTTTAGCGTATGGTCGTTTTCTGATGATCTGAATGAATCTACCACCCGCCACTGGACAGGTAAAAACCAATCCTTGTTAGGATTGATCAAAGTAGATGGCGAAACATACCGCTTTATGGGAAAAGAGCCCGTTACCTACCGTACAGTAGTGGCCGATGGTGAAACCAAACCTTATACCGTAAAATACAGCGAAACCAAACCTGCCGATGGTTGGCAAGCAGCAAACTTTAATGATAAAGGCTGGAAAACTGGTACCGCACCGTTTGGCGATGACCCCAAAATGGTTAAAACAGTTTGGAAAAGCCGCGACCTTTGGGTTCGCCGAACTTTCACTTACAAAAAATCAACACCCATAAATAAACTGATCTTAAAGCTGCATCATGATGATGACGCGGAAGTTTACCTGAACGGCGAGAAAATAAATGTTAGTTCTGGTGCTAACGGCGACTTACTGCCTGTTGAAATAAAAGGAGATGTTGCAGAAAAGCTAAAAGATGGCGAGAACGTACTGGCCATGCATTGCGTAAATACTGGTGGTGGCGCCTGGCTGGATGCAGGCTTTGCTGATGAGTTAAAACCGGTTATAAACAAGGGCCTTAAATTGGCCAAACAAACTGGGGTTACTATTAACGCTACGCAAACCATCTATAATTTTACCGCAGGTAAAACCGACTTGCAGGTAACATTTACATCGCCCTTGCTGATGGATAACCTTAACTTGTTATCAAGGCCGGTTACTTATATCAGTTACAGCGTAAAAGCGAACGATAGTAAAACGCACGATGTAAAGGTTTACTTTGGCGCATCGGCAGATTTGGCGCGTAATAAATCAAACCAGCCCGTTATCGCTCAAAAATATATACAGAACCAGCTATCTATTTTAAAGGTTGGTACAAAAGAACAACCCTTATTACAAAAGAAGGGTGATGACCTGCGGATAGATTGGGGTTACCTGTATGTAGCTGCACCGGCATCTGCTAAAGCAACACAATTTATTAGTAACAACAGCCAGGCAGTTGGTTCATTTACAGGCGCGCCAACACCGGCTACTACAGCCGGTGGCGAGGCTGCGTTTTTAAATACCGTTATCCCTTTTGGTAAAATTGGTAATGCCGCTGTAGAGAAGTTTATTGAAGTAGGATACGATGAAGGCTATTCGGTACAGTATTTTGGTAAAAACCTACGGCCATGGTGGAATAAAGACGGTAACAAAACTATTGTTGGCGAATTGAAACAAGCCGCTACCGATTACAAAAGCATCATTGCTAAATGTAAAGCGTTTGATGATGCCATGAATGTTAAAACATCAGCAGCGGGTGGTTTGGAATATGCAAAACTTTGCGCTATTGCTTATCGCCAGGCTATAGCGGCCCATATTTTAGCTCAGAGCCCTAAAGGCGAGATCCTGTGGTTATCAAAAGAGAACTTTAGCGGTGGCTTCATCAACACAGTTGATGTGACTTACCCATCGGCACCTTTGTTTTTAATTTACAACCCAAAACTTGCCGAAGGTATGCTGAATGGTATTTTCGAGTTTAGCGAAACTGGCAAGTTCAAACACCCGTTTGCTGCGCACGATCTGGGTACCTATCCGTTTGCCAACGGCCAAACTTATGGCGAAGGTATGCCGGTTGAAGAATCGGGTAATATGCTGTTGCTTGTAGCTGCTATCGCGAAAGCTGAGGGTAACGCAAACTTTGCTAAAAAGCATTGGGAAACCTTAACAACCTGGACAAACTACCTTATAAAAGAAGGCCTTGACCCGGCCAACCAGCTTTGTACAGATGATTTTGCGGGCCACCTGGCGCGTAATGCTAACTTATCTTTAAAAGCTATAAACGGCATTGGTGCTTACGCTATGCTGGCAGATATGCTGGGCGACAAAGTAACCGCAACAAAATACCACACCGTAGCAAAAGATTTTGTTGCTAAATGGATGCAAATGGCTGATGCCGGCGACCATTACTCATTAGTATTTGAAAAACCTGATACCTGGAGCCAGAAATATAACCTGGTTTGGGATAAATTATTAGGCCTTAACCTGTTCCCGAAATCGGTTTATGAGAAGGAGATTAAATACTACCTGACCAAACAAAACGAATTTGGTTTACCGTTGGATAGCCGTAAAACATACACAAAATCCGACTGGATAATATGGACAGCTACCTTAGCCGATAATGCTAGCGACTTTAAAGCCCTTACCGACCCGATTTACAAATATGCTACTGAAACCTCGTCTCGGGTACCTATCAGCGACTGGCACGAAACTACCAACGGCAAGCAGGTTGGTTTCCAGGCACGCAGCGTGGTTGGGGGTTATTTTATGAAAGTGCTTGAGCAGCAATGGTTGAAGAAGTAAAAAGCAAATCCCCCAAAAAATCAATAAGAAAAGCCCGGACGCTATTACAGCGCCGGGCTTTCTAATTAACTCACAAACCGATCTATCAGTCAGGAATATTGTAGGCTCTTTTAACCGCTTCATAATTGTTGATGTCAACCTTTTTGGCAACAGATACTGCGGTGCCACCCGGTATAATTACATAACGGTATTGCAGAATGCTTGATAATGCTACAGAGTTTGAGTTATCGGCGGTAAAGCGGGTAATAATAAAATGTTTAAGCCTTGGCCAGTAAGCCATAGTGTTTAATTTACCACCTGCATTGCTGGTATATGGTAAGGCGTACACTCCACCCCCAAAATCGAAATATACCTGCACCGTACCTTTGTTTAAAATATCTGTGCTAAGGGTCGGGGCAAGGAGATCGGCGGCTTTCACTGCCGAATTATCTGCTGTGGTATCCCTAAAGTTTACCGCATAATTCCAGCCTGAATAGATCACATTTGCCGTACCTTTTAAGGATATAGCTGTGCCCCAGCCGGTGCTTAGTTTTGGCCCGTACAGCGAATAGCTGGTTTTATCAAGGTAGTAATCGCCTACTGCGCCAACAGTAGCGGCAGGGGTAACCGTACCGCTTAATATTTTACTACCGGCAGTGCCTTTAGCGCCCAATATAGATTTACCGGCTCCCCAGCCTGCAGCAGTTTTTGGCCCGTAAATAACGCTGGTGGCGGTGTTGATATAAAAATCGCCATTTTTGCCCAGGGAATTAGCTGGTTCAACCGTGCCGTTCAATATCGTGCTACCGTCGGGGCCGGCAATACCTTGTTTGCCCTGTTCGCCCTGTATACCTGTATCACCTTTTGGGCCTGCTTCTTTTGAGCATGAGCCAAACATTACGCCTGTTATTACCAATAACAGTAACGGTTTTGTAAATAGTTTTAAAGCTTTCATATTGTTTTTGTTTGATAGTGATCACAATATGATGACTTTAGAGTTGCCGTTTTGCCCCACTGAGTGAGCGGTGCGTTTGAGTTAGCGAAAGTGCCTGCCCGATGAGATAAATTGTTTGTTAAAACCAGGAACTACAAAGTTTGTTGAATTTTAATGCCTATGAAGAAAATACAGACCTGTATTAAAAGTTTACTATTAGCAGCAATACTTACCGGTGTATGGGGTAGCGCGTATTCGCAGTTTAATGATACTACTTTTTTTCATACTGCCTTTCAGTCGTCAGGATCGATCAACAAAACCAATGACGGTACTGCTTACCTGCTGAATAATGCCTTCAGGTTTAATGTTAAAAAGAAGGATATCTCCCTGAACTTTAATAATAACTGGATCTATGGTAAACAGAACGGTAACGTAAGCAATAACGATTTTTCTACCTCGCTTGATTTTAACCTCTATAAAACCTTTCCTCACTTTTTTTACTGGGGCCTGGCCAATTACAACACCAGCTATTCGTTAAAAATAAATAACCAGTTACTGGCAGGAGCTGGCGTTGCTTATAGTTTTTTTGATACCCCCAATACCTATCTGAATATAAGCGATGGTATACTATTTGATTCCAGCGACCTGATGCTGGCAAATAACATACGCGATAAATATGAAACTTATCGCAACTCGTTACGCCTGTCGTTCAGGTTTAATATAAAAGACAGGGTAGTGATAGATGGATCTAATTTTCTTCAAAACTCCATGCAACGGCAAAGCGATTTTATTATCCACTCGGTTACCAACCTGTCTTTTAAAGTGCAAAAATGGCTTAGCCTTACTACATCACTCAATTACAATCGTGTAAACAGAACCAACAGCGAAAATCTTTTATTCACTTACGGATTAACAGCCGAAAAATGGTTTTAAATATTAAAATAACTTTATTTAAATATAAACGTTACAGTATCTTAATATTTAATAAGATCAATTGAAGAAATTACTCGCCCTGCTTTTTTGTATTACCTGGTTTACAACTCACGCACAAAATGCAGATACTGCTAAAAAATACACTGCAAAAGTAGATTCATCCAGTATTTTGGCCTTGCCCGATACCGTTCGCCACCTGCAAAGTAAGACCGCATCGTACATTGCCCCGGCCGTATTCGTTACCTATGGGTTGCTATCGCTAAAGGTTAAAGCTATTCGCAATATTGATATCCATGTATATGAGGACATGATGGAAGATCACCCAAACTTTAATTACCATATCGAAAATTACCTTCAGTACGCCCCGGCGGTAATGGTTTATGGGTTGAATTTAGCGGGAGTACACGGTAAAAATACATTTATAGACAGGACTATATTATACGGCATGTCTGAAGGGATAATGGCGTTAACCACTTTCTCGCTTAAAAAGGTAACCCACAGGCTCAGGCCCGATGGCTCTAATCGTTACTCTTTCCCATCAGGCCATACGGGTAATGCTTTTGCAGCGGCCGAGTTTATGGCACAGGAGTACAGCGAAAAATCGCCCTGGTATGGTATTGCCGGTTATTCGTTTGCAACAGCAACAGCTATATTGCGTGTGTACAACCGCGACCACTGGTTCAGCGATATTATAGCAGGGGCGGGGTTCGGTATTTTGTCAACAAAGGCGGCTTATCTTATTTATCCCTTATTCAGGAATAAACTTTTCCACGATAAAAATTCCAATAAAACTACCTCCCTGATGCCAAGCTTTGGCAACGGTACTGTTGGGTTTGCATTTACAAAACAGTTGTAGATTGTTTGGTTAATTAACTTTAGATTAATTTATGATAGATTATTTATAATTATTTGTTTTTGATATATTTGATTTAAGTGTATATTAAATACACGAGCTAAATTATTAACCTAAAAACAAATATTTATGAAAAATTTTCAAAAGCTATCAAGGCAAGATTTGAAAAACATTAAAGGCGGAACAAAAATACCACCTGCGGGTTGTAGTTGCTTTTGTGTTATTGGTGCTGTTAAGTCCAGCCACTCGTGTAGTACTTTTTGTCCTGATGGTGCTATCCCAGGTGTAGACTCCCTTCCTCCGGGTGGTACCGCTGCAGATTGCGGCGTTCCTCATCCGCTGAACTAAAATAAATAATTTAACAGGAAGCCTCTGAATTTTCAGGGGCTTTTTGTTAGCCTCTCATCAAATGGTGCAGATATAATGCAGGGTTATCCAGAAATGATTTGGTAAGCTGGAAATGCTCGGTATCCTCATAACCGGTTTCGCGCACGCCATCTTCATCAAACTGGTAAATAGTAGCACCGGGATAACAGATCAGCATAGGCGAATGAGTGGCTATCAGGAACTGGGCCCTGCCGCTTTGTTCAAGCTGGTGTATAACCGATATGAAAGCCAGGATACGGGCAGGTGAGAGGGCTGCTTCAGGCTCGTCAAGAATATAAATGCCCGATTCAAACTGATTATTAAATAATGCGAGAAACGATTCCCCGTGCGATTGCTCATGAAGCGAGCGTCCGCCGTATGCTTTTAAAATGCGGCTATCTTCTGTGGCCAGCTCATCAATATAAGAAGCGAAGTTGAAAAAACTTTCGGCACGCATAAAAAATCCTTCGTTTACTCTTCTGGGTGTCCATGATAGCTGTATATGTGATGCCAATGCAGATTCATAGCCATTAAACCTGTACCCGGTATTGAGGTTATGGTTGCGGTTACCTCCGCGCAGGCTAAAACCGCACTGTTCCGCAATTCCTTCCAACAAAGTAGATTTGCCTGATCCGTTCTCGCCAACAAAAAATGTCACATTACTTGTTAATGTGAGTTGTAAACCCTTGTTAAGGCTTGGGATGTGCTGCAGGTAACTGTTATCCTGCAAAGGGGGGAGTAGTACGCCTGATAAAAATGGCATAAGTAATTGTTTTAAAACGAACTTACAATTCTTATAGCGCTTTTGGCAGTATAATTTAATAATGAAGCTTAAAAGCCTGCGTTAAACTTATTTAACAGCTGTAAGGCTGTGATTGAAACCTGATATATTCCATAGGTGTTTTACCGGTATAGGCCTTAAAGTCTTTCAAAAAGTGGTTTGCATCATAATATCCGTTTGATATTGCAATTTGCATCAAATCAACATCCTTGCTTCTAACCAACTCAAGGTAAGCGTGCATAAAGCGTTGCAGTTGAATGTACTCCTTTGGTAAAAGCCCAATGTGTTGCAAAAAACTCCTTTCCAGCCATTTATAGTTTACGCCGGCATCATTGGTTACATTTCGTACAGTGCTGTTGCCTTTTATTTTATGGATGTAATCCAGTGTTTTATGTAAGCTTTGAGGGCGGCTTATTGCTGTAGAGGAATTCTGAACATACGTGCTGATAAATGCTATCTTTTCTTCAATAGAATTGTGCCCAAAAAATTCTTCTAAACTAAAATTGTTGTTAGTAGCAATATACTCAAATGGGGTAACCGGGTTATATCTAAAATGCTGAACGTTTAAACCAAACAACTGATAGAAAGCACCAGGGTAGAAACGGACTATAAAAATTGGGCTGGTATGGCTATTATACTTTAAATAAACATTCTTAATGGTACCGGCACTTGCCCATGCGGCTTTAATTTCGAAGGTGTCATTTTCGGCTGTAACAGTTACTGTATCCTGGCAATTTTGTAAAAATATAAGCACCGGGAACCCATCATTAAAAATAAGATGTGTAGTATCTTTTGGGTCTCGGGAGAAAACATAAAATCCCTCTATAACAGATTCAAGCTCTTTTGAAGGAGATAATCTGTATCCGTCTGCATTAAATTCACCTAACTGTATCTTTTTCAGATAATTTATTGGCATGCTGCAAATTTATGGGAATTGTTAATTGCAGGAGAATATTAAGATGTCTAATATTTACTATGGGCGCAATTTAGATACCCATAGCTTTGCACAATTATGATCATAAAAACGGAAGAAGAGTTGCTGGGGATGAAAAAGGTAAGTGAGGCTGTTGCGCTTACCTTACAAAAAATGAGGGAATATACCAAGATAGGCATGTCCACAAAAGATATAGACGAATATGGAAGGGAGCTACTGGAAACGCTTGGTGCAAAGTCGGCCCCGTTTGAAACCTATGGTTTCCCGGGTTATAGCTGTATTAGCGTGAACAAGGAGTTTGCTCATGGCGTTCCTTCAGACAAAGTAGTCCTGAAAAATGGAGATATTATTAACATTGATGTATCAGCAGAATTAGGTGGCTTTTGGGCTGATAATGGGTGCTCGTTTATTATTGGGGAAGATATACAGGGTTTACAACGCCTGATAGATACTTCAAAAGAAATATTACTTGATGCCATTTCTGAAATTAGTGGGGGTGTAAGAATCTGTGATATTGGTAAACTAATAGAAACCAAAGCAAAAAAAGCGGGGTATACGGTTATTAAAGATCTGGGCGGCCATGGTGTTGGGAAAAGTTTACATGAAGAGCCAGAGGCTATAATGAATTATTACGACCGTTATGATAAAACCCGGCGATTTAGAAAAGACTCGGTTGTTGCTATTGAAACGTTTATCTCCACCAAATCTGAATTTATTGAAACGGCGGCAGATAATTGGGGGTTAACAGGCAGCAAAGGCGGATTTGTAGCCCAGCATGAACACACTATATTGATAACAGCAGGCAAACCAATAATTTTAACTGCAGCTAATGCGATATAACTGATGCTGAAATAAAGTTGGACAATAATCTGCTGAGTAACTTCACACTGATCTGGGAATAATTATCTGGAAGATGGTAAATTGTAAGGTATTTTTTTGATTGATATTTATATCAAAGCCCCACTAATGCCGAACCAGTTTATAGATGATTAAAGCGTACAGCTGTTTTAAGTGATCCTGAGATACGTGGTAATGCAGGATAAGGTCTAATTGCAACACATATTATTTCTGATCCTCTTTACTTTTAAAGTTTGTAATGGTCTTTCCATCATAACGGCACACTCCATCCACCATTGTGCCAAACCAAATACTTCCATCATTAGCTTCTAAAATTCCAAATATCATTCCTTTACTACCTTCATGTTTTGACAGGATTTCAGTTACTGTTGGCTTTTTATCGGTTAATGACTTTGCGTCATAGCGGGAAAGTAAACAATAACAAAGCCCGATACTTTCGTATCAGGCTTTGTACCCAGCGCCGGAGTCGAACCGGCACGGTTTCCCACAGGTGTTTGAGACCAGCGCGTCTACCAATTCCGCCAGCTGGGCATGCTATTTAAGCGACATTTGCTTAGAAGCGGGCTGCAAATGTATCTAAACTCTCTTTAATTCGCAACAGATATTTTTGTCTGTAATAAATATTTGCAATATCATTTAGCCTGCTTTCTTTAGCAGTATCGTTAAGTGTTTCGTAATCTTTTGTAAGTGCGTTAAGCTCTTCGGTCATATCGCCCTCAATGGCAGCTACTTCCGCGCCAATATGGCCAAATTGGTCGGCAGTTTCAATGTCCATCAATCGTTCGTTAATGTCCATCATCTCCATTAAAAAATCTGCCGGAAGCTGTGGTTTTGCACCTTCGCTAACCAGGTTATGCAGCCTTAAAATATAATCGAGCAGTTTATTTGGGTCGCTAAGCGTTTGGTAGGCCTTATTGTTCAGGGTCGATAGCTCCAGTATTTCCTGCTGTTTGGCATCATCCTCATTGGCGAAAAAATCGGGATGATATTGCTTGCTGAAAGCGTAGAATTGCTTTTTAAGCAGCGCAGCATCCGGCTTAAATGTTTCGGCTATCCCGTAAAATTCAAAATAATTCATCGGTGCAAAAATACGAATTTTTGGTGGCCAAAATTTACTTTACCTTAGCCTAACTATAAAGTATGCCGGTATTTTACGATCAGATGAATAAGGCTGTACATGTGCAGCAAACGCCCAAAAGGATCATATCTGTTGTGCCCTCACAAACCGAACTGTTGTTTTACCTTGGTTTGGACGAACGTGTGGTAGGCGTAACCAAATTTTGCATCCACCCGGCAGATAAGGTAAAGCGCATAGCCAAAATAGGGGGCACCAAGCAATTAAATATCGAAGCTATACATAACCTGCAGCCCGATCTGATCATCGCTAATAAAGAAGAGAACGAGCAAAGCCAGGTAGAAGAACTGATAAAGCATTACCCGGTTTGGATAAGCAACATCCACAACCTGCCTACAGCGCTTGATATGATAACTAAAGTAGGGCAAATAACGGGTGCGGAAAGTAAAGCAGAAGAGCTTGTTGATAAAATTGCTAACAATTTCCAATCGTTATTACCGGCACAGCCTAAACAGCGGGTGATGTATCTGATATGGCGCAAACCCTATATGGCAGCAGGTAACCATACTTTTATAGATAGTATGCTGCAGTTATGCGGTTTTGAAAATGTAATACAGGCCGGTCGCTACCCTGAATTGAGTGTAGATGAAATAATAGCCGCAAAGCCCGATATATTACTACTTTCGTCAGAACCTTATCCATTCGCACAAAAACACATTGATGAGTTTAAACAGATGCTGCCCGATGCAAAAATTGAATTAGTAGATGGTGAGCTGTTTTCGTGGTACGGGAGCAGGTTATTGCACTCGCCTGGGTACTTTAATAAACTTATTGATAAATTAACAGCAAAGTAATGAGGCAGATAAACAAAAAAGTAAAATTCCGTTTTAAAGTTTGCTATTAAAAGCTATCTTTGCACTCTCTTAAAAACCAAACGCGGAAGTGGCGTAATTGGTAGCCGCACCAGACTTAGGATCTGGCGCCGCGAGGCGTGGGGGTTCGAGTCCCTTCTTCCGCACTTAAAAGTAAAAGCCTTCAAAATCAACGATTTTGAAGGCTTTTTGGTTCGATAGATTTGTTATTTAAAGTGCTTCATTTTAAAATGGTTGTATTTTAGAGATTTATTGGTTCGATTTCGGGTAACCCAACTACTAATAGTTCAAAAATCTTTTTGATAAATCGTAATTCTACTCCCACACTGACTTAAAAAATCACATTGGAACTTTACGGTCTTTTGAACAAAGTTTTTCGGCCTTTATAACAAAACACCCTAATGCTTTAGCGGCTAATTTTGGTTTCATAAATTTTAATAAAATGGAACAAAATAATTATAATGGGGCTTTGCAAAAATCGGTAGGTTCAGGCTTCAACGCAGCATCCACAACATCTGATGTTATAAAAGGAGTGGATCTTAATGGAAAAGTTGCTATTGTAACAGGCGGCGACGGAGGCCTTGGCCTGGAAATCACCAAAACGTTGTTTAAGGCAGGTGCGACAGTAATTGTACCTGCCAGGGATATTGAAAAAGCAAAATTAAATCTTCATGGAGTTGCCAATGTAGAAGTGGAGCCGATGAACCTAACGGAACCTGCCTCTATTACTTCGTTTGCTGAAAAATTCCTGGCATCAGATAGGCAATTGCATATGTTAATCAATAATGCGGGCATCATGTGGACACCTTTACAACGTGACAGCCGAGGTTATGAGGCACAGTTTTCTACTAACCACTTAGGACATTTTCAACTGACAGCAAAACTTTGGGAAGCCCTTAAGAAGACAGAAGGAGCACGGGTGGTGAAGGTTTCCTCTTCGGCACACCATTATTCTCCCGTATTTTTTGATGATGTTAATTATCATACGAGAGAATACAACAAATTTGAGGCCTACGGCCAATCTAAAACAGCTAACGTGCTATTTACTGTAGAGTTAGATAAAAAAGCACGTCCGTTCGGTGTCCGCGCTTATTCACTGCATCCCGGTCTGATGTTGGATACCAATTTGAGCAGGCACCTGACCTTTGAAGATTTTGTTAATCTGGGTGCTGTAAATGCTGACGGCACACCAAATGAAGAAGCCCAGGCAGCAATGCAAAAAATGTCTAAGACTAAAGAGCAAGGCGCCGCCACAACAGTATGGGCCGCAACAAGTCCACAATTGCAAAATATAGGCGGTGTTTATTTGCAAGATGTAGAAGTTGCCGGTTACGATCCCGATGCCTATGATAGTAACGCAGGGAAGAGCAACCCTGGCGGGACATTCGGTGTGGCACCATTTGCCCTGGAACCGAATGCGGCACAGAGGCTTTGGGCTTTGAGCGAGGAACTGACGAATACAAAATTTAATTTTTAATAGACAAAAAGGTAGGGCCCTGTACTGTTGGGCCTTATTTTTTACTTTTGTAGCATGGCAGTACGGCAAATAAACAATTATGCAGAGATTGTATTTACCTGTAGCGAAGCAGTTCATCAAAATAGTGAACTGGTTGCTGAAGAGCATTCTGTAGTTCGAGTTTTATCAGGTCAATTGAAAGTAATCGAATCTAATAAAGTTTACTTCTTTGAATCAGGGGAAACATTCTTATTCCCTAAGAACCGGTTAGCGCGGCTCATTAAAACGGGAAAAGACGGTTTGCCCTACAGGGCGATTATTGTAAAGCTGACCCAGGATGTTCTGAAAGCGTTTTACGAGCATAAAAAAATTGATGCTGTTACAAGGTATAAAAGTGATGTCATTATTCCTTTATCCAAAGGGCCTTTACTGAATAGTTTCTTCGCGTCTATGCTTCCCTACTTCGACTTAGAGTATAAATTGCCGCGCGAACTTTCGGAGTTGAAAATACAGGAGGCGATAGCCATATTGAGATCTATAAAAAGCAATATAGATCACATTTTGTCCGATTTTTCTGAACCGCATAAAATTAACCTTGTCGAGTTTATGGAGCGTAACTATATGTTTAACATGCCCATAGAAAAATTCGGTTATCTGACAGGCCGAAGTTTAACGACCTTTAAGCGTGATTTTAAGAAAGTGTATGGTACAACGCCTCAGAAATGGCTCACACAAAAAAGGCTTGAACTTGCCCGATACCAATTGGCTGAAAAGAACCGCAAACCTTCTGAAATTTATTTAGAAACGGGTTTTGAAAACCTCTCGCACTTTTCATATGCGTTTAAAAAACAATTTGGTTTTACGCCAAGTAAATTGCCAAAAGCTAAATAAATTGAAACAACTGTTCTTAGGATACTTTGTGTTATTAAAAGTTCTTAAATGGCAGATAACTCGCATAGGATAGCTAGATCCTTTAAAAAATGGTTCGAATTCTGTACCGTTAGGTGCATAAGTTTAAACCCGGTAAATTTTGATTGGGTTTAAACTTATGCAACAGGTATCTGTTTCAAGAAGCCTTTTCTACTAAATACTTCATTAACTCTGCCGCCGATGATAATGCAGGTGCTGCCATTGGGTCACTAAATAGTACATTTATTGGGCCTTCACCAAAATACAATCCATCCGAAACCAAGAAGGTAATACGCACAACACCTTTTTTCGGTCTTGGTAACCTTGGTTTATCCCAAGGGCCAATTTTATTAACCACTTCATAACTATTATCAAAAAGTTTGTCAGTTAAATTGGCTGAGGTAGTATCGGTTGTTTCCCAAATAATTATTTTCCCGCTCTGGTTAATATAGCGTGCAGTCCCGTCTCTGAACGAAGCTAATACATCAAGCCCGTTATCAAGTCCAATTTCTATAATTACGCCAAGCAATTCTTTTTTATTAATCTTTTGGCCACGATCAAGCAATTTGTTATAAGCCAATATTTTAACCCGCGATTCAGCGTTGGTATCTGCAATTATCTTTTCAAGGTCAGCATTGTCAGTTGTGTCAGAAAATAAAATATTCCATGGATAACTATCAGGTTGCTGATTGTTGTTTTTATAAAGGTCGGGGTTGTCGCAAAATAATAATTCGTATACCGAATTTTCTAACACGTCCTTATTCTGTTTTTTAAAGATGTCAAATATTCCCATGTGAGTTTTTTAATAATTTTTGAATCTAAGGTACTTTATAAAACTATTAAAAAACACTAAAGCATAGTGCTACTGCCGGGAATAATCCAAACACTTATTGCGGGAAAGTCTTTTCTGCTATATCGGCAATTACTTTAGTGCGGTTTTTATTTTCAATTCGCATCAAAAACTCCATTGGCCCTCCTTCGGCGCCACAGCCAAAACATTTAAATACATTGCTTTGCGGGATAATAAGCAGGGAGGTAGTCTCGTCTTTATGAAACGGGCACTTGCCCTTTAAGGCTTTGCGGCTGGGTTGCAGTAAAATATATTTGGATGCAATATCAACAAGGTTCATCGAGCTGTTCATCATATGAAATCTGGGTCGCAAACATACCTAATGCCGTTTTTAAGGGCAACACTTGTGGAAAAGTATATAGCGGAGGGGAATGTTTGCCCAAATTGTCATCCGGAGATTAAAATAAAGTCACCCATTTATCACGACTGTATTTTTTGAATTTTGTTTAAAATGTTTTCCTCACCTTGTCGTCTATACCGTTATAGAAACTTTACAACTATGGAAAACGATTACCTGATGCTGAATACTTGCTGCCCCATAGCAGCCGATATAAAACCGGATACCGAACAGGAGCTAACTGTTTTATTTCTTGATATACGCAATTTTACCCGGCTGATGGAAGTTCAGTCGAGTCAGTCGGTTATACAGGTAGTCCGCCGCCTGTTTACAGCATTTAATCAAATCGTAAAAAATTTCCAGGGTAAAGTAGTAGAGATGGCCGGTGATAATTTATATGCCGTATTTGGCTTACAAACCAACGTGCGCGAGGCCGCAAACAATGCTTACCAGGCCGCTAAAATGATGTTTAAAACTGTAGGCCTGTTTAATACCGCTTATGCCGAACCTTTTTACGGAGGCCCGCTTGAAATTGGTGTGGGTATTAATACCGGGAAGGTTTTTGTAGGTGAATTTGCCCTTGATGGGCCACCCGCCTTATCTGTAATGGGTTTACCTGTAAATATCGCGTCACGGTTGCAGCTAAAAACCAAAGAGTTGAACAACGATCTGTTGATTTCGGAAAATACCTATCGCCTGCTTGATGATGAAGGCGTTTTTGAACAGCAAACTGTACGCTTACAGGGCATAACTCAGTGGCAGCAGGTACGCCTGGCCGGTAAGCCATATAACACCGGCCACAGTATTTCAGGCACAAGGCAGGATATGGATTACCTGCTGGCCATTTCCGGTTAATATTTCCTCAATGTCACAATATATACAGCTGTTATAACAAGCGAAACAAATTTCCGATATTTGATGTTTAAACATATAAATTAAAAATATGGAAGTAGGAGTTGATAGTTTCGCTTCGGCCATGTATGGTACAGGCAATTCGCTGAGCAGTGTTGACGCTATGGCGCAGTTATTAGAAAGGATAGAGCATGCTGATAAGGTAGGCCTTGATGTTTTTGGTATAGGCGAGCACCATAAAAAAGAGTTTTTAGATTCGGCACCGCATGTTATTCTTGCAGCAGCAGCGGCTAAAACCAGCCGCATCCGTTTAACCAGCGCAGTTACCGTATTAAGTGCGACAGACCCGGTACGGGCATATCAAAACTTCGCAACGCTGGATCTGATCTCTAAAGGCCGGGCCGAAATGGTGGTTGGCCGGGGTTCGTCTGTGGAAGCCTATCCGCTTTTTGGTTTTAGTTTGAATGATTATGACGCGCTTTTCCGGGAGAAGCTTGATCTTTTACTCAATATAAGGGATAACGAATTTATCACCTGGTCGGGCAGGTTTAGGGCACCTTTGGATAACCAACCTGTTTACCCAAGATCATTACAAGAGAAATTGCCTATATGGTTGGGTGTTGGCGGTACACCTGAATCATTCGCGAGGGCGGGCAGCTTGGGTTTACCTTTAATGGTAGCAGTAATAGGTGGCGAAACTCACCGCTTCCGCCCGTTGGTTGATATTTACCGTGAGGCTGGCAGTCGTGCAGGGTTTACGCCTGACCAATTAAAGGTAGGTTTACATTCTCCGGGCTATGTAGCTGCTACCGATGAACAAGCCATTGCAGATTATTATCCCGGCTATGCCGAGCTATGGACAAAATTAGGGCGGGAGCGGGGTTGGCCGCCGGTAACCAGGCCGCAATTTGATAGCCTGGTGGCGCCAAAAGGCGTTTTAGTTGTTGGCGGGCCACAGCAGGTTGCCGAAAAGTTATTAAGGCACAGCGAGGCTTTAGGCGGTGTAGACAGGTTTACCTTCCAGATGGATAATGCCGGGTTAACGCATGCGCAACTGATGAGCTCGATAGAACTGATCGGTACGAAGGTGATTCCGTTGCTTAAAAAGAATTAATGTTATTACAATATTGTCAGTTTTGCGCCTATAGTAATCTGTAAATATTACAGCTTCGCAAGAAATGCAATCTCAGAAACAGCAGCTAAACTTCGCTTATTAATAAAGCGAAGTTTAGCTGCTGTAAAATTATGGCTGTTACGATCCTAGGGGACAAGGCTCATCTGGCAATAGACAGTAGTTGTGATTAACAGGTATTCCACCAAAGTATCCACCTGAAAAACAACTTTTCCTTACTTTGCCGTCCGGGCAGGGTGGTTCTACTGGATTACCACCTAAAATTTTTTTTGTTTCCTCTCTTGTAAGTAACTTGTACTTGGTACTGATTTTTTTCATGATTTTTTAGTTATATTGTTTATCACAAGTTAACTAAAAATGGAAAAGAAATCTATATTTCAGATTGTTATTTTATCTGCGCATTAATTAAACTACCGTCACATATTCATCCTCAATCAAACTCTCCCCGCGATAGCGGCGAATAAGTTGCGCTGTCGCGATCACGTCCTTTTGGCAATAGGTGCAAATGCGTTCTAAAGCATCATCTACCCAGTAAACATGCCCAACCTGGCTGCCGTCTATGTCATCTTTTGGTGTAGGTATATTGAAAATTGCAGTAAGCAGGCTCAGCGAGGTGTAGTTTTTATAATCCCCGAATTTCCAAAGTTCCATCGTATCCAAATGGGGGATCTCCCAGGGCTTTTTACCCTGGATCTGTAAATGCGGCGGGAACGGTACACTGTTAATCAGCATCCGGCGGCAAATGTAGGGCAGATCGAACTCCTTGCCGTTATGTGCGCACAGGATCAGGCTTAGGGGTTGGCCGCTCAGCATCCTGCTAAAATCTTCCAGTAATTCCTTTTCATCATGCCCGGCGAATGATTTTACACGCAACCCCGGGTGGTTGCCGCCGCTGTTGGTAAATATCCCTACAGAGATGCAGACTATCTTGCCAAATTCTGCCCAGATGCCGGCGCGTTCATAAAAGGCCTCGGCGGTTTCTTCGTTGCGTACGTTACGGGTTTTTTGAGCCCAAAGTTCCTGCATGTGCCCGGGCACTTCGGCATAGGTAGGGTATTGCGGTACGGTTTCAATATCTAAAACCATCAGGTTGCTCAGGTCATATTGTTCAAGCATAGCACTAAGTTATTTATTCTTATCCAGCACCTCAAAATTTATTTGCAGGGTGTTGCCGGCGTTATCAACCAAAGTAAGTTTATGCAAACCCGGTGACGGATTTAGCGCCATTTGCTGGAACGCGCTGCTTTCGCCTACATACTTACCATCCAGATGCCAGAATATCTTTGCGCCCGACTGCCTATGCGCCGCGTTACAGATCATGCGACCGCGCTTGCCGTCGGCTTCCAGTGGTACGTAAACTTTGGCGCCGTCTTTTGGGTAAATGAGTTCCATCGGGTTGGCTTCCGATTGATCGCAGCCCGGGGCAAAGGGGGGCAGTACGTGATACTGGTAGTTTTTGGTCTTGTAGTAATATTCCATAGATGGTGGCAGCACAAACCAGCTTTTATTGACCATGTTATCCGGCGAGGTGCAGTTACCCGTCATCTGGTATTTCTGATCGGCAGACAGATGCACCAGCTTATGCCATGGACATACGGGCGCTTTTAAACCTGTTTTGGGTACCCATTGCTCCACAGCATTATCGCAGTATTGCCCGGCGCGGTAACCGCTTTCGCGGCAAACCTTTATTTTAACCAGTTCGCCGGCAGGCTCATCAAACCATTCGCGCGCGGCAGGCAGCAGGCGGAAGATCTCGAACAATACCGGTGCGGCGGTGCTGATTCCCGTTAAACCCGGCCTTCCTTCGCCATCAGTATTACCCACCCAAACACCTACCACATATTTTGGGGTAATGCCGATTGCCCAGCCATCCCTGAAGCCAAAGCTGGTGCCGGTTTTCCAGGCAATGCGCTGGGTAGAGCTGAACTGCTGCCAGAGCATTTCCTCGCCCGGGCGCATTACTTCTTCCATGGCTTGCAGCGTGTAATAGATAGATCCCGCATCTAATAAGCCGTTCTTCTCCAGTTTGGGTTTCTCCGCAGTAGTTTTAGTGTACACAGGCGAATGGTAATCATCAACGCTGTATTTGCCCCCGTTTTTGTTATAGTGGTTTAGCACACGGGCCATATCTGCGTATGCGCCGGTAAGCTCCCAAAGGGTGTTTTCGCCGCCACCCAGTATGAGTGATAGGCCATAATGGTCGGCAGGTTGTTTCAGGGTGCTGATGCCTATTTTTTGCAGCTTATCATAAAAGCGCTCGTATTTGTATTGCTGAAGCAGTTTTACCGCAGGCACATTAAGCGAACGAGAGAGAGCGTTTGAAGCAGGCACCGCGCCATCATAACCCAGGTCAAAATTCTCAGGATGGTAACCCGCTATCTGCGTGGGTACATCGGGAATGAGACTATTGGGTAGTATCAAGCCATCGTGCAAGATACTGGCGTAAAGCAGTGGCTTTAGTGTGCTACCCGGGCTGCGCGGCGCATTCACCACGTCTACATCGCTTTCCATCTCAGGATCCTCGCGGTGGGCTATGTTGCCTGCATAGGCAAGCGTAGCGCCGGTTTCCACATCTAAAACTACAGCCGCAATGTTGTTGATATCGTTAGCTTTTAAAACCTGGTGGTGCTTTTCCAGTATATCGCCAACCTGTTCCTGTAGCGTACTTTTTATGGTCGTTTTAAGGCGGGTAAAAGCCTGTTTATTACTTTTAAAATCCGCTTTAAAGCGCTGTAAAAGATGGGGCGCTGCCTGCGGTAAAGGCATAGGTTTTTCGGGCACTGGCTCAAATTTGGCGAGCGCGGCGGTGGTGCTATCGATAGTGCCCTGTTTGTAAAGCCTGTCGAGCAGCAGGTTGCGCTTTCTTAAAAGGATCTGCCTGTTTTTGCCGGGGTGTACTAATGATGGCGAGTTGGGCAGTACAGCCAGCGCAGCCATTTCGCCCCATGAAAGCTTTTCGGGCCCGCGGCCAAAGTACCGCCATGAGGCCGCATCCAGCCCGATAACGTTACTGCCGAATGGGGCGTTACTGGCGTACAGGGCCATTATTTCTTTTTTGCTGTAGGTGATCTCCAATCGCAGGGCCATGAATATTTCACCCAGTTTGTTCCAAACGGTGCGGTTGTGGCGGGTGCTCAGGCGTATCACCTGCATGGTGAGCGTGCTGCCCCCGCTGGTTACCCTTTTTGATTTGATGTTTTGTTTAATGGCCCTGCCAAATGCCAATGGGTCAAACCCCCAGTGGCTTTCAAAGCGTTTATCCTCAAAGGCAATAATACATTTACTGAACTTTGAGGGGGCTTCCGCGTTGTAGGGGAAGCGCCATTGTCCGTCGGTAGCTATGGAGGCCCCCAATAACTGACCGGTATCATCGTCAATAACAAACGATGTTGGGGTGTTAAACAGTGGTTTGGGCAGGCATAAGGTAAACCATAACGCTAAAGCAAGTAAAATAGCCGTTAATATCATTACTTTTGGCTTTTTAAGATCTTGCTTTATTCGCGATAGCATTAAATTGATATTTTATAATTCACAATGAAACCATCATGAGCAACCAGCTCAAAACCGGAATGATAAAACGGCTCATGATTGCTTTATCACCATAAAAAAACAAATTATTCTGATGAAAATAGGTAAATTATCAATAATTATCCCGGCATATAATGAAGGCAGTACCATTCACCTCATTCTGAATAAGATAAAAGCTGTTGAGTTGATTGATGACATCCAAAAGGAAATTATTATTGTGGATGACTGCTCTACCGATAATACCGAACAAGCGGTAGCTAATTATAAGGCAGAAAATACTACTATCGATATCAGGTATTTTAAACACCCGCACAATTTAGGAAAAGGGGCGGCTTTACATACAGGTATTGCACAGGCTACAGGCGACTACACCATCATCCAGGATGCCGACCTGGAATATGACCCTGCCGAATACAACGACCTGTTAAAGCCCATTTGCAAGGGTTTTGCCGATGTGGTTTACGGTTCGCGCTTTATGGGTAGTAACCCGCACCGCATCCTTTTCTTTTGGCATACAATAGGTAACAGGTGGTTAACGTTCCTCTCAAATATGATGAGCAACCTTAACCTTACCGATATGGAAACCTGCTATAAACTGTTTGATACCAAACTGCTGCAATCTATAAAATTACGTGAGCAGCGATTTGGTTTTGAGCCGGAAATAACTCAAAAAATTGCTCGTATCCCCAAAATTCGCATCTATGAGGTAGGTATCTCATATTATGGCCGTACATATGATGATGGTAAAAAAATAGGATGGAAGGATGGCGTTCGCGCTATTTATTGTATCCTTAAATATGGGCTTTTCAATACCAGGTAATGGGCGCAGACATCTTTAAATTCAAACAATTTGAGGTTGACCAAAGCGGTTGCGCCATGAAGATAAATACCGACGGGGTTTTGCTTGGTGCATTGGCTACTGCAAATAACCCACAAAGTATTGTTGATATTGGTACCGGCACCGGCGTAATTGCCCTGATGCTGGCCCAAAGGTTTGCTGTTGCCCATATTGATGGAGTTGATATTGATGAGGAGTCCGCAGAGGTGGCCGACAGGAATTTTAAAGCATCCCCATTTTTGTACAGGGTATACTCAACCTTTAATACTTTTGAGGGATATTTTAAAAACTATCATTGGAAAAAGCACGACCTGATCGTATCCAACCCACCGTTCTTTTTAGATTCGCTTGCATCAGCCGATGAGCAAAAACGACTTGCGCGGCATACCGACGGCACTTTTTTTAAGAAACTGCTGCGCTGCACAGACGAATACCTCACGGATACAGGTACCTGCCAGTTGATACTACCTTTGCCAACAGCATCGGTAGTGAAGGATCTGCTGCCCAAATATCAGCTGCATTTGCAAAGGGTTATTTCTATAAAATCATTTGCCGATTCTGTGCCGCACCGCGAAATATTAACCTTCGGCAAAGAGCAGAAAGGTATTGTTGAAGATGAGTTTGTAATTTATGATGCGCCAAAAGTTTATTCACTGGAGTACCAGTTAGCTTTGGGCGATTTCCTGACAATATTTTAAAAAAATCGAAATTTAATATTCGAAATAAAAATGACCCGCATAGGCCTGATATCAGATACCCACGGTTTTTTAGACGACGCCGTTTTTAAACATTTTGAGAATTGCGACGAGATTTGGCATGCCGGTGATTTTGGAAACATTGGGCTGGCCGATAAGCTTGCGGCCTTTAAACCACTGAGGGGTGTATATGGCAATATCGACGGTGCTGACGTGCGACAAGTGTACCCGGAGCACCTGCGTTTTATGTGCGAAAAGGTAGATGTTTGGATGACGCACATTGGCGGATATCCTGATAGATATGCGCCGGATGTGAAGCGTGAAATATACACTAAGCCTCCTGGGTTATTTATTAGCGGGCACTCACATATCCTGAAAGTGATTTACGATAAAAAGATAAATTGTTTGCATTTAAACCCCGGTGCAGCTGGCAAACAGGGTTGGCACAAGGTGCGTACTTTAATAAGATTTTCTATAACTGATGAAAAAATTCATACCTTAGACGTTATTGAACTGCATAAATAATATGTAGTTTTTACACTAAGCTATATGAAGGCAGTTAAAACTTTAGGGCAATTTATTATTGAAAAACAGGCCGATTTTCCATACGCAAAAGGGGAGTTGTCGCGGTTATTGCGTGACATTGGCATAGCCGCCAAAATTGTGAACCGCGAGGTAAACAAAGCCGGCCTTGCCGACATTTTGGGAGATGCCGGTACCATGAACATACAGGGCGAAGGGCAAAAGAAACTGGACGTTTACGCCAATGAGCAATTTATATCTGCCCTTAAATATGGCGGTGAATGCTGTATGGTAGCATCAGAAGAAAACGACGAATGCATCCATATAGATTCGGAGGTGTCAAAAAATGCCAAATATATTGTAGCTATTGACCCTTTGGATGGCTCATCAAACATCGATGTGAACGTAGGGGTGGGCACCATCTTTTCTATCTATCGCCGTATATCTCCGGAAGGAAAAGCAAACCTGGCTGATGTATTGCAGCGCGGTACCGAGCAGGTTGCCGCAGGGTATGTAATTTACGGTTCATCAACCATGCTGGTGTATACCACGGGCAAAGGTGTTAACGGTTTTACGTTAGATCCCTCGATAGGCGAGTTCTGCCTGTCGCACCCCAATATGTGCATCCCGGATGATGGGGTTATTTATTCTATCAACGAAGGCTACTATTCACATTTCCCGGATGGTGTAAAAAAGTATATTAAATACTGCCAGGTAGAAGATGCCAAAACAAAAAGGCCTTACACATCACGTTATATAGGCTCTATGGTGGCCGATCTGCATCGCAATATGATAAAAGGCGGCATATTTATTTACCCCCTAACGGCCGCAGCACCAAATGGTAAGCTACGCCTGGTTTATGAATGTAACCCCATGGCATTTATAATTGAACAGGCGGGCGGTACCGCAAGTAACGGCTACAACCGTATTTTAGAACTGGATGTAACTGAACTGCACCAACGTTCAGCTATCTTTATCGGCTCAAAAAACATGGTGGCCAAAGCCGAAGAAATGATGGCCTGCTTTTCGCCACAGCTCACCAAAAAGAATTTTGAAGGGGAAGTGTGTTTGCAGTAGAGGAAAGATGCCACACATATTGTTTTGCATCATTAACAGGTAAAACAATTTGCGGTATATTTTATTATTTGTGGATGATAACAGTAGTTGGAATTTTTGATAACGTACACCTTGCAGAAGAAGCAAGCTCGTACCTGTTGGGGAACGAATTTACAAGTGAAAATATTGACATCCACACCCACGGAGAGCAAACAGATGAGCATAATCGCATAGGCGATTTTTTCAGCCACCTGATAGATGATGAAAGGCAGGCCATGCATTTTGCCTCGCTTGGGCGTAAGGGATCTATTGTTACCGTGCATGCGGTATCAGCCCGTGAGGCACAGGAAGCAGCCGATGCCCTGAATAATTACGGAGCCATTGAAGTTAATGCGGAAGACGATAGCCCATCGCATAGCCAGATGATTGAGCGTATAGTAGCTGACGATAAAAGATTGCGTGGCAGTTACCCTGTTAAGTAAGTAGCGTTTATGGTGCGTTTTTGATTATGGATGTTTTGTGTTTATTTTGGGGTAACCAATATTAAATAACTTCCTATATAAAGTATGGATACCACCGACAATCACAACGAGCGTATTGCAAAAATGACCTTTGCCTCGGTTTACCCCATGTACGTGGCAAAGGTGGAGAAGAAGGGCCGCACCAAAGAAGAATTGCACCAGGTTATAACGTGGCTAACCGGTTTTGATGACGGGAAACTAAAAGAGCTGATGGATCAAAAAGCAACGTTTGAAACCTTTTTTCAAACGGCTTCGCTAAACCCCAACGCGTCGCTTATTACAGGGCTGATCTGCGGGTATCGAATAGAGGAAATTGAGAACCCTTTAACGCAACAGGTACGGTACCTGGATAAGTTAGTAGATGAACTGGCAAAGGGACGTAAGATGGAAAAGATATTGCGTTAAGATAAACCTAAAAATATCAAAACAAAAAAGCCTCCCATTTTCATGAGAGGCTTTCGGGTAAATGATGGGGCTCGAACCCACGACCCTCGGTACCACAAACCGATGCTCTAACCAACTGAGCTACATCTACCGTGTTTGGAGGATGCAAAAATAGAAATCTTAAGCCAATATGCAAAGCATTTTTTAAAATTACACTAAGCTTACCTGTTTCAGCGGGTTACAGTTTATTTTTGTAGTTATGGCAGAGCAATTAGTGGAGTTGAATGTTACGGGTATGCATTGCAATAATTGCGCAATGAGCATTCATAAATTACTGGAGAAGAAAGGCTTGCACAATGTGCTGGTGAGTTTTGCGTCTGAGGAGGTGAAATTCAGCACCGCCGACCAGTCCATTCTTCCGCAAATTATAAAAGATATAGAGGGACTTGGTTTTAAGGTTGTAGACGAAGAAAATGTGCAGCCCACACCTTTTTATGATAAGGTAGAGAACAAATTTATCTTCTGCGCCATATTTACAGCGCCACTTTTACTGCATATGCTGCTGCCGTGGCATTTTTTACATAACCCCATCGTTCAGTTAATTTTATGCCTGCCGGTGTTTATTGTGGGCTGCCTGCACTTTGGTAAAAGTGCCTACAGTTCGTTAAAAAATGGTATGCCTAATATGGATGTGCTCATCTTTATCGGGTCTGCCAGTGCCTTTATATATAGCCTGGTGGGTACTATTGAAAATTTGGGCGGGCATTACTTGTTTTATGAAACTGCTGCTACCATAATTACGCTGGTGCTGTTGGGTAACGTGTTCGAGAAGCGCTCGGTAAACCAAACCACATCAGCAGTAAAAAACCTGATGAAGTTTCAGCAGGTTAATGCCAACCGGGTTATAAACGGCAGTGTTGAGGTTATAAGCGCCAAAGATGTTGCCGCGGGCGATACGCTTTTGGTGAACGAGGGCGACCAGGTACCGGTAGACGGGGATATCATCAGCGGCAATGCCTTATTAAACGAGGCTATGATAACAGGGGAGAGTATCCCCGTTGCTAAAACCAAGTATGACAAAGTTATAGGCGGTACCATTGTACAGCAGGGTAATATCCGCATTTTGGCTACCAAAGTAGGGGCAAACAGCACCTTGTCGCAAATTATAGATCTCATGAAAAAAGCGCAGGCTGCCAAACCGCCGGTACAAAAACTGGGGGATAAGGTTGCTTCGATATTTGTACCTGTGGTATTACTGATAGCACTGGGTACGTTTGTGATCACCTATTTTGCTACCGATGCCGGCCTGCAGCGTTCTATGATGAACGCCATAGCGGTGATGGTAATATCGTGCCCGTGTGCGATGGGTTTGGCTACGCCAACTGCTGTGATGGTTGGTTTGGGCCGCGCGGCTAAAAACGGCATCCTGATTAAGGGTGGAGACACTATTGAGGCCGTTGCCAATACAAAATTTGTATTGTTTGATAAAACAGGTACACTAACTACCGGTAAATTCAGCATTAAAGAGATAAAACTTGAAGAAGGTTTTAATATAGAACAGGTGCGTGGTGTAATAAGCGCTATTGAAGAGCGCTCTAACCACCCTATAGCAAAATCGCTGGTGAGCGAATTACAGGCCTACCCGCAGCAAAAACTAATATTGCGTACGGCAAAAGAGGAGAAAGGCCTGGGGATGCGTGCCGAAGATGTTGACGGCAATAATTACTTTTTAGGTACGGCCAAGCACAAAACACCCGATCATTTTAACCTTACGCTATACCGCAATCAGGTACGTATGGCTCAAATTGCGGTTGATGATACCATAAAACCGAATGCCGCCAGCCTGATAGCCCAACTTAAAAAAGCCGGAATTGTACCCGTTTTGGTAAGCGGCGATAAAGCTTTACGCTGCAACACGTTAGCCGCCACATTAGGTATAAAAGAGATACATGCCGAAATGCTGCCCGAAGATAAGCTAAAGGTGGTTGACATGTACCACAAAAAAGGCAAAACCATTATGGTTGGCGATGGCATAAACGATGCCCCGGCGCTTACCCACGCCGATGTTGGCGTATCTATGAATGATGCCAGCCAGATAGCCATACAATCGGCCAGGGTTATTTTGCTGAATACCGATCTGCAATCGGTGGTTACATTCCTGCAGATCAGCAAACACACGCTCATTACCATCAAACAAAATCTTTTTTGGGCGTTCGCTTATAATATTGTAGCTATACCTATAGCCGCGCTTGGCTTTTTAAACCCGATGGTAGGAGCCTTTGCCATGGCATTTTCGGATGTTATTGTGATAGGTAACTCACTGCGCTTGAAGATCAAGAAAGTTAGCTAAGCTCCCCAACTCCCAAAGGGGGAGTTTTTAAAAATCTTATGGGCATTTAATATAACTTATGCTACTTTTGTTCCCCTTTCAGGGGATAGGGGCATATGATAGAAATTTACACAGACGGTGCATCAAGCGGAAACCCGGGGCCGGGTGGTTATGGGGTTATATTACGGTCGGGCCAGCATTACAAGGAGCTGTCTGCAGGGTACCGCAAAACTACCAATAACCGAATGGAACTGCTGGCCGTGATCACCGGGCTGGAGGCTATCAAAACACCCAACCAACAGGTAACCATCTTTTCCGACTCTAAATACGTGATAGACTCTATCGAAAAACGTTGGGTGCACGGTTGGGTAGCCAAAGGCTTTAAGGATAAAAAGAATAAAGACCTGTGGTTACGTTACCTGGCTATAGCCAAAATGCACCAGGTAAAGTTTGTATGGGTGCGCGGCCATAACGGCCATCCCGAAAACGAGCGCTGCGACCAGCTTGCTGTTGCTGCCGGTAAACAAAAAGACCTGCTCATTGATTCTGTTTTTGAAGTAGAATCAGCTAAAGCAGGTCTGTAATAATGTATTAGGAAGGATACTTAGTTCCGCATATTTATATACTGCAACGGCTGGCCAAAGTCTTCGGTACGGCACAGGCTAATAACAGCTTGCAGGTCGTCAATCTTTTTGGCAGTAACACGCACCTGGTCGTCCATAATGGCTGCCTGTACTTTAAGGCCGCTGTCTTTTATCTTCTTTACAATCTTTTTAGCGGCTTCTTTATCAATACCTTCTTTTATTTTAATCTCCTTACGGATCATGTTACCTGATGCATACTGCTCTTTACCAAAGTCAAGCGCTTTAGGGTCCAGGCTTTGCTTTACCATACGGCTGATGATGGAATCGGTAATGGCTTTAAGGCGCATATCATCCTCTGTTACAATGGTAACCTCATTGGTTTTCTTATCCAGGTCGATAGTACTTTTTGAGCCGTTAAAATCGTAACGGTTCAATATTTCTTTTTTAGCAACGTTAATGGCGTTATCAAGTGTTTGTCCGTCAATCTTGCTTACTATATCAAATGATGGCATAATGTTGTTTTTTTATAATTAACACAAAGCTAATGTAACAATTGCATTTGCCATATACATTATAGGCTAATATTAAATTTAATATACAAAACATCTTAAAATACAGATAAGTTAATATTAAATTAACAAATAAATAAGCAGTTTTGTGGCTATAGCTATATGGATACTAAGAACATTCCGTTAATAAACAGGGAAATAAGCTGGTTGTATTTTAATGACAGGGTTTTGCAGGAAGCTGCCGACCCAACCGTGCCGCTTATTGAAAGGATTAAGTTCCTGGCTATATTCTCATCAAACCTTGATGAGTTTTACCGTGTAAGAGTAGCAACCCTTAGCCGTTTAGCCAATTTAAACGAACGCGCTAAAGAGATATTAGGCTACAACCCTAAAAAAATACTAAGCCAGATAAAAAGTATTGTTGTAAAACAGGAAAAGAAATTTCATAACCTGTACGAGAACATTATTGTAAAGCAACTGGCCGAAGAGAAGATCTTTATCCTGAATGATAAGCAACTGAACGTTACCCGAGGGGAATTTGTGAAAAGCTTTTTCAGGGAGCGTCTGCTATCTACCCTGGTGCCTATTATGCTGGATGACGAACTGCCGCTGCCTGAACTGCGCGACAGGGCCATCTACTTTTTTGTAAGGCTTACTAAAAATAAGAAATCCCGCTACGCGCTTATCGAATTCCCGGATAATCTTTCCCGGTTTTTGGTGCTGCCCGAAACAAATAACCTGAAATTTATTATCCTGCTGGATGATATTATCAGGTATAGCCTGGAGGATATCTTTTTCATATTTGATCATGATTCGATAGAAGCTTACTCGCTGCAGCTAACCCGCGATGCGGAGCTCGACCTGGATAAAGAAGTAAGTGTAAAGTTTGTAGATGCTTTGAGCAAAAGCCTGCAAAAAAGGCGCAAGGGGAAACCCATGCGCTTGCTTTATGACAGCGAAATGCCGCCTGATATGATTGGCTACCTGGTCAAAAAGATGAAGATCGATAAAGGAAGCCTAATACCCGGTAACCGTTACCATAATTTTAAAAATTTTATTTCGTTCCCGAACGTCGGCAGGCCCGATCTGGAATATAAAAAGAACAGCGCGCTGCCTGTTGCGGGGCTGTCGTTCGGTAAGAGTTTGATGGGAATGATCGCTAAGAAAGATTTCCTGATCAGCACGCCATACCAGTCGTTTGATTATGTGATCCACTTTTTACGCGAGGCCGCTATTGACCCAAAAGTAAAAGAGATCAGTATTACGGTGTATCGCCTGGCCGAAAATTCAAAGATCATCCATGCGCTTATCAACGCCGCTAAAAACGGTAAAAAGGTGAACTGCCTGGTTGAGCTGCGCGCCCGTTTTGATGAGCAGAACAATATCTATTGGAGCAATAAGCTGGAAGAGGAGGGGGTAAACGTGCTGTATGGCATAGACGGTTATAAGGTACACTCTAAAATTTGCCTGGTTACCCGTATGGAAAAAGGCAAACCGGCGCATTACGCTTGCCTGTCTACCGGTAACTTTAACGAAAAGACCGCTTCCATCTACGCCGACCATACCATTCTTACAGCCGATAAAAGGATTACTGTTGACCTGGTGGCTATCTTCAGGGCGTTAAACCGAAGCGTACTACCCAAAGGCCTAAAAACATTGATCGTATCGCCCATTGACTCGCGCCCGGCTATTTACAAGCTGATAGATAATGAGATGAAGTTTGCAAGGGCTGGCAAAAAGGCGTACATGATATTTAAAATGAACAGCCTTGCCGATGAACAACTGATCAACAAGCTATACCAGGCCAGCAACGCAGGGGTGAAGATAAAGCTTATAGTGCGCGGTATGTGCTGCCTTATACCGGGGCAAAAAGGCTTTAGCGAAAATATAGAAGTAATAAGCATTGTAGATAAATACCTGGAACATGCGCGTGTGCATATTTATGGCAACGGGGGCAAAGAGCTTGTTTATTTAACAAGCGCCGATTTCATGACCCGCAATATTGATAACCGCGTAGAAGTTGGCTTCCCGATATTGGATGATGACTTGCGGAAAGAGATTAGGGATATCATAAATATACAGCTGGAAGATAACACAAAAGCCCGCGATATTACCGGCAATGCCGTTAACAGGTATCATAAAACGCGGTCGGAGTTGCTTACCCGTGCCCAAATAGACATTTACACCTATCTGAAAAATAAAAATATAACAAATTGAGATACGCCGCCATTGATGTAGGGTCGAACGCAGTAAGGCTGCTGATAGCCGAAATTATAGAGAATAAAGGTTCAATATCGTTTAAGAAGAATACGCTTATACGTGTACCGGTAAGGCTTGGAGACGACGCTTTCCTTGACAAGAACATATCTGAGAAAAAAACTACCGACCTGGTAAAATCCATGCAGGCTTTTCGTAACCTGATGGATGTTTATAAGGTTACCGATTACATGGCCTGTGCCACATCGGCCATGCGCGAAGCAAAGAATGGGCAGGCAGTTGCCGACCTGATCAAAACCGAGGCCAACATCGACCTGCAAATTGTGCACGGCGAAAGTGAAGCCAAAATAATTTATGCCAGCCATGCCGAGCTTAATATCGATAAAAGCAAAAACTACCTGTATATTGATGTAGGTGGCGGTAGTACCGAACTTTCGTTATTTAGTAACGGCGAACTGGTGGCGTCGCAGTCATTTAACCTGGGTACTATCCGTATCCTGGATAACCAGGACAAGGACGAGACCTGGAATGAGATGAAAGATTTTATACGCGAGTATACCAAGGGTTACAAAAATATCTACGGCATTGGTACCGGTGGTAACATTAACAAACTGTACAAACTATCGCAGGAAAAAGATGGTGTTGCCTTAAGTTATATTAAATTAAGGGCGCTGTATAATTACCTTGATTCGTTCTCACTTAAAGACCGCATCAACGTGCTTGGCCTTAACCAGGACAGGGCAGACGTAATTATCCCCGCCTGCGAAATTTATTTAACTGTGCTGAAATGCGCAAATATCAAGAGTATTTACGTGCCTACAGTGGGTATGGTTGACGGAATTATACAAACTTTGATAGAAAAGAACTATACTTCAGTACATTAAATTTATTTTAATAAATTGTTTAATAATTAATAAACACTTGTTATATTTGTAATGCCCGCTCAAAGGGCATGTTTTTCATAGGTAGATGTAGGGTCGAGTACGAGTTATTCGACCCTTTTTTGTGCCTGTAAATTTTCTTCCGTTTATTTGTACTATTCCATTATGAAAAAGAAAATTGTTGTCGCGGTTACCGGTGCAAGCGGGTCTATTTATGCCAAACTATTACTTGATAAATTACAGCAGCTGCAAGGGCAAATTGCAGAGGTTGCCGTTGTAATGAGCGACAATGCCAAACAAGTTTGGGAATTTGAACTGGACGATACCACCCACGGCAACTACCCATTTAAAACCTACGCCAAAAACGATTTTATGGCCCCCTTCGCGTCAGGCTCGGCCAGGTTTGATACCATGGTTGTTGTGCCATGTTCAATGGGGACCCTGGGCCGCATAGCATCCGGAGTGTCTGATGACCTGATAACCCGCGCCGCGGATGTGATATTAAAAGAACGCCGCAGGCTTATACTGGTAGCCCGCGATACCCCTTTAAACCTCATCCATATCCGCAACATGCAAACCGTTACCGAAGCCGGTGCCATTATCTGCCCGGCCATACCATCATACTATAGCAAACCCAAAACCATTGAAGAACTGGCTATGACGGTAGTAAACCGGGTGATAGATTTAATTGGGTTGGAGAATGAGAGCTATAGATGGGAGGGGATCTGATTAATTATTGATTTGATAAATGAGTGATTTAGCGATTTTGTTATATTGATACTGTAGAGCCAAATAGCGGAATGCACTGGTTTTCGACAAGCTTAGACTGACAAAATAATTTATATTTATCATCATGAAAAAAGCATTACTCTTTATCCTGCTTATCTCAGCAATAACCGGCACCTCATCAGCGCAGCTAAAAAAAGCATCAGTAAAAGACCTTGCCTTTATGGCCGGCACCTGGACGCTTAAACATGAGTGGGGCGATATGGAAGAATTTTGGGGCCCGCCAATGGGCGATAATATGGTAAGCACTTTCAGGTGCGTTAAGGACGGGAAGATCGTGTTTTATGAATTTATGGCGATAGAACAAACCGGCAACATCCCGGTGCTTAAACTTCGCCACTTTAACAAAGGTAGCATAGGGTGGGAGGATAAAGATAAGCCCTACCTGATGACTGCTGTAAAAATCGACAAAGACCAGGTGGTGTTTCAATCGCTGGATAAAAATGTTATTATAACCTATAAGCGCACCGGCCCGCTAAAAATGGATTGTATTTTGGATGAAAAGGGCAAGGATGGCAAGTGGAAGAAAGATGTGTTTAATTATACATTGAGGAAGTAATTATTCTTTCTCCAGGCTGTGATTTCGCAATTTAACTCACCCGGTCGTTGCTTCGCCCGACCACCCTCTCTTCGCTGCGCGGAAAGAGGGTTTTGCAATTATCTTCACCCTCTTTGCGAAGCAGAGAGGGTCGACCAGCGAAGCGGAGTCGGGGTGAGTAAGCTTCCCGCCGTTGTTGGTGTTGTCACCAACAACATTTAGGACGGTTTTGAAGTTGCAAGGTCTGAATGCATAGCGGCTTGTTGGTGACAACACCAACAAGGGCGAAACGGGATAGTAAGTTAAGTTTATCCTTCAATAATAGGATAAGTCTTATTGAAAAATGCATCTATCATATGCTGGTCTTCCGGGAAGTTGTACACCTTACTGATCTTTCCATCTTTAAACTTCCATAACAGGCATGACATGCCCCGTACATTCTCGCCATCTGTGCGGTTGCTCCAGTTCAGGTGGCAATCAATTATAAACTCATCGTTAAACCCCATCACAATTGGGCTCGCTTTAAAGTCTGATGCATTTAATTGTTTAAAATAGTTAAGCACCTCTTCGGCCCCGGTCTTAACGCCACTTAATGGATGCCGGCCGGGAATTATCCATTCAATATCGTCAGATAAGATATTTTTGATAGACGTTAGGTCATTAGCGGCGTATGCCTCAAAAAAAGAATGGATCAATTGAATGTTAGGATGTTGGTTTGGTATCATAATAAGATTAAATTGTTTTCAATGATACGTTATTTATACTATATACCAAAACAGTATATGGTACAAATAACCATTTCCGACCTGTGATTTCGAACGAACGTACTGAGGAGAAATCTTATACAAGCGGTAAGTAAAGCTATGCATCCGCAAAAGCAAGGTGTACAAGATTTTTCTCTATCGCTCGAAATGGCAAGGTTTTTACATTCCTATTAACAAGCAATCATTAATTCACTAACTCACTAATTCACTAAATGATTATCTTTGCGGCTTGCAAATGAATAAGAAAGTCGCTTTTTATACACTTGGCTGCAAGCTGAATTATTCGGAGACCTCCTCAATTGGTCGCCTGTTTAATAACGCCGGTTTTGATACGGTCGATTTTACCGATACGCCCAACGTATATGTAATAAACACCTGTTCGGTAACCGAAAACGCCGATAAAAAGTGCAAAAAAATAGTGAAGGAAGCGCTGAAGATAAACCCGGCCGCCTTTATTACCATTGTGGGCTGTTATGCCCAGCTAAAACCGAAAGAGATTGCCGAAATACCCGGCGTGGATATGGTTTTGGGTGCTGCCGAGAAATTTCAGCTGGTAGACCATATTACTGATCTTACTAAAAAGCCAAAAGCGGTTGTTTTAAATCAGCCGGTATCTGAGGCAAACCAGTTTATACCCTCATACTCCTTTGGCGACCGTACCCGTACCTTCCTGAAAGTACAGGATGGCTGCGATTACTCGTGTACTTTTTGTACCATACCCCTTGCCCGCGGCGGCAGCAGGAGCGATACTATTGAAAATGTGATCGTACAGGCAAAAGAAATAGCTGCATCGGGCGTAAAAGAAATTGTGTTGACAGGTGTAAACCTGGGCGATTTCGGCATCCGTAACGGGCAGCGCGAGGACAGGTTTTTCGACCTTGTTAAAGCGCTTGACGAGGTGGAAGGTATCGATCGCATCCGCATATCATCCATTGAGCCAAACCTGCTTAGCGACGATATAATAGCTTTTGTGGCAGCTTCAAAAAGGTTTGTGCCGCATTTTCATATCCCATTACAATCAGGTTCTAACAAAATACTGGGTTTAATGCGCCGCCGCTACAAACGCGAGCTGTATACCGAGCGCGTGTCCAAAATAAAGGAGCTGATGCCGCATTGCTGTATTGGTGTAGATGTAATAGTAGGTTTCCCCGGCGAAACGCGCGAGGATTTTGTAGATACCTATAACTTTTTGAACGACCTGGATGTGTCTTATCTGCACGTATTTACCTATTCGGAACGGGAAAACACCCCCGCTGCCGAAATGAGCGGTATTGTGCCCGGCTCAACCCGTGCCGACAGGAGCAAGATGCTGCACATCCTGTCCGATAAAAAACGCCGTGCATTTTACGAGACCCAGATTGGCAAAACCGACGAGGTGCTTTTTGAAGGCGATTTAAAAGAGGGCTTTATGCACGGTTTTACCCGAAACTACGTTAAGGTAAAAGCCAAGTACGACCCCATACTGGTTAACGAATTAAAGACGGTTCATTTAACAGCAATTTCACCGGATGGTGATGTTGAAATAACAGAAAGCGAAGAAATATTAGTGCATTAACTATTATATTCGCAGCACAAACACCTAAATATGTTTCCAACCCTTTCTTCGCTGATAGAATACCTAACCGGTGCCAATATACCGCTACCTATACAAACATTTGGTTTTTTTGTAGCTATTGCCTTTATGGCGGCCTATTGGGCATTTGGCCAGGAGTTTAAACGCCGCGAGGCCTTAGGGTACATCCATCCATTTGAAAAAACTGTAACTGTTGGTGCACCAATTTCCAGAGGAGAGCTTGCCGGTAATGCCGTATTTGGCTTTATACTGGGTTTTAAAGTGTTGGATGCCGTGCTGCACTACAGCGCATTAATTGATAACCCGCAGGATTTTCTATTATCCTTAAAAGGGAATTACGTTGGGGGGATCATCTTTGCGTTTTTAATGGCCTACTGGGCATATTACGAGAATAAAAAACAGTTATTGCCAAAACCAGAGCAGCGCCGTGTAACCGTACACACGCACGAATTAATGGGCAGCATATTGTTATGGGCGGCTATTTGCGGCTTTGCAGGTGCCAAACTGTTTAACGCTTTAGAGAACTGGGGCGATTTTATGCGCGACCCGGTAGGGATGCTGATTGGCTTTAGCGGTTTAACCTTTTACGGCGGCCTTATTTGCGGTGGCGCGGTAACTTTGTACATTGCTGCCAAACACAATATTAAGCCACTAACTATGCTGGATATTGGTGGCCCTGGTATGATGCTGGCTTATGGTGTTGGCCGTATAGGCTGCCAGATGAGCGGCGATGGCGATTGGGGCATCCCTAACCTAAACCCAAAACCGGGCTTTTTAAGCTGGGCGCCCGATTGGATGTGGAGCTTTAAATTTCCGCATAACGTGGATATGTCTGATCATGACAACCACATCCCTGATTGCGTTGGTAAATTTTGCTACGAATTAAAGCTCCCGGTTTATCCTACCTCATTTTATGAATCGGTAATTTGTTTATTATTATTCCTGGTGTTATGGCAGCTTCGCCATAAGTTTAAAGCGCCTGGTATTGTGTTTGGTATATATATGATTATGGCGGGTGTAGAGCGTTTCCTGATCGAACTGATCCGTGTAAACACCAAATATGTAGTTGCCGGTGTCCCATTTACCCAGGCCGAGCTGATCTCGGTTATTATGGTTGTTGGTGGTGTCGCGCTGATCTATTACAGCACTAACCGTTACAAAAAAACAGGTTTAACTAATTAAATTCTAAACTAAATCTCATCATACAGGTTACTTTACCGAGATAGGAACGATTTGCTTTTTAGAACAACAAAGGCAAGATCAGAGGGTAGTCCAATTTTTTCTGAGCGCCAAAAAATATTAAGGAAACTAAATTTAGATGAAATACTTTATTGTTTCTTCCTTTATCATTTTATCAACTATTGCCACTGCACAAAGCACACGAAAAATTGTAAAAGATTTTGACGGGGATTTTAAAAAAGACAGTGTATTCATAGACAGTGATAAAGACATATTAGTACTTTGGCTATCTACCCAAAAGTATAAACGTGTAGAAAGCAAAGAAATCAGGTATCTGAATTTTGGCAACACGCTTGTAGCCACCAAAAAAGGTTTTGAATTTTGGAACGATTATGACCGTTCGGGTTTTATAAGTGTTTTCGAATACAACAAAATTGTTAAAAAAATGCAGTTGGTGCAGATGCGCAGAACAGATGATGTGCTGGCAAGGGATTATCCCGGCGAACAGGTATATCAATCAAGCTTAAATATGTTAACTCATAAATATGTGGGCGTTATTAAAAAAGAAGTGAAGGGCAAAATTGTAAAAATGCCCGGAATTTATGCTGAAATAGTTTATCCCCCAATTTATTTAGAGACTTTTACGGATGCTATAAACTTTGATTACCAGGAAAAATGTATTGCGCTTTATCATAAGTATAAAGCAAAAAAATAACGATGTGGGGGCTTATGAAGCTGACCTTTGGGCACCTGACTGCGGGACAGAAACGTCAAAATAATTCCAATATTCAAATTCTAAAAAGATATGCAGTTAAATCAGATAATAGGGCAGGTTATTGATGTTTCAAAAGAAGCGGGGCAGTTTATCCGCCAGGAGCGCAAAACTTTTGATGCGGATAAGATAGAGTACAAAGGCCTTAACGACCTGGTATCGTATGTGGATAAGACTGCCGAGCAAAAGATAGTAAGCGGGCTGGAACTGATATTACCCGAAGCCGGTTTTATTACCGAAGAAAAAACAAGCACCAAAATAGGCGAGCGTTATAACTGGATCATTGACCCGTTGGATGGAACCACCAACTTTATACACGGCTTGCCTGCCTATTCGGTTAGTATTGCCCTGCAGGATAAGGATGAGCTGGTATTAGGTGTAGTTTATGAAGTGAACCAGGACGAATGTTTTTATGCCCATAAAGATGCACCTGCATACCTTAATAGCGCCGAAATAAAGGTGAGCAACAAGCCCGCTATTGCCGATAGCCTCATCGCTACTGGTTTCCCTTATTACGATTTTAGCTACCAGGAAGCCTATATAAAACTGTTTACTGAACTGATGCGCAACTGCCACGGCCTGCGCCGTATTGGTTCGGCCGCTGTCGACCTGGCTTATACCGCTGCCGGCCGTTTCGAAGCCTTTTATGAGTACAACCTAAACCCATGGGACATTGCGGCTGGCATTGTGATAGTACAACAAGCAGGTGGCGAAGTAGTGAACTTTAAAGGCGGCCCCGAAGTGCTCAAATCCCGCGAGTTACTGGCTACAAACGGTAAAATAACAGGGGAGATGCTGGAGTACATTGAAAAGTATTTTACCGCGAACGTTAAGCGATAGGGTAGTATACTTAGCGTTCACTATAAAAATTAAAAATATTATGAATTTGATCGTCCTCTGTAAACCTGTATCAGGTGGCCGAGTTGGCGCGGCGAAACCGTAAAATCGTCCAGCACGAGTTCTGTATATCCGGTGGGACATGTGTAAGTTAAATAAGTAGTTTGTCCTTTGCCCGAACCACGTACAATCACTTTTTCGTCACTGATGGACCGCCACGGGTAAAATGGTGTTTTAACTGTAGCCATACCTTCGCTGTTGAGTATAATTTGCGGTGTACGGTTAAGTGCGTCTTTAAAGCATACGCACATAAAAACGCCACCAAACATCGTCATTACACCGCCAAAAACATAATTACTTGTTTCTTTACCTAAGTAAAGAAGGCCTAAACCCGCAAAAAAGCTTACGGAAAATACAAGGCTCCATAAAATCTTTTTCATAACAGAGTAACGTACAATGGTTTCGGCCGGCACCTCGGGGTCTTCTTCAAAAAATAAAGGGTCGGGCTTATCAAATCGTTGTTGCAGTGTTAACCATTTTGCTTTTTCTGCGGCTGTCCTGATCTCAGTTTTCTCAAAAAAATTATCCTTAACCGGCAGCAACAGCGCTTTGGATGCCTCGGTTTTTAGTTCGTGAACCTTGCGTACGTTTTCAAACGCCCACAAACGCCATTTGGTGATCATAATACTGCGGTAAACAAATGCTGCAATAATACCTACCCATATACCAATGGGCAGTGCGAAAAATATATGCTGTACAAATGCAAGATAAATGGAACCCCCAAGGATACCCCCAAATATGATGAGCATGGGTAATAGCACCATTTTACGGCCATGTTGAATAGCTTGTTTAACGGTTACGGTTTCAAACATAATTTTATAAACTGCTTTAAATGTAACAAAGCAGCCAAACGGCATTTATGTTTTACAATGTTTGTACAACCAATAAAACAATGGGGAATATATTAGAAAAGATCCTGTACCGTTTTATCCCATCATCATAATTCAAACAAATGATGAAATTTCAGCCGTTGTTACCGGTAATTAACCTAATAAAGCCTAAAAAGGCCGAATTAAGGCCGAAAAAAGGTCAAAAAGATCTGTAATTTCCTTATCTGTTTTGTCCCGTTTCAAAATGGAATAAACGGGACAGTTATAAACAAAAAAGCCGGTTAGAGATCCCAACCGGCTTTTAATATTGTAAGTATTTAGCTCAATTATAAAGCTTCAGAAACTACCTCGGTAACTTCAGGAACCATACGTTTCAACAGGTTCTCGATACCTGATTTTAGGGTTACTGTTGATGACGGGCAACCGCTGCATGAACCGCGAAGCTCAACAGTAACCACACCTGCATCAAATGATCGGTAGGTGATAGCGCCGCCATCCTGCTCAACAGCCGGGCGTACGTAGTCGTTTAATATTTGCTGTATCTTTATTTCGGTTTCGGTGCCTTCAAAGTCAGCATCAACAGCCTGTTCAACGGTTTGTACCTTTAATTCAGATTCAACCGCACCTTTAACAAACTCTTTCAATATCGGCTGGATATCATCCCAGTCGCTGCCTTCGGTTTTGGTAACTGTTACAAAGTTACTGGCAAAGAACACACCGTTAACAAAACTGAATTTGTACAATTCCTTTGCAAAAGGTGAATTTTCGGCACTTTCCCTTGTGGCATAGTCCACGCTTCCGTTTATAAGCAACTTGTTTACAATAAACTTCATTGTTGCCGGGTTAGGGGTGGCTTCGGTATATACGCTGATATTCATGTGTGTCAAAATTTTATATAGTTAACAAATGTAATCAGGTTTTTGGTTAAAGCATCTCCCTGATATTGATTTGACCTGTTTATGACTATGGTAATTATACTATATCCCTGTGTAATTCTGTGGTGTAATAGCCTTTATCTCATTTTTAACTGGTTCACTTATATTCAATCCATCCACAAATTCCGCTATAGTTTGCGCATTAACCTGTGTATTGGTACGGGTAAGCTCTTTCAGGGCTTCATAAGGGTTAGGATAGCCTTCGCGGCGCAGGATGGTTTGTATTGCCTCTGCAACAACAGCCCAGTTAGCTTCCAGGCTGGCATTAAGGGCTGCCTCGTTTAGCAATAGCTTATTTAATCCTTTAACGGTTGATTTGATAGCGATAAGGGTATGCGCAACCGGCACACCTATGTTACGTAACACGGTAGAGTCGGTTAAGTCGCGTTGTAAGCGGGAGATAGGCAGTTTAGCGGCCAGGTGCTCAAATAAGGCGTTTGCAATACCCAGGTTGCCTTCGCTGTTCTCAAAATCTATCGGGTTTACCTTATGCGGCATAGCCGATGAACCCACCTCGCCGGCTTTTATTTTCTGTTTAAAAAAGTTCATTGATATGTAAGTCCACATATCGCGGTCAAGGTCAATCAGGATATTGTTGATGCGTTTCAAAGCATCGCATTGCGCGGCAAAGTTATCGTAGTGCTCAATCTGCGTGGTAAACTGCGAGCGGTGCAGGCCTAATATATCATTGATAAAATGATTGCCAAAGGCTTTCCAGTCAATTTGCGGGTAAGCAACATGGTGGGCATTAAAATTACCTGTTGCCCCGCCAAACTTAGCCGAGTATGGCACTGCCTTTAACAAATTAAGCTGGTTTTGCAGGCGCTCAACAAACACATTTATCTCTTTACCCAGGCGTGTTGGCGATGCCGGCTGCCCGTGGGTATGTGCCAGCATGGGTATAGCATCCCAATCCTGCGCGAAAGCGCTAAGCTGCTCAACCAGTTTGGTAATCTCGGGCAGGTAAACCTCTTCAAGTGCCAGTTTAAATGAGTACGGAATAGCGGTATTGTTAATATCCTGAGAAGTTAAGCCAAAGTGAATGAATTCTTTATGCTCTTCCAGGCCTAATTTATCAAACTCCTTTTTGATGAAATACTCAACCGCTTTAACATCATGGTTGGTTGTTTTTTCGATGTCTTTGATTGATGCAGCGTCAGCTTCAGAAAAGTTTTTGTAAATATCACGTAACTTTTCTGTTGCATTTTTATCAAAACTACGTAACTGGGGTAGCGGGTGCTCGCAAAGCGCTATAAAATACTCTATCTCTATGAATACCCTATATTTAATAAGGGCGTATTCTGAAAAATAAGCGGCCAGTGCTGATGTTGTATTGCGGTAGCGTCCGTCAATAGGGGATATAGCGGACAGGGAAGTTAAATCCATTGCGTTCTTTTTTGCAAAGATAAACAATTGTGTAAAAACGGTGATTGTCAGGAAAAAGTAATTTGAAAAGGAAACTTTGAAATCTAAAAATGTTTCCTTAGTTTTGACCAATAATGTCAAACGGTCAAATAGAACGAATAATTCAGGGCGGCGAAGACTTGTTTTTACAGGCAGGTATCAAAAGCGTAACTATGGACGATATAGCCAAACATCTGGGTATGTCGAAAAAAACTATTTATCATTTTTTTAATGATAAAAATGATCTGGTGATAGCGCTTGTAAAGAAAAAGCTCGAAGAGGATGAATGCCAGATAAACGATATCATACAAAACTCGGCCAACGTGATGGAAGAGATGATCAATATGATGAAATGTTCGGAAGATATCTTCAGCAGGATAAATCCGATAGTGATACATGATATGCAAAAGTATCACCCGGATGCCTGGAGCGAGTTTCAGAAGTTTAAAGCAAATGTGCTTGTAAAAACCTTGGAAGAACTATTGATAAAAGGGATAAAGCAGGGGTTCATCAGGCCGGAAATAGACGTTAAGATACTGGCCAAAATGCGTGTTAACCAAGTAGAAATGGGCTTTAACGCCTCAATATTCCCTATAGCGCAGTTTAGCACATGGCGGGTACAGTACCAGTTACTTGAGCATTTTAACTATGGCATTTGCACTATAAAAGGGCATAAACTATTAGATGAGTATAAAAAAGTTCATATAGAAGAATTAAACTAAAAACACCCGCACTGCTGACATACAGTTGTCAATTATTGCGGTTGTTTTGTAATGAAACAAACAATAATCTACCATATATATCACTACTCACAAATGAAACGAATCCTCACCCTACTAACCTGCATAACGGGAGCCTTGCAAGGGTTTTCGCAAACGCAGTCTGCACCACCACAAGCTTATAATTTTAGCGTACAGGATGCTGTTAATTATGCCTACGAGCATCAGGACTCTGTTAAAAATGCTCAATTGGATGTTAGAAGCGCCGAATACAAAGTAAAAGAAACAACAGGTATAGGCTTACCCCAAATTAACGGTACTGCAAGTTTTCAGGATTATTTACAAACGCCTGCTGTATTATTCCCAAGTTTTACTGATGGTTTATACCAAATTTTAAATGCCGAAGGTGTAAAAGGCGGCGATGGTAAAGTTATTCCTTTAAGAACTTCTCCGCCTCAGAAATTAAGTATACAGCAAAAGTACAATGCTAATGTTGGGGCAACACTTTCACAGATATTATTTGATGGCTCTTATCTTGTTGGTTTGAAGGCCTCAAAAACTTACAAAGAATTGTCGCAGCGCAATTTAGTACGCACACGTATTGAAACTAATGTAAATGTTACTAAAGCTTATTACCAGGTTTTAGTAAGTAATGAACAAATAAGGTTATTAGATGCTAATATTAACCAGCTTAAACAACAGGTTGATCAAACTACTGCCCAAAATAAACAGGGATTTGTAGAAAAAATTGATGTTGATCGTATTACCGTCCAATACAATAATCTGCTTACTACGCGCGAAAATACATTACGCCTTTTAGTGCTTAATTATCAATTGCTTAAATTCCAAATGGGAATGCCAATCGGCAATGATCTTCGTTTAACAGATAAGCTTACCGATGTAATGCTTGATGCTAATGCGGATGCCGCAGTTGCTGCCGATTCATCATTCTATCATCGAAGAATTGAATATAATTTAGGCGAAACTGCTGTAAGGCTAAACCAGCTTGATTTGAAGCGTAAAAAAGCCGCTTACCTACCAACACTATCATTTGTTGCAGGTACTGCCGCCACCTATCAAAATAATAGCTTTGGGCAATTATTTAATACCAGTTATCCATCAAGTTACATAGGGTTAAACTTAACTGTGCCCATTTTTAATGGTTTTCAGCGCAGATATCAGGTTAAGCAATCAGAAGTTGCGGTTGAAAAATCAATTAACGATTTAAATAATCTGAAGAATGGTTTAGGCTTGCAAGCCAGTCAGGCTCGTGTAATGTATATTAATGGATTGCAAACCCTTAATAATCAGAAACAAAGTCAATCGTTGGCACAGGAAGTACTTAGGGTATCAAAAATAAAGTATCAGCAGGGTGTAGGCTCAAGTATAGAGGTTACACAGGCACAAACTGCGCTTGAAGATGCCGATAATAAATACATACAAGGCCTTTATGATGCACTGGTAAGCAAGGTTGACCTTGATAAAGCATACGGAAGAATACAATAAACATAACTAAACCACCATATATCAACACAAAACATGAAAAAATTAATATATATACCAGCATTACTATTACTGGCGGCATGCTCAAGCAAACCAAAAGATAAAAAAGCCGAGCTGGCCGACCTGCAAAAACAGCAAGCAGAAATAAATGCCAAGATAACCATACTACAGGGCGAAGTTGGCGGCGACTCTACAAAAGCTGTAGAAGTAAGTGTTGCCGAAGTTAAAAGCGGTGCGTTTACTAATTACGTACAAATACAAGGCAAAATTGATGCACAGGATAACGTTACTGCTTACCCGCAATCGCCGGGTACTATTACTGCTATTTATGTAAAACCAGGGCAGCATGTTAGCAAAGGCCAGGTACTTGTGCAGTTAGATAATAGCACCCAAAGGCAAACTATCGCCCAAAACGAAGCGACAGTTGAACTGAACCAGACTTTATATAATCGCCAAAAAAATCTTTGGGATCAGAAAATTGGTACTGAAGTTCAATTTTTACAAGCTCAAACAACGTTGTCGGCAAGTAAAAAAGCTTTAGCAGCTTTACGCGAACAGGCAGCTATGTATCGTATTGTATCGCCAATAAGCGGCACTGTAGATCAGATGGACCTTAAGCTTGGCCAGGTTGCGCAACCTGGTACTACAGGTATCCGTATTGTAAACGCCGATTTTTTAAAGGTTAAGGCTGATGTGCCGGAAAGTTATGCAGCAAGCGTTGGTACAGGCAACGAAGTTTTAATTTTAGTGCCCGATGCTAACGATTCATTAAAAACTAAAGTAACATTTGCGGCTAAAGCTATCGACCCAACATCACGCAGCTTTGCGGTTGAGGTAAAATTACCAGAGCGTAAATCACTTCGTCCTAACATGACTGCTATCATAAAAATAGCCGATTACTCAAAAACAAACACCATTTCTATCCCGGTTAAAGCTGTACAACGGTCAGAAAATGGCGACTACGTTTACGTGAACGAGAACGGTATAGCCAAACGTAAAACTGTTAAAGTTGGTGTAACCTACAATGGCATGTCAGAAATATTATCGGGTTTAAAAGCCGGCGAGCAATTAGTTACTGAAGGTGCCTCTGATATTGAGGATGGTGATAAAATAAAGGTTTTACAATCTGCTAATTAATTTTAACAAACACTGATCTATTATATATGAAAGATCTTAAAAAAGAATTTGGCCCCTCAAGTTGGGCTATAGATAATAAAACCGCCATATATGTGCTCATATTTTTGATCACAGTGTTGGGGCTTATAAGCTATAATAGCTTGCCTAAAGAGAATTTTCCGGATATAGCACAATCTAAAGTGTTTGTAACAACAACATGGGCAGGGCAATCTGCGCAGAACGTTGAGAATTTGGTGACCAGACAGTTGGAGAAGCAGCTAAAATCTTTAAAAGGCCTAAAAAAGGTAACATCAAACTCGGTACAAAATGTATCTATAATTACCGCAGAGTTTCAGGCGAACATTAAGATAAAAGATGCTAAGATAGATGTTAAAGACGCGGTTGATAAAGCCAAGCAGGATTTACCGCAAGGCGATGTAAACTTAAAGGAACCCGTAATATCTGACATTAACGTTGCCGATTTGCCAATTCTTTACATCAATATATCCGGCGATTATGACCTTAAAAAGTTAAAAGAATATGCAGATCTGTTAAAGGATGAGATTGAAGGTTACAAAGAGATCTCAAAAGTAGATGAGGTTGGTGCGCTAACGCCCGAAATTCAGGTAAACGTTGACCTGAACAAAATGACGGCGGCACAAATCGGTTTCACTGATATTGTAAATGCTATAGGTAACGAAAATATCCTGTCATCAGCAGGTACCATTAAAACCGATGGTGTACGCAGAAGTATTGATATAAAGCAGGATTTTAAGAATGCCGACGAGGTATCTGAAATGGTTATCCGTAACCCTAAAGGCCAGGCCGTTTACTTAAGGGATATTGCTGAAATTAAGGATGCATTTTTAGAGCAGGAGAGCTACGCGCGTTTAAAAACACCTAATAGCAAAGTGTTTAAAAATGTTATCACCCTTAACGTTAGTAAAAGGGCCGGTGAAAACCTTATTGAAGCATCTGACAAGATAAACGACCTGATAAAAGTTAAACAGAAAACGGTTTTCCCTAAGGGTTTAAATATTACTGTAACCGGCGATCAGTCTGACAAGACACGTACAACCCTTAATGACCTGATAAATACTATTATTATCGGTTTTATTTTGGTTACTGTAATCCTGATGTTTTTTATGGGTACAACCAATGCCATATTTGTGGCGCTATCTGTACCGCTATCCTGCTTTATCGCGTTCCTGATAATGCCGGCTATTGGGTTTACACTTAACATGATCGTATTATTCTCGTTCCTTTTGGCATTGGGGATTGTGGTGGATGATGCTATTGTGGTAATAGAAAACACCCACCGTATTTTTGCAAACGGAAAAGTACCTATTAAAGAGGCAGCTAAAATGGCTGCAGGTGAGGTATTCCTGCCGGTATTTTCAGGTACAATGACTACGCTTGCACCATTTGTACCATTGGCTTTCTGGAATAGCTTAATTGGGCATTTCATGTTCTTCCTGCCAATAACATTGATCATAACCTTGTTAGCATCACTGGTGGTAGCTTATATTATGAACCCGGTATTCGCGGTTGATTTTATGAAACCACATGTTGAAGGTGAACACGATAACCCTAAGTTTGATAAAGGCACGAAACGCGCATTAATTTATTTAGGTATTGCTACTGCTGTAGGATACTGGATAAATGTTGGTATAGGTAATTTTATGGTACTAATTGTGGTATTATATTTACTAAACCATTTCTTCCTGTTAAAAGTAATAGACAAGTTTCAGAAAAATGTATGGCCTAAGTTTCAAAACTGGTATGCAAAATGGCTTGAAAGGGCTGTAAAACGACCGGTTACGATGCTGATAGGTACATTAGGCTTATTCATATTGTCGTTTGTATTAACTGCAATACTTGGTAAAACACCTGAGTTTTTCCCTGCGGGCGATCCTAACTTTGCTTACGTATATATTACTATGCCAATTGGTACCGACCAGGCAACCACTAACGAAGTAACCAAAAAGCTTGAAAAACGAGTTGCTGAAGTTGTAGAGGGAGATAAAGATGTGGTGTCGTCAATTATATCAAACGTTACAAAAGGTGTAACAGACCCAACTGATGAAGACCAGGGCGATTATCAGAATAAGGGTAAGATAACCGTTGCCTTTGTTGAATTTGGTAAACGCGAAGGGAAGGATACTAAAGAGATACTGAAAAGGATCCGTAATTCGGTACAGGGTATCCCTGGTGCCAAAATATCTGTAGCGCAGGAAAATAGTGGTCCGCCGGTACAAAAAGACATCAGTATTGAAATTATTGGTGATAACCTGGACTCATTAGTAAAAACAAGTAACCGTTTAAAGGCTTACCTGGCAAAACAGAATATAGCCGGTATTGAAAACCTTGTTGCCGATGTGCAGAATGATAAACCTGAAATTGTGTTTGATGTTGACCGTGAGCGCGCTAACCGCGAGGGCATAAGCAGCGGACAGATAACTGACGCACTCTTCACATCTATATTTGGTAAAAAAGCAGGCGATTACAGAAATACAAAAGAGGATGATTATAAGATAATGGTGAGGGCCAACCAGGCGCAACGTGGTAATATTGATGAATTGCGAAATTTAAAAATTACTTATCGCGATTTAGCAACAGGTGGTGCAATACGCCAGGTACCAATATCTGCCTTTACTGATGTTAGGTACACCAACACTTACAGCAATATTAAGCGTAAGCAGCAACGCAGGGTATTAACATTAGGTTCGAGTGTAATTAAGCCGTATAACCCTAACGATGTGAATGCTAATATTTTAAAAGCGATAGCCAACTTCAAAAAATCCGACGATATTATTATCCGCCAGGGTGGTGGTCAGGAAGATCAGATGGAAGCGGTAACTTTTTTGGGTGGTGCAATGGCAACATCATTTGGCTTAATCCTGATTATCCTGATGATACAGTTTAATTCTATAGGTAAAACGTTTATCATCATCAGCGAGATCTTCTTCAGTATTATTGGCGTATTGCTTGGTACCGCCATATTTGGCATGACCATGGCCATTGTAATGACCGGGGTGGGTATTATAGCCCTTGCTGGTGTGGTAGTACGTAACGGAATCCTGCTGGTAGAATTTACCGATATGCTGATAGATCAGGGTGCAAATCTGCACGATGCAGTTGTGGAGGCCGGCCATACCCGTATGACTCCTGTATTGTTGACAGCAACAGCAGCCATATTAGGACTAATACCATTGGCTGTTGGTTTCAATATCGATTTCGTAGGCTTGTTCACCCACTTTGAACCACATATTCACTTTGGTGGCGATAACGTAGCCTTCTGGGGGCCGTTAGCATGGACAATGATCTTCGGCCTTGGTTTTGCAACCATCATTACTCTCATATTGGTTCCATGTATGTACATCATACGTGTAAACATGAAAAACTATTTCTTTGGTAAAAAGGAAGAAGATAAAAAAAACCAAATAGAGGTTCTAGAAGCTTAGTATAAACAATTGTAAAAAGAAAGGCCGCATATAATTATGCGGCCTTTCTTTATTATACCTGTTTTATTTAAAACGATGTTTCAGTCCTTTTAATGAGGCCAATATTTTCTTCACTTTTCTTTCGCGGCGGTTACCTTCGTCAAGGGCATCATATACAACTCCGGCGGTAATGGCGTAAACACCATGGTGCAATATATCAATAGCTATTTTCTGAGGTTTTTGTTTGTTTATGGGTTTGGCTGCGTCGTGTTTGGGCAGCATAAATAAAGCTGTGCCCCAAACAGCGCCAAAATGTACCAGGGTAGCAGGCAATCCTTTTAAACCGGTAAGCCCTATAATCCCGCGCGCTACGCCCCAGGCTGTGCCATATCCCCAGTGTAATTCTTGTGATAATTGTTGTTTATCTTGTTCAGATGCAGGCTTAATACCGGCAGTATCCCGTGCAACTTTAACGGGTGCATCACTGGCTTCGCGGTTGGTTATTTTCATTTCTATCAATTGCGATATTGTCATGGCGGCAGTTGCAGCAATACCTGCCAGCAAGCCTTTGCCTATAGCGCTGCCCATTTCGCTAAGTGTGTTATCTTTATGTAGTTTCATAGATAGATGTTGTTTGTTATAACTCAACAAGCAATATTAATTATTGATTTATATTTTTTTACTTCAAAGTGTAATGTTTAAAATTCTGCTTAAAACACATTTATCACAACATTTTGTATCACAATCTGTTATCATTTAATGGAACTTAAATTTACAAATGCCTTTAAGCAGGCTGCGGGGCTTGGCATAATTGCCGGGATGCGTACCTTTTCGGCGCCCGTGGTTGTTAGCCACGTTTACAGCAGGCATCCATCAAGGCAATTGAAAAACACGCCAGCACAATTCATGCAAAGTATTGCTACATCAAAAGTATTTAAGGTTTTAGCCGCAGGCGAATTGGTAGGCGATAAAATGCCTGCAGCACCAAACCGTACCAGTGCGGGTGGTTTAATAGGCCGTTTTTTATCGGGTGCGTTATGTGGCGCAACCGTTTACAGGGCCAATCATCAGCAGCCTGTAATAGGAGGGATAATAGGTGGGACCGCGGCAATTGGATCGGCATTTGGTTGTATGTTTTTACGTATCGCCCTGGGTAAGCGTACTGGTTTGCCAGATCCTGTTGTGGGGGCAATTGAAGATGCTGTTGTAATTGCTACAGGTAGCGCATTAGCTAAGCACATGTAGTTTTTACATTTTAAAATCATCTTTTTAGAAAGCTTTGATTTATTGTTTGGTAAATTGATAGTTTTGTTAAAAAAGTCAGGTTTTTATAAAATCATCTTTAGTAAAGCAATGAGCGCAGTAAATGATCAGCAGGATATAAAACGTGAGAAAATTCTAGAGGCTTCGTACCAGCGATTTCTTCATTACGGATATTCAAAAACCACCATGAATGAAATTGCCGGCGACCTTTCGATGTCGAAAGCCTTGCTTTATTATTATTTCCCTGACAAAAGCGAGTTATATATGGCCGTTATGCGCAAACTGGCCAGCGATTATTTAAAACAACTTGAAGACAAGTTTGGGCATTTTACCGACCTCCGCGAGGCCTTTTTGTTTCAGGTTAACACCCATCACGAGTTTATTGTAAATAACTATAACTTCTTTGATTTCTTTCGCCTTAACGAGCAAAACCTTCCTGATACAATTTGGGAAATTGTTGGCCATATCCGCGAAGCCGAGATTAAATTACTTGCCGGTGCCATACAATCCGAAGTAGAAAAAGACAACTTAAAACCAGTTGCAAACCCAATTGAGATTGTAGAAGTATTTTTAGATGCCTTGCATGGTATTAAGGTTGGTGGCTCATTATCGTATAAAAAACTAAACTTTCCGCATAAAGAACACCTGGACGAAATACACAATAAACGCCTGCTACTAATAGATATTTTTGTTAAAGGCTTAAAATAGTGTGTATTACGCCAAGCGGTTATTTACAACAATGTTGCCTACAAGTATTTTATGAATGGGGCATGCATCAGCAATGGTTATTAAGCGTTTTATCTGATCATCAGTAAGGATGCCTTTAAATGCGAGTTTGCTTTCAATCACTACACCTTCAGAATTTTTAAAAAGTTCGAGCTTAATATTGATCTCATCAACTACCCACATTTTACGATCGATGTACATGCGCAATGTGATTACCGTACAGCTTGCCAAACTGGCCAATAATAAGTTGTAAGGCGACATCCCTGTATCGGCACCGCCAATATCCACAGGTTCATCAGTAATAATGGTGTGGTTACCACTTGTTACCGTAGTTTGATACTTTGCGTGGGTAATAACTGCTGCAGCATCAACAATAAACTCATTCTCACTTTCCATACATCAAAAATAAAGTAGCAATTAATTATCCTTATCTAAATTAAGCATGGCCCAGTTTGATTCGTTTGCGCCTGCACCGCCATTATATTTTAACGTAATAGTAAAGTGGGTTTTAGAAACTTCGCCATCATCAAATTTCTCGGTGTAAAATGATTTGATGACGTAAACCGAATCTGATTTTTTGGCAAATTTATATTCAGCATCCGAAAAATCCACGTTAGTTGAAAGTATAGTAGGCCGTATAAATTTTCTGGCAATGCCATAAGCAGCATCACTATCAGGCAGGCCGCTAAATATCCCTGTAGAACCCGAAAGGGCATATTTGCCAAGTAAAACAGCGAAAATAACTACAAAAAAGGCCAGTAACCAACCTGCTTTTGATGCCGATTTTTTCTTCTCTTCTTTTGCTTTTGCGTAATTTTTTGTCATAAATTAATTAGCTGATGCAAATTAAGCAAAATTAATAGAAGTCGTAACACCTGCTTGCACCCAAAAATTTGTGCTCACCGCCTGAGCGGGAGGGTAAGGTAGTTTCATAACCAATGCTGCCTTCGGTTGTGCCGCTGGTATTGCCATAGTTAAGGCCACCGGCCGGTACATCATGGCTTACTCCAAAACGTAACTTTTCGCGCCCCTCGCGGTTGATAAACAGATCGAAGATAAACGAAACAACGATAGCGCTTGGCCCGCCCGCGCCGCCGCTGCGGCACCAAAGCCCGGCATTTACGCTGCGGCGCTTATATTGCATACCGGCACTTATGGATTGTGCCTGCGCCTGCTTATAAAATACTACCGATGGGATGATATACGATTTATCGTCCTCGTCCATATTATCATCGCGCGTTAGGTTGTAACGGAAGCTGGCATGCATGGTAGCACGCACAGGCAATACGTATGGTGTACCCGTAAATGATTCGTTGGGGCGGTTAAGGTGCTGCGCCGCGCCGCCTATATTAAAATTTTTAAGCGTAAGGTTTATACCCGCGCCTGCATCAAAAAAGAATTTATTGTTAAAATCGGGTTTGTCGGCGCCGGTAGTTGAGCCAGGTATGTAACCCAGGCTGGGGTCTATCTGGTCGCCAAAAACAAGCTTGCTAAAATCAACTGAGCGGTTGGTTATACCGGCTTGTAAACCAAACGATAGTACATAATCTTCAGAGCCAACACTATAGGAGTATATGCCCGCGAAGTTGTTTTTGGTTAGATAAGCCGATCCCTCGCTGCTGCGCGTAACCAGCAAGCCAATGCCGCCGCCAAACTGTGGTACGTTATAATCTATAGAAGCCGATAAATAGGTAAGGTTGCCCGGTAAGGATGAATATTGGTTGCGATAGATGAGGTTCATCCGTAAGTCGCCCTCAAACTGGCCGTTTAGGGCCGGGTTAAGGTAAACAGGAGAATTGAAGAACTGCGAGTACATATGATCCTGCGCAAAAGCATCCAGGCAGCCAAGTACAAGCATTAAAGCTAAAAAATAATATTTTGCCATTCCCCTCATCTCAATTATCTGATTAAATGTATTGACCCCGATCGCTTAGGCAGCGAGCCGTTATATGACATACCTTTCCAGTCGGATCCGTTTAAAAACCTGGCAGTTATTTGCCAAACATATACGCCCTGCTGCGCCGGTGCCCCTTTAAATGTGCCGTCCCAGCCCTCTGTTGGTTCGCCATTGCTATTGAGCTGTGTGGTTTGCCATACCAGTTGGCCCCAGTTATTAAATACCTGCATGCGCCATTCTTTTAGTTTTTGCCCTTTAGCTTTAAAGGTGCGCAGCTCTGCTTTGCTTGATTCTGGTTGGAAGGCATTTGGCACGAATAACTCGCCCGTGAACTTAATTTCTATAGTATGGGTTATCAAACCTTCACATGACGTACCCGGGTTGCGGGCTGTAAGTGTTACCGTATATGGCGATTTGGTATAATCATAGCTATGATCGTTAGGCGTAAAGCTTGTTTCAGGAGCAGTTCCATCCCCAAAATTCCATACATAGGTTAAAGATGTTGCAGGTGTGCTGCCGGCAGCGGGGGTAGTGTTTGTGAACTTTACCTTATTATCAACATCAACTGTGTAAGTAAATTGCGGTTGAGGTAAAGGTATAACCTGTATGGGTATTAAGGTAGATGGAGGTGCATCACCACACCCTGTATTACTGGCTGTAATAGACACAAAATAAGAACCTACGTTAGGGAAGATGTAAGAAAGCTCTGCCAATCCCCCCGGGAAGCTTGTTAGAACGCCTTGATCTTTATCGTAAATTGTGTATTTAAAAGCATCGCCACCTGCCGATAAGTTTCTGAAAAATACAGGGGAACCTAAGCAAACGTAAGCGGGGTTGTCTTTTATCTGCATGTTGGAAACAATATTTGACGGAGATACGGGGATCTGGAATTCCGGAGACCTGTTTATGTTACCGCATTTATCCTTTGCTTCCATGTATAAGCGCCAGGTAGCAATATGTGTTGGGTTTATTGGCGGGAATACCGCTGAAGATTTATCATCGTTTGTTTTGGTGATGGGGGTAGTTACCTGATTATTGTTCTCATCTATCAAATAAAACGTGTACGTGTCATTTGTACCCGGCGATAAGTTATCAACCGAAAGGTTTAACACCCCGCATGACCGTACTTCGCTTGGGTTTATGCGGGCATCGGGTTTAGCTGGGCTTACCGTAATTGTAGCGGTAACAGGCTGCCTTACTATGCAATTGCCAACAACGGTTAATGATACGGTGTAGGTAATATCCTTACCATCTGTACCGGGCTGGAAAGTATGCCTGGGTATGGATGATGCTGGTGAGCCATCGCCAAAGTTCCATTCGTAAACGGTGCCCGGAAATACCGGTGCCGATGTATTGGTAAATATAATTTCTGTTGGGCCGCAAGCCTGTGTTTGGCTTGGTATAAAGCTTGCAATAATATCGGGTTTATCTACTATCACAACATCGTCAAAGCTATCGCCGCAAGGCAATACACCTTTAATCGTCCATCTGAAGGTATAACTATTGCCCGGTACTAAACCCGTTACCTGCGATAGCGGATTAGAAGGTGTAATTATTGTAGCCGCAGGGCCGGCAGTTTGTGTCCACTCGCCAACAAAAGTTCCCGGATTATTACCCTGTAGGTTTGCACTGGTTACATTACACTGCGGGTTATCAGGCCCGGCGTTTGCTGTAATGGCGGGTTGGTTAACTGTAATGGTTGTTACAGTCGAAAATTCGTTACCGCAGCTGCCACCGCTTAAAACAGCCCTATACTGGGTTGTTTGGGTTAGGTTGCTGTAGTTTAATACTGCCGTTGTATTAGCTACAGGCAGCCAGTTTGTACCATTGTTAATTGATTTTTCCCAGCGGATGATAGCGCCAATATAACCGGATAGTGTTATTGTGCCACTATTGGTAGGGGCGCAAACTGTAGCTGTGCCGGTAGTAGTACCGCCAACAGCTTCTGCATTATTGGTAATAGTAACTGTATTTTGGGTTGATGGGCAGGTGGGGGCGGCTGTAATTGTCCAGGTAAATTTATAGATCTGGCCCGGTTGCAAACCGCTTACAACGGCATGCGGGTCGGTGTCATTACTAAATGTTATACCAGCCTGTCCGGATGCAACTGTCCACTTGCCCGTACCAGGTGCGGGGTCATTACCCTTTAATGTGTAGGTAGATGAGATACAAATTGCCTCATCAGGCCCGGGTACTGATGGTATTGGTGCAGGTTTAACAGTTACAACCGCCTGTTTTGGTGTGCCCGGGCATGTGCCATTGTAAGGCGTTATGGTGTATGTAACAGTTCCTGCAGTTCCGGAAGTATTTACCAATATATCCTGAATGCTTGTAGCTGTAGCCGCTGTACCGCGGTTTGTATTACCTGTTATGCCTGCACCGGCCACACTTGTCCAGGTGTAGGTTGTTGGGGTTATGTTTGATGTTAAAGTAATATTTGCCGGCTGATTGCTGCAAATGCTGGCATCAACAGGTACAGCGGTAATAACCGGTAACGGGTGCACGGTTACTTTTAAACTAAATGGTGTGCCGGGGCAACCATTTAGCGTGGGCGTAATGGTGTAAGTTACAACCGCGTCTGTATTACTGTTATTGGTAATAATGTCGTTTATGATGTTACCGTTACCCGGGTTAGTAAAGCCCGTGGCCGTGCCAGAGGTTAAGCCCGCTGTCCAGGTAAATGTTGTTGCCGGGTTAGCCGCAGTAATAGTATAATTGAAAGTACTGCCACTGCAAACAGACGGATTATTTGGACTGGTTATGGTAGCTTTTTTAATAATGGCAACCGTAGTTTGGTCTGTGATAACATTACATGGCGCTGTTAACGATGTAGTAACCTGGTATGTTAAGATAACCTGCCCGGCCGCGATATCAGCTGCGGATGGGGTATAGGTAGCATTAGGTGTGTTTTGATTAGTAAAAGTACCCCCCGTGGTACTTAGCCATGTTACACCGGTAACCAGGCCGCCAACTCCCGGCGTGCCATTTAACACGATTGGGGTGCCCTCGCATACCGAATTATAAGTACCGGCCACTACAGTAGGCGATTGTACAAATGTAAGCACCTGCTGATCGGTAGCTGCCGCGCCGCAGCTATTTATATGAGTAGCAGTTATGGTATAAGTAGCTAATGCATCAAATCGAATTTTGGGGTATTGGCTATTTAGATTGGTACCACCAACAAATGCGAAAGCACCGCCTGTAACTGCCCACGTGTATGTTGTAGCAGCGGGCTGTGCAGTACCGGTTAAATCAGATTTGGTTGTTGTAGCCGTTGGGTCGAAACTTAACGTTACACCCTGACCGCAAACATTGGCATCTGCAGAAAGCTGAACTTTTGGTACATCATTAACAACAATGGTTTGCACAGGCGATGATACCGTACCGCAACTTAATGTGGTAATATCAAGCCTGAATTGATAGACACCAATTGTGTTAAATGTAAACGACGGGGTTTTAATGTTTGAATTAAATACAACTCCGCCAACAGGGCCTGCTACCTGTACCCATTTATAGGTTGTATTTGTATTACAGGTTTCATCAACTATTGATGTATTAACTGGGGTTAGGGCACCGCTTGCAAGGCAATACGTTGGTGGGATTGTAAAACTTGGTTGGGGTTTATCCTGAATGCAAATTTTAAAATCTACATCATCAGCTGTACACAAACCATTGCTGTTTTGCAACTTCAAAGTTACTGTATAGTTACCGTGTGTGGTAAAATTGTAAATGAAATTATCTGTTTTTTTTTGATTAATTGCGATAGCGGTACCGTTGATGTACCAGGTATAAAGTGCATTGGCGTTTTTACAATCCGGACCAACGCTGTTGGGGTCCTGGCCGGGATCAGATATGTTTGTAAAAGTTACTACTGTATTTGTGCAGGCATTTTCCGGGCCGGCGATAACATTTTTAGGCGGAGAAACTACTTTTGCGAAAGCTAACCCGGGAGTTACTGAAGTTTTACAATACGGGTTTATAGGCGTTAGCTCTATCTTAAATACGTTTTTTTGATTTTCTACATCATTGCCACATGATGATTGAGTAAAAAGGTGGGCAATAGAGTTATTTTGATTTACGATGTCACAATACGTGTAAGTATTGGTTGAACCATCGCCCCAGGTAACTTTGTAGAGCAAGCCAGGATAATTATATTTAAATCCTGCTTTATTGCCACTGCCATCATCACTGGGAATTGGAAATGTAAGTGGTACAGCACCATTTGCGCAAGCCGTATTGCTGCCGGAGTTACCGATTGCCCTGTATACGTCATTATTAATTAACGTGTACGATTTTGTACCCACAATCCCGCCTTTCTCAGCCCGTACAGTTACAGTATAATTGGCCAGTTTTGCAATGAAGTTTACCGGTATTGGCTGTATGCCACCCTCGTTTGCCTGGGTTATTTCATTAAAAAAAGTAGCTGTAACGGTTGCGCCAAATGTTGAATTATCTATAAAAGGATAAGAATTATTATTAGCGCCTATACACGCCCCAAAAACCTCAGGATCGTTTCCTATAGATTGGGAGGATACTGCTGCCTTTACGGCTGCAGCGTTACTAATAGTAAATGCTGAGGATGTTGTGCTTACTACCGACGGTGAGGTTGATATGACCCTTAACTTGTAACCACTACCCGCGGGTGTACCAGCAGGTATAATTCCATTAACAAATGTGCCATAGAAGCCCGTATAAGTGCCTATTTGCACCTGTGATGCAAAGCTACCAGAGGCATTTGAAAGATAAAGACGGTAAACATTATTTGTAGCAATACAGCCACTGGTGTTATCTACTTTAAATGGCACAGAAATGCTTGATCCCTGCCCATAAGGCCCTGGGTCAATAGCACCTACGGTAATGTTTTGGGCCGAGGCAGCGGCCGTTAATACAAGTAGGGGCAGTAGTAAAATAAATAAACCTTTAGTAAAAGTTTTATCCATCAATCACAAGTCAAAATCAATTTAACGCTTCGGCATAAAATAAACTAATAGTTTACTAACTGCCTTATACGGAATAAATACGCTTGTGTTACAGAAAAATAAAGAATTTTAAACCTAAAATGGGGTTACATCTTAATTTATCCAAAAAATAAATAAGATATCAGTATAGCGGCTATTACACCCGCAAAGTCGGCAATAAGGCCCGCAGGGATAGCATAACGCGATTTTTTTATACCAACCGAACCAAAGTATAATGCAACAATATAAAACGTTGTGTCGGCAGATCCATTGAACACCGAGCCAAGCCTGCCGGCAAAGCTATCGGGGCCGTAAGTCTGCATCACATTGATCATCATAGCCTTTGACCCGGAGCCGCTCAGCGGTTTCATATAAGCAACGGGCATGGCATCAACAAAACGGGTATCCATATGTAAACTTGTGGCAGCCCAGCGTACGCCGTTGTTAATGTAATCGAGCGCGCCACTGTTGCGGAAAACGCTTATTGCAACCAGCATGGCTACCAAATAAGGTATTATTTTTACAGATACTTCAAAACCACTCTTGGCGCCATCTATAAAGTTTTCAAAAACATTTACTTTTTTGCGCAGGGCGCCCAATATAAATACGGTTGGTATGGCAAACAGCAGCAGGTTGCTGGCCACTTTTGATACGGTTGTTATTTGTGATTTATCAAGGTAGTGGGTAAAGTAAAACACCAGCAAAACGATGAATGTTGTCATGCCGCCCAGCCAGCCGAGAATAACCCTGTCAAACAGGTTTATTTTTTGTTTAATGGCTACTGCAATCATCCCTACAACTGTAGCTACATAAGTAGCTATAATGCAAGGAATTAAAACATCTGCAGGATCTTTGGCGTGGAGTATAAAACGTTGCGCAATGATTGTAACCGGCAGAAGTTGCAGCCCCGATGTGTGCAGCACCAAAAACATGATCTGCGCGTTCGATGCGGTCTCTTTATCGGGGTTAAGTTCCTGCAGGCTGCCCATGGCTTTCAGGCCAAGCGGGGTGGCTGCGTTATCTAAGCCAAGCAAGTTGGCCGAAAAGTTCATCATCATTTGGCCGGTGGCAGGGTGTTTTTTAGGCACCTCGGGGAATAAGCGACTTAAAAATGGGCCTACAATTCGCGCCAGGAAGTTCATTGCACCTGCTTTTTCGCCAATATTAAGTATGCCCAGCCAAAGTACCATGTTACCGGCCAAAGGCAGGGCAATATCCATTACCGAAGACTTGGAGCTATCGAACATGCCATCAACCAATAGCTTAAATGCATCTACATCGCCCAAAAACACCAGCTTGCAAAACGCTATCACAAATGCGATGAGGAAAAAAGCTATCCAGATGTAGTTTAATGCCATAAGTATGATTCAGGCCATGAAGATAATTTTTTTTGAATAATTTATCAGGATTAAGCATATTTAAATGCAAATATTTGCTCAGTGATGAAACAAACCGCCCGAAAACTCAATACCGCTATTCACAATTTTTTAACCCTGCGGGCATCCGGCATTAATTGGGCAAAACAGGCAGCGCCGGGTAAGTGGTCTAACAAACAGATCATCGGCCATCTCATAGATAGCGCACACATCAACCTGCAGCGTTTTGTGCGCTGTACCTACGAGGATGGTTTTAAGCTGATCTATTTTCAGGAGGAGTGGGTTGCTGCGCAGCATTATAACGAAGCCGACATTACTGAACTGCTAAAACTTTGGGAATTAGTAAACCTGCAAATTGTAAGGGTATTGACAAACTATCCAGCTGACCGCGAATTGGCGGAGTGCGATAACGGGCGCTACGAATCCTCACTTAATTCTGTGGCGTTTTTAGCGGAGGACTACATTCAGCACATTCAGCACCATTTAAACCAATTAAATTAGTTGTAGGCCGTAATGTTTTTGTCTGCCACGAGCCGTATAGTGTACTCCCGGCGGGTAGGATTGTAAGGCACGGCATCGTTCACCATAATATAGATTGTACCAAGGTCTTTTACTACAAAAGTTTGTACATCGGGGGTGGTGCTTTCCTTGTTTACGTATTGCGATATAGAATTGTAGATCATGGTATACTGAGCCAATTCGTTTGTTTCCATTTCAATATACATTCGTCTGCCGTCAACACGTATGTTATTGCTTACATATGTACCACCGGGTATCTTAAGGTCATATTTTCTCAGGTTCTTTTTCTCGTCTTTTTTAGTAAGCGTATATCCTTTGGCTATGAAAAAGGTATCCGCCTTATTAATATTGTTATGGAGCAGGTAGCTGAGGTCATCGTAAGATATAAGGTTAGTTTGCGCAAAACACGCTGAGGCGAAACAAAACAGGAGGGTGGTTGATAGCAGTAACTTTTTCATTCAGGTTTGCGTATATATAATTAACGTCAAGATATGTAAATGATATTCGTTTTTTAGCCTAAAAACATAACTTAGCAAAATTATTACACTACTATGCCTACTATAAAACTATCACGCGTTAGCGGCGACTATGGCTTTGAAGCCACCGACGAATATGGACACACTGTGCGTATGGACAGCAGCACCGAAAGTGGCGGCCAAAATTTCGGCGTACGCCCCATGCAAATGCTTTTAATGGGCTTGGGCGGATGCTCGGCCATTGATGTTATTGCTATCCTAAAAAAACAACGCCAGGATGTTGTTGATTATAAAATGATTATTACCGGTGAGCGCGAAGCGGGTAAAGAACCATCATTATGGCAGGATATTTCCCTTGAATTCCATTTATACGGTACTATTGATGAGGATAAAGCCAAAAAGGCTGTTGAATTATCATTGGATAAATATTGCTCAGTAGCAGCTACGCTTTACAAAGCCGATGCAGATATTAAATGGAAGGTGATCATTCACCCGGCCGCATAGATCCCGCTGATTATCGATGCAGCAAGCTATACCTATACCAACCCTGCACTTATTCCCTGTGTTGGATAAACTGCTGATAGAATTGCTTGGTTCGTTAACTCCAGCCGACTGGAATAAACCCACTGTTGCCCGTTTATGGTCGGTTAAGGATATTGCCGCGCACCTGCTTGATACTAATATGCGTACCATATCGTACGCGCAAGGTTACGAAATGGCAATAGCCACACAAATAAACAGTTACCAGGATCTTGTTGCTTATTTAAATGAATTGAAGCTACCTGGGTAAACGCGATGAAAAGGGTGAGCCCGCAATTGCTTATTCAGCAACTGGCAAGTACCGGCAAGCAATATATTGAACACATAAATACGTTAAACCCTTTTGAACAAGCCAGATACCCGGTTTCGTGGGCGGGAGAAAGTACATCGCTCAATTGGTTTGATATTGCCCGCGAATACACCGAAAAATGGCATCATCAGCAGCAGATCCGTGATGCTGTTGGGAAACCTGGGTTAATGACTAAAGAATTATTTTATCCATGTATTGATACCTTTATGTATGCCTTACCACACTCGTATCGCAATGTTAAGGCTACAGAAGGTACGATGATTAAAATAACCGTAAGCAGCCATGTTGGTGGTGATTGGTACTTGCTAAAAACTGCACGGAAATGGGAATTGCTGAAACAACAACCGACAAACTCTATCATGTCGGAAATTATTATTGACCCCGAAACCACATGGAATTTCTTTACTAAGGCTATTACATCTCAAGCGGCGCTTCACCGTTCTATAATAAAAGGTGATTTTTACTTAGGTGAAACTGTATTTAATACTATAGCTGTAATGGCTTAAATAACCATTTAATGTCCATTTTTAAGATCATTTATTTTTACCTCTTAAACCCTAATGGTTAAAGAGTCATCCAATCTATTTGGTTTAGCTAAACAGATTGGTAATGGTCTATTTAATAGTGCTTTATTAAATCCTAAAATACAGCACCCATTGTGTAAATTATACGCATAGGTCTAAAATATGCGTGTTGGCATTAATGTTGTAAACGTGGCTGTAGTCATGCTATACATTTTAGCAGACAATCAAAAATTAACACAACATGAAAACAAATTTAAAAAAAGCATCCCTACTGCTTACAGGTTTACTGGCAGGCAGCTCTTTATTCGCTCAAACCGATTCAGTAAGCACTACAAATTATGTTAAGCCATTTTCTGGTGGTCCGGTAAAAACATGGTCAATAGGTATTAATGGTGGTTTATTAACTCCATTCACAATTTTTGGAGCAAACGGTCGTCAGGACTTCAGACAGCCACAATCAGAAATTGGTTACGGTGGTTACATCAAAAAGCAATTTACGCCAACATTTGGTTTACAGGCCGATTTCCTTCGCGGGCAAGTTAGCGGGTTACGTGGCCAGGATGGTGTAGGTACACCTGAGGGGTTTAACACCAAGTTAGATTGGTCGGCGGCTTTAAGCACAAATATTACCTTGGGTAATATCAGCTGGTTCCATAGCAAAAGTGTTATACAACCGTATTTAACAGCTGGTGCCGGTTACATGGGTTACAAAACAACCATTACAGATGGTGCCGGTAACACTACAGCTTACAGAAATGGTGCAGGCGAAAATTCTATCAAAGAATGGTTTATACCAGTAGGTTTAGGTTTTAAAGTAAACTTAGGCTCAAACGTAAACTTGGATTTAGGTTACCAGGTTAACTTTGTACAGTCAGACAACTTTGATGGTTACAACACTGGTGGCTCAAACGACAGGTTCTCTTACGCTCACGTAGGTTTAGAGTTTCTGTTAGGTAGCTCAAAAACACCTAACATGGCTACTTATAACCCGGTTAACTCATTACGTACCGAGTATGTTTGGAAAAACGAACAAACTAAAGCTATGTTACAGGCACAAATTGATGCTGAAAAAGCTAAAAACGATCAGTTAAGAAATGACCTTAACACTACCAATGCTAACTTAGCTAAGTTAACTGTTGATAGCGATGGTGATGGTGTTTTGGATATTAACGATAAATGCCCTAACACACCTGCCGGTACTAAGGTGGATGGTTCTGGTTGCCCGTTAGCTAAACCGGTTGTTTATGTAACTGAAGAAGACAAACGTGTTGTTAAAGATGCTATTAAGAACCTTGAGTTTGACTTGGGTAAAGCAACTATCCGTGAAAAATCATTCCCAAGTTTAGATAGGGTTGCTAACTTATTAACTGAGAAAAACTTCAGCTTAAAATTAGCAGGTCATACAGATAATACAGGTTCTAAAGAATTGAACATGCGTTTATCAAAAGACCGTGCAGAAGCAATAAAATCTTACCTGGTTTCAAAAGGCGCTAACGCATCTCGTATAGAAGCAACTGGTTATGGTCAGTCACAACCAATAGCTACTAACAAAACTGCGGCAGGTCGTCAACAAAACCGTCGTGTAGAGTTTACCCTATACTAAGGGATAGATTCAAGACTATTAAAGTCAGGAATCAAGAACTTTAAATAAAAGAGCCGCTCCAAATTGGGGCGGCTCTTTTGTTGTAATTTGTTTTTCGTATAAACTCTTTAATTATCCCTCAGCAAAAAAATCAGCAAGGTTACCAAAATAACTGTCGTTCCAGCCTTCGGCTATATCGTTAAAATCATCATCGGGTATATTCACATGCCTTAACTCTACAGATGAGCCGTGCTTATCCGGGTGGATCTTAATGGTTACGATAGACTCATCAGTTTGCCCGTCAAAATACCATTGCTGTACAATTTTTTTATTTTCTTCAAACTCCAGGTTTTTACCTACAATACTACCTTCCCATAGGGAAAACTCTGACCCGGGGCTGGTAGACATTTGTGCGGGTTCGCCAGTCCATAACTCTAAAGTTATGGGGTTTGTAAGCGCCATATACACCTCTTCAGGAGTGGCCGGTAACAAATAATATTTTTTCAGATCTTTCACCCGCGCAATTTAGCAGAAATATTTGAGAGGAAGGACGGGAGATTTAACTAACCGTTCCGATAGGTAAAACCGTTTTGCCGTAAACTTCATTTAATACACCTGCAATGCCTGTATAAATGGCAGATAAGCCACATATAATACCTTCGTAACCTGCAAGGTGTTTAATGGTTTCATCGCCGGTAGCATCGCCCCAAACCAATAACCCGAAAAGTAGGGTAAGAGAGCCGAATACAAACTGCAGCGCACGGTTTAATTTTAAGGTACCAAAGAAAAGGCAAAAGGTAAAAAGCCCCCAGATGCCTAAATAAGCGCACATAGCGCCCTCCGTTGGTTTTGTTCCCCAGCCCAGTTTTGGCATCACAATTAGTGCTACTAACGATAGCCAGAAAAAACCGTAAGATGTAAATGCCGTAAGCCCGAATGTATTATTTTTCTTAGCTTCGATAATGCCGGCAATAACTTGTGCCAATCCGCCATAAAATATGCCCATAGCCAGTATCATTGCGTTCAGTTCAAAAAAACCGGCATTGTGTATGTTCAGCAAAACGGTGGTCATGCCGAAGGCACACAGGCCAAGCGGTGCAGGGTTGGCAATGCCATCCTTTACAACAACAGGAGTAGTTGGTATCATAAAAAGGTTTAAATTTGGTTTATAAGATGCAATCTAATCGAAATAAATCGAATTAGCAATAGCTTTTAAACTCAAAGCTTTATTAAACGTTACTATTAATTATGCAGAAATTGGTATTGATACGCCACGGCGAGAGTGTTTGGAACCAGGAAAACCGCTTTACCGGGTGGACGGATGTAGACCTGTCTGAAGAAGGCCTGCAACAAGCCATACAGGCGGGTAAACTGCTTGCACAAAACGGTTACACTTTTGATGTGGGTTTTACATCGGTATTAAAACGAAGTATAAAAACCATGCATTTTGTGCTGGAGCAGATGGATGCGCTGTGGATCCCGGTGCATAAATCATGGCGATTAAACGAACGTTTTTACGGTGCCCTGCAAGGCCTTAATAAAGCCGAAACTATTGAGAAATATGGCGAAGAGCAGGTGCATAAGTGGCGCCGAGACCCGCATGAACATCCGCCTGCTATTACTGAGCAGGACGACCGCTTCCCGGGCCATTACCTTCGGTATAATGATTTGACTTACCGCGAACTACCACTTACCGAAAACCTGAGCGAAACCATGGACAGGGCATTACCTTTTTGGCACGAAAGCATTGTACCGGCCATCCGCGAGAATAAGAAAGTTGTTATTTGTGCCCACGGCAACAGCTTGCGCGCGCTTATACAATATATAGAGAACCTGAGCGATGAGGATGTGGCCAAACTTGATATCCCCACCGCAACGCCATGGGTATATGAGCTGGACGACAGGTTGAACTGTATAAAACACTACTATTTGAAATAATTCATAAAAAAAGCAAGCCGCATTACATGGCTTGCCTTTTTTATAGGGGGGATTTATAAAGCTGTAAACTTAAAGTTATGTATCACCACCTCAACACCCTGCCCGTTTGATGGTGCAAGGCCGTTAAAGCACCAAAGATTTAGCAATACCGGCATACTTAAAGTACTGATAGAAGTACCCGGGCTGTTAAATGTTTTGGTCAGGAACAGGTTAGTGTCGTCGTTATAAAACCCGTAAAGGCTTTTGAATACCACGCTGGTTGATGTGCGTTTAAACCTGTGGGTGGTATAAGTGCCGCCAGGCGAGGTGAATTCGGTAGAGTAACTTGCAGGGGTTGGCGGGTCGCCGGCTTTTGGGAATATGGTATAGTTTAAATTTGGCCATGCCGAGTTGCCCCATCTTGCAAACTCAATATCAATTTCGTCGCGGCCATCGTTGCCCGAGTAATCAAACAAGCCAAGTACAATGTTTTTGTCGAACGTGGCAATAGGCCCGTCAATTTGCCATTGGTAGGTACCATAACCAAAATTTTGCGTGCTTGATATTTCCGCACATTCCCAATGGTTGTTTGATGGGTTTTTAGATATTTTAAGGTGCAGCCAGCCGTTAGCATCAACCCAAACATTGGCAGGGTTCCAGTAATTGGGGCCGGGGCCTGCTGTACCTGTGGGAGCTTTTACATTCCAGGTGTAGCCGCTCCAGCTAATAGTGGCATTGGTTTTAAGTTTTGATTCGGGAGTAACAGCAATTTCACCGGCGGGTTTGGCAGATGTAGGAGGAGGGGTTACTGTTGTTTTTTCTTTTTGGCAGGCAGTAAACAATACAGCCGCTAACAGGATAAATGAAAGTCTTCTCATGGTTTAATGATTAATAAATTACTAAAATATTCAGATATGCTTTTGCTGTTGGTGCCCAAAAAGGGGTGGCTTACAGCTTAATGCCGGGTATCTTATATTTTTCTTTAGTTGATCAAACCTCCTTTCTGCTATTTATTAACAAGTGCAGAGGTTTTTAAATATTTACCAATAGTTTTTAAAATATTTTATAAAGGTTTCGATTAAAGAAATCGCATTCATTGAATAATCTTAGTCGTTCTTAACTGAAAGATAATGTGTAACTTTTTATAATTTTTTAGAGGATATGCTAACAGCATCAAAACAACAATTAAGCTTTGTGGTTATTCATGTATAATCTTTATCACACCAAAATAAAGCTACTACCATGAAAAATTTTGAAACATTAGTGGATGCCACTAACGACCTTACAAAAAGAGGATATACCGCAAATTTGAGCCTTGAGGGCGATACTATAGACGATAAGTCAAAAGATATACATATGACTGCCGATGATTTTGAGATAGATGAATTTTATCGTTTCGAAGGGCAAAGTAACCCGTCGGATATGTCGATAGTATATGCCATCAATTCGCCAAAGTATAACCTAAAGGGAATCCTGATCAATGCTTACGGTACTTATGCGGATGATAGTTCATCAGCTATATCGGCCAAATTGCACCACCACCAGGTAAGCGATAACCTGCACGGCAGCGACAGGCCAACGGAATAATTCAAAATTCAAAAGTAAAAAGTCAAAACAGAACTGCTTGCAAAGCTTTTTGACTTTTTACTTTTAAATTTTAATTGCTGCAAGCAATTTCTTTCCTCTTGATTGAATAGCCGCGCCGCCATCGCGCATCATAAATTGTACCTGGCTGGCCAGTTCTTCTTTGATCCAATCGTACCTGCTGCATAAATTAAACAAGGTATCTGCAGCCAATACCTTAACAGCTACCTTTACTTTTGGGTCTGTAATCCAGTCGAAGCATTGTTCTACCACAATTTCCATATCTATAGTAGCCAGTTTTGCCTTGACAGGTTCGGGCGCATCATGCGCGGTAAGATGCATCATAATGCGGGTATAATGCCGCTTACAGCTGGCATTGGTAACCTGGCCCAATCGTTTTACAAAATATTCCAGGTTATTAACATATTGTTCGGGCGAGGTTAGTATGATAGTATCTAAAAGCCATGCTGCGCGGAAACCAACTTGCGTATCGGGATGAAAGGTGAGGTCGATCAGCTGGTCGATATTGAAATGCTGCTCCCTTAACGTTACCGATAGCTTTTCTACAAAACCTTTGGTACGGTCGGTGCTTAACGCCTCAATTATCTTATCGTTTGTTAGTATATCTTGCATGCCGAGTTATAAAATTATAAAACTTTATTAACCGACCTGCTTTTTATAAAACGTATTGTGGAAATTATACTATCATGAATAGGGTAATAGCCATCAGGAGTACGTTTAAGCGTAACAATTAGCCCGTATTAAACGTCATTATACAGAGCGTTAAAAAAGTTTACATCATTTCTACACCACGGGATAACAAAAATTATACATTTGCCTACCGTTAATTAATCGTTATTACATGGTTAAATTCAATAGATTTACACTGGATAATGGCCTGAGGGTTATTGTTCATGAAGATAATACAACCCCGATGGCCGTGCTTAACATCTTGTATGATGTTGGCGCACGTGATGAAAACCCTGAGCAAACCGGCTTTGCGCATTTATTTGAGCATCTGATGTTTGGTGGCTCTGTAAACATCCCCAATTATGATGGCCCTTTGCAGCGTGTAGGCGGCGAAAACAACGCCTTTACCAGCAACGATATTACCAACTATTACATTACCTTGCCATCGGCCAATTTAGAAACCGCCTTTTGGTTGGAGAGCGACCGTATGCTGAGCCTCGCCTTTAGTAAGAAAAGCCTTGAGGTGCAGCGTAACGTAGTAATAGAGGAGTTTAAACAGCGTTACCTGAACCAGCCTTACGGCGATGTTTGGTTAAAGCTAAGGCCAATGGTTTACAAAAAACATCCGTATCGATGGGCAACAATTGGTAAAACCATTAAGCATATAGAGGATGCTAAGATTGAGGATGTAAAAGCCTTTTTTAAAAAGCATTACAACCCGCAAAATGCCATTATGGTTGTGGGCGGTGATGTAAAGACCGAAGATGTAAAGGCCATGGCTGAAAAATGGTTCGGCCCGATACCTGCCGGTGATAAGTATATACGTAACCTGCCGCAGGAGCCTGCCCAGAAAGAGGAACGCCGTGAAACGGTTACCGCTAAAGTGCCGTTGAATGATGTTTATATCGCTTTCCAGATGGAGGGCCGTTTGGATGAGAGCTACTATGCTGTCGAACTGATGTCGGATATTCTTTCGCGTGGTAATTCATCGCGTCTTTACCGCAGCCTGGTTAAAGATAAGCCATTGTTTAGCGAGGTACATGCCTACATTACAGGCAGCCTTGATACAGGTATGTTTGTGCTTGAAGGCAAACCGCTGGAAGGCGTAAGTATTGAGCAAGCCGAACAGGCACTTTGGCAGGAGATTGAAAAGCTGAAAACAGAAGACGTACCCGCCGATGAACTGACCAAGGTGAAGAACAAAACAGAATCGACCCTGGTGTTCTCTGAAATGTCCCTTTTAGATAAAGCTATGAACCTGGCCTTTTATGAACTGATGGGCGATGCCGCAGATTTTAACCAGGAATCGGAAAAATTTTTGGCGGTTACTGCGCAGCAGATAAAGGACCAGGCCAATATCATTTTCAGAAAAGAGAACTCATCAACGCTGATTTATTTGGCGCAGGGTGTAGAAGCATCAGAACCAGAACTAACAGAAATAGAGAATTAGTAAAATTGTCCGAGCCAAATGCAGGAGATGATCCAACAAGGCAATGACTTAATGACTCAACGACAAATGACTAAACTTGACAGACATACGCCCCCACAATTTAACGGGGTAGAAAATATAAAACTGATCCACCCGGAAAGCAGTAAACTGAAAAACGGCTGTAAGATCTTTACCTTCAATTCGGGTAGTCAGGATCTGGTGAGGATAGAATGGATCTTTCAAAACTCGCGTTTTGAGCCTAAAAAGCCGCTGCTTAATGTGGCGGTCAATACGATGCTTACCGATGGCACAAGCAAACTAACAGCCGCACAAATAGCTGATAAGATTGATTTTTACGGTGCTTTTTTGCAGGTTGATTATAGTTACGACTACTCGCAGGTAACTCTTTTTACGCTTACTAAGCATTTGCAAGCTACCTTGCCTGTTGTAAAAGATATTCTGACAGATTCCATCTTCCCGGAGAAGGAACTGGAAACGTATATGCGTAACCAGCAGCAAAAATTGCAGGTAAGTCTGCAAAAAAATGATTTTGTTGCCCGTCGCGAATTTAACAAGGCTTTGTATGGCGAAACCATTTATGGCTTAGCCGCGCAACCCGAAGATTTCCAATCCCTGAAAAGGGAAGACCTGTTGGCGAATTTTAAACAAATGTACCAGCCGGGCAATTGTAATATCATCATTGCCGGCAAAGCCGATCCGCAGATATTGGAAGCCGTTACCACTACATTTGAAGGCGCCTGGGGCGAGGTAACCACTGTTGCCGATACCACACAACCCGATCTGCAGCCCTCTGCCGAACGTTTTATATATATCGAGAAAGTCGACGCGTTGCAATCAGCCATCCGCATAGGTACGCCGTTTATAAACCGTACGCATCCCGATTTTCCCGGGATGCAGGTTTTAAATACAGTATTGGGAGGCTATTTTGGTTCGAGGCTGATGACTAACATCCGCGAGGATAAAGGATACACTTACGGTATAGGTTCGGGTATGCAGTCGTTTAAACAAACCGGTTCATTCTTTATCGCGTCAGAAGTTGGGGCAAATGTTTGTAAGGCTGCAGTCAGCGAGATAGAAAAAGAGGTAACCCTGTTAAAAACAGATCTGATCCCCAATGAAGAATTATCGCTGGTGCGTAACTTTATGTTGGGTTCGCTTTTAGGAAGCCTGGAGAATGTGATGTCGCATGCCGATAAATTCAAGAACCTGTATTTTGCCGGTTTGGATTACGATTATTATGAACGCTACACCCAAACCGTAAAAAATATCACTGCTGAAGAATTGAAAGCACTTGCTAACAAGTACTTCGACTTTGATAACTTTTATAAAGTGATAGTAGGGAAGTATTAATTATTTAAGAGACAAAATGTAAGAGTCAGGAGGTCCTGACTCTTACTATTTTAACTGCCGTTTTTGTACTCATATTTCTCCCAAATGTAAAATTCTTGGCTCTTACGTCTTGATTCTTACTTCTCCTTCTCAAATTCCATAAATTTTGTTAGCTTTGCCCGGCAAATAATAACTCCAAATAATTATTTGCTATGCAGTTAGACCCATCCAAATTTGTCGCCGAAGGATTGACCTATGACGACGTATTATTACTCCCCGCTTATTCAGAAGTACTACCGCGCGAAGTTAACACGAGTACTTTTTTAACAAAAAAGATCCGTTTAAACATCCCGATTATTTCGGCCGCTATGGATACCGTAACCGAAGCAGGCCTGGCTATTGCCATTGCCCAGGCAGGTGGTATTGGTATGCTGCACAAAAACATGACCATACAGCAACAGGCCGACGAGGTACGTAAAGTAAAACGTTCTGAAAGCGGTATGATCCAGGAGCCGGTAACCCTGCTGGAGAACGCCCTGCTGTCTGACGCAGTGAACATCATGCGCGAATACAGCATCGGTGGTATCCCGGTTATTGCTACTGATGGCAAACTGAAAGGTATTATCACCAACCGCGATCTGCGTTTCCAGAAAGACCTTACCGTACCGGTTAGCCAAATAATGACCAAAACAAACCTGATAGTCGCACCACAAGGTACAACCCTGCAGGATGCTGCCGCGATACTGCAGGATAACAAAATTGAAAAACTACCGGTTGTTGATAAGGATGGTAAACTGGTGGGTTTAATTACCTATAAGGATATTCAAAAAGTAAAAAACTTCCCTAATGCTTGTAAAGACGAGTTTGGCCGCTTACGTGTAGGTGCCGCCGTTGGTGTTGCCGCAGATAATATTGACCGCGTTGCCGCCCTTGTTAAAGCCGGTGTTGATGTGGTTACTATTGATACCGCGCATGGTCACTCAAAAGGAGTTATTGATATGGTGAAAGCCGTTAAACAGCTTTACCCCGATTTGCAGGTTATAGCGGGTAACATTGCCACTGCCGATGCCGCCAAAGCCCTTGCCGAAGCAGGTGCGGATGCCGTTAAGGTAGGTATTGGCCCGGGTTCTATCTGTACCACCCGTATCATAGCAGGGGTGGGCGTACCACAGCTATATGCCATTTACGAATGCGCCAAAGCACTTGAAGGTACCGGCATCCCGGTTATTGCCGATGGCGGTATCAAACAAACCGGCGATATTGTAAAAGCGATTGCAGCTGGTGCAAGTTCTATCATGGCAGGCTCATTGTTTGCCGGGGTAGAAGAATCGCCTGGCGAAACCATTATATACGAAGGCCGTAAATTTAAATCGTACCGTGGTATGGGTTCTATCGAGGCTATGGCCAAGGGTTCAAAAGACCGTTACTTTCAGGATGAGACCGATGTGGTAACTAAACTGGTACCCGAAGGTATTGTTGGCCGTGTACCATTTAAAGGAAACATGGCCGAGGTAGTTTACCAATACATTGGCGGTTTACGTGCCGGTATGCATTACTGCGGTGCTGCCAACATCGAAGATCTGCAAAAAGCCAAGTTTGTACGTATTACCGCCGCCGGAATGCGCGAAAGCCACCCGCACGATATTACCATTACAAAAGAGGCCCCGAATTATACACGTTAATTTAGGCGATAAAAGAAAAGGAGATACAATTTGTATCTCTTTTTTTATGTGATAAAGTTTAGGCTTATTTTCCTGATGAGCTTGACATTTGAATTAACGGGCTTGATGTTAATATTTTAATGGCCTGATCATAGGTGAAACCTTCTTTTACAAGGGCGTCGAAGTACTGCTTATGCACTTTAGCAACCTCTGTTAATTTACCGGGTTGTTTATAAAAATTAAGTTGAGCATCAAGCATTGATTTTATCAGGCTGTTATACATCGGCCCCATAGCGCCCATCATATTTGTTAGCTCGGTTCCCTCCATGCCATTAGCATGCTCGTTTACTGGCGGCGGTGCTAACACAACTTCTGTTACCTTTATGTTCTGCTCTCCGGGGTTTGAATGTGTAAGGTCTATATTATAAAAGTTGAAAAATGAAACACCATCATTGCGCCTGCCCGCATGCTCAACTATGTCAATTAACTTTGCGTTAGCCGGTATCTTTTTAAAGTATACTTTAAATGAAATCTTATCACCTGCTTTAGCAAATGTGTGCCTTGTTTCGGGTGCTACAGCAATGCCTTCGGCTTTTACAAACTCGTAATGCTTATTATCAATATCTGTTTGGATATATATTTCCTTGTTTAAAACAACCCATGCGCTATCATTTTGGGCATAATGGTCAAAGCTAACTACGGTATATTGCTTATCAGTTTCAATTTTGCTGATAATAGTTAAACGGCTATCCTTAATTTCAACATTAGGGTTAAGAACAGTTTGCGCGAAAGAATAAAGACAAACGGCAACCATCGCCGCGGTAAGTAATAAGTTTTTTTTCATTTAGGTACTGGTGTTTATTGTTCAGCTAAATTACAGTTGTAATGTTACCAATTAAATGGACAAACCCATAAAGCTAATGGATAATAATGTGGTTTATTCTACATAGAAGATGCCGTATATTTGCCACCATGAAAGCCATCTGTATCTTCTGCGGCGCCAACTTTAACGGCGACCCTAAACTTAAACAAGCTATTGAATTTTTAGCCGAAGTAATGGTGGGCAAAAATATAACCCTGGTATATGGCGGTGGTAAGGTTGGTGTGATGGGTTTATTAGCCGATGCTGTATTAGGCAGGGGCGGGGAAGTTGTAGGTGTCATCCCGCAGTTTTTGATGGATAAAGAAGTTGGCCATGCCGGTATTACTAAATTGCATGTAGTAGAAAATATGCACCAGCGCAAACAAATGATGAACGACCTGTGCGACGGCATCATTATGCTACCCGGTGGTTTCGGTACTTTAGAAGAGTTTTTTGAAGTGCTTACCTGGCTGCAGTTGGGCCTGCATAATCATCCTGTTGGTATCCTTAATGTCGGCGGCTTTTATGACCTGCTTTTAAAACAAATGGATGTAATGGTTGAGCAGCGCTATCTTAAACCCACAAACCGCGACCTGGTGCTTTCCTCGGCCGACCCGATTGAACTGCTTAGCCTGATGGAGAACATCGATATAAAACCCGATGAAGTTTGGTTCAAGGATAGAAACCTGACATAGATATTCGCCGGTGTTTTGCTTTTTTATTATGCATGCATAATAAAATCTTCCGTCAATAAGTTATTTTCAATTATAATTCCTAAAATTACGCAACCTATTTATAAAACGCGTATGGATCTGGAATTCAATAAAAATGAGGATGTTAACAAACAACTCGTTTACGAATTTAACACAAGGCTAAAAAAAATACACCTCGGTGGTGGCGAAAAAGCTGCTGCTAAACAAAAGGAAAAAGGTAAAATGCTTGCCCGCGAGCGCGTTGACTACCTCATAGACGACGATAAACCCTGGCTTGAGATAGGGGCTTTTACGGCCGATGGCATGTACGCCGAGCATGGCGGCTGCCCAAGTGGTGGTGTTGTTTGCGGCATAGGTTATGTAAGCGGCAGGCAATGTGTAATTGTTGCTAATGATGCTACAGTTAAAGCGGGTGCCTGGTTCCCAATAACAGCCAAGAAAAACCTGCGCGCGCAAGAGATAGCAATGGAGAACCGCCTGCCTATTATCTACCTGGTAGATTCGGCCGGTGTATATCTGCCTCTGCAGGACGAGATCTTCCCCGATAAAGAACACTTTGGCCGTATTTTTCGCAATAATGCGCAAATGAGTAGTATGGGTATCATTCAGATAGCTGCCATCATGGGCTCGTGCGTGGCGGGTGGGGCTTATCTGCCTATTATGAGCGATGAGGCCATGATAGTAGAAGGCACCGGCTCAGTATTCCTGGCTGGCTCATACCTGGTTAAATCAGCCATAGGCGAGGATGTGGATAACGAAACCCTTGGCGGCGCAACCACGCAGTGCGAGATCTCGGGCGTAACAGATTATAAGCAACCTAACGATAAAGCCTGCCTCGATTCTATCCGCAACATCATGAACAAGGTGGGCGATTATAACAAAGCCGGGTTCGACAGGATAAGACCATCGGCACCCAAACTAAACGAAAAAGATATTTACGGCATCCTGCCCGATACACGCGACAAAGCTTACGATATGTACGAGATCATCAAACGCCTGGTTGATGATTCGGAATTTGAAGAATATAAAGCAGGTTATGGTCAATCCATCATTTGTGGCCTTGGCCGGGTTGATGGCTGGGCTGTTGGCATTGTGGCCAACCAACGCAAGGTTATCAAATCAAAAAAAGGCGAGATGCAGTTTGGCGGGGTTATTTATTCCGATTCGGCTGATAAAGCTACCCGTTTTATCATGAACTGTAACCAAAAGAAAATTCCGCTGGTTTTTCTGCAGGATGTTACCGGCTTTATGGTGGGCAGCCGTAGCGAACATGGTGGCATTATAAAAGACGGCGCCAAAATGGTAAATGCGGTATCAAACTCTGTAGTGCCAAAATTTACCATTGTGGTAGGTAACTCATACGGCGCAGGCAATTATGCCATGTGCGGTAAAGCTTATGATCCACGCTTAATATACGCCTGGCCATCAGCCAAAATAGCGGTAATGGGCGGCGCGCAGGCCGCCAAAGTATTGGTGCAAATGCAGGCCGCCGGTTTAAAAGCCAAAGGCGAAGAGGTTGACGATGTAAAAGAGGCTGAACTGCTGAAACAAACGACCGACCGGTACAACGCCCAAACCACGCCATACTATGCCGCCGCAAGGCTTTGGGTGGATGGTATTATCGACCCACTGGAAACCCGCAAGGTAATCTCCATGGGGATAGAAGCCGCCAATCATGCGCCGATAGAAAAAACTTTTAACGTGGGGGTTATTCAGACGTAGGTAATTGTAGAGACGCGATACTTCGCGTCTTTTTTATACATTAGTTATTATGAATATTGATTTAAGCGATGCCAATTATATTGAAATAGTGGTTGGTTTAATTGGTGTTGCACTTATTGTTGCAGGGAGTGGCATCTCGGCAAAACGCAAAAAAATAATTGCTGTCGGTATTAAAGCTGAGGGTGTGGTTTTTGCCATGGAAGAAGAAGCCGGTAGCATTGGGGTTAACGGCCAAACATTGTATTCTCCAATTATAAGGTTTGTTACCATTGATAAAGAGTGGGTGACTGAAAAATATACGTTTGGCATAAGTTCAAAACACTCGGTTATTAATCCTTCTTATAAAGAAGGGGATAAAGTGACTGTAATTTATGATCCAAAGAATATTAAAGATTTTGTGATAGATGATTTTAATGCAAAAGCTATCGGTCCGGTATGTGTGGTGATTGGTACTTTAGCAATTATTGGTTCTATACTTTATTTCGTTTATCAATCCGGTTTTCATTTTTAAACGGTGTAATCACTATCTTTAAAAAATGAAAAAGCTCCTTCTGCCATTTCTGTTACTATTTACAATCATCGCATCCGCCCAAAACGTCAACCAGATCCATCAGCGTGCTATTCTGGTTGATACGCATAATGATGCGATATCCAACCAACTGATCACAAAAGCAGATTTAGGCAAGCTCCAAACTACCGGCAATTTCGATTTGGTACGCGCCAAAACAGCCGGATTGGACGTGCAGGTATTCTCTATCTGGTGCGGCGATCAGTACGGTAACGGTACAGCTTACGCCTATGCCAACCGTGAGATAGATTCATTATATGCACTCATCAGCCGCAATCCCGATAAGATAAAATTGGTGCGTACAGCTGCCGACCTGCAAAAAACGGTTAAGCAGAAAAAGCTTGCCGCTATGATAGGTGTAGAAGGCGGGCATATGATAGAAGACAGGTTGGATTATATCGACAGTCTGCATAAGCGTGGAATGGTATACCTAACCCTTACCTGGAATAACAGCACCAGTTGGGCATCATCTGCACGCGATGAAGTTTTGCATGCGGATACATTAAAACACAAGGGTTTAAACGATTTGGGTAAACAGGTGGTACAGCGCCTGAATAAATTGGGGGTGATGATAGACCTTTCCCATCCCGGCGAGCAAACTTTTAACGATGTAATGGCTATCACAACAAAGCCGGTTATTGCATCACATAGTTGTGCTTATGCGCTTAACCCACACAGGCGTAATCTGAAGGATTACCAGCTAAAAGCCATCGCCCAAAATGGCGGGGTGGTGTTCCTGAACTTTTACAGTGGTTTTATAGATAGTACCTACGATGCAAAGCACGAAACTTATCTTACAAAGCACAAAACTGAACTTGATTCGCTGATAAAGATCTATAATGACTACGATCTGGCCAGCATACGTTTGAATGTTATCCACAAAAGCGAAGCCGACGAGTTACGCCCGCCGCTGAGCATGCTCGTTAAACATATCGACTATATGGTGAAACTGATAGGGGCCGACCACGTGGGCATAGGCTCGGATTTTGACGGTGCAGAATCGTACCCACTGGGTTTAGACAGTGTTACCGACTACCCAAAGCTTACCGCCGAGCTACTAAAGCTTGGCTACAGCGAAAAGGATATAGATAAGATATTGGGCGGTAATTTTATCAGGGTGTTAAAGGCTAATGTTGGTAAATAGTCATTAAGGTATGGCAGTATCTTGACTATTACCTATTGGCGCAGTCATCTATAAATCTTAAATTCGCATCTCATTATAAAAATACAAATGTCACAAGATATTGAACACGTAAAGTGCCTTATTATAGGGTCGGGCCCGGCGGGATATACCGCAGCAATTTATGCTTCGCGCGCCGATCTGCACCCGGTTATGTACACAGGTATGCTTGCCGGCGGGCAGCTTACCCAAACTACCGATGTTGAGAATTTCCCGGGGTATCCTAATGGTATTATGGGACCTGAAATGATGGAAGATTTTCGCAAACAGGCAGAACGCCTGGGTACCGATATCCGCTTTGGTTACGTAAGTTCAGTTGATTTTTCATCGTTGCCACACAAGGTTACGGTTGACGAAAGCAAAACTATACTGGCCGATACTGTTATCATCTCTACCGGCGCATCAGCAAAATGGCTGGGTTTAGAGTCTGAACAAAAATATAGCGGTTTTGGTGTTTCGGCCTGTGCGGTTTGCGACGGCTTTTTCTTTAAAGGACAGGATGTAGCCATAGTAGGTGCCGGTGATACCGCTGCCGAAGAAGCAACTTACCTGGCTAAATTAGCCCGTAAAGTTTACATGATCGTTCGCCGCGATGAGTTCCGTGCTTCAAAAGCAATGGTACACCGCGTGTTGAACACGCCTAATATCGAGGTCTTATACAATACCGATACCATTGAAATACTTGGCGATGGCCAAAGCGTTAACGCGGTTAAGGTGTGCAATAATGTAACTAACGAAGACAGGATACTGGATGTTACCGGTTTCTTTGTAGCTATCGGTCATAAACCAAACACTGATATCTTCCGCGGCACTATCCACATGGATGAAACCGGTTATATCATCACCCGTCCGGGTTCTACCGAAACAAATGTAGAAGGTGTATTTTGCTGCGGCGATGCGCAGGATCATATCTACCGCCAGGCAGTTACCGCTGCAGGTACAGGTTGCATGGCTGCTATAGATGCCGAGCGTTATCTGGCTGCTAAAGAGCACGTTGTAACAGCGTAAAGTAGAGACGCGATACTTCGCGTCTACCACAAATTAAAATATTTTAAAAAGCCGTATTCCTAATAAGAATACGGCTTTTTTGTTTCTGTTTGTGTAATTTTTGAGTGATTGTGGTGCATATTTTTTAAATAATGCTAAATTCACCACCTCATTATACACCTGATCGGTTTTTACTATGAATAAAAGAAAACATGTACTGTTGGCTGCTTTACTGGTGGCATCGTCTTTTTGTGTTAATGCCCAGAATACAGACCCATACGCAGGTATCATACCTGCTCCTGTATCAGTAAAAAAAGCCCCCGGCGAATTTATTCTAAGTCAGGAAACCATTATACAGGCCGATACGCCAAATAATAAGGCGGTACAGTTCTTCTCATCGTACCTGGCCAATAACATGGCCTACAACAAACAGGTTGCTTTACGCAATGCAAGGGTTAGTACAACATCTATTTATTTAACATCAGCAGGTACAGAAAACCTGCCTGCCGAGGGTTACCGCCTAACCATCACCCCGCAGCAAATTACGGTTGCCGGTAAGGGCGCCGGTTTGTTTTACGGTATCCAAACGCTGATACAGCTTATTCCAATTGAAAGGGCCGCTACCGCCAAGTTACCGGCCGTAACTATTGAAGATTACCCGCGCTTTGGCTACAGGGGCATGATGCTTGATGTTTGCCGCCACTTTTTCTCGGTAGAGTTTGTAAAAAGATATATCGACCTGATGGCAACCTACAAGCTGAACACCTTCCACTGGCACTTAACCGACGACCAGGGCTGGCGTATAGAGATCAAAAAATATCCAAAACTTACTTCAGTTGGCAGCATGCGTAAGGAAAGCGTTATCGGTAACTATAAAGACCGCACACCGTTGCAGTATGATGGTGTGCCGGTATCTGGTTATTACACGCAGGATCAGATCCGCGATGTGATCAAATACGCTGCCGACCGCTATATCACCATCGTACCCGAAATTGAAATGCCCGGCCACGCCTTAGCTGCATTAGCCGCATACCCCGAGTTAAGCTGCGACCCAAGCCAAAAGTATGAGGTATCTGGTAAATGGGGAGTGTTTAACAATATCTATTGCCCGTCTGAAAAAACGTTTAGCTTTTTGGAGGATGTGTTGACAGAGGTGATAGACCTTTTCCCAAGTAAATACATCCACATAGGTGGCGATGAGGCTCCTAAAGATGTGTGGAAGCAATCAAAATTTTGTCAGGACCTGATCAAACGCTTAAAATTAAAAAACGAACATGGTTTGCAAAGCTATTTCATCCAGCGGATGGAGAAATTTGTAAACAGCAAAGGCCGCAGCATTATTGGCTGGGATGAGATACTGGAAGGCGGACTGGCACCCAATGCCACTGTAATGAGCTGGAGGGGCGAAGAAGGCGGTATACAAGCTGCTAAAGAGAGCCACGATGTGATCATGACCCCAAGTAGCCAGGGCTTATATTTTGACCACGCACAGGGCAAAATTAACCAGGAGCCGGTTGGTATTGGCGGTAATGCACCTATCCAGAAAACGTATGCCTACAACCCAACGCCCGCAGCTTTAACACCCGCTCAACAAAAGTACATTAAAGGCGTGCAGGCCAACCTTTGGACAGAATATATTACTACCGAAACTAAGATAGAATATATGGTGTTGCCACGTATGCTGGCATTATCTGAAGTGGCTTGGACACCAACAGCCAACAAAAATTACCAGGATTTTTCGGAAGCGCGTTTACCCCAACACCTGGCCCGCCTTGATAAAAACGGTTATAACTATCGCGTTCCGCCTGCTATTGGTAATGCCGATACGGTGATGATTGGCAGCACGCTTAACGTTAATCTTAAATCGCCGGTTAAAGGGGCTAAGATCTATTATACCATAGATGGTTATACCCCGCGCGAAACAGAGCTCTTATACACGGGCCCCATGAGCTACCCTGTACCCTTAGATGAATACCGCGACCTGAAAACAATTGTAGTAACGCCTACCGGTAAACGCAGCGTTATTACTGCTGCTAAAATGTTTAATAAAGCACCGTTGGCCGCGGTTAACTACACAGGCAACACACCGGGATTAAAATACCAGGCATCTGCAGGTACTTATGTAAACACTACGCAGATAAACCCTGCAGCGGTAATTGATACAGGTGTGGCAAAAAGCTTTAGTACTGCACTAAGCGCCTTCAAAAAAGCGTTTAACAAATATGGCGTGGTATTCAACGGTTATTTAAAAGCTGATGTTGATGGCAATTACGGTTTTTCAACGGCATCATCAAATGGCTCAGTTTTACTGATCGATGATGTGCCGATTGTTGATAACGATGGCCGCACCGGGCCTGTTGAGCAGCAGGGCGTAATACCATTGCTTAAAGGGTATCATAGGATCACTATAAAATATGTGGATGCAAATTCATCAGGCAGTGGTTTACGGGTTTATATGACCATACCGGGTAAGCCAAAGGGCGAGGTATCGCCGGATATGATGTTTAACTAATCGCTATATTAAGTATGAATTTTAAAAACTATTTATTCATATCGGCAATTGGGATATTGATAGCAGGCTGTGGCAGCGATGATAAAAAGCCTGTTGCAAACAATACCGTGGCAGCTAAACCGGCTTTAATGCAACCATTCCGGTTTCACAAGGCGATAGAAGTATCGCCGGGCCAAACATATGATGTGGTAAGCTGGGGCAGGGGTTCAACCCAGGTTGGTGCCTTTGCCATATTGCATTCCGACTCATCGAAGATGAAATACACTACTACCACCGGCGATCTGGACGGCACCATCACCGATGTATACAACGCCGATATGGACCTGGATGGTAACCCCGAGATCCTGATCCAATCGAAAGGAAAGGACACGGTAAATTACGCCAGGATCTACGCTTTTGAGTTTAATAACAACGATGCCGATAAGCTGGATTTCCCAAAGCTGACCAGCTCGCAACGCAAAGGTTATCGTGGTAACGATAATTTCTATATCAAAGAAGGTAAGCTTATCCGCGAGTTTCCAATTTATGCCAGTAACGACTCTTTAGCCAAGCCAACCGGTGCAAAACGCCAACTGGAGTATAGCCTGCGCAGCAATAACTTTACAGTTAAGCAATTGAGTGTTGATTCTGCTTTAATCAAGACAGACCAACAGGCTACAAAACAGGAAGTTAAACAACCTGAGCAAAAGCAAACAGTAAGCAAATCAAAAAAACGTAAACAAACCGAAACCCGTAAACGCCGCCGCAGGCACAGGGATTAACCGCGGATAACTAAGCTAATGATATTAGAGGATTTTTTATACCGCCTAAAACTGGAATACCATACACTTGATAAGCTGACAACCGATACTTATTATCAGCACCTCTCCAGCCTTTTTGTAGTACTTGAACTTGATGGCGATAACCTGAACGAAGAACACGACCTGGGTTTGGATGCCATCCTCGATAAAATGAACGATATTAATGAGGACGACCTTCAACAGGATATGTCGCCGGGGGAGCTGGCCGGATTGATAAAGAAGGTGAAAACAGGTTTGTCAATTCTGATCAATAAGATAGAGGAGTAAAATTTTTAACAACTGTTTAGGCACCACCTAAACCGCCCTTTAATCGCCCCTAAACCGCCCAAAAACGGCCCTCGCAGCCGTATAGTGTTCACGTTCACTGTCATGAACACCTGTGAACGGTCGTATTTGTCTTATATACAGTGTTTTATGCTTTTTGCATGCGGGCAAAATAGTGCCACCAATAAAAAAGTTTGCGGCATTAATTTTAAGCATCCTACATGCCCGATAGGAAATTGCTTTGTGAATTGTAATTAATGGCGGTAGAATAGAAAAGGCCTTAGCAGTTGCTAAGGCCTTTTCCCTATCAAATAAGTTTCTTACAAACCATCAAATGCAAAGATCTCTTTTACCAGCGGTTTGCGTGGCATCATATCTTTTTCTACGCTGGTTTGGTATACAAACGATGCTACGATGATTGCCGCCTGTTTAAGATCGTCTATCTGCAAGTGGTCGTAGTTGTCCTGGTTGCTGTGGTGGGTTTTGGTTTCATAATCTATCGGGTCTTGAACAAACTGGAAACCCGGGATCCCCGCCCAATCGAACGAAAGGTGGTCGGTTGAACCGGTATTACTTAAGCTAACT
>NZ_JACWMW010000004.1 GCF_014773275.1 Mucilaginibacter rigui | reverse complement strand
TTATTACAATTGGGAAAGGCCACATCAGGGAATCAACGGTAAAAAACCTATCGATATGGTCTCCCTTACAACAAATAAAAATACCTAATTCTGTTACCGAATTACTAAACCCTTACAGCAATGACGCTTAGGCAAGAATTACTTCCCGGCAAATCTTGGTAATATATTAACCGCCATACCCGGCATTTTAACTTTATAGCGGTAACCACCACCAAAGCTGTCTTCCTCCTTTAAAAACTCATGGCCTTTTTTACTGATCCAAAACGTTTGGGTATAGTGATTGCCGTTATTTTCAGATTCATTAACCAGTTTCCAGCAATCAACCCTTTGATTATCTAAAGTTCCTATCACTTCGCTGCCTGTAACTTTGTAAATAATGTATTCGGGTTTACCGAAGCCTGCATCGTAAAAGTTAATAGCAAAAGTTTTACCTGCGGCCAGCGGCAGCATTTCAAAGGTTTCTATATCAAGGTTCCAGTTAAAATTAGGGCTGGTAAAATTTAAGGCGAAATCTTTTTTTGTGTTTTGGGCAACAGTATCAGCCCCTTTTATTTGAGCGTTGCCCCAGTTATAGGCGCCAACTTTACCGGCGATGGTTTCAGTATGGTAAACAGGCGAAAAATCTTTTACACGATTTACCGAATAGCCTGTGCGATAACTCATGGTATCACCCCCGTACCAGTGTTGCGTAGTGGCAAATACCCTTTCCCCATTGCGGGTCTCTATTTTTGTATCGCGCAGCCAAAGCCAAAACCTTAACGTTTTTGAGCTTTTAGGCATCTGGAAATATACCAGGTACTGGCGCATGCCCGGTTTTAAAGTGGCGGTATTTAGCCTGTGGTCTTTTAACCGGATGGTATCCACCTGCGCCGCTGCATATTTTGGCTGGGCCGATAGAAATAAAGTGGTAAAGCTGACAATGATAATACCTGTTATTGATGATTGTAATTTCATGATTAATGAGCTTAAGTTTTTATTGACTGCCTCAAAACTCCTCGTTACCAGATATCCCGGCAAATCATTTCAACCACGCGACATCTTTATTTAGCAATTGGCATGTTCTTTTCAATAATAAAGCGGCGGGGGTGTTCATTTACTTATTATGCCTGTTTATTTAAAATATAGAGGAATTGATTTAATAAAAACGCCAGGCTGTTTAAATAGGTAGGCATCTGCAAAAAAAGCTTTGTACTTTTAAGCATGTTATTGTTAAAAAGTAAACCCACCATAGGCCAGTTACAATGGATGGTGTGGGTGTTTGTTTTCCTGGTGGTGACGCTATCGCTGGTAGCGATGGATGGCTTTTTACAGGGTGCTGTATATGCACTATTAAACACTGCTTTTTACGCCGCAATTGTATATGGGAACATTCTTTGGCTTTTCCCCCGGTTGTATTTGAAAGGACGTATTATTTGGTACGTGCTTGCGGTGATATTATTCCTGCTGGCCATTGGTGCGGCACGGGCCTTTGTTACGCTTTACGCTTATAATTTATTATTCGCCAAGCACCCCGAACCCATGAGTATGAAGGCCATTGCCAGCATGGTAGTAGGCGGCATTATGATATTCCTGCTTAGTTTTATCTTCCGGATAGCACTGGCTTACTTCACCCTAAAACAGCAATCAGAAGAGATCATCGCGCAGAAAACACAGGCCGAACTGAATTTGCTAAAATCGCAGGTGCAGCCGCATTTCCTGTTCAATACGCTCAACAACATTTATTACGAAGCTTACCTGGAAGCCCCACGTACAGCATCCTTAATAGAGCGCCTGAGCGATATTATGCGCTATTTTGTTGATGAAAGCCCCAAACAGGAAGTAAGCCTTGCTACCGAGATCCAGTTCCTGGAAAATTACATCACGCTGGAAAATATCCGCATCCGTTATGATGTTGATATCACCTTCAACAAAAATTGCGATACTACCAAAAGTCTGCCACCCATGCTACTGATCACATTTGTTGAGAATATTTTTAAGCATGGCATAGATAAAAGCAGCAGCGATAACAAAATAGAGATAGAGTTGGTGCAACAAAACAGACGTTTTATATTCACTACAACCAACACAACGCCCGATAAACCATTAAACAGCCAATCCACCGGATTTGGGATAGAGAACCTGCGCAAGCGGCTGGTATTACTTTATGGAAACGATTTTGAGTTGCAGGTGCAAAACAAAGGCGATATTTACGTAGCTAACCTAAACATCCCACTGGCATGAGCTTAAGGTGCATTATTATTGACGACGAACCCAACGCGGTTAACCTGCTGGAAGTGCTTATTGGCCAAACTACCCAATGGCAGCTTCTTGGCAAATGTTATAACGCGCTGGAGGCGATGGATTTTCTGAAAAAGCACACCGTCGATTTTATTTTTTTGGATATTAATATGCCACACCTTACCGGTATGGAACTGGCTGGGCTACTGCCAAAAGAAACCAAGATCGTTTTCACTACCGCCTATGCCGAGCACGCTGCCGACAGCTATGCTTTTAAAACTATCGACTACCTGCTGAAACCCATCACCCTAAAGCGCTTTTTGGCGGCCACCCAAAAAATTGAGGAGGCTTTTGGTAATGTGGTTGCGGTAAATGAAAAACCTGAAGGTAAGGCTGATGAAGGCTACTTTTTTGTAAAATCGGGCAAAATGTTGCGAAAGATACTATTGGATGAGGTGCTTTATTTTGAGGGTGAAAAGGAATACGTGCGTATGGTTACCGGCATCGAAGAATTGCTAATATACCGCCGTTTAAAGGATATTGAGGAACAACTTTCTGCGCCGTTTGTACGCGTACATAACTCCTACATTGTTAATACCAGGTTGTTAAGCAAGGTACAGGACAACCATATTTATATTGGGGATAAGCAAATACCTGTGAGTGATAAATTCAGAGAGGTGTTTATGGCGGTGATACGGCAAAGGATGTTTTAGGAAATTATAAAATGAGCCCGTCAATGCTAGGTACAAAACAACCTCTTTAGTAATGGCAAGGCTTATCCCCCCTCGGCATGGCGAATTTATTTCGGTATTTATTATGCTTAGTAAACCACTATATTAATCCGCCCGCTCATTCGCCGCGGAGGGGCTGTTACTTTTTGCTTGATCAAAAAGTAACCAAAAAATCAAGACAGAAAAAAGCTTCCTCTCACAGGCCTTTACCTTTTGGCCCGCTTTTCCGTCAGGCCACCGCTCGTTCATTTTCCGTCCTAATTTTCGCTGCCGCGAGATTAGCATAGCGTATCTTGCGGCAGCATCTGGTATTTTAACTTACGACTCCGTTAACTCGCCTCTTAAATCCTTCTCCAGGCAGCGCTTTACTTCTTTGGGGTCTTCTATTTCGCCAAGCAGGTACATCATTTTGGTAACGGCGGCTTCGTAGGTCATATCGTAACCGTTGGCTACACCAATATCTTTTAGTTGTTTACTGGTTTCGTAACGGCCAAGTTCTACAGTGCCCACTTTACATTGCGAAATATCAAGTACTACTTTACCGCTGTCGATGGCATCCTTTAGCAGGTCGATAAACCATTGGTCGGTTGTGGTATTACCCGCGCCAAAAGTTTCCATTACAATACCGCGCACATCTGCGCCTAAAATGGTTTCAACCACCTTGGGGCTAATCCCCGGGTACAGCTTTAACACTGCAACGTCGCTAATCAGCTTGTTATGGATCTTTAACGGGCCTTCACCGGGTTCGCGGATATCATTAATGCTAAAACGCAGGTGCACGCCCGACTCTGCCAGGATAGGGTAGTTTGGCGAGCGGAATGCCTCGAACTTGGATGAGTTATATTTAAAGGCGCGGTTACCGCGGAAGAGTTTGTAATCAAAATAGATACAAACTTCGGGCACACGCGATTTATCATTCTTTTTAGCCTTGGCAATTTCAATGGCCGTCATCAGGTTTTCCTTGGCATCGGTACGTACTGCGCTGATAGGTAACTGCGACCCGGTGAAAATCACCGGCTTGTTCAGGTTTTGAAGCATAAAGCTTAAGGCCGATGCCGTAAAAGCCATAGTATCCGAGCCATGTAGTATCACAAAGCCGTCAACAGTATTGTAATTGGCTTCAATAAGTGCGGCAAGCTCGCCCCATATAACGGGGTTCATGTTAGATGAGTCAATAATATGCTCAAACGAGTGTACCTTAATTTTGCAATTAAGTTTTTCCAGTTCGGGCACGTTATCCATTATCTGTTCAAAATTGATGGGTACCAACGTTTTTGTAACAGGGTCGCTCATCATACCAATTGTCCCTCCGGTATAGATGATCAGTATCTGGCTCATTTAGATCAGGTTTGTGTTGTAAACAGTTTATAATTAAACACCAAATATCTTTTTTGAATTTTCTGTGGTTATTTCAGCCACTTCTTCAACAAAAATCTGGTATAGGTCCGCCACCTTTTGGGCTACGTAGATCAGGTAAGAACTCTCATTAGGTTTACCACGGTACGGAACGGGTGTAAGGTACGGAGAATCGGTTTCTAAAACCACATGCTTCAGGTTAATTTGTGGTAAGATTTTGTCGAGCCCCGCATTTTTGTATGTAACAACCCCTCCAATACCCAAATAAAACCCTAAAGCGGTAATTTTTTCGGCCTGTTCAAGCGTTCCGGCAAAGCAATGGAATATCCCGCGCAGGTTTTCGTCATGCTCATCCAGCAAAACCCGGTAAACCTCATCAAACGCATCACGGCAATGAATTACTATGGGTAATTTTAGTGCCTTGGCCCATTTAATCTGCAATTTAAACGCCTGGATCTGTTCGGTTAGAAAAGTTTTATCCCAATATAGGTCTATCCCAATTTCGCCAATGGCATATATTTTATGCTGATGCAAGGCGGGTTGTATCACGGCCAGTTCTTCTTCCCAGTTATTTTTTACCGAGCATGGATGCAGGCCCAGCATTGGGTAGCAATTAACAGGATAAGCCTCCAGCAATTCAAACATTAGCGGTACCGATGCTGCATCAACGTTTGGTAAAAACAAACGACTAACGTCGTTTTGTATACATCGCTGCATCAGCTCCGAGCGCTTTACCGCGTCTGTTTCGTAATATAAATGGGTATGTGTGTCTGTTAATACCATGGCACAAAATTAAAAAAGCCTTCTTTGCAGAAGGCTTTTCATTTAAATTAATTTTTCTTTTTCGCGGCAACCCGTTTTTTCAAAGTTCCCTTTTTCTTTAACGGTGCTTTAGCAGCCGGTTTTACAGCATCGTGTTTAACACGTACCACCTTTACCAGTTCTAAATCAAATATCAATGTAGTATATGGTTTAATATCGGCACCTGCACCACGCTCGCCATAAGCTAATGCCGATGGGATGATGAACCTTGCTTTTGAACCTTCGTTCAACAGTACCAGTCCTTCGTCCCAGCCCTTAATAACACGGCCTGTACCTACGGCAAAGTTAATGGGCTCATAAGTACGGCCCGGTTGCTGCAGGCCTGCGGCTTTAGCATCAGCCTCTATGCTCGAGTCAAAAACTTTTCCATCAAGCGTACGGCCAGTATAATTCACATACACCGTATCGCCATTTTGCGGCTTAGGTTTAAGTCCTGCTGCTTTCACCACATACTTTAAGCCCGATGGTGTGCTTTTAGCCAAAATATTATTCGTTTTTATATAGTTGGCAATAGATGCACTTTCTGATGCTTTTAGCTGTTCGCTTTCGGCTTTTATTTTTTCCATAGCGGCATTGCGCTCGGCCATAGCAGCCTCTAAACTCTGCGTTTGTAAAATTTTTACATTAAAAATAATGTTGCTGCCTTTTTTAAATATTGGCGGCATATCGGCCTCGTGCCCTTTAAAAACGCTGTCAACCGGTACTTTTACAATTACGCTATCATTAACCGATAAAAGGGGGAAAATATCCATCAGGTCGGCCACGTTATTTGATTGGCGCAAAGGTGTTTTTATAGGTTGCCCCAGTTTATAAGTACTAAACAAAACCGAATCACTCTCGGTGCTTTGTACCGCATTAAAAGTGATCACATCCGTAGGTTGAATTTTTGCACCCGGGTTGCTGCTAATGATCTGGTACTGCGCCCCTCTGGCAGTACGTTTATACTGCGCGCTGGCGTTAAAGCCAAACAGGCAAAATATTAAACCTAAATAAAAAGTATTTTTCATCATAATAAAAAAGCCTCCCGGTATACCGGGAGGCTGTATAAGTTTTATAAAAATTATTTAACCGCCGGCGCCGGAGCTGCTTTTGGTTTTGGAGCGTTAGGATTTGGCTTAATAATATTTACCATTTCAACATCAAAGGTAACCGGTGAAAACGCACCTATCATTGGCGGCGCGCCTTGCTCGCCCCATCCAAGCTCAGATGGGATAACTAAAGTAGCTTTTGCACCTTTGTTTAAAAGCTGCAAACCTTCGTCCCAACCTTTAATTACACTACCCGGGCCAACTGCACCAACAACAAGCTTTATAGGCTCGTAGGTACGGCGTGGGTCAAACTGTTTTGTTTCTTTAAGTGCAACTTCTTTAATGCTGGTATCAAAAAGTTTACCGTTCAATAACCTGCCTGCGTAGTTAACTACAACAGTATCGCCGGTAACGGCGTTAGGGCCTGCACCCGTTTTGGTAATTTCATATTGCAGGCCAGATGCTGTTGTTGTAGTTTTCAGTTTTTTATCTTCAACATACTTTTTGATCTTGGCAGGCTCTTGTTTTTTTACAAGTTCGCCCTGCGCTTTAAAATAATCGGTAATATGCGCATTAAAAACAGGCTCAGTTTGGTTACCTCTGGCAATTACTTTTTCAACTTTAATTTCGTAAACAAGGTATTTGCCTTTAATGCCCGGAGGCCTTGGAGCACCTTTTTTAAACATCGAATCAATGGCTAATTTAACAGTAGCACTATCGCCTTCGCTTAAAAATAAAAATGCTGAGGTTACATCACCTTTACGCGGATTTTTCTCCATGATCTGCGGCGCAGGGCGACCCAGTTCATAAGTACTGCCTAATACAGAATCACCTTCTGTTTTAAGCACAAGGTTAAGGCTTACAAAATCGCCCGGTTTAATGGTGGGGCCCGATTTATCTGTACGGATGTTGTATAACAACCCACCGTCGGCTTGTTTAAACCCACCTTTGCAACTTGCAAGCCCTAATGCTGCCGCTGCTATGATCATTAAATTTTTTCTCATTTTTTCTTTTAGTTCGTTATTGTATTAATAGTGTTTTATACTCGGGTAATATTTGTTTAAATTTAATTACGGTTGCTTCAAGCGTGTCTTCAGACTGCCCACCCGCCGCATTACGATGGCCGCCCCCCTGGAAATACTTTTTACAGATCTCATTAGCAGGAAACTCTGCTTTTGACCGTAAAGATAGTTTAACCCTATCGCTACGCTCAACAATAAATGCTGCTAAATGCACACTACCAATTGATAATGCATAATTAACAATTCCTTCAGTATCGCCGGTATTAACATCAAATTTGGCAATATCAGCTTTGCTAACTGCAATTATTGCTGTATTATACTCGGGTAGTATCTCTAAACAATTGGCAAGGCAGTGGCCTAAAAAGCGCAAGCGGTTTTCTGATGAACTGCTGTATATTAATTCATGTATGCGTGAGTTATTGGCGCCGGCATCAATTAAATCGGCAACTATACGATGAACGGTTGATGTTGTGTTTGGCAAACGGAACGATGCAGAATCTGTCATGATACCTGTATATAAACAGGTGGCAACATCTCTATTGATCAGTTCTTTATGTCGCAATTGATCTACTATAAAAGTATATACCAATTGTGCTGCAGCGCATGCATTAATATCCCAGTGGCGGTAATCATCAAAATCTTCCGGCTCCAGGTGATGGTCTATAATCACTTTATAGGCGCGGCTTTCGCCTACTAACACCCCCATCTCGTTGATACGGCTCAGTGCATTAAAATCGAGGCAGAAGATGATCTCAGCTTCGGCAATTAATGTGGCAGAAAGTTTGGTGTTCTCTGTGTAGATAATCACCTCTTCGTTGCCGGGCATCCAGCTCAAAAACTCGGGATAGTCTGTCGGAGAAATTACTTTTGCATGGTGGCCTTGCTGTATAAGGTAGTTATACAACCCTAACGATGAGCCCATAGCATCACCATCGGGTTTATGATGGGTAGTAATTACTATTTTACGGGGCTGATCTAAAAGTTCAGTAAGCGAGGCTAAATCTAACATCAAATTTAAAAGAGTTGCAAAGCTAATAAATTAATTAAAAACGTATAGCTTATTTATAGTAAATGCTTTAATATACAGTAATAAAACGCTACTTTTGCGCCTCTTTTAATACATAAGCATATTTATACAATGGCAAATAACAGAACATTTACAATGATAAAGCCCGATGCAGTTGCTAACGGCCATATCGGTGCTATTTTAGACCAGATAACAAAAGCAGGTTTTAAAATTATAGCACTTAAATATACCTCACTTAGCGAAGCAAAAGCTGGCGAATTTTACGCTGTACATGCCGAGCGCGGTTTCTTTAAAGACCTGGTAACCTTTATGTCATCGGGCCCGATAGTAGCTGCTATACTTGAAAAAGATAACGCTATTGAAGATTTCCGTAAACTAATTGGTGCTACCGACCCTGCCAAAGCAGATAAAGGCACTATCCGTAACCTTTTTGCAAAATCAATTGATGCAAACGCGGTACACGGTTCAGACTCTGACGAGAACGCAGCAATTGAAGGCAACTTCTTTTTCTCGGCATTCGAGAGGTTCTAAGCCCTTGGGTTTTAATAAAAAGCCATTTGTAGTTAACAACTTACAAATGGCTTTTTTAATGTTTTTTTTATTGATTATTAAAAACTAATAACCTACCTTTACATACCGGGCGACTTAACGCTCAGCCAATTAACACAATTGCCATGAAGTCACTATTTAAATATCTTATTTATTCAGTAATTATAGTGACTATCGTTATTGTTTCTATGGATATTTTCAGAAATCATCCTGAGGCGCAATTCGCATTTATATTCCCGGGTATCTTCCTGCTTGCATTCTCTCAAATAATGGACGATAGTTTCCGTAAGGTTTCTCACCGTTTACGCCTTTCGCGCGGCAGGTAATTATTACAGGAATACTATTTCTACCACCAATTCGGTTTTAGCATCATCATTTATTTTTTGAATTATCTGGTTACGCATCATTACCAGCTCATTCTTTATTACCGACGACTCTATCCGCAGAAAAAGCCTCTTATCCTTTATAAATAATTCTTTGGTGCGGTTAGCAACAGATTTGCCCACCAGGTCCGGCCAGGCAGATACGATGGCAGTTTCATCAAAGCGGCGCTTTATTTTATACACATTAAGCATTTGCTCAATAGCGTCTTTCAGCGATTTATCATTGGCCTTACGCATCTATATTCCCTTCCGATACTTTAAATAGTTTTACATCAACATTTATCTTCTCAAAAATACCCTCAACCCGGCCCATGCTGGTATCGGTAATAAACACCTGGCCAAAATCATTATTGGATACCATCTGCATCAGCTTGGTAACGCGGTTATCATCAAGTTTATCAAAAATATCATCAAGCAGCAATAATGGTTTAAAGCCTTTATTCTGAGTGAGGAAGGTATACTGTGCCAATTTTAAAGCTATAAGGAAAGACTTTTGCTGCCCCTGCGAGCCAAACTTTTTCATGGGCATGCCATTGATGTTAAACTGCAGGTCGTCTTTATGTATGCCGGTTGTGGTACGTTCCAACACCCTGTCGCGCTCCATGCTTTTCTTAAGCAGGGCAGCAAAACTATCCTGCAGCAACTGCGATTCATAAACCAGTTCTACCTGCTCGGCATCTTCGCTTATAAACTGGTAGTGCTGGTTAAATATCGCGGTAAATACTTCCATAAAAGCACGGCGTTTTTCAAAAATACGCGTGCCTGATGCCATGAGCTGTTCATCAAAAACAGCCAGGAGTTCCGGGTCGTAACGGCCTGTATCCGCAATTTGCTTTAACAGCGAATTGCGGTTGGTTAATACCTTATTATAGGCTATCAGTTCGTCCAGGTAGTTATGATCAGTTTGCGAGATAACATTATCGACAAATTTACGCCTCTCCTCGCTCCCCTCTATAATAATACTGATATCATATGGCGATATCATCACCAGCGGCAGCAGGCCAATATGGTCGGCAAGGCGCTGGTAGTCTTTTTTATTCCGTTTAAACTGTTTCTTTTGGTTGCGCTTTACGCCGCAGGCAACCACCTCTTTATTGCCGCCCCTTTTAAAAATGCCGTTAATCATAAAAAAATCGGCGCCTTGTTTTATCTGCTGGCTATCTATTGGGTTAAAGTAACTTTTGCAAAGCGACAGGTAATGCACCGCATCCAGCAGGTTGGTTTTACCTGCGCCATTATTACCAACAAACGCGTTCACCCCTTCGGTAAGCGTAATTTCGGCCTCGGTGTAATTTTTAAAGTTAATAAATGAGAGTTGCTGCAGATACATATTGAGGAGAGCAAATTTAGTGTTTTTACATTAGTTTATTTGTTCATTGGTTTGGATATATCGGTTTAATTACGCTCGTCAACTGGCTCCACCCGGTTACGCTGCGCCGGCAACCCTCTCAGCTTCGTAAAGAAAAGTAAAACCTTTTTCCGCACAGCTTTTCCGATAGCTATCGGGAGAGAATAACGCCATAAAACAATAAAGGCGCCTAACCGACGCCTTTATATATTTTGAAAATTCCAGAATCCCAAAAATTCTGCTCCGGAAACTATATCAAATGTTTCAATTGTATCACTTCCTTCTCGTCAAGGTATCTCCAGCGGCCACGGGGAAGGTCTTTTTTGGTTAGGTTGGCGTAAACAGAACGGTCAAGCTTTATCACATCATAACCTAACGATTCAAAGATACGGCGCACAATACGGTTTTTACCACTGTGTATCTGGATGCCGATCTCCTTTTTAGTACCACCTGTTACATATGATATGCTATCCGGTTTTATTAAGCCATCTTCAAGTTCAAGGCCAAAACTAATTTTATTCAGGTCGCCTTGTGTAAGGGCTTTGTTCAGCTCAACCAGGTATAATTTTGTAACGCTGTTACGTGGGTGAGATAATTTATCTGCCAGGTCGCCATCGTTGGTCATCAATAACAAACCGGTTGTATTACGGTCAAGGCGGCCAACAGGGTATATACGTTCTTTGCTGGCTTTATCAACCAGGTGCATAACGGTACGGCGCTCTTGCGGATCATCCGTAGTGGTGATGTAGTCTTTGGGTTTATTTAAAAGCACATAGATCATTTTCTCGCGTTTTAAAGCCTCGCCATTGTAGCGTACCAGGTCTTTAAGCGGATCAACCTTGTGGCCAAGTTCAGAGATTACTTCACCGTTTACAGATACCACACCTGCAGCTATCAACTCATCAGCCTTACGCCGGCTGCAGATGCCAGCATTGGCAATATAACGGTTAAGGCGTATCAGGCCATCATCTTTAGCTTTTACAACCGGGTTTTTACGGCCGCGCATGGTTGGCTTAGATGCTGTATCATCACCCTCGCGTTTACGGAAACCTGTAGATGTACTTGGAAAATCTTTAGTGCCCCCGCGTGTGCCACCAAATTTCTTATCGCCACCAAAGCTTTTCTTTGCTCCGCCTTCGCGGGTTCCGTATGGGCGTTTCTCGCCGCCTTCGGTATCAAAGCTTTTCTTTGGCCCGTCGGTACCGGCAGGTCGCCTGTTAAATGGTTTATCGCCGGCAACCGGTTTTTTGCGCGCACCGTATGATGCAGGGCCTAAACTTGGTTTACGGTAAGTACTGCCTTCGCCATCTGACGATTGCGGGCGGCCACTGTAAGGTTTGTCTCTTGGGGTAAAGTTTTTGCGTTCGCCCGATGGCGCATCGCCGAAGCTTCTTTTTGGGCGGTCATTATCTGCCGGGCGGCCGCTGTATGGCCTGCCTTTTGGTACAAATGCTTTTTTATCGCCAAATGATGACGGGCCTGCACCATAGCTTTTCTTTGGCCTTTCGCTGCCTTCAGAATCGGTATTTGGTTTTGAATAGGCAGACCCCCTTTTATCTACCGAGAAGTTTTTTTTGCCATCTGTACGGCCTGCGCCGAAGGGTTTCCCTGTGGAGGAAGATGATGGTCTTTTTGCGTTTTCGCTACCACTTTTTGAGCGGCCCGATGATTTGTTGGGCCTGTCGTCGCGACTACCTGCTGGTCTTTTAAATACCATAATTTTTTGTTTTGCGCTTTCGCAGCGTGAGGGTCAAAAGTACAACATTTTAACCAAAAAAACAATTTTTTAGCAGGGTTCAAAATGTACGTTTAAACCACTTTAAAGCATGTTTTTTGGCCGTTTTTAAAACTCCCGAAACACTAAGCTAATTACAAGTGTTTGATAATCTGCTTTATATAACGTACCTTTGCCGCACATCATACCAAAAAGTATAATTAATGAGTAAAATTGAAATGACTAAAAAACACTTAATTACGTGCTCCGTAATCTTGGTGCTGGTTATCATTTCCAGGCTTAACATTTTCAGTACCGACCCGGTTTACCCTGTAAATTACATCGCCCACACACCTTCAAAATTGCTCTTCAGCCTACCTGCTGAAGCAGCCGAAGAGGCATTTAGTTTTGCAGATGAGGCCCTGCCGGTAAACGACAAAAAAGTAGATTTTAAATTAAAAAAATCAATAGCGAAACACGGGTACAAAAACATTCAGTCGAACGTTTTGCACTCAAAAGCCGATAAGATGTTTCCTATCATCGAGCCTATCTTAAAAGCCTATGGCATCCCGGAGGATTTTAAGTATATCCCGCTGGTAGAGTCGGGCTTAAAAGGAGGCACATCGCCAAAGGGCGCACGTGGCGTTTGGCAGTTTATGCCCGGCACCGCACGCACTTACGGGCTAAAGGTTAACAAGAGTATAGATGAGCGCCTTAACCTGCGCAAATCTACCATTGCTGCCTGCAAGTACATTAAAGAACTTTACGGTGAGTTTAACAGCTGGACACTGGCCGCTGCCGCTTACAACAACGGTTCTATTAAACTGGAACGCGCTATTCATAAGCAAAATGAGGATAACTATTTCCGCATGACGCTTAACCGCGAAACCGGTTCATACGTTTACAAGATTATTGCTATGAAGGAGATCATCAGTAATCCTGCTAAATATGGTTATAAAAACTTTTATAGCTATATGCAAAAACCAACTCCCTTTTTAGGGCTGTATAACAATTAAAGTAATTTAATTATTACGGAGCACATTTAAAAAGCCATCCCCGACGGGATGGCTCTTTTTGTATAACAACCAAGGGGAACTTAATGCACGCAGAGCATTGCTAATAACGGGCAATAACTCATTGTGTGCTCTCATAGTTCGGGCAATACGTTTAATGTGAATATAACAAACAATGTTTTGCGCGCTAATATTAAGGCTATGTTTTGGATAGGGAAAAATGCTTTTGAGTGGTAGTGAAGAACTGAAAAGAGTGCGAGAACTGGAATTATTGTTTAGTTAACGCGACGGATTGATGGGGGGATAATGTCTGCCATAGAGCCAGGCTCCTCTCCGAAAAAAGTAAAAAAAAGCCCCCTCTGTACAAAGAGGGGGCAGGTGAGTAAACTTACAGAAGGTTATATTACAATTTAAGTTTTACAAAGTATAACCTGTTATGATCTGTAGTATTGGTAGCCGGTAAGACTTTTTGGGCAAAGCCGCTTGCGCCATTATCAACCACACCAAAATCATCATCGTTCGATATTACCAGGATGTTACCTTTTAACAATGCAATACCTTCGGCTTTATCGTGCGGGTAAACGGTCGGCAGGTCTTTTAGCAGATCGAGCGCTGATGTTTTGGTAACCGGCACAATACCTGCGCCTTGCAAACCTGCAGCATCCACTAATTCCTCTACTGTTTTGCCACCGTAAAGCTTGCCTGTAGCACTGTTTGCAGCGTCAGAAATATCGGTAGCCTTGCTGATATCTATCTTAAATATTTTTTTAAAAGTAGCAGGATTATTTGATGCGCCGCCATAAAGGCCATCTCGCTCTATTGTTAAAAATGTAGTAGCGTTAATCGCTGTTATTTCGCTGCAGCCGGTAAGTGTTGGGTTTTCCATTAAGTAGGCGTATTGTTTGGTTGCGCCCGTAGCAATATCAAAGGTTAAGATCCTTAAAACAACCGAATTGCCAATAGCCGCTTTTGAAGGATTATACATAGGCGATTGCATTATGCCAACCAGTGTTTTACCATCGGGCGTAACGGATAACCCTTCCATGCCACGGTTAGCCCTGCGTTTCGCAAATACTAATGGTATTTTACGGCCTCCGGTGCCGGTTCCAAACGGGTTTATGCGCTCAATGGTTTTACCGGTGGCATCAAAATGTACTATATGCGGGCCATATTCGTCACTTATCCAAAACGAGCCATCGGCCGCTAATACCATGCCCTCCGAATCGATACCATCTGCGCTTGGCTGTAATATGGCACCATTAACGTCGTAAGGTACTTCGCCTGTACTGCCCTGGCCAACCGGGTTTGGTAAACCATTTAGTTTACCGCCTGTAGCATTTTTTAGTTCGATGGTTTGCTCCAGGTATAATTTGCCGTTTTTTAGCCTGAATTTGCCTATAGCCGGTGTAAAATCGGGTTTGCCCAAAATAATAGAGTTAGCAATAGTGCCGGCTACGTTTGGCCCGCGGTCTGTAAGCATATAAAATACAGCAGGGTCGTTAGGGTCGGCAGCAACAGATGAGCCAAAGCCCCCATTGTAAACTTTTACACCCGTTGTAGTGGTAAATAGTAAAGCAGGGTCGGCTGCTTCTGCCATATCCGGGTAGGTAATAGCAGGTATGGCGGTATCGTTATGATTTTTTTTGCACGCAGTTAAACTCACAGCGGCAATAGCGAAAATACTAAGTAAAGATTTTTTCATTTGATAAATTATGGCTTGTTATTTTTGCAAAAAAAGCATGGTTGTGTAAACCCACGGTTAACTTAAAAACAAATATTTTACAGCACGGACAACGTGTTGACGGTGAGGGCAAAATTTTACATTAAACAGTTCATTCCCGCCTGTGCTAATGCTTTAAATCATCGACGCTTTTGCGTATATTTGCGAAAAATTTTAGTAATTAATGCCGGTGTAAAAACCTATACGGCATTATGCTGTTTCCATAAAAGTATATGAGCGAAAAAACGTTAGATCTGGGCGAGCAAAGTGAAGTTGAAGTTTATGGTGCCCGGGTACATAATTTAAAAAATATTGATGTTTCTTTTCCGCGCAATAAGCTGGTTGTTATAACCGGGCTTAGTGGCAGCGGTAAATCGTCGTTAGCTTTCGATACCATTTATGCCGAGGGGCAGCGCCGTTATATGGAAACATTTTCGGCCTACTCACGCCAATTTATGGGCGGTATGGAACGCCCTGATGTTGACAAGGTATCGGGCCTTAGCCCGGTTATTGCCATTGAGCAAAAAACCACCAGCAAAAACCCACGCAGTACAGTTGGTACTATTACCGAAATATACGACTTTATGCGACTGCTTTTTGCCCGTGCTGGTGATGCCTACAGCTACACCACCGGCGAGAAAATGGAGCGCATGAGCGAGGAGCAGATCCTGAAAACCATTTTCGAGAAGTTTGACGGGCAACCGGTTAACATACTTGCCCCGGTGGTAAAAGCCCGCAAGGGCCACTACCGAGAGCTGTTTGAGCAGATCCGTAAGCAGGGCTACCTGAAGGTTTATATTGATGGCGCTATTGCCGATGTGGAAGCAAAAATGCAGGTAGACAGGTACAAAATTCACGATATTGATATTGTGGTTGACCGCCTGGTGGTGAGCGAAGCAGACAGCAAGCGCTTATACACCTCGGTACAATCGGCCCTAAAGATAGCCAAAGGCATTATCCGCATTGCCGATAAAGATAATAACGTATCCTATTTTAGTAAGTACCTGATGGACCCGGTATCGGGTATCTCATACGATGAGCCGCAGCCTAATACCTTCTCGTTCAACTCGCCGTATGGCGCCTGCGAAAAATGTAATGGGCTGGGTTATATATTCGAGGTAGATGAAGCATCGGTTATACCAAATCCCAAACTGAGCATCCTGAATGGTGGGCTTGCCCCGATAGGCGAGTACCGCGAAACCTGGATCTTCCAGGTGCTAAAGGCGCTGGCCAAAAAGTATGAATTCTCTCTATCCACCCCGATAGAAAAACTAACACGCGACCAGCTGGATATCATACTGAACGGTTCGCCGGATATGATCAGCGTAGCGGTTGAGTACAATAAATGGAACGTGCAAAACTACCAGATCTCGTTTGATGGTATCATCCGGATGCTTGAAGAGCAGCAGGAACGACGCAACGACGAGGGAATGGACGATATGGAAAACTATCGTGTATTGCGTACATGCCCCACCTGCGAAGGCGCCCGTTTAAAAAAGGAATCGCTGCACTTTAAGGTCGATGGCAAAAATATCTTCGAGCTGGCCTGTATGGATATCACCACGCTTGATAAATGGTACACCGGGTTAGAAGACAGGCTGAATGAGCGCCAGAACGTTATAGCAAAAGAGATATTAAAAGAAATTCGCGCACGTATTGGCTTTTTGCTGGATGTTGGTTTAAGTTATTTAACATTAGACCGTACCGCCAAAACCCTTTCGGGGGGCGAGGCACAGCGTATCAGGCTGGCTACGCAAATAGGCTCGCAACTGATGAACGTAATGTACATTTTAGATGAGCCAAGTATAGGCCTCCATCAGCGCGATAACGAACGTTTAATAAATGCGCTTAAAAACCTGCGCGACTTGGGTAACACCGTTTTAGTTGTGGAGCACGATAAGGATATGATACTGGAAGCCGACCATGTAATTGACATGGGCCCTGCTGCGGGCGTACACGGTGGTACCATAGTTGCCGAAGGCACCCCCGCTCAATTAATGAGCCATCACACGCTTACAACATCATATATAAACGGCGAGCGCGAAATTGCCATTCCAAAACACCGCCGTGAAGGTAATGGTAAAACATTATCGCTTAAAAAAGCTACCGGCCATAACCTGAAGAAAGTTTCTGTCGATTTCCCGTTAGGCAAACTGATAGGAGTAACCGGGGTATCGGGCAGTGGTAAATCGAGCCTGATAACCGAAACATTGTACCCCATATTAAACCACCACTTCTTCCGCGCCAAGAAACACCCGCTTCCGTACGAAAAAATTGAAGGGCTGGAACATATTGATAAAGTAATAGAGATAGACCAAACGCCAATTGGCCGTACACCACGTTCAAACCCGGCTACATATACCGGTGTGTTCTCGGATATCCGTAACCTGTTCGTGGCCTTGCCCGAGTCAAGGATCCGTGGGTATAAACCCGGCCGTTTCTCGTTCAATGTAAAGGGTGGTCGTTGCGAAACCTGCCAGGGTGCTGGGCAAAAGGTTATTGAAATGAATTTTTTACCCGATGTACAGGTGCCTTGTGAGGAATGCGGTGGCCGCCGTTACAACCGCGAAACACTGGAAGTACGCTATCGTGGTAAATCTATCAGCGATGTGCTGGATATGAGCATTGAAGATGCTACGCCATTTTTTGAGCATATCCCATCCATCTACCGTAAGGTGAAAACCTTGTTTGATGTTGGTTTGGGCTATATCACGCTTGGACAGGCATCTACAACCCTATCAGGCGGTGAGGCGCAGCGTGTAAAACTGGCAACCGAGCTAAGCAAAAAAGATACCGGTAATACTTTCTATATATTAGATGAACCTACAACCGGTTTACACTTCGAGGATATAAACGTGCTGCTTGGAGTTATCAATCAACTGGTTGATAAAGGCAATACGGTACTGGTTATTGAACACAACCTGGATGTAATTAAGGTGGTCGACCACGTGATCGATCTTGGCCCTGAAGGAGGCTCGGGCGGCGGTAAAATATTGTTTAGCGGCACGCCAGAAGGTTTATGCAAGGTTAAAGAAAGCTTTACCGGCCAGTTCTTGAAGAAAGAGATGGGATAAAATAATATATACGTACAGAAAATTGTACATATATATTATTGTTTTTACCTTTATAAAAACCAATAGCATGATTACTACATACACAAACTTCAGGCAGCAGTTAAAAACCTACTTAGATAAGGTTCGTACCAGTCACTCCCCGCTTTTTGTGACCAGCGCTAATGGCGAAGATGTTGTGGTGCTTTCAAAATCCGATTATGAAAGTATGGAGGAAACCTTCTACTTACTAAAAAGTCCGACAAATGCTGCACGTTTATTACAGGGTATTCAGGATTATGAAAAAGGTTCTGGTACAGAAAGACGCTTGATCGAAGAATGAAAATAATTTTTCTTGACCAGGCGTGGGAAGATTATTTATACTGGCAAAGTACAGATAAAGCAACCTTAAAAAAGATTAACATATTAGTTAGGGAAATTGAAAGGCTGCCGTTTGAAGGCAATGGTAAACCAGAACCCCTAAAGCATAACCTTGCCGGATGGTGGTCAAGAAGAATAAATTTAGAACACCGTTTGGTTTATAAAATAGATAATGATGCTATTGTTCTTCTACAATGCAGATATCATTATTAATTCCCCAAAACAAAACGTATAAATCCTATCTTTAGGATATATGTTGCCTCTACTCGTATCAAAGCAAATTCGCGAAGCTGATGCTTACACTATAGCCCAGGAGCCCATAAGCTCTATCGACCTGATGGAACGGGCCTCAAAAGCCTTTGTGGGTTGGTTCATCAATCACTTTCAGGATAAAAAACAAACCATTGCGGTTTACTGCGGAACCGGTAACAACGGCGGCGACGGTTTGGCCATTACCCGCATTTTGTGCGACCATGGCTACTGCAATATCGATGTGAAGATATGCCGGTTTAGCGATAAGGCAAGCGACGACTTTAATGGAAATTTAAAGCGACTAAAAACGGCAAAAATCGCCCTTCAAACGCTAAAAAACGGCTCTGAAACGCCCCGGGAAACTGCGGATATAATTATTGACGCCATATTGGGCACCGGCCTTAATAAACCACTTGCCGGCGATTATAAAAAGTTAGTAGATTACCTGAACAGCCTTCAAAAAACAGTTGTTGCGGTTGACGTACCTACCGGTTTTTACACCGATGGTGAGATCCCTAAAAATGCAGCAGTTTTAAAGGCCGACCTGGTGATCACCTTTCAACAACCAAAGATCAATTTCCTGTTGCCTGAATCCGGCCCGTATATAAACTGTTGCGAGGTGGTTAAAATAGGCCTGAGCGAAGCGTTCATCAATAACGCCGATACCCCATATTTTTTGTTTGAAGATGCTGATGCACGCAAAGTGCTCAAATCCCGCAACCGCTTCAGCAATAAAGGCACCTACGGGCATGCGCTTATCATCGCCGGTAAGGACGAAACCATGGGGGCAGCACTGCTTGCCTCATCGGCGTGCGCACATGCCGGGGCGGGGCTAACAACTGCCTGCATCCCGCAAAGCGGATTGGTAGCGCTGAACAGTTCAATGCCTGAAGTAATGGCCCTGCTGCGCAGGGAGGATAAACTACCGGATATAAAATGGGATAAATATAGCACTATAGGCATTGGCCCCGGCCTGGGTAAAGAACCCGAAACACTAAAGCTATTAAAAACTATCTGCAAAAATTATAGCAAGCCAATTGTTGTAGATGCCGATGCGCTGAACGTACTGGCAGAAAACAAAGCCTTACTCAAAAAACTACCTGCCGGGAGCATTATTACGCCGCATATGAAAGAGTTCGACCGTTTGTTTGGGGAGCATACCAGTTGGTGGCAACGCCTGCAAACCGCAAAAGCAAAAGCTAACGAACTCAACATTCACATTATCCTTAAAAATACTTACACTATTACGGCTACGCCGGATGAGAGGTTGTACTTTAATCCGACCGGTAATGCGGCTATGGCAAGCGGTGGGATGGGCGATGTACTTACAGGCGTTATTACCTCCCTGTTAGCGCAGCAATATACCCCGCAGGATGCCTGTTTATTGGGAGTTTATATTCATGGTAAGGCTGGAGATGAGTTGGCACTGCCAAATCGTTTATATGCTGTGCTTCCTACAAATATCACTACCCGGCTGCCGGTTACCATGGCAAAATTAAAGGCATAAAAAAAGCGAATGTCAGTATCAAACATTCGCTTTTCAAACTATTAACTGATCTTATAAAGAACTAAATACTTCTAACTAAGTGTATATATGACGTGCAACGCATATATTAGTTACAGTAACAACGCTAAATATTTTTTTGTTTTATAATTGAAGGGCGTTTTAACAATAATTTAACAAATTTTAACAAAAAAGCCGCTCTGCATTGCGCAAAACGGCTTATAAGCGTTTGGTGAAATATTTTTAAAACTGCCCAATAACCACCATCTGGTCCATAGTTGGGTTAATGCTGCCGCCCATGGGTTCTAAGGTTACAGCAAAGCCCTGTGCCGATGCAATTGCTTTCATTTCTTTTACACCTGCGGTATCAGCGGCGGGTTTGTCAAATACGCCCATATCTACAGGTTTGCCACCAACAAGCGCCCATAACTGGTATTGGTGTTTGTTATCGTGCTTAGGCAGGTTCATACTTTGAACATCAACCATCACCTTTTTACTTACCGAATTCCAGGCCAGTATCATGGCAGCGGTTGGTGTTTTAGGCATGCCTTTTAGCCTCAATACTTTGTAGGTAGTATCGCGGTACATATTCAGCTGCCTATCCATCAGGTTAACCTGGTTGGCAATACGTATTTTATCTGTTTGCAGGGCCGTAAGTTGCGTGTTTGAATCCTGTAGTTTGCTGTAAAGGTTTATTAAACCATAAACGCTTATCAGTAATAAAGTTAAGCAGGCGGCAAACGCGTATTTATAAAAGCTGTTTACGCGTGCAGGCGGTAAGCTTCTAACATGGTCGTCGTCCTGGTGGGTAACGGCTTTGGTAAATATCCTGTCATCGCCTAAATTAACCAACAGGCTACCTAAAACGCGTTGGCGTAAATCTGCCGGCGGTTCAATGGCATGTTCTTCGGCATAAAACTCCATCGATCTTTCGATCTCTGTAATTTCGGCTCTTATCTCAGGATATTGCGTGGCCATATCTTCCACCTGCAACTTTTCTTCTGCGCTGATGTCGCCCAGAACGTAAAGTTCCAAAATGCCGGATTCAATATATGCCTTAACGTTTTCCACTATTCATTAAAATGTTTTCTGAGTTGAAGTATCCCCATTCTTAACCTTGTTTTTATGGTGCCCAGGGGTACGCCAAGTTCTTCGGCAGCTTCCACATGGGTATAGCCCTTAAAATACACGAGGTCGAGAATTGATCTTTGTTCAGGTTTTAAGGTAGATACCAAATCCCTGATGCCCAATAACTCAGGCTTGTAAACTGTATTCTTTTGTTCGTCAATGAAAGTTACGTTATTTTCAAGCTCATGGTTTTTGCTTTGGTTCTTAAAATCTTTCGACCGAACCTTATCAATAGCTAAATTGCGTGCGATATTTACCATCCAGGTAAATAAGCGGCCTTTTTCACTGCTGTAGCCCGAAAACGAATGCCATATTTTTACAAAAGTTTCCTGTAAAGTATCCTCGGCGATAGCCTCATCAGTAATAATGCGTGAGATAACACCAAACAACGAGGCGGAGTACATATCGTACAAAGCCTCAATCGCGATCTTCTCACGGTTGCGCAAAGCAAGAATTAATTCCTCTTCAGATAGCGATATTTTGCGTTTGGGGCTCAACGTGTTGAAGATATAAAGGAATTATTACATTTCAAACAAATGTTTTTCTGCATGGTATGATGAGCGTACCAGCGGGCCGCTTTCTACATACCTAAAACCTTTCTTTAAACCCCATTCTTTATAGCTTGCAAACTGGTCGGGGTGTATCCAATCAATAACCGGGTGGTGGTTACGGGTTGGCTGGAGGTACTGGCCTAAAGTAAGGATATGTACGCCGGCTTCCAGCAGGTCGTCCATTGCTTCCAGTACATCTTCTTCGCGCTCGCCCAGGCCAAGCATAATGCCCGATTTGGTACGTACGCCTGCGGCCGATGTGCGTTTCAGTGCTTCAAGGCTGCGGTCGTATTTGGCTTGTATGCGTACTTCGCGGGTTAAGCGGCGTACGGTCTCTAAGTTATGCGATACTACTTCGGGGCGGGTTTCCAGCACACGGTCAAGGTTATCCCAAATGCCACGAAAATCGGGCAGTAAAGTCTCAAGTGTGGTATCCGGGCTTTCGCGGCGGATAGCATTGATAGTTTCGGCCCAAATGATAGAACCGCCGTCTTTCAGGTCATCACGGTCTACCGAGGTAATAACGCAATGTTTTACCTGCATCAGTTTAACCGAGTTGGCCACACGGTTTGGCTCGTCGGTATCAACTGCCAAAGGCCTGCCTGTTGCAACTGCACAAAACGAGCACGAACGGGTACAGATGTTGCCCAATATCATAAACGTAGCAGTACCTGCTCCCCAGCACTCACCCATATTAGGGCAATTACCGCTTTCGCAAATAGTGTGCAGTTTATGCTCATCAACCAGGCCACGTACGTGGGCGTATTCCTTCCCTACCGGAAGCCTAACCCTTAACCAATCGGGCTTACGCTGCGGCTGGTTGGAGGGTACTACAGGCAAATCTATCATGCTACAAAATTAGTTAAAAATAAAGTATGTGCATCCTGCTTGTAAACGAATATTACTTAGAAACGATAAAATGTTTCTGCCGTTGTTGGTGTTGTCACCAACAACCTTTAGGACGGTGAACGTAGGCACAGTTTGGATGCATGGCGACTTGTTGGTGACAACACCAACAAGAGCGAAACGTTGTAAGGATTGAAACTATTTCCGCCGTTGTTGGTGTTGTCACCAACAACCTTTAGGACGGTGAACATATGCAAAGTTTGGATACATGACGGCTTGTTGGTGACAACACCAACAAGGGCGCAATGACGAGGTGTATAATAGAGATGATATAACACAAAAAATCCGCAGGAAAAACTCCTGCGGATCATATATTTTTTCAGTCTTGATTCCTGACTCTAAAAATCCTGATTCTCTAACCTAAGCCAGCACGCTCATGGCTTCATCAACAGAGATAGCGCCGTGCGATTGGTCGAGGATACATTCGCCATCTTTGATCAGCAATAGCTGTGGCGACTCGTGATAAACCGAAAAATCAGCAGCTACCTTGTTAGATAGGTCGCGGTGTTTGATAAGGTCTAAAAAATAAAGGGGCATATCGGCAGGCAGGTTGTCCCAGTCAAGCTCAAATCGCCTTTTAGCCATCATGCTGATAGAGCAGCGTGTGCTGTGTTTAAAAATCAGGCTGTAGCCCTGCTGTTGTTTAATATTATCCAGCTGATCAGCCGTTTCCAACGATATCCATTCCATAAAACAAAAGTAATGTATAGTGCCTGTTTAAACGGTAAAAACAATGTAAAACTGGTTTTAGTTTTAGGCTAAAGGCAAAAAAATGACAAAAAACTGCGTTTAACGGTGGCTTGGGTATGAACCGTATGCAGGGCATAATTTGTTTGAGCATGAAGCCATGCTGCCCAGTGCCAGTGCTATAATTGCTATGTATAAGATCTTCTTCATTATGTTTATTAAACTAAATATTTATACGGGTTTACCCTATTAAAGTTTCGTTCAGTTTAGCCATTTTAATAGCCGTTACCGCGGCTTCGTCGCCTTTGTTGCCATGTTTGCCGCCGCTGCGGTCAATAGCCTGCTGCTGGTTATCAGTGGTTAATACACCAAATATAACAGGTTTTGAATATTTTATAGCAACATTTGTTACCCCGTTTGCAACTGCCGCGCAAATAAAATCAAAATGGCGGGTTTCACCCTGTATTACGCAGCCCAGGGTTATCACGGCATCAGGCTTTTTATTTTTTAATAGCAGCTCGGCACCTGTTGTTAATTCAAAGCTGCCGGGTACAGGGTACGAATGTATGTTTTCGGCTTTTGCACCGTATTTGATCAGGCTATCATAAGCACCCTGGTAAAGCGCGTTTGTTATTTCGGCGTTCCACTCGGCAACCACAATGCCAAAGCTGTAGCCTTCGGCTGATGGGATCTCGCTGGCGGTTGAAAAATCTGACAGGTTTTTTAATTGAGTAGCCATGCTTTTATTTTAGATGTTAGATTTACGATTTTGGATTTGAAAAACCATATGTCGTAAATGATGTGGTAAAGATATAAATCGGTTTTAAATAAATAATGCCTGCTTTTGGGGCAGGCATTACAATATTGTTATGGTATCAGAATTAATTACTTCGCGTCAACGCGGGCAATGTACTCGTCAATATTTTGTGCTTCGGCACTGTCAAAATAATCGGTTTTGATTTTTTTGTAAGTATCTGCTGCTGCTTTGTTGTCTTTTTTAGCCTCGTAAACCAAACCAAGTTTCTTTAAATAAAACGGAGTAAGGAATTTGTTACTTGCTTTATCAGCTGCTTTTTTGAAATAAGTTTCGGCTTTGTCGTAATCTTTTAATTCAACATAAGCATCACCGGTGCTGCCTAAAGCTTCGGCTGCAACCATGTTATCATCACCACGGTAATTGGTTAAGTTATCAATTGCCTGGCGGTATTCGCCTTTGTTTAAATAGGCAGTACCTAAGTAAAAGTAAGCAAGGTTGGCAACTTTAGTGTTGCTGTAGTCAGTTATTATTTTTTTGAAACCAGGGTAACCGGCATCGCCGTTAATGGCTTTGTCCCAATCTTTTTTAGCCCAAAAATCCTGCGCTACGTGCATTTGGTTTGCAGCGGTAACTTCCCTTGGTGCAAGGTACAATTTAAGGTATGCAATGTAAATAACAACCATAATAACAATGGCTGCTGCAATAAATAATAAGCTTTTTTGGTTCTCCTGAACAAAACTACCGCTCTTTACAACATTGTTTTTGTTTGCTGTAGATTTTGTATTCACCTCGGTTGCTGACATCTGTATTTTAAAATTAAGTTTGCAAAAATACGGTTTTCAATCCTTTTAGCAAATTTAAATTTTGGATAGTTGCCGGATAGTTAAAAGCTTTGTTATTAGCGGTTAATAGGGCGGATAAATAAGGGATAACCCCATTGCGGGCAATGTAGCGACAAAGCAATTAAGGGTTGTTGCCAAAAAGAAATATTATTAAATATTTTTCCTCTGCTACCCTCTTTATTATCACCATATTAAAACACCAAACCCTGTTTTGGGTTACACATTTATTATTTATGCGTGTTACAGATTAAACTTTTTGCACGTAATTAACTCTACACATTATATATATTTAATACTTATGAAAAAATTATTCTTAATAGCCGCATTAGTTGCTACCACGTTTGGGGCGTTCGCACAAAGCGCAGATCTGCGCCGTAAAATTGAAGTTACCGGCATTGCCGAGCAGGAGGTTACTCCGGATATCATCAACGTATCTGTTTCATTAAGGGAATACATGAATGGTAAAACCAAAGTGACTATTTCGCAGCTGGAAAAACAACTGGAAAAAGCAGTTGCCGAAGCAGGTATAGCCAAAGAGGATTTTACCATCAACAGCTTATCATCATGGAACTACCAAACCGAGAAAAAGAAAAACCCCGATTTTTTGGCAAGTAAACAGTACAATATCAAGTTTCATGATTTGAATAAATTTGACCAGATACTGAGCAAGCTTGATGCAAAAGGCATACAAAGCACCAATATCGACAGCTATGATTACTCAAAGATCAATGAAATTAAAAATGGCTTAAAACTGAAAGCGCTGATAGGCGCCCGTGATAAAGCAGCTTTTTTAGTTAATGGCCTCGGCGATAAACTGGGCAGCGTACTAAACATTACCGAAAGCGATAACAGCAGTTTTCCGCAACCAAGAATGTACGCGGTGCAGTTTAAAGGAGCAGCGGCAGATTCGGCCACTCCTGAATCAGACATTGATGTTAAAAAGATCAAACTGAGCTTCCAGATCAACGCCATCTTCGAGATAAAATAATTAACCCGCTATATATAAAAAAGCAGGCTTGTTTCAGGGCCTGCTTTTTTGTTTAAGGCTATTGAAACTTTTATTTTACAGGCCTGTTTACCTGATTACACCAACACTCGTATTACCATGAAAGCCATACGATTTACAGTAGCCATAATATTTTTAGCGGCATCAATTACCGCCTGCGGCGACCGCAGTAACGCAACCCTCGGCGGCACAAAAGACACGGTTGCAAAAGCCGGTACCGGCGACCCTAACAATACCCGGGCGGCCGACACTGCCAAAAAAGACAGCATGAACAAAGGCAATGCCGACCCAACCGGGCGTAATGCCGTAGACACAGCAGACGCGCGACCCGTTCATTAACAGTTAATTAAATATTAATTTTCGCTCAAGGGGGTTGGTTTTGTAAAATATAGCTTTTATATTTACGTCCCCCAAATGGATTGAGCATGATACGTACCCGTTCTAAGAGAGTACTTCTGGTAGCTCCGCAGGCTTTCCCCGACCAATTACTGGCCGAGTACGATAACGTGAAACACATTTCGGTAATAGCCTCGATATTTCCGTCAATACATGAATTAAAACCCGATGTTATTTTGTTTGATCATGCACACATGGCAGGTAACCTCGAACGTGTACTACGCCGCTTACAAACCAACGTTTTCTATAAACACATTAAAGTTTGCTGCTATAAACGTACAGAAAGTATCACCGCCGATGCAACCCTGAAGGTTTTAGGTGTACACCACATGATATACCACGCCGACCTGCAAAAAACATCAAAAAGCAGCGCCGCACTTAATGCTATTAATAACCTGGTGAACGCCTCCCTTGTTAAATGGGTAGCGGGGATAGCATAATATAAGGTAATTGGGTTATTACGCTTCGCTGTCATTGGGTCATTTTTTTAACGGGGCTTTACTTTAAACTTTCCACTTTAAACTTCATTCGCGAATTCACCTATCAATCATTTTACATAGTGGTAACACTTTTACAATAAATTGCTGTTAAACTTGCATGCTCATTATCAGTGTTAAATAAACTAACATTGGTTAGGGCTTAAAGCGTATCACACAAAATGAAAATAGGAATAGTTTGTTATCCCACCTTTGGCGGAAGCGGGGTTGTTGCAACAGAATTAGGTAAGGCCCTTGCAGACCGCGGGCATCAAATTCACTTTGTAACTTACAACCAGCCTGCCCGGCTCGATTTTTTTTCGGAGAACCTTTTTTACCATGAGGTATCAGTATCGCAATACCCTTTGTTTGATTACCCGCCTTATGAACTGGCATTGGCCAGCCGCCTGGTTGATGTAGTAAGGTTTGAAAAACTTGACCTGCTGCACGTGCATTACGCCATCCCGCATGCTTCGGCAGCGTTTATGGCTAAACAAATATTGGCCACCTACGGCATCTCTATTCCATTTATAACTACCCTGCACGGCACCGATATTACGCTTGTTGGGCAGGATAGCACCTACAAGCCGGTGGTTACCTTCTCCATCAATCAAAGTGATGGGGTAACGGCAGTATCAGAACATCTAAAAAACGACACCTACAAGTACTTTAAAATTGAAAAGGACATTAAGGTGATCCCAAACTTTATTGACCTTACCCGTTTTAGCCTTAAGCCTAAAGATCACTTTAAAAAAGCCATAGCCCCAAATGGCGAAAAGGTTTTGGTGCATACTTCAAACTTCCGTAAGGTAAAACGTACCGAAGATGTGGTAAAGATGTTTGCTAAAGTAATAGAAAAGATCCCATCCAAATTATTGATGGTAGGTGATGGTGGCGAACGCTCGTTGTGCGAACGCTTATGCCGCGACCTGGGTATAGCCGAACATGTACGCTTTTTAGGTAAGCAGGATGCTATTGAAGAGATCCTTTCGGTGTCAGACTTATTCCTGATGCCATCACAATCAGAAAGTTTTGGTTTGGCGGCATTAGAGGCCATGGCCTGCAAAGTGCCGGTTATAAGCAGTAATGCAGGTGGTTTGCCCGAACTTAATATTGAAGGCGTTACCGGCTTTTTACTTGACATTGGCGACGTAGATGGCATGGCCGAAAAAGCCATTTATATACTGGAGGATGAAGACAGGTTAACCCAATTTAAGGAGAATGCCCTAAAGCGCGCTAAAGAATTGGAGCTTGCTAATATTATGCCTTTATATGAAAACTATTATAAAGAGATCATAGAACAAAGCAAACAAGAAATATCAAACTGCAAATCGTAATATTATTATAACCTTTTGGCTTGATTTGTGTTAGTACACCAAATAACACATATTATTTATAAGATAGAACATGAAAAAGATATTTCACACATCCCTTGCCATTTTAGCCTTAACCTTTATTTTTTCGGCTTGTTCAACACCACAAAACACAACGGCATCTACAACATCTGGCAGCAGCATATCGCGCGGTAAGTTTGTAGGCACCTGGACGCTAACCAACGTAAGCTACGACGGGTTGCTACCCGGAGCTGTACATAACGTATTTGACCAGGCAGCACCGAGTGATTTTGTAGGCAGCACCTGGAAATTCACCAACAGCGGTAACGGTATTTACACGTTACAAAATGGCGCTTCGCAAACCATTTTCTGGTCGGTGTTTAACGGCGGCAGTACTGGTACACAGTTCCAATTTAAAAAACTTTACCAGGGCGATAAAGCCAAAAATGTACAGGAAGGTTACCGTTTAGACATCGGCAGCATTGATAATGCTAACATGAGCCTGCGCTCGCCTGTAGCTATAGGTAACAGCAACGGTTACATCATATATTCGTTTACCAAAGCGCAGTAAAAAAGCTTAAAGGCAAAAGCAAAAAGCTCAAGCATCGGGTATAACCGCTGTGCTTTGAGCTTTTTGCTTTTATATGCTTTCGGCTTTAGCCTTCAGCTTACATAGCCGGTGCAAATTGCAGGCATACCGGGTTGCCAACCTCTACACGATTAACGACCTGCATTATTTTTCCGCTTGTTTCATCTAAACGCCAAACGGTGATATTATCGCTGTTTTGGTGCGCTACAATAAGAAATTTACCTGTTGGGTCAATAATAAAGTTACGCGGGCCTTTACCGCCGGATGGCCTACGCTCTATAAAAGTAAGTTCGCCATTTTCCTGGTTTATGCTAAATACCGAAATATCATTCGCATCGCCGCGGTTGGAAGCATACAGGAACCTCCCGTTTGGCGAGATATGAATATCAGCCGCGCCGGTTTGGCCTTTAAACCCATCAGGCAATAATGTAATATCCTGTCTTTGTTTTGGTTTGCCATTATTGTAATCAAACACAATTACCGAACTGCCCATCTCCGTTATCAGGTACATGGTTTTTTTATCGTTTGAGAAAGCAAGGTGGCGCGGGCCGTAGCCAGGCGTTACGCTTACAAACGCAGGGTTTGCAGGCACAATAGGATTATTTTTACCCCCTTTATATTTAGTGATGTTTATTTTATCGGTACCCAAATCAGTATACAACACATATTTTTCATCGGGAGACAAAACGGCTGTATGCACGTGCGCTTTTTCCTGGCGTTCCTTGTTTGGGCCGTGGCCGCCGTCTTTTATGGTTTGCACAGCCGCACCAATAGATCCATCCTCATTTAAAGGTAATACCGCGATGTTACCGCCCGAATAATTGGCTACAAAAAGGTTCTTTTGGTTTTTATCAACCGAAACATAACATGGCGAACCGCCTAAAGTTGATACTTTATTGATGAAAGTTAGTTTACCTGTTTTTGGCTCAAAGCTAAATGAGCTTACCTCGCCCTGATCGTTCTCGTTTACGGCATAAACAAACTTGTTATTTTTTGATACTGTTAAGTACGATGGGTTGCTTACGTTATCTATCTGGTTTAAATAAGCCAATCTGCCGGTTTCGGTATAAAACCGGTAAACGGCAATGCCTTTACTGCTGCCGCTGGTATAAGCACCAACAACCAGATCAAACGTTTTTGGGAATACCGGCTTTTTCTGCGCGATACCCAGCACAGGCGAAAGGATAGAGATCAATATCAGGAACTTTTTCATCAGGAGTGTATTGGTTTACAAGTGCAAGTTAATAAAATCATTAAAAAAGATGGCAGTACTTATTAATATAGTGTGAGACAGGGTTTGGGCAGTTTGGTTTAATGAATCAATATCGCCATCCCGGCACCCTATTCTCCGCGCGTTATTGCGAGCGTAGCGTGGCAATCTTCAATAGAAAAGTAGGCGATAAGCATGCTGGAGATTGCCACGTCGCTATCGCTCCTCGCAATGGCGGTAGATAAAACAAAAAAGCCTCCCAATAATCAGGAGGCTTTCAAATTATATAAGAAGTTTTACTCTTCTACCATTTCGCTGTTAGGGCTGCTGACTTCAGGCTCTTCATGTTTAAAGTAGCGCTTTTGGTTTAGCAGTATCATAATAACACCTACTGATATAGCGGCATCGGCCAGGTTAAACACCGGGCGGAAGAAAATATATTCCTCGCCACCCCATATTGGCACCCATTTAGGGAACTGACCTGTAAGTAGCGGGAAGTAAAACATATCAACTACACGGCCATGAAACAAGCCCGCGTATTTATAAATAATGCCGTAAAAGGTAGAATCGATAATATTACCCAGCGCGCCGGCCAGTATCAAAGCCACCATCATGATCAGCCCACGATGGTACTTGTGCTTGATCAGGAACACCAGCGCATACCCTATGCCGCATACCGCAACAATACGGAACAGTGTTAAGGCCAGTTTGCCCAGCTCGCCGCCAAGCTCCATGCCAAAGGCCATGCCGTTGTTTTCGGTGTAATGGAGCATACCACGGTTGCCCAGGAAACGGATCTCCTCGCCTAACGACATGTGGCCCCTTACCCAGATCTTAATGATCTGGTCAACAAGGATAATAATAGCAGCAGTTAAAAAAGGTTTTGTGTATGCCGCCTTCATTTACTGCTTCAGTTTTGCTTCCATAGTCAACGTTGTGTGCGGCACTGCACGCAAGCGTTCTTTAGGGATAAGCTTACCGGTTTCGCGGCAAATACCGTAGGTTTTATTTTCTATACGTACCAAAGCAGCCTCTAACTGCTCAATAAATTTCTTTTGGCGCGCAGCTAACTGGTTAATTTGTTCTTTCTCCAACGTCGCAGATCCATCCTCCAGTGTTTTGTACGTACCGGCGGTATCATCAGTACCGTTCGCGTTTGGCGAACTTAATGAAGTGGCCAGTGCATTAAGCTCTTCTTTAGAGCTGCGTAATTTTTCTAATAATAGGTCCTTAAATTCTTTTAATTCTGAATCAGAATACCTTGTTTTTTCGTTTTCCATTTAACTTTTACTTATAGCAATCAAAATTTCGTACTCATCAATAACAACTTTTGTACCTTCAGTTAACTGATTATCAAGCACAAGGCTGTCAGCTAAAATTTCGGCGCAAATATATGATAAATTGTTTTCCAGTGCTTTCCAGATCTCAGGGCCGCAATTTACTACCACATTTATCCTGTCGGTTACTTCAAATTCTTTATTCTTACGTTCGGTTTGAACCCTGTTTACAAATTCGCGGGCAATACCTTCCTCTTTCAGGTCGTCGGTTATCGTAACATCTAAAGCCACGGTTAGTTTTCCTAAATTTGCAACCTGCCATCCCGGAACATCCTCGGCAATGATTTCCACGTCAGATAACAGGATCTCATATTTACCATCAAGCACCGGAATAGAGCCATCGCTCTCCAGTTTAGAAATATCTTCCTGGCCAAATGCGTTAATAGCAGCGGCTACATCTTTCATATCCTTACCTACCTTAGCACCAAGGGCTTTAAAGTTTGGTTTTATCTTCTTTTTAATGAAACCGGCCGCATCAGTAATATACTCAATATCTTTGATGTTGGTCTCAGACAGGATCAGCTCTTTTACCTTTTCTACCTGCTCTTTAAAGGTCTTATCCAGTATAGGCAGTAAAATTTTACTTAATGGCCTGCGTACCGGGATCTCTATCTTTTTACGAAGCGATAACACTAATGACGAGATATCCTGCGCCATCTGCATACGCTCTTCCAAAGCGGTATCTACAAGATCATTATGATACTCCGGATAATAAGCCAGGTGTACCGATTCAAACTCTTCTTTACCGGTAACGCTGTTCAGGTCGGTATATAAACGCTCGGCAAAGAACGGCGCAATAGGCGACATTAATTTGCTGATAGTTATCAGGCAGGTATAAAGCGTTTGATAAGCCGATAGCTTATCTTCAGAATTATCTGACCTCCAGAAACGGCGGCGACTTAACCTGATATACCAGTTACTAAAGTGTGCGTCAACAAACTCCTGTATGGCGCGGGCAGCTTTGGTGGGTTCAAAATCGGCGTAAAAACCGTCAACCTCTTTGCTTAGAGTGTTTAGTAATGATATGATCCAGCGGTCAAGCTCGGGGCGTTTATCTAAAGCTATCTCGGCCTCTTCATACTTAAACTTATCAATGTTGGCATAAAGCACAAAGAACGAGTATGTATTGTAAAGCGTACCGAAGAACTTACGGCGAACCTCGTCTAACCCCTCAATATTAAATTTCAGGTTATCCCATGGCGAAGCATTGCTGATCATGTACCAGCGGGCAGCATCGGCGCCAAATTGCTCAATGGTCTCGAACGGATCGATACCATTGCCCAAACGTTTCGACATTTTATTGCCGTTCTTGTCTAAAACAAGCCCGTTTGATACAACGTTTTTAAACGCTACGCCTTTGTTGCCAACAAGTTCGTTTATGGCTTTCACCTCGTCGCTGGCTTCGCTCAGCATCACCGCAATAGCGTGCAGGGTAAAGAACCAGCCGCGGGTTTGGTCAACACCTTCGGCAATAAAATCTGCCGGGTAGGCAGCAGCAAACTCGTCTTTATTCTCGAACGGGAAGTGCCATTGCGCATAAGGCATAGCGCCGCTATCAAACCAAACGTCTATCAGGTCGGGCTCGCGCAACATGCGTTTGCCGGTTGATGAAGTTAATATCACATCATCCACGTAAGGGCGGTGCATATCCTCCAGCTTAAAGCCCTCAGGCATTAAACCGGCCGCTATAGATTTCTCGATCTCGGCATTCAACTCTTCAATCGAACCGATACATTTTTCTTCTTTACCATCTTCCTCGCGCCAGATAGGCAGCGGGGTACCCCAATAACGTGAGCGCGACAGGTTCCAGTCCACCAGGTTTTCCAGCCAGTTACCAAAACGGCCTGTTCCGGTACTTTCAGGTTTCCAGTTAATGGTTTTGTTTAGCGCAACCATTTTATCCTTCACAGCGGTAGTACGGATAAACCAGCTATCTAACGGGTAGTATAGTATAGGTTCATCAGAACGCCACGAGTGCGGGTAGCTGTGCTCGTATTTTTTAACGTCGAACGCTTTGTTCTCTGTTTTTAGTTTGATGGAGATCAGTACATCAGTCGGTTTAAAACCTTCTGCCGCGCGGTCTGCATCAGTATAATATTCCTCTTTAACGTAACGGCCTGCAAAATCGGTAACCTCTTCTACAAAGCGGCCTTGCTTATCAACCAGAGGCACTTCTTTACCGTTCTCGTCCTTTACCATTACCGATGGCACGTTGTTTTCCTTACATGCCCTAAAGTCATCCGCACCAAAAACAGATGCGGTATGCACAATGCCTGTACCGTCTTCTGTGGTAACAAAATCAGCCGGGATAACACGGAAGGCATTTTTCTCCAGCTCAGCATTGGTTACATACGGCATCAGTTGCTCGTAATGGATGCCAAGCAGGTCAGTTCCTTTAAACTCGCGGGTTAACGCCCACGGTATAATTTTATCGCCGCCTTTGTAATCTTCAAAAGATGCGTTCTCGCCTTCGGCCTTAAAATATTTCTTCACCAAATCCTTAGCCAATACAACGCTGATAGGTTCGTAGGTGTATGGGTTAAAGGTGCTTATTTGTACATAGCTGATACCCTCGCCAACGGCTAAAGCACAGTTTGACGGAAGCGTCCACGGGGTGGTAGTCCAGGCCAGGATAAATACATCGCTGTTTACACCATCAAATAAAAAGGCCGAATCCTGATCGTTCTTTACTTTAAACTGGGCAACAATAGTAGTATCCTTCACCATTTTATAAGTACCCGGCTGGTTCAGCTCGTGCGAGCTAAGGCCCGTACCCGATTTTGGTGAATAGGGTTGTACAGTATAACCTTTATACAGCAGGTCTTTACTGTAAAGCTGTTTCAGGATCCACCAAAGGCTCTCGATGTATTCGTTCTCGTAGGTAACGTATGGATTGTCAAGGTCAACCCAGTAACCCATTTTAAGGGTAAGGTCGTTCCAAACATCAGTATAACGCATTACTTCCTTACGGCAGGCATCGTTATACTCTTTTACAGTTATCTTTTTACCTATATCATCTTTGGTGATGCCTAACGATTTTTCTACCGCAAGCTCAATAGGCAAACCATGGGTATCCCAGCCACCTTTACGCTTTACCTGGAAACCTTTAAGGGTTTTGTACCGGCAAAAAATATCCTTAATGCTACGTCCCATAACGTGGTGTATACCGGGCATACCGTTAGCGCTGGGCGGGCCTTCATAAAAGGTGTACGGCTTGCTTGCCGGCCTGCTGCTGATACTTTTTTCGAATATGCCGTTCTGTTTCCAGAAATCCAGCACGTCTTTACCTGTTTGAGATAGATTTAACTGCTTATATTCCTTGTACATCAATGTGTTCGCGTCGAATTTTAAAGGTTGCAAAAATACGGAATTTTATTATTAAATGATAGTTAATTGGCTAATTATGACCGAGAGATTTTGTTAAGTTAACATGGATATTTGAGATTTTAACCACAGAGGGCACAGAGAGGACGTAAAGCCTCGATATGGTTAATTTAACAAACTGATTTCATCACATTAAAACACCTCTGCATTCTCTGTGTATAATAATCATTACAAACTCTGTGTACTCTGTGGTAAGAAAAAAACCTTTATATATTTGATTTACAAAACACACCGATCATGAAATTAAACTTCATCAGCCTTTTAGCACTCTCCGCCCTTTTAGCCGGATGCGCCGGTAACGATAAAAAACAAGCTGCCGATACATCTGCCGATACGGGCATGGCGGCTGATATAAAACAGCACATTGCCGTTTTGGCTAATGATAGCCTGCTTGGCCGCAAGCCGTTTACCAAAGGCGAAGATAAAACCATTGCCTACATAGCTGATAAATTTAAACACCTTGGCCTTGAGCCGGGCAATAACGGCAGCTACTACCAGGAAGTACCGATGGTTGAGATAACCTCTACAGCACAGCCGCTGCAAATTAGTGGCGCGGGCAGCGCAGTGCTAAAACCGGGAATTGATTTTGTGGCTGCTACCCGTCGCGAGGTGGATACTTTAAGTTTGAAGAACTCGCCGCTGGTTTTTGCCGGTTTTGGTGTGGTTGCACCCGAGTTTGGCTGGAACGACTACAAAGGCCTCGATGTAAAAGGCAAAACGGTTATTGTTTTAGTGAACGACCCGGGTTTTAAAGCCAAAGAAAAACTTTTTAAAGGCGATACCATGAGCTATTATGGCCGCTGGACTTACAAATACGAGGAAGCCGCCCGCCAGGGTGCTGCAGGTGTAATTATCGTGCACCAAACCGAGCCGGCAAGCTACGGCTGGCAGGTAATCCAAAACAGCTTTACCGGGGCTAAACTTTACCTGCAACAGGCCGATAAACATATGAACCGCTGCAAGGTGGAGGGCTGGATGAGCGAAGAAGCCGCCTCTAAATTACTATCAACCGCAGGCATCAACGGCGATATCCGCGAGTATGCCCGCAAGAAAGATTTTAAGGCCGTACCATTGAACAGCACGGTATCGTTAAATATAAAAAATTCGCTTAAGTACTCTAAATCGCATAATGTAATTGCTATTTTAAAGGGCACCGAAAGGCCTGATGAAACTATTTTATACACCGCGCATTGGGACCACTTCGGTATTGGTAAACCCGATGCCAAAGGCGATAGCATCTATAACGGAGCGGTTGATAACGCAAGTGGTGTGGCCGCGGTACTGGCCGTTGCTAAAAAATTTGCAGTGCAAAAGGACAAGCCAAAACGTTCTATCGTTTTCCTGGCAGTTACTGCCGAGGAACAAGGGCTCTTGGGCTCAGAATACTATGCTACCCACCCTGTTTACCCGCTCAATAAAACGGTTGCCGACCTGAATCTGGATGCACTATCTGACTTTGGCGAAACCAGCAACTTCTCTATCACCGGTAAGGGCCAGAACGACCTTGACGATTACGTGATAGCCTTAACCAAACCAAAAGGCTGGGATGTTGTAGGCGATGAAGCCCCGGGCTCGGGCAGCTACTACCGTTCTGACCATTTTAACTTTGCTAAAGTAGGCGTACCTGCGTTAGACCTGCATAACGGCGCAAAAAGCATTCAGCGTGGCGAAGAGTTTGGAAAAGAGCAAGCCAAAGAGTATAACGAACAACGTTACCACCAGCCATCAGACCAGTATAGCGACGCCATGGATACCAAAGGCATGGCCCAAACGGCCAACCTGATGTATCAGCTTGGTGTTAAGTTAAGCAACGAAACCACTTTCCCGGGCTGGAAAAAGGGTTCAGAATTTAAGGCGATAAGAGATAAAATGATGAACAAATAACATCAATGAAAAATACATTTTTACTTTCCTGTGCATTGCTTTTAACCTGTTTAAAAGTAACTGCGCAGGAAAATATTAGTTTAAGGGATGTTGCCAGTTACATAGGTAAAGAGGTAACCGTAAACCCTCAGGTGTTTGATTTTGATTCGAAGAAAGATTATGTGTACCTATATTTTGGCGAACGCTACCCTAACCAAAAGCTTACCGTAATTATTAAACGCCCTGTAAAAGTTAAGCTGCCCATATTGCTTGGGCAGGAGATAGCCAGCTTTACGGGAGCCATTACACAATATTCGGGCAAGCCGGATTCATCTGCGAATTATGGTATTGATGAGATCAAAAAGGAAGCAGAAAAGGATAAACAGCTACTCATCGGCGGCAAAGAAATGACCGGACATATTGGCTACACACCACACAACCACACTGTTAACCTGCAAGGCAAACTGGTTATGCTCATTACTGATCAAAAACAGATCAGTAAGAAAACGAAACGGGCGGCTATGAGCTTGTATTAATTTATCAAGCTATCAATCCGCCCAATCCATCCGCCAACATCGGTACAAAATCACTGCGGGATGGGATATCCAGGTAGGGGTATTTGATCTTACTGAGATACAAACCTTGCGGGTAAGCCGGTTTTATCAATTGTGTTTCCTGCGGATGGATTAAGTAATGTTCAAACTCATCCACGCTTAAAGTACCGGTGCCAATATCAATCAGTTTGCCGGTGATGATGCGCACCATCCTACCCAAAAAACGATTGGCAGAGATGCTGAACCGCAGCCTGTCGCCCTTGGCGTTGATATAAACCTGCGCCGAGGTGATATTACAAATAGTGTGGTCGTTCCTGTCGGGCATTTTGCAGAAGGCGTGGTAGTTGTTGTATTTTAAAAGCAGGTTGGCAGTCCGTTGCATTTTTTCTACGTCCCACTCCTTTATAGCATATAGGGAACTAACGCCGTTTAAAAAAGGATCTTTGTAAGTATGGATAAAGTAATCGTAGCTGCGCTCAACGGCATCAAAGCGGGCATGAGGCTGGCCTTCCATCTTAATGATATCAAAAATAGCGATATCATCAGGCAGCAATTTGTTCAGGCGAAAAAGCAGATCGTAATCCCATTCGCGCTCCACATCCATATGAAAGAAGAATTGACTGGCATGCACCTGTGCATCGGTACGGCCGCAACCGGTAATATACATCGGCATTTTAAAGATCTGGCTCAGGGCCTCTTCCAAAACCTGCTGCACGCTTAGTCCGTCGGGGTGCTTTTGCCATCCGCTGTAGTTTGTGCCTAAATATCCTAAATGAAAAAAGTATCGCAAAACAGGTGATTGTAAGGTATAAACTTACAACATTATACTTTATCTATCCGTACCCATTGCATGCCGGCCGCTTCGGCGGCTTGTACACCAGGATCGCCATCTTCAAAAACAAGGCACTGGCGTGGGTCTACCCCAAGCTGTTTGGCAGCAGCCAAAAATGGATCGGCATAGGGTTTACCATGGGTGGTTTCGCCGGCGCATATTAATACCTCAACCAGGTGGAGGATGCCTAAAACCTGCAGGGTCTTTTCAACAGAAGTGCGGCTACCGCCGGATACCACGCCAATACGCACTTTACCCGCATGATTTTTCAGGTGGTTCACCACGTAATCAATAGGCTGGGTTTGCTCAATATATTCGCTAAAAAATATCTTATGCTTGCGGGCGGCAAAATCAACCGGCTCAAAAGTAGTGTTGTAGCGTTTGTTTATTTCACCAACAACATTCAGGATTGGCAGGCCTGCAAATTCGTCAATAATATCGCCTTCTATGGCTATGCCATCATCGGCAGCTACGCGGATATAACTTTGTTTATGGGCACCCATATTATCGGCAAGGGTGCCGTCGCAGTCGTATAAAAATGCCTTAAAATCGCCGGTAGAAAGCTTGGTTAAAGCCTTATATTTTTGAGTTGAAGTTTCCTGATCCATTATGGCTGCAAGTATAAATAAACCGTGGAATACTTTTGTAATAGGTAAGTCAACAGGTTGTTAACGCTGTGTTAACCTTTTTTTAATATATTGCATAACCAATTGTATATCTGCATGAAAAAAACCCTTACCTGCCTGTGTTTAATTCTATTACTGTTTGCCTGTAAAAAAGATAAAAATGTAGTTACCCCGCCGGTTGTACCGCCGGTTGTTGTAGTTACCGGCCCTGAGTTTACCGAGGTTAAGTTAGAAGCAAAAAATAATACGGGTAAGATAACTGCAGATGTTGCATTAACCGCCGATGGCACTAACCTAAAAGGTTACACTCCGGGCACAACCGAGAGCCATAGCTTTGTACTCACCTTTAAAGTAAGGGATGCGGCATCAACCGTAAAAATTGGCGACGTTACCCAGGTTAGCGGTGTTACGGTTAATGATTTTACCAAGCCGGCAACTTATACTATAACTGATAGTAAGGGTGTAAGTAAAAACTACACGGTAAGCATTTACAACTTTACCGGCCTGCCTATATTTAATATTACCACATCGGGCCCGGTAGTTTCTAAAGATGATTATGTTACCGGTAGTTTAAAGGTAAACACTAACGGCTTATTTGAACAAACTACTAACGATATTGCCCTGCAAATAAAAGGCCGTGGTAATTCCACCTGGGATATGCCCAAAAAACCATACCGTTTAAAATTTAATTCAAAAGCTAAACTACTGGGTTTGGCATCAGCAAAAAACTGGGTATTGCTTGCCAACTACTCTGATAAAACCCTGATGCGCAATTATATTGCCGATGGTGTAGCCCAAAGCCTTAACGGCGACTTTACACCCCATGGCATATTTGTAGAGGTGGTAATGAACGGCCAATACGTAGGCACCTACCTGCTTACCGAACAGGTTGAGGTGAACGCCGACCGTGTAAATATTACCGAAATGAAAGCCAGTGATAATAGCGGCGCTGCACTTACGGGAGGGTATTTACTGGAACTTGACCAACGTTTAGATGAAACAAATTGGTTCCGTACGGCGGCCAATATACCTTTCACCATAAAATCGCCGGATAATGCAAGCCCGGCCCAGATAGATTATATTAAAACTTATATACAGGATACAGAGAACGCCATTTTTGGGGCAAACTTTGCCGACCCTGTTAACGGCTACGCCAAATACATCAACACCGACTCGTTTATTAACTGGTTTTTGGTAAATGAGCTATTTAAGAACCAGGACGCTGCCAACTTTAGCAGCATGTATTATTATAAAGACCGCAATGGAAAACTGGGCATGGGCCCTGCCTGGGATTTTGACCTGGGTGCAGGCAATGTTGATTACAGTGATGCCACTAACCCAACCGGTTGGTGGGTGCGCACCGGCCCATGGTTTAACCGCCTGTTTCAGGACCCGGCTTTTGCCGCTAAGGTTAAAGCACGCTGGGAGTATTTAAAAGCAAATGGCATCCCTGCTATGTATAAAAGCATTGATGATACCCAGGTTTATTTAACCCTGCCTGCAAAAGAGAATTTTACTAAATGGAATATTTTAGGCCAGTATGTTTGGCCAAACCCCGTGGTATTGGGTACTTATCCAAGAGAAGTAGCTCAACTAAAACAATGGCTTACACTGCGTGTGGCTTGGCTGGATACTAATTTGTAAGTTTGCCTTATGAATTGGAAAATTTATGTGGTAATATTTGCTGGTGTGCTTATCATCCTGTTTGCGATATTTAGCCTGTTTGCTGTTGGGGCCGAAAACGAGCAGTGGGGCAGTGTTTTAATAGGCGCTGTTATTGGCTGCCTGCTTGCTATTGGTTTCCGCGTGATGAAGAAGAAAAGACTGGCCAATAAAAAACCTTAATATATATTTCGGCCCGCGCCGCCATCAACCTGTATAGTTTGCCCGCTTATGTAGGCAGCCTGCTCTGATGCCAGGAAGGTTACCAACGCTGCCAACTCCTCGGGTTTACCAATACGGCCCAACGGGATAGCTTTTGCCTTTTGCTTGATGGCATCATCGTAATCAACATCTGCCGGTAGAGTATGTTTAATACGGTCGGTAAGGATAAGCCCGGGTGCTACATTGTTCACGGTGATATTGTAAGGCCCAAATTCATCGGCCATTAACTTAGCCATCCCCACCACACCCATCCGCATAGCGGTGGATAGTACCGAGTTTGCCAGCACCGATTTTACCGACCCGCTGATGATATTAATGATACGCCCGCTGCCTGTTTTTTGCAGGTGCGGCAATATTAAACGACTTGCGCGCGCCATACTCAGCAAATTCAAGTCAAAGGCTTTTTGCCATTGCTCGTCGTCAAAATTTTCAAACTTATCAAAGGGCGGGCCGCCTGCATTATTCAGTAATATATCTATCCGGCCAAAGGCATTGGCAGCCTTGGTTATAAATTCTGTCACCTGCGCGGCATTTGCCACATCAACAGGCAGGGCTATCACATCGTTACCGGTAAGCTGCTTTATTTCTGCAGCGGTTTGGGTCAATGCTTCTTCATCGCGCGAGCCTATAATAACCTTCGCGCCTTCGGCAGATAATGCTATTGCAATGGCTTTACCTAAACCTTTGCTTGCTGCCAGTACAATGGCCACTTTGTTAGTTAGTTTCAGATCCATTTTTATTACGGTGCGGCTTATAACACTCCGTTGCTAACATAAATAAAATATATTTGTAGTACGTTAACAGGCCTACTGCTTAATTTAAAATTACTATACCAATATGAAAAACCAGGTTGCCCGTACTTATTTATTGCTGGGCATAGCACTTATATTATTTGCATCGGCCGAGTTGTTTGTGAGCCCCGGTAAAATTCAGGACTTTATGAACGGCGGGTCGGCAGGTTTTGCCCTTGCAGGATGCATCAGTTTTATAATGTTACTCGTTCAAAATTTCAAAAAACGCTAAAAATCGCATGAAAAAATTTATCCTGAGTGTTGGCTACGCGCTTAAAGGCCTAAGGTTTGCCTTTACAACGCAGCAAAACTTCAGGATACAGGTAAGTGTGGCTTTAATAGCCATAGCGCTTGGCTTTTACCTTAACATAAGCACTGCCGAATGGCATTGGATAACCCTGTGTATTGCCCTTGTGCTGGTGATGGAATTATTTAACACCGGCATTGAAGCCCTTGTAGACCTGGTATCGCCCGACTATAATAAGCTGGCCGGGCATGTAAAAGACATCAGCGCAGCGGCTGTATTAATCATGGCAATATTTACATTGCTAACAGGCGCCATCATTTTTTTACCAAAACTATTACTGCTATTCCATGCTGCATAAAACCCGTGGCATTGTATTCAAAACTACCGACTACAGTGAGAGCAGCGTGGTGGTGCAGATCTTTACCGAAAAGTTCGGCCTGCAATCGTATATCATCAACGGCGCAAGAAAGCCCAAGGCAAAAATAAGCCGCAACATGCTGCAGCCCCTGCATTTGGTTGATATGGTGGTTTACCACAAAAGCAATGGCAACGTGCAGCGCATCTCCGAGTTAAAGAACACGCCCACACTGCAAAGCATCCCTTATGATGTGATTAAAAGCTGCATAGCTATGTTCCTGAACGAAGTATTGTATAAAGCTGTAAAACAGCAAACGCCGGATGAAGCCATATTTGATTTTATATTTAACGCCATTGAACTGCTTGACCATAAAACCCGCGGACTGGCCAACTTCCACCTGTTGTTTTTAACCCAGCTAACGCGATACCTGGGGTTCTACCCGCATGGCGGCCTAATGGCCGAGGCCGACTTTTTTGATATGAAGAACGGCGTGTTCAGCAAGTATAAGCCAGATAGCGTGAGTTACCTCTCGCCACCACACACCAAAAACTTTTACACCTTGCTACAAAGCAGCTTTGGCAATATTGATGAGGTAAAACTAAGTAACGATGAACGCCGTTACCTGATTAACAAACTGTTGGAATATTACGCCATGCACATCGAGGGTTTTGGCAATATCCGTTCGCACGAGGTATTGGAAGAGGTTTTGGGGTAAATTTTTACAAATAATTAGTAACTTGACCACGTGAATAAGCATCTGACATTAAAACTTATAATTGTACTTTTTATATCTGTTATACTTGCAGGCTGCGGCCCCAAAGAAAAGGATAAAACAAAAATATCGTTCAAAAGCGTAGAAGGCATTACCTTTATAGAGGTATCGCGCAAGCAAAATAACGGGCTAACCTTTAATGAATATGGGTTTAGGCTGGTGCCCGATTGGAAGCTGCGCTTTGTATCGGCAGATTCGGCTGCGCTGTACAGCCCTGTAAAAAACAAGTTTTTTAATTTCCCGCTGGCTTTAGGTACCGATTCTGTTTTTAACATTGCCCACGCGTTTTTAAAAATGAAGGTAATGAGTAAGGACAGCCTGGTTTTTTCATTACTTGAAACCGAGGGCGATTCAGTGGATCTTAAAAAATCGCGCGTAACCATGAAGCTTTATTCGGAAAACTTCATTAAAAACAAATTACACACCGATGCCTCAGTTTTACAACGCCCCAGTAAACAGGATACTGCTTTTGTGCGTGGCATGGTGAACAAAGCTAATACCGATTTCAAAAAAGCATTCGCAGCCTGGCAACCGGTGCAACTCATCAGTAAAAACCCGAATGTTGCGGTTGATAAGGTAAAGGCAAAACCCAGCCTTCTTGATAATAAGTACAGTACAGACGATGATTATTTAAACCCGGTATATAATATAGTTATCCATAAAGCTTACCAGGATTTTTACTACCCGTTCGAGGCAACAATAGACTCGGCAGGCACCTGGCATTATAATAAACCATTAATAGCCTTTTTGGGCGATGATGCAGCCGAAAAGAACTTTATAAAAGTATCAACGGCTATTATGAACACCTATTTAAAGCTGTTTTTAACTACCGTGCCCGGCCAAACATTGGGCATGAAACACGCCAGCATCATATCTGTAAACGTAAAAGGAATTAAGGCAGCTAAGTAATTGCTATTGGGATAAGAAAGCTTATTAATGAATATAACTATTTGCTCTTCTTAAATATCCGTGTAATAAAATTACCCTCTTCGCCTTTTTTTTCTTTGGGTGGCCCTATTAAAAAGGCGTAATCGTGTAGGGGTTCAAAATGGTCGCATACAATTTTAAATATGCCCAACAGCGGCACGGCCAGTATCATACCGGGTATACCCCATACGGCCTCGCCTACTACGATGATAAGGATAGTGAATAACGGATTGATGTTTAGCCTGTCGCCCACAACCAATGGCTCAAGCAGGTAGGTTTGTATTAACTGTACCAGCCCATAGGTGATCAGTACACCTATCACCACCCGGGTATCGCCGCTTTGCGCAAGCGCCATTAAAACCGTAATGGATGTGCCCGTAATATTCCCGGCAAAAGGCACCAGCTCCAGTATACCACAAAGCACAGCAAAGAACAACGCATTGTTCACCCCGGCAATGGTAAAACCAATACCATACATTATCCAAAGCATTACTATCATGAGGCCCAGGCCACCTAAATAGTTCTGGGTTACCTTTCCTGCATCATCCAAAACAACTTCGGTTTCCTTACGGCTCTCGGGCTTAAATAAACGGAGGATGAACTTTTTGAAATGCGCCCTGTAATAGATAAACAAAAAGGTGTACACCAGCACCAGTATAGCATCTACCAAAATACCGGCAAATGAACCTATCAGCATAGTAACCATACCGGCTGCTTTACCCATGGTACTGCCCTGCTGTTCTTTAATGATCTTTTGCTGTTCGCGGTGCGAAATGCCGAAGTGTTGTTTTACATAATCCTTAACGCTACCAACGATGGAATTTACCCGTTCCTCAATTTTAGAGAGGTCTTCCACCAAGTCGCTTAGCTGGTATTGCAATAAGGTTATAAGCCCGCCTATTACAACCAGTAAAGCCATTACGCTTAAAACAGATGCAAACCCGTTACTTATACCTTTGCTTTGCAGCCAGTGGCATACAGGTAAAAGCAGCATAGATAGCACCACCCCAAAAGTAAGTGGTATAAGCACTGCCGAGGCCAGGTATAGAATACCAAAAACAAGAACGAACAACAGCAGGATACGCAGGGTTTGGTTAAGGTAAGTAGGTGTCATTAAAATGCAAATTGATTAACGGCTTAAATTAAAAGCACAAGGTGCACCATGGTTTAGCTTACCGGCTTAACATTAACAGATATTAGCCGGCTTGCTTAAAATCTTAGCGCACCTTGTGCAGGTCTTTAAAGTTTATTTAAAAACTACTGATCATCCAAATATGCGTTTCTTGATGTAATCTATAGCTGATTCGGGCATATCGTTTCCACCGGTTTGTATCAAATTGCCATCGGCCTGCACAGTAAGCTCGGCCTTTATATTATCTTCAATGCAAACGGTAATTTTGTCTTGCTCTTTAACCACCGTACAGGGTACTTCGCGGCCCGAGTAATGAATATCGAATTCGTATTTGCCGTCTTTGGCAGCTGGGGAGGTGTCTTTCTCGTCTATCATGGTTTAGTTCTTTTTTTAGGTATAACACCAAAGAACGCACCAATGTTTCATAAAGCAAAAAAGAGAAAACCAGCGGTTTCCTCTTTTTATGTTTTTACTGACCTCATTATATCATAAAGAACAATTGGTTGGGTAGGATATATAATAATTGACCAAATATAATATCTATATACTAAGTAGACAATATTTTATAATAAATATTTTTCAACAACGCTATAAAATTTGGTTTAAATGTTAATAACACGCTATTTAGTGGGCAGATATTTCAACGTCAACTGTTTAGCAAAGCGCAGCCCCCGCTGTAAAAGGTTCCCTTTACGATTTTTTAAGAAGTATTTAATAGCATTATAAGCAGGTTTATTTTCCTGTAATACATCCGGAAAATACTTAACGGCTTGCTGCGCTACCTGTACGCCATAGGTATCCTCAATGTTTGAATGTACGCCGGTACCATCATGCCCAATGTTGTGAATAAGCGATTGAGCCGGATTTAGGGTTAACCCATTGTTCAAAAAAACAGATGCGTACCAGCGTATAGCCCACGAATTATTTTTACGGGCTTTAAAATCCTGCATCTGTTTCCAGAAGTTCATGGTACCCTCAATAGAGAACTGGTGAATTTTATCCGCATCAAACCGGGCCATCAAAACATCAACATCAGGCTCAAAATTTTTCCAGGCACGTGCCCATGTGGCCCAGCCCCAACTAAATGCAGCTCTAAAAAAGAAGGTTTCGGGCAGCGTATTATCCTGCAGCGGGAACATATAGGCACTGATATGCATTACATGCTCTGTATCGGCATAATGAGCCAGGGCATCATTAAAATACTGCAGTGTGTAGGGTGAAGATACCAGGTCGTCTTCAAATACAATTACCTTACCATACTCACTAACCAGTTGTGTAACACCGCTTATAATAGAATTGGCAAGCCCCATATTTTGTTCGCGCGCAATAACCTGTACGGTTTTAAACCCGGTTACCTGGTTGGCTAATTGCCGTACAGCATCAACACTTGCTTTATCGGCATCTGTTTTAGGCCCGTCGCTAAAAATAAACAGGTCGGTTTGCGCGGCAAGCAAGTTTTTTTGCAAATAACTGAGCGTTTGGCCGGTATGGTAAGGCCGGTTATAAACAAATAGGGCTATGGGTGCTGGTGTAGGCAATTAGTTATTTATTGAGTTAATGAATTAGTGATTACTTTACTAATTAAAATATATCGGCTTGTTTATCTGTTTTGATACATAATACCGTGTAAGCATTGGCAAGCTTCTCTTTAAATTTATCGCTCAGTTCAACTAATGTATTTTTTACTACAAAAGCTGCAAGTATCTTAAACTTATTAATAAAAGTTTTTGGCTTTTTTTGGTTGATAAAAGTGTTAAAACGGGTAACCTCGGGCCCTATGATGGAGGTAAGATCTTTTTCGATCCGAAACCCTTCTGTTTGCAATAAATACCTGAGTGAGGTTGGCGTGTACATATTGATGTGGCCATACGCCAGGAAATGCTTTATACGCTTATCTACGTTAGTTTTATAATCTATGGGTACCTCTATTACAAAATTCGTGCCTACACGCTTAATTTCGCGCAGCAGCAGGCGCTCATGTTCTACATGCTCCAACACATGCGACAGGATGATCAGATCGAAGCTATTATCCTCAAAAGGCAGTTTATATCCATCAAACTCCTGTACCGATACCAGGTTTTTTATATTACGGGATTTAATGTGCGCAACCCCGCTGTCAGATATCTCTACTGCATGGTATTCGGGGGCAAAACTATAGTCGGATAGTTTTTGCAAAATACTCCCATCGCCTGCACCAACTTCCAGCACCTTTTTAAACAATTGCCCTTTACAAACATCAACAATGTGCTGTGCTTTATACTTGGCACCCAACATGCGCCAGGCTTCGTCATGAGTTTTATAAAACTCATCGTATGCTGTTTTTATGTTATCGCTTGTTTGCAATTTTTGCATGTTGCAATATTAATAAATAACTGTTACCCAACCTTTTTTTATTACTTTAATATCATTTAAACGGATAATATAATAATAAACCGCTGCAGGTAATTTTTTACCGTTGTATGTTGCATCCCATTTTTTGCCGTACCCTTTTGAGTAAAAAACCTGCCGGCCGGCCCTGTCAAATATCTGTACTTCGGCGGCATGGTCATCAATATTTTTTATCGTCCAGGTGTCATTGATGCTATCATCATTTGGCGTAATTGTACTTGGGATGCCTAATTCATTGTTCACTATAACTTTTACAGTAGCCTGTTGTATACAGTCGAGGCCGTTCTTCGCCGTTAGCGTGTACACTGTAGTTTCGCCGGGTGATGCTACCGGGTGCAAAACACCGGGATCATTGAGACCTGTTGCCGGCGACCATACATACGTATAATTCCCTGCACTAACGCTGCCGTTTAAAACAGTGCTTGTGCCTCTGTCAATAGTCACACTACTACCGGCACTTACAACAGGCTGGCTGTAATTGCGCACGGTAACCATATTTTCGGATGATAGGCCACATGCAGTTTGCTCAATCCTCCACTTCAATATAATGTTGACATCATACGGAAGGTCGCTGATCACCGCATTGGGGTTGTGCAGGTTCCCACTATTAAACGGATTGTATTCTGCGGGGTTAACTACGCTCCAGGTACCAACCTCAAAAGGCTTAGGCATATTTGCATTAAGCGTTAACTGGGCCTGGCTGCATATTGATTGAGCCATGCCGGCATCGGCGGTGGTTACATTGCCTGCATAATCTACCCGTATAATATTACTGACTACGCTGCATCCGCCAAATGTTGCCACTCTTGAATAATACTTAGTAAGTACATCGCTAAAAACAAAGTGGTAATCTTTTTGGGTAGCGTTATCAATACTTTGCCAATTGGCATTATCTGTACTTACCCTCCACTGGTAGGTTACATTGCCGCCCGCGGAAGATGCTATATTGCCCGTTAAATTTACCAATTGTGTACCACCCTGACATATTAAAATATTATCGGCAGCTACCTGATTATTGCTTACAGAGGGATCAAAATACACATCATAATAAAACTGGTAGGTAATTACTCCCCCTGCGGTTGTTTTACGGCGATAACTATCAATTGCGGTAACCGATGGGCTGCCGGTAAAAGCCGCAATATAATCTGCACCGGTATTATTGCCGGCAGCGGGTTGCCATACGCCCCCCTGGTATCTTTCCCATTGATAGGTTGCCCCTGATGCCCCGACTGCAGGTAATAATACATTGTTTTCGTTTTGGCAAATATGTATTATGGTGGGGGTTGCCTGGTTTATGGTTACTTTATAATCAACAAAACTGCACTGGTTGGTTAAGCGATAGTTTACTACGCCGGTAAAATCTTGTGTAGTGCCAGATGACGGGCTAACTGTACCATTATCTACTGTAACCAACCCCATCAGATGGCTCCTGTCAACCTTTGGCGATACGCTTAAGGTTATAGTATGGTTTAATTGATCAATCACCGTGGGGGCATCCTGCTCCGGCACAAAAAAATCTGTAATGGTACTGGTAACCCCGTTTGTTATGGTGACCGTAGCGCTATAAATTTGATCGCAGGACGCCTTAGAAAGCGTCCAGATAAAATCAAACGTAGAATTTAACGGCAGGGCGGTAATGTGCGCGTGCGGGTCGTGAATATTTGCCGGGGTAAAAGGATTATATCCTGTAGTCGAAATTACCGACCAGGAACCCGTTTCATCAGCAGCCGGGATATTCCCCGTTAGTGTGTACTCCGTAACATTACACAAGGTAACAGGGGGGCCAACTGTAGCCGGACCAGGGCCGGGTATATGATCTATATTTATCACATTACTATATGCCTTGCAAAGCCCCGTAACGCTAACACGCCTAAACCAGGTTTTTGCTGTTATCTGTGCGTTTAAGCCCCATGATTCGCCAGTAACATTTGCCTCGTCCTGCCAGTTAACGCCATCGGCACTTGTTTGCCACTGGTATCTGGTTAATGCCGTATACCCAATAGGCCTATTCCCTGTAAAATTATATAATTTAGTAACTGTTCCACAAGCAACCTGCCTGTCTACCGTAATGGTATTCTGGTCGGTAGAGGGCGTAACTGTAAGCCTGTAATAAGAATCGTAAACAGTACTCCCCCCTTTAGTTACAGCCCTGCGATAATCCAGCATAATATTGGATCCCGTTAAATTTGCAGGTGCAGTTGCTGTGTAATTGGCCTGATTGATTGTACCTGCCGCATTAACCCAAACCCCTGCCTGTATAACCTGCCATGCATAGTTATTGGGGGGTGTTGCCAACACATCGCCGTTTAATAAAACAGCATCAGCGGGGCAGGCTAATCTTTGAGTTACAGGTATAGTATTATCTATTTTTACTGTTACCATATAACTAACCTGGGCGCAACTATTAGTTATCGTATAATTAACCGGGTTTATAAAATTAACAACAGCACCTGATGCCGGGCTTACAGTAGTATTTGCCGGGATAGTTACTATCGGGCGCAATGTCGTTAAATCTGTACCATAAGGCATTGTTATAGTGATTTTTTTATTTACAGCATCTAAAATTGCCGGGGCACTTTGCTGGGGTATACTAAATGCTGATATAACAGGCGCTATTGTTGTACTTACAACAATAGTTTTAGATGCACTGGTTACACAACCACTGGCATTGGTTACGGTCACTAAATAATTGCCACTTTGATGAAAAGTATTGGTTGCCTGGTTTGGCGTGTCGCCTCCATCCCAATGATAGGATACACCGCCGCTCGCTGTAACCTTAGTACTACCGCAAGTACTGCTATTATCTGTTATGGTAACGGCAAACGGTTGCGGCCTTATACCCCAGGTAAGGTTTGTATAGTTCTCGGGAGTATTTGACTGAATGTTAACACAATTAAAATCTCCGGGGAACATAATAATAGCATAACCTTCAGTGCCGGTTATCGTTTTACTATCGTTGTAAACCATCCCACCACCATCATAAAGGACTACATACGGAATAGAAAATTTTAGTTGCGAACTGGTTGGTTGAGTACTGCCTAATGATGATAACAATAAAACCGGATTGGTAACTTTTTTGGAAAAACACATATCGGTAGACCCACCCGTACCTGCCGACCATGTTGTTTTAGGTACTGTGGTATTTGGAATGCTTGCCGGATATCCACTGAATCTTGAAAATGTATATATAGATGGTGTTGAGCCAAAAGTATAATTAGCAGACATGGTAATTCCGATCTGGCTGCCATCAGCATCAATAATAGAACCTGTTGTGCTGCTTACATCAGAAAAAGTACTCCAGGTTGCCCAGTTAATATCATAACAATTACCTGCAAAAGCTTTTTTAGCCCTATCCCTAATTACGGATAACTGGTATTGATTCTTAACTGATAAAATTGAATCTGTTAAAACAGGCTTATTAGATTTTATATGGCGAATTCTCCCCGCTAAACTATTTTGATAAGCAGTTGCTACCATAACAAGCAGCAGCATTAATGCAAACCTTTTTAATGGCATATTTAAATACCTAAGCAGTTATCCGTTTTATAAAATACCGAAGTTGATTTACGGTAAAACAATCCCGGCGAAATACCGCTAAAGAGTAAATGTTTAAAGCCCCTGCTCAATAAAAAGTCTACACCTTCTTTATATTCATTGCGTTCAGAATCATCAAGCACCATTACACCGTTTGGCGATAGAGCTTCAATACCCTGCTTGCAGCAATTCACCCTGTCGCGGCCGTCCACAATAATAATATCAAACTTCTCTTCCAGTTTAACGGGCATACGGCAATAATCGCCATCGCGTATCAGTTCGCAGTAGATCAGTTCAGAGTTATCGGGTTTGGCGGCCGATTTTTCTATCTTATCAAACCACTCCTTATCATGTTCTACAGACACCACTACGCCAGCGTATTTGGCGTAAAAATAAGTAGAGTTGCCCGATCCAAACTCAAAAACGGTATGCTCTTTAGTAAGCCTGCGTTTTATAAAATCAATAAAAGAGTAAGTTACCCATGGTATAGGGCTGCCATTTTCGTCAACCGGCGATCTGGTATCAAATGCCTTAAACCAGCCTACATCGGCCAGGTAGCCTTTTTTATCGAAAGAAAGCAGCGCACGCAAATGCGATGGGTTTGTTAATACTTTTATTAGTGATGAAAATGTACTCAACGCTTTATGATTTTTTGAAAAAGTGAAATTAAGAATAATGATTTTAACATCATTACCCCCTGGTTACTAACTTTTGGAATAAGCAACACAAAAAATGCCGAACTGGCATAAGCAATTAACGTAGCGATAGCTGCCCCCATCATCCCCATTTTAGGTATAAGGATAAGGTTAAGCAATATATTTACTATCGCACCAAATCCGGTACGGATAAAAGTAAGTTTTACATACCCCTCAGCTATTAAATACTGGCTGCTGGCCGCTCCCAAAAACACAAATACGCCCGACCATATATGAACTGATAATACAGGCGCCGCGTAAGCATATACGGGGGTATAAACCTTATATATTAAATGCGAAGTAAAGGTAATAATAATTGCAGCCGGGAGGCTCAGATATACCATCAGGTCGTACAGGTTCTGGATTCGTTTTTTATATCTGTTGAGATCATCCCGCCGGGCATTTAGTATAGCCGGGAAAAGTGTAGTGATAATAACTGTAGGTATAAAGTTCCAGGCCTCGCTTAAGGTTGCTACCGTAGCGTAGGCTCCCGCCTCTTCAACACCTGCAATATTCTGAACCATCAATTGGTCTATCTTCATGTATAACGAAACCATTATACCTGATATAATTAACGGCCATGAGTAATGCAACAACTTTTTAGCCAGTTCGCTATTATAGGACCAGTTAAATATATTACGGCCTTTGCGGTTATAAGTGATATAATAACCGGCTGCTAACAGTACAAAATCTAACGCGTAAGCATATACAAAAGCTATAAGCGGCATTTCCAGGTAAATTAACACCAGCTTTATTCCTGCAGATAATAGCGTACCGGCAATCTGCACCTGCATAATGTACTTTGATTTCACCTCCGACTGGAAGTACGAATCGATCACATTAAAGGCCTGTACAATGCCAATGATAGAAAATATAAGTACATAGCTGTACGGTGTACCGTGCGCAGGGTATATTTGGTATGCCACCCATATCAGCGGGATACAGCCCATACCTGCAAAAACCTTCATCCAAAAGGATGTGCCCAAAATCCGGTCGCGGTTTTGGGGGAACTGGTGCAATTCTTTAACAATAAACTGGTCGAGCCCGAGGGTGGCTAATGCCGAAAACAGATAAATGTAAGTTATGCCCCCGGTAATAATACCTAAATTGGCTTTACTTAAATACCGGGCAACATAGATGCTTACCAGCATTTTTATAAACAGGCTGCCAACTTTGCCAACAAACGCCATACCCGTATTCTTAAAATACTTCTCTAAAGCCTCTTTATCAAATCCGGGGATGCTGGGTATGCGCATATTATATTGCAAATATATAAAAAGCAAAGAGCCCTCTGTAATTAAACCGAGGGCTCTTTTAATATTAGAAAGTTACCTATTACTGGCTCTGGAACTTTTTAGCGTTAATTCTACGTTCATTCTCGTTCAGATAGATCTTACGCAGACGGATGCTTTGCGGGGTTACCTCAATGTATTCATCAGCCTGGATATACTCCATCGATTCTTCTAACGAGAATTTAATAGCAGGCGCAATACGCACGTTGGTATCGCTACCAGATGCACGCATGTTGGTTAACTGCTTGCCTTTGGTTAAGTTAATAACCAAGTCGTTATCGCGGATGTGCTCGCCCAGTACCTGTCCTTCGTAAATATCAACTCCCGGATCAATGTGGAACCTGCCACGATCCTGCAGCTTATCAATAGCAAAGGCAGTGGTTTTACCGGTATCCATAGATACCAATACACCGTTTGAGCGGCCCGGTATCTGGCCTTTCCATGGCTCGTATGCTTTAAAGCGGTGTGCCATAATAGCCTCGCCACCTGTAGCGGTTAATACGTTGTTACGTAAACCGATGATACCACGAGATGGGATATCAAACTCAAGGTGTTGTAAATCGCCTTTTGGCTCCATTACAAGCAGGTCGCCTTTGCGCTGTGTTACCAGTTCAATAACTTTACCTGCAACATCACCCGGCACATCAACTATAAGGGTTTCAACCGGCTCGCATTTAACACCGTCAATTTCTTTAACAATAACCTGCGGCTGGCCTACCTGTAATTCGTATCCTTCGCGACGCATAGTCTCGATCAATACTGATAAATGGAGGATACCACGGCCGTATACCAGGTATGAATCAGGCGATTCGGTTTCAACAACCTTAAGCGCCAGGTTTTTCTCCATTTCTTTGTACAAACGGTCGCGCAGGTGGCGTGAGGTTACAAACTTGCCTTCCTTACCAAAAAACGGTGAAGTGTTGATGGTGAACAACATGTTCATGGTAGGCTCGTCAATATGGATAACTTCCAATTGCTCCGGTTTTTCAAAATCAGCGATGGTATCGCCAATATCAAAACCATCAATACCTACAACAGCACAAATATCGCCTGCGTTAACAGATGTAGCCTTAACCTTACCCAAGCCTTCGAAGGTGTAAAGTTCTTTGATACGCGATTTTTGGATAGTACCATCGCGTTTTACCAACGATACCGGCATGTTTTCTTTGATAGTACCACGGGCAACACGGCCAATAGCGATACGGCCTACGAAAGATGAGTAATCTAACGAGGTGATCTGCATTTGCAGTGTACCTTCATTGATAGGTGCCGGCGGGATATTCTCCAGAATTGCATCCATCAACGGGAAGATATTATCAGTAGGTTGTTTATAGTCGGTGCTCATCCAACCTTGTTTTGACGAACCGTAGATAACCGGGAAATCCAGTTGGTCTTCGGTAGCCTCAAGGTTAAAGAACAATTCAAAAATCTGCTCGTAAACTTCTTCGGGGCGGCAGTTTTCTTTATCTACTTTGTTTACAACCACAATTGGCTTTAAGCCCAGTGCCAAAGCTTTTTGGGTTACAAAGCGTGTTTGAGGCATAGCGCCTTCAAAAGCATCGCAAAGTAAAAGAACGCCATCAGCCATTTTCAATACACGCTCTACCTCACCACCAAAATCGGCGTGACCAGGGGTATCAATAATGTTGATCTTAACATCTTTGTACATTACCGAAACGTTTTTTGAAACGATGGTAATACCACGTTCACGTTCCAGGTCATTATTATCCAGAATTAATTCACCAGTTTGCTCGTTATCTCTGAAGATAGAGCAACTGTGTAAAATTTTGTCAACCAAAGTGGTTTTACCGTGGTCAACGTGTGCGATAATCGCAATATTTCTTATTTTTTGCATGAAATGCGGCCTCTAAATTTGGCGCAAAGATACGCTTTACAATTGGCATTTGAAAGAGGAACCACCATTTTACAATTAACTGATTATTACTTAATTGTTAGGGAATGGGATAGAGATTATTAAAAGCGGCTTGATAATGCATTAATGCAGGCTCACAACCCGCGTTATCTGCCACTTATCGTTTCTTAACCGCCATATCACAATAAACTTATCGGGCTTTGAGGGAGTTTCGCTTTCAGCGTGGTTAACAAACCGGTGAAGTCCGATTTCCACCGCTCCAAATCCGGCGATCGGATAAACCTCTACGCTTCCCTTAACCAGTACCCGGGTAACCTTGCCGCATATATTTTTCTTGATGGCATCCAACAGGGCTTGCTTTGAGGTCATCAGCCCGCCTTTATCGTGGTAAAATTCAATGCTATCGGCGTAAATTGCTGCCTGTTTATCCATATCGCAGGTATTGTACGCGTTAAAATAAACGCTATCCATATGCAGGATCTTGTTGTACAATTCTATAGATTCGGGTTTATAGGTATACGCATCTTTGTTTTGGGCCGATGCTGTTGCCGAAATAACTATACCGGTAATTAACGCCAGAAATATTGACGCACGATTTTTTTTCATGATAATATTTTAGTACAAAGGGCATTGCCAGTTCTATACCACTTCGCAATATACTAAAAATCAACACCTTAAAATCAACCTAAAATATCCAACGTTCGTTATCGATACAACCTGTGTTCGGATTTGGCGCTACATGTAACCTTACTTCCCAAATGCCCATTGTAAAAATTTAGGCATGGCTTTGCCCCAAGTCTCCGTATCGTGCGTACCGCCAAGCATTTCCAGGTATTGGATATCCGCCGGGCGCTCATAGCCTTTGGCAAGCAGTTCTTTGATGATATCGATGGTATCGTCGATAGAATCTATAATACCATTTTTGTTACGGTCAGCGGTTTCATCTTTGGTGCCGGTTTGCAGCCAGAATTTAAGTTCGGGTTTGCCGGTGGTGTTTTTAATAAGGCTGTGCATCAGGCGGTCGTCATTGGTATAGCCTTTGGCCAAATCTTTACCCCTCCACCAAAACGAGGCAGAGAACGCGCCTACTTTATTAAATAGCTCCGGGTTATTCCAGGCAATATCCATGGCGCTTAAACCACCAAGCGAAAATCCCGCGAATGCGGTGGTTTCAAAATCATCAATACCGGTATGCTCGTAGATAAACGGCAACAGTTCGGTTTTAATAAATTTGGTGTAGAGGTCGGCCTTAGCACCACGCTTTTTAAAATCAGGTTTGCCGGCAATGCCGTATTCCTGTATGCGGTCTTCGCCTGCGTGTATAGCAACGGTGAGTAAAGGCTTAAGGCAGTTACGTTCGTATAAATTTTCCAGGGTATCAGCCAGTTTAAGGTTTTCAAGCTCCTGGCCATCGTTCAGTAAAAGTAAATTAAGGGGCTCTGCTACAGCGCCGTCTTCGGGCATAAGCAAAGTGCAGGTAACCTCACGGCCAAGTACTTTTGATGTTATGGTGAGTTCCTGTTCTGCTATCTTCATTTCAGTGTCTGTACTGTAGTACATGGTATTAAAAACTAATTAAGGGTACAAAAGTAAGCTTATACTTTTATTTAATAATCAAAACAGAATTATTTGGCACGGTGTTGACATTTACACGCAATCCTGCTATATTACCATCTTAAACACAACAACTTGACTGAGCAATACCACCGCTGGCACTCCCCAAATTTAAACCTCGACCTTGAAATGCTGGTTTTTGGCGACAGGGGTTTCCCGGTTATTCTTTTCCCTACTACCAATGGCCGTTACCACCAAAATAAAGATTTTGGGCTGATCGATAGCGTGCGCTGGTTTGTAGACGAAGGCCTGGTGAAGATCTATTGCCCCGATACTATTGACGACCGCAGCTGGTACGACAAAGGCATCCACCCTGCCGACCGCGCCCGCAACTACGCCTGGTATGATAAGATGTTGGTAGAAGAGCTTGCGCCCTGGGCTATGCACGAAACCGGCGTTGGCAAAGTAGCCGTTGCCGGTTGCAGCTTTGGCGGCTACCACGCTGCAAATTTCGCATTTAAACACCCCGAAATGGTAGCCCACCTGTTTACCATGGGCAGCGCTTTTGATATAACCATGTTTACCGACGGCTTTTATAACGACGATATATTTTATAACAACCCGGTAGATTTTTTGCCCGGCAGCAATAAGCCCGAGCTTTGGCAGATGAATATTATACTGGGCACTTCAGAGCATGATATGTGTAAGGATTATAATATCCGGATGTCAAACATTCTGAACCAAAAAAACATTAACCATTGGCTGGATATCCGCCCGTTTGCCAATCATGACTGGCCGATTTGGAAGGAAATGTTCCCGCATTATTTAAGCACGATAAAGTAGAATCAAGAAGTTAAGATTCAGGAATCAGGACAAAAGAAAAACAAGACATAACCAACTACACTATAAAAACATTAAAATGAAAAAAATAGGCATCTTATTCGGTCAGGAAAATTCATTCCCGCAGGCATTTGTTGACAGGATAAACGAAAAGAGTGAAAAAAACATTAAAGCCGAATTTGTACGCATTGATAAAATGATGCAGGGCGAACCATTGGGCTACTCGGTAATTGTAGACCGTATTTCGCAGGATGTACCGTTTTACCGCGCATCGTTAAAAAACGCTGCCATTACAGGTACAGCGGTTATTAATAACCCATTCTGGTGGAGCGCCGACGAGAAATTTTTCAATAACGCTTTAGCCGTTAAACTGGGTGTACCGGTACCTAAAACAGTGTTGCTGCCATCAAAAGATCACCCGGACAGCACCACCGACCGCTCGTTCCGTAACCTGGCCTTCCCTTTAGATTGGGACGCGATATTTGATTACGTAGGTTTCCCGGCATACATGAAACCCTTTGACGGCGGCGGCTGGCGCGATGTTTACAAAATTAGCGACAAGGACGACCTGTGGGAGAAATTCGCCGAAACCAGGCAACTGGTAATGCTACTTCAGGAAGAAATTATTTTTGATGATTATTTCCGCTGTTATTGCATTGGCGGCAAGCACGTGCGTATTATGCAATACGAGCCGCGCAACCCGCACCATCTGCGTTATGAGCATGGCAAAGCGCCTGCATCAAAAAAAATGCTGGATACCATCACTAAATATGTTTTGCAGCTAAACCAGTACCTCGGTTATGATTTTAATACCGTGGAGTTTGCCGTACGCGATGGCATCCCTTACGCTATTGATTTTTGCAACCCCGCCCCTGATGCCGAAGTTACCAGCGTTGGGCAGGATAACTTTGAATGGGTGGTAGAAACCGCTGCCAGCTATGCCATAGAACGCGCCAAAGCACAAAAAGATGATAAAGACAACCTAACCTGGGGCGAGTTTGTAAAAACCGGCGCAGCAGGCAAGCCACTTGTGGCTGCTTCGGCAAAAGCTGCCAAAGCAGATGTTAGCGCGGGCACAGTTGACCACGCCATTACAGAAGAAGCAAAACCCAAAAAGAAACCGGCAGCCCCTAAGAAGGCGGCGAAGAAATAGTGGTTGACTCACCCCCTGCCCCCTCTCTGCTTCGCAAAGAGGGGTTTTTGGAAACAAATTGCAGCTAACCCTCTTTGCGAAGCAGAGAGGGTCGACCAGCAAAGCGTGGTCGGGGTGAGTTTACTACGACGAAGAAAATAACCAATAACCCCTAACCAATTATGAACGAGTTCACCTTAGGTGTTGAAGAAGAATTTATGGTGATTGACCCCGTAACCAGGGAGTTACAATCGCACGATCAGAAAATTGTCGACAGCGCGCAGAAGATCCATGAAGACCAGGTAAAGGCCGAAATGCACCAGGCAGTTGTGGAGGTGGGCACCCACATTTGCCGCAATACCGAAGAAGCCCGCAAGGAAGTAGGTAAACTGCGCACCACCGTAGCCCAGCTGGCAGGCGATATTGGCCTGCGCATTGGCGCGGCAGGTACGCACCCCTTCTCGCACTGGCAGCACCAGCTAATAACAGACCATCCCAGATATTTTGAAATAGTAGACGAACTACAGGAGGCCGCACGCTCAAACCTTATTTTTGGGTTGCACGTGCATGTGGGCATTCAATCGCGCGACATGGCGATACATATTGCCAACCAGGCCCGGTACTTTTTGCCGCACGTATACGCATTATCAACCAATTCGCCTTTTTGGGAAGGGCGTAACACGGGTTATAAATCGTTCCGTACAAAAGTATTTGATAAGTTCCCCAGAACGGGCATCCCCGATTATTTTGACAGCATTGAAGATTACGACAGGTATATTAAACTGCTGGTAAAAACCAACTGTATTGATAACGCCAAAAAGATATGGTGGGATTTGCGGGTGCATCCATTCTTTGAAACTATCGAGTTCCGCGTGTGCGATTGCCCTATGCTGATTGATGAAACCATGACCTTTGTGGCATTGTTTCAGTGTATCTGCGCCAAGCTGTATAAACTGCGCCAAAGCAACATGAAGTTTATTACCTATAACCGGGCACTTATTAACGAGAATAAATGGCGTGCCGCCCGTTATGGCATAGATGGTAAAATGATAGACTTTGGCAAGGAGCTTGAAGTAAATACCCGCGCGCTGATACTGGAACTGCTGGACTTTATTGACGATGTAGTTGACGACCTGGGCTGCCGCGACGACCTGCAATACGTACACAAAATTTTAGAAAACGGAACCGGTGCCGACAGGCAGCTGGCCGTTTACAATCAAAGTAATAACTTTGTAGATGTGGTAGACTACATTACATCACAAACTTTAAAGGGAATATAAGAGAGAAATGAGCACAGATAAACCGGAAGTGAGAGTAGCCATATTAGACCTGTACGAGGGTGTGGCTAACGAAGGGATGCGGGGTTTCCGGGATATACTGGACCGTTACAAGGCGCAGCATGGCCTTGAATTAAGTTACCAAATTTTTGATGTACGCCTAAAAGGCCAGGTACCCGATACCGGCTTTGATGTGTACATATCAAGCGGCGGGCCGGGCAGCCCGCTGGATAGTGAGGGCACCGAGTGGGAGAAGAAATATTTCCGCCTGATGGATAAACTGGAAGCACACAATAAAAAAGAGGGCACGCAGAAAAAGCATGTTTTTTTTGTATGCCACTCGTTCCAACTGATGTGCCGCAAATACAATCTTGGCGATATTAACCTGAGGCGTTCGCCGTCGTTCGGCATATTACCGGTGCATTTAACCGAAGCAGGCCGTAACGAGCCCGTATTTGAAGGCCTTGTCGATCCGTTTTATACGGTGGATTCGCGCAGCTGGCAGGTGATCAATCCAAACACAGAGCGGTTTGCCGAACTGGGAATGGAAATATTGGCACTTGAAAAAGAGCGCCCCCATGTTAACCTGCCCCGCGCTGTGATGGCCATCCGTTTCAACGAATACTTTTTCGCTACGCAGTTTCACCCCGAGGCAGATGCATCAGGCATAAAAAACATGCTGCTGCGCGAGGATAAAAAAGACGAAGTAATAGCCGAGCACGGCGAAGGCAAATACCGCGAAATGCTGGAACGATTAGAAGATCCCGATAAAATAGTGCACACGCAAAATACAATCATTCCTAATTTTTTGGATGAGGCGATTTTGAAATATCAGGAGTATTACAGCAACCTATCCTAACTTGTTATGAAAGTAATTATTGGCATTTTATTGTTGTTTTGTGCCGTGTCGGTTAAATCGCAAAATGTCGAAAATCACCAGGTTGAGCCAAAAGGCATATATAAAGAAATAAATACGGACAGGGATAGTAAAATCATGGGGCAACTAATGAGTGAAAGCTCCATTAAAAAGCAAAGCCTAATTGATTCCGTTCAAAAAAATCCGAACGTATATATCCCACCCGTTATATATGCTTTATCTTATGCTCTTTTTCAACAAAACAAAAAAGACGATGCCATTTATTGGTTTTACCTGGCACAACTAAGGGCCAGGTATGATGTAAACAGATGCACCGACAAAACAGCATCTGCAGCACAATACAACCAGCTATTTGGCCCAAGCATTAATGAATACGCTTTTGCACATCTTGATATTTTAGAAAAAACTATCCCAAAGGTTATAACTTTTGTTGAAAGTAATGAAGAACTTTACGATCAACGATGGATAAATTTAAGTGGAATGGATGCTATGTCTGCAGGTTTAGGTGGTAAAGCCGAATCTAAAAATTTGAGTATTAATAAAGCCAAATGGCCTAAAATAAAGTCAGAAACAATAAAAGACTATTCGGACGGATTTAATGAAGCGTTAGCATCATTTAAAAAGAAGAATTAATCTATTGCTTATGAACCCCTCTATCAGAACAAACTTCAACCAAAACTTCACCGAAGAAAAGTATGCTGATTTTTTGGTAGACCTGAACGCCGGACTTAAAAACCCGATTGAATTTCGCATTGCAGAAACACCCGTGTTTTTAACGGATGATTTTAGGGATAAGCTGATACAGGCCGGTAATGAGATAGTTGCCACCATATTAAAACCCGATTTTAAACAACAAAGCGAACGCGCCATTCCCGAAAAATGCCGGGTAGCTAACGAGAATGACCACTCACATTTCATCGCTTTAGATTTTGGTGTTTGTAAAGATGAGGCTGGCAACATCGTTCCAAAATTGATAGAGATGCAGGGCTTCCCGTCGCTTTACGGCTTCCAGCTGCACCTGGCCGAAAATTACCGGCATGCGTTTGAGGTTCATGGCAACCAAACCATCTTTTTTAACGGCTTAAGCAAAAGCAGTTATCTCGCTCTATTGCGTAAAACCATTATCGGCCCTTACGAGCCCGATGAAGTGGTGATAATGGATGTAGATGCCCCAAACCAAAAAACCGCGGTAGATTTTTATATCACCCAAGGCTATATAGGCACGCCCGTTGTTTCCCTTGCCGACCTGATACAGGAAGGTAATCAGCTGTTTTACATATACAAAGGCGAAAAGAAGCGCATCCGAAGAATTTATAACCGCCTGATATTTGACGAAATAGAAAGCGACCCGGAGATATTTAACAAAGTAGTAGATATCCGCCAGCCACTTGATGTGGAATGGGTAGCGCACCCAAACTGGTTTTATCGCATCAGTAAGTTCACCATGCCTTTTTTACAAGGCGAATACATTCCACAAACGCAGTTTTTGCATGAGGTTAAGCAGATACCGGAAGACCTGCAGAACTATGTTTTAAAGCCACTCTTCAGCTTTGCCGGGCAGGGGGTTATCATCGATATTATGGATGGCGACATCGAAAAGATACAAGACCCGGAGAACTGGATATTGCAGGAAAAGGTAGCTTATACCCCTGTCCTTGAATCGCCGGATGGTGGTGTAAAAATAGAGATCCGCCTGTTGTACCTATGGCCCGATGGCGATGCAAAACCAACCCTTGCCATTAACCTTGCCAGGCTTAGCCGTGGTAAAATGATAGGCGTTAGGTATAATAAAGATTTTGACTGGGTTGGCGGCACAGTGGCCTTTATGCATAAATAAAAAGGGAACGTATACTCCTTTATAAACTTACTGACGCAAAGCAGCTTAACTATTTGGCTACTTTACGTATAAATAAACTTTATACTATTTAAATAGTCTGTACGTATATAAATAAAGTATTAATTTTGCATTATGGATATACAAGCAGTTGTTATCATTGTATTATTTATTGCAGCCGTTTTTTACGTTGGCCGTTTATTGTATAAAAGCTTGTTCACAAAAAAAAGCTGCGGCAGCAATTGCAAATGCGGGGTTGATTTTTCTGGCATTGAAGCTGGCAAACAATCCAAATAATCGTTGTTAATAGTTCACCTTATCACTTAATTTAATACTTAAATCCCCTTCATGTCTTCTAACAAGCAGGTATTTCAGGCTGATAACCCCGGCAGGTGGAACCGTTTTAAATGGCTTAGCCGCATTTTATTAATTGTTTTTGTAGTTGGTGTTGTAGCCGCTGTTGTTACGGTTACGTCAACAGTGTACCCTGATCTTCCCAATCTTGATAAAGCACCTCAAAGACTCAGTAAACAAAAATTAGATGAGTTGAAGAAATCAAAGCGGTATAAAGATTTTACAATTGAAAAGGCCGAAATAGAAGTTTTAGCAAAAGCACGCAGGCAGCATCAGCTTAAACATCCTAATAACGACAATCGTATTAATGCCGGTTTTTACAAAGCTTGGGAGGCGCAGGCATATAACTCACTTGCTGAACATATTGCCCGATTAGATATGATAGTAACTGAAGGTTTCAGTTTCTCACGTAATACCGATACACTTAAAGTAACTATAGATACCGGGCTTATCAATCTCAACAAAAAATACAAAAAACAAGTATTGGTAACGCTTTCTAACTACGTTAATATTGATAATGTTAGGGGTGAGTATGATCGAAAAGATGTATTGCGTATTTTTAAAAGTAAAAAATTGCGTACGGCTTTCATCAACAGCATGGTTGCCAAGCTTAAACACTACAATTTCAATGGCATCAATCTCGACATTGATGATCTGCCCGACCGTAACAGCAAAAACGTTATAGCTTTCGAAAACGATCTTTACAATATATTTCATGCACAAAACCTGCTGGTTACCACAAACGTGATCCCTTATGATGATGAGTATGACTTGAAGCGGCTGCAGCACATTAACGACTTTTTGTTTGTGATGGCTATTGATCAGCACTCGGATATGAGCAACGCCGGTGATATATCGCACCAGCATTGGGTTGAGGAGATTTTAGATGATGTATGCTCAAAAATACCGAGTGAAAAAATTATCCTTACCGTAGCTGGCGGAGGTTTTGATTGGCGCGAGGGGAGCGTTGGGCAAACTATTGGTTATCCGCAAGCCATAAGTACTGCAAAAGAAAATAAGAAAACCATTATTTACGATTCTCAATCAGCAAACCTTCATTACAGTTACCTGGGGCCCGATAGCCTAACGCATACCGTTTATTTTGCCGATGCTGCCACCAATTTTAATATTATCCGTATGGCCGATGACTGGGCTACCGGTGGTGTGGCACTATGGCGCCTCGGGTTTGAGGATCCACGTTTATGGACATTCTTTCAAAAAAATCTGTCGATAGATTCATTACGTAAAACCGGGGTGGATCTGCGAAGGTTAGATACCGTTGGCCTTAACAATAAAATAGACTACGCTGGAGAAGGCGGAGAGGTACTGGACCTGATAACAGTGCCACATACCGGTAAAATTGATGTAACGCTTGATAAATCAACCTTTACCATTACCAATCAAAAATATATAGACCTGCCAACCAAATATGTGATCCGCAGGTATGGATACAAACCGGGCAAAGTTGTTTTAACCTTTGATGATGGGCCAGACCCGGATTATACTCCCCGCATCCTTGATATCCTGAAAAAGGAAAAGGTACCGGCATCATTTTTTGTTGTGGGATCGATGGTAGAGAAGAATATCCCTTTATTGAAGCGTATTTATGATGAAGGCTATGAAATAGGTAACCATACCTTCTTTCACCCGGACATCTCAACCATTAGTTTAGACAGAGTTAGGCTCGAGCTAAACTCTACCCGTAAACTGATAGAATCTATCACCGGGCATAGCACTATACTTTTCCGCCCGCCATTTAATGCCGATGCCGAGCCGCAAACACTGGCCGAGGTAATACCGGTAGCAGAAAGTCGTAAACAACGTTATATTACCATAGGCGAATCTATAGATCCGTGGGACTGGCAGCCCGGCGTAACAGCCGATAGTATTATTGCCCGCACCATTCGCCAAAAAGACAATGGCAGTATGATACTGCTGCACGATGCCGGTGGCGACACCCGTGAAGAAACAGTTAAAGCCCTGCCCGAGATAATCCACTACTTTAAAAAGCACGGGTATCAGTTTACCACCATTGCCGATGTTTTGGGAAAAACCAAAGCCGACCTGATGCCGGTTGCCAAAGAAGAGAACAGCAGCTTTTGGGGCAAATATTATGACATTGTAGTGGTTGGCTTCTTTGTAGGCAACAGGTTTCTTTTCTACCTTTTCCTATCAGCTATATTTTTAGCCATGGGCCGTATTATACTAATAGGCATATTAGCTACAAGGCAATTTAATGTTAATAAGAAAATTGATACCGCCCCGCACCCACAACCACCGGTAAGCATTATTGTACCAGCTTATAATGAGGAGGTCACGGCCTTACGTACTATTGATAGTTTGCTAAAAACCGAGTACCCCAATTTTAACATTATTTTTGTTGATGATGGGTCTAAGGACAAAACCTTCCAGGTAGTTTCTGAAGCGTATGGCAATCATCCCCTGGTAAGGGTATTAACAAAGCCAAACGGCGGAAAAGCATCGGCACTAAACTTTGGCATTACCCATGCCGGGAACGATTTTGTGGTTTGTATTGATGCCGATACCCAGCTTAAAACAGATGCCATTTTTCATCTGATGGCCTACTTTACCGATGATGAAATTGGCGCGGTAGCAGGTACCGTAAAGGTTGGTAACGAAAACAACATCATAACCAAATGGCAATCGATAGAGTATATCACCGCGCAAAACATGGATAGGCGCGCATTTGATATCATCAACAGCATTACCGTAGTGCCCGGTGCAATAGGCGCGTTCCGCAAATCGGCCATATTCAGTGCCGGGGGCTTTACTTATGATACCCTGGCTGAGGATTGCGATTTAACTATGCGCATCCTAAAACAAGGCTATGTAATTAAAAACTGCGCCGAAGCTGTTGCCTATACCGAAGCGCCCGAAACCATCAACGCGCTGCTTAAACAACGCTTCCGCTGGAGTTTTGGGGTAATGCAAAGTTTCTGGAAAAACCGCGACGCGTTATTCAATAAAAAATTCAGCTACTTTGGTATGGTAGGGATGCCAAACATCCTTATCTTCCAGATCATCCTGCCGCTATTTTCGCCACTGGCCGATTTTATTATGATTTTGGGCCTGTTTGGTAGTCACCCCGAAAAAATGCTTACCTACTATGTAGCATTTGTATTGATTGACTTTTTGGTAGGCTGGCTGGCCTTCCGTATGGAGAAGGAAGATTATCGTAAACTAATATACATTATCCCGCAGCGTTTTATTTGGCGCCAGCTGATGTACTACATCCTGTTCAAATCTATCCGCAAGGCGCTTAAGGGCGAGCTAACTACCTGGGGCGTATTAAAACGCACAGGTAATGTAAAAATGAAGAAAGACGAACTATTGGGTGATAGCAACGAACCACCGATGTAGTTTGTGCATTAGTTCACTGGTTCATTCTTTTATTGACTGCTAATAAACCAGTGAACTAATGAGCAAATGAACCAATTGCCAAAAACCGTATCTTTGCGCCAATGCAATTAACAGACACCGTACCGGCAACGTGGGAAAAGGGCTATAACAACTATGGCCCCTGGCTTAAAGAGAAATACAAGGGGCACCGTGTATTTAAAGTTATTGTGGATGGTGGCTTTACCTGCCCCAACCGCGATGGCAGCAAAGGCTATGGTGGCTGCACCTACTGCAATGTAGACTCGTTCACCCCCTCTGTTAGTCGTAACGCCCCTACCGTGCGCGAGCAGGTTATACAGGGTATGGAACGCGCCCGTAACGGCAACAAGGCCGATAAATTTATCATTTACTTTCAGCCCAATACCAATACCTACGCCCCTGCACATTATTTAAAAATGATGTATGACGAGGCCTTGAGCTACGGTACCGAAGATATTGTTGGCCTAAGCGTAGGCACCCGCCCCGATTGCATCGACGCCGAGAAAATAGCCCTGTTGGAGAGCTATACAGACCGCTTTGATGTGGACCTGGAAATGGGCATGGAAAGCATTTACAACGATACGCTGAACCAGATAAACCGCGGCTGCAGCCACGAAGAACTGATCAAGGCACTTGCCCTTACCCAAAACACCAAACTTGATGTTTGTGTACACACCATTTTCGGTTTCCCATGGGAAACAAAAGAAATGATGCTGAAATACGCCGACGAGATAAACCGCCACGCGCAAATAAAATTTGTAAAATTCCACCACCTGCATATTGTAGAAGGCAGCGTAATGGGCGTAAAATACAAACGCGAACCATTCAAGCTTTTCAGCATTGATGAGTATGCCGATTTTTTATGCGAATTGCTGCCACTGGTAAGGCCCGATATCATTATCCAGCGATTATTTGGCTTAAGCGACCGCGAACTGCTTATCGCACCAAACTGGGGCCTTAAGAAAAGCGAGATCCAATACTATATAGACCAGCGGATAATAAGCCGTGGCGTAGTGCAGGGTAGTGCGCTTTAATTAGTGATTTATTGAGTTAGTGAATTAGCTTCTGCTTAATAGCCCCGCTGTCATTTCGAACGACATAGAGAAATCTTGTTCATTTGCCAGGCGGCAATTACTTAATGCCCAATAACAGCGAAGAGAGTGACGCAATGGCCAATACACATTCCCTATTTATCTAAACCCATTTAAACAAATTTTTCTTATTTTCCTTAATCCAAAGGTTCTGATAGATATTTGGTGCAGAACTGTGGTATCTTGTTTGCATAACGATAGCGAACAATTATCCGTAAAAATAATTTAAACAAGCGTTTTGGTGCAAAAACCTTTACAAAACTATATTCCTGCATTAACAGGGGTGCGCGCTTTAGCTGCTTACCTTGTATTTGTATCGCATTACGCCTACGCGTTTGATGAAAATTTTCCCCGTGCTGTGCAACGTTTTCTTAACGAGATGCACATCGGTGTTACTATTTTCTTTGTTTTATCGGGTTTTTTAATCGCTTTCAGATATTTTGACAGTTTTAAATTAACCGGCGACTGGTTTAAGCAATATCTTAAAAACAGGGTTGCCCGTATTTATCCTATGTATTTCCTGCTTACACTGGGGGCCTTTGTTTCTTACTATTTTACGCATGATCAAAAAGTGACCAACGGTTTCGGTAGTCCCATAGGGCTGTTTTTTATGAACATTACCTTTGTAAGGGGCTTTTTTGATCAGTTAAAGTTTACCGGTATTGCCCAGGGATGGAGTTTAACCGTTGAAGAATGCTTTTATTTTTCGGCGCCTTTCATATTTTACTTCGCAAAAAAATACAATAAGTTTTGGTTGCAATGGGCAGTTGTAACAGGTATAGGCGCTTTGCTGGTAGTTATATTTAGCCGTGTTAACTGGTATGGCTTTTTCGGCAATTTTACCTTTATGTTCCTGTACACCTTCTTAGGCCGTTGTTTTGAATTTTTCGCGGGGATCCAATTAGCATTGATTGTAAAGAAAAGACAGCCCAAAATTGACGGGCAAGCCAAAACATGGTTTACTTATGGCGGTTTCCTGCTCATATTTGTTTGCGTAGGCATCATGAGCATCCTGCCTATCCCTAAAGGCGAGGTAGCAGGTTTGCACCATCCGTTTGGTATTATTACCAATAACTATTTGCTGGCATCATCAATAGCCATGTTCTTTTACGGCCTGTTAACCGAAACAACCATTCTTAAAAAGATACTCAGCTTTAAATTTGTGGAGCTGCTTGGCAAAAGTTCGTATATATTTTACCTGATCCACCTTGGGTACATGTACGATTTTCTGCACCGATATTTCAACAAATGGAACGATGATATTTTTGAGCTTTATGATAAATGGGGTAAAGATTGGAACTCGCCTTTTCAGTACGATAACTTAAACGTTTTATACGCCTTTATCATTTTAAATGGGGTGGCCATACTGCTGTTTAAGCTTATAGAGGAACCGTTAAATCATTATATTCGTAAGTCGGATTTTTTGATCAAAAACAAACCACGTAACCCCGAAAATAACTCAGAAGCAATTAAGGCTTAATTATGGTGAACAGATCAAATAAGATACTTTTTATACTGTTTTGTACAGTTGCAACACTATGCCTGCAACACGTTACTGCTACCGCGCAGGATGAGGAGGACGGTATTTCTACCGTACTCACCCCCGGTAACAAAAACGCCATTTTTGACAGTAACGCCAAATATACTTTCGAGGTTAAAAATCCTACGGATGCGCCGCAAACAGGTACAGTATCATACCTCATAACCCAGCATGGTAAAAAATTAGGCTCGGGCAAGCAAAATGTAAAGTTGGGTAAGAAAAGCTCACAGAAATATGATTTTGAACTGCCTGCCATGAAATCGGGCTTTTACAAGGTTGATTTTATGGTGAACATCTCTGATTATGATGATACCACCCGCCGGGTATTTGGTGTAAAACCCGAAGAGATCCGCTCAAAATATGCCAAACCCGCAGATTTTGATGCCTTTTGGCAAAAAGCAAAAGACGAGCTGGCTAAGGTGAAACCAAACTTTAAGGTTACCCCAATGCCAAAAATGAATACTGATAACCGTAAAGTATTTTTGATAGAGATGCAATCGCTGGATAATTACACCATCCACGGCTGGATGACGGTACCTATCTCAAAAGATAAGAACCGCAAATTCTCAGTATTGCTGGGTTTACCCGGCTATCAGGTAAATTTGCTGCCGATAACCGGTTTAGACGAAGACCTTGCTATCATCACCTTAAATGTAAGGGGGCAGGGCAACAGCCGCGGCCCTATTGATACCCGCCGCGATGAATTTATTTTTTACCGTATTGAGGACCGTGACAACTACGTAATGCGTGGTGTAATTATGGATTGCATCCGTGCCGTTGATTTTGTGTACGCGCAACCCTACTTAAAGCACGATAACATACTGGCATCTGGCGGTAGTATGGGCGGCTATTTAGCCATTGCTACAGCAAGTCTTGATAAAAGGGTTAACCTTTGCTCGGCACAGAACCCTATACTTTGCGATGTAAACAATTTAGATGGCGAGGTTACCTGGCCAATAAACGACATTAAAAAATATATTAAAACACAACCCGGCCTAACTTTCGACAAAGTGCTTGGTAACCTTAACTATTACGACGGGAAAAATTTTGCCAGTAACCTGCAATGCTCAACCATTATGGGGATAGGTTTATTAGACCCGTACGCCCCACCCTATAATGAGTATGGCACGTTTAACATTATACCCGGCAAAAAAAGGCTGCTGGTGTTTAAAGATCTGGGGCACGAAGTAAGCCAGGTGTATAAAGATTTAGAGGGCAGGTGGATGCGTGACGCATTTGCATTATTTTAATAGCGAAGAGATGAATTTACTTAAAACTACTCATTTAAAGTATTTGCTGATAGCCATCGGGCTTGTTATGCTGATGCCGGCCAGCGGCCATGCAGGTGGTGCTGGCGGTTTCCCGGTACGGCCAAAAAGGCTGTTGCTGTCGCCGTCTTTCAGTTATTTTTATGCCAATAAAGGATGGGACTCGCTAAGTCATAAAACTCCTTTTGCCAATGGCGGGCAGTTCCAATCATTAGGCGTTTCGTTATATGCCGAATATGGTTTAAGCCGCAAGTTAACCTTAGTGGCTTTATTGCCTTATGTAAGAAATACGTATGAAGACAATACCGCCAAAACCGTAAGCTCGGGCTTTACCGATATGGAAGTAGGCTTGCGTTATTACCTGGCCAACATCAACTACATTTATTACTTTACTATACAGGGTACATTTGTGCAACCCTTATATACCGATCTTAGCCTCGGCTACAAACAACAAGGTGCCGAAATTAAACTGGCCTTTGCGGGCAGTGGCAAAGTGCTGGGTAAAAACTATTACTTTACGTTAGAGAATGGCGTGCGCCAGTATTTTGGCTCCCAGGGCCCAATACAGGATAGGTACAATGGCTCGTTCGGTTTAACGCTGGATAGGAAGTTTAAACACCAGATCTCGGCTTCCATCAGTGGTTTTTATTCGGCCAGTAGCTTTACTAAATTCTCGCCTATACAGGCAACTAACAAAAACTTTGCGTTTAACCAGGCATCGTTAACATACGGCTACACATTTAGCAGGCGCTTCTCGGTATTCTTATCGGGCGGGCATTTCATTAACGGCCGCAACACAGGCGATGGCACTACCGCATCGGCATCATTCCTGTTTAAACCATTCAGATAAGTTTCAATAAAAATACATGGGCAAATTATTCGTCATATTTTTTCTCATTCCTTTTTGCTGCGCCGCGCAAACGGCCGAAACCTTTATGCAAAGCGGTAATGCAAAAGCAGGGGCAAAAAACTATAATGCCGCCATTGCCGATTTTACCAAAGCCATACAGCTTGAGCCCAAGAACGGGCGCGCTTACTTTTACCGCGCCAATGCTTATAACGACCAGAAGGAATACACCATGGCCGTGCAGGATTATGACCGCGCTATTGAACTCGACCCTAAAAATCCCTTCGCTTATTTTTATCGCGGTAACGCAAACAACGCGCAGCAAAAATATGCCGATGCTATAACTGATATTACCAAAGCCATTGCTTTAGCCCCCAATGCCGACATGTACCATTACAGGGCCAATGCCAAAGCCAGCCTTGGCGACCATGCCGGGGCGGTTGAAGATTTCACTAAAGCCATCGCTTTAGACCCTAAAGACCCATCGTTATATGAGTACCGGGGTGTAGCCAAAAGCAACCTGAAAGACAATGATGGTGCTATTGAGGATTACGACAAAGCTGCTGCCCTTGATCCAAAAAACTCCGACCTGATCTATTACCGTGCTAATGCAAAAGGCAACACCGGTAATTTTAAAGGCGCCATTGCCGATTATACCGCGGCACTTGCCCTTAACCCTAAAAACGTCGAAGCGCTGTTTTATCGCGGCAACGCATACGGCAACCTTAAAAATTATAGTGCCGCCATTGCCGACTATAAAAAAACAATTAGCCTAAACCCTAAGCTGCCCAACTTATACCAGTACCTGGCAAACGCACTAAGCAATAACAACAATAAAAAGGAGGCGCTTGAATATTTTGGGCAGGCTATAAAGCAGGACCCTAACAACGCCGAACTTTACTTGTATGATGGCATCGTAAAGTATAACCTTAACGATCGGGAAGGCGCAATTGCCGATTTTGATAAATCGATAGATCTAAAACCCAGCGCCGAAGCTTATCAGCACCGGGCTGATATGAAACTGGACGATAAGGATTACGACGGCTCAAAAGAAGATGCGGATAATGCCATTAAACTGGATGCTAAAAACAGTTACGCCTACATTACCCGGGCAAGGGCCAAACTGGAACTAAAGGATACCACTACTGCCCTGGCCGATTTGAACCTGGGCATTAAAATGAACCCCAATAACGATTACTCTTATGTGCTACTGGGTAACATAGCAACCGACCGTAAAGATTACGACACCGCGCTTAAAAACTATACTAAAGCATTAGACATACAGGCCGGTAACATAGAGACACGCTTAAGGCGCGCAAACACCCGTTTAAAAGCAGGTGACAGGCCCGGCGCTTTAGCCGATTTTAAGAAGATAGCAGATATTGGTACCGACGATGATAACTTTTATGCCCGCATGGTGCATGCTATGATGAAAGGCGGTTTTTATACCGAAGGTTTACCTATATTTAATGAGTTGATAACCAAAAACCCTAAAATGGCTGCTTTTTACGTAGGCCGCGGTGCGGCTAAACAAGGCATGGGCGACCCTAACGGTGCTATTTTAGATTATAATACTGCCATAAAGCTGGATACTGCATCCGTAGATGCATATAGTAACCGTGGCAGCGCAAAGTTTGATCTGAAAGATAACGCGGGTGCCCTGGCGGATATAGCCAAAGCCATTAAAATACACGAAGGTGCCGAAGAGCCTTACATCATCAGGGCTAAAATACGCATGGCTATGAAGAACTACCAGGGGGCTGTAGATGATTACAACACCATTTTGTTTATAGATCTGGATAACAACATTGTGTTTGCCCAACGTGGTTTAGCCCGCAGCTTTTTAGGTGATACCGAACGCGCCAATGCCGATCTAAACTATGCAGTTAAACTTGAGCCTAAAAACGACGAGGTATATAACCTGCGCGGGCAGGCCAAAATCAACATGAAGGATGCAACGGCCTGTGCCGATTTTAAGCAGGCCATAGTATTAGGCTCTAAAGCAGCGGTTGCTTTGGCTCAGATGTATTGTAAGTAGTAGAATTAATCTATATGTCATTGCGAGCGATAGCGCGGCAATCTCATAGGACAAGCGGATATACTAAGGTTGCCACGCCGCTAAGCCCTCGCAAATTTGTCATGCTGAACATCGTGAAGAATCTATTTGCCGCCATGCATGCGGCGATTGCAAAATTCGCTAACAGATCCTTCGCTACCGCTCAGGATGACAAGTTTTAAAAACTACATCTTCCCAAACAACTCTTCAACAGCTTTTACGCGGTAATCAAATATATCTTTTACCTTTTTACCCACATACACCTTATTAGTCAATCGCCCAACAATACCAAAGGGGATGGCGTAATTAAGAATATCGGTCATTTCTACACCGCCGGCTATCTCCCTAAAGTGATGCTGATGGTGCCAGAGCGCGTATGGCCCAAAGCGCTGCTCGTCCACAAAATATTGCTTATCCTGCACATGGGTTATTTCGGTCATCCAGTTTAATTTGATGCCTGCCAGCGGCGAAATTTTGTAGGTGATGATCATCCCCGCATACATTTTTGTATTGGCGGTATAATCTGAGGTCACCACAAACCGCATATCGGCCGGGGTTATCTTCTCCAGGTTTAATGGCGAAGAAAAAAAGTCCCAGGCCTCATCCAAACTAATGGGAATATTCTGTTTAAACTTTAAAGCGTATGTTTTCACGATGGGTTAACAGGTTGCATTGACAATTGTTATATTGTTTGATGGTTATATTGTTAGTCTAACTAATTGTTTTATTGTGGATGCTATATTATTAGCTGGCGGCAAAGCAATAGAACAATCCAGCAATAAAACAATTCTACAATTATAATCCGTTTGCCTCGGTAGCTATGGGCAGGTCGCGGCGGCTCCACTCACTCCACGAGCCTACGTAAAGCTTTGGCCCTGTAATGCCGGCGTGCTCCATACCCAGTAAAGTATGGCAGGCCGTGACACCCGATCCGCAATGCACAATCACATTTTCGGGCTTAATATCACCAATAGTATCCTTATAAAGGGTTGCCAATGCCTGCGATGTAAGATACCTCCCTTCGGGCGAAAGGCTGTTGCTGTAAAAAAGGTTTACAGCGCCCGGTATATGGCCGGCAACCAAATCAAGCGGCTCGGTATGGCCAAGGTAACGCTGCCCTTCGCGTACATCAATCACCAGGCGGTCGTCGGCTTTGGCAGCGGCCTTTACCTCTTCAATATCTACCGTATGCCGGTACTGCTCAGGGATTGGATACGGCCCCGCTGCTACAGGTTTATAATCATCGGTACTCAATTCCACACCTTCATCAGTAGCGGCTTTTAAACCGCCGTTAAGCACTTGTACACTGGTATGCCCTATCGAACGCAGCATCCACCAAAGGCGTGCGCCACCCATGGCCGCATTTTTATCGTCATAAACTACCACATGGCTATTTGGCGTTACGCCCCAGCGGGATAAGGTAGCGGCAAAATCTTTTAAGGATGGCAAAGGGTGCCTGCCGCCAATAGCAGCATCAGCAGGGTGCGAAGCCAGGTCGTCATCCAGCGTGGCTAAAATAGCATTAGGCAGGTGGCCTGCAAGGTAACGCTCGTGCGCGTTTGCGCCAGCACGTACATCTATCAATATGGTTGCGGGGTCAAAAACCCTCGGGTCGGTAATTTCAATAAGTGGAGACATGAGTATTGATGATTAGTTAATTAGTGATTAGAGGTTAGGTGGAACCCGTCCCACTATTACCCATCACTTTTTGCAGGCAAGTTAAAAAAACACCGGCACAAATAAAACCATTCACCACGCTCTATTCATCACTCACCAACAAATTACTGTACCATTTTATTAGCACAGCACGAACTTGCAAAAGCTTCGGGTTTGGCCTTAAACACAAACCCCATACTCAGGATGTAGCCCATGGCTTCGTGCAGGGCAGCGTTACTTTTAAACATTGGGTTGGTGTTGATATCGGCATGTACTTCCAGGCCTACATCATACAGGTCAAGCAGGTCGCAAAGTTTGTAGGCAATGTCGATAGATTTTTGCACCTCGTAAAGCATGCGCTCTTTGATGGTCATTTTTTGCGAGGTGCGCTCCTGGTGGATAAACATAAAGGCGCCACGCTGCTCGCGGATAAAAACAATTACGGTAGCAAAATCGGTAACTGAGCCTTTTACCTGCGAATCTGTGCCGATGCAAACTTTTAGTTTATTGCCAAGGCTGGCTTCCCGTTCAATCGCTGCTTCTACTTCCTCTAAAATGGGTGTTTGGATCACCTCACCGCTAAATTTTCTCCAGGTCATAAAAATCGTTTTTAAGGTTATTTTATGCGACCCATTTTATAGGTCTATAAAAATAAGCGATTAACTATTTTATAAACGTTAATATGCAGTAATTTATTTGTTAACATTTAACTGAATATTAACAGGTTAGGCAATAATTAGGGAAGGTTATTGCGTGGTACGAAGAAGTGTTGGCGGGGGAAACAAAAAAGCCGCTTCCTTTTCAGGTAACGGCTTTATATTAGGTGTAATTGGATCTTGTTTAGCGGGCCTTGTAATTTTTGGCCTTTTTAACCGGTATATGTGGCTTGCCCTGCGGATAGATCTCAGGCGCACCAACCATGGTCATGGCGCAACGGAAACCAACTTCGGCACTTGCGTCACCCTGATCCATAAAACGGCGTGTTGCCGGGTTTAACCAGTACGACAAATCGTTCCACGAACCGCCTTTGTAAACTTTTGAATGGTTGTTGACCAAAGTGGTGGTACCATAAAGGCTGTTATTTACCGAGTCGCCATAGCCCCTGTAATCATTGGTATAAGCTTTACCCGCAAGCGGGTCTTTTACACCGCCGGCATTTGCTGTAACAGCACCTGAGGCCGGTTGCGCGCTATTAGCCGGTTGATTAGCATTTGCAGCCTGTGCCTGCTGCTGGGCTATCATATCGCTGTATTTTAGTTTCTTGTCAGATTTTGCAGGGTCTTTAATAGGGCGGCCGTATTTATCTTTTGCATACTGGCCTTTTGTTGGGTCGGCAAGGCGTTTGTTGGTAAACTCGTTACCACGGAACGGGTTCAGATCGTCCATCTCTTCAAACGAAGTTTGGCGATAGGTATCGGCAACCCATTCATTAACGTTACCTGCCATGTTGTACAAACCAAAATCATTTGGCTGGTATGAACGTACCGGCGCAGTAATAATAGCCTTATCATTCAAACCACCGCCAACACCTGCGTTATCGCCGGCGCCGCGTTTAAAGTTGGCCAGTATTAAACCACGTGTATTTTTTTTAGGTGAACGTACGCCAAGGCCATCCCATGGGTAAATCCTGCCATCATTAATATTCTCGAACTGCGTATTGCCCGCAAGTGCCAAAGCAGCATATTCCCACTCCGCTTCCGACGGTAAGCGATATCCTTGTTTTAGTATACCATCCTCTAAACGTGCCGGCCTGCGTGCGCCGTTACGGCCATTGGTAGCCTGCGCATTCGGGTTAAGGTCTTTTATCATATTCTTACCGTCAATACCGGGGCCTTGCACCTGCCCGTTAAGGTACATATCGGTATTAAACGGCTGCTTGCCATCGGCTGTGCCAACCGCCGCGCCGTTTACCCCGGCTGCTGCATTAGCACCGCCCGCGCCGTTAGCGCTTGCCGCGCCGGCAACCTGCCCGTTACGGCCACCGCCTGCCTGTTCTTTCCAGGTGGTCATGATGCCTTTTTCGCGTAAAATATTTTCGTTGGTCCGGTCTGTACGCCATACACAATATTCTTGTGCCTGCTCCCAGGTAACACCCACTACCGGGTAATCCTGAAACGCCGGGTGGCGCAGGTAGTTATCTACGTAAGGCTCGTTGTAAGATAAAGGCTTACGCCACACCAAAGTATCTGGCAGGGCATTATAATAAAGCTCATTATCGGTTGGGAAAGTAATATTTATCCAGTGCAGGTAATCCAGCCAGTCCTGGTTAGATACCTCTGTTTCATCCATATAAAAAGAAGGCACAGTTACCCTGCGGCGCAGGTTATTGTACTCGTAAGCAACATCCTGATCAGCGCTTCCACCTAAAACAAATGTACCGCCCTCAATAGGTACAAGGCCGGGGCCCGGTGAGGGGTGGCTTTGCCTGTAGCGTAAATAACCACCGTTTGTCCTGTCGTTATATGCTAAACCTGTTTTTTGCGATTGCTGTTTGTTACTGCAGCTGCTAAGCATTACACCTAAACCCAACATCACTAAAGCAGTATTAGTAAGTACTTTCATATTTTGCAAAATATATTTGGAGGTAAATTTATAAAAAATCGATTATAAACCTTAAGCTTATTTAAACGTATATTTTATGCACCAAGTTACAATAATTTAAACTATTAACGGTTTAGCTCAAACTACTTGCATATTAACATTAATAATTCCGTATGCTTATTTATTATTTTTAAATAATAAACCTAAATTGCACCCAATGAAGTTTTTGAGCCTTAAAAGCCTTAGTGTATATTTTTTACTTGCGCTGCCCGCTTTTGCGGCGGCGCAAAGCACAACCACTACAAGCGGCAGCGGTGTTAACGCAATACCTACTGCAGTACCGTTTTTAAACATCTCACCCGATTCTCGCTCGGGCGCCATGGGCGATGCTGGCGTTGCCATATCGCCGGATGTTAACGCCAATTACTGGAACCCCGCAAAACTTGCTTTTTTAGAAGATAATGACAACGTAGCCTTATCATACAGCCCATGGTTAAGGCACCTGGTGCCCGATGTAAGCCTGGCCTATTTAAGTTACGCACATAAAATTGACGATCGTAACACCTTCGGAGCATCATTACGTTACTTTAATTTGGGGTCGATACAACTGATCGATGCCAACCAAACCGATCAGGGCCTTTACAAACCCAGCGAGTTCTCTATCGATGCTTCATTTGCCCGTAAGTTTGGCGAAAACTTTTCATTGGGTTTAACCATGCGTTATATCTACTCTAATTTTAGCAACGGGGCCTTTGTATCGGGCTCGGGGCAGCAAAACAAAGCGGGTAACGCTATATCTGCAGGCGTATCGCTGTTCTATCAAAAACCGTATGGCGATGGTTCCTTGTTTGCCTTTGGTACCAATATATCTAACATAGGTAACAAAATAAGCTATACCAGCAGCGGGCCAAGCTACTTTTTGCCTGCCAATTTAAAACTTGGTGTGGCCAACACCTGGTCGCTTGATGATGTGAGCAAGTTTACCGTTGCTTTTGATATTAATAAACTTTTGGTACCTACCCCGCCTATACGTGATAATAACGGTAACATTATATCAGGCAAAAACGATGATGTATCGGTACCTGCGGGTATCTTTCAATCTTTTGGGGATGCACCCGGCGGTTTTAGCGAAGAGTTAAAAGAGCTAAGCTTTTCGCCGGGGTTAGAGTACTCATATAATAACCTTTTGGCTATAAGAGCCGGTTATTTTTACGAGAACCCCAACAAAGGCGGCAGGCACTATGCCACCGCGGGTTTTGGTTTAAAATACAATATCTTTCAGTTTGATTTTTCATACCTGATGGCCAGCCAGCAAAACAGTCCGCTTGCTAATACGCTGCGGTTTACCTTATCGGCCAGTTTTGGCGGCACCAACAACGCATCTAAAAAATAATGGCTAAAATTAAAGTAGGCTTTGGGTTTGATGTACATCAACTCAAACAAAACCATCCGTTTATATTAGGCGGCGTAAATTTAGAACATACCGCCGGCGCTTACGGCCACTCTGATGCCGACGTACTATTACACGCCATTTGCGATGCCCTTTTAGGCGCCGCTAACCTGCGCGATATTGGCTTTCATTTCTCAAACACTGACGATCGCTGGAAAGGCATCAGCAGCCTGATACTGTTACAGCATGTAGTAGCCCTGCTGGCCGAAAAGAACTGGAAAATAGGCAATATAGATGCTATGGTATGCCTGGAAGCACCCAAAATAAACCCGCACATCCCCGCCATGCAGGCCAACATTGCTAAAGCCGCCGGAATAGATGCTGACGATATCTCCATCAAAGCCACCACAAACGAAAAACTGGGCTTTATAGGCCGCGAGGAAGGCGTTGTAGCTTACGCTGTTTGTTTGATAGAAAGGCCTTAATCGTAAACTGGGATTACAATTATGAATAAAAACCCACTTACCACCGAAATCATATTCAGGGCATTAGGCCTTGCCTTATTGCTCCTTGTTATATTAGTTAGGGGCACTTCTTTATTCCCTAATTTGATCCCGCAAGATAAATTGCTTTACGTAGCTATTGCCGCAGCGGTGCTGCTTGGCGTAGCTTTCTATCTTAGAAACAAACGTGTAAACACTACTGAAGACGAAGATTAGTTTACCTGCTTTTTAACTCAACCGGTTTATTGATAGTTACAATGCGGCGCATCAGGTAGTCGGGGTCGTCTGCATTTGTTTTTTTTATGGTATTTACATACAACCACCCGTTTTGGGCCATGTAATTAAGGGCATCGGCCAGGTTATTAAAGCGCATCTCTCTACCACTATTATCACGCAGGCGCTTGTCAACCTCAGGGCCTTGTCCCCGGTCAACATCTATACATATAGTCCGCTCAAAAATACCCTTGTGGGTGCTAATAATACAGTATTCCTCGGCAGGTGCATTAACAGTAGTTTGTGCATCAGCAGCAGTTTCGGTTTGTGCCATTGCCAGGCAGGGCAGCAGGGCTATGGCAGCCAGCAGTAATAGTTTTTTCATAGTTGTAAGTTGGTTAGTAATCTGCAGGTTGGAGTAGTTAAGCACCTGCGGGTTTAATCGTTGTTGCTGGTTATTTATTGTTGTAATCGGCTTGTTACATTAGCGACTTTTCTCCCCCGATTATTATGCATGCATAGTTATCTAAAATCATTAATTTTGTAGTTTAACAATTATACGCCTACATGGAAAGCATTGCTCCTTATAAATCCAAATACAAGATCCGCATGATTACTGCCGCCTCGTTGTTCGACGGGCACGACGCTACCATAAACATTATGCGCCGCATTTTGCAAAGCACCGGCGCCGAGGTGATACACCTGGGCCATAACCGCAGTGTTGATGAGATTGTGAACTGCGCCATACAGGAGGATGTACAGGGCATTGCCATTACCAGCTACCAGGGCGGGCACGTAGAGTATTTTAAGTACATGTATGATCTGCTGCAGGAGCGCGGCGCCGGGCATATCAAGATTTTTGGTGGCGGGGGCGGGGTTTTCCTGCCCGATGAAATATCGGAGCTGCAGGCATATGGTATCTGCAAAATATACTCGCCCGATGATGGCCGCACCATGGGCCTGCAGGGTATGATAAACCACATGATGCAAGAGTGTGACTTTTTGACGCCAGACGTTATTAATGGAGCACAAACTATAAAAGATAAAGGAGCAATAGCAAGGCTTATAACCGCTGCCGAACTGGGGCACCCAAAAAACCTCCCTACTCCTCATTCTACACGCGTCATACCTGTGCTCGGCATCACAGGTACAGGTGGTTCAGGTAAATCAAGTTTGGTGGACGAGATCGTCCGCCGTTATTTGATGGAAACAGATAAAACACTAGCCATTATCTCTGTCGACCCCAGCAAACGTAAAACGGGCGGTGCGTTACTTGGTGATCGCATTCGTATGAATGCCATTAATAGTCCTCGGGTGTATATGCGCTCTTTGGCGACAAGGCAGGCCAACCTGGCCCTTAGCAAACATGTGCAAGAGGCTATTGACATTTGCAAAGCCGCGGGTTATGATATGGTGATAGTGGAAACGAGCGGTATAGGCCAGTCGGACACTATGATCACAGATTACTGCGACCTCTCCTTATACGTAATGACACCCGAGTTTGGCGCGGCTACCCAACTGGAAAAAATTGACATGCTTGATTTTGCCGATCTGGTAGCCCTTAATAAATTTGATAAACGTGGTGCTTTAGATGCCATACGCGATGTACGCAAGCAGTACAAGCGCAACCATATGCTTTTTGATGCTAAGGATGCCGACCTGCCGGTTTATGGCACCATGGCATCGCAGTTTAACGACCCTGGAATGAACACCCTGTTCACCGCCCTGATGAAGACCGTTAAGGATAAGACCGGGGTGGATCTGTTAGGGGATCAAGAAGCAAGAACCAAGTATCAGGATGGGGAATCGGAGAAAATCTACATCATCCCGCCGGATAGGATACGTTATTTGGCAGAAATAGCCGAAAGCAGCGCCGCCTATACCGATTGGGTGAATGAACAATGTAAGATTGCCCAGCAGATGTTTAACATCAGGGGGACGATTGAAGCCGTAGAGACGCAATACATTGCGCCTCCTGCCGCGCAGGTTGCCGACGCACAGGAATTTAAGACACGAAGTATCACGTCTCTACAGGATATATATACCCATTTAGAAGACCACCTGCATGTCGATTGCAAACGCCTTTTAAAAGAATGGCCCGAAACGGTTGCCAAATACAAAGCCGAAAACTTTATTTATAAAGTACGCGATAAAGAGATTAAACAGCCTTTATACTATACTTCGCTATCGCAACTGAAAGTACCCAAGATCTCCTTACCAAAATATGAGGCTTGGGGCGATATACTGCGTTGGCTGCTTACCGAGAACGTGCCGGGCGAATTCCCTTATGCTGCCGGGGTATTCCCGCTGAAGCGTGAAGGTGAAGACCCAACGCGGATGTTTGCCGGCGAAGGCGGCCCGGAGCGGACCAATAAGCGCTTCCATTACGTATCGCTTGACCAGCCTGCGCACAGGCTGTCAACCGCGTTTGACTCGGTTACACTTTATGGCGAAGACCCGCACGAGCGACCGGATATTTACGGAAAAATCGGCAATTCAGGCGTAAGCATAGCCACGCTTGATGATGCCAAAAAGCTATACTCAGGTTTTGATCTTTGCCATGCATCTACATCAGTATCCATGACCATTAACGGTCCTGCGCCCATGCTGCTGGGCTTTTTTATGAATGCGGCTATCGATCAGCAATGCGAAAAATACATCGCCGAGCATAAGCTGCAACATTTGGTAGAAGCTGCTTATAAAAAGGAGTATGATGATAAAGGATTAACGAGACCACAATACCAGGGAGGCGCCCTTCCCAACGGCAATAATGGCCTTGGCCTTATGCTATTAGGCTTAACCGGCGACCAGGTTTTACCTGCCGATGTATATGAGAAAATCCGCGCTTATGCTATTGCTACCGTGCGTGGTACGGTACAGGCCGATATATTGAAGGAAGACCAGGCACAAAACACCTGCATCTTTAGTACCGAATTTGCCCTGCGGATGATGGGTGATATCCAACAATATTTTATACAACAAAAGGTACGGAATTTCTATTCTGTATCTATATCAGGCTATCACATTGCCGAGGCGGGTGCTAATCCTATTACACAGTTGGCATTTACCTTAAGCAATGGTTTTACCTATGTGGAATATTACCTGAGCCGAGGCATGAATATTGATGATTTCGCCCCAAATTTATCTTTCTTCTTCAGTAATGGTATAGACCCTGAATATTCGGTGATTGGCCGCGTGGCAAGGCGCATCTGGGCCAAGGCCATCAAAAACAAGTACAAGGGTAACGACAGGTCACAGAAGCTAAAATATCATATCCAAACCAGCGGTAGGTCATTGCACGCACAGGAGATAGACTTTAATGATATCCGCACTACCTTACAGGCTTTATATGCTATTTATGATAACTGTAATTCGTTGCATACAAACGCTTACGACGAAGCCATTACCACCCCAACCGAAGAATCGGTACGCAGGGCAATGGCTATCCAGTTGATCATAAACCGCGAGCTTGGCCTTGCCAAAAATGAGAACCCCATACAAGGTGCTTTTATCATAGAAGAGCTGACCGACCTGGTAGAGCAGGCCGTATTAACCGAATTTAAAGCCATTAATGATCGTGGCGGCGTATTAGGTGCTATGGAAACCATGTACCAGCGCAGTAAGATCCAGGAAGAATCACTTTACTACGAAACTCTTAAACATAATGGCGAGTACCCTATCATCGGGGTAAATACCTTCCTTAACAAAAAGGGATCGCCTACCATTGTACCATCAGAAGTGATCCGTGCAACAGAGGAAGAAAAACAATTCCAGATAGCAGCCTTGCAGCTTTTCCAGGAGCGCAATGCGGAACATGCCCCAGGCTTGTTAAAAGAACTGCAGCATAAAGCTATAGCAGGCGATAATATTTTTGAAAGCCTGATGCAGGCCTGTAAGTATTGCAGCCTTGGCCAAATAAGTAACGCGCTTTATGCTGTAGGTGGCCAATACAGGCGTAATATGTAAACTGTAAAAAATAAAGGGCCGCTTAATTAAGCGGCCCTTTTAGTAATAAAATAAGCTAATGCGCTACAAACGCACTATCTTTTGCGGCCACGCTGCCTTTTATATTTTTACGGCCAATTATCAGTACCAGTAAAGCCACAGACGATGCTGCCAGCATGATAACTGACATGGGTATTGACGACTGGCTATTGAACAAGCTAACCCCAACTGATACCACCGAACCAATACACATTTGGAATGCACCCAGTAAGGATGATGCGGTACCCGCATTTTTTTCAAACGGGGCCAGCGCCAGGGCCGATGTATTGGGGCTGGTAACACCAATGCAACACAATACCAAAAAAATCATCACGATAGTGCCCACCAGGCCAAGTACGTTTTGCAGCGAACCCAAAACATATACCGCCGAAATAATAACCATAGCAATAAGCGCAGTATTTACAATTTGTTGGCTTTTGTATTTCCTGATCAAAAAACTGTTTACCTGGCTGGCGCCGATGAACCCTACAGATAACAGGGCGAATACCCACCCATAGGTTTTGCTGCTTATTTTATACACCTCCATTAACACAAGTGGCGATGCTGAGATGTAGGCAAATAACCCCGAGAAAGCAATACCGCCGCTTAGCGCATATGTGTAAAATTGTGGCGTTTTTATAACGGTTAAAAATCCGTTGATAATAGGTTTGGGTTTTAGGGAGTAAGATGGATCAGCTTTATAACTTTCGGGCAGGAAAAAGAAAACTGCCAGCGTTATCAGCATGGCTATAACCGTAAGGATAATAAAGATCAGTTGCCAACCAAAAGCTGTAGTAACATACCCGCCAACGGTTGGGGCTAACATGGGCGATGCACCTAATATCAATATAAGCAACGCAAACACTTTGGCATTATCCTTTACAGGGAAAATATCGCGCACCATGGTTATTGATGCCACCGCCGCAGCACAACTGCCTACAGCCTGTACAAAACGCAGGGCAATAAGCATTTCTATACTGGTTGAAAAGTAGCAACCGATAGAAGCTATTATGTATAAAGCCAGCCCCGCATATAAAGGCGGCTTACGTCCATACTTGTCAAGCAGGGGACCATAAAGCAATTGACCGGCAGATATCCCTATAAAATAACTGGATAACGACAATGCTACATTCTCGGTACTGGTATGCAGTGATTTAGCAATGTCCGGGAAACCCGGCAGGTACATATCAATAGAAAAAGGCCCCAGGGCAGTAAGCGAGCCCAGTATCAATACTAAAACAAAATAACGTTTGCTTGTCATTACCACAAAGAAACAAAGTTTAATTGGTGGTAGGCGGTAAGGAAATGTAAAAAAGCCAAACTATTTTCTTTCTTATCCTTTATGCTTAAAATCTATTTATTCTACATATCATATAATGTTATTACTTTAGTTGCACCGGCTCCCGGTAGAAATATAATTATAAACCCCTTCAAATTAAAAAGTAATGCTGGTTATACTGCTCTGTATAGTACTGCTCATATTATTGGTTAGCTGGGCAAAGGTTAATCCATTTCTTGCTTTCCTGCTGGTTTCTATAGCTGCCGGCTTAATGCTCGGTATCCCTATTAATAAAGTTACCGGCGCGGTACAAAAAGGCATGGCCGATATTTTAGGCGGGTTGCTTATTATAATCTGCCTTGGGGCTATGCTGGGTAAATTGGTTGCCGCAAGCGGCGCCGCCCAAAAAATTGCCGAAGTACTGGTAAACGCAGTTGGGCAAAAATATATCCAATGGGCGTTAGTTGCTGCCGGGTTTATAATAGGCATCCCCCTATTTTACGGGATTGGTTTTGTACTTATGGTACCCCTTATATTTTCGGTAGTGTATAAATACAAGTTGCCTGCTGTGTTTATTGGCCTGCCCATGATCGCTTCTTTATCGGTTACACATGGCTTTTTACCGCCACACCCGTCGCCATCTGCGTTGGTGGTATTATTTCATGCCAATATGGCTACCACATTTGTTTATGGGTTGATGATAGCCGTCCCTGCCATTATACTTGCGGGGCCGGTATTTGCGCAGTTTTTAAAGAAGATCCCATCAGAACCACTGGCTACCTTCCGCGCCGAAGAAATGCCTGCCGATAAACTGCCAAGCGGCTTTCTCAGTTTTTTTACCGCTTTATTACCTGTGCTGCTTTTAATGTTAACTGCATTTTTCCCATACCTGGGCATCAAAAACGCAACCGCATTAAAAGTAATGGCCTTTTTGGGTGATCCTTCCATTGTAATGCTGATAGCCCTCATTGTGGCTACTTACACGCTTGGTATAAAACAAGGCCGCAGCATGAGTACCATCGCTGTTAATTTTACCGATGCAGTTAAAGACATTTCGCTGATACTGCTTATTATAGCCGGATCTGGCGCATTTAAAGAAGTGCTTACCACCAGCGGTGTAAGTAACGAGATTGCCGATAACCTTAAAAGTTTTAATATGCCACCGCTTGTTTTGGGCTGGGTTATAGCGGCTATTATCCGTATCAGTTTAGGTTCGGCAACGGTTGCGGGATTAACTGCTGCCGGGATTGTAGCCAGCCTGGTGGTTACCGAGCATGTAAACCCTAACCTGATGGTACTATCCATCGGTGCGGGTAGCCTTGCTTTTTCGCACGTAAACGATTCTGGCTTTTGGCTATTTAAAGAGTATTTTAATCTCAGTATAAAGGATACCTTTAAATCATGGTCGGTAATGGAAAGTCTGGTATCGGTTATTGGGCTGGTGGGGGTACTCATCATAAACTTATTTGTATAGGGTATGAAAAAGGTATTATCAGCAATTATTATCTCGTTAATTTGCGCTACCTGCTTTGCGCAGGATGCCGGTAAATTCTTTACATCGTTTGATGGCTCCAGGATATACTACGAGGTAAAAGGCGAAGGCTCTCCCATAATACTGGTACATGGCTTTACGGGTACAAGCCAGGGATGGAAACATGGCAGCTTATATCCCGCCCTGCTCACCGCGGGTTATAAAGTAATTATATTAGATATGCGCGGCAACGGACGATCAGATAAACCCCACACCGATGCCGCTTATGCCAACGACGCCGAGGCTAAAGATATTATGGGGCTTGCAAGCAACCTGGGCTTTAAAAAATACGCGGTGGTGGGCTATTCGCGTGGCTCTATCATTACCTCGCGGTTAATGGTGCTTGATAAATGTATTACCAAAGCCGTAATGGGCGGCATGGGTGCTGATTATACTAACCCCGAATGGCCGAGGCGTATCCACGCTTACAAAGCCCTGATGGGCGATACCACCCTACATGATGTAGACGACATGATGGTTTGGATCCGCAAAAACAACTTTGATAACCTTGCACTGGCATACCAGCAAAAGCACCAGCCAAGCACCAGTAAACAGGAACTGGCCAGGGTTAAAATACCCGTTTTGCTGATAGACGGAACAGAAGATCTCACCAATGGCGATGTACATGATCTGCAAAAACTTATCCCCACTGCAACCATAGTTACAGTACCCGGCGACCATAACAGTGCAGGTAATACTATACAGTTTTCTACCGCTATCCTTAATTTTCTTAAATAAGAGTATTAAACTATTCACGTTTTAAGTACTCCATTACTATGTAAGCAATATGGCTTGCTATTTGCAATGGTTAATTATTATTTAAGTACAATGATTATGAAAAAGATATTCGTGTTAGGCAGCCTGCTATTGGCATTAACGTCTACCGTTAGCATAAATGCCCAGGCCCAGGAAAAAAAAGGAATAAGTAAACAAGGTAAAGGCGCTATAATTGGAGGTGCCGGTGGTGCTGTTGCGGGTGCTTTAATAGGTAAAAGCGTTGGTGGTGCCGTAATTGGTGGTGCCATTGGTGCAGGTGGTGGTTACATTATTGGTAATGAAGCCCGAAAACGCGAAGAAAAAAGAAAACATGCCGCATGGCTGGAACGCCGCCGCGCCTGGAAACGTGCACATCCGGGTAAAGCCTACCCATATTAATTAATATTAAAACCCGCCAAAAGCGGGTTTTTTGTTTTATAATGCTTCCTCTCATCAATATCAAAAAAATACATTCTTATATGTATCTTTGCATTACATTTGACTGCAAGCCGATCAGATAATTATATATCTCTATTTTTCAGCCCGTCCCCAACATATCTAAGTATCATATATTTTTCATCTTACTTAGATACCTTTATATACTTTTTTGATTTTTAGCTACTGAACATGGTAAAGCGTATTTTAGTATTAGACGACAACCAGGACATTCTTGCGATTGTGCACGAAACCCTCACCTACGAAAACTTTGAGGTAAAAAGCACAGGCGAAAGCGAAAATGTAATGCCCCTGCTTGAATCGTTTGAACCCGACCTGGTAATACTTGATTACCGTGTAGCCGGCCTTAATGGCGGCGAACTTTGCCAGTCTATTAAAGCACATCCCAAATTTAGCAATGTACCCGTTATCATATTTTCGGCTTATATTAGTCACGAGGCCGACCTTTGGGCTTACGGCTGCGATGCGATCATCAACAAACCGTTTGATTTGAACGAATTGGTGGAGAAGGTGAATAATTTGATATCATAATATTCTACTTTAATAGGGAGGGTGTTTAACTACAATCAATCGCCTAAAAACGCTCTTTAAACGCCCCAAAACGCCCTAAAATATCATAAGTGTTCACGTTCACTGCTGTGAACGCCCTCAAACACCGCTAACAACCTAATAACCAGCAGTTTCCTATTATTTAATATTGCAATAACGCGCCAACATTGGCAGCATACAGGGTTTGAATTATCATTTCCCCTTTAAAGTAAGCCCATTATAAACGCAGAATAAAATTAAAAAAAAAGGCCCCGATCGCTCGGAGCCTTTTTACTATATGTTGGGGTAATTATTTTACCTCTTCAAAATCAACATCTGTTACATTGTCAGCACCACCTTCGGGTTGGCCACCGGCAGCCTGACCTGCGTCAGCACCCGGTTGCGCACCGCCATCGGCAGATGCTTTGTACATATCTTCAGATGCAGCAGTCCATGCAGCGTTCAGTTCTTCCTGTGCAGGCTCAATAGCAGCCAGGTCTTTAGCAGCATAAGCTGTTTTTAATTTCTCAAGTCCGGCTTCGATAGCGCCTTTTTTATCGGCAGGGATCTTATCACCGTACTCTTTCAATTGTTTCTCGGTAGAGAAGATCAGGGCATCAGCTGAGTTCAGTTTTTCAACTTCTTCTTTCGCTTTTTGATCCGCGTCGGCGTTAGCTTCAGCTTCGTCCTTCATCTTTTTGATCTCGGCATCGGTTAAACCTGATGATGCTTCGATACGGATCTTTTGCTCTTTACCGGTAGCTTTATCTTTTGCAGATACATGTAATATACCGTTTGCATCAATATCGAAGGTTACTTCAATTTGTGGAACACCGCGAGGTGCCGGTGGTATACCATCCAGGTGGAAACGGCCTATGGTACGGTTACCCGATGCCATTGGGCGCTCGCCCTGTAATATGTGGATCTCAACAGATGGCTGGCTATCAGACGCTGTAGAGAATGTTTCTGATTTTTTGGTTGGGATAGTTGTGTTCGATTCGATCAGTTTGGTCATCACACCACCCATAGTTTCGATACCCAATGATAAAGGGGTAACATCTAACAACAACACATCTTTAACCTCGCCGGTTAATACACCACCCTGTATAGCTGCACCAATAGCAACAACTTCATCAGGGTTAACACCTTTTGACGGCGCTTTACCAAAGAATTTTTGTACCGCTTCCTGTATAGCAGGGATACGGGTTGAACCACCTACCAAGATAACTTCGTCGATATCTGAAGTGCTGTAACCTGCGTTTTTCAAAGCAGTTTTACAAGGCTCAATAGTACGTTTGATCAGGCTATCGGCCAGTTGCTCGAATTTTGCACGGGTTAAGGTTTTAACCAGGTGTTTAGGGCCTTCGGCACCGGCAGTAATGTATGGTAAGTTGATCTCTGTTTGAGTCGAGCTTGATAATTCAATCTTAGCTTTCTCGGCAGATTCTTTTAAACGTTGCAAAGCCATTGGGTCTTTACGCAGGTCAACACCTTCGTCGCTTTTAAATTCATCTGCCATCCAGTCAATAATAACCTGGTCAAAGTCGTCACCGCCTAAGTGAGTATCACCATCGGTTGATTTTACTTCGAAAACGCCATCACCCAACTCCAGTACAGATACGTCATGCGTACCACCACCACAGTCAAACACAGCAATTTTCATATCCTTGTGTGCTTTATCCAAACCGTAGGCAAGGGCAGCAGCAGTAGGCTCGTTAATGATACGGCGAACCTTTAAACCTGCAATTTCACCGGCTTCTTTAGTTGCCTGGCGTTGAGCATCGTTAAAATAAGCCGGTACGGTAATAACCGCTTCGGTAACTTCATGGCCCAAAAAGTCCTCAGCAGTTTTCTTCATTTTCTGAAGGATCATTGCAGAGATCTCTTGCGGGGTATATTTACGGTCGCCAATTTCAACACGCGGGGTGTTGTTGTCGCCTTTAACTACTTTGTATGGTACACGGCCAACTTCCTGGGTAACTTCGTTAAAGTTGTTGCCCATAAAGCGCTTTATAGAATAAATAGTTTTTGTTGGGTTTGTAATGGCCTGGCGTTTTGCAGGGTCACCAACCTTACGCTCACCATCGTTAACAAAAGCCACAACAGAAGGCGTAGTACGTTTTCCCTCGCTGTTAGCAATAACTACAGGTTCGTTACCTTCCATTACAGCTACGCAGGAGTTTGTTGTTCCTAAGTCAATTCCAATTATTTTAGACATATTATGATTTGATTTTTTTTAATAATTAAGTGCTATTACACCTATTTATCAATGCCTGTGCCAATATGCATTTGGCAGAAAAAATATATCGCATATGTCAGTTAATATCCAAACAGTCAGCCATGGTTACTTTTCGGTGACATGTTGGCAGGATTTTAAGAGGCTTTTGAGACTTAGTAAACCCTGCTCGCGCAAGATTAGCGCAGCGTATCTTGTGTGAAAGCATAATGCAAACTTTCAGCTTGCGTCAGTTGAAAGCTGACCTTATGATAACCCCCGCTCGCGCAAGATTAGCGCAGCGTATCTTGTGTGAAAGCATAATGCAAGCTTTCAGCTTGCGACACCGATAGATGCAAAGCAAACGAAGAATATCAACTAAACTGAAACTGCCCGGCTTTTAGCCTTTTTTGTACTTCCTGCTTGTAATTGCGGCCTATCGGCAACTCATGCCCGTTAATATCCAGGCGGTAGGAGTAAAAAGAATCTATCTTATCCAGTGCTATTAAAAACGACCGGTGGATGCGTATAAACTTACTCTCGGGCAGCATTTCTTCCAGCAGGCTTATCTTTTGCTTGCTAATGTAGGTTTGCTCTTTGGTAATTACCTTCACATAATCGCGCAGGCTTTCTACCCATAAAATATCGTTAATATTTACCTTTACGGTTTTACGTTCAACTTTCAGGTAAATAAAGGCTTCATGGTCGCCAACCGGTACTTCATGGGCAACCATGGTTTTGGCCCTGTTATCCTGTAATTGGTAAACCTTATCTATAGCGCGCATAAAGCGCTCAAACGATATGGGCTTTAACAGGTAATCTATGGCGTTCAGCTCAAAGCCCTCCAAAGCATATTCGCTATAAGCGGTGGTAAATATAACCTTGGGCGGGTTTTTAAGGCTCCTTAGCAGGTCGGTACCTTTTATGCCCGGCATCTGGATATCTAAAAACATCAGGTCTACCGGTTTTTGCTGCAATAGCTGGAAAGCTTGTATGGCATCGCCGTATTTGCCAACCAGTTCCATCTCGCTGAATTTAGCAAGATAGCCTTCTATGATCTCGATAGCATAAGGCTCGTCATCAACAATCAGTACACGTGTTTTCATGCGGGTACTAATTGCTTTGATAATTGGGCTTGTTTGGCGGGCTGCACTACCGGCGACATTTCAACATCCAGCACAATCAGGAAGGTATCTTCCTCATCCATAATTTTTAAATAATGCGTACCGGGGTAAAGCAGGTTTAGCCGTTTAATAACATTACTTAAGCCAATCCCCGCCCCCATATCGCCGGGGGTGTTTTTAGGCGGGTTATTATTTGCTACCTTAAGTTTAACCCAGTTATCCCTCACGGCAATATCAACATTAACCCATACCTGCCCGGTAGTTTCGCTTGCGCCATGCTTAAAGGCATTTTCAATAAAAGGCAAAATAATTAAAGGCGCTATCTGCTTATTCTTTAAGTTTCCGCTGATATTAAAGTTGATGTCTATCCTGTCTTCGTAGCGCAATTTTTCAAGGTTAACATATTGCTGCATCATAAACACCTCTTTCTCTAAGGGTACTTCATCCGTGCTGCACTCATAAAGCATATAGCGCAATATGCCCGACAACCCCAGGATCAGCTCAGGCGATTTTGGTGAATTGTTTAAACTTAGCGCGTAAAGGTTATTGAGTGTATTAAACAAAAAATGAGGGTGTACCTGTGCTTTTAATGCACCAAGTTCGGCCTCTAAAGCAGCCTGTTTACGCTCATACCACATTTTAAAAAGCTTAACGGCCAGCACAAAACCTATAATTAGGTTGGTGCCTTTAAATGCGTTTACAAGCCCTACCGTATTAAATAACGATTGAAAAAACGGCCTATTGTTGATGCTCAGGTAATCAGGGTCGGTGATATGTTGTGTTTTTATCATGTAGGGGATAACAAATATTAGCCCGCTTGAACGGCTAAGCAACATTGATACCACAGCAACAACCACCGATAACACAATAAACTTAATGTATTTCCCCTTAAACAAATACGCGGGCACTACCCAATAGGCAATTACATAGTAATAGGCAATTTGTACAGGCGCATAAAAAAGATTGTTCCTGAAAGAAACTGCCATACTAACCTGCACAGAATATATAACCGTTAATGCAAGCATAACAAGCACCCAAAAAATAATATGCTGCAACACCCGGGGTATATGCAGATCTCCTGGTTTAAAACTCGCCGCGTTCATAGTCACTAAATTACAGCTATTGCATCCAAAATATAACGGGGTATCCCCTAAAATCGACAAACGGCACGTTATTAAAGACAGACTGCATCGTTATTAACCCTTGTGTTAGTATTTACTATACAGACGCTTATCATATCCAATAAGTTACCGTTTGTAGGCAATTAGCCGGTTTATATCGCTTTGCCTTTTTAATGGTTTGATACACTGATATTTTAGTTTCATCATTTTAAAACAAACAGTATGAAAAAACTCATGATAACATTAACCGCTATTGCGATATATGCCACTAATACTTATGCCCAAACGCCATCGGTACCACAACCTGTTTCGTGGGTGGTAGAAAGCACTGTTTATCAGCCTAAAATTAACACGGTAAAGTTTTATGATAATAAATCACAGCTTATTTACCAGGAAACCATTTACGGCAAACTTGATGTAAAAAAGAAATACGTACGTGAGGCACTTAACCTTGCCTGCGAAAAACTTTATGCACAGCGCAGTGATATAAAAAATGCCAACCTGTTAGGCCTGGCATTAAGCATAAAACAATAAAGAAGTTTTTTTTGAAAAACAGTTAAGTGAAGAGAGAGCCGGCGCGAGGCAGGCTCTCTTATTTTTATTCGGCAGGTTCTATCCAGTTACCATCGCCTTTGATGATGCCGATGAGTTCATCTAACGCATTGGCCGAACTGATATTCTTCTTAACAGCCTGCTGCCCGCGGTATAAGGTTACCTTATCCGTACCCGAGCCAACGTAGCCATAATCAGCATCGGCCATTTCGCCGGGGCCATTTACAATGCAGCCCATGATGCCGATCTTAAGCCCTTTAAGGTGACTTGTACGGCTGCGGATCATCTGCGTAGTTATCATGAGGTCGAACAGTGTGCGCCCGCAACTTGGGCAGGATATATATTCTGTTTTTGAGATACGCGAACGGGTTGCCTGCAGTATGCCAAAAGCGGTTGACGTAATAACACAGGTTGGTACCTGTGGCGCATCTATCCAGATGCCGTCGCCAAAACCATCAACCAATAAAGCGCCGAGATCGGTACCTGCAAATAGTTGTAAGTCTTGAGTATTAAGCTCTAAGTCCTCAGTATCAAAAGAGTATCCGCGTTTAACAATAACCGGCACATCCAGCTCCATTTCCTGTAGTTTCAGGAAAAAAGCGCGCTGGTCGGCCATACCATGCAGTTCGTCAGTCTCCAGCACAAAAACCAGCGATCTATCAAGCGGGATCAACCCGAATGCTTCTGATTCCAGATCGGCATTTTTTATGCGGACCAGGTTCAACGCTGATGTACGGTCGGTACCGGCCTGTATATATTCATCCAGGGCGAACACCGGGTGGCAAAGGGTTTTATTAACCAGTTTTTGCCAGGTTGGGTAATGATAAAGCTGCTTAAGGTTACCCGGTAAGGTAAACGATGGCAGGCTATCGCCCAGGTAAACAAAATCTACCGATTGCTCGGCCATGTTATATTTATCAAGCAGGGCCGAATACAGGTAGCCTGCATCATTCATCACTGCAGGGTCTTTTAAATTAGCTTGCGACAGATCAACCACCACCCTGGGCACCATGTGCCCGCCTATAAAGGCGTTAGCCTCGTAGGTGTCGCGTTTTTTGTATTCGTAAGGAGAGTATTTTAAGTTTGAAGTCTGAAGCTCTAAGTCTTGAGCCGGTTTTTGACTTTCGACTTTTGACTTTTGACTTCTCTCCGTATATCTCTTCACCAATGCAATGGCCACCGGGGCCTCGGCTTCGGGTTCTTCGGTAAGGGAAACCCGTACGGTATCGCCCAGGCCATCTTCCAGTAAAGTACCTATGCCCACGGCAGATTTGATGCGGCCATCCTCGCCGTCGCCGGCTTCGGTTACGCCCAGGTGCAGCGGGTAGTTCATCCCTTCGGCCACCATGGTTTGCACCAGCAGGCGGTAGGCCTGTACCATTACCTGCGGGTTACTGCTCTTCATGCTCACCACCAGGCTATAATACCCCAATGTTTCGCACATGCGGATAAACTCCATAGCGCTCTCTACCATGCCCTGCGGGGTATCGCCGTAGCGGCTCATAATACGGTCGCTCAACGAACCATGGTTGGTGCCAATACGCATGGCAGTACCATATTCTTTACAGATGTTTACCAGCGGGGTAAATTTCTGAAAGATACGGTCAAGCTCGCCCTGGTATTCCAGGTCGGTATATTCTATTTGGTCAAATTTCTTTTTATCGGCGTAGTTGCCGGGGTTTACGCGTACCTTTTCAACAATACGGGCGGCTACCTCGGCCGCATTGGGGGTAAAATGTATATCGGCAACCAGCGGTACATTGTAACCACGCTGGCGCAGTTGCTTTTTTATCTCGGCAAGGTTGTTTGCTTCTTTAATGCTGGGTGCGGTGATGCGTACATACTCGCAACCGGCATCAACCATGCGGATGGTTTGCTCAACCGTACCTATGGTATCCATGGTGTCGGTTGTGGTCATGCTTTGGATACGGATAGGGTTATTGCCGCCCATTGGCACATCGCCGATGGCAACCTCGCGGGTCACAAAACGCGAATAATCGGTTAATGAGTTACAGTAACGGCCTTGCAGCATTTTCACAGCATCAGCATTCATTTGCAGGGATGGAATTAATAAGATGCAAAAATACGAAAGAAGTTTGAAGTTAAAACGTTGCTATCTTGTCATAATTCAATACTGATGCTGAACAAACTAAAATACATGCTGGTAAAACAACAGTATTACATAAAATACCATACAACTTTTATCTATAAAAACCGTTTTAAACTGTGTATAACGCCATAATTCATTACCTTGGGGTTAACCAATACGTTTACATGAAAAGAATTATCTGCCCCCTGCTTATACTCAGTATATTTCTATCGTGCAAAAGCAAAACCGCCGATACCGACCAGGATACAACCGGCACCGGCAAACCGCTGGATCAAAGCCAGGCTTTACTGCATCAGTTTAAACCCCTGATAAACGGCATGTGGGTAAAAAAAGACTACATTAAAAAGGTAAAGAAGAGCAAATCGCCCTTAGAAGCGGTTGATAATGGCACCGGCGTTACCATTATGTATATTGATACCGCCCAGCTTAAAGGCGACAGCATTATGGTACCCGTTGTTTTAAATAACCACGAAGGTGCCAATGTTTCTCTAAACTTTCAGCCGGGTAAAAACACTACTACTATTGAATTTGGTAATGATGAACTGAGTTATAAACTTAAAAACGGCGACACCACGCTCATCATTTATCATTATAACCCGCAAACCAAAGAAACTGCTACCGCCCAGTACATTAAAATAATGCCTGATAAACCGGCTGGCGGCCTGGCCGCAGGAATGAGCATGGCTATCAATAAGGCCATCCTATCGGGTAAGTATGAGGGCACAGATGCAGCCGGCAAAAAGATATATGCTGTATTTACCGACGATGGCAAAGTAAGCGGCCTACCCGGCTTAACTACCTACTACGTACAAAACGACATGATAGCCGACCCGGACCACAGCCATGACGAGATCATATTTAACCTTAATGGCAAAGGGCAAAAAGCTTACTCGTTTATTATTAATAAAAAAACACTGAGCTTATATGATAGCGCCGAACAGGTAAAATCTAACAAGCCATCGTACTCATTAAAACGCAAAAGGGAGTAACCTACTCCCCTTTATCCAGATATTTATAGATAGCGATCAGGTCTTCATCGCCATGTTTGGGAACGGCAGCTTCAAACGTTTTTAATGCGGCTTCACCCAATGGCGTTGTCAATCCTATATCCCGCGAGAGCTTAAGGTCCTTCACAATATTTTTAAGGCTGAACGCTGCTTTAAAGTTATCATTTACAATAGCATCACCCTTTAGTTTAGTGTATGGGTTGGCAATGGCGGCGTTACTTAAAAGGTTCAATAAAACCTCCGGCTCAATACCGTTATTTTTTGCCAGGATAAGTGCTTCGGCCAGGCCTTGTGTGTAAAAGCTTAGTAAAGTATTTATAGCCAGTTTTGCAGCATTACCTGAACCAATAGCACCAACGTTCATAACCAGTTTACCTATCTTTTCAAGTATAGGTTTTACCCGTTCAAACGCATCAGTATCGCCACCGGCCATAATAACCAGTTGGGCGGTTTCGGCTTGTTTAACACTGCCCGATACCGGGGCATCCAGGTATTGCAGGCTTTTTGATGTACAAAGCGCTGCCATCTCCTTACTGATAGCCGGCGATACCGTGCTCATATTGATAATAACCTTATTACTTACATCCGCCTTGAGCAAACCATTCCCGCCCTCAAATATCTCGCGGATGGCCTTATCGTCGGTAACCATAATGATCACCACATCGGTTTTCTCAATCAGTTCTTTTGGGGTTGATGCTGTAGTGGCGCCCTGCTCTTTCAACTCAGCTTCTTTATCCTTGTGGCGATTATAAACCGTTACCGGGTAACCCGCCTTTAACAATTGCTGCGACATAGGGTTCCCCATTAAGCCAAGGCCTATCCAGCCTATTTTTGTTGTGTTTGTCATGATCTAGTTAACGTTTATAGCCTTAACAACGTTTTCGTCAAAGTATTTTTTTACCAGCAGATTAATAAACCGTTTCAAATATGTCGCGTTCAAAAACACGTTCGCCCAATTATCAAACCTTTGGCATTTTATCCCCAGGTAAAAGAAATACATACTTACGCCAAGCATAGGTAACAGTCGCTTTTCTTCGTCGCTTATTTTTGCGATAGACTCGTATCCTGCCAAAAAGCTTTTTAACTTTTCATCGCGTTCGGCTTCAACTTTTTCGGTGCTGTGCAGTTGCAAAATGTAATAAGCCAGGTCCAAACACAGCCAACCGTTGCCGCAAAAATCAAAATCGAATATGGTGACCTCGCCATCTTCAGTGATGTTCAGATTATCGAACCAGATATCCATATGTACTACACCCTGCCTTAATTTACCGGCATCGGCCATCGCCAATTCATCCAATAAATATTTTTGTGTTGCTGCCATCCATTGCATTTCGTCAGTATCAGCGGGCAGAAATTGTTTTAACCGCTCAAACGAATCCTTCAATAAAACCTGCGGAGTATAAGTTACCCGCTGCAATTGCAAATTGTGCGTAACATGGTGAATACGGGCCATGGTTTCGCCAATTTTGTGATGCAGATCTGTAGAAAAGTTAAGCTGCTTTTCGCCTTCGGATGAAAATAGTACGCCATAACGGTTTCCCTCGGGCGCATTTAAGGTTTGTATATAATCCCCGGCAGCATCTTTTAGGGGATATGATACCGGGATGTTGTTATCACGCAGCAAATTCAACAGCTTTATCTCTTCCCTTATTTCTGTTTGGTTGCGCCAGTTTAAGCTATAAAGCCTGAACACAAAATTACTAGCCCCATCAGTTATTAAATAACTATGGTTAATGCCGGTTTTTAGCAGCTTACAGGTTGCATTAACGCTAAACTGATACTTATCCTGCAAAAATAAACCAACGGGTGTTGCAGAAAGAATTGAACTAATAACAGGGAAATTTTGCATGCTATAAATTTTGAGGGCTACAAAGAAACAAAATCGCCATTGCTTTTTGGCAATGGCGAGAAGTTAAATTTATAGGGCTTCATTTTTTTAATAATAATATTTACATTTAGTAATTACAAAATTAAACCCAATATGAAAAGAAAGATTTTTACAACAGCTCTGTTATCCTGCTGCTTTATGATATGTATGGCAGCTGTTTTTGCCGATTTAAATGGTAAATGGAAAGGTGCCATTACCACCCCTGATGGTAACGCCATTGATGTAGCTTACACCTTTAAGGTTGATGGCGAAAAACTTACCGGTACAGCAGTATCGCAAATGGGCGAAGTACCCATTGACAACGGTAAAATTAAAGGTGATGAGTTTTCGTTCAGCGTAAACGTATCAGGTACCGATTACCCGCACAAGGGCAAAGCCTATGCCGACTCGTGCGCTATGGATATTGATTTTGGCGGCAGCAGCTCGCACTTTGTTGTTAAACGCGATAAGTAGTTACCCGCAAACAAATACTTGCTAAAAGCCCTGCATATCGCGGGGCTTTTTTATTTTTAACACAAGGGCAAAATAAGAATTCTTTTAAATTAACAACTCCGTAATTCACCCCTCAAAAACCACGTAAAACTACGTGATTTTAAAATATTTATTGGTTTGTTGCTTTTAAATAAATAAGTTTATTGAACCAAGCAACAGCCTATGTCAACTTTTTGCAAACTCCCTGGTGCCCGTTCGGCACTTTAGCACCGGCCACACCTGCCGGGCAAATATTGTTCAGCAATACATTAATGAATTTTTTAAAGGATACAGCGTGGTTTATAAAAACCACGCCCTGCCTGTAATGATATATTAAATACCTGAGGGTACAGCAATAAAAGAAACTTCTCGCGAAAGTAAAGAAGCATGGACTTTAAAAAACATGCAGCCAAAATTGCCGAGGCGTGGTTACGGCAAAGAAAACTAAATTATAAACTTTATTTATGTCTAAATTTAACAAACTCAGCAGAGCTGAGATGAGAGATGTTTTAGGTGGAACTTATGGTGGTGGGCCTATTGAACCAGGTGATGGCGGCGGAGGTGAGGATTGCCCTGATAATGAATGTGGGGGAACCTTAGGAACCTGTGCGGTTGGAAAAAGTTGTTATTCGAAGAAGTGTCCAAAAGATGCCAATTTTTATTATAATTATTGTGCATAAAAATAAACAAGGCTGGCTTAAACAGCCAGCCTTGTTTATTAAAGTTTCTGTTTTTATGATTGTAATCAAACGTAATGATGAATAATAAATTGAAATATGTGGTATATGTAGTTTTATTAATTACACTATGTTCTTCCGGGTTGGTTTTTGCCCAAGCACCTGTCCGAACTGGGCCAGCATCCCCTGAAGAAATTAAAAAAGCCCAAACAGCGGTTGAGGCCGATCCGAATAGTCAGAGCGCATACAAAGCCTATATATACGCAATGGGATTAAATAACCCTCTTCTTATATCCCAATACAAAGTATGGATAAAAAAATATCCAGAAAATATAAATATTCCGTTGGCCTTTGGTACAGTATATTATAGAGCCGAAATGCCGCAAGCAAAAGAGTATTTGCTAAAGGCAGCCGCAATGGAACCCAAAAACGCTAAAGTATGGTTTATGCTTTCGGCGGATGCCGGCATGAGGGGACAAAACGATCTGTCAAATGAATATATGAAAAAAGCCGCTCTCGCCGATTCTTCAAATGCCCTTTATGCGTATGGTTATCTTACGTCTTTTAAGGATAGCGATCCCTCAAAATATAAACAGAAAGTCTTTGAGTTTGTTAAACGCTTCCCGGAAAATGAACGTGGTGCCCAGGCTTTATATTGGTTGGGGGAAGATGCCACTGATCTTGATGAAAGAACACAATATTTCGAAGATCTCCGCAAATTATATCCGCCTCAAAAATTTGACTGGTCATCGTCGGGGATGATAGCATTAGCCGATATTTATCTGCAAACTAAACCTGAAAAGGCTATAGCTTTAATAAACGAGATGGGGGATAGCCAGGATTGGAAGATTAGAAAACAAGTGGCAGAATCATTAATAATGATTAATAAATCAGAGCAAAATCAAAACTACAAAGATGCCCTTACGGAACTTAAACAAGTAAAACTTCCAAAGTTTAATTACATTGATGATTTTATTGCGTTAAAGAAAGCTCATCTGTTGGAAAAAGCCGGTTACGTTAAAACTGCATATGACACCCTGGCTGTAAAATTTGCAAAATTACCTACTGACGAGCTTTATGCGGCTCTTGAATTGTATGGAAAGAAAATTGGAAAGGATAAAAAGCAAGTGGATAAAGATATTCAGAATATTAGGAATAATATAGCAGTTCCTGCTTATCCATTTGAGTTGGGCCTTTATACCAGTAACAGCAAGTTAAATTTGAACAACCTGAAAGGGAAAGTAGTATTGCTGACTTTTTGGTTTCCTGGTTGTGGGCCCTGTAAGGAGGAGTTTCCGCATTTCCAGGTTGTGATTGATAAATTCAAAGGCGAAAATGTCTCGTACTTAGGTATAAATGTATTTCCCGGTCAAGATGCTTATGTGATGCCTTTTATGAAAAACAATAAATATTCCTTCATCCCATTACGCGGCAGTACAGACTTTGCTGCTAAATACTACAATGTGCAGAGTGAGCCTGAAAATTTCCTGATAGATAAAGATGGAAAGATTGTTTTCAGAAATTTTCGTATCAATAATAGCAACCGCCGTACGTTGGAGTTGATGATAGCTTCATTATTAAAATAAACTAAGCAAGACCTTGATAGACGCATTTATTACTTAAAGGCGAACTCATTGGGCGCAATGTTGATTTAAATGGCTTGGAAAAAATGCTAAAGAGTGTAAAATAGGTTTTTTCAAGGCATGACAATCCGGGCGCTACTGCTTTTAATTACCGGCAACCTTATGACATTTCCCTAAATATTATATTTTATAATCATAGATTAAATATATTTTGTTAAAAATAACAACCATTTATACATCTCGCTTAAAACCACGTAAAACTACGTGATTTTAAAATACTTATTGGTTTGTTGCTTTTAAATAAATAAGTTTATTGAACCAAGCAACAGCCTATGTCAACTTTTTGCAAACTCCCTGGTGCCCGTTCGGCACTTTAACACCGGCCACACCTGCCGGGCAAATATTGTTCAGCAATACATTAATGAATTTTTTAAAGGATACAGCGTGGTTTATAAAAACCACGCCCTGCCTGTAATGATATATTAAATACCTGAGGGTACAGCAATAAAAGAAACTTCTCGCGAAAGTAAAGAAGCATGCACTTTAAAAATACATGCAGCCAAATTTGCCGGGGCGTGGTTACGGCAAAGAAAAACTAAATTACAACGTTGTTTTTATGTCAAAATTTAACAAACTCAGCAGAGCTGAGATGAAAAATGTATTAGGAGGATTATGTATGCCGGGCGATCCAAATTGTGGAGGAGGAACGGGCACTAAATCATGTTCGTGTACATTAACTGGTGCACAAAATGTAAAAGTGGATTACCCCCTGCCGGCAAGCGCATCTGCTAGTGAGGGTGATTGTTCATCCTCTTGTAAAGCAGCCTGTGATGGGGCACCATTATGTTCTGCCTATTCATCTACTTACGCATCGAGTACCCCACAATAAATTTTAAATAGCTATTGTATGCTGGTTAGCATGCAATAGTTATCAATTTAAATCTATGAAGTATCTTAAATTAATTTTAGTATTTATTCTGTTTTCATCAGCGATACAGGCACAGGTTGTTTTTGAAATAAAGGGTGAAGTAAAAAATCTACCGGGTATTACCAGTGCTTTAAATAATGGAGACACCATTTTTTTGGCAGTAAGCAAACAAAAAAAAACGTTTCATTCGGTAATTAAAAACAACACCTTTTATATAAAAGGCGAAATTATTGAGCCCGATGCCGGGATGCTCGAATTTAAAGGCTCAGGGCTGAAGTTTTTTTTGGATAGCAGTGTGTATAATACTCAACTTATTCTAAAAGAAATTAGTCCGGGCCGGTATGTATATGAAACAGCTATCCAAACTAATTCCCGCATCCATAACACATGGCACAATTTTGTAAATAACCAGGTAGCTCTTTATCAACAGAAAGCGCATTACCTGAACAAAGCTGATTCGGCTATAAATGAAACATCTGCTTTAGCGTATAAAAAAAAGGCAGCGGGTATAGATTCCCTGATCAGAAACGCTTATACAAAGCTCGCAAAAGATGCGCCCGATAACCCGGCTACAGCTTATTTACTACCAGCCGCGCCTGATTTTTCGTATAAAAACTATATAGCATCATACAATGAGCTCTCTTTTAAAATAAAAAGCAGTATCTATGGTAAGGAACTTTTTGAAAAACTAAAACTGTTAAAAAATCTGGATAACCCCACCGATTTAAAGTTGGCTGCCGATGAGCAGAAAGCCATCCCCTCAATAAATGTTGTTGATACCCTTGGGAAAGTTGAACAACTTAACAAAAAATTTTATACCAGGCAGCGTTTTACACTGATTGAACTTTGGGCAAGTTGGTGCGGCCCGTGCAGGTTGATAAACATTGAACTACGCGGTAAAGAGAATGAGTATGCAAAAAAAGGGTTGAAAATTATTGGGTTCTCTTTAGACAATGGTGTTTCATTATGGAAAAAAGCGATCAGGGAAGATAAAATAAGATGGCCACAGTACTCTGATCTTAAAGCTACTAATTCGCCGCTTGCAAAGTTTCTCAATCTAAAAGAAATTCCGGCAAATATACTGGTTGATCAACAGGGTAATATTGTAGGAAGAAATATTTATGGCGAACAACTTGAGCAGTTTTTAAAATCAAACAATTAATTGGATAGAGAAAGGTTATCTACTAAATAACAAGGGCCAACTTATTGGCCGCAACGTTAAATTAGACAACCTGGAAAACATGCTTAAAATATAAAATAGCTTTTTTCGCAAGGCCGGGCAAGCCGGGCTCTTCCTATAGTAAGTTGCCTGCAATTCGCACATTTTCTTTAAACATACCATTTAATGCGTAAAAAAATATTTCACTTTCACTAAAGTCAAAAACACATTACATACCCCTCAAAAACCACGTAAAACTACGTGATTTTAAAATACTTATTGGTTTGTTGCTTTTAAATAAATAAGTTTATTGAACCAAGCAAACAGCCTATGTCTATCTTTTACAAACGCCCAAATGCCGACGCGGTACTCATTGAATTAGTCAAAATTATCGATCCATCAGTTACCGCCGAACAAATAACCGACGAACTAAACATCCACCCCGATTACCCAAACCTGCTGGCCCTAAATGATGTGCTTACCAATTTTGGCATCGAATCGGGCGCGTACCGCATCACTAAGGACGAACTGCCCGAAGTACCCGTACCTTTTATTGCCCACACCAATAAGTCGGGTTCGGAGTTTTTGCTCATCACCGCCATATCCGCAAAGCAGGTTACCGCTACCGACCAAAGCCGCAAAAACTACACCCTAAGTTTTGATGATTTTGCCAATTCGTTTACCGGCGTGGTGCTGGCTGTAGAAATGCCCGAAACCGCATCTGTTAAAAAAAGCAGTGGTTTTAATACCACCGGGCTGCGTTATACCCTTGCATTAGGTTTGCTGGCCTTTGCGCTTTTAGCATCAATCATAACCTTCTCCCCAATATTTAGCAGCTGGCAAACTATGCTGGCGGCGTTGTTTAAAACCGGCGGGGTTACCGTTTCGGTATTGTTGCTTATACAAAGTATAGATCGTAACAACCCGCTGGTGCAAACGCTTTGCGGCGGCGGCGGTAAAACCAATTGTAACGCCATCCTGGCATCCAAAGCCGCCAATGTTTTTGATGGCCTTAGCTGGAGCGAGGTGGGCTTTTTCTACTTTACAGGTACCTGGCTGGCCCTGCTGTTTGCAGGTACAAATACTGCCATGCTACAGGCTTTGGCAATACTCAATATTATTAGTTTGCCTTATACCGTATACTCTATCTATCACCAGGCGCGTGTTGCCAAACAATGGTGTGTTTTATGCTGTACCGTGCAGGCCTTGCTTTGGCTGGAGTTTATACCTATGGTGGGGTTTTTAAACGCGCCGTTCCAGCTTTTAAACCTTACGGAACTTGCCGGATTGCTTATTTGCCTTACCCTGCCTGTTGGGCTGTGGCTGTTGTTAAAGCCATTGCTGCTAAAATCACAACAATTAAACACGCTTAAAGGCCAGCTGCGCGATTTTAAATATAACACCGACTTGTTTAACACCGCCCTAAAAGAGCAGCCCAAATATGCTGTACCGGCCGAAGACTGGAGTATTGTTTTAGGCAACGTTGAAGCCGGTAATATCATCACTATGGTAAGCAACCCCTACTGCCCGCCATGTGCCAAAACTCACCATGTTTTGGATGAATGGCTAAACCGTAACCCCGATATACAGGTACGGCTTGTATTTACGGCCAATAACACGGATGCCGATCTTAAAACACCCGTAACCAGGCACCTGATGGCATTAAATGAACTGGCTGATAAAAGCAAGGTAAAACAAGCCCTTAACGACTGGTACGATCAAAAACACAAAGATTACGATGCCTGGGCCAAAGCACACCCTGTAACCCTCGACGAAACAAAATATTACAAGCTTGACAGGCAACAGGAATGGTGCAACCTGGCCGAAGTAAGGGCCACTCCCACCCTCCTAATTAACGGGCATCGTTTACCGGATGTTTACCGCATACAAGATATTAAATACCTGCTGGTGCAGCAATAAAAAAAACTTTTAGGGAGGGGTGCAAAAAGCCACGCCCTGCCTTAAAATTATGAATATTTAAAAGGATAGCAATAAAATAAACTTCTCGCGAAAGTAAAGGAGCATGCACTTTAACATATATGCAGCCTAATTGCCGGGGCGTGGTTACGGCAAAGGTAGTTAATTATTAAATTTTTATTTTATGTCGAAATTTATGAAACTCAGCAGGGTTGAGATGAAACACGTTTTGGGTGGTGGCCTTCCGCCGGATCCAACACAACCAGGGCCAATTTTGTGCGAAAACTATGTATCGTGTGGCGTATCATCAGATCCATTAAGTGATGTTATATCATTCTATGGGGTTTGTTGTAATTCACTCGTTGATTCGCAAAACTATTGCAGATCACACGGCTATACAGGTATTTATGGATGCACATCCAACCTTGCTTAATAAACCTGTATACTAAAATAATAAAAGCCCTGCCAACCCGGCGGGGTTTTTATACGTATTGTGAATAACCGGTTGTTATAATAATTAACAACGCTTACCTTTGCGCCGCATGTTACAACGTTTAACCGCATATTTATTAATTGTGTCGCTTGTATCGGCTAATTTCTCGCGTTTTTTTATCTACGCGGGGTTCGAGCTGAACCGCAACTACATCGCCACAAAACTTTGCGAAAACCGTAATAAACCCCAGTTACATTGCAATGGCAAGTGTTACTTTATGAAAAAAGTAAAACAAGCCGAAGACAAGCAGAACACCGAAGATCGGCAGGCACAAAAAAACCTGTTCCAGGAGGCCAACTACAATCAGCCGGCTAAGGTTAAGTTCTACCAGGTTTTATTATCGGTAACCAAAGTGCCGAACTATCGTATTCAACTGCCGGAGCTATCCCGCAATATCTTCCAGCCGCCACGGCTCTCATAAAAACACCCTTCTTTTTTTTAATACAGTTTTCGATGCCGGCCTAAGCCCTGTATCTGCTATGCTTTTGCATACAACTGTAATTTATTTATGCCCTAAGCATAGGGCAAGCTTATACGTTTTTATGAAAACACCTACACTAATATTATATATAATACTGTGTTTTGCGCCTGCTATTGCCTTTGGCCAAAGCAGCCTGCGCGGCACAGTAACCGACGCCCGAACAAACGAAGCCGTAGCTGGTGTAATGATCAGCAACACTGCCGATGGCAAATTGCTGACTACCACAAATGCCAAAGGCAAGTTCACCATACAAACCAACAATGTTAAAACCATCCGTTTAAGTATGATAGGTTTTGCCGATAATATCTATACCCTTAACGGCACCGAATCTGTAGACATAGCACTGGAGCCCTCAACCATCGACCTCCAACAGGTAGTTATATCGGCCAGCCGCGAACGCCAGGCCAGGCAGGATGCACCCATCGCTATCAGTAAAATAAACGCCACCCAAATTCATGACACCAAAGCCACCGCACTTTACCAATTGCTGAACAAAGTAACCGGCGTGTACATGGTGGATCTGGGGAACGAGCAGCACACCATGGCTATCCGCCAGCCTATTACTTACAACGCATTGTATTTATATATGGAAGATGGCCTGCCCATTCGCCCTACCGGTATCTTTAACCACAATTCGCTTTATGAGATCAATATGAGCGGCGTGCGCGATATCGAGGTGATCAAAGGCCCGGCATCATCACTTTACGGCAGCAACGCTATTGGCGGGGCCATCAACTTTATTACACAGGGGCCACCTGCGGGTTACGCGGGCAATGTATCTGTACAGGGCGACAACTACCACTATCGCCGTGTTGATGCCGACGGAGGTTTCAGCACAGGCAAATTTGGCTTGTATGTTGGCGGCTACATAGCCAAACAACGCGATGGCTGGCAGGATTATACCAACTTTGATAAATACTCGGGCAATTTTAAAACCACTTACGATTTTGATAACGCAACGCGTTTAACCACATCCGTAGCCTATAATTACCTGAACACCCAAACACCGGGAAGTTTGGACAGCGCGAAGTTTTACAGCCGCACCTATGGTGCAAACCAGCGCTTTACCTACCGCAAGGTAAAAGCCTTTAGGGCCAATACCAAGCTCGAGCATACATGGAACGCGCAAAGCAGTACTTTCCTTACCCTATTTTATCGCAATAACTCTACCGCGCAGTTACCGAGTTATTATATATCAGATGTAAGGGATAATGCGGGTAACTATGTTAGCTCTAACGGTCAGCAGAACGACCAGAGCTTCCACAGCCTTGGTTTACTGGCACAGCACAGGCAGGATCTGGATTTCCTGCACTCTAGGTTAATTGTTGGTGTTTATGCCGACAACAGCCCCAGCAGCTATTACGCCAAGTTTTTGAATATACAAAAGGATGTAGCCAATAACTTTTATACGGGTTACACCCCTACCGGTAATTATATCGATAACTACCGTATCAAGCTGTTCAATACCGCGGCTTACGCGCAGTACGAGATCAAACCTGCCGAGCCACTGCGCATTGTGATGGGCTTACGTTACGATCGTATCCACTACAATTTCACCAATGGCATTGCCCCAGGCAGCACCAAATACAAACAGCAGGAAACCAACGATTTTAACATCGTAGCGCCAAAGCTTGGGCTTACCTACAATTTTGGCAATAACAAAGGTTTATATGCCAATTACAGTGTAGGTTTCCAGCCGCCAGAAACCGGTGACTTGTACAGCGCACGTCAGCTTACCCCGTTAAAACAGGCAACATTTAACAACTACGAAGCCGGCGGCTGGTTCACCGCCATGAACAAGAAGATGTATTTAGAGATTACCTTTTACGATTTGGAAGGCCGTAATGAGATCATTAACCAGCTATTGCCCGATAATACCACCCAAAACCAAAATGCAGGCGCAACCCGCCACCGCGGAGTAGAATATTCGGTAGCCTACGCGCCGGTAAACGAACTGAGCTTTAGGTTTAGCGGCACCAACGCCAGGCATACGTATATTGATTATAGCGAGGTAACAACTAACTACAGCACAGGCGCCAACACGGTTAAAGTTTATAACGGCAACCGCATGAACAATGCACCAAACTGGATAGCCAACTCCGAGATCACCTACAAACCCGCGTACATCAACGGTTTCAGGATAGCGGGCGAATGGCAGCACATCGCCTCCTATTTTACAAACCCGGCCAATACCAAAACCTATGCAGGCTACGATATTTTTAACCTGCGTACCGGCTTCGATGTAAAAAACGGGCCATTGCAAGGCGCAGGCATGTGGTTTAATGTGCTTAACTTAACCAATAAGCTTTACGCAACCACAGTAATCAGCAACCAATACGGCGATACCTACAACGCCGCGCCGCCAAGAGTGTACACATTGGGTATCAGTTATTCATTTGCAAAACATTAATCATGGCAACAGCAAAACAAAATTTTTATAAATGGCATCGGATATTGGGCTTAACAGCCCTTATCCCTGTTATGATGTGGACGCTGAGCGGCCTGTCGCATCCGTTCATGTCAAACTGGTTCAGGCCGGTGATAGCGCTGGAGGTATATAAACCCGTGCCTGCTAAAACCAAACCCGCATTATCTGTTCAGCAGGTGCTTGCTCAAAACAACATCAGCAGTTTGATAAACTTTGGGCAGGTAAGTTTTAATAACGACACTTATTACCAGGTTTTAAGTACAGATAGCGTGTACAATTATTACTCGGCCAATACCGGGAAGATATTGGCCCACGGCGATAAGCTTTACGCCACTTACCTGGCCCGGTATTTTACGCAGGATAGCACATCAAAAATAAAAAGCATCAGCCTGCAAAAAACCTTCGACGGGCATTACCAGCCCATTAACCACTTGTTGCCTGTTTGGAAGGTAGCTTTTGACCGGCCCGACGGGATGGATGTTTACATTGAAACCGGCCAAAGCCGCATGGGTACATTCAATAACAATACCCGTAAGGCTATGCTCACTGTTTTTGAGCAACTGCATACCTGGGACTTTCTGGCAGCCATTGGCGGCAATCAGTTCCGCAATGTGGTTATGCTGCTTGTTGTGGTGGCAATGCTTTTTTCACTTTTAAGCGGATTAACTATTTACGGCTTGTTTTGGAAAAAGTTTAAAACAGCTACACAAAACCGCCGGGCTGATAACCGCAAGGACACCCGTTTTGTACACCGTTTTCACCGGCAGCTGGGGCTGATCGTATCATTTGTGATGCTTACGTTCGTCATCAGCGGGGCTTTCCACCTCATCGTAAAACTACATAATGATGGCCCGGCGCCGAAAGTTTACGCGCAACACATCAACAGTAAAGATCTTACTTTTTCAAACCTTGCCCTGCCCATTGCCGACAGCCTGGTTAAAAACATAAACGTGGTTAAGTTTAATGATAGCACCTATTACCAGCTGAGCGACATTAAGAAGAACGTAAGTTATTTCAATACCCTAACAGGTGCCGCATTAATTAATGGCGATATGCAATATGCCGGTTACCTGAGCGGGTTTTACCACACAGGTGCAGCACAGGTAAAAGGTAAAACAACCATCAGTCAGATCCGCCAGTTTGATAACGAATACGGGTTCATCAACAAGCGCCTGCCTGTACAAAAGGTAAACTATCCCAACGGCGAAAACTGGTATATCGAAACCACCACATCACAACTGGCCACAAAAGTTGCCGGTATTGACCGCGCCGAAGGCTTATCTTTTATATTTTTACATAAGTACTTCGGCATGAGCTGGGCCGGTAAAAACGCGCGCGATATAGTAAGTATGCTGGCCGCATTGGGTGTGCTGATGGTATCGCTATTCGGCTTTGCCGCATTCATCAAAAACAAATAGTTATGAAAAAAACATTCGTCATATTAGTATTTGCAGGGCTGCTCTTCGGAGCGGGCGCCTGCAATAACACGGCACAAAAAGATGCCAAAGAAACCGCTAAACCAAAAGGTAAATACTATTGCACCATGCATCCCGAAGTAACCGCCGATAAACCCGGGACCTGCAGCAAATGTGGCATGGACTTGGTGGAGCGAGATACAACCGGAAAGTAGTACCTATGTACCACCAACCGTAATTGTATTAACGGCTGGTGGTGCATTCCGTTAATAAACCTATCTTTTTACTTTCTCCTTACGCTTACCAACCCCATTTGCCGTAACTTTATTAAAAATTCAATAAGGATATGAAAGTTGAGATCTGGAGCGATGTGATGTGCCCGTTTTGCTACATTGGTAAACGCAGGTTTGAGGATGCCCTACAGCAATTTAAACATAAAGACGAAGTGGAAATAGAGTGGAAAAGCTTTCAGCTTAACCCCGATATGGTGACCGACCCGTCTACCAATATTAACCAATACCTGGCCGATGCCAAAGGCTGGACACTTGATTACGCCCAACAAATGAACAACCATGTAACCGAAATGGCTGCCGAAGTTGGCCTTACCTACCACATGGATACCGCCGTTGTGGCCAATAGCTTTAACGCGCATCAGTTTACCCATCTGGCCAAAAAACATGGCCTTGGCGATGCCGCCGAAGAGGCACTTTTTAAAGCATATTTTACTGATGGCAAAAACGTCGACGATACCGAAACCCTTGCTGAATTAGGCACGGCAATTGGCCTTGATGCGAATGAAATAAAACAAACACTTGCTGCCAACACATATGCCGATGCCGTAAAACACGATGTAGCCGAAGCGCAATACCTGGGCATAAAAGGTGTACCATTTTTTGTAATGAACGGCAAATATGGCGTATCGGGCGCGCAGGCGGTGCCCGTGTTTTCGCAAACTATTGAGAAAGCTTTTGGCGAATGGAATGCTGAACAGGCAAAGCCAAAGCTTGATGTTATTGAAGACCCAACCTGCGGCCCCGATGGCGATTGTTAATTTTGTGCAGATGAGGTTAACTTATATAGTTCTCAGTCGTATACAGGGGTAAAATAACCGTAGCCTGATTTAATTGGCACGAAAAAAATTATATATCTTTATAGCCTGATTAATAAAACTATATGAATAAACTCTACGCAAAATTATTAGTGGTATTCCTTTTTGCTTTCGCTATTACCGGTTGCAAGGTAGATGCCCCTATTTACCCGGAAGGAACAGTTCCAAGCGCTGATTTCCTTAGCGGAAACGCAGGTGCAGGTACCGGTGGTGGCATCTCAAATGGCAGTACAATAACTTATACTATTGATGGTAAAACCACTACGCTTAAAACTGCATTTTTCCAGGTAATTTCACCATCACAAAACCCGCCAACAGGTAATACGCAGATAGGTGGTGGTTCTGACCTGGTAACAGGTTTTTCGTTAACATCATCAACAGCCGTTGCCGGCACGTTTGATGCAGATATAATTACAGTGGGAACTTCTGTTGGCAGCGGAACGGTAACATTTACCGAAATAAACGCTACCGGAAATGGCTTAAAAGGTACGGTTAAAGGATCGTTCTCGGGCAAGGTAACCGATTTCACAACAATGACCGACAAAAATATTTCGGGTTCATTCAGCATTAAAATGTAACCAACAGTTAGGTTGGTATAATAACATTGTCTTATATTTAAGATTATATTTATACCTTAGTGTGCATTAAACACTATGAATAACTAATATTTGGAACAATTAACCCCATCCTACAATTTTCCGCGTACTACCCTGCGTATAGCAGTTGGGGTTATGTTTTTTATGGCCGGTATTTGCTTTGCCAGCTGGGCATCGCGTATAGCAACTATACAGCAAAACCTTAACCTGAGCGATGCCGGGCTTGGCGGCGTATTGTTTGCCCTGCCGGTAGGGTTAATGTGTTCGCTCCCCTTCTCGGGCTGGGTAATTACCCGTATAGGCAGCCGCAAATTACTTGTATCGGCATTAATAGTTTACAGTCTGGCATTAGTGTCATTAGGCATAGCACAAAATACGGTTCAGTTGGTAGCCTGCCTGCTGTTGTTCGGTTTTTCAAGCAATGCGGTAAACATATCAGTAAACACCCAGGCCGTAGCCGCCGAAGAGTTATATAAGCGCCCTATTCTATCCTCATTTCATGGTTTATGGAGTTTGGCCGGCTTTACCGGTGCTGCCATCGGCACCTTCATGATTGGGCAGCACGTTATCCCCTTTAAGCATTTTAGCATGATAATGGCGCTGGTTATTATCACCGTAATATTTACCACCCGGTATTTAAAAAACGACAAACCAGCCAGTGCCGGGCCGGTATTTGTAATGCCCGATAACTCGCTCATTAAACTGGGCATTATCGCTTTCTGTTCCATGATCTGTGAAGGCGCCATGTTCGATTGGAGTGTTATTTACTTTAAGAAAGTAGTGCTTGCCCAAAACGCGTCAATAGGTGCAGGCTATACAGGCTTTATGCTCACCATGGCAACCGGCCGCTTTATTGCTGATAAATTTGCACACCGTTTTGGCCTAAAACGCACCCTGCAGGTTAGCGGTATGCTCACCGCAACGGGCTTGCTTACCGCTGTAGCTTTTCCCTATTTATATACGGCCATATTTGGCTTTATGCTGGTAGGCTTTGGCGTATCATCAGTAGTACCGCTGGTTTACAGTGCCGCGGGCAAATCAAAAACTATGTCGCCGGGGGTAGCGCTTGCGGCGGTATCAACCATTGGTTTTATGGGCTTTTTATTTGGCCCGCCTGTAATAGGTTTTGTAGCGGGCATAGCCACACTAAGGGCGTCGTTTACGCTGATAGCCTTGATGGGTATTTGCGTTACTGTTTTTGCAACCAAGGCAAAAATTTAATCCCCCTTATTAAGGTCGGTAGCGTTGGGGTTTAAAACGTACTCGAAGTTTTCGTACCCGTTATGAAAAATAAATTTCAACCGTTCGTGCGGCAGGTTTATATCCAGCGATATTGCACCTAACGTTGCAGGCAGGTTATCCCTTATCAATTTCAGATCGGTAACATGGGGCATGTCTATAGCAATATCTTCGCCACGGGCTTCAATTTTCCAATCTTTTAGATTTGCACCCTGTAATACATCCAACCATTTTTGCTGATACGCGTTCATAAGTTTGTAGTTTGCTTATAGAACAGGCGAGGTGTTATTAAGTTTTAAAGAACTGGAGGGACGCCTGCTATGCAGAAATCTCTTTTAAAGCAGGCGCGAAGTATCGCATCTCTACATTACGACATGCGTAGAGACGCGACACTTCGCGTCTTTGACTTTTCTTCGAGAATATTTGCAGCTACTTTGACGGCATGATGGGCTTGCCATAAACACCCAACGGCGCAAGCCTGTTCTCAAATAACACTTTGGGCTGCTTAAAAAACCTGATAAAATCCTGCTCGCTTACCTGGCCCGGGTACGGTACATAGTAATGATTGGGGTTGCCGTTACGCCAGGCCACTACGTATGACGTTTTGTGTTTGGCAAGTGTGGGGGCTAATACTTTTGTCCACCAGTCGGCTTGCGGGATTCCCTCGTAACCAATTTCGGGGATGCAGGCCAGTTTGCCGGTTTTGGCGGCTATAGCATCTAAAATCCCCAGTCGCATATCCAGTTTTTGCTGGTAATCGGGTATGGTTTTAAAGCAGTAGCTGTCAAAGCCAATAAAATCGGTATAATCATCGCCGGGATAGCGTTGCATAAAATCGGCCTCGCTGTTAAAATCAGTTGTGGAGTAAACAATAAGCAGGTTATGCAGCTTTTTAGTTACACGCATATAATCAACCGTAAAACGCCAAAGTTGCTTAAATTCTTCGGGGGTACTGGTATTGGCGCACCACCAAAACCAATTGCCCGTAAGCTCATGAAACGGGCGGAACAGCAACGGGATCTGCTCGCCGTCATCACCTTTCAGGCTGGCCATATAAGCCGCGCCTTTATCAAGCCATTTGGTATAAACATCGTGGTAAGCGCCGCCGGGCAGCAACTCTTTTACCGTACGCATCGAGGTATCCCAGGCTGTTTTGCCGTTGGCTGGGTTATCCATGTGCCAGCAAAAAGTATTGATGCCACCCCTGCGGTATGCATCGCGCACCAATTGTTTTTGTAATTTAAATGGCGTACCGTTTATATCGCGTTCGCTGTCGTGCTCAATTTTGGCCAGATCCCAGCCATACATGGCCGGGTATGAGCCGGTAACGCTTTTCACATCCGACCGATTAGCCTCATAAGACCAGCCCACACCATAGGCCGTATCATCATGGTGGCCAAATATCGCACCTGCATCAACCAAACGCTGCATACTATAAAACAGTTGGCGGGTTTCATATGTGGCCTGCTTATCGCAGGGGTTGTTTAACTGCGCCATAATGGGGATACTGCTCGTTAACAAAAGAGCAGCAGTAATAGCGTAACGATTGATATTTTTCATTTGATATATTGATGTTATAGTATTATTTCCCTTCGGCAACTAAAAATACGGTTCCACGGGCAGGAACGGTAACAATAATTCCGCCTGAAATGGCTGCACTGTTGGCCGCTATTGTTTTATAAGTTGCCGGGCCGCCCGAATCGCCATCAGGGCCGATGCCATTTACATAAACTTTGCGCGAGAACGGCGCGTTATCCGTGCCCCCATTTAGCGTATAGTAGTAATATTTTGTGCCTGCCGCAAAGTTTTTAAGGTTAACGGTAACCGCCCTGTCTAAATTGCTTCGGTTTACCAGCACAACACCTGCATCGCCCGATTCAAATGACGAGCCGTAGCTAAGAATATCCGGGCTCCCTGTTACTTCTGAGGTTACCATGCGGTCGCCAAAATACTTTTGGAAAAAGTACATGTAATAAAATGCAGGCCTGGCGTTCCAGGCAGGTGCGCCGGGTTCGTCACTTTTATTACTGAAAAGGCCATGGTCGTTGCCGTTATCCCATGCATTTGCCAGATCCCAACGGCTGGCCATGCTGTATTGGTTCTTAATCAATTCGCCAAGTACCATTACAGCGTGCACACCGGCTACATTTGATACCATTTGTTTTGAACCTGTAGAGAAGATATTCCATTCATCAAGTGCTACGGGCTTTTGCTGCAGCCCTGCTTTTTGCAGAGAATTTTTTACCCAGTTCATCATATTGGAGGTAACACCCGCAGGGGTACCCAGTATAACCTCTGGTGATGAGTTTTGCATATACGGCGTATAATAATTATGCACCACATAAAAATCAGGCGAGCTGCCCGAGGTTGTCATGGCATCGGCATTCCAGGCCTGTATAATGGTTGATGTATTGTCCTTTTCGTCGGCTTCCGTTGTAACCATACCTATTTTAATGCCGACGTTACCAACTTCGGCCGCTGCCTTACGCATTGCATCGGCAAAGATCTTAAAATGCAGACCATAAAGCGCACCGCTTAAAACAGCCGGTTGCCCGTCTTTATTGGCGGCGGGGTTTATACGGTAGCCCGCCTCCCAGTTGCCGTAGTTTTCGTTACCAATTTCCCAGTATTTAGTGCGGCCATTATCGTAACGTACCCAATCGGCAGCCAATTTGGCGGCTGTTTCAACAGGGTTGTCGCTGGTACCATAACGGGCGTAACCGTAGTTTACAGTGATAAGGCCGGTGCTGTTGGTTTGCTGTAAAACTTTGTAATAGTTATCAAGGGTGAATGTCCAATCGGCGGTGTTGTTGCCATACCAGTAGCCTGCAGCGCTTGAAGCGCCTGTATTATTTAACAACTGGTCCGGTGCGTCGTCGGGCGCTTTGTTGCTGCCATTCCAAAAGTAAATATCAGACAAGCTGCCACCCGGGAAACGCAGGATATTTGGTGACAAATCTGTCAATTGCTGCATCAACACCGGCTGGTCTACATACTGTCCCATAAACGGGTTGGTATTATTACCAAACAGGTTTTTTGATACCTTGGTGATCACCTTGCTTAGGTCAACCGTGGCAACAACGGTACCTGCTACCGGCTTTGCTACCGTTTTGTATCCCACCGGGGTGCTGAATGCTTTGGCCTGCCAGCCATCAAGGAAAAAACCTTGCGTGGCTGCAATATCGGGGTTATTGGGTGGGGTAATAACGGTTGATCCGCCACCTGTGCCGCCATTATTATTACCGCCGCCATTGGTGTTTGTGTTGCCGTCCTTTTTACAAGATTGCAGCAGGGCCATGGTAGCTATAGCCACCATGCCTGTTTTCAGGAAATGTTTTCTCATTGGGGTTTACTGTCTGCTTATTCGTTTAATTAATTCGATACATGCCCTGCTATTGTGATAGGGGCATTTCCAGATCCCGGCCTTGTCTTCGGTTTGCATTACATCGCCATTGGCGTAAATGCCCCAAAACCATTCGCCGTTCTGTTTATCCAATAAATGTTGCTTAACGAAAGCCCAATTTCGAAGCGACAGATCAAGATATTCTTGTTTATTATTCAGTTTCCAGGTATTGTAGAAGCCTACCATTGCTTCTGCCTGTACCCACCAGTGTTTTTCTTTTATTAAATGATGCGCGGCGGGTTCATATTCGTACCATAAACCGCCATCGGCATCTAAGCCTTGTTTAGCTGCATCGGTTATTTTGATACATACATGTTTTACTTTTTCAATTAACTCATGATGACCAATTACTTCGGCTGCTTCCAGCAAAAGCCAGGTAGCCTCAATATCGTGTCCGTAGGATACCGTGCCCGACTTTTCATTCCAGTCCTCATCAAAAAACAGCACCAAATGGTTGGTTTCGCTGTTAATGATATGCTCCAGGAAATTATTGATCAGGCTGATGATCTGTTCCTTCAACTCCTCCTGCGGCATAATGCTGTAAAGCGTAGTATAGGCTTCCAGCACATGCAGGTGGGTATTCATGCTCTTTTTTTCGTTGGCATCCTTGGCGCTCAGGCGCAGGTCGGCAATGGGTTGCCACTCTTTGGTAAAAGCTTCCAGATAGCCGGTGCGCTCAGTATCGTAGCTTTTATCAACCAGTAATTTGTACAGGTTAACCGCTTGATTTTTTGCTTCGGCTACACCGGATGCCTTGTAATATTCACTCAGCGCGTAAAGGGTAAAGGCGGATGCGTAAACCTGTTTTTTTGTATCCAGCGGGTTACCCAAATAATCAACCGACCAATACACGCCGCCAAATTCGGCATCTATAAGATGGTTGATGATGTATCGGTAAGCCCTATCGGCCATAGCCACATACTGCTTATCCGGGTTCAGGTTATAAGCTGCGGAGAAACTCCACAAGATCCTTGCATTTAAAACTGAACCTTTGGGCGAAGCCGGGATAACATGATTGTCGTTATCTATTTTACCATAAAAACCACCATGTTGCTCATCAACAGTGTTATCCATCCAATAATTCAGGATGTTGCCCAGTTCGGCGGTCAACTCCTGCTTATAGGTGTGCAATTGGTGTTCTCTGGTATGCTCCGCCTTTGTTTCCATGTATTATTGTACCGCTAAAAGGCTTTTATTTTTATTGATGATGCTATTTATGGTATTAACCGATGCTGCCGAACGAAGGCCATCTGCCGGAGTGTTGATCACATAATCCACCAGTTTATCAACCGTTGTGGTTGCCACATGCATCCGCGTGTCCGACGATGCATAGTATATAAACACGCTGCCGTCTTCATCCTCTATCCAACCGTTACAGAACGCTACGTTTGATACATCACCAATACGCTCGATACCTTCGGGGGCTAAAAAATAACCGCCCGGCTTATGGGTAACTTTCGTCAGGTCGTTCAGATCGGTCATGAACATATACAGTGTGTAACGTAAGCCTGCGGCTGTATTACGCACACCGTGTGCCAGGTGCAGCCAGCCTTTATCCGTTTTTATAGGTGCCGGGCCCTGCCCGTTCTTGGCTTCGTAAACGGTATGGTACTGTTTATTATCAATGATGGTCTCCTCATCAACCACCGCGTTTTCCATGTTATCGCAAAGGCCAAAACCTATGCCGCCGCCTTTACCGGCACTGATGAACCCATCCTGCGGGCGGGTGTACAGGGCGTATTTTCCATCTACAAACTCGGGGTGTAAAACCACGTTGCGCTGCTGTGGCGAGTTTGTTTTCAGGTCGGCGAGGCGCTCCCAGGTAAGCAAATCCTTTGTGCGGGCTATACCACAAGCTGCTATGGCCATGCTTTGGTCGTGCGCAGGGGCTTCCGGGTCGCGCCTTTCGGTGCAGAACAATCCGTAGATCCAGCCATCCTCATGAGCAGTTAGGCGCATATCGTACAGGTTGGTATCAGGCTCGTTGGTTTCGGGCATGGTGATAGGGTATTCCCAAAACTCAAAATGGTCTATCCCGTTAGGGCTTTCGGCTACCGCGAAGAACGATTTACGATCGGCCCCTTCTACCCTTACTACTATGATATACTTGCCGTTTAATTTGATAGCGCCAGCGTTAAATGCCGCGTTTACCCCAAAACGCTCCATCAGGTAGGGGTTGGTTTCGGGGTTAAGGTCGTATTTCCAGGCAATGGGTGCATGCTGCGCAGTAAGCACGGGGTGTTTGTAGCGGTCAAAAACGCCATTGCCCAAGCCATCTGTCTCATTATTTATATCGATCAGCTTTTCGTACGCTTGCTCTAATCCGGCTAATCTCTGTTTAAATTGATGTATCATTTGTGTTCTTAGTATTCTTTTAGTTTGTTCCACCAGGTACGTTTCAGTATCACCATCATTACGGCCAAAATGGCTATGGTAATTAATAATGGCGCTTTTTGCCACAGCACCAGGTACATGGGCAGTATGGTTAAGCAGCATTGGGCTATAGTGCCCACTACCACATTAAACATATTTAGCTTAAAGTTTTTATTGGGCTGAAAGGATGGATCGTTCGCCATGGCTATTTGCTTAACCGGTTCCCAAAATCCCCATGGCCTTACATTGGTGTAAAACGATTGCAGTACTGCCATATCTGTTGGCGGTGTGGCATATGAGCCTATAACCGAACCCGCCAGCGATACTAAGAACAGCACCGGGAACCAAAACAGCAACTGCCCTTCGGGAATGTAGCCGAACTTTACCAGCAGCGAGAACACCATAGCCGATACGATACCGGCAAGCATCCCCCAGAAAAACCCGCTGGCATTAAAGCGCCACCAATGCCATTTAAGCACATTTGATGCAATGTACCCGCCGTATAATGCCGATACGATCCATTGCAGCACGCTGTTAATATCCTGCACAAAAAAGCCCAGTATTACCCCCACTGCAACTACCACAATACCTACCAGGTAGTTCATGGTGATGGTTTTTTTGTTGGATGCTGTTGGGTTTACATATTTAAGATAGATATCATTTACAATGTAGGCCTGCGCGGCATTCATGGTGCCGCTAAAGGTGCTCATAAATGCACCCAGTAAACCGGCAAGCAGCAAGCCTACCAGGCCTACAGGTAAAAAGTTATTGATAACCGCTGGCAGGATGCGTTCAAAATCTATCGCGCCGTTGCCATCGGTCAGGTTCATTTGGCGATAATAGATCAGCCCCAATGCGGTTAAGCTGATAATAAGCGTATAGCGGATAGGCAGCAGAATTACGCTTACAAAACCGTTCATTTTACTGGCCTCCTCGGGCGAGCGGCTTGAAAGGATCTTCTGCATATCGTAATTTGGCGCAGGGCCGGCCAGCGCCGCGAAGAACCCTTTGAAGGTCATCATCATAAAGAAATAGGCGAATAGCGAGTAGCCGTCGCTTTTTATTTTTTGGTTCACTTCGGTGATGATGCCCGTCCAGTTCAGGTTTAAATGCTTGCCAAAAAATGGCGTGTACCAGCCATTGGGCACATTTAAATGGTGACTGCTTATCTGATCGGCGGCTATAAAGCCTATCCAAACGCAGGCTACCGTCATTACCCCGTATTTTACCATATCGCCCAGTACAATACTGTGCATACCGCCTAAAATAGAATAGAACATGGCAAACAGGGTAAAAATGATTCCGTAAATATGCGGTACGTATTGCGGCGCTACATCAAAGGGGATATAACCTTTTACCAGATCCCAAGGCACAAAGATCTCGATGAATTTACCAAGGCCTATAAAGCCGTAAGCCATAAAACCCAGGCAACTTAATAAGGCAAAGGCTATAACAACCAAATGCGAGCTGGTTACCCCCGCCCCTGTTTTGCCAAACCTTGTAGCCAGCCATTCAGCCCCTGTTGAGGCATTTGAACGGCGCAGCCAGCGCGATAGGTACATCATTAGAAACACCTGGTTAAATACCGGCCAAAGCCAGGGGATCCAAATGCTTTTCATGCCGTATACAAAACACAGGCTCACCATCCACATGGTACCGCTGATATCGAACATATCCGATGCATCGCTTAAACCAAGCTTATACCATGGTAATGATTTACCGCCAAGCAGGTAACTTTCGTTATTTTCTCGTGCTTTTTTTCGGTACCATAAACCAATAAATATGGTACTGAGCAGGTACAATACGATGATAGAAATATCTATAAGGGATAACCTCATTTAATAGTAATTGGTAATAAATGGCACTTGCTAAAATAGATGATTTAACTACCCCGTATGTAATACTATTTTAACCTTAAATTTGTTAAATCCCCCGAAACCGACACTAAGATTTAGATAAATATGCGGTTGCCGGTGTATGTTTCCCTAAACTCCTTAGGGATGCAGAATTTTTTACGTTTAAAGATGCGATTGAAATTAGAGATATTATTGAACCCGCATTTGTAGGCTATCTCGGCCACGGTGGTGGTACTGTCTATCAGCATACGCGATGCGTGGCCAAGCCTTATTTCGTTCAGGCTATCAATAAAGGTTTTGCCGGTACGCTTTTTTATAAAGCGGCTAAAGGAGGCTTCGGGCATGTTGGCTATTCGGGCAACTTCGGCAAGGCTTACCTGCTTATTGTAGTTATTGTTCATAAACTCAAACACCTTCTCTATACGTCGGCTATTGTAGTAAAACTTCTCATTGGTAAAGCTTGGATCTGAAAGCGTTTTCATGTTGCGCGATATCGACAGATCATGCAATATGGATAACAGCTCGAGCACCGAATCGAAGCCGTTCTTTTTATCAAGTGATAATAGCCTGTCTTTGAGCGCAAGAATAGTTTCGGGCGAGTAGGCTATGCCGCGCTGCGAACGCTCCAGCATGCTTTTTACAAAGCTCATCTGGTTACGGCGCAAAAACTTCTCGTCAAACAGATCCTTATGAAACTGTATAGTAACCTCATTTATCGCTTCGCTTTTACACTGGTTGGTAAACCAGGCATGGTAAAGGTTTGGCCCTACCAGCACCAGCTCCAGATCATCAATCACTTCTATATGGCCGCCTACCACACGCTTGGCGCCATTGGCATTTATAATAAGGTTCAGCTCATACTCTTCATGGTAGTGAAGCGGGAAATCGAACTTGTTTTTTACACGCGAAAAAATAGTGAAGCAATCGCTTGGTGTAAGCGGTGTTATCTCACGCATAACATTATTTGGCATAATAAATAATTATTGTTTTTCGACTGTGAATACTGATACGATTTTAACACCTATTATGTAATATTAATCTATATCGCAGTAAATCCTACCCACACATCAATAATTAAATTGGTTAAACTATTATATTAAAACCACCCGGCCGGTGTTGGGCCACCAGCCGGGCAGTTAAAATATATTATTGGTTCACAATAATAACATCATCAAAATAGAACGTTTCGTCCTGATCATTCGGGCCTTTTATCCAGAAACCTATGGTATTTGCTGTACTGCCCGTACTAAATATACCGGCGGTCGAGATCGGGATCTTAAAATACGTCCATACTTTGGCAGGAATGGTAAGCGGTGTGGTATCATCGTTATTACCATATCCTTTAGCACGCTTATCGGCAGTAAGATATAAGGTGTAATCCTGCGAAGCTCCTTTTACCCAAAAGCTTAGGAATTTATACTCAGGTTTTGATGCCAGACCCGGATACCAGTTGGAAAAACCATCAGCCGACCAGTTACCTTTTGCATAAGTTGCCGCAAAAGACGCCGTACCCGATTTTGATACCGTGGTAGATATAGTTGCCAGGCCCCATGAATTATTTGCCCATCCATCGGCGCCGTAATTATCAGTAAATATCTGGTAGGCCATATCCAGGTTCTCAAATACCTGCGTGGTGGTTATTGGCCCCGTGGCGTTTGTTATTTCTAATGGCGCGCCTGGTACCGTACTGCTGGCGGGCATTTTAATAACCAACTCTTTTTTAGTTTGCGATACAATGGTTATAGCATCATTAAACCCTTTAAACTTAACGGAGGTTACATCAGCAAGGTTATTCCCGGTGATGGTTATTTGAGTATTACCAGTAAAATTGTAGTTAGATACCGTTGATATTACCGGTAACGCAATAACATTAAAGTTTACCATTATCTGTTTGCCAATTTTATTAGTGATGATAATGTTTTGCTTCCCCCCGTTGGCCGTATCCGGCACACGGAAAATAAGCGCATTATCGGTATTAAACACCGTATTGAATGGCGCAGGCACGCTGCCTTTTTCAAACACTACAGATTGGATCTCGCCAAGGCCGCTGCCGGTAAGAGTTAATACATCACCTCCTTTGGCAGAATCAGGCTGAATTTTATCGGCCCTGGGGCTTGATGACGCCGCTGCCGGCTTTTGGTTCTCTTTTGTACAAGAGGTAATGACAGATGCGCCTGCTATAAAAGCAAACATCACAATCATTAATTTATATATATTTTTCATGATCAATAATGATTTTTTAATACGTTATCGCTTATTTGTAATAATCAACAGCAGGTTCAAGCAGTTTTGGGTCTTGCGCGGTTTCGGCCTGTGGTATAGGCAAAAACAGCTGCGCTGCTGAGTTTAAGGTTGCTTTAAAACTGGTAAGCCTTCCATTGCCATCTAAAGTACCCCGCTCTTGCGACGCTATGATCTGCTGTGCTTTTGCAAACCCCTGGCGCTGAATATCAAACCAGTAATCGCCTTCAAAAGCAAACTCTACTTTACGTTCATGTAAAATATCGTTTTTAGTTAGGGTGGTTAAACTTGTTAAACCTGCCCTGTTATGCACTTTGTTAAATGCCTCAAGCGCGCCGGCATCAGCGGTAGATCCAGCATCGCCTAAAACTGCTTCGGCATATATCAATAATACATCCGCGTAGCGTAAAATAAAAGTAGGCATACTGGTATGGCCATCAGGTGTAACCGGTTCATCGGCGCGGTTGGGGCCAACAATATACTTTTGGATGTTTGAGCGCGTGCCGGTAAATATAAAGTGGTCGTCTGTAGCACGTCCGGTTGTATCATAAGTAAATCCGGTTGGGAAGTTATCATTCACCCAGGCATCTTTATGGAAACCCTGTTGCATTACAGACCACCCGCGGCGTTTATCGGCAGTTTCATAACCGGTTGCCGGGTTTAGCATATCAAAAGAAGGTACTACCGCCGAGTAACCGTTACCACCTGTTGGTTTTGGGTGTACCAAAGGTTGTGGCGCAGCGTAGATAGAGAAACGGTTACCACCGTTCCATCCCATTGATGACAGCCATCTTAATGAGAACAAGTTTTCTTTGTTTTTAACATTAGCTGCTGCAGATGAAGTGAACATAGCGTTATAATCATCGTTCAAGCCAAGTACACCGTTGCCTGCGCCTTTTGAATAATCAATTACCAGTTTAGCTTTTGCGGCTGCGTTGGTGTAATCTTTTAGGTACAGATAAACTTTAGCCATCATGCCTATAGCAGCATATTTGGTTACCCGGCCATCCTGCGCGGCTACTTCTGGCAATCCATCGGCAGCTGCCTGCAGGTCTTCTAAGGCAAAACGTAATACATCTTTCTGGTGGTATTTAGGCACCAGGTATGCGCCGGGTTTGGTCAGGTCTAAAGGGTTATCAACTATAGGTGCATCACCAAATGTACGGCCTATATAAAAGTAGGCAAAGCCGCGTATAAACCTGGCTTCGGCAATACCCTTATCTAAAAAATCGGTATTGGTACCGCCAAGCAGTGCTTTTTTATCCTTAAAGGTTTGTATCAGTACAGATGCCTGGCCTGCAGCTTTATAGCAGGAGTTCCAGGTACTTGATACCAAACCATCGGTACTTTGAATGTTAAAGTTATAGAACGAGTTATATTGGTCGTTACCCTGCGTACCTGTAACTGTACCGCCCAATAAATCGCCCACTGATGTGAACGCCTTATCAAACCAATCGCCCCATACATTATTATACAGTATACCGGTGGCACCATTCACCTGCTCGGCATTATTATAGTAATTATCTGTAGTGGGCCCGGTTGTTGATGGATGGTTAAGGAAATCCTTTTTACATGCAACACTAAAGCAAACCAACGCACCTATCAGGAATATTATATTTCTTTTCATTTTGCTTATTTTTTTCGATTAAAACTGAATATTGGTACCAAACGTGAATGTGCGAGGTATTGGATAGTGACCGTTATCCACATTCATGAAACCTACCTGGCTGTTGATAGCACCTAACTCAGGGTCGTAGCCCGAGTATTTGGTAAAGGTGTACAGGTTTTGTACCGATGCGTAAACCCTTACCGATGCTATTTTAAGCCTGCTCATGATGCTTTTTGGCAGGTTGTAGCCCAAGGCAACATTCTGGATACGCAGGTATGAACCACTCTCGATGTACCTGTCAGATATTCTGGTGTTGTTGTTTGTCCACTGGTTATACCTTGGCATATTTGAGCCTGTATTTGAATCTGTAAACCTGTTCAACACGGTAACCAACTGGTTATTATTTGAGTTAGACATGGCTTCGGTTTGCCTGCGGGTATAGTTAAATATCTGGCCACCGTAGCTTCCATAAAGAAATATTGACAGATCGATACCTTTGTAATTGAACGTGTTGGTAAAACCGTAAGTGAATTTAGGGTTAGGGTCGCCAATTACACGAGCATCCTTATCGTCAATAATACCGTTACCATCCAAATCTTTATAGCGTATATCGCCAAGCCATAACGAACCCGGCGCAACAGTTAAACCTGTTGGGATAGGGCCTTTAGCCAGATCTTCCTGCGTGCGGAATAACCCATCGGTAACAAAACCGTAATAGCTGCCAATTGGGCTGCCCGGTGCGGTTAATGATATCAGGTTACTGGTACCGTACTCGTTAAAAATACCTTTTAATGTAGCGGTTGGGTTGTTTAACCTTACCAGTTTATTTTTGTAATGGCTAAACACAACGTTGGTTTTCCAGCTAAAATCTTTATTGCTTACGTTGTAGGTGGTGATACCAATATCGATACCGGTATTGGTCATTTCGCCGGCATTGGTTATTGGCGATTGTATATCATTATACGCAGTTCCTAAGCCCGAAAATGAAGGTAACTGACTGGCCAAAAGCATATTGGTTGTAGTTTTTTTGTACACATCAATAGTTACTTCGGCTTTGCTGTTCAGCGTGGTTAAGTCGATACCTGCGTTGTAAGTTTTAACAGATTCCCAGCCCAGGTCGGGGTTGGCAACATTGTATGGTAAGCTACCCGGGCCAAAAGGCGCGGTGCCAAATAACTGTATATTGGATACGAAAGCGTTTGAACTGGTATTTTGATTGCCTACCTCGCCATAACCTAAGCGGAATTTTAAGTAGCTTAGATTTTTCAGATCCTTCATAAAATCTTCGTTAGTCACCGTCCACGATGCAGAAACCGCGGGGAATGTTCCCCAACGTTTGCCCGGGCCAAAGCTTGATGAACCATCACGACGAATAGTACCTGAAATAGCATACCTGTTATTGAAGGTATAGCCCGCACGTGCAAAGTACGATTCCATGCTCCAGGTACCGGCACCCGCGCCAATGCCCTGGGTCAGATCAGCTAAACCTGCGTTTAGCGACGGCAGGTTAGCTACCAAACCGTTACGGTTTGCGTTTATATAATCATAATCAGATCGTTGAACCTCATGACCTATGGTAGCACTGATGCTGTGTTTGCCAAATGAACGGTCAAAATTCAGGAAGTTTTTAACATCCCAGTACAAGCTTTGGGTGCGTTGCTCGCGGATGCGGCTTGGCGATAAGATCACATCGCCGGTAACGCTGTTCTCTAAAAACGGCTGAAATGCGCGGTCGCTTTCTAAATTAAAGTTGTAGTTAGCTTCGTTACGTAAAGTAAGGCCTTTTATAATTTTCACCTCAGCATAAATGGCACCTAATGCTTTGGTATTACCGGTACGTACATCGCGGTTTTGTGCTAAGGTAACCGGGTTATTGGTAAGGTTTATCTGGTAACCGCCAACATTGGCATTGGTAATATAGTTACCATAGATATCGCGCACAGGCGATACCGGCGTATTGTACAACACCGTACTGGTTACCGCGTCAAAACCATCGCTTAAGCCTATTTGCTGTTTGCTTTTTGACATGTTAGTGGTGAACCCCATTTTTAACCAGTTATTCACCTGGTGATCAACACTGGCCCTGATGGTATACCTGTCAAACCCGGTTTTTATTAATGTACCAGTTTGGCTTAAATAACCGCCACTAAAGTAAAATTGCGTTTTTTCTGTACCGCCTGATACTGATAGCTGGTGGCTGTTTACCACACCACGCTGGTAGATCTCGTCCTGCCAATCGGTGCCATGGCCCAATACAGATGGATCACGGAATTCGAGCGTGCTATCTAAACCACTACCCGGTACTGCACGTACCTCGTTCACTAACGAGTTACGGTATTGCGCGTACTGGCGCAGGTCCATCACTTTTAGTTTTTTAGGGATCTCTGAGAAACCCACATAAGCATCGTAATTGAATTTACTTGTACCCGCTTTGCCGCGTTTGGTATTGATAATAACCACACCATTTGCTCCGCGCGAACCGTAAATAGCCTGAGCCGATGCATCTTTCAGGATGTCGATAGACTCAATATCAGACGGGCTTAAGGTAGCCAAAACGCTTTGGCCTGTTTGCCCCGAGCCCCCGCCCAGGAAATCCTGGTTTAAGCTTACGTTGCCTTCGGCGCCAAACTGCACACCATCTATTACATACAATGGCTCATTAGAACCGGTTGCGCTGGTTATACCACGCACACGTACCGAAACGCCTGCACCCGGCTGGCCCGAGTTGTTCATTACTGTAACACCGGCAACCTTACCCTGTATGGCCTGGTCAACACCGGCTACGGGCAGGTTTTTTATATCCTTTTCGCTAACTGATGAAATGGATGAAGTAATTTCGGCACGACGGATGCTGCCATAACCAATTACCACCACCTCGTTCAGCGAAGTGTTTGATGACTTCAAAGTTGCATCAACCACGGTACGGCCATCTATGGCAACCTCGGCGGTTTCCAACCCGATAAATTTAAATACAAGCACTTTAGCTGTTGCTGATACCGTAATGGAATATTTACCATTTACGTCGGTTACGGCAAGGCCGGTACCATCTTTTACAGATACAGTAACACCGGGTAATGCGCCGGTATTATCTTTAACTGTTCCCCTGATTACTGTGCCGCCTGTTTGCGCCATAGCTGCGGCACAAATAAAGAAGGAAGCAAACAGCAATGCTATTCGTAGAATTTTTCCCATAATGATTTGTTAGTTTTTGGTTGATTATATTTGATTTTAATTGGTGTACTTGTTTACAAAAGCCGGCCGGAAATGCATCAATTGCGCACCGGCATCCCCATGTACCAGGTGTAATTACTTACCCTGCATTGCTTAATAACTTTAAAAAAATGGTTAATTGGTTTATATAATCAGCACCCGGTAATTATTGCCGGCGCATTATTGATTATTCATGGGTTAAAATTATATGCTATTAAAAGCCCTGTTGTGGATAAATAGGGGCACAAATGTCAACCTGTATTAATACATTGATTATGAGATATTTAATATATTAAATGAGCATTTTTAGGGTAATTTAGTTACAAATGTGCACCCATAATTAAGATACGGATACTTTATAAAGTGCTTAAATAGTATTATAAGCTAAAGCCTGTGGGTGTTAAATTTTGCATAGCCGTTAGTTGTAAAGGAGTTATTTCACGCAGAGACGCGAAGATTAGAAAAATGGTGAAGTAGCGTACCTACGGCACGCGGGGTTTGGCATGGTGTTATGCTACCAGCCTTTAACTCCGGTAGGCCGCTGTTATAACGATGCTGGATTTGGCTAAAGCCATTTGATGCTTTTATCATCCGTTAGCTGAAGCCAACGGCAATGAGTTAATGGAATATACTTGATGAAACAGGATAGGATACAACCTTACAAAGTGCTCCGTCAGGAGCAACAGCCCGGTAAAAGACTAATGTAATTCTCCGTGCCGTAGATACGGAACAATTGCAGGCAACTACTCACCACTCAATAACTCTCTACTCACTAAGCTCCACATAGCGCGACGGGATGGTATTAAACTCGGCCTTAAAGGTGCGCACAAAGTATTTCTGGCTCTTGAATCCCACCTTATGGCAGATCTGCGAAATGGTGAGATGGCCGGTTTCCAGCAGTTGCGCGGCGCGTTTCAGTCGCATCTGGCGCACCAGTTCGTTAGGGGTTTTGCCGGTCATCTGCAGTATTTTTTTGTAAAGGGTGTAGCGGCTCACGCACATATCGCTGCTAAGTTCCTCTACCGAAAAGTTGGGGTTGGAGATATTATTATCTATTAGTACCAGTACCTTTTTAATAAACACCTCGTCCGGCGAATCTACATGCATTTCGGTTGGTTTGGCCTCCACCTGTTTCTGGTAGGTTTTGCGCATGTTTTCCTGCTGGCTCAGTATATTCTTTATTTTTGATAGCAGGATCTCGAAGTTAAACGGTTTGGTCATGTAATCGCTGGCACCGGTGCCCAGGCCTTTTAGCTGTTGCTCCTCGCCGGCCATGGCGGTAAGCAATATCACCGGGATGTGTGATGTGCGGGTATCGTTTTTTATCTTTTGGCAAAGTTCAATCCCGTTCATTTCGGGCATGGTAATATCGCTTACTACCAGGTTTGGGTGCTGCGCCAATGCTTTTTGCCAGCCTTTTTTGCCGTTCTCGGCCTCAATAATATTAAACGACTCTTTCAGGTTATCCTTTATATAAAAACGGAAGTCGTCGTTATCCTCTACAAGTAAAACCGTTGGTTTTTTACCATCACGGGGTTCCCTGATCTGTGCAGAGCGGTTGGTATTCAAATCAAAAACCACATCTTCTGCATGCTCTAAAAGTAAAGGGGTGTCGGTAAACAAATGCATATCCGCTTGCTGCAACGGTAATAATACTGTAAAGCAACTACCCTGGTTAAACTCGCTCTCCACCGTTATTTCGCCACCATGCAGGCGCACAAACTCTTTGGTGATAGACAGGCCGATCCCGCTACCCTGGTTCAGCATTGAGCCGGGTATATCGTTTTGGAAGAACGGTTCAAAAATCCTATCCAGCTTATCCTTTTGAATGCCTATGCCGGTATCCATCACCTTAATTTCTAACTGGCGGTGTTGCGGGTCAGCGCCATCCTTAAAATAGAGCAGCACACTCACGTGCCCGCCTGTTTGGGTAAATTTATAAGCGTTGGATAGCAGGTTAAAAATGATACGCTCTATCTTATCCTGGTCAAAACAGGTTTTAAATTCATCCAATTCGGCATCAAATACAAAGTCGATACCTTTTTGCTCGGCTACATCGGTAAACGAATACGACAGGTCGCGGATAAACCCAATAATATCCCCGGGATGATTATGCAGCTTAAGCTCCTGGTGCTCCATCTTCCTAAAATCCAGCAATTGGTTCACCAGGTTCAGTAACCTTTTGGCATTGCGGTTAACCAGCAACAACTGCTTTTGTATTTCGGGTTCCTGCGTTTGTTTAATGATCCTATCCACAGGCGCCATAATAAGCGATAGCGGCGTGCGAAACTCGTGACTTACGTTGGTAAAGAATTTTATCTTCATCAGGTCAAGTTCGTGCAGGCGCTGGGTTTCTTCGCGTTCCTTCTCAATCAAAAACTGTGCGCGGATCTTTTGGATGCCTCTATGGCGCAGGTAAAGTAAGGCTCCCACAAATGCTAATACATATAAGATGTAAGCAAAGGGGGTTTTCCACCAGGGGGGCAAGATGGTAACATGCAGCATTATCTCCTTGCTGTTCCAAAAACCGGGGTTTGATGCACGCACCTTAAAGATATAATCGCCGGCATCAAGATTAGTGTATACCACTTTGCGGGTAAGGTTATTTGCCTGGATCCAGGTTTTATCAAAACCCTGCATCATGTATTCAAACTTCACCTTATCGGCATCAAAATAATTAAGGGCGGCAAATTCTATCCCAAAAACATTTTCGTTATGGTTTAGTTCAACCGAGTTGGTTTGGGTAATAGCCTGCGACAATATCACCTTGCCGTACAACTTTTCACCAACGGCAATACTTTTGTTAAACACCTGGAAATCCGTAAAAACCAGCGCCGGGCTATTTTTACTGGTGCGCAAACTGGCCGGCTTAAAAATATTAAAGCCATTGCCTCCACCAAATATCAGTTCGCCACTGCGGGTTTTGTAAGCTGCGTTCATGGTGAATTCCCTACCCTGCAAACCGTCACGCTCGTTATAGTTCACAAAACGCAGCCTTATCTTATCCTTTCCCCGGGTTACAATAATATTAGATAGACCGTTTGGTGTACTCGCCCAAATATTATGGTTATCATCCTCGCGCATCTCTATCACCGTATTATCAGGCAAACCATCGGCACGGGTAATATTAGTAAACTTATTTTTTATAGGGTCAAGCACGCTCAGGCCCTCGCGGGTGCTTATCCATATCAACCCGCTGCTATCTTCCAATATACTGTTGGTATTGTTGTTTACCAGGCTGTTGGGGTTCTTTTCATTATGAATATAATGACTAAAGCGGCCTGTTTTTCTGTTCATTACATCAACGCCGAATGAGGTAACTATCCAAAGATTTTTATGCCTGTCTTCTAACAGTGCTGATATGTAGTTGGAATAAAGCGACTGCTGATTACCGAGTATCAGCTTGTAATGTCTAAAGGTATCTGTTTTACGATCGAGCAGGTTTAGGCCACCTGCAAGCGTACCCACCCAAAGGTTATTGTCAGAATCCTCAATAATAGACCACACCCGGTCTTCCGACAGGCTGCCCGGTATGGCATCATTGTGCCGGTAATGCTTAAATGTTTTACCATCAAAACAATCCAGCCCGCCAAAGTAAGTACCTATCCAAAGTTTCTGCTCATGATCAAGAAACATACTCACAATTACGTTATTGGTTAGGCTGTTGGGGTTGTTAGCATCGTGCAGGTATTTTTTAAAACTGCCATCCTTGCGGTTAAAATAAACCAGCCCGCCGCCATTGGTCCCCAACCAAAGGTTACCATACTTATCTTCAATAAATTTATTTACATCGCTAAAACTCAGGCTGCCGGGATCTGATAAATGGTGCGTGTAAAGCGGGAACTTGATAATACTTTCGTGGTAATAACTAAGGCCACGCTTGTAAGTGCCCACCCAAATAATGCCGGTATCATCCTTGTAAAGCATAATAATGCTGTTTTGGCCTATGGTTTTGTTATCATCCTCGCGGTTGGTGATGTACTTTATTTTAAAGTCTTTCTTATCCAACAGGTTTACACCACCGTGGTCGGTTGCTATCCATATACGGTCTTTATCGTCTTGTATCAGGTTCGATATTACATTGGTGTTTAAGCCATCGGGGCTGCTGCCTTTATCTATATGCTTAACAACGGTTTGGGTTGAATTGATGTAATAAACGCCCGATGAATATGTCGGCACAAAAGCCCATACATCGTCCTGCCTGTCAATAAAAACGCGGTAGCCGGTGTTTAGGCCCCAGGGTAAGGGGCTTAGCTGTTTGCGATAATTAACCTGGTAGGTTTGGGGGGCCATCCGCTCTAATACGCCCTTGTTATATACCAGCCAGATATTCCCCTTTGAATCTGACGTAATATCGGCCACGGTATTGCTGTAAATAGATGTAGCAGAGCCCGGCTGATTACTAATATGAATAGTTGTTTTAGTTGCTGCCTGGTACTTATAAATGCCCGAGTTTATATTCAGGAACCAAAAATTACCAAACTTATCTTTTTTAACAGCAGACAACCCTTTATCCGGAATATTGATTTTTTTAAGGTAGCGCCATACATCGTGGCTAAAACGTTCGGTGGCGGGGTCATAAATATTATAGCCATTGCGGGTTTCAATCCATAGCTTGTTTTCGGGGCCTTCGGCAATGCTTACTATAAAATCATCGTTGAGGCTGGTAGTATCGCCCTCAATGTGTTTATATACCTTAAACTTGTACCCGTCATACTTATTAAGCCCGGATAGTGTACCGAACCACATAAAACCCTTGCTATCCTTCAGCATAGCATTTACCTGGTTGTGCGATAAGCCGTTAGAGATATCCAGGCGTGAAAATTGAAACTCGTTATTTTGCGCCGAAGCTATAGCCGCTGTAAACAGTACAAAAAATGCATATATAAATGCCTTATAAGCTATTTTCCCCTTCGCCCTCATGAATTTACTTATAGCTTTTCTTGTAATGAATAAGCCGGTATCAAATTAGTTTTGTAATTATAATTGGTGTATCAAACATAACCAAATTAAAAAGTAAGGCATAATACTATTTTTACATTTCTTAATGGTTACTTAACCACGCAAATTTATTAATCAATCTATTTTTGAGGATATTACGTTAATACAGATCATGCCGGCATGATACTTTTATTTCACATTGGCATTATATTTAAGTTTCACAGGCTTATGCTTTAAAAAGTTACCGGCTTGTTTTAAGCAATTATTACATTTTACTGATTAACTTTTAAAACAATTTGGTCAATCTGCTTATCTATATCTTTGTTAAGTTATACCTTTGCCACATTAATGGATAGCGTAAATAATACCACCAACCCTGCCCCATCGCGTATAAAAAAAGCGCGGAATAAAGTGGCGGATTTCTTTTTGATGCTATACAGGGTTTATGCCTTTGTATTGCGTTTTTTTAAGGAAGTATTTTTGCCTCCTTATGAGTTTAAAGAGATAGTACGCCAATGCTATGAAACAGGCGTACGTTCGTTTACGTTAATAACGCTGACAGGCTTTATTGTAGGTGTTATTTTCACTAAGCAAAGCCGCCCTTCCCTTACCGATTTTGGCGCTACATCGTGGCTACCGTCATTGGTTTCCATCGCTATTATGAAAGCCCTTGCACCACTGGTTACCGCGCTTATTGCTGCGGGTAAGGTAGGCTCAAGCATAGGTGCCGAACTTGGCTCTATGCGTGTTACTGAGCAAATTGATGCTATGGAAGTATCGGGCACAAAGCCTTTTAAATTTTTGGTTTGTACGCGGGTTATTGCAACAACCATCACTATACCTTTATTGGCCACCTATACAGCTTTTATTGCTCTAATAGGCGGATACTTGAATGTAAGCCAAAACGAGGGTACCAGCTACAGCGTATTTATGGAGCAGGCGTTTGAGCCCTTAACCTTTATTGATTTTTGGGCATCACTTAGCAAAGCTATTGTGTTTGGTTTTACCATTGGCATTGTGGGCTGCTACCAGGGCTACAACTCTACCAAAGGCACCGAGGGGGTGGGTAAAGCGGCCAATGGCGCGGTTGTAACAGCCATGTTTTTGGTGTTTATTGAAGAAGTTTTAATTGTACAGATAGCCGGATGGTTCCGCTAATATAAAATGGAAAAGCAAAAGGCACATATCGATAAAAATAACACCGTTATCAAGATCCGCGGGGTTGAAAAATCTTTTGCTGATTATGATGTACTGCGTGGTATTGACCTTGACCTTTACCAGGGTGAGAACCTGGTGGTGCTTGGCCGTTCGGGTACGGGTAAATCTGTATTAATTAAGCTGATATCGGGCTTATTAACCACCGATGCAGGCACTATAGAGGTTTTGGGAAATGATGTTACCCATATTAGCCAGCGCGCACTGGAGGATCTGCGCATCCGCATAGGCTTCTCTTTTCAGAACAGCGCCCTTTATGATAGCATGACCGTGCGCAAGAACCTGGAGTTCCCGCTGGTGCGCAACCGCAAAAGCCTTACCCGGGCCGAGATCAATAAAAATGTGGAAGAGGTATTGGAAGCTGTTGGCCTTTCGCAAACCATTAACCAAATGCCATCAGAGCTATCAGGTGGGCAGCGCAAGCGTATTGGTATTGCCCGTACGCTGATACTGAACCCCGAAATTATGCTTTATGATGAGCCGACCGCAGGGCTTGACCCCATTACCTGTATCGAAATAAACGACCTGATAAATGAGGTGCAGCAACGCTACCATACCTCGTCTATCATTATAACGCACGATTTAACCTGTGCTAAAATGACCGGCGACCGTATAGCGATGCTTTTAGACGGACAGTTTCAGCGAGTGGGCACTTTCGATGAAGTATTTGCTACCACCGACCCGCGCGTTAAACCTTTTTACGATTATAATTTTATACAATAGATATTAGTACCCTATCATATGGATGCATCAGAAAATAGAAATTCAATAATTGTAGGCGTGTTTGTACTGCTCGGTGTGGCCGTGTTTGTAATAGGCGTGCTTACCCTTGGCGGCCAACAAAAAAGCTTTGTAAAAAGCATACACATCAGTTCGGTATTTAACGATGTATCGGGTTTGAAAAAAGGGAACAACGTGTGGTTCTCTGGTGTAAAGGTAGGTACCATCAAAAACTTAACTTTTACCGGCCCGGGTCAGGTTGATGTGGTAATGAGCATTGATGCCAGTACCCAACAATACATTCACCGCAACGCGGGTGTACGTATTAGCAGCGATGGTTTGATAGGTAACAAGATCATCGTGATTGATGGCGGTTCGCCGCAGGCACCTATTGTACAGGATGGTGATGTTTTACAATCAGAGAAATTATTATCAACCGATGATGTAATGAAAACCTTGCAGCAAAACAACCAAAACCTACTGGCCATTACTAGTGATTTTAAGCAGTTAAGCAAACAAATCCTGGCGGGCAAAGGTACAGTGGGTACTTTACTTGCCGATAGCACCATGGGCCTGCAGTTAAAACAAACCATGCGTAACCTGCAAGCCGCTACACAAAGTGCCGCGCAAATGGCGGTAAGTTTAAACAGCTTTAGCAATAAAATGAATACTAAAGGCGGTTTTGCCGACAACCTGCTTACCGATACCGTTACCTTTAACCGGATCCGTGCATCGGTTGGCCGTTTAAAAGAGGCTGCTGATAACGCCACTATATTAACCGACAATCTCAACAAGGCCAGCAATAAGCTTAACACTACTGATAATGCGCTGGGTGTTTTACTTAATGACCCTAAAGCAGCCGTAAAAGTACAAACTACGTTAGACTACCTGCAACAAAGCTCGGTTAAACTAAATGACGACCTGGAAGCTGTACAGCACAGCTTTTTACTGAAAGGTTTTTTTAAGAAACGCGAAAAAGCCAAACAGGATAGTATAAAGAAAGCGATGTAAAGAATTTAAAAAGCGATGTTGATCATCGCTTTTTTTGTGTCTTGTCTCTATTACTGGCGCGAGCTTTCAGCTCGTGTCATCGCATCTGGTCAGCTTTCAGCTGACGCAAGCTGAAAGCTTGCATTGTACCCACCAAGATACGCCCCGCTAATCTTGCGCGAGCAAAGGGTATTTCTAAAAATCCACTTAATCCAGGTTAAATCCAAACCATTCACCCACTACCCTGTTGCTTATATATATCAACAGGAATAATATGCGCAATTACAGGACACCCATTTGGCAAACTTTAGGATTAGGTGCAATAGCCGGGGTACGAGCAAGCGCTGCACCTGCAATTGCACGGCATATGAACACCGGGTTTTACCCCGCGCTGTCGTTCCCGGGTATGATATTTTTGCGATCGCCGGTTACTACTATGGCTACCCAACTATTCCGTGCCAACGAAAACGAGCATGCAAGGGCAAACCATAGTAGCGATACATTAGTATTGTCTGACTTTGCCGACAATATTGCATCAGGTGCTTTTGTAGGTGCTATAATTTTCAGGAAAAGCAAACAAAGTATACTGCAGGGAATGGTAATAGGCGCTGCTGCGGCCTTGGCAACCAGTGTAGCCACTTTTTACCTGCGCAAACATGCCGATAAATTACCCGATGCTACCAAACACCTCACCAGCGCCTTCGGTGATGCGTTTACTTACAGCAGCGGTGTTAGCTTATAAAACAGTGATTACTCTTCCAGTTTTGGTGGCTGCCTTTTTTCAGGCGGGAGCTCCTGGTATTTTTTGTAGCATTCGTTCAAATAATTCACCAGGTTAAAATCATTTGAGGTGTAAACAGCCGGTGTTGGGGTGTACAAGGTTATAAAGTTATCCAGTTCCGCGCCGGTTAATGGTACGTACTTGCCAATTGTTTTGGGTATAAACACCAGCGATATGTTATACATGATATCATACTTTCGTTGTTTTTCTTCTAGTTTTGCTTTTTTCTTCGCATCTTTTTTCCAATACCAAACACGCCATATAATCCCACCCGTAAGGTACCCCTTTTTATCTCTGGCGTAAACCACCGACTGCCCATGATACCGCGGATCGTAATAAGTACTCATATTCTTGGTTTCGGTAGTGGTAATATTTACCGGCCGCAATTCATTATTTAACGGCTCAAGGAATACTTCTTTAACCCACGGCTCGGTTACCAACAGTGTATCAACGCTATATGCAAACCCTTTAAAAGTAATCAGGTCCCCGCTTTTAGCGGGGATAGAAAAGTTACCCGTATTATTGGTAACAGTTGTTTTTTTGCTGTTAAGGTTCTCTACCCTTATTCCTGCCAGGCCTATCCGGGTTTTCAATTCAAGTACCCGCCCGTTAAAAGCATCCTGGGCAAAAGCCGCTGATGAAAACAATAATGAGATAACAAGGAGGTAACGTACCATGGTTAAAAATATTTAAAGCATGTGGGTTTTATGCGATCAGCCACTACATTTAACTTTAATTAACACAATAAAGGCACGTTATAGCTTATTAGCACTTAAAAAAACAATCAAACAAAGAAATTTTTTTAACTGAATATGTTTTTTTGATTAGCTTTAGATGCAGAAACAATTATAAATACTTTTGGTAGCCCTTACTTAAATATATTCGATTACTTGAGACAACAGTTAACATATACTGACGCTTCATTACGCACATTAAAGCAAAGCAAACATAATTTATATACTAATTATGCCCCTATGCTTTTAGGCTATATAAAAGAAGTAGTTAAAGAGCAAGCCATGGCTGAGCAATACCTTATTGAACTTTTTAACGAATTAAAAACTGCTGATATTAATGAAGTTACGGCAGCCGGAGTAAACACTTTTTTGCGTTTACAGCAAATAGCCCGTAAAAAACTTTCGTCATTCATCACTACGGTTGAACATTGTACAGACCAGGCCGAGATAGCAACAAAAAAAGCTATAACCGGCAACAAGTTTATTGAGTTGATGAGCTCCGAACAACAACTTGTTTTTTGCAGTGTACATTATCATGGCAAAACTATTACTAAACTTGCTGCAGAATTAAACAAACCCGAGGATACCATCAGGCTGTTACTAAGAGAATCGTTTACTATTATCAGGAATAACCGTAATGATACAGCAGTACATCAATAGCGGCATATTAGAAGCCTATGTAACAGGTTCTGCCTCCGAGCAGGAGATAAGGGAACTGCTATACATGAAAGCCAATCACCCTGAGGTAAACATTGCTTTGCAAGAGCTTGAAAAAGATATGGAGCTGATTGCACAGCAAATGGCCATAACCCCACCCGAGCGTACCTGGAACAGGATAGCTGACACTATTGATGAACTGATACTGCGCCAAACCAGCAACCCCGATCAGTTTACCGGACGCGAGGATAACAACTATAAAAACTTCACCAAACCCGATACCGGCCCACAATACATAGAAGTGGAAGCCGAAAGCAACCACATGAAGGTGCATAAATTATGGAAATGGGTATTTGCAGCGGTGTTTGTTTTGGGAAAAATATTCCTTGCTTTTGCTATCTACTTTTATCTGGAAAACAGGCAGGCGCAACAGCAGCTTAAAGAAATAAAAACCGAATTGCAGCAATTAAAGCGCTAAACAACCGCAACCTTACTTTTTCATACTATTCTCTGATTGAATTGATGTTTAAACGCGTTTAAAACTACATTATTCTTAAACCTTTTATACCGCCACAGGTTGTATAAACAGGAGGTACGCACATCATGACAGCTTCACAAAACAGGGCAGGCACTTCAAAAAAATCTGCAAACAAATCAACGCCGCCAGCAAACAAGGACCTGGAAACCCAAATACCGCTCAGCGAAAAAGACGAAGTAAAAAAAGCCGAGCAGCGGACGAACAAGAACACTAAAAAAAGCTGATCAGTTCAGCTCAAGCGTAACAACTGATTTTGCCGGCAGTGTAACCACCAGTTTGCCATTTTCTTGTTTGGCACCGGTAAAATTACGCAGTGTAATTTTTGAAGGCTGGCTAAAAGTGTTCACATCGGTAATATTAGCTGATGTAAGTATTTGCCCGGTAACTGTTTTCCATTGCAAGCCCTTTAATTCTGTGCTGATGGTTACCGTTTTATTCATATCAATATTTACCAACGACAGATGGATCTTGCCCGCTGCATCCTGCGAAGCAGAAACATTTACAGCCTTTAAACTCTTACCATCCACCTCATAATTTGGCGAGTTAAGCGCTATGTTCAGATATTTAGCATTCTGGTGCACCTTATACATATCAAATACATGGTAGGTTGGCGTTAATATCATTTTTGTTTTTTCGGTAAGTATTAAAGCCTGCAATACATTTACGGTTTGTGCAAGCTCGGCCATTCGTACACGGTCGCTGTGGTTGTTAAAAATATTTAAGGTGCTTGCGGCTATCAGCGCATCGCGCAGGCTGTTTTGCTGGTATAAAAAGCCGGGGTTTGTACCGGGCTCCGGGTCGGTCCATATCCCCCACTCATCAACCGCCAAGGCCACCTTTTTTGCAGGGTCATATTTATCCATAATGGCCGAATGTTTGGTAACCAGTTCTTCCATCTTAAAGCAGTTAACCATGGTATTAAAGTATTCCTTTTCGTCGAAACTGGTTGCAGAGCCTTTTTTATTCCAGTTACCGGTAGGTATAGTATAATAATGCATAGATAAGCCCCACATCATACTATTGGGAATGTTTTTCATGCACACCTCTGTCCAGTTGTAATCATCGGAGTTGGCACCGCTGGCAATCTTCTTTAAGCTTGCACCGGGGTAATTTTTAGCAAAGGATGCGTACCGCTTAAACTGGTTTACATAATAATCGGGTGTCATCTCGCCGCCGCAGCCCCAGCTTTCGTTGCCCACGCCCCAGAAGGTTACTTTGTATGGCTCGGGGTGGCCATTTTGTTTACGCATATTAGCAACCGTGCTGGTACTGTTAGAGTTTAGGTACTCTATCCATTTAGACATTTCTTCTACCGTGCCGCTGCCTACATTCCCGGCAATATAAGGCTCGGTATTCAATAGCTTGCAAAGCGCTAAAAACTCGTGGGTGCCAAAGCTGTTATCCTCGGTGATGCCGCCCCAATTGGTATTAACCATTTTAGGCCTTTGCAAACGCGGGCCAATACCATCGCGCCAATGGTACTCATCAGCAAAACAGCCACCGGGCCAGCGCAGGTTAGGGATCTTTATCTTTTTTAACGCCTCTACAACATCAAGCCTTATTCGGTCTTGCTTTTTAACAGGCAGGTTTTTATCTACCCAAAAACCATCATATATACCTCGGCCCAAATGTTCGGCAAACTGCCCGTAAATATGCTTACTGATTATATGGTCAGATACGCCGGTTACTGTTACACTACCATTACTTTGTGCAAAAGCGCCAAGCCTAAAACCTATCAGCATCAAAAGGAAAAGTTTTCTCATAAAAAAATAAGTGTATAATTCACATTTAAAAGTATGCAGTTTTGCGCGGCTTTTATAATTTATTATAAAAATAATAAATAGAGGTACTGTTGGTAAAGGAAAAACAATATAGCCGACGCGCCTTGTGCGGCCAATTGCTTTTTTATAAATTGAACCCATTATGAAAAAGTTGCTTGTGTTGGTTATCGCTCTGTTTTTTATTCGCCCTGCTTTTGCGCAGGATGCACGGGCTATCTGTATAAAAATAAACGAGTTTAACACCGCTGTATTAAACGGCACAATAAAAAGGACCGACGCCACCAACCAATTTAAAACGCTTATTACGCAGCTAAACAAGCAGGCAGGGAATGTGCCCGGCACTTCAAACAACTGGGTATTCCCCCTAAAAGGATATAACTATCGTGCCGTTGGCGGCACAAACGGTAACGGCTACTCTGATAAAGGATACAATTACCTTGATGGAAACAAACACACCGCCCACCCCGCGCAGGATATTTTTATAAATGATAAAAACCAGGATGGTCTTGATGATAAAACCCATAAACCGGTTGATGTTTTAGCGGTAAGTGATGGCTATGTTATTGCCTGCAGCAACATCTGGGACTCTACCAGTACATTGCGTGGCGGTAAGTACATCTGGATGTATGATGATTACCACGGGCTGACTTACTATGCCCATAACCGCGCTATATTTGTAAAACCCGGAGATAGAATAACGCAGGGGCAAAAAATTGCCGAAGTTGGCCGTACCGGTTTTAACGCTTATAAAAAGCGCTCGCCCACGCATTTACACTTTTCGGAGTTTAATGTTAATAATGGCATCCCGAAGCCTGTGAACCCTTTCCCTAAACTTAAAAACGTTAGTACTGGCAAATGAAAAAGCTTTTAACCTTTATCCTGTTGCTGTCACTGGTTTCTTTCACCCCCGCAGATAACGTTGTCAGTCGCTTTAAGCCATCGGCCGGGTATAAACACCTTGCCGTTGCTTCCGGAAGCTTCGGGGCTTACCTGCAAGGCCTGCAATTGCTACCCGCAGGTACCCGTACCAAAACCTATACCGGCAGCATTGCCCGTACCGATCCATACACCGCTGCGGTTATTGATATGAGCATTGGCAGCCAGGACCTGCAACAATGTGCCGATGCCGTGATACGCCTGCGTGCCGAATACCTGTATCAGCAAAAAAACTACAAAGCTATTGCCTTTAATTTTACCAGCGGTTTTAAATGTGATTATATCCATTATGCCGATGGATACCGCTACGCTGACGGGCGCTGGGTGTTAAAGGGAAAGAAGGATTACTCGTACCCCAACTTTTTACGGTACATGACCTTGGTGTTCTCGTATGCGGGCACCTTATCTCTGCAAAAAGAATTACAGCCCGTTACCAACCCGGCCGATATTAAAGCAGGTGATGTGTTTATAAAAGGCGGTTCGCCGGGCCATTGTTTTATAGTGATGGCTGTAGCAGAGAACGCCGCTCATAAAAAACAGTTTTTACTTGCCCAAAGCTTTATGCCCGCCCAAAATATACAGGTATTGCAAAATAGTTCGCCGTGGTTTAGTTTAGATAAGGTAGCCAAAATTCCTTATGGCGACTTGGTGGATGCGAAGTATTTGAAAAGGTTTTAAGCACCATCTTTACCCCTTGCGGCTGCCCCTCTTGTAGCATATTGTGTACAAATATGCCTTATGCGGATATACTAAACATCTGTTAAAGGAGTTTATTTAAAACAGGCCCACTACCTAACAAAAAATCTCCTTATTACACTTTCGTGTTTCAAATTAATGTGTTAAGGCACGGCTATTGTGTTATAACGGTTGAACTATTTTGATTAATTTATGAGACACCTACTTGAAGATCTGCTTCACCTATTTGTTATTTTTATGATGGTGGTTTTTGTAATAGGCGGCATTTTAGCAGTTACAGGCACGTTTGACCATTGGACAGAACGTTACCGTTTAAAAAAACGCCGGCGCCGTTTGTTAAGAGACAGAACAAAAACTACTACTAACCCAGGCAACATGAGTAATATACCCTATTACTCAACAAAGCCCGATAAAGAAACAATAACGTATAGAGTTAATACACCGGATGAAATATAAAGTTTAAAAGCCCCCAAAACACGGGGGGCTTTTGCGTATCTAAATATTACGCCTTTGTTACAGTTGCTTACTGATAGTATTTATATATTTAAAAAAAATATAAGCCATGAAGAAATTATTTTTTATAGTCTCGATAATCGCACTCTCGATTACAGCGAAAGCACAAGAGGCGGCAAAGCCCGAAACTCCCAAGTTATATAACCCCGCTGCCGATGCTAAAGCAGAAATTACAGCCGCTGTTAAAACCGCGCAGGCACAGCATAAAAATGTACTGCTGCAAATTGGCGGTAACTGGTGTATATGGTGCTTAAGGTTTAACGATCTTGTAACCAAAGATGCCGAACTTAACAAATACATGAACGATAATTTTGTGGTGCTGCACGTAAACTGGAGCCCCGAAAACAAGAACGAAAAAGTACTGGCCGCTCTGGGCTACCCACAGCGTTTCGGTTTCCCGGTGTTTGTTGTGCTTGATGGTAAAGGAACCCGCCTGCATACCCAAAACTCGGGTTACCTGGAAGAAGGTAAAGGCCACAGCAAAGCCAAAGTGATGGAGTTTTTCCAGGGTTGGGCACCGGCGGCACTTGATCCTAAAAGTTACGTAGAGAAGGAAAAGGCTAAATAAGGTGAGATTAGAGGTTAGTGATTGGTTGATTGGCCCTGTCAAGCAGCGATGACTTGTGCGATTCCTTCCTTGGGGAAGGAGGAGGTAGAGGTTTTACAATTTACCCGAATATTAATTAACCCCTCCCTACCTCCCGGGGAAGGGAATTAAAAGTAAATAAAAAGAGGGTTATGCATCAGCATAACCCTCTTTTTATTTATAAGCGACCGGAAACTAATCTCTAATCGATATTATTCAATAACGCTTACTTTAAGCATATTGGTTTTACCTTTTTTAACAATTGGCACGGCAGCAGTATTAATAACCACATCGCCTGCATTAAGCAATTGCTCTTCTTTAAGGATGTTGTTTACATCGGCAATGGTTTCGTCGGTGCTTTCGGCTTTATCGTAGTAGAAAGCCCTTACACCCCATACAAGGCTAAGCGCGTTAAGTAACTGCTTATTTGATGTAAAGATATAAGTACCTGCTTTAGGGCGGTAACTCGAAATTTCGAACGCAGTGTAACCGCTAACCGTCATGCTCACAATACCTTTCGCGTTGGTATGCTCGGCTAAATATACTGCCGAACCGCAAAGGGCATCGCTCAGGTAATTAACAGATGCCTGGTCTGTATTTTCTAATTTTGACGCGTTAAACGGATAACCAAGGTCTTCAACATTACGAACAATCTTAGCCATCGTTTCGATAACAATAACCGGGAACTCACCTACCGATGTTTCACCGCTCAGCATCACCGCATCAGCGCCATCCAACACAGAGTTGGCTACGTCGTTCACCTCGGCGCGGGTTGGGCGCGGGGTGGTTATCATTGACTCGAGCATCTGCGTAGCAACAATAACTGGTTTTGAGGCGTCGCGGCATTTACGTGCAATCATTTTTTGCAGCAAAGGCACTTCTTCAAGCGGGCACTCAACACCAAGGTCGCCACGTGCAATCATCACGGCATCGGTAGCAGCGATGATCTCATCGATGTTATCGATAGCTTCTGGTTTTTCAACTTTGGCAATAACACGCGATGCTTTACCGCTTTCGCGGATGATGCGTTTAAGGTCGATGATATCCTGACCGGTACGTACAAAAGAAAGGCCTACCCAATCAACATCCCATTCTAAGGCATATTTAAGGTTTTCAAGATCCTCGGGCGTTAAGCTTGGGATAGATACTTTTGTATTTGGCAGGTTAACACCTTTACGTGATGTTAATATACCACCGTGTACAACTTCGCAAATAACGGTGTCTTTACGGTTAGTTTCAATAACTTTTAATTGCAGTTTACCATCATCTAACAAGATGATCTCGTTAGCCTGTACATCCTGCGGAAAGGTTTCATAAGTGATGTATATCTGGCTGTCGTCGCCAATACACTCATGGGTGGTAATATTGATGCGGGTACCATTAATAAGGTGTATACCGCCATCTTTTACCAGGCCTATACGAATTTTAGGCCCCTGCAAATCGGCAAGGATGCCCACGTTTGTTTTATATTCAGTATTTATCTCACGGATCAGGTCAACAAATTTCTTGTGATCCTCAGGTTTACCGTGCGAAAAATTTAATCGGCACACATTTAATCCAGCCCTGATCATCGACAGCAACACTTCTTTCTTTGCTGAGGCGGGGCCCATAGTAGCAACAATCTTAGTACGATTATAGTAAAATTTCATATTTTCAGGTTAAATTCAGGCTATATTACAGTATTGTGTATTAATTACACAACTAAATTTCCGCTAAAATAATAGATTTTCGCGTGATTTTATTTTTTTCGGGTCAATCTTTACCGCGGCAACAATTTCCGGTATCTTATTTAGAGCCGAAATCATGTTTTCCAGGTCTGTATCATCAATATAATTCTTTATCATGATAAAGTAATCCACCTCGCGCATTTCGGGCACTAAATAGCCGTCACTTCCCTTATTTCCAATAAAATAAAAGTCGGTTTCGGTTGTTTCCCAACTATATCGGTACTGCGAAAACAGCAGCGGGGCACCGTTAATACTGGTATCTAATGAAAGGTCGTCGACCCGGGTAAAATTAAAATTTAAACATTTGTTTATATAGTAGCATATCCGGTAATCTTTTAAAGATGTGGTGATGGCTATCAATACAAAATCCAGATCGATCTCAAACTTTAAAACTTTCCTGTTCAAAACCATTTACATTAATAAGGTGGTAAAAATACAAAACGCAATCAATACCATAAATTTTTGTTGGCCTCATTTAAAATAAACGGTTGATGATATAAACTGCCGAAAATTTTATAAGGAGTTACATGTTATATTATAATGTAGCAGCGAGTTTAGGTTTTTCACGCAAACACGCTGAGGTGCAAAGTCAGTTTCGATTAAATTTTCGCGTCTTTACGTCTTTGCGCGACATCATTTTTCAATAATCCCCCTACGCCAGCCCAATAAATTAAATTTATATTTACTTAATAATTAAGCAGATACAACCTTATCACGTAACTTTATTACTATAAATTCAAAATAGATATTAAACTTTAATAGTTCTACTCAAAATCATTACTTTTACGCCGGTTAAAAATCCATACTGAAACCTTTTGCCACAATTAATTGTTCACACAATATTGTCAAAGTTTTTAGATTTGATATTTAACATAATTTATTTTTCTTTGCACTGAATTTATTAATCATTAAACTATAAAGACTATGTCTGATATCGCTTCAAGAGTAAAAGCTATTATCGTGGAAAAACTGGGTGTTGACGAAAGTGAAGTTACACCAGAAGCAAGCTTCACCAACGATCTTGGTGCTGACTCTTTAGACACCGTGGAATTAATCATGGAGTTTGAAAAAGAATTTAACGTTGCAATCCCTGACGACCAAGCAGAAACCATTGGTACTGTTGGCCAGGCTGTTGCTTACTTAGAAAAAAACGTTAAAGCTTAATTAGCTCCCTAAAACTGTTAAATGGAGTTTAAAAGAGTTGTAGTAACCGGGCTTGGAGCGCTTACTCCGATTGGTAATACTGTACCTGAGTATTGGAACAGCCTTATTAATGGGGTAAGCGGCGCTGCCTTTATTAAGAGTTTTGATGTTGAAAAATTCAAAACTAAATTTGCCTGTGAAGTAAAGGGATTTGACGCGGAAGGTTTTTTGGGCCGGAAAGAGGCTCGTAAACTTGACCCGTTTGTTCAATACGCCTTATTCTCAACAGAGGAAGCTGTTAAAGATGCCGGATTAGATTTCGAGAAACTGGATACCAGCCGCATTGGCGTTATCTGGGGATCGGGCATTGGTGGTTTAAAAACGTTTTTAGACGAGGTTGTAAATTTTGCCAAAGGCGATGGTACACCAAAGTTTAACCCGTTCTTTATCCCAAAAATGATAGCCGACATTGCACCGGGCCATATCTCTATTAAATATGGTTTACGCGGGCCAAATTTCACTACGGTATCCGCATGTGCATCATCAAACAACTCGCTTATTGATGCTTTTAATTATCTGCGCCTTGGTAAAGCAAACATGTTTATTACCGGCGGATCGGAAGCGATCATAAATGAAGCTGGTATTGGCGGTTTTAACGCAATGCATGCCCTATCAACCCGTAACGATGACCCTGCAACTGCCTCACGTCCGTTTGATCTGGACAGGGATGGTTTTGTTGCCGGTGAAGGCGCGGGAACCATTATTTTAGAAGAATTAGGCCACGCCCTTAAACGCGGTGCTAAAATTTATGCTGAAATGGTTGGCGGTGGCATGAGTGCCGATGCTTACCACATGACTGCCCCTCACCCTGATGGTTTAGGTGCATCGCTGGTAATGAAAGCGGCATTAGAAGACGCAGGTTTAACCCCTGCCGATATCGATTATGTGAACGTTCACGGTACATCAACCCCAATTGGCGACCCGCAGGAAGTAAAAGCGATAACTGATGCCTTTGGCGACAGGGTATACGATATCAACATCAGCTCAACAAAATCAATGACAGGCCATTTACTTGGTGCTGCCGGTGCTGTTGAAGCAATTGCCTCTATCCTGGCTATTCAGAATGATATCATCCCGCCAACCATCAACCATTTTACTGACGACCCGGCGTTTGACCCAAGGATTAACTTTACATTTAACAAGGCCCAAAAACGCGTAGTTAATGTAGCGCAAAGCAATGGCTTTGGTTTTGGTGGCCATAATGCTTCAGTTATATTTAAAAAGTACCAGCAATAATCTCGTTGGATGCCAATTAGCCGCTTTTATAAGCTATACCTTTCGCCCAATAGAAAATACGTTAAGGTTTTAAAAAATTTGCTCGGTTTTGTACCGGGCAATTTGTCGTTATACCGGTTGGCGTTCAGGCATAAATCTGTTGCGCAAAACATTCGCAAGGGTGTAAAAAACAGTAACGAGCGCCTTGAATTTTTGGGCGATGCCGTATTGGGCAGCGTAGTGGCCGAAGTGCTTTTTAAACTATACCCTTACGAGGATGAAGGTTTTTTAACCGAATTACGCTCAAAAATTGTAAGCCGTAACAACCTTAACCAGCTTGGCCGCAAGCTTGGTTTTGACAAGCTGATAGAGTTTGATACTAAAATATTAACCTCCGGCAGACAGGGCTCCTTACTTGGCGATGCTTTTGAAGCGTTAATTGGTGCTGTTTACCTGGATAAGGGGTATGATTTTACCCGTAATTTTTTGGTGAACCATATCATCAAATCACACATCGACATCCACACGCTTGAGCAAACCGAAACAAACTTTAAGAGTAAACTTATTGAATGGTGCCAGCGCCACGGTAAGGATATTAGCTTTGATGTGATAGAGAACCAGGAAGGCGAAAGCGCAAAACTGTTTACCATACAAGCCAGTATTGATGGCGAGATCATGGGATCTGGCAAAGAATTCAGTAAAAAGAATGCCGAAAAACTAGCCGCCGAAAAGGCCTGCACCGCGCTAGGGATTTAGTTGTTTCTCTGAGAGAAGGCAACCACTCACCAACCCTCAATACAACTTCTGCAAAGTAGGATGATCGCCGTTCTTCTTAAAATATTCGTATTGTACCTTGGTTTTTTGGATCAGGTCATAATCGGCCCATAATTTTAGGTCTTCGTACGACGGCTTATAGTACCCCATGAATTTCTTTATAGTGGTGCTGTCTGCTTCCGTTAAACCGGTTACGCGCATAATAAAAAATTTGTTGTAGCGCCTGTCAACTTCTGTTGCTTCTAATTCACGTTTAGAAAATTCTGCAAAGCGCCTGGCTCGCCCCGGTGTTTTCCCGAATAACTCATATAACCCCGTTATTGGCGATACAAGTGCAGCTAAAACCGGCGGTTTTCCGTTATAAAAAGTACCTTGTTTGCGGTAATCACCCATAATCTCGTTCAGTTCCTGCTTTTTTGTTTGGCCTAAAACACGAACCTCACTCAATTGCACTTCGGGTTGCATATAAACTACCATACCGTAATTTGATGCCTGCTGCTTTTGCGGGGTATACCCTTTTTTGGTAAATAGTAAAGTATCGCCAACGGCAGCATTAATGCTAAAGCCGCCAAGTTGGTCGCCAATGGCAACACCCTTGGTATGCAGGTTGGTAATAAATACTTCGGAAAGTCTTTCTGATGAGATCCTTTTATAAATAGCCCCTTTTATCATCACCTGCTGCGCAGACGCAAAAAACGTAAAACAAAACAGGTTTAGTAAGCAGGCAATTATAAATTTCAAGGGCATCTATATTTAACGCAGTAAACTTATAAAATGTATACGGCTTAAAGTGTGAAAATGTGTTAAATGATAGTGGTTAGAGGTTAGTGATCGGAGATTAGTTATAACGCTGAACTAATCTCACATCACATATCTCAAATCTATAATCTAAATATTATCTTTGCACATGATAAAATCCATGACAGGGTATGGAATTGCCAGCTATGACTCCGGCAAAACAAAATATACCGTCGAGATCAAATCTCTGAACAGTAAATTTCTTGAACTCTCCCTGCGCCTGCCCAGAATATTCTCTGAAAAAGAATTTCAATTGCGTAATGACTGCAGCAAGCAAATAGATCGTGGTAAAGTTAACCTATCTATCAACGTTGAGCAGGCCAACTCAAATGTAAAAGCAGCCGGTATCGACCGTGAATTGCTTAAACATTACTATAACCAGCTAAAAAGCGTAAGCGAAGAACTTAACGAACCAGGCGGCAACCTGTTGCAATTGGCCTTAGGTTTACCCGAAGTTGTTAAATACGAAGAAGACACCGTATCTGATGATGAATGGAAATTAGTTGAAAAAACCTTTCAACAGGCTATGGCTGCTTTTCAGCAGTTCAGAACCGATGAAGGGAATGTTCTGGAGGCAGATGTTAAAATGCGGATCGGAATCATCCTGAAAAATCTGGAACTGGTTGAAATTGAAGAACCAAAGCGTGTACCGGTTATACGTGAGCGCCTAAACCAGTTTTTAAGCGAAGCAGTGGGTGCCGAAAGCATAGACAAAAACCGCTTTGAGCAGGAACTGATATACTACATAGACAAGCTTGACATCACCGAAGAAAAAATAAGGTTAAAAAGCCACTGCGACTACTTTATTGAAACCCTTAAAAACGCTGATGCCAATGGCAAAAAGTTAGGCTTTATCTCGCAGGAGATAGGGCGCGAAATAAACACCCTTGGCTCAAAAGCAAATGATGCCGCTATGCAAAAGCTGGTGGTGGGCATGAAAGAAGAGCTGGAAAAAATTAAAGAACAACTGTTGAACGTATTATAATCATTGTGTCATCGAGTCATTAGGTCATTGTTTGGTTACACCGCTCTGATTTGAATGACTCAATGACCAATGACTCAATGACCAGATGAAAGAAGGTAAACTCGTTATATTTTCGGCCCCATCGGGCGCAGGCAAAACCACCATTGTGCAACACCTGCTACGCCAGATGCCCCAGCTGGAATTTTCCATCTCGGCCACAACAAGGCAACCGCGCGGCGATGAACAAGATGGTAAAGATTATTACTTCATCAGCCTGCCCGAGTTTACGCACCGTATAGCTAAAAAACAATTCGTTGAGTTTGAAGAGGTTTACACCGGCACATTTTACGGCACCCTGCGTACCGAGATTGAGCGCATTTGGGAAAAGGGTAAAACCGTTATTTTTGATATTGATGTTGAAGGCGGCATGCACCTTAAACGCAAATATGGCGAACAGGCCCTGGCTATATTTGTACAGCCACCCTCATTAGAGGTTTTAATAGAAAGATTAACCGGCCGTGGTACTGATAGTGCCGAAAAACTACAGGAGCGCTTTGCTAAAGCAGAAAAAGAACTGAATTATGCGCCCCAGTTTGATATTATCCTGAAAAATCACGACCTTGAAACGGCTTGCAAAGAGGCTAAAGATTTGGTGAAAAACTTTATTGGCGCTTAGCTAACGGCTATACACTGCCTGCTTACATAAACTATTGCATTCCATAGCAGGTACTCTGCCTGCTATGATCCATGAACTATTAACCCATCAGCAAGAATGAAGATAGGCTTACTATTTGGTTCTTTTAATCCCATTCATATAGGGCATTTAATTATTGCCAACTACATGGCTAATTACACCGCGCTTGATAAGGTTTGGCTGGTTGTATCGCCGCAAAACCCATTAAAAAAATACGGCGACCTGATAAACACTTACGACAGGCTGGAGATGGCCAAACTGGCTACAGATAACGCCACCAACATTAGTGTAAGCGATGTGGAATTAAAACTGCCGCAGCCATCATATACCATTGATACCCTTACCCATTTAAAAGAAAAATACCCCGAGCATGATTTTGCTCTGATTATGGGGTCTGACAACCTGGTGACCATACATAAGTGGAAAAACTATAAGATGATACTGCGCGATTACCAGATTTTTGTTTACCCACGCCCAGGTTATGAAAATGCCGAATTTGCATCGCATCCATCTGTAACCATCACCATGACACCGCAGATGGAGCTATCGGCTACATTTATCCGAAAATCTATCGCCGAGAAAAAGAATGTGCAATATTTTGTACCCGACCCGGTTTTAAACTTTATTGAGAGCAAAGGCTTATACAGGGTTTAATAAAACCTTTATGTTTTAGTATTATGAAACAGACATAAAAAAAGAGCGATGGGCTGCCCCATCGCTCTTTTACGTTTTATAAAATCACTTTATGCTTTTTTAGCTTCCGGTTTTTTCTTTTTCCATTCCGCGAAGCCTGCGCCACCAAGGGCCAACACAAGCAATATAGAGCCCGCTAAAGAAATATTTTCACCTACGTAATATGATGCAGGGTGGAAAATAAATTCAACCTTATGGTTGCCCAAAGGGATAGTTGCGGCGCGTAATAAATAATCAGCGCGATAATATGGTTGTTCGGTGCCATCAATATACATTTTCCAGCCTTTTGAGTAGTATATTTCAGAGAATACAGCTACTGAATTAACGGTTGAACCTGTTTGATATACCAAATGCTGGGGATTGTAATTAACCAGTTTAATGGTTGCGTTAGGGTCAAAAGAAATAGGTTTTGCTTCAACCACATTTTTGTATTGCTCATCTATCATAGCTTCTTCTTTTGGCGAGAAACTGCTGATAGCCTGCATTTCCTGATCGGCACCTTTTACGTACTTAACACTTTTTACAAACCATGCATGGCCGCAAGCGGTTGCATTTGCGTGCATGCTGGCTGTGCCCGATTTTTGGTCGGCAGTAATAATATATTTAGTATTCAGCATATCCAGCACATCCTGGTTAACGCTATTTGTAAACTGGTTATCCAAAAGTTCATCATACCTTTTTAAACGTGCTGCCGAGTAACCTGATATTGATTTATGGAAGAACGGTGTATATGTATCCTGTTTAATAGGCCCTACGGTCATATCAAACACCCTGAAATCAGGGTCGGTATCTTTCATAATAAACTGGTCAATCTCGCGTGGTGCAACCACCTGCGATACATCCACCTTATCCTGGAAGCTTGCATCCTTCAGATAGCGTTTGTCTATCTGCCACATATCAAACAATATGATCGCAAAAAACACTACCGACATTACCGTAGTATTTATTTTTTGCTTTAAATAAGCCCAGAGCAGGCCAAACGCAATAGCAATCAAAATAAATGCACGGATGGCATCGGCACGCTCAAGAGCGGTACGGTCTTGGATCAACGCGTTTGATATAGCATTAGCCATAGCACTGTCGCCTTTCATAGCTTGGCTAAGTATGTTAACCCCCTCTGTTTGGTCAAACGCCCTGAAGCTTAATAACAGGGTTGGTACCACGATCAGTATCAGGGTTAAACCGCCGGTGATATAAAAAGAGATCTTTAATTTTTTTAACAACAGGGCTTTGTCCGGGTTGGTTGTAAACTCGCGCAGTGCCAGTAAAGCCAGTATGGGGAAACAAAGGCAGGTAACCGCCAGTATAGATTCAACCGCCCTAAACTTATTGTACAGCGGGAAGTAATGGAAGAAAATATCTGATAAATATGGCCAGTTACCTCCAAATGAAAGCAGCATGGTTAATACCACTGTACCCAGCAGCCACCATTTTAAACGGCTTTTAACTACAAACAAGCCCAATACAAACAGGAAGCAAATAATGGCGCCAAAATAATGGGGACCAAACGTAAATGGGCGCTTTGGGCCCCAATACATAGAAAGCCCCGGTACCTGGCTGGCAATTTGCCCTGCAGTCCCAACAGCCTGCTCGTCTGTAGCGCCTTTAGCTGTAAATACTTTGGCTACATGCGAGTTTTGGTCCAGGTTATCGGTACCAGAACCGCCGCCTGCCGCGTTTGGCACCAGGAAGGTTAATGATTCGGCAACACCCTGGCTGTATTGATAAACATAATCTTTAGCAAGGCCGTTACTTGGCTCTTTAGTTGTTTGTTTAAGGTTTGATTGCCCACGGATGGTTTCAGTACCATAATCATAAGTACTCCATAGTATAGAAGCATTTACGGTAAGCGCCAGCAGGGTTGCACCTGCCAGGTAGGCAATAGATTTTAAAAACGCGTTGGTAGTTTTATCCTTAATGGCGTGGTAAAGCTCAATACCTATCAGTATAAAGATAGCCAGCATCAGGTAATAGGTCATTTGTACGTGGTTGGAGCGGATTTCCATAGCCAGGAAGAACGCTGTGAGCGCACCACCTGTAAGGTAATTACCTCTTAAAGTAAGTATAATACTTGCCAGCACAGGCGCAAAAAACGCTATGGCAAAGGCTTGGTTAGAGTGGCCCGCCACCAGTAAAATAATATTATAGGTTGAGAAGGTAAACGCCACAGCCCCGGCAGCCGCAAGCCACGGGTTAACCTTTAAAACGGTGAACAGGAAATACGTGCCTAACAAAAATATCAGCATGGTATCAACCGGGTTAGGGAAGGTTGCCTTTACTGCCGATACAATATGTGTAGTTAAGTTATTGGGATAAGGTGCCCATATCTGAAAAGTAGGCATCCCGCCAAATATCTGGTTGGTCCACAATATGGTGGTGTCTTTTGCCCTATAATCGTGGATCTCCTTTTGAGTGGATTGCGCACCGATAACATCGCTTTGGCCCAATGTTTTACCCTGGAATGCAGGCGTAAGGTAGAAAAAGCATATAGCTAAGAAAATTCCAATAACAGCTAAGTGTGTGCCATTACGTTTGATCCAGTTATTCATTTAAACTCTTTTAGGGATGATATTTATAATCTTCAAAAATAGAAAATTGAATGAGATTAGAAACGATAAGTTTTTATAAGATATTTTTAGCACTTATGGGGTTGGTGGCTAAAATAATAAAACAAAAATACCATGAACAATATACTGGCTATGTACATGATAATGTTTAGCATATTGTATTCCTCGCGGTTACGGCGAATGGTGTAAACATTATAAAGGGCAAGTACACCTATGGCCACCCAAAAAAAACTGTTGATACTGGTACAGCCGGTAAACATTTGTATAAGAATGGCCAGCACAATGCAGTTGGTAAAAATTAAAAGCAATGATGGCGGGGTGTTATTGTGGTTACGCCGGCGCTTATATATTTCCTCGGGCAGCATAGGTTTATTTTATTTCTTCGTAATCTACAAATTCTCCTTCAGAATCCGGAACCGAACTTTTTTTTCCCTCGGGTTTATAATCAACCCGTATACGGCCATCAGGCCTTGGCTGCTGTTGCTGGTAGTATTGCTGTTGCTGCTGGCGTGCCTGCTCCTGCGCTTTGTTTATTACGCTTTTAAAAAGCATGGGCAAAAATATACGCACCAGGCTGCGTATGATATATAATGAGCATATGGCTATGATCAGGACACGTATTAAAATCATCTGGTATTTAGTTTATCGTACAAATATAAGTATATAACGTTAAAAATGTTCGTTATGATATTTAGGCATAATGAAAAGGCTGCAAACACTATCCGTTTACAGTAGTGTAGCCCTGTTTAGTTGTATCACCAACTCAAGGTAGTTACCCAAAAACCTTCACTCATTCAAAGGCACCCCCCACTCACCCAGGTTTCCGGTTCAATCATTCCCGTAAAAGCTTGGCGCTATAGTATTTAATATTGCATCATGATAATTATAACACATTTAAATACAGATAATTAATCAATGAATTTACAATCAAAAACTAATAAACATTAAAACAACCTATCATGAAAACACAACGCTATTTATTTCTATTATCAATTATTTGCTTATCGTCATTACTTATTAAGTGCAAAAAGGGTGATGATGGACCTATAGGCCCTGCCGGCGCAAAAGGTGATACAGGTGCGGCCGGGGCCAACGGCGCAAATGGTGCTGCGGGAGCAACAGGTGCAACCGGGCCTGCCGGTGCTACAGGTACCGCCAATGTAATTTACTCTGACTGGATAACCCCTGCAACTTACACCAAAACAACTATTTTTAGCACCTTCAATTTTACGTATGATATAGCTGCATCTAAAGTTACCCAGGCTATTTTAGACAAAGGAACAGTACTCGTATATGGTAAGCTGGCCGGTTATAACCCAACAATATGGCCTGCCGACCAGGTGAGCGCATTGCCTATTGTAATTAATTACCTAAGTGGCGCTACTCCCGAAATTGATACATGGTCGGCCCGGAGCACGGTAGGCCACATCCAAATTAATATGACCAACAATAATAATGTTTACGGTAGCCTATCTAATGCGCATAGTTTCAGATATGTTATTATACCCGGGGGACTGCATACAACAGCTGCAGCCAAGGTTAACTTTAAAAATTATGCAGAGGTAAAGCAGGCTTTTCATTTAACCGATTAATCAGAACCCGATTAACATCGATAAAATATCAGCATAAAAAATGAGGTGAGATCCGGGCGTGTCTATCAAAAACAAACCGGATCTTACCTCTTTTATGTTATAAATAAGCTTTGCGCAGGCGGATGATCCGTGCCCAGTGCATCATTTTCATGATAGGGTAAACCGGGTCTATTTCGAACCATTTTGCACCAAAGTTGGCGCTGTTTGGGCGCTTATGGTGATTGTTCTGGAACAATTCGCCAAGCATCAGGAAATCAAAAGGGGTTGTATTTTTTGATTTATCGTTATTATCAAAGTTTGAATACCCGTATTTATGGCCGCACCAGTTTACAATAGCGCCATGCAATGGTCCCATTATAAAGTGGATAGGAATCAGCAAATACATCCACCATTGTGTAGCAAATACTACATAAAAAGCGATGTAAAGCAACCCGAATACGATGCGGGACACAATTGACGACCCTACATAATCCAAAAACTTCCATTCCGGATAGTTGCCTTTAAAGCGTTCTTCGGGTTCTTTTAATTTTTTCTCGTGCTTGCGGTAGCTAACAGCGGTATAATACATCATCTGGAACACATCTTTAAAAAAGTGTGGCGAATGCGGATCTTTCTCGGTATCGCTGTAAGCATGGTGCTCGCGGTGCATAATGGCATACGCGCGAGGGTTTAAATATGATGATCCCTGGAATAAATACGTCATGACGTAGAACGTACGCTCAAAAAATTTATTTGTAGTAAACATTTTATGCGATGCGTATCTGTGCAGGAAAAACGTTTGAAAGAACAACGACAGAAACCAGTGGGCCAGAAAGAAAATTAATATGATCACAAAAGTAAATTATGGGGTAATGTTATTTATAATGATTACAAATATACGATTAAAACGCTATTTGGGATTTAAAAAATATTGTTAACAAACAATGCTTACATAAAAAAGCCGCCCAATTTATACTGAGCGGCTTTAAAAAATAAATTATTTGTGGCTTATGCCTGACTATCTCTCAGCGCTTTAATGCTGTCGTGGCCTTCGTTAATAGCTTGTTGCTGCTGCGCAATAATGGTAGCATATTGCGGGGCTAAACCATTGTCAGCAGATAATGCTTCTCGGTATGCTTTTTTAATGGCATCCTCTCCGCGTTCGCATTCTTCTAAAATACTTTTACGGTCATGCCCGCTAAATGTAGCTTTAACATCAAGCCATGCACGGTGAATGGTACCGGTAGCGGTGTTACCGGTTTCAACCTCGCCGCCGGCCTGGCCTACTGCGGCACTTAATTCCTGCACATTGCGGCGGCTATCGCTTGCAAATTTTTCAAATACGGCTTTCAAATCGGCATCTGCTTCACCAAGGTCTTTTGATGCACGATCAAAGCCGTCTATGCGGTCGTTATTAATTTCAATTAGATCGTTTAAAACTTCAACTGATTTTTCTGTGGTAGTTTCCATAATGGTAGATTGTTATATTTTGTTTGACATTACTAATGCAACCACCATGCCAATTTAATTTTTAATTAAAAATATTATTAAAATAGTTGTAATCAAAGCTGAATAAAATTAACTAGAGAGGTCCTCAGGTTTCAAGCCACCGCCCTGTATAACAATTAAGCCCGTGCTGTTTTGACAGCACGGGCTTAAAATAACCACTTATATTGGGTGTGTTATTTTATAACGTAACTTTTTAATTCTGATTTTGATAGCTGGATATTATTTATGCTGGTGTAAATTGCGATTATACCAACACTTTAGCCATATAAAATCTCCGGCAGCAGTGGTTGTATAGTTTGCACTATCTTTTACCTGGGGTTTCCAGTTTAGCATGTATAACGTTGCTGTAGGCTTTATTAAGGATAGTTTTTGTTATGCCTTTTTCTACAACAGTTGTTTTTAAGCGGGCATCGGCGCCTTGTATTTGTAAATTGGTGGTAGATGAATAACCTGCATCCTTGCTATCATCCAGGTAATCTATCTCTACCGCGCCATCATCATCTGCACTGCGCAAAGTATAAATGTGTCCGTTAATGCCGAAATAATTTTCGGCGGTGCTGCCGTCATCAACTGTATTAACAACATGGAAGGTTTTACCATTAAATACTTTAGTGGTGCCTGTTATGGTGTTAACAACTGCTGTAACGTCGGGACCTGAATTAACATTATCTATAATTGAGGCTTCGTTTTTGTATATCCATGTCGAACTGGCAGTAGTAGGTTGGTAATCAGCGGTTGCATTGCCCGGTTTATTGCTATTGTCTTTTTTGCAGGCGCTAAATACTGTGATAATTGCGACTCGCCGTTAAATTTAAAAACAAAAAAGGCCACCTTCTCAGGCAGCCCTCTTCAGTTTTAGTTAGTTTTTGTATTGAATTATTCTTTTTCGCTTTTGGCAGTTTCGTTAATGCCGCCTTCTGCTATCTGGGTAAGCAGGCCGTCGCAATTTTTTTCTTCCTTCAAAGTAGCTTCCAGCAGTTCGGCAGCTTTGTTATAACCCAGGGTTAAAGCAAGTGTGCGCAATGTACCGTACGATGCAATTTCGTAGTGTTCTATTTTTTGCGCGGCAGATATAATGCCTGCATCACGGGTTAATGTGCCTTTTTCGGTTTCAGAGATGATCTCTTCGCCTTCTTTCAGTAAACCGGCCATAGCTTCGCATTTTACCGCTACAGCTTTTTCGTCTATTGATGCAAATGCATCTTCCAGGCGGGTTATCTGGTTTTCGGTTTCGGTGATATGCGTTTCAATAGCCGAACGTAACTCATCAGACGTGGCGGCTTTAGCCATTTTTGGTAAAGCTTTAACCAGGTGTTTCTCGGCCCAGTAAATGTCTTTTAACTCGTCCAGAAATAATTCATTCAATGCCGATTCTTCTACAATCTCGGTAGTTTCGGGAGCCTTCGTGGCTTTTGTAGTTGTTTTAGTAGTTGCCATAGCAGTAGATATTGTTTAATTTGTATATAATAACAACACAACCTTAAGCTATATGTTTTACTAATAAGATAATTATTTAATTACAAGCACTATGCTCCCTTTTTACTTTTCAAGCTTTCCATCAACTGATCATACAGGTCGTTACTTTTGGTTGTATGCGGTTTAAGCTTTTTAATGGTAGCCCGTTTGCCTTTTGATTTTGCTTTGATGATTTTGAGCAATTCATCATTATACTCGTCCTTAAATTTTGACACATCAAAATCTTCGGCGTATTGCTTTATCAATGCCAGGCCTACATCCAGCTCCTTCTTGCTGATACTTACATCATCGGCAATATTCAGGTCTTCAGTGCCCCGTATCTCCTGGCCAAAACGGATACGCGTTATCACCAATACATTATCTACGGGGTGTACAATGCAAAGGCTTTCGGTACTGCGCAATACAAAACGGGCCAGCCCCGCCTTGCCCGATTTTTTTAAGGCCTGCAAAAGCAACGCGTAAGCTTTATTATTTTTGGTATCGGGTTCGGTGTAGTACGATGTTTCGTAAAACATGGGGTTTACGTCGGCAATATCAACAAAGCTTTCTATCTCTATCACTTTGCTTTTTTCGGGCGCGGCGGCTTCAAAATCGGCTTCCTCTACAATTATATAATCATCGTTTAGCTTATAGCCCTTTACAATTTTATCATAAGGTACCTCTTTATGTGTTTTCTCGTTCACGCGCTGGTAGCGTATCCGCTCATGGTCGCGGGCATCAAGCATGTCCAGGTCAATCGTGCTGGTTTGCACCGCCGAATACAATTTAACAGGGATGCTTACCAACCCAAAGCCAAGGGAGCCTTTCCAGATAGATCTCATAACAGTATGATTTTAATGCAATTACTATAACCTTTAAAAAAGCGAACGGTTTTAAAATGAGAAGATTAACTGGCTATTTATAAATAGGGATACAGGTACCTTAACAACTGTTGATGATATGCGTATTACCACGTATAATAATATACCAGCACAATGGGATTGCCACAAACTGCTGATTAAATGAACTTTACATTCATAAACTAAACACTCAAAATATTATGAAAAAGTTATTACTCAGCGCGGTATTTGCATTAACACTATGCTTTGCTGCAAAAGCACAGGACGAAACACTAGCAGAGAACCCTGCCGAAATTAAAGACACAAAAGCCTTAACTATCGACGAGCTAAAGGCACAACGTGCCGAACTGGTTGCCATGCTAAAATCGGAAGAGTTTCAAAAAACGCTGGCCAAAGCAGATGCGCTAAAAGCTCCTAAAGAAGCCGGCATAGCAGGCGTAGATGCTTTGGCAGGTATGGTATCAACCATGTTAACCCAGCTAAGAGAAAACCGTGCGCTTGTACCACAAATGTATGCCAGCGTAACCGGCCAAACCCTTGATGGCTTACCGGCTACAGAAGTAAAACCATTGTCGCCTGACCAGTTGGTTGGGTTTTCGAAAATGTGCTTGGCTATGGGGTCAAACCTGCTAAAATCATCAAAAGACCTGATAACTCTGCCGGGCGAAATTAAAAGCGCCGGGTTAATGAAAGGCATTAAGGGCCTGAAATCATTAATGTACATTAAAAGTAGTATAGGCGCTTTAAAACAAGAGATAGCCTTTAACTCAAAAATGATAAATAACCTTGTTGCAACTAATAAGTTGACCAACATGGCCGCCAATACAACAAAATAAAGATTTCTTTTATTTAGTTTAGAGAGGGTGCTGCACGGGGGGTGCTGCCCCTCTTTTTTATTTGCCTCCGGTTAATACAAACGGGAAGCGTAAAATACCGCCTGTATACATCCCCCCGTAGAGAGGCGACACTTCGCGTCTTTGACCTATTTTTACAGGTGTTCTTATTACACATTCGCTTCCACGCATCCGCATTTTTTTTGCACATTTGCAACTCAGCATCTTATACCCCAATGGAGCAGTATTTCATTATAGATTTCGACAGCACATTTACCCAAGTAGAGGCTTTAGACGAGTTAGCGCGCATATCTTTAAAAAATCATCCCGACAGGGAGGCCATCTACAAACAGATAGAAGACCTGACAAATGCCTCGATGGAAGGCCGCCTCTCATTCACCGAGAGCTTGCAGGCAAGGGTGAAATTACTTTGCGCTAATCGCGATCATTTAAAAATGCTGATCACCCATCTCAAGAAAAAGGTATCAACATCGTTTTCGCGTAATACCATGTTTTTTAAAAACCACCAGGACGAGGTGCTGATCGTATCAGGCGGGTTTAAAGAATTTATTATACCGGTTGTAACCGAATACCATATTAAAAAAGAGAATATCTACGCCAATACTTTTGTGTTTGATGAAGATGGCAATATTGTTGGTTACGATAAAGAGAACCCGCTATCACAAGAGGGCGGCAAGGTAAAGTTGCTTAAGGAACTGAACCTGCCGGGCGATATTTATGGTATTGGCGATGGTTACTCTGATTTCCAGCTGAAGGAATCGGGCATGATCAAAAAATTCTTTGCCTTTACCGAGAATATCGAACGCAAATCTGTAGCAGAAAAGGCCGATCATATTACCCCAAGTTTCGACGAGTTTTTATACATCAACAAACTGCCAAGGGCTATATCATACCCCAAAAACCGTATTAAGTGTTTAATTGTGGGGCAGGTTGATGAAGAGGCACTTGCGCAAATGAAACGCGAAGGTTATAACCTGCGCCACCGCGATAACATTGAAGAAAAATATTTAGACGAAGCCGGTGTTTTGCTTTGCGACGAGGCAAACCTGCCAAAGCCCGAGCAATTGCAAAATGCGGGCCGCTTAAAGGTAATAGGTTGCTTTGGCCGCGTTGGCCGCAAACTGGCCGAGGCCGCCTGCGAAAAAGGCATCATTATTTTTGACGACCCCAAGGCAAACCCGCGCAATGTTGACTTTATCCCCCGAAGGGTACTTGCTTTTATGAACGAGGGCAAAACACACATGAGCTGTAACTTCCCCGATTTGCAGCCACCGCGTATTAACAATGCCCACAGGCTTATTCATATCCACAAAAACGTACCGGGTATACTGGCGCAGATAAATGAGGTATTTGCCAATCATAACATCAATATAGTAGGTGAATTTTTGGTGACCAACCCGCAAATTGGCTATGTAATTACCGATGTAAATACCGGCTACGATACTCAGGTATTAAGCCAGTTGAAAGCTATTGAGGAAACGATAAAGTTTAGGTTGCTGTATTAAAATAGCATAATCATACCTGCTTGTCCTATGATAATGGCGCGCTACCGCTCGCAATAAACAGGCTTTTGTTTACTATTGCTCTACCAAAGGCACTACCAGCACTGGCACATGTGAGTTACGCACAACGGTTTCGGCAACGCTGCCCATCAGTAACCTATCAATGCCACTGCGGCTGTGGGTGCCAATAACAATCAGGTCGGCATTAAATTCTTTGCAACAATTTAAAATACCATCAGCAGTTGAACCATACTCGTTAAAATGAGTAACATGTAAACCATTAGCATATTTTTTCACGGTGCGGTCTATTATATTTTCGGCATTCTCCTTCTGAATATCGAGCAGATTCATTTCGTTAAAATCGGGAGTACTCATAGGCATACCTAAAAGGCTGTCTGATGATGTTTCGGGCGTAACGGCCGGTTCAACAATATGCACTAAACCCACATGGGCATTAAAAGTATGTGCAATATCAAAACCGTATGATGCGGCGTACTCTGCAAACTTGCTGTCGTCAATACCTATAAGTATCTTGCTAATCTTCATGGGGTAAGGGTTGGTATGTTTAATTAAACAATTAACCCGTAATATGTTTTTGGCAACCGGCTTATTTTATAGTCTGTATTTATTAAATATCCGTTTAAAATGATTGCTTTTGTCTTTATCACTGCCTGGCTTGGGCTCTGCTATGCGCTGTGCAGAATAAATACCACCTTCACCGCTAAAAAAGTAAGCGGTAAAGCAAGCTACCGCGAAAAAAATGGCGTATTCACCGCCGAAAAGTTCAATCCCCATTAAAGTACAGGCCAGCGGTGTATTGGTAGCACCGGCAAATACAGCTATAAAACCGAGGGCTGCAAAAAGGCTTATCGGCGCGTTCATCAATTCGGCAAGAGTGTTGCCCAAGGTTGCGCCAATATAAAACAATGGCGTAACCTCTCCCCCTTTAAAGCCCGTGCCCAGAGTAACGCTGGTATAAACAAGTTTCCAAAACCAGCTAAACAGATGTGCGCCGCCATGCTGAAATGCCGATACAATTGTTATCGCACCGGGATATTCGGCATCAACACCAAGGCTCAGGTAATCAGGCTTGCCTAAAATATAAGTAAGTAATATAATTACTATCCCGCCGCAAACCGGGATAAGCCAATTTACCTTGATCCATTTCAGGGATAAATTCTTAACCAGGTGTACCGCTTTGGCAAAGGCATAACTTGCCAGCCCGAAAAATGCAGAAGCCACAACCACTTTACCCAACAACCAAACGCTAACTGGGATATTGTGCCCGTAAAATTGTTGCCCGGTATTTACTACGCCAATATGATATGGCGTATGATGTACGCCCCATGCCGATACCGTAACATCAGCAACCAGGCCTGCGATTAAGCAAGGTAATAATGCATTATACTGAATACGCCCAATGGCAATAACCTCCAGCGCGAAGATGGCCCCGGTTAGCGGTGTGCCAAATACCGCCCCAAAACCCGCGGCAACACCCGCGGTAAGCACCACTTTTTTATCGGCCTCGTTCAGTCTAAACCAACTGCCAAACAGGTTAGCCAGGCTACCGCCAATTTGCACGGCCGTACCCTCACGCCCGGCCGAGCCGCCAAACAGGTGCGTAATAACGGTAGTAACCAATATAAGCGGGGCCATGCGTTTTGGCACACCTGCGCCCGGCTCATGGATCTCATCAATTATTAAATTATTGCCACGCTCGGCACTTTGCCCATACCATTTATAAAGCAGGTGTATAATCACACCAGCCGCAGGTAACAGGTACAGTAACCAGGTATGCGCAAAGCGGAAATGAATTGCCCAGTTAAGCAGCCATAAAAATAGCGCTACCACACTGCCAATAGCAATAGCCACAGGTATACTGATCAGCGTCCAGCGGATGAGGTAACTTAAGAGCGAAACTTGTTTGGAAAAGAAATTTTTAAACATAACCTACATGCAAATAAATGAATTAAATTATTTGAGTAGGCGTCATCAGCTTTGCAGCGGTTCAAATAGGCAGAACACCATTGCCTTTTTACCAAGTAAGTCAAAATTAAAAATTCAAAAGTCAAAACCAAAAATTATTAAATATTTACATTCAAACGCTTTTGACTTCAGTCTTCATACTTCCTATCTTTGCCACTATGAGCATCTCTCCCGAAATAGAAAAAAGACTTACGCTGCTACAGGAAAAATACGACGCCATGGGCCAGGATATGATATCCTACCTTGACGGCCTGCTGCATGCCGACTTTTTAACCTATTGGGATTATATTCACCTGGATACCTTGTTGAGCCTGCAAAGCCCAAAAACACCGTTCCCGGATGAAGAGATCTTCATCATGTACCATCAGATAACCGAGCTGTATTTTAAGCTTGCCCTGCACGAGTGCAATCAAATTGCCAATGCCGAAAACCTTACCGCCGCTTTTTTTACAGCACGTATAGGTCGCATAAACCGCTATTTTGAAGCACTTACCCACTCGTTCGAGATTATGGTGGATGGTATGGAGAAAGAGCAGTTCCTGCAATTCAGGATGAGTTTGCTGCCTGCCAGCGGTTTCCAGAGCGGGCAGTACCGTATGATAGAGATCCACGCTACCGATTTCATCAACCTGGTAATTGCCGATCAGCGCGAGGCCCTGGGAAGCCAGCCTATAGAAAGCCAGTTTGAGCAGATCTACTGGAAATACGGTGCTACCGAACTATCAACCGGTAAAAAAACACTCACCCTGAACCAGTTCGAAAAAAAATACGCTAAAACATTTATTGAGCTTGGTAAAAGTGTAGTAAATACCAACTTTAACGCGCTGTTGCAGCAGTTTCAATATAAAGGCGAAAGCACTAAAGCGCTGGAGGACGAACTAAGGCAACTGGATGTAAATGTTAATGTTAACTGGCCGCTTTGTCATTATAAATCGGCGGTGCGTTACCTAAACCGCGATCCGGAAGATATTAAGGCAACCGGCGGCACCAACTGGCAAAAGTACCTTCCTCCGCGTTTTCAGCGCAGGATTTTTTACCCCTCATTATGGAGTGCCGAACAATTAGAGAACTGGGGCAAAGCCTGGGTAGAGAAGGTTATCAGCGAATTATAGCGCCCTCAAAACGCCCTCAAACGCCCTTTAAACGCCATAGGTGTTCACGTTCACAGCCGTGAACGCTCGTGAACGCCTTTAAATAGCTTATAATCAGCTATATAACAATTTTAAGTAATTCAAAATGCTGACAATTAACCAATTATACCACTTTGCTTATCTGCCGGTAATTCGTTTGTATTAACCTTATCGTTGAACAGTTTTTCTATCGCGTAAAAATCCTCAAACTTATTGATGATGATCATGGATCCATCGGCAGGTAGTTTGCTGATCAGCTGGATGCCGTCCTTACGATGAACTATCTTCTTGATGTTAGGGTAAGCTATGGTAATATCGGGACGATCTTTCACGCTTAGTGTTACCCCGGTATCGTCGGTGATCAATTCGGTGCTATCAATGATCGCGAAATACTTTTTGCGCCCGAATATAAAGCCAAAACCCAGTGCTGTTATAATAACCACAAATATGCCTATGCTTAATGCATTATGCCCTTTGTAAAGCAGGTTATAGGTAAACACCACTATAATAATCGCGTAGTATACCCACATGGTGCGTACCCAGGTTTTTTTCATGTCGATGTTCCCCTGGGGGCTAAAGCGGTATACGGGCATAAGCAATAGTTTGTTAATTTGTTGTAATATAGTGTTCAGCAGGTTAAAAAGCTAAACATTTACGCAAAAATTACTACCTTGCCATTTTCTGAATGATAATCTATACTGCCATGACCGATACACTGGACATAAAAATAACCAAAGCCGCTCACTCACGCCTGGCTGAGACGGACTTTAGCAACCTGCCTTTTGGTAAGGTTTTCTCTGACCACATGTTTGTGGCCGATTACGCCGATGGCGAATGGAAGAATTTTGAGATTTTGCCTTATGGCCCTATCCTGATGAGCCCGGCTATTTCTGCGCTGCACTATGGCCAGTCGTTTTTTGAAGGTATTAAGGCTTACAAGCATGCTGATGGTACGGTCTCTATTTTCCGCCCCGATAAGAATGCTATCCGTTTTAACAAATCGGCAGAGCGCCTTTGCATGCCTACTTTACCTGAGGAGGTATTTGTACAAAGTATAGCGGCATTGGTTGACATTGACCGCGAATGGATCCCGGCCAAAGCTAACCATGCTTTGTATATTCGTCCGTTTATGTTCGCTACCGATCCATACCTGGGTGTAACGCCATCGGCTACCTATAAATATGTGGTTATTATTGGCCCAACAGGTCCATATTTTTCAAAACCATTGCGTGTTAAGGTTGAAACGCATTACACCCGCGCTGCCGAAGGCGGTATGGGCTTTGCAAAAGCTGCCGGTAACTACGGTTCATCAATGCTGCCTGCGCGTAAAGCTACCGAAGAGGGTTTTGACCAGCTGATCTGGACAGATGCCAAAGAACATAAATATGTTGAAGAAATGGGCGCCGCTAACGCGATGTTCCTGTTAGATGGTAAGCTGATAACCGCCGAAGCAAAAGATACCATCCTTGATGGCGTAACCCGCGACACAGTTATTGCCTTGGCTAAAGATTGGGGTATCCCGGTAGAAGAGCGCAAGGTATCAGTTGCCGAATTGGTTGAAGGCGCCAAAAATGGTAAACTAACCGATGCATTTGGTGCAGGCACTGCCGCTACTATTGCCCCGGTTGGCTCTATTAGCGTTGATGGCGAAGAGTATACCCTGAGCGACCCTGCTACGCGCGAGTTTTCTCAAAAGGTGCTCACAACGCTTGATGCTATTAAGTATGGCAGGGCAGAAGATACCCACGGCTGGAACTACATTGTATAAGCTTAAGCTTATTTAAATATAAAAGTCCCCGCATGAAAATACGGGGACTTTTTTGTTTGGCTGGAAGGTTAGGAGACTCCGATGGAGTCAGCGGTTTTCTTTGATTTTTCTATAAACAGGATGCTCCTACGGAGCGTTGCATAGTTCACTCTCAGGGCTCCATAGGAGCCACGTGTTATAGAAAATATGGAAAGTAGGCCTTGGACTCCGTAGGAGTCACCTTAACCCAGAGCGTGAGACTAACCTATTATTTAAATGGCTCCGTAGGAAGCGTAATATCTTTGCAGCTTAGGCTCCATAGGAGCCACGTGTTTATAGAAAATATGGGAAGCAAACTCCAAGACTCCGTAGGAGTCACCTAAAAATTAACCGGCAATGGCTTTCAGCTTTAACCTTTTCACCATTCACCTCAATAACCCTATATTTGCACCTCGTAAAATTATACCAATGAAAGTATCAGTATTAGCACAAAATTTGCACGGCTCGGAGATCATAAAAATAGCCGGCGAAATAAACGAATTAAAAAAACAAGGCCAAAACATTGCTAACCTAACCATTGGCGATTTTGATGCTGATATTTATCCTATCCCAACCGAACTCAAAGACGGCATTATTGATGCCTATAACCATAACCAAACCAACTACCCTCCTGCTGATGGCATGCTGAGCCTGCGCGAAAGCGTATCTGCATTCCTTAAAAACAGGATGGGCTTGGATTACGCCTCAAACCAGATCCTGATTTCGGGTGGTTCGCGCCCGCTGATCTATTCTACTTACCTGGCCCTGGTTGACCCGGGCGATAAGGTGGTGTTCCCTACACCGTCATGGAACAATAACCATTATTGTGATTTGACCGGTGCCGAAGCTATTTTGGTAGAAACCCGCCCCGAGAATAATTTTATGCCTACGGCAGATGAGATAGCCCCGCATTTAAAGGGCGCTACCATGCTGGCATTATGCTCGCCGCTAAACCCAACCGGTACCATGTTTGGTAAAAAAGACCTGGAAGAAATTTGCGACCTGGTTATAGCCGAAAATAAAAGCCGCGGTGCGGACGAGAAACCATTGTACCTGTTGTACGATCAGATCTACTCGCAATTAACATTTGGCGAATACAAACATTACGACCCGGTAACCCTGCGCCCGGAACTGAAAGATTACACCGTGTTTATTGACGGCGGATCGAAATGTTTTGCTGCAACAGGTGTACGTGTGGGCTGGGGCTTTGGCCCGGCGTTCATCGTAAATAACATGAAAGCCATTGTTGGCCACATGGGCGCATGGTCGCCAAAGGCAGAGCAGGTTGCCATGGCCGAATACCTTAAAAACGATACTTACGTAAACACTTACCTCGATAAACTAAAAGGTAATATCCAGGCAAGCTTAAGCACCCTGCACGAGGGTTTCCAGGCGTTAAAAGCCGATGGTTTCAGCGTAGATTCTATTGAGCCTATGGGTGCCATTTACTTAACCATCAGGGTTGATTATGTGGGCAAAACCACGCCTGATGGTAAGGTATTAGCTAATAGCGCCGATGTGAATTTTTACCTGATCAAAGAAGCGGGCGTTGCTTTAGTGCCGTTCTCGGCATTTGGTACCGGCGAGGATGTTACCTGGTTCAGGGCATCTGTAGGGGCAACAACCCTTACAGAGATCCAGCAGATGATACCACGCATCCGCGAAGCGCTGGCTAAATTAAAATAGAGAAAATTGTAGAGACGCGATACTTCGCGTCTCTTTTTGTATTGGGGACTTCGCGTCTCTTTTTATATCAAGCGAAACTTAACATCGCTTTTTGCATTATAAGATAATAACTATGGCTTACGGAACCCTTTATTTAATACCTGTACCACTTGCAGACGAGGCCGCGGCCCAATCGTTCACCCCTTATTTGGTTGATACCATTAACAGTGTAAAAGAATACATTGTAGAGAACGAGAAAACCGCCCGCCGTTTTTTAAAGCTGGCCGGTTTAAAAACCCCGCAAAGCGAATTACTGATCCATGATTATGGCAAGCATAACCGCGATGCAGGCCTTAAAGAGTTTTTTAAAGGGCTAATAGCCGGTAATGATGTTGGCCTGATGAGCGAAGCGGGCTGCCCCGGCATTGCCGACCCCGGTGCGGACATAGTAGCCGAGGCGCACCGTAAGGGTATTAAGGTGGTACCGCTGGTTGGCCCAAGCTCTATTTTGCTGGCGCTGATGGCATCGGGCTTTAACGGGCAAAGCTTTACCTTTAATGGTTACCTGCCGATAGATAAGATAGAACGCAGTAAACGTATCAAGGAACTGGAAGGCCTGGCCGAGAAGAACAAGCAAACGCAACTGTTCATCGAAACGCCGTTCCGTAACGATAGTATGCTGCAGGAAGTTCTAAAAACCTGCAAGCCGAATACCCGCCTTTGCATTGCCTGCGATATTACCGCCCCTACCGAGTTTATTAAAACCATGCCCATAGCCGAATGGCAAAAACAAGTGCCCGACCTGCGTAAGCGGCCCGCCATATTTTTATTGTTCCACGCGTAAATAAATATGATAGCCCTGCCGCAACATACCAGTGTACTGATAGTTGGCGCCGGGCCATCCGGGCTGATGATGGCTGCGCAATTGCTGCGCAACGGGGTGCAGCCTATCATTATCGATATAAAGCAGGGGCCAACCAGTCAATCAAAAGCATTAGCGGTACAGGCCCGCTCGCTCGAGATCTATAGACAATTGGAGGTAATAGATAAGGTGATAAGCGGCGGCAAACAAGCTGGTGGCTTAACATTTAATGTGGATGGTGAGCCACTGGCCTCCATAGCGTTAAAAGATCTGGGGAATACTCAAACGCTGTATCCCTTCATCCACCTGTACCAGCAAAGCAAAAATGAGCGCACCCTGTTGGAGTATTTAACTACCGCCTGTTGCCCGGTGTACTGGGGAACGACCCTCATCAGCCTTAAACAGAACAAAGGTACCGTAGAAGTAACACTGCAGAACGGCGATACCACACACTCCCTCACCTGCGATTATGTTATTGGTGCCGATGGCGCGCACAGTATGGTACGTAAACAGTTGGGCATACCCTTTGGCGGTGATACCTATCAGCATAAATTTTATCTGGCCGATGTTAAACTGGCAAGCCACATGAACGGCGATACCGTTAACCTGTTTATGGCCAAAAAAGGTTTCGCGGGGTTTTTCCCCATGCCCGAGGATAGCTCATTCCGTATAGTTGCCAGTTTGCCCGATGGATTGGAAAACAAGGAAGGCCTGGATATTAACGATGTACTGCCCGAATTGCAAAGCATCACAAAAGCAAATATTAAAATTGAACAGGTAAACTGGTTCACCATATATAAACTGCACCACCGCATGGCCGGGGAGTTTAGCGATGGCCGTTGCTTCTTAATTGGCGATGCCGCGCATATCCACTCGCCGGTTGGCGGGCAAGGCATGAACACCGGCCTGCAGGATGCCTATAACCTGGGCTGGAAACTGGCAGCGGTGATCAATGGGCAAATTAAACAAACCATCCTGGCCAGTTACGCCATTGAGCGGATGCCGGTGGCTAAAGAATTGCTGGGCACTACCGACAGGATCTTTAATGTGATCTCATCGCGCAGCTGGTTTAACGGCTTGCTGAAACGCTACATTGTCCCGAATGCCTTAAAGCTGATCTGGAAAAGTGAAAAACTGCGTGGGTACTTCTTCAGGCAGGTATCGCAAACCGGCATCAGCTATCGCGATAGTAAGCTAAACCTGCAATTGGGTAATACAAGTACCCATATAAAAGCCGGCGACCGCCTGCCGTACTTTGAAATATTTGACGAGAAGAAAAAAACGAATACTGATATCCACACCTGGTGCAGCAAACCGGGCTTTACGCTGATAACACTTGGCGAGATACCGGAAGCTTACCTGTTTACCCTTGCCAAATGGATAACGCAGGATTACCAGGGCAGCATCAACTTCTTTCACCTGCCGCCATCAAACACCAACTGGCATATTTTTGACGCTTTTGAAGTAAAAGCCGGGATGCGCAAAGCGCTCATCATCCGCCCGGATCTGCACATCGGTTACCTGAACGATATTGTGGATATAGAAATGATGAACAACTACCTGCGCAACGTGGTCGGTTTTATCAAAGCATAAAAAAAGAGCGCCCCAAACCTTAGGGCGCCCCACCAAACTATACTATATATTTATGAAAAAAGGGGTATTCGATTATTTAAGCGCTCAGCTTACTTAACATGCTGTGCCCGTTAACAGCAGCCTTGCTTTCTGCCTGCTGATAGCTGGTGATGGCTAAGCCATCCTGCATTTTTATAGTAAATGTTTCCTCACCGTTGCCTGCTGAAAGCACCAGGTATTCGCCTATGATGTTTAAAAGCGTAAGCTCCGTTGTAATGTAATTGATAGCTACCTTATGCGCCGCCATCGTAGTAACGTCTGATTCTATGAGCTCAAACTTCGGGACCTCAAAAGTGATGCTGTTGCCCAGCGTATCTGTTACAACCGGTATTTTATTTTTCAGCGTTTCAATAAAATAGCCAATTACAAAACTCAATTTATAATGCAGCAAGTTGGCGCGGCCATCGTTGTTCTTCATTTCGCTGAAGGTTGTTAGCTTATTACCGGGGTTATATGCCTGTGATTTCAGCAGGAACTCCTGGTAGGATGCAAACAGCACATTCTTTTCAAAATCGCCGGTTGATGATGCATCGATAACTTGTTTATATGTGAGTTTTATGATAGCCTTTGTCATGGTGATGGAAGTAAGGGTAAATAATTAATGTAAATGTACCCGGTAGCGGCAAAGGAAGAGAGAGGGTATCGGTAAACGGCGGCGATGTATCGACTATCCGATTTTTTTCAGTCACATTTTCACCCAGCGGCGGGCAAAATCGGCATAACTGTCGCTGATGGGCAGCTCAATATCCGCCAGTTTTACCTTGCGGCCTTGTATGGAGATGATTTTTTTTACCGGTACAATATAGCTGCGGTGAATGCGCTGAAATTTATCTTCGGGTAGTTTTTCCAATACCTTTTTTAGCGGCATCAGGGTTAATATGGTTTTGGCATTATGCACGTGGATCTTGATATAGTCCTCCATGCTTTCAATATATTCAATTTCTTTAAGATCAATTTTTACCATGCGGTATTCCGAGTACACGTACAGGCTTTCATCCTCGCCCTCTTTGGTAAATGTGTTTTTGTATTTGTAATACTCAACGGCTTTTTCAACCGCTTTGCCAAAACGTTTTACATCAATGGGTTTTAGCAGGTAATCAATAGCCTCCAGTTCAAACCCCTCAAAAGCAAAATTTTTATAAGCGGTGGTAAATATCACCATAGGTTTAACGGCAAGGGAGCGCACCAGGTCTATCCCTGTAATATCGGGCATGTTAATATCAACAAACAGCAGGTCGATAGGGTTGTTACGCAGGTATTCGGCGCCGGATACCGCATCCTCAAAAGTATTTACCAACTGTAGAGCAGGGAACCAGGCCACATAGTTTTTGACCAGTTCAAGCGCAAGAGGCTCATCATCAATAGCAACACATTTTAAAGCCATGGGTACTTAGATGTATAAGGTTAATACCACCGTGAACTGATCGTTATCATCAGCAATATTCAGCACATGTTTGCCGGGGTATAAATGCTCCATGCGTTGTTTTGTATTGGCAATGCCAATACCGGTACGCTCAATATGCTCCTTACGCTCAAATACGGGGTTAACGCACATAAAAGTAATAATATCGTCGGCAATGTGCAGGTTAATATCAATAGCGCTTTCGTGCTGTTTGCTTACGCCGTATTTAAACACATTCTCAACAAAGGTCATGAACAGTAAAGGGGCTATTTTTTGCTGCGCAATGGTACCGGTTATGTTAAAATTAACCGTGGTTTTGCTGCCCAGGCGTAACCGTTGCAGGTCTATATAATCTACAATGCAATCTACCTCGCTTTGCAGGCTTACAAAATTCTCGGTCACATCATCGGTAACGTAACGCATAATGTTTGATAGCTTCATGATGCTTTCGGCCGTGTTGGCGTTGTTGGTGATGGCCAGCGTGTAAATGTTATTCAACGTATTGAATAAAAAGTGAGGGTTTATCTGGGCTTTAAGAAAGGAGAGCTCGGCGTTTGCTTTTTCGGCTTCGGCGCTGATGGCGCGCTGCTCGGTAAGCTGCCATTGCTGTACCGTTTTTATAGCTGTACTTAAAGCCATGATCATTAAAAAAAAGAACAGGCTGATGCTATCGAAATGTTTGCGCCTGCCCCCTTGCCAGCGCTGGCCAAACTGTGAGGGCAGCTTGCCGCTTTTAAACAAACTATCGCGACGGGCCCGTTGCTGCTCAAACTGCTGGCGGTTTTCTATTTGCATGGCCATTTTGCTGCGCCAGCCCTCGCTGTTGCGTAACAATTTTTCAAACGGCTTTAAAAAGCATACGGCAACAAGTAAGCACACACATATAGCAGCGTAAGTGATGTACCTCTTTTTCAGAAAAAACAGCGGGAACATGAGAGAGCTATTTAGATAAAATAGCGTTATAAAGGTTAAACAGAATAACCAATAATATGGCGATGCAAGTAAAACCAATAAGCTGGAACTGCCGTTGCGCCCGTTTACAAACAACAATGGCAACGCCATAAATAGCAGCCAGCAGGCAATATGTATAATAACCGAAAAGGTTTTTAAGCGTAACATCTTCAAAGTAAGTACTATTTAGCCTGTAAGTTACGCAATGTATCGGTAAGCGGGTGCTTTGTGTGGACGAACTATCCGTGTACGGTTTCGCCTTTGCCGTAATTTTGAATCACCTGCGCCTCAAATGCCAAAAACTCCGTCCAGCGGGCATCAACGTCAACAGTTACCGCGTGTTTACGGGCAAGCCTTAAAAACATGGCGTAATGGGTAGCTTCGCTTATCATCAGTTCGTGGTAAAATACGGAAAGCTCCTTATCATTAATATTTTCTGACAGTACTTTAAAACGCTCGCAGCTGCGGGCTTCAATCATGGCAGAAAGCAATAGCCGGTCTATCAGCTGTTGTTCGCGGCCGCCGCCAACTATCATAAATTTACGAAGCTCGTTCACGTAATTATCCCTGCGCTCTTTACCAAGCACAAAACCACGCTTTAGCATTATCTGGTGTACCAGTTTAAAGTGCTCCATTTCCTCCTGGGCAAGGGCTATCATTTCCTGTACCACATCGCTGAGGTTAGGGTTTTGGATAATCAGGGTAATTGCGTTGGTGGCTGCCTTTTGCTCGCAATAAGCATGGTCGGTCAGTAATTCTTCAATATTGCTTTCCACTACATTTTTAACCCATAGCGGGTCGGTAGGTAATTGAAGTTTAAGGATGGTTTTCTCGCTCACAGGGGCAAAGATAAGGGGTTGTATGTAAAAGGCGAAAGGTAAAGAGATTTAACTATTGCATAGCCGCTGCCAAGTATAAAGCAATATTTTTAAGCGGCCCGGCAAAACACATCAAATATTGACACACTATGGCCCGCCGTTTGGGGTTATTAATCGTTCGTTCTTTTGTTCTTTATCCAATACCAGCCCAGGTTATACGCAATAACGGTATGGTTAAGCAAGGTTGGTATTAAACCATAATGCCGCTTCATAATATCAAACCGCTCCAGCAGGCTTTGTTTATGTTTGGCTTTAGACATGCCGCCAACCAGATATTTAGCCACATACCCATCAACCTTAACAATTTTTTTAGCCTTTTTTGCCGCCCGGATGATCCAGTCGATATCCGCGCTCAACTGGTATTTCGGGTCGTAAGGTTCGGTTAAAGAACGCCTGATATAAATTGCCTGGTGGCTAACGCTCATGCCATACTTAAAGCTGCGCCAGTTAAATTTGTCAGGCGCCTGGTGGCGGCGCCGGCCAAGGCTTTCGCGTTCGTTGTTCACCATTTCGGTTTCGCCGTAATAGATATCGGCATCGGGCGCAGTGGCAAACACTTTGGCAACTGTATCATTAGCATAAAACTCATCGCCCGAGTTCATGAATATCACGTAATCGCCGGTGGCAAGGGCAAGGCCTTTGTTCATGGCATCGTAAATACCCTTATCTTTTTCACTGACGAGTTTGGCTATGCGGTCTTCGTAATTTTTGATGATATCCAGCGTACCGTCGTTCGATGCACCATCAACCACAATATATTCTATCCCAATATAAATTTGGTTTAAAACCGATAGCATGGTGCGCTCAATATCGCGCGCATTATTATATACGATGGTGATTACAGAAAGTACTGGCTTCATACAACAGGAGCATTTAAAACCGACTTATACAAGTCTATATACTGCCCGGCAACTTTCTCATTATTAAACATACGCTTTACTTTGTACCGCGCTGCCGATGCATATTTATCGTGGTTGCCTGTGTTTAACACATCATTAATGCCTTCGGCCAGATCTGTTGACGATTTAAACTCGGCCATATAGCCGTTCACCTGGTGGTCTATCAGATCGGGGATGCCGCAGGTGTTAAAAGCAACCACAGGGGTGCCGCAACTCATGGCCTCCATGATCATATTCGGCAGGTTATCTTCAATAGACGGCGATACAAAAACATCAGCCGCACTGTAAATTTCAGCAAGGTCGGCGTGTGCCGTTATGGTGTTCAACTGGTGCACCGGGAATGGCAGTGCGGTGGTGTCAAAATGTTTATTCTTACCAAATATTACCATCTCTACAGCAGTATCGCTCATGTGGGTATTATTCAAATATTTTAGCGCATCTACCAAAAAGCTGATGCCTTTGCGCCTGTCGTTAATGTTGGCCGCGCCAAACAGGATTATTTTTGCCGATGGATTGATGCCCCATTTTGCCCTTGCTGCCGCTTTATCCTTCGGCGAAAACAATTCTGTATCAATAGGGTTTGGGATAGCCTGGATAATGAAGCCTTTTAATAAAGTGCTTTTCATAGCCACCTCGCCAAGCCAATGGCTGCAGGTTACAACAGACAGGTTTTTGGCGACAGAGAGCATATCTTTTTTATGCAGCCAGCCATCGTGCGAGATATCATCGTTTTTCGGGTCGCGCAAAAAATAGCAGTTGCCGCATTGGTTTTTAAAATGGTTACAGGGCCCGGCATAATGGCAGCCGCCGGTAAAAGCCCACATATCATGCAGTGTCCAAACCACGGGTTTATTTAAGGCGATCAACTTTTTAACATCCTGGATGGACAGGAAACCGGAGTTAGTCCAGTGCAGGTGGATGATATCCGCCTCCCGGATAATCTTCGATGTGCTGATATCCGTACCGGCATTTGCCGTAGAAAAAGCAAACCGTACCGATTTATCCCTTTCCTGGAAAAACATAAAAGGCAGCCGTTCTAAAAAAAAGTTAAGTTTTGACCGCAGCTTACCGAAAACATTTCGCTCAACCGTGTAAACCGCTTCTTCCGCGCGTTTTTTATGTTCCACAACCATGGTTACATCCACAGCCTGTAATTGCAGGGCCTTTAAAAGGCGCATGCAGGCCTCGGCAGCGCCGCCGCCCGAGTCGGATGTGTTTATGAGTGCAACCTTCATTCAGCAGATATCATTTATCGGGGCAAGTATAATGATACTAAAATTAAAAATTTTACTTTTGAATGCGTCATCGCAGCAATAATAAAGTTTAACAGCAAACCGGCACCCATAACATGAACTTTTTCGCCTACTTATTCCAGGATTGGAGCGCCAACCGGGGCAATATAAAGGGGCGGCTGGTTTTGTTCCTGTTCAGGTCGGTACAGATCGTGAACCGCCACATACTGTTAAAAATTCTTTTTTGCTGGCACCTGGTACTCTATCGCCTTTTTATAGAGTGGCACTTAGGCATTGAGCTACCACGCAAAACCACCGCGGGCAAAGGCCTTATTATTTACCACGGGCAGGCTTTGGTGGTTAACCAGAGGGTTATAATTGGCGATAACTGCGTACTGCGCAACAGCGTTACTATAGGCCATAAAAAACTGGCCGACGGCACATTCAGCAAATGCCCGCGTTTGGGCAATAATGTTGATGTGGGCGCAAACGTTTGTATTATTGGCGATGTTACCGTGGGCAATAACGTAATTATTGGCGCGGGGGCCGTGGTGATCAAAGATATACCCGATAACAGCATTGCGGTAGGTAACCCCGCCCGCATATTAGAGCAAAAAACTGAAACGGCAACCCGTATTGAGCATATTTAATGGAGAATAATTTAACCGACCGTTCCTTCTGGAAATCGTTTTGGGAATCGCGCAAGGGATTGATATTTAAACTGAAACCCAATTATGTTTTTGGTGATATCCTGGCAAAAATAATTGCCGACAAAGGCGTGCAGAACGCTATTGAACTGGGGGGCTTCCCGGGATATTACTCTATTTATCTTAAAAAATACCAGCACCTAAAAACTACCCTGCTCGATTATTTTATCCACCCGGAGCTGGTTAATAAACTGCTTGCAGTAAACGATTTGAAGCCCGGCGATATCAACATCATCGAGGCTGATCTGTTCACCTATGAGCCTGCCGAAAAGTACGATATGGTACTCTCTTTCGGTTTGATAGAGCATTTCAACGATACCCAATTCATCATTAACGAGCACCTTAAGTTTTTAAAACCGGGCGGTACACTGTTCATTACCCTGCCAAATTTTAAAAGCGTTAACGGCTGGGTACAAAAGAATTTTGACAAAGAGAATTACGACAAGCACAACATCAACAGTATGGACCTTAACCTGCTGCGCGATAGCTGCAAAGCACTTGGTTTAAAGGACATTGAAGCCTACTACCACGGCAGGTTCACCGTATGGCTGGAGAATAAATCGGAACAAAAAGCCCTGTCGAAAGCTATTGTAAAAGCCATATGGACGGTGGGTAAAGTGTTTACCAGGATAGTACCGATAGAAAGCAAAGCATTATCGCCTTATATTGTGGTGAAGGCTACGATGCCTTTATAAAAAAATTGTCATTTCGAACGAACAAGGGCAGGGTTGAGCAAAGGCTGTGAGGAAAAATCTTTTACATCATGCCTACGATTGCAAATAATATACTTATCGCTTTCGCCGTTGTTGGTGTTGTCACCAACAACCTTTGGGCAGGTAGTAAACAAGCATGGCGGCTTGTTGGTGACAACACCAACAAGGGCGGGAAAAGATTTCTCCTCGTACCTCGTTCGAAATGACAGGCGGAAAAAACATCTTACGAAAACTTCTCTTCCATCATCTTTTCCAGCGCGAACATTTCGTCGCGCAGCTTGGCAGCCAGCAGGAAGTCCATATTCTTTGCTGCCGCCACCATATCCTTGCGGGTATTTTCTATCGATTTTTTCAGATCGGGCTTGGTCATGTACTGCACTATCGGGTCGGCAGCAAGCGAAACGCTGTCGGTTTCTACATAGGCTTGTTGTACACCTCCCTTAAAATCAACCACCGAGGTTTGCTCCATGATCTCTTCTTTTGATTTCCCAACCGTTTTAGGTACAATACCATGCTCTTCGTTATATTTTATCTGCAACTCGCGGCGGCGGTTGGTCTCGTCCATCGTAATCTGCATCGAGTCGGTTATCTTATCGGCATACATAATTACCCTTCCCCTGTCGTTACGCGCAGCGCGGCCAATGGTCTGGATCAGCGAACGCTCCGACCGTAGGAACCCTTCCTTATCAGCATCCAAAATAGCTACTAAAGATACCTCCGGTAAGTCCAATCCTTCACGCAGTAAGTTGATCCCAATCAATACATCAAACTCACCAAGGCGCAGGCCGCGCAATATCTCTACACGCTGTAAGGTCTTCACCTCCGAGTGGATGTAACGGCATTTAATGCCGAGCCTGTCCATATACTTGGCCAGTTCTTCGGCCATACGTTTGGTTAAGGTGGTTACCAGTACACGGTCGCCCATTTTGATGGTTTTATCTACCTCATCAAGCAGGTCATCTACCTGGTTTATAACAGGGCGCACATCTATCACCGGGTCAAGCAACCCTGTAGGGCGTATCACCTGTTCAACAACCACCCCACCCGATTTCTCCAATTCGAAATCGGCAGGCGTAGCGCTTACATAAATGGTTTGCGGGGCAAGGCGCTCAAATTCCTGGAAGTTTAACGGCCTGTTATCCATTGCCGCAGGCAAACGGAAACCATAATCAACCAGCGAGATCTTCCTCGACCTGTCGCCGCCATACATGGCCCTTATCTGTGGTACGGTAACGTGGCTTTCGTCAATCACCATCAGGTAATCATCCGGGAAATAATCAAGCAAACAGAAGGGGCGCATCCCAGGCTGGCGGCCGTCAAAAAAGCGGGAGTAATTTTCTATACCGCTGCAATAACCCAACTCGCGGATCATCTCCAGGTCGTAATTAACCCTTTCTTCCAATCGCTTGGCTTCAATAAAGCGGCCATCATCAATAAATTGTTTCTTGCGGGTTTCGAGTTCTTCCTGTATAGCCCAAACCGATTGCTGGAAGCGCTCGCGCGGGGCCACATACAGGTTGGCCGGATAAACCACCATGTGGGTCATTTTCTCTATGGTTTTGCCTGTGGTGATGTCAAACGTGCTTAGTTCTTCAATATCATCCCCAAAAAAGCTGATGCGGTAGGCATAATCCATATACGCCGGGAAAATATCCACCGTATCACCCTTAACACGGAAGGTACCGCGTTTAAAGTCGGCAGTGGTACGGGCGTAAAGTATTTCAACCAACCGGTGCAGAAAAGCATTCCTGCTGATACGCGTACCTACTGCGAATTTGAATACCGAATTGGCAAAATCTTCGGGGTTACCCATACCGTAAATGCAGGATATAGACGATACCACGATCACATCCCTCCTGCCGCTCATAAGCGCCGAGGTGGTACGCAAACGTAGTTTTTCTATCTCTTCGTTTATCTGCAGGTCTTTTTCTATATAGGTGTTTGACGAGGGGATGAACGCCTCGGGCTGATAATAATCGTAGTATGATACAAAGTAGTTCACCGCATTATCCGGGAAAAACTGCTTAAACTCGCCATACAGCTGTGCTGCCAGTGTTTTATTGTGGCTCAGTATCAGTGTTGGCTTTTGGGTTTGCTCAATTACGTTGGCTATGGTAAACGTTTTACCCGACCCTGTTACCCCCAAAAGGGTTTGGAACGGATCGCCGTTGTTTACACCTTCAACCAGTTGCTTGATGGCGCCGGGCTGGTCGCCGGTGGGTACGTACTGAGAAGTTATTTTAAAATCCATTACTCAAAAATAATGATTAGTTGTTAGTTAACCAGTGGTTAGCGATTAGTTAATAACGATTTTGACCGTTCGATGTTCCAAATCAACACAAAGAAAACATCAAGGGATGACAGCCCTATGTCAGCAGGGGTTTAAAGGGCGATTTATTTTTATCATGATAGATAATGTGCTATATTTAATGCTGCTAACCGCTACCCCTATGACGCCTTTTATCCTCAACAAAACCGATACCATTGCCAACCAGTTTTTGGCCGAACTGCGGGATGTAAATATACAGCAGGATAAATACCGTTTCCGTAAAAACCAGGAACGGCTGGGCGGGATACTGGCTTACGAGATCAGTAAAACTTTAAAATACAGCCCTACAGAAGTAGACACACCGCTGGGTACGGCCAATATAAACTTAGCTATTGAGCAGCCTGTGATAGCCACCATACTACGCGCCGGGCTACCCTTTCACCAGGGGTTCATCAACTTTTTCGACCGTGCCGAATCGGCTTTTGTAACGGCTTACCGTAAGGTTAAGAAAACAGGGGCGTTCACTATCCAGATAGATCAGATCTCGGCCCCCAACCTGGAGGGCAAAACGCTTATTATGTGCGATACCATGCTGGCCACCGGGCAAAGTATTGCACTGGTTTGTAAAGAGATAATAGCGCAATACAATTTAAAAGCTTTGCATATTGCATCGGTTATTGCAAGTACCGAAGGCATTGCGCATGTACGCGCCAACCTGCCCAAAGCCCAGATCTGGACCTGCGCCGTAGATGATGAAATGACCAGCAAGGCTTACATTGTACCCGGCTTAGGCGATGCCGGGGATTTGGCTTTTGGAGAGAAGGTATGAGGATTTACGATGTTTGATCTTAGATTTACGATTTGAAATATGGTAACTTTGGGGCAAACTTGTGAGAACATGCCACAATCTAAAATCGTAAATCGTACATCTAAAATCTACAAACATATCTTCTTCGACCTTGACCACACTATTTGGGATTTTGATAAAAACGCCGAAGAAACCCTGCACGAGCTTTACGGCACATACAACCTAAAAGGAATTGGCCTGCACTCTGCCGACCTGTTCATAGAAACTTACACCCGCCACAACCACCGCCTTTGGGCTGAGTACCACCTGGGCAGGATAACAAAAGATGAGTTACGCGAGGAACGTTTTAAATCTACCTTTATTGAACTGGGCGTACAACCCGACCTGATGCCCGCCGATTTTGAGGATGCCTATGTAAACCTGGGGCCAACAAAAACCAACCTGTTCCCCCACGCACACGAAACGCTGGCTTATCTGCAAAGCAAATATACGCTGCATCTGATCTCAAACGGGTTTAAAGAATCTACCGAGCTCAAAGTAAAAGGCACTAACCTAGGCAGCTATTTTCAAAATGTGATCATATCTGAAGTGGTGGGCGTTAACAAACCCGACCCATTGATATTTAAACACGCCATTGAACTGGCAGGCACCACCATCGAAGAAAGCCTCATGATAGGCGACAGTATTGAGGCGGATATCCGCGGGGCTATGGGCGTAGGCATGGATGCCATTTATTTTAACCCCTGCAATTTGGAAAAACCCGCCGATGTGCCGGTGCAGATAGTGCATTTGAAAGAACTGCTAACGTTGCTGTAGTTTAACAGTGTTATTGCGCAATTATCTGATTAAGCTCTTCCACAAACCGTTCAATGTTCCGGCTTCTTCTCAGGGTGGCTAACATTAAGCTCTCTTCTTTGCCGCTTGTTGGCGAAATAAAGGAAACGTAAATCTCCGTACCGGCATAGATAAGGTTAATGGTTTTGCGAACGGTCCTGATACCAGTATAATCCCGCAGGTTATAAGCTTTATTACCTAAATTGATCGGGCTCTTCCTTTCAATAGTTTTTGCAAATGTATCAATCGTAATATCTGTAAAGCTTGATAAAAGGATAGCCGCGCCACCTATAAATAAAAAAGCAAGGACGAAAATTTTGCCTATTATGCCGTTATAATCTATCCATGCGCCGGGGGTAACTTCATGTATGCCAAAGGCCAACAACGTCAGCCCAAGTATAACGCCGCCAATTTTGTTTTTCTTTAAAGTATATTGCCCGCCAAGTGGTATAAAATATTTGTAAGTAGATATAGGCTGTTTCACCTCATCAGCTAAAGCACCATGCTGATCTAAAAAATTATGCACAAGCGGTATCACCTCATCTACAAAAGCAAGTGCATTGGCATCTGTATTTTTACTGTAGCCCGATGACACTACAATACCTTTCCCGTATCGGTTATCCTTCCGGTAAATCCTGTAATTATATCCCCCGCCCATGTTGGTCACCGCGTTAATGCTGTGCAGCTTTTTAAAGGGAATAATGCGGAAAGGGAAAAGGCCCATTAGCTTTTTGCTCATTATGCCTTTACTGTTATCAAATTCAACAGATGTATTCCCTATTAATATAAACAGCAGTATAATTACCGATAAAAAAATCCCCAGGTATAATGCCTGGTGGGTATCTCTCTCATAATTTATAAATACCGCAATTATGGCAGCAAATATTACGGCCAGCACTACACCCATAATGTAAAAAGAACCATGAGGGTAGATAGTAACCTTGCTTGCGTCAAGTTTCCAACGGGTTTTATAAAGGCTTTTTATTGACATGATATGTGTTTTGGGTGATGCCGTTTCAACATTTGCGGCACTTAAATAGTTTGAGCTTTGTATTAAATTTTGTGTTATGTTTTATTACTAACTTTAAACCATGAACCTGGGTAAAGAGCGCCGCGCCATTGATGCCGCATTAGATACGTACCGCGAACTGCTGGATACTTTTACTGACGAACGTTTCGTTGAAACACCACCAATGGGCGGCTGGAGCTACGCCGAGGTTTACGATCATATCCTGAAATCCAGCCTCGGATCGGCCATAGCGGCCGAACGCTGCACACACAATAACTGCCCGCCCACCAAAAAAGGCCCAAACTTTTGGGGCCATTATTTAATGCTCACCGGCCTGTTCCCGCCGGGTAAGCTAAAAGTACCGGACGAAGTAGCTGCTAAACTTGCTCCAAAAAAACTGGAAGTGGAGGAAGCCAAAAACCTAATTGTAAAAACAAGAAAAAAGATAACCGAGATAACCGACCTCATCAAAAACGCGCCCGAAACTGCCCGCTGGCAGCACCCCCGCCTGGGTATGCTAAACGCCGGACAATGGTTAAAATTTATAAGGGTACACTTGCAGCATCATTTAAAACAATTGGGGCGCATTAAAACCAATTTCTCTAACGGGTAATATAACAGTTGCCTTCTCTTCAATTTCACCCGCTTTTCATACTTTATTGGTAACTTACTTTAATAAACAGGCCTGTTATCTGCATAAAAGCTGTTTTAAGTTTATTTTGTGTGTTAACGTAACCTTTTACATTTAACATAGTCTTAACACTATAATAATTTGATTATATGATATTTGTAAAAATAAGGAAAGATGAATTTTGAATTTACTTACTTGTTTGTAATTGGATTACTGGTATTGCTTGGTGCATTCTATTTAAGCCCTTACGAACTAAAGGTTAATGAAGACGACGAGGAAGAATAATCCCCGTTTACCGGCTACCAGCGCTTATAATTTAACGGCTATTTACATGGCCCCTCAATTTTAATGGCAAAACGCGAAGTCGACATCGTTATCATCTCTGATGTACATTTAGGTACATATGGCTGCCACGCCAAAGAACTCCTCAAATATCTTAAAAGTATCAAGCCAAAAATGCTCATCCTTAACGGGGATATTATAGACATTTGGCAATTCAGCAAATCGTACTGGCCCGAAGCACACATGAAGGTGGTGCGCCGTATCCTTAAATTTGTTACCGAAGGCATCCCGGTATATTACCTTACCGGCAACCACGACGAAATGCTGCGCAAATTCACCGATTTCAACCTCGGCACTTTTCAATTACTCGATAAAATAGTATTGAACATCGACGGCAAAAAAGCCTGGATCTTTCATGGCGATGTGTTTGACGTTACCATGCAGCACTCCAAATGGCTGGCCAAGCTGGGCGCTGTTGGGTATGATACGCTGATACTCATCAACAGTTTCACTAATTGGTTTTTGACCGCTATGGGCCGCGAGAAGATGAGCTTCTCGCAAAAAATAAAAGCCAAGTTTAAGGATGCCGTAAAATTCATCAACCAGTTTGAGCAAACCGCTGCCGACCTGGCCGTTGAAAAAGCATACAGCTACGTAATCTGCGGGCACATTCACCATGCCGAGATCAGGGAGATCCAATCTACCGAACAAACCGGCTCGGTACTATACCTAAACAGCGGCGACTGGGTGGAAAGCCTTACCTCGCTGGAATACCACAACAAGGAGTGGAAGGTATTTAAATACCAGCCCGATGATTTTAAGCAGGATAACGACGAGGATGACGTAAGCGATGCTGAAGACCTTGACGCCAAATTGGATGTACGTAGCCTGCTGGAAAGATTTAAGCAGGAAGCGCATTAAATGGCCAAGCGAAAGCATCATTTATATTTTTCTGAAATGTCAATTTTTGGCCAAAAAATAAAAAACTTCCTGATAGATGCACTGCCACAAAAAAATTAACTTTGAGTAAATACTTATTATTTACTTAAACAAACAACACAATGAAAAAACTAAACGATTTTGGTGCAATTGAACGGCTTACAAGAGCGGAAATGAGAAACGTAAAAGGTGGGCTTGTGCAACCCGGTGGGCCTGGTGGCCCGGTTGATGGTGGTGGTGGTGATGGTGGTCGTTGTTCTACAGCGTCATGTACTTTGAATGACAACGAATATATATATTCAGGAACCTGTGGTTCGTTTTCTTCAATCCCCGGATCCTGCGCATGCGTAACAGTTGCCGGCCCATATTCTCCAAAAGGCGGCACCAGCCATTGTGTGATATAAACATTTTAAATTATGCTTGAGGTACAAATCAAATCTTCGCTTTTATTAAGAAACGAATTTTAAACACTGTTTTGATCACCATGCGAGCAAAACGCATTCAAAAACCTTCTATATCGAAAACTTCTTAAAGGGCTTTATTGATAGCAAATATTAGGTTTGTAACTCAAGTGTTAATGGACAAGCGCGGCTTTTATTCAACTTAGAGGCTCTTTTTAATTAAGTACCAAAATGACTAAAAAAACTTTTTTGATAATACTTTTTTTTACTGTTTTAGGCTGTGATGATAAGAATTTAGAAAGTAAGGTTATTATAAATGGGAATATTGATAACCGTAAAAATGGGAAAATATATTTAGTTGATATGGCAAAAAAAGATATCATTAAAGATTCCACAACGGTTGTTAACGGTCATTTTAATTTTACCCTTAAACCTACATCTTCATTTTTGCCTTTTGAAGCAATGCTGTGCATGTGGGATAATTATGAAGGGATGAAATATTTACGGCCAATAGGTTTTGTAAACCCTTATAAAAAAAAATATTTTGAAAGCATATTTTATGTGGACAGAGGCGCAACTTTTATTGATAACAAGCACAATGTAAACAATCTCCAGGTTTATGAAATTAAGGGGAGTAAACAAAACGAGCCATATTACAAACACCTTGAGTTTGGTAATCTGGATAAAAAAAGCATTACTGAACGGAAAAGAATAATAGCTGATGACTTAAATTTGATAGCAAAATATCCTTATTCCTTTTATTTTTTAAACATGCTTTATATGAATCGTGAATTATATACAAGTGATGAATTAAATTTGTTACTAGGGGGATTTGAGGAAGAAGCTAAAGTTTTTTTACCGTACAACAAATTGAAGGCTTGGCTACGGTACAAACAAAAAGGCAAAACATCTTTAACGGATATAATCCTGAAAAATGAAAAAGGTGTTAACAAACCTGTTTTTGATTCTACTGCAAAAATTAACATGCTGGTGTTTTGGGCCAGTTGGTGCGGCCCTTGCCGCAAAGAGATACCAAACTTAAAAGAGATATATCTAAAATACCATAACAAAGGGCTTTCTATAACTAATATCTCATTAGACAATAATGAAAAAAAATGGCAAAATGCTTTAGCCGTTGAAAAAATGCCTTGGAAACAACTTATAACAAATGACTCTGCAAAGAATACATTTGATCTGGAATATAATACAACTGCCATACCTGTAGTAGTACTAATTAATAAAAAAGGGGAGGTAATTACGCGTTTTTCAGGGCTTTTGTCTAAAGAAAAGTTTTACAAATCTCTATCCTTCCTGGATGGAAACTAATAACAACTATGCACAATTTGGTTTTAATTCCCCGCTTGAGAGGGTAATAGCTCATTGCACAGTGCCGTTTTGAACCAAATGACGGATAGTCATTATAGATTTATTGCAAATACACTCCTATTACACCATTAAATAATCTTGTATACATATTTCTTTACTAAATTGCCCGCAATTCTACGCGTATGAAAATATTGTTCGGTATACAGGGTACAGGGAATGGCCACATCAGTCGTGCCCGCGAAATAGTGCCCCTGTTGCAGCAATATGGCGAGGTTGACCTGCTGGTGAGCGGCACCGAGGCCGAAGTAAGCCTATCACAGCCACTTAAATACCGTTTCCATGGGTTTAGCTTTGTGTTTGGCAAAAATGGCGGGGTTGATAACTGGGCCACCTTCAAGATCATGAACCTGCGCCGGCTTTGGAAGGATATGCACAGCCTCCCACTGCACGAGTACGACCTCATCATTAACGATTTTGAACCTGTTAGCGCCTGGGCCTGCCGCCTGCAAAAAGTACCGTCGGTATCGTTAAGTCACCAGTGCTCTTTTGTTTCGCAAAAAACGCCCCGGCCAAAAAAATGGAACTACGCCGAATGGCTGTTTAAATACTATTCGCCCACTACGCACCATATAGGTTTCCACTTTGAGCGGTATGACGATTTTATCCACACCCCGGTTATCCGCAGCGATATCCGCAGGATGGAAACCAGCGACCTTGGTCATTATTCGGTATACCTGCCTGCCTATAGTGATAAAACGCTTATCAAGCATTTAAAGGATACCAACGCCGAATGGCAGATCTTCAGCAAGCGCACCAAAACCGCTTACCGCGAAGGAAATGTACAGGTGTTCCCCGTGAATAACGAGGCATTTAATATTAGCCTGGCCAGTTGTACCGGCCTGCTTACTGGCGGTGGTTTTGAAGGCCCTGCCGAAGCTTTATTCCTGGGTAAAAAGGTTTTAATGATACCTATGCGCGGCCAGTACGAGCAGCAGTGTAATGCCCTGTCGGCCTCAAAACTTGGCGTTGAAGTGATCCATACCATCAATCACGATTTTGTAGCACGCATCAACAACTGGCTGGCAGATGACCGCCGCATTGTAGTTGATTTCCCCGACGAGACCGCGCAGATAGTGGATGATATGGTGAAGAAGTACGCGCGGAAATAATCTTGCAGTTTGTCATGGTGAGCCTGTCGAACCATTAGCAAGTTGTATAAGTCTTCGACAAGCTCAGGCTGACAATAAATTCCGTCTCTTCCAACACTCTGAATTTTTGTGCTAATTTTGCGCACATTAGCCAGCCCGTATGATCAGTATTTTCAAGATATTTAATCCGCTTAACATATTATGGCTGGCCATTTTACTGTTCATCACGCGCATTGGCTTCATCGCAACCGTGCCGGATAAACTCGAATTTATTTTTGTTGAACCCTTTGCCCGTCTGCTGGTCCCGGTATCGTACGAGTACGCCTTCTCGCCGGGGCTTAATGTTTTTTTGGCTGGTGTGCTGGTGCTTGGGCAGGCACTGCTGCTTAACTACCTGGTTAATTTTTATAATTTGCTGGGGCGGTCAACCTTTTTACCTGCACTGATGTATGTAACCCTTTCGGCCTTGTTTGCGCCATTTATGGTATTGAGCGCGCCACTTATATGCAATTTTTTGGTAATATGGATGCTGTTTAAGCTGTTCAGCTTTTACAAAAGCGACGATGCCAAATCCACCGCTTATGACCTGGGGATGATCGTGGCTATCGGCTCTATCATTTACCTTCCCTATATTTACCTCTTCCTGTCTATCTGGATAGCGCTGGTTATATTTAAACCTTTTAACTGGCGCGAGTGGGTATCAGGCATACTGGGGTATATCACTATCTTCTTCTTTTTTGCTGTATTTTATTACCTCAATAACAAGTTGGGCAGCTTTTATCACATCTGGGCTCCCCTGGGTACAAAGTTTCCAAATCGTATCAACATCAACTATTACAATTACCTGGTGCTTATACCCGTGCTGCTGCTTTTGGGGCTTTATTTCTTTAAACTACAGCAAAACTATTACAAAAGCTATGTGCAGGTGCGTAAATCGTTCCAGTTGTTATTTATTATTTTTTTAATTGGCGGCCTGTCGTTTTATGTTAAAACCGAGTTTAACTTAAACCACTTTTTGCTGTGTGCAGTGCCCGCAGCGGTGTTTTTTTCCTACTATTTTATCAATGCCAACATCCGCTGGATGTACGAAAGTTTGTATTTATTGCTGCTTATCAGCATCATATATTTTCAGTTTAACACTTTTTAACTTTTACATTCGTTCAAATTTCAGCGGTTATATTAGTTTTGTAGCATGAAATTCGGTGTAGTAATATTTCCAGGCTCCAATTGTGATGAAGATATCATCCACGTTCTTGAAAATGTAATGGGCCAGCAGGTGGTGCGGTTGTGGCATAAAGACCACGATTTGCAGGGTGCTGAGTTTATTGTATTGCCGGGCGGCTTTTCTTTTGGCGACTACCTGCGCTCTGGCGCAATTGCGCGTTTCTCGCCTATTATGCAAGAGGTTATACAGTTTGCAGCAAAAGGCGGCAAGGTTATGGGCATCTGTAATGGTTTCCAGATACTGACAGAAGCAGGCCTTTTACCGGGTGCGTTACTGCACAACAAAAACCGCAAGTTTATTTGCCGCAACATTTATATGAAAGCGCAAACCCAAAATTCGCTGGTTACGCAGTTTATTGATCCGCAGCGCGCGTTAAAAATACCTTTGGCCCATGGCGAAGGCAATTATTTTGCCGATGCCGATGTATTAAAGGCACTTAATGATAACGACCAGGTGCTGTTCCGTTATTGCGATGTAGCCGGTAACATTACCGACGAAAGCAACCCCAATGGTTCTATTGAAAATATTGCAGGCGTAACCAACATTACCCGCAACGTGTTTGGCTTTATGCCACACCCCGAGCGTGCTGCCGAAAGCCTTGTAGGTAACGAGGATGGCCTTGCTATTTTTGAATCGATACTGTCATTGGCCCGGGCGTAAATGCTAACCCTGGTTATTGATATTGGCAACACTTTTACCAAGATCGCCGTTTTTGATAACGCCGGCCTGCTTAAAGTAGAGCAATACCAGCAAACCGGTAATAATGAGATAAACAACTTTATAAGAAATTATAAAATTGCCAGGGTTATCATATCATCTGTAAAAACAGATAAACAACACTGGCAAACCCTGCTTGAAGATAAGTTTACGGTAACCTATTTTAACAGCAGCATAACAGCAGGCATTAACAACCATTACAAAACCCCAAATACACTTGGCGCCGACAGGTTGGCAGCTGTAATAGGGGCGCATGAGTTATACCCTGGTAAAAACAATATTGTAATAAGCGGCGGCACCTGCATTACCTACGATTTTATTGATGCCGGGGCAAATTATTTTGGCGGCAGTATATCACCGGGGTTAAATATGCGTTATAAAGCGGTTAACCATTATACATCAGCATTGCCTTTAATAGAGCCCGATAAAACCTTTACTGCCGCATATGGTAATGATACCGCATCCGCCATAACATCGGGGGTGCAAAACGGGGTAAAATACGAGCTGGAAGGCTTTATTAATGAATATATTAAAACAACAACGGGGTATAATATTATACTAAGCGGGGGCGACAGTATTTTTTTTGATACTCTATTGAAAAATAGCATCTTTGCCCCCTATATTAAAATTGAGCCTTACCTGGTTCTTAAAGGATTAAACGCAGCTATACAAAAGCATAATGATTAAACATATAAGGTTCGTAATAATACTGTTCTTATTCACCGCAACGGCACTTGGCGTAAAGGCACAATCTACTGCAACCACCAGTTCGCCTTATTCGCGCTATGGCATAGGCAGTATCAGCCCCACGGTATTGCCACAAAACGCAGCAATGGGTGGTATTGGCGTAGCAACCAACCGTATTAACGGTTTCTTTTCAATAAACCCGCTTAACCCGGCATCATACTCATCTATGGGGTTAACTGTTATTGATATTGGTGTATATGGTAACTTCAACACGCTCGAAAAAACCGGTGCTGCATCACAAAAAAACTCCAACTTCAGGCTTAGCCATATTGCGTTTGGTATACCGGTTTCATCCCGCTCTGCATTTAGCTTCGGGTTAATGCCTTATAGCGAACTGGGTTATAATTACAGGCAGGTAACCCCCAATTTTGGCAGTGGTTTACCGGCAGATACTAACGCTGTTAATTATCTTTACAGCGGCGATGGCGGTTTATCAAAGTTTTATTTGGGTTACGGTATCCGCATAGGTAAGCACTTATCTGTTGGTGCCAATGCATCATATATATTCGGTAACCTTAAAGAAACACAATCAACAGAAGTACCTTCATTAGGTGGTGTGTTAAACTCACGTATAGAAGAGAGTAACAGCATAACCGGCCTTAACTATGATTTTGGCGCTCAATACACTGTAGATTTTTCGGCCAGGAAACATTTAACCTTTGGTTATTCAGCCTCGGCAAACACAAAACTGAATACATCAAACAGTTATATTGTTAGCAGCTATTTTAGGGATGCATCAACCGGTAACGAAGGTGTAGCTACAGATACCCTTGTAAATAACCAGCAGCCATCTGCCAAAATACAGTTGCCAATGATAAACCGTTTCGGTATCTCATTTCAAAACGAAGGCAAATTTTTAGTAGGTGCCGATTATACCATGAGCAATTGGTCTAAACTTGCTGTGGCTGGCGTTAATAAAGGCCTGCGCGATAGTAAAACTATAAACGTTGGCGGCCAGTTTACACCTAACGTTAACTCCTTATCAAGCTATTGGGCTGCTGTTGATTACCGCCTGGGTGCTGTTTATGACCAAACATACCTTTACGTAAACAACACCAACATAAAAAGATACGCTGCAACATTTGGGCTTGGCTTACCTTTAAGGGGTGCAACTAACAGCTTCTACAAAATAAACATTGGCGCCGAAGTTGGCAGAAGAGGTACATTAGTTAATGGCCTGGTAAAAGAAAACTATGTTAATGTACACCTGTCATTCACGCTGAACGATAAGTGGTTCCAGAAATACAAGTTTGATTAACGTTGTATAATGCAAAACAGGCTAAAACAACTGTGCATTTATATACCGGCTGTTTTAACAGCCCTGCTTTTAAGCGCCTGCGAAAACGATATTAATAAGGTTAAAGCAATAGCCGCCGCTGATGCTACCAAGCCTATACAACGCACTACAGGCGTCACCATGACCATTAGCGACAAGGGAATCGTAAAGGCTCAGCTTATGTCGCCCTTGTTAATAGAATACGCTACCAAAAAAAATCCATACCAGGTAATGCCTAACGGGGTTAGGGTTATACTTTATAATGACTCATTAACAACCGATGGCAATATTGTTGCCGATACAGGCTACTACTATGCCGAGAAAAGCCTGGTTGTATTTAAAAAAAATGTAGTGGCAACCAGGAAAGACGGTGCTACCTATAAATCTGAAGAGCTGATATGGGATACAGCCAAAAAACAGTATTACTCAAACCAAAAAGTGGTAATGACCAAACCTAACGGTGATGTAATGAACGCCACCAGCTTTGTAAGCGATGATAAATTACTGCATCCGGTGTTTCAAAACGCTACCGGCGCTATCCAAATGAATGGAGATCTTACGCAATAACGGTATATTTTTCTTACGCAAAATTTTGTGTTATAGAATTTTAGTAAAAATTGTATCTTGCGCCTCTTTTTGAGAAATATAAAACATAGATAATTATATGGGCATAATGGGTTTTTTGCGGGAACGGATGGGAAAGATTCTCGCAATTGTGATTGGTGTAGCGCTTTTAGGCTTTATTGCCGAAGAGGTAGTTCGTTCGGGCAGTTCCTTTTTCAGGGGCGATGCCAACGATATTGGTGAGGTAAATGGTGAAAAAATACCTTACGTTAAATTTAATGAAAGGTTAGAGCAGAGCACACAGCAGTTTAAGCAACAATCTGGGCAAAACCTTACACCGCAAATTAATAGCTACATACAGGAAACCACCTGGAACCAGTATTTAACCGAGTTATTACTAAACAAGGAGATAGACAGGCTTGGGCTTATTGTAGGTGCTGATGAAACCACATCAATGATTAGTGGCAACAATCCCGATCCGCAGATACAACGTCAGTTTGTTGGCGCCGATGGCCAGTTTGATAAAGCTAAGCTTAACCAGTTTTTAAGTTATTTACAAACGCCAAAAGCCGATGCAAAACAGATAGAAGCATGGGGCGATTTTGTTAAGCAATTAATTGCAGCAAAAAGGCAGCAAAAGTACATGACATTGGTAACCAACGGCTTGTATGTAAACTCGCTTGACGCGCAAGACGATTACCTGGCTAAAAACAAATTAGCCAATTTTAAATATACCGTGCTTGATTATGCATCAATACCCGATGCCAACATCAAATTAACTGATGCTGACTACAGCAATTATTATAACGAGCATAAACCGGAATTTAAAAACCAGCAGGAACTGCGCAGTTTTGAATACGTAAGCTTTAACGCTGCACCTTCAAAAGACGATACCGCAGCGGTAAAATCACAGGTTGATAAACTATTGGCTGATTTTAAAGCTACCCCTAACGACTCGCTTTTTGTACAGATCAACTCTGAAACCAAAGCACAGCTTGTTTACCAGAAAAAAGGCCAGTTAGAGCCTAAGCTGGATTCAGTTATGTTCTCGGCAGATAAAGGCTTTATTTACGGCCCATACCTGTCAAACGGCAGCTTTAAAATTGCAAAACTTATCGATTCAAGGGTTGGCCCCGATTCGGTAAAAGCAAGGCACATATTATTAAACCCAACTACCGAAGGTGGCCTTAACAAAGCACTTGCAAAAGCAGATTCACTTAAAAAACTAATTGAAGGTGGCAGGCCGTTTGCAGAGTTAGCCAAAAACTTCTCGATAGATAAAGCATCGGGCGATAAAGGCGGCGATTTGGGTACTTTTGGCCGTGGTGCTATGGTACCAGCATTTGACGATGCGGTATTTAGCGCTCCAAAAGGTGCCTTAAAAGTTGTTACTACCCAATTCGGGGTTCACCTTTACCAGGTCGAAGAGCAAAAAGGTTCATCAAAAGTGGTTAAAGTTGCCGTTGTAGATAAACCTTTAACCGCAAGCAGCAAAACACAAGCTGCTGTTTACAGCAAAGCGCAATCGTTCTTAACCTCCTTAACAAACGATAACTTTGATGCACAGGCTAAAAAAGCAAATTTACCAATTAAAAATGCCGAAGATGTAAGCGGTACATCGGCAAGTGTACTTGGTTTAGATAACGCCCGCGAAATTGTAAAGTGGGTGTTTAAATCAGATAAAGGCGCTTTCTCTGACCAGGTATTTGCAGTAGGCGACCAATATGTGATTGCCCGTGTATCTGGCATCAAACCTAAAGGTATTTTACCTTTAGATGCTGTTAAAAAACAAATAGAACCGGCGGTTCGCATACAGGTTAAAGGCAAACAACTTTCTGATAAATTCCAGTCGGCATTAAATGGTGCTTCAAGCATTGATCAGGTTGCTCAAAAAGCAGGCAGCAAAGTTACGCCTTTACAAAACATTGTATTTGCCAACCCGGTTATCCCGGGTTCATCAGCAGAGTATAAAGTTGTAGGTACTGTGTTTGGTTCGCAGCCAAATAAGCTGTCAAAACCAATTGAAGGCCAGCAAGGTGTTTATGTAATTTCGTTAGATAGCTTTATTAACCCTGCCCAGCTTACAAACAACGTAAGAGAGAAACAAACTTTAGGCCAGGCGCTATCACAACGCTCGCAAGGGCAGGTGCTTGATGCCCTTAAAGATAAGGCGAATGTAAAAGATAACAGAGCTAAGTTCTTATAAGATAAATTTAAAGTAATTTTGCATCCGGCATCAGCGTTATAGTTGATGCCGGATTTTTTTATTTACAGCATCATGGAAATACAGGAAAACATCATCAATAAAGTTGCACAAAGTGGCCTTGTTACTTTAGACCCTGCCCAATTTTACGCCCCGGGCGAACGTGTGGTTTATGATATAAAAGACAACTTGTTTCATGGCCTGATGCTGCGCGAGAAGGATTTCCGCGAATTTGTAAAAACACACGACTGGGCGCAATACCAGGATAAAAATGTGGCCGTTACCTGCACAGCCGATGCCATTGTACCGGCATGGGCTTATATGCTGCTGGCAAACCGTTTGGCACCATACGCCCGCCAGGTTGTATTTGGCGACGCCGAAGTATTAGAAACCGTATTATTTGTAAAAGAAGTAGCTGCCCTTGATGTGGAACAATACCGCGACCAGCGTGTTGTGATAAAAGGATGCGGAGACGTGCCTGTACCCGTATCGGCCTATGTAGAGCTAACACAAAGGCTTACCCCGGTTGCAAAAAGCCTTATGTTTGGCGAACCATGCTCTACCGTGCCTATTTATAAACGCAAGGATTAAACCGTACACCGGTAATTGCGCCTATACCAATCACATGAAGAAATACTATATAGTTCTTATACTTATAACCTGTTTTAACCATGCTTTTAGTCAGGAAAAGGCATATAAAACCAAAGAGGTTGCCTTTCAGGCGGGCGAACAAATAACCTATAAACTTAAATACGGCATATTCAGCGCGGCCGAAGCCGTTATTAAAGTAGAGAACAGCCCGCTTAAATTTGACGGGCACCCCGCTTTACATATCAATACAACAGCAAAAACTGTAGGTACTTTTAACCTGCTGTTTAAAGTACGTAACGAATACCACTCTTATATTGACCCGGTTACCCTACTGCCCTACTACTATTCAGAAACCCGGCAGGAATCGAGCTACAGGCATAGTGATAAGGTTACTTTTAACCACGACACCAACGTAATTACTGCCGATAAAGGTAAATTTCCGTTCAAAGGCGATGTATTTGATTTTTTATCGTGCTACTATTTTGCCCGCAATATTGATGTATCTAACTTAAAAATTGGCGAAACGCTTGAACTGCATTATTTCCTGGAGGATGGCATTCACGCGCTTACCATTACTTTTATGGGCCGCGAGCAGGTAAAGTGCGGGCTGGGTACCTTTAACTGTTTAAAATTTAACCCCACAATTATACCCGGGCGTATATTCAGAAAAAATAGTAAGCTATATTTGTGGATCACTGACGATAAGAACCGCATACCCATTAAAGCACACGTAGAATTAATTGTGGGCAGCTTGGTGATGGACCTATCGCAGGCAAGCGGGTTAAAATATCCGTTAAACCCGGTAAAAAAATAAAATAAAAAATGATTGAAGTAGGGAGTGTTTTACTACACGAGGATGTTATTAAAAACAACTTTGTTTGCAATTTAAATAAATGTAAAGGTGCTTGCTGCCTTGAGGGAGATTCGGGCGCGCCCTTGAACCACGATGAACTGGAGATACTGGCGGAGATATACCCCAAGGTAAAACCCTACATGACCGCCAAAGGCATAGCGACAATAGAGCGCGAAGGCACACACGTAACCGATTTTGAAGGCGACTATACTACCCCTTGCGTTGATGTGAATAAAGAGTGCGCTTATGTAACCTGGGAAAACGGGATCACCAAGTGCGCTATCGAAAAAGCGTATGAAGAAGGTGCCGTAGACTGGCAAAAACCCATCTCATGCCACTTGTACCCTATCCGCATAACCGCCTACCCCGAGTTTGATGTTTTAAACTACGACCGCTGGAGCATCTGCAGCCCCGCGTGCAGCTTTGGCGACGAACTACAGGTAAAAGTGCACGAGTTTTTGAAAGGCCCGCTTATCCGCAAATATGGCGAGGAGTGGTACCGCGAACTGGAAGATACGGTGGCGGGGATCTAAACTGCAAATAATATCGAACTATGAATATTCAATATCCAACACCGAAGTTTTTCACTTCATCATTCGATATTTAAACTTTTCTTCTTTTCTTTCTTACCCTCTTTGCGCAGCAGAGAGGGTCGACCAGCGGAGCGTTGTCGGGGTGAGTAAACCTTGCGGGACGGAAATAATATCGAATTATGAATGTTGAATATCCAACACTGAAGCTTTTAACTTCATCATTCGATATCTAAACTTTCCTTCTTTTCTTTCTTACCCTCTTTGCGCAGCAGAGAGGGTCGACCAGCGGAGCGTTGTCGGGGTGAGTAAATTCTACGATGCTTACTTGCGGTAGCATTTGTCCGCCATCACATACAAGCTTTTACAATTAATTTAAATAATATTTTGTCGCCGCAGGGTCTCACATCGTGAACCCTGCGATGCCTTGCATACCACGAGCAGCACTCCGTTAACTCACCCGGTCGTTGCTTCGCTCGACCACCCTCTCTTCGCTCCGCGGAAAGAGGGTTTAGCTCCTTGCCTGATCGCGAATACCTATCGGGATTGCTTCGTGTCTCGCAAAGACGGGTAGGTTAACATCACGCAGTTATCTATTGCTTCTGTCGTCGCAGGTTCTACATATAGACTGATAAAGCACGGATGTTGAACTTTTTTACTGAAGATTGTAAGAAAACCTTAGCTTTAAAACCAGAATGAAAAGGAAAGAAGTAAAAGCGTTTTTTAAGGCTATTCGCGATAGTGACTTTCAAACAATTTCTGAGCTTATTACAACTAATAACGAATATGTAAGTGTTTGTAATTTTGCACCGCCTAAAAAAGACGATGGTCAATCTGGCCTTCAAGTGGCCTTTAAAACTGGGAATTTTGATATTGCAAGATTACTTATCCAGAACGGTGCAGATATAAATTTCATAGAGCAATCTGAAGTAAATGAATGGAAGGCACCAGTGTTGCAGGATTGTATAAGAGCGACAATTTTCAATAGTTTTACCCTTCAAAAAGATACCGCTCAATTTGACAAAGCGATATCACTTTTAAAACTTATGTTAGCCGAAGGAGCCGATCCCAATGCAATTGATTCTTACGGGAACAATTGCTTACACAGGGCTTTCTTAGATAGTCGGCAAATGATTGATAATCCTGCTGCTGATTTTACAGGTGAAATCTTATTATCTCAATTAAAAAATATATTTAAAGAATTAATAAATGCGGGTGCCGATGTGTACCAAACAAGTGATAACCGGCCAAGCGTATTAGATTTTATAGTCAATTACCGAATGGAAAAATATCAATTGATATAACGAACTTCTGTCGTCGCAGGGTCTCAGATAGTGAACCCTGCGCTGCCTTGCATGCGGGCGCAGCTTCACTTCATCATTCGATATTGGGCGTTCAGTGTTCGATATTAAATTCTTCCGCGAAACAAACAAAAATAGGCGCGCTTATTTCCACGCGTCATTGCGAGGTACGAAGCAATCTCAGAACTGTGATTATCAATATTGCCTGGCCGCGAATACCTAATTATTGATGTTCTGTAGCATTACAGCTGATTTTAAATATCCTGCTGAGACAGATTTTAAACGCCTTTTAATCAAAAGGGTCATATTTTAATTTTTCCAGAACCTCCACCATTTATTTCTCTTCTCATTATATTCTTCAACTTTATCCCTTTCGGTTCGTATATTTTCAAGTGAAATTTTTTCTCCTTTTTCAGGAAATAAGATGCCACCATTATCAATATATTCTACAGGTACATATCCAAAATTCTGATCATTCCGTTCAACAATCGTAACATATGCTCTCGTTAACTTAAAAAAGGCTGCAGGATCTTTTGCCACCCGGTCTAAAAAGTCGTCAAAAGTTTTAGCGATTGGTTTAAGCGTGTTAAAATGAGGCTGAGGATTCACTAAAAATATGTTGCCCGCATATTCTCCTTCTAAAAAAATCGTCAAACAAGCCGGCCCGTCATCAACTTGCGCAAACGCCAACCATTTATTTTCACCTCTATAAAGTGTTTTAGTTTTATTGAGGTCAATTGTCCATGCTAACTTTCCTTTTGGCAAATATAGTTCGGTAAACTTTATTAAATAATTAGCTGGCAATTGTGATAGTAACGGCCTTTTTTGCGCATTTTCTGGAAGCACAGGCGTACCTAAAGTGAAACCGTTGCACTTAGTGTAAAAGTTAAAGAACTCTTTTAAGTTAGGGTTTATACATAGTTTCTCAAGATTTCTTAACTCTTTTGCATCAATATTTTTTTCGAGTTTATTTTCAATCTCAACTTCTGTTGACTCCGCAGTAGAATTTGTATCAAATTTCACTTTCAATACCGGTCGGCTGTTTTCAAACAAATCAAGAAAAGTTCTTTTGTGTCTTATTTGGCTCATTATCTAAATTGATGCTCTATGCCTAAGATATTAAGAATGTTATACAATTAACTCCTGTGAACAAATATTTTCCGTCGCCGCAGGGTCTCACATCGTGGACTCTGCGATGCCTTGCATACCACTGGTCAGCGCTTCATTAACTCACCCGGTCATTGCTTCGCTCGACCACCCTCTCTTCGCTGCGCGGAAAGAGGGTTTAGCTCCATTTATTTTTTCTTCACCCTCTTTGCGAAGCTGAGAGGGTCGCGGGGTGAGTAAACACCGGCGATGCCTTGCATACTGGCTTTAAGCATTTCCATCATCACCATACAAGCTTTTACAATTAATTTAAATAATATTGCATTTTATAATATTTGTTAATGAAAAAGGCTTTAATTACGGGGATAACCGGTCAGGATGGTGCATATTTAGCTGAATTTTTGCTAAAAAAAGGATACGAAGTACATGGCATTAAACGCAGGTCATCCTCTTTTAATACCGACAGGATAGACCACCTGTACCACGACCCGCACGAAACAGGCGCAAAATTGCTGCTGCATTACGGCGATCTTACCGATTCTATGAACCTAACCCGGTTGATACAGGAGATACAACCGGATGAAATATATAACCTTGGCGCGCAAAGCCATGTTAAGGTGAGTTTTGACTCGCCCGAATACACAGCCAATACCGATGGCATTGGTGTTTTACGCATCCTGGAAGCAATCAGGCTATTAGGCCTTACCAAAAAAACCCGTCTTTACCAGGCATCTACATCAGAGCTTTATGGTTTGGTGCAGCATGTGCCGCAAAGCGAAACTACCCCATTTTATCCGCGCTCGCCTTATGCTGTAGCTAAACTTTATGGGTACTGGATAATTGTAAACTATCGCGAAGCTTATGATATGTATGCCTGTAACGGCATCCTGTTTAACCATGAGAGCCCCATACGCGGCGAAACTTTTGTTACCCGCAAAATTACCCGTGCGGTGGCTAAAATTGCCTTAGGCCTGCAGGATTGCCTATACATCGGCAACCTATCGGCGCAGCGCGACTGGGGCCACGCAAAAGATTACATTGTGGCTATGTGGCTGATGCTGCAGCAGGATAAACCCGAAGATTATGTAATTGCAACCGGCGTAACCACAACCGTGCGCGAGTTTATTAAAATGGCGTTCAACGAGTTGGGAATAGAGATTGAGTTTAGCGGTAAGGACGAGAACGAGAAAGGCGTTATTATTGACATCGACGAGCAAAAGATGGAGTTGTTAGGGCTTAATACCGATAATTTAAAGTTTGGCCAAACCATTGTTAAGGTAGACCCTAAGTACTTTAGGCCTACCGAAGTTGACTTGCTTATAGGCGATCCATCGAAAGCTAAAAAACAATTAGGCTGGGAACCAAGTTATGACTTGCAGGCCCTGGTAACCGATATGGTACAATCTGATCTGCACCTGGCTAAAAAGGACGAGCACATGAAAAAAGGTGGCTTTAAAACATTAAACTATTTCGAATAGTTTACTCATCAGCATTATATGAAGAGAATATTTATCAGCATTACGCTATTATTGATTACGGCAGGTATTGCCCGGTCACAATCGGTATACCAGCCCTACTCATACGATTTTTATCAAAAGTTTAATGCTGATGCTTATTCAACAAAAACCCGCCTGCATACGGCCATGAAACCGTTTTTTGTTGACGATTCTTTATTGATGCATCAATACGATTCTATCATTAATTATGGCGGCGATGGTTCAAACAAAAGTTTTTTATATCGCAAACTTTTTAATGAACATTTAATAGATGTAAAAGGCACCAACTCTACCTTTTATGCCGACCTGCTGCCCGACTTTAGCATAGGGCGCGATTTCTCAAATAAAAACAACACCTGGTTAAGTTCAATAGGCCTGCAAATTGGTGGTACCGCAGGTAAAAAATTCTCCTATAACGTTTCGGGCTATTTAAACCGCGCCCAGGTACCCAACTATATTTCTACCTACATCAGGCAGGTAGGCATTGTACCGGGGCAGGCTTATGCGGGTACTTATAATAACAAACCTAACGATTATGCATGGGATTACATTGCCGCAACGGTATCATACACGCCGGTTAAGTATCTTAATATCTCGGCCGGGCGCGACAAAACATTTATAGGCGATGGTTACCGCTCATTGCTGTTATCAGACTACGCATCGCCCTACCCGTTCTTTAAACTTACAGCCAACCTGGGCAATGTAAAATACATGGCCATGTGGGCCTATTTTAGCGACCCGGCAGGCACCAGCAGCTTAAATATCGACCGTAACAAATGGGGTATATTTCATTACTTGGACTGGAATGTTAACAATCGCCTGTCGTTTGGTTTCTTTGATTCCATTATCTGGGCCAATACCGACGATCAGGGACACACCCACGGTTTCGACTTTAGCTACATTAACCCTGTTATATTTTTAAGGCCTATAGAGGCCGCTAATGGCTCGCCGGATAACGCGCTGATAGGCCTTACCACTAAATACAAATTAACAGACGGCATCACCGCATACGGCCAGTTTTCGCTCGATGAATTTACTGCTAAAGAGTTTTTCTCTAACCCGGGCTATTCAAATAATAAATTTGGCTACCAATTGGGCGTAAGGGGCGCAAATTTATTTGGCGTAACAAACCTTAACTATCTGTTAGAAACCAACACCGTAAGGCCGTATACGTATTCAGAGCGCTCAAGCATCCTCAACTACTCGGCCAATAGCGAGCCGTTGGCGCATCCATGGGGCGCAAACTTTCGCGAGGTTGTAGGCTTGCTCAATTACTCATACAAACGGTTCGACCTGATGGGCGAGGTTGATTACGGCCGCTATGGCCTGGATATGAATAATATCAATTATGGTAAAAACATTTTCAACCCTTATACCAACCCGGTGTCAAAATACGGCAATACCATTGGCCAGGGGTTAAAAACAAATATGGTTTACCTGCAGGGTAAAGTTGGCTACCTGCTTAACCCTAAATATAACCTAAGGCTTGAGCTTGGCGGCATTTACCGCACCGAAAAAAACAGCGATTTTAACGATAAAACAGCCATGATCACCTTTGGCATCCGCAGCTCGTTCCGCCAGGTGTATAATGATCTGGCCAGTTATAAAACACACTAAAAAGCATAATGCATAAAAAAAGCAGCCTTGATTATCAGGGCTGCTTTTTTGTTGATATTACCGGGGCAATTAAACAGGCTTCATTTCGTCTTTTATAGCCCTTAAAAATTCATTGGCATGTTGCGAACCGATGATGTAAACAAGGCCGTCCCTATCGGTTAGGTGTATGGCGTCGTTACCGGCCGCGTAAAAGCGGATGGTGCCTTTAGTGTGCAGGTTATAAACGGGATTATTGAACAGGTACCGGCTGTACGATCCTTTCTCTACCTTCACAATGCTGTTCAGATCAATCTTTACCCTGCGGGTGCTCCATAAACCATCAAGCAAAATACTTTTATTGATAACCTTTGTGCTGAAGTGCAGCAAAAAACCCATGATGATGGAGATGATAATAATAACAAAGCCTACAATGGCCAGCAGGTCGCCGTTACGTTCGCGTTCGTCAGTAAAAAAATAAGCGGCAAAGCAAAACATGGCCAAAACCAGGCGTATGGTAATGGGGATCCACTCCCTGCCCAAATATTGTTTTTCTACAAAAACCGATTTATCGCTCATAATTATACAGTTCGAATATAGTAACTTTTTTAGTGTTATTACTTACTTTATACCTTTCGTCGGGCCGGTAGCCCCCCACCCAGATGATATCGCCGTTGCCGTTTACCAACACAGGCACCGTACTTTTTTTATGCAGCGGTATTTTTTGGTGAATAAAAAAATCGCTCAGTTTTTGTTTGGTTTTCATCCCCAGCGGGTAAAAAACATCCCCCTGCTGCCAGGCCCGCAACGTAAGCGGATATTGCAACAGCGCAGCATCAACAGAAACCGCCAGCGGGTTGTCTTTAACAATCAGCGGGCTATCATCATGCAGCAGGTTCAGCTTATAGCTGTTATAAACCACCTCAGTATCATTTTGGCCGATGCTTGTCTCGGTATCCTTTTTATTGGTTTTGGGCGATATAATGAGCTTGCCCCTATCTACCAGCAAGGTAAACCCTGCGCTTTCAAATATACGACCTGCGTGTTTGCCCAGGGCGGTGAGCAGGTCGTCAACAACAGTTTCGGTAAAACCGTAAGGTTGTAATAATTTAAAAAGCAGCAACCGTTTTGGCGATAGCTTACTGATTTCATCAATGGCAATGTGCACCTCGTTACCATCCGCAATTAAAAGCTGATCTTTCAAAACGTCAACCTTCCCGTTCAGCAGCACTTCCAGATCGCGAAAGTTGCGCAGGTTGTTTTCAAACGTTGCCTCCAGGTTGGGGTTTAGCTCTTTCAGTAACGGAATAACCTGGTGGCGTATTTTATTGCGTGCGTATTTTACAGATGCGTTTGAGGCATCTTCTACATAACTTAAACCTTCGGCAGTAATAATAGCCTGTATCTCGTGGCGGGTAAGAAAAAGCAATGGGCGCACCAGGCGGCCATTTTTTGGTAAGATGCCATGCAGGCCGGCTATACCCGTACCGCGTGTAAGGTTTAACAATATTGTTTCAATAGTATCGTTCTGATGGTGTGCGAGCGAAATGGCATCATAACCTGCTGATTGACTGATTTCATCAAACCATTGGTAGCGCATATCGCGGGCGGCCATCTGGATAGATATTTTGTTATCAGCAGCGTATTTTGGGGTATCAAAATTAATGGTGTGGAAGCTAACCCCAAATTGTTGGGCAAGTTGCCGGGTAAATTCCTGGTCGGCATCAGCTTCGGGGCCACGCAGCATAAAATTGCAATGTGCTATGCCAAAATTAAAGCCGGCGGCTTTTAACAGGTAAGCCATTAATACCGAATCCATGCCGCCGCTTACCGCTGCCAAAATTTTGTTGGCAGGTGTAAATAAGCTATTTTGTTCAATAAAATTAACAAAGCGTTTAACCGGAAGCATACGTCAAAATTATTAATTTAATAACCCCCGCAAAAAACTAATTTTGCTATCGTGATAAAATACATTTTTGGTACCCTACTTATTTTAATAACGCTTACTGCTTCGGCCCAGAAAAAGTCGGTTGTTAAACTTATCCAATCTAAAAGCAGCGAGCGTATTGTGATGAGTGGCAGGGATGTGGTTAAGGTTTATAAAGGTGTTTTTCAGCAGGATTATTCTATCATGCATTCAGATAGCGCCTATTTTTACACCACCGAGAATGCTTTTGATGCTTTTGGCCATGTAAACATTACCCAGGGTGATACCCTTAATATTTATTCGGACAAGCTGAATTACAACGGCAACACCAAGATAGCCATCCTTACAGATAATGTAAAGATGATTGATAAAGATGCCGTATTAACTACCAACTACCTTACTTACAACACGGCTACACGCATTGGTACTTATACAGGCGGCGGTAAGCTTATTAATAAAGACAATACCCTTACCAGTAAAAACGGTTATTACTTTGCTTTCTCGCGCGATGCTTACTTCAGGTACAATGTGGTACTGGTAACGCCCGATGCACTCATAAAAACCGACACCCTGCGTTATAACAGTGGCACCCGGATTGCTTATTTTTACGGCCCCACCAATATTTACGATACTAAAGACAAAAAAGACACGCTTTACACCGAGAACGGCTTGTACAACACGGTTACCGAACAGGCCTTTTTTGGCAAAAAGAACCTTTACAAGCAAGGCACTAAAACTTTAACCGGCGATAGTTTATTTTACGATAAATTGAAGGGGTATGGCCGCGCTGTTAAACGCGTTACTTTTCATGACAGGGAACAGAACGTTACCCTAAAAGGCGACCTGGCCACGTACTACAAAGCCGGCGAACGCACTATTGTAACACAGGACCCCTACGTAATTATTGTTACCGAAACTAAAGACACCACAAAAACAGATACCATACCTGTTAAGCCCGGTATAAAGCAGGCCAACCCAACTGCTGTAAAAAACGCCGGTATTATAAAAAAAGCAAATGCACTGGCAACCAAACCACCGGCCGGTACTATGCCTGTAAAAGTACCGCCCAATATCCCGGTTAAGCCCGAAGATATTACCACCGCTAAAATTGATACGCTAACAAAAATTGCATTAGCCAATAAAACAGCCATCAAGGCGGCGGCACCCGGGCTGATAAAAAAAGCTAATGCCTTTGCAAATAAACAGCCGCCGGGTACTATTCCTACCAAACCAACAGAAAAAGCTGTGGCTGATATTGATACGGTGATAAAAGCACCCGCACCAGATAAAAAGGTAAAGCGCGATTCGATCTATATATCGGCAGATACGCTGGAAACCCAGATACTTACTTTTAAAGACCTGAAAATAATGCAGGAAAAGCAACGCCTGGCCAGCATCAGGGATACAACTGCAAAGGGTAAAAAATTAACTGCTGCCGAACAAAAGCTGGCTGATAAATTTTTAACCATAAGCGCCCCAAAATGGCGAAGCGACACCTCTTATCTGCACCCAAACTTTTTTGGGAAACCAAAGCCGCAGGCCAAAGAAGTTTTTGATCTGAACAATAATAAAGGCAGCGGCAAACTTATTGGTAGTAAAGGAAAAGAAATTGCAGTTACAGATAATAAGAAGCAACCCAACCCCAGGAAAACAGAAGATGACATTAATAACGACCCTATATTTTACACCAAACCTGTTGTATTGAGTGATACCGCCAGGGTAAGGATAATAAAGGCCTACCATGGTGCCAAGCTGTTTAAATCTGACTTGCAGGCAAAAGCCGACTCTATGTTTTACAGCAATAGCGACTCTACCCTGCGTTGCTATGTACAACCTTTAATATGGACCCAGGGCTCGCAATTATCGGGCGATACCATTACCATGCAGATGAAGAACAAAAAGCTGGATAACCTGAACCTGTTCCCCTCATCATTCATTGTAAATATTGAACCGGGCGATTCTACCAACTTTAACCAGATAGCCGGTAAAAAAATGAAAGGTTTTTTTAAGAACGACAAGCTGGACAGAATGTATATTGTAGGTAACGCCGAAAGTATTTATTACTCGCGCGACAGCCTTAAAAAGGTGGATGGCATGCAACGGTCGTTAAGCAGCCGCATGCGTATTTATTTTAAGGACGGCGCTGCCAATAACATTTTCTTTACCAGTAAGCCCGAGCATCGCTATGGCCCTTTAGCCAAATTCACCGAGGATGAACGGATCCTTAAAGGTTTTATATGGAAGCCTAAAGAAAGGCCATTTTCAAAAGAATCTATCCTGCCATCATACAACAAAAAATTTGCAAGGGCAAAGGCGGCGGCTGATAAAAAAATTGCGGATGCAAATAAAAACAAACCGAAAACGCCTGGTTTAAAAACCGGTAAAGATTCGCTTGATAATAAAACAGCTGCACCAGCTGGTGTTAAAGCAGGGAAAGATAGTGTGGCTACATCAAAGCTAAAGGCACCTGCCACAACAAAAGCAGGCAAGGATAGCGTAAGCACAGCAAAATCGCCCGTTATAATCGCCCCGGCTACCAAGCCTAAGCAGGATAGCACAACCAATAACAAACAAGCACCTGCCGGTACCAAACCAGTGGCAGATACGCTTAAGAATAAAAACCTGCCGGTTATAAATACAAAAAAGGATACGGTAGCCGCTAAGCCTTAGCCTGGGCATTTAAAAACGCGATGAGCTGATCAACGGCCCGGCCGCGATGGCTGATGCTGTTTTTCTCTTCCATGCTCATTTCGGCAAAGGTTATACCGTACCCGTCTGGTTGAAATATGGGGTCGTACCCAAAACCGGCTGTGCCGCAACGTTCGGTGCGGATGGTGCCCGGCACTGTCCCTTCAAAAAAATGTTCATCCCCGTTCCATATCAGGGAGATAACCGTACGGAAACGTGCTTTTCTGTTATCAGCGCCCTTAAGTTTTTCCAACACCTTATCCATATTGGCAGCATGGTTACCATGCTCACCGGCGTATCGTGCCGAGTAGATCCCGGGCTCGTTATTTAAGGCGTCAATCTCCAGTCCGCTATCGTCGCCAAAACAATTTAAGTTGTAGCGTTCATATATGTACCGGCTTTTTATAGATGCATTTTGGTTAAAGGTAAGGCCGGTCTCTTCAATATCATCATGGCAGTTTATATCATTAAGGCTTAATAATTTGAAATGATCGCCAGCCTTGGCTTGCAACTCTTCCAACTTGTGGGCGTTGTTTGTAGCGAATACTAATTGCTGCATGTTATAGTGTTTTCATGTGTTCCCAAAAAATCTTCTTATTGTCGTTACTGCTCATCATTTCATCAAAGCTAAAGCTGTAAAGCACATGCGTTTTTTTACCCTGTAAAGGCTGGTTAAGCGGCAGGTTGCCAATACCCACAGGTAAAGCATCTTTACCCATAATAACCAAACGGGTTGGTGCAAAAAAGGCGGCCAGTGCGGCCAGCTTTACAGGTGCATATTTATTTACATTTAAAATAGCTACATCATCAAGGTCCAGGTCTTTACGTTTCAGGATGCTTTGCAGCGCGGCAAGATGGGTATCGGCTATATGCGTTTCGGCGGTGTAATTAACCAGCACCAGGAAATTTTTATTGTTTTTACCCAGATAATTAAACTCAGCTTCAACCGTTTGTATAACTGGCTGTGGTGTTGGGGCTGCAACGGCTGCAGGCTGTGGCGGGCTAACAAATTGTTCTTTAACAACCGCAGCCACTTGTGCGGGCTGTTCGGTAACTTCGGCAGTAGCTGTTGCAGGTTCCGGCTTATCTGTAACAACAGGGGCAGTTGCCGGCGGGGTAATATTTACGCCTTTATCCTTATTAAGCAGGTAAATTTCGTCCTGCATAATAAAACGGAAGGCCTGCGGGTTATCAACTTTCATATTTAACATATTTTAACCAAAAATACCTATTCCTGTTGAAGCATTATAAGCATATTCGTACATCGGGTTAATTATACATTATTATTAATAAATTTTACCGAAATTTGCATTTTAAACGGGTAAACTATCCGTAATATTAGTTGAACAATTACATGAGAAAAATCGGACTGTCCATTTTAACTTCTTTTATATTTCTGTCATTTGCCCAGGCACAGGTACGTACACTTGATAAGATAGCCGCTGTTGTTGGTAGCAGCATTGTTTTACAATCAGATATTGAGTTGCAGTACGCGCAATACCTGGTAAGTGGCCAGCAGCCAAACCCAAGTATAAAATGTATTATTTTACAAAACCAGCTTACCCAAAAATTGCTTGCACAACAGGCCGTTATTGATAGCGTGCAGGTAAAAGATGAAGAGGTTGATGCCGAAGTTGACCGCCGTATGCGCAGCTTTATACAACGCGCAGGCAGCCAGGACAGGCTTGAGCAATTCCTGGGCCGGTCGGTAATACAATATAAGGACGAACTTCGCCCGGATATTAAAGAATCGCTTGTTGCACAGCGCATGCGCTCAAAGATCACCGAAAAGGTAAACACTACCCCGCAGGATGTTAAAAGATACTATGAGAGCTTGTCAAAAGACAGCCTGCCCTCATATAACAAAGAAATAGAGGTTGGCGAGATTGTATTTTCTCCAAAACTAAATAAGGAAGAGAAAGAATTTTATAAACAAAAAGCGGAAGAGTTGAGGGCAAGGGTTAAAAAAGGCGAAGATTTTGCTACGCTGGCAAGGCTTTACTCGCAGGATCCGGGCTCGGCACCTGAGGGTGGCGATCTGGGTTTCTTTGACCGCTCAACAATGGTTAAAGAGTTTACGGCTAATGCCTTTAAACTTAAAGCCGGTGAAATATCGCCTGTTTTTGAAACCGAGAACGGCTTTCACTTTTTACAGGTAATAGAACGCCGTGGCGAACAGGTACATGCACGCCATATCCTCATCATCCCGGCAATTACAGAAGCCAGTTTAAACAGGGCTAAAACCACTGCCGATAGCGTTTATAATGCTATGCTGGCTATAAAAAAATTCGATTTTTCAAGTGCGGCCGCGTTCTATTCTGACGATAAAGAAACAAAATTTAATGGTGGTATGATGTTGAATGCCGAGAACGTTCAAACACGTTCAACTTATATCCCAACAGATAAGCTTGACCCACAGGTTGCCCTGGTTACCGATACCATGAAAGTGGGTTCGATCTCAAAACCACAACTGTTTAACGATGCACAAACAGGTAAAAAAAGCTATAAAATTTTATACCTTAAATCTGTTACGAATGCACACAAAGCTAACTTAGAACAAGATTTTGCCAAGTTAAAAGACGAAGCTAACAACGATAAGCTTAGCCGTACCATAAGCCAATGGTTTGATAAACGCCGTAAAGAGACCTTTATTAAGATAGACCCTGAATACCAGGTATGCCCGCAATTAAAAGGATGGGTAGTGGCCGAAACAACCGCACAAGCCAAAACAGAATAAAGTATGCAATACCGGTCGGATGTTGAGGCTGCAGATGCACTGGAGAAAGCTTACCAGCAAATTCGTGCAGAAATAGGTAAAGTAATTGTAGGGCAGGATGAAGTAATTAAGTTTGTACTGATATCCATCTTCAGTAACGGGCACTGCCTGCTTGTTGGTGTGCCCGGCCTGGCAAAGACCCTGCTGGTGCAAACGGTAGCACAGGTATTAGACCTCGACTTTAAACGCATACAATTTACGCCCGACCTGATGCCATCTGACATTATAGGCTCGGAGATATTGGGCGAGGACAGGAATTTTAAATTCATTAAAGGCCCGGTGTTCTCAAACATTATACTGGCTGATGAGATAAACCGTACACCGCCAAAAACGCAGGCTGCCTTATTAGAGGCCATGCAGGAGAAAGCAGTTACTGCTGCCGGTGTTACCCATACTTTGGCCAAACCATTTTTTGTATTAGCCACCCAAAACCCAATTGAGCAGGAAGGCACTTACCCGCTACCCGAAGCACAACTGGATCGCTTTATGTTTAATGTTGCGTTGGATTACCCTTCTTTTAAAGAAGAACTGGAAGTTGTTAAAAACACCACCAGCACATCGCAGGTAAACGTTAATAAACAATTGAATGCCGAGCAGATCATCTACTTTCAGCAACTGGTAAGAAATATCCCCGTTAGCGATAATGTTTTAGAGTATGCGGTAAAGCTGGTTTCAAAAACGCGCCCCAACAGCGAATTTGCAGGCCCGCAGGTAAAGCGTTTATTAAACTGGGGTGCAGGGCCACGTGCATCACAATTCCTTATCCTGGGGGCTAAATGCCATGCTGTGCTTAACGGCAAGTACTCGCCGGATATTGAGGATGTACAGGCGGTGGCCAAACCAATTTTAAGCCACCGTATTGTGCGCAGTTACCATGCCGAAGCCGAAGGCCTTTCGGCTAATGATATTATTGAACAGCTGTTTTAAGCTTTAGCTTAGTTTTCTACTGTCGAGAATATTTCCAGTAGCATGTTCCATCTGTAGCTGGCGTCAATTTCCCAAATACGTACGTAATTGTAGTTGTTAACAATGTTGCCTTTACGGATACGGGCTGTGCCATAAGTATAAGCCAGGTCGTTACTGTTAGACCTTCCCACATTCACCGTTTCGGCAGATATAGTGATACCTTCGTTGGCTAAAAATTTTAATATTTTATCGGTACCGCTTATTGGCTCAAAACCCGGGAAGTAATATCGGGCCTCGGGGCTTAAAAATTCTTTATAAGCAGCCAATGTAGATAATGATAGCGAATGATTAAAAGTACCATCGGTACCGGTTAATATCTTTTTACCCGCAAACGGATCCTTACTTGGCGCTTTTTGTTTTGTCAGGTCGGGCTCTTTAAAATCGGTAACCACATCCTGCTCAGGCTCCGGGTGTTGTATACCCAGGTTGGTTACCAGTTTAAATTTATTATCTGCGTTATCAAGGCGCCATATTGATAAGTAATCGCCATAAACTTTATCATCGTCTGTTTTGCCATTCTGATAAACGTACGGCCCGGCTGTAAAACCCAGATCGCCGTTAGCAGAGATGCGTGCAAATTTCGGCTGCCAGCTTAATTTACCGGGTTGCTTATCAATACCTTCATAAAAATCGGTTATTTTAACCACGTTGGGTTTAAAAACAAATCCTTCCGGGTCGGTAACCCCTAAAAAACCATCCTTAATGCCCTTACGATCAACTAATTTATTAAAGTTTTCTTCGGCGGTTACAACTGATGCCACTTCAACTTTTGTTTGCGACAAAGCCGTAAGGCTTAGGCCTGATAATAGTATAGCGGCTAATATTGATCTTTTCATGTTAACGGTAGTATAGATTAGTTGGGGCAATTTAATAAATAATTTTACTGATAAACATAAAGCCCGCCCCGTGGCAAATTGTTTTAACACTTATTAACTAAATTCTTACCCAGTCGGTAGTGCCTTGCTTATTATCGTTCAATTGAAACCCGATATTTTTTAGCCCCTCCCTTATCTTATCAGATGTGGCGTAGTCCTTATTTTGTTTAGCCTCGTTGCGCAATTTTATCACCAGTTGCATCAATTCGTCAGTATCGGCATTATCGCCATCCTCTGTTTTTAAGCCTAATACATCAAAAAAGAAATCGTTATACGTTTTCTTCATCCGTTCAAAAGTTTGCGCAGTAATCTCGCCCGAATTACGGGTGCTTGATGCGTACGAGTTTACCCACTTGGATAAGTTACTTAATGCCTCTAACGTTTTTGGCGAATTAAAATTGTCGTTCATGCCTGTATAGCAGTCATCGCAATATCCATTAATGGCCTTATCGGTGTCATCATCAACATTGGTTATAGCTGCCTGTTGTAGTGTAATCAGCTTTTTAGCAGCTTCGGAAAGCTTTTTATAAAATATCTCGGCAGCTTCAATGGCCTCATTGCTAAAATCGACTGTACTGCGGTAGCTGGCCTGCATAAAAAAGAACCTCACCGTCATGGGGCTATAGCCTTTTTTAAGTAATGGGTGCGTCCCTAAAAATAACTCATGCGGCAAAAAGCTGTTCCCTAACGATTTTGACATTTTTTGCCCGTTGGTAGTAAGCATATTGGTATGCAGCCAATACGATGCCGGGTTTTTACCGCAGCAAGCTACGTTCTGTGCTATCTCATTGGTATGGTGGGTGGGCATCAGGTCTATCCCGCCGCCGTGGATGTCAAATTGCTGGCCCAGGTATTTGTTGCTCATGGCAGAACACTCCAAATGCCAGCCCGGGAAACCCAATCCCCATGGCGATGGCCACTTCATTAAATGCTCGGGTTTGGCTTTTATCCATAAGGCAAAATCAAGCTTGCCATGTTTCTCGTTCTGCCCGCCTAATGAACGGGTATTGTTCAACATATCCTCCAGGTTGCGGCCGTTTAAAATGCCGTAATCCTGTGTTTGGTTGTATTTTTCCACATCAAAGTAAACCGAGCCATCAACCTCATAAGCATAGCCTTTGGCCAGTATAGCTTTTACCAGTTCTATCTGTTCAATAATATGGCCGGTAGCGGTAGGTTCAATACTTGGCGGCAGCGAATTAAATATCTGCATCACGTTATGGAAATCTACCGTGTACTTCTGTACAATCTCCATAGGCTCCAGCTGGGCTATCTTTGCCTTTTTTGACACTTTGTCCTCTCCCTCATCGGCATCGCCCTCCAAATGGCCGGCATCGGTTATGTTACGCACATAGCGTACCTTATAACCCAGGTGTAACAGGTACCTGAAGATAAGATCGAATGATATAAAAGTACGGCAGTTGCCTAAATGCACATCGCTGTAAACTGTAGGGCCGCAAACATACATCCCCACATGCCCGGGGTTTAGCGGCTTAAATTCTTCTTTTTTACGTGTTAAAGTGTTGTAAACAAATAATTTTTGTTCCATGTGCGCAAACTTACAATTTTAGGCGTGGAGTTTAATTTGGATGATGTTATTTTAATACCAAAACCGTACTTAAAGGATAATGATCTGACAATTTTTTTTCGATGATCTTGTACTCCCATACATCAAACTGCGGGCTGGCCATTACATAATCTATCTGGTAATTGGGGAACGCCCCGTTGTAGGTACGCCCCAAACCGGCTCCTTTTTCCCTGAAAGCATTTTTTAGCCCCTTTGCCATTTGGTTAACCGCGAAAGAAGAAGGGGTGTCGTTAAAATCGCCGGATATAATGTACGGGTACGGGCATTTATGGGCATGCTCTTTTATGATAAAAACCTGGTCGCTGCGTTTTTGAAAAGCTGTCTTCAATTTCCAGCCAACACGCTTGGTGCCGCTAATATCTGTTTTACCCTTTGATGAAAGGTTGCCCAAATACTTATAATCCTGCGGATCGAAATTAATGGATTGCAGATGCACGCTGTACATACGCAACACTCCACCATCTTTTTCTACATCAACATATAAACACTGGTTGCCGCTGCCTTTAGCTGCCAGTTGCACCAGCCCGTATGATTTAATAGGATATTTAGAAAAGATAGCCATCCCGATAGATTCGCTGGAACTGGTCATGGTAGGCTCAAAATAATAATGTTGGGCGCGCATTACCTTCTTTACAGAATCTATCATATTATACTGACCCTTTTTGCGGGTAAAAAACTCCTGTATACCTATAATGTCCGGCTGCTCCTGCCCTATCAGATCAAGTATCTCGTGCTTGGTAGATACATCGTTTTTGGCACCGTAACGTTTAAAATTATGTACATTATAGGTCATCAGCCTTAAAACCTTTAGGCTTGGGGCGCTGCTTGCCGATGATGGCAGGCGGATACCAACATTGTTCATCAAAACATTCCAGCCTATTAATATGGTAATTGCCGACAGGCCTATGAACCAGCTTTTGCGGATAAGCCAGTAAGCCATGATCAGCAGGTTAGCTATCAGTAAAGGCGGGTAGGCCAATCCAAAAAAGGCGATGGGCCAAAATTTGCGGGGGTCAACAACCGGGGCTAAATAACCAAGCAGCAGGGCCAGGCAAAGCAAGTAGTTTATCCACAAAAATATCTTATCAATAAAGGGTAGACTTGTTTTTTTAGCCCTCATTATTGTTGCTTGCTCTGAATAAGGTTTCCTTTTCCTGTTTGGTAAGGCTATCGTATCCGCTGCCGGATATTTTATCGAGGATGCGGTCAACATCCTCCTGCCTTGGCGCACCGGATGCTTTACGCGTTGTGCCGCTGTGGTTAACCACTTTCATTTTTGGCTTTGGCTCAAATAATTTATTGATACCACCTATCCAATCGTGCCCGCGTTGTAATTGTTTTATGTAGATAAAGCCAAACAGGGCGCCGCCCAGGTGCGCAATTTCACCGCCTGTATTGGCACCTGCAATACCTAAAAAGTCTATCACTATGTAAAACAACGCTATCCACTTCAATTTTACCGGGCCTATTAATATTAACTGTATAGTATAATTTGGCAGCAGCGTAGCTGTTGCTATAATAATAGCCATTACACTGGCCGATGCACCTACTACAACACTGGTAGCTGCCGCGTTTACACTGGTAAATGCAGGAATAAGATTATAACAGGCAATAAACAACAAACCACCGGCAAGGCCGCCGAAAAGGTAAAGACCGACTGTGCGTTTATTACCCAGGTATTCCTCAAAAATCTGCCCCATCCAATAAAGCCAAAGCATGTTAAACAGGATATGGAAAATACCCGCATGCATAAACATGTAAGTAAAAGGTGTCCAGAAACGGTAAAGTAATTTTGGCAGGGAAGCAGGCAACAACAAATACTCATTGGTATAAGCCAATACGGCACTGTTACCAAAGCCTGTAAATAGCTGCTCAATTACGGCAACAATATTGATCCCCAGGTAAACAATAACGTTTATACCGATAAGCAGGCTAAGCTTATTGCCCGACTTTAACAGCTTGTATTGAATATCTTTCCAAAGGGTGCTCATTGTTTATTTATATACTGTTATAAACGGTTTTTAGTAAAAATTGTTGGGCCGTTTTACACCCCAAAGCTTAATTAATAAGAAGCCAAATAAGGCACCGCCCAGGTGGGCAAAATGCGCTACGTTATCACCCGCAAAACGGCCCACCCCGGTAAATAATTCTATAGCAACATAGCCTATAACTACATATTTTGCTTTAATAGGTACCGGGATAAACATGATCATCATCTCCAGGTTGGGGAACAACATGGCAAATCCTACCAGAATACCAAACACAGCCCCCGAAGCCCCCAATAAAGCACCACTATAAATGCCTTTTAACTCCTCTGCCCGCGCACCATATATATCATAGGCTTGCATATATTGCGGATTAGCAATTGTAAACGCCCCTGTAATAGCATGCACTTCTATTGCTTGTATCAACGTATATAAAACATAGCCGCCAATACCAGTTATAAAATAATAATTGAAGAATTTTTTTGACCCTAATGTGTATTCAAGCATTGGCCCAAATGATACCAGCGCAAACATATTAAAGAAAATATGGCCAAACCCCGCATGCATAAACATGTAGGTTATAACTTGCCACGGTTTAAAAAATGGAGAATTAAAATAATAAGCAGATAATAAACCCTGCAAATTAACAAACTTCGCTAAGGCATAAGTAGCTATAAAGAATATAATATTGATAATAAGCAGGTTTTTTACAACCGGCGTCATATTGGCAAAAGGTGACTGCATTTTTATATAGGTGTAATTATAGTTTAAGCTTTATTACTTTTCAAATCGTTCTGCTAATTCATTCAGGGTAAAGGTACTAATTACAGGCTTGCCATTTAGTGCCAGGTTTGGCATTTGGCAGGCAAAAAGCTGGTCAACCAGTTGGTTCATCTCTTCCATACTTAGCTTTACCCCTGCTTTTAGCGCGGCGTTACGCGCCAGTGAGCGGGCAAGGTTATCGCGTTTATCCAACTTTAAAACAGCCAGGTTGTTTTTAAACCCTTCCAGTAATTGCTCCAGCAGTTCGTGCTCGTTAGCGTTGGTAATATCAGCCGGGATCCCGTCAACAACAACCGTGTTGCGGCCAAACTCGCGGATGTCAAAACCTAATGCTTTTATATCGGGCAATAACTCTCTCAATAACTCAAAATCGGCGCTGTTTAGTGTAACCGATTGCGGAAATAAACTCTGCTGGCTTACCCCCGAGTGGTTCTCTAACTGGTGCAAATACCGCTCATACAAAATACGCTCGTGCGCAGCCTGCTGGTTGATGAGCATAAAGCCCGATTTGATCTGCGAAAGTATATACCGGTTATGCACCTGGAAAAACTGCTTCTCGCTGCTTTTGGTAATATCCTGCTCATTTACCGGGATGCTCTGCTCCTCGTGCATCTGGTGCTGCAGGGTCTCTTCTTTTTTACTTATCTCATATAAAGTATCCCAGTTACGCGGTATAGCGGTACGGTGGTCATTACTGCTATGTTGATAAGATGCCTCCCTTTCGCCGGCTTTTTTCTCGGGCGCAAAAGGGTTAAAATCCGGGTTAAAGGCAATGCTTGGTTGCACAATTTCCTCAAAAGGTTTTGGGGTGATGAGGTGGCCGATGCTGTTCTCCTGGTCAAAATCAAGCGTTGGGGTAATATTATACTTACCCAGCGAGCGTTTCACCGCCGAGCGGATAATGGCATAGATGGATTTCTCGTCCTGGTATTTGATCTCGGTTTTTGTAGGATGCACGTTGATATCGATCTTCGCCGGGTCGATATCAATAAAAAGCACATACAGCGGGAAGGTTTCATCAGGCAATAACTCCTGGAAGGCCGTTAATACTGCATGGTTAAGGTAGTTGTCCTTTATAAAACGGTTGTTCACAAAAAAGAACTGCTCGCCACGGGTTTTACGGGCAAACTCGGGCTTGCCTACAAAACCGCGCAGGTTTATAATGGTGGTTTCTTCCTCTACCGGCACCAGTCGCTGGTTATAATTATTACCAAACAAATGCACAATACGCTGCTTAAGCGCCGCGCCCGGCAAGTGGTAAACCTCCTGCCCGTCATGATGCATGGTTAAAAATACCTGAGGATTGGCCAAAGCCACGCGCTGAAATTCGTCAATAATATGGCGCATCTCCACCGGGTTGCTTTTTAAAAAGTTACGGCGTGCGGGGGTGTTATAAAATAGGTTTTTGATGGAGATGGATGTCCCGGTATTGGCCGAACAAGCTTCCTGGCTGAGTACTTCCGACCCTTCTATCTGGATACAGGTACCCAGCTCATCCTCATGCCTGCGGGTTTTTAGCTCCACCTGTGCAATAGCGGCTATAGAAGCCATGGCCTCACCCCTGAAACCCATGGTACGGATAGCAAAAAGGTCATCGGCCTTGCGGATCTTTGAGGTGGCGTGGCGTTCAAAACACATGCGCGCGTCGGTAAGGCTCATACCGCAGCCATTATCAATAACTTGTATCAGTGATTTACCGGCGTCCCTTAATATCAGCTGAATTTTATCGGCACCGGCATCTATAGCGTTCTCTATCAATTCTTTTACTGCGGAAGCCGGTCGCTGCACTACTTCGCCTGCGGCAATTTGGTTGGCAACGGCATCCGGTAAAAGCTGTATTATATCTGGCATTAAAAATATTTCCCTTCTGCGCCCGAAAAGGGCGTGTCAATTAAGACGCTAAATTAATTATTTGATTGCATAACTTTACCGTTACATACTTGTATATACTATTTACGTTAATAATATTTACATCTACCTGTTTATTAATACCATATATGAAGAAACTTTGGCCGGTGCTGTTTTTACTCCTTGCAGCATGCAAACAAAAAGAATACAATGCCGATCTGCTTGTAAAAAATGCACTTGTTTATACTGTAGATAGTACCTTTACCACCGCCAATGCCTTTGTGGTAAGCAGCGGCAAAATATTAGCCGTAGGCAATATAGATACCCTGGAAAAACAATATTTAGCCCGCGAAGTAATTGATGCCGGCGGCAAAGCGGTTTACCCCGGTTTTATTGATGCCCACGCGCATTTTTACGAATACGGCTTAGGCCTGCAGGATGTTAAACTGGTAGGCGCTAAAAGCTGGGATATCGTTTTAGATTCGGTAAGCAGCTATTCGCGCCACAAAACCGATGGCTGGATAATAGGTAACGGCTGGGACCAAAACATCTGGGCCAATAAAGCATTCCCCAATAAAGCCAGGCTTGATTCGCTGTTCCCGGTACGCCCCGTAATACTGAGCCGTGTTGACGGGCACGCTGCCATTGCCAACCAGGCTGCTTTAAATATTGCCGGTATTAAACCCGGGCAAAAAATAACCGGCGGCGAAATAGAGACCGTAAACGGTAAATTAACCGGCATACTGGTAGATAACGCTGTTGGGATTGTTACCCGCAAAATTCCCGCCCCAACTGAACAAATTACCCAGGCGGCTTTACTTGATGCACAACGTAATTGTTTTGCGGTAGGGTTAACCACGGTAGATGATTGCGGCCTGCCTTATACCATGGTAAACACCATTGCCGCATTACAGCACAAAGGCGACCTTAAAATGCGCATGTACCTTATGCTTGCCGACCAGCAGGAGAATTACGACTACCTGTTTAAACGTGGTGCATACAAAACACCAGGCCTTAACGTACGCGCGTTTAAAGTTTATGCCGATGGCGCGCTGGGTTCAAGAGGAGCTTGTTTATTACACCCATACTCCGATCAGAAAAACTGGAGTGGTTTTTTACTAAGCAGCAAGGCGCATTTTGAAGATGTTGCTAAAAAAATTGCGGCTCATGGTTTCCAGATGTGTACTCATGCTATTGGCGATTCTGCCAACCGGGTGATGCTGAAAATTTATGCCGAAAACCTGAAAGGCAAGAACGATAAACGCTGGAGGATAGAGCACGCGCAGATCGTATCACCTGAGGATGTAAAACTGTTTGGCGATAATAATATTATCCCATCGGTACAGCCTACGCATGCTACATCTGATATGGCATGGGCAATAAAACGCCTGGGCGCCGATCGTTTAAAAACAGGCTATGCCTATAAAGATCTGATGAAACAAAACGGCTGGATCCCCCTGGGGACGGATTTCCCGGTAGAAAACATAAACCCTATGTACACGTTCTATGCTGCAACAGAGCGCAGGGATCTGAAAGGGTTGCCGGATGGGGGCTTCCAGATGGAGAACGCGCTTACCCGTACCGAAGCCCTGCGCGGCATGACCGTATGGGCTGCCAAAGCAAACTTTGAAGAACGCGAAAAAGGCAGTATCGAAGTAGGCAAGTATGCCGATTTTGTGATACTTGACCAGGATATAATGAAGGTAAAAGGCAGCGAACTGCCCAATGTTAAAGTTTTAAAAACATATATAAATGGTGTTAAGGTTTATGAGAAAAAATAGTCGGAATTTATACATCCTGCTGTTATCGGGGTTTGTACTTTTTAATTCTGCCTGTGCGCAAAACCCACCATTTACGGGTAAAGCTTATGTAAAAGAAAAACTGCTTGTTGAGCAGGCAACCGTATTGCTCAATAACGGGAAGCAGCTTATCCCCCTGCAAAACCTGGATAATAATAAAATTGCCAGCATCCACTTTTCAGCACCTTACGCGGTGGCGTTTGATAGCCTGCTTAATAAATACGCTAAGGTTGATGCCATAAACGGTAACGATTATATGGGCACAAAACCTTTTGATATGCTGGCGCAGGATACTAAATTTTATAATACGCTCATCGTGCAGCTTACTGATGCCGAAGTGAATAACCCCCAGATCATCGGCTTTATTAACAACACCCAAAAGTTAAAAAGCGTTATTGTTTCACTTATCGGCAATGGTTCATCGCTTGCAAAGCTAAATGATGTTAGCTCGCCGGTAATCTGGTCGGCAAGGGTATCGCCGGTGGCAGCGTTATACAGCGCACAGGCAATTTTTGGCGGCGTTGCCATAACGCAACGGCTCACTAAAACCTATGCGCCCAAATACACGGCTAACTCGGGTTTTTTAACCGCTAAAACCCGCCTGCAATATACCGTGCCCGAAGATGCCGGCATCAACGCAGATAACCTGAAAGAGATAGATAACATTGCCAGCGAAGCTATTGCCAACCGCGCTACACCGGGCTGCGTGGTTTTAGTAGCCAAGGATGGTAAGGTGATATTTAACAAGGCCTACGGCTACCATATGTATGATAATGGCATTGCCGATAAAATTACCGACATTTTTGATATCGCATCCATGACCAAGATATCGGCTACCACTATGGCGGCCATGCAGCTTTACGACCAGGGCAAACTCAACCTCGACTCGACCCTGGGTACGTATATGCCCATTACCCGCAGCACCAATAAAAAAACGCTGAGCGTGCGCGAATTGCTGGAACACCAGGCGGGGCTGATCCCGGACATCTCTACTTTCGAGGTGATCAAACCAACCGATCATAGTACCGATTCATCTGCAGCCTACCCAACTAAGGTGAATGATAACTATTACGTACGTAAAAATTACTTTGAAGAGGTAATGCTGCCTGCGGCACTGCGCTCGGCAGTTAAAACCCGCGGCCAATATGTGTACAGCGATGTTGGGATGATATTTTTGCAACAGATAGCCGAAACCATCACCGCCATTCCTTTAAATAAATATGTGCAGGATAAGTTTTATACCCCACTGGGGATGCAAACAGCTGGTTTTTTACCGCTTTACCGATTCCCGGCGAACCGTATCCCGCCCACCGAAGATGATAAAAAAGATCGTAAAACCCTGATAGATGGTTACGTGCACGACCCAACCGCGGCGCTGATGGGTGGCGTTGCCGGGCATGCGGGTGTATTTGCCAGCGCCAATGATGTGGCTATACTTTACCAGATGATGCTAAATCGTGGTACCTACGGTGGTGTACAATACGTTAAACCCGAAACGGTTGACCTGTGGACATCCAAACAATCGCCCGTGAGCAGGCGCGGCCTGGGCTTCGACCGCTGGGACCCCATTGCCGACAGGCATTACCCATCAAAACTGGCCTCAGATATGGCTTACGGGCATACCGGCTTTACCGGTACCTGCGTGTGGGTAGATCCGAAATATAACCTTGTATATATTTTCCTGTCAAACAGGGTGTACCCAAACGTAGGTAACAAGTTAGGCAGCCTGAATATACGGCCGCGCATACAGGATGCGGTTTATGAAGCGATACAGAAAGGCTTGTAAAAGGCTTTAAACTATCAGTTAACAATGCATTACCCGCGCACAAAAACATAAAACGCTGGCTACAAGGCAAATACGATAGCTAAAAATACAAAGCGCTGATTTTAAGGCAAATACGCGCGTACACAGGCGTTCACGGCAGTGAACGTGAACACTATTGCACCTACCAGGGCGTTTTAAGGGCGTTTCGGGACGTTTTTAGAACGTACTTAATCTATCCACTCAAACCTGGTATAAGGCACAAGCGCCTCAGGTATTTTTATGCCTTTCTCCGTTTGGTTGTTCTCTAATAAAGTAGCTACAATACGGGGCAGGGCCAATGCACTACCATTTAAGGTATGTGCCAACTGCGTTTTACCTTCAGCATTACGGAAACGCAGTTTCAAGCGGTTGCTCTGAAATGTTTCAAAATTTGATACGGATGATACCTCCAGCCAGCGTTGCTGCGCCGCACTCCATGTTTCCATATCATAGGTTAAGGCGCTGGTAAAGCCCATATCGCCGCCGCAAAGGCGCAATACACGGTATGGCAAGCCAAGCTTTTGCAGCAAGCCCTGTACGTGGGCGCTCATATCTTCCAGCACATCGTATGAATTATCGGGATGTACTATCTGTACTATCTCTACCTTATCAAACTGGTGCAGGCGGTTCAGGCCGCGTACATGCGCACCATATGAGCCAGCCTCGCGGCGGAAACATGGCGTATGTCCGCAATTTTTAACCGGCAATTCTTCGCCCTTTAAAATAACATCACGGTAAAGGTTGGTAACAGGTACTTCCGCAGTAGGGATCAGGTATAGGTCATCAATACCTACATGGTACATTTGGCCTTCTTTATCGGGTAGTTGCCCGGTACCAAATCCCGATGCAGCGTTTACCATCAATGGTACGCTCACTTCGCTGTAACCTGCTTTTTCGGCCTCATCAATAAAAAAGTTGATGAGCGCGCGTTGCAATTTGGCACCTTTGTTTTTATACACCGGGAAACCTGCGCCGGTTATTTTAACACCCAGCTCAAAATCAATCAAATTATATTTAGCGGCCAGTTCCCAGTGCGGCAAAGCATTGGCGGGCAGTTCGGGTTTGTTACCATTTTCCAGCACTACTTCGTTCTCTTCAGGGGATAACCCTTTAGGTACTGATACATGCGGCAGGTTGGGTAGTAACACCAATTTATCCTGCAGTTCGGCTTCTAGCGCAGCCAATTGTTCGCCAAGCTGTTTGCCTTCTTCTTTCCATTTGCCGGTATTGGCTTTTATGGCTTCGGCCTCGTCCTTTTTACCGGTGCGCATCAACTCGCCAATTTGTTTGGCAGCCGCGTTAGCTTGCGACGATACAGTATCCAGTTGGTTCTGTGTTTGGCGGCGTTTCTCGTCGAGGCCAATCACTTCATCTACCAATTCGGGCTGTTTAAAATTTTTTACAGCCAAACGTTCTAAAACCTGTTCCCTGTTATCGCGGATATAATTAACTTGCAGCATTGATTTTATTTTAAAAAGCAAAGATATAAATAAGTCGATAGTCCATAGTCCATAGTCGATAGATTTTCTGTTAGCATCTATGATCTATAGGCTATCGCCCAACGAAGCATGAACCCACCCACCGGCAAACTATACTTAGTACCCACACCTATTGGTAACCTGGAGGATATGACCTTTAGGGCTATCCGTGTTTTAAAAGAAGCCGACCTCATATTGGCGGAGGATACGCGTACATCGGCACCCATGCTGAAGCATTTCGAGATCCAGAACAAGGTATTTGCACACCATCAGCACAACGAGCGTCAAGCCAGCAACGAGATCATTAAGTTCCTGCTGATGGGGCAAAACATCGCGCTGATATCTGATGCAGGCACCCCCGCCATATCCGATCCCGGGTTTTTCCTAGTACGCGAGGCCCTGAAATTCAATATCCCGGTAGAATGCCTGCCTGGTGCAACGGCTTTTGTACCCGCGCTGGTCAACTCGGGCTTCCCAACCGATAAGTTTTGCTTTGAAGGATTTTTGCCCTTGAAAAAAGGCCGCCAAACCCGTTATAAATTCCTGGCGACAGAAGAGCGCACCATTATACTTTACGAGTCGCCGCACCGTTTATTGAAAACATTGGATGAAATGGCCACCTTTTTTGGGGCCGACAGGCAGATTTCCGTATCGCGCGAGCTCACCAAAATGTTTGAAGAAACGGTAAGGGGAACGGTTACTGAAGTAAAAACATATTTTGAAACCCACCCGTTAAAAGGCGAATTTGTAATGTGCGTTGCAGGGGCAGCACCTGCCGAAGGTGATAAAAAGAAAAAAAAGTATGCGGATGAAGAAGAGGAGGATTAGCCTCACTTCGTACCACGCGCCATTGCGAGGAACGAAGCAATCTTCGATAGGAAGGTCAGCGACAAGCATGTCGAAGATTGCCACGCTACGCTCTCAATGACGGATAGTTTATTATATATAAATGAAAAGAAACCTACTACTCTCTATATTCTCCGGATTGCTACTTTGGATAGCCTGGCCGCCTACGCCTTACACCACATTTTTTCTGTTCGTGGGCTTTGTACCAATGCTGATGGCTATAGAGAACATTATCCAATCCACCGTTACCCGCAAGGGGAAAAAGATCTTCAATACTACATTCATCGGGTTCTTCATCTGGAATACGCTTTGTGTTTACTGGGTATATAACGCGCTTAAAATAATTGGCCCGGTTGTCGCAGCCCCTCTCACACTTATCCCTTATGCGCTTGGGCCATTGCTGATGGCCACCGCTTGCTGGCTATATTATCGGGTTAGGCTTATTGCCGGGCGCACGCTATCGTTAGTTGCCCTGGTTTGCTTTTGGATAGGCTACGAATACCTGCATCAAAGCTGGGATCTTAACTTCCCGTGGATGACGTTGGGCAACGGTTTCGCGGTATCGCATAAATGGATCCAATGGTATGAATACACCGGGGTTTACGGCGGCACCATCTGGGTTTGGGCTATTAACATCCTGTTGTTTTTGCTTTATGTTGGTTTACGCGAGGGACAAGCCAAACCAACCCGTTTAAAACTCATTACCGGTTTTGCATTGGTATTGATACTCCCTTTAGGTTTATCGTTTTATAAATATTACAGTTATAAGGAACAAGTTAACCCATCAAACATTGTGGTGGCGCAACCAAACATCGACCCATATGAAAAAGAAGGTACTATACCTGTGCATGAACAGATAGCAGTACTTACGCATATCTCAGATTCTATCGGCCAAAAAAATACCGAATATTTCATCTGGCCGGAAACCGCTATCGCGCAGGATATGGATGAAGATCGCATCTACACCGATAATTATTATTTACAGGTGCGGGGCTTTTTAAATAAATATAAAAATGCCAACGTGCTTACCGGCGGCGAAACGCACAAGTTTTACACAAAACGCGCTACCAAAACCGCCAATCAACTCCCGGATCAGCCCGGTATGTTTTACGACAGGTTCAGTGCGGCCATTAATATCGAGAACTCATCCAAGGTTCAATTCTACCATAAATCGAGGCTGGTGCCCGGTGCGGAATCTATGCCATTTGGCAATGCCTTATCATTCCTGAAACCCGCTTTTGAACATTTGGGCGGCGCAACAGGTGCGTACGGCATACAACCTGAGCCTACTGTATTTTATTCGCAAAGCGGGATAGGTGCGGCACCCGTTATTTGTTTCGAATCTATCTGGGGCGAGTGGGTATCTAAATATGTAAAGCAGGGCGCACAGTTCATCGCCATTATTACCAACGATGGCTGGTGGGAAAACACATCGGGTAAAGACCAGCACCTTGATTACGCCAAACTACGCGCTATTGAAACCCGCCGCTGGGTGTGCCGGTCGGCCAATACGGGTATTTCGGCCTTTATCAACCAACGTGGCGATGTAGTGCAGCAAAGCAAATGGTGGGTGCGTACGGCATTGAAACAGGACATTAACCTAAACTCGGATATTACCTTTTATGTGGAGCATGGCGATTACCTGCCAAAAGCTGCCAGTATTTTAGCGGTGCTGGGGATATTTTTTATCGGGATAAAAAGGGGGTTTAATCATTAACTAATCGCTGTTCCAATTGATAAAGATGAACTGGAAAGTTAACAACTACTATTAAAGCCTACCCCCTCTTTAAAATAAACTCCAACAGATCATTTATTGGCTGGCGGATGATCTTGCCTACGTGTACCCCGTTCTGGTCACACACGGCTTTAAGTTCATCAGCAAAAACGTAGGCAATAGAGCCTACAAAATGACATTTAAATTTATCGTACTGCGGGTATGATGCTTTTACATTGCTATCAACAAACTCCTGGAAACCCCGTTGCAATAATTTTTGTGTGTAATCGGTGTCTCTAATTTCCGACAGGAACTTGGAGAACGACGCCAGGTATGAGTTTGCCCGTGCTTTTTGGTATACGTTTTTTATAACGTCCTCTTTGGTGAGGTTGTAATTCTTTTTAAATTTTGCATTGATATCATCGGGCATAACGCCGTACAGGTAATCGGTTACCAGCGCCTTACCAAACCACGTACCCGAGCCTTCATCGCCAAGGGCATAACCAAGGCCATGCTGCCCGTCATGGATATCCTCCCCATCAAAAAAAGAGATGTTTGAACCTGTTCCCAATACGCAACAAATGCCTTTCTCGTGCCCACATGTAGCGTATGCCGATGCCAGCAAATCGCTGTCGACACTTATATAGGCGGCAGGGATAACCGTGCTGATGGCGTTTGATACGATCTCGTGCCTGTCAGGACTGGAACAGCCCGCACCAAAAAAGTAAATTTCGGTGATCTCGTCACCTAAAGCTATCATATCAGGAACCTGTTCCTGTAATATCTTTACAATTTCTTTTTCTGTTAAAAAGTATGGGTTTAATCCGGCCGATTTAAATGCCTTGTTTTCCTGCCCCGGCGCTGATAGCAGCCAGTCTGTTTTTGATGATCCGCTGTCGGCTACTAATATCATGTACAAAGTTCCTCAAGCACCTGATGGGTTAGTGGCTTATGCACAAACTGGGCAACATATTTATTGCTTTTTGAATTGTTCATGTCGGTAGGGTCCAACGATGACGAAAGCATAAATATTTTTGTAAGTTCTTTATTGTCCAGCTCAAGTGTTTCATATTCCTGCAAAAACTCAAAGCCGCTCATCTGTGGCATGCGGATATCCAGGAAAATAACATCGGGCTTAACACTCCCATCGCGCAAAGCAGCTATAGCCTCATGTGGCGATTGTATTACAATTATGTTATCTGCAAAGTTGCCGCTCTCTAAAATTTTACGCGTAACGAAGTTGTCAATATAATTGTCATCTATCAGCAGGCATGTATTAAAGTGAACAGGCATCGTTCAAAAATAATCCTTTTACTACAATTAAATATAGTTTATTGAATATTTATGGTGTTAGTTATCTGTTGTAGTGTAACTTCGGCCATTTTTGACTGGTATTGGGCCGAAAAAAATTTTGATTGAGCATCCAAATAATTGCGCTGCGCCTCGCGGATCTCTAACTGGGTAATGTTGCCTATCTTATATTTTTCGAGTGAGATTTCCAGGTTTTTCTTAGCCAGTTCAACGCTCGACTGCCCTATTTTGATCAGATCGAGGCCGGAGAGGTAGGCTACATAAAAATTGCTTATCTGCGCTTCAACATCCAAACGGGTTTGCTTGGCGCTGATATCGGCATTAGCTATCTGTAGTTTTGCGTTACGTTCACGGCGCCATTGGTTAAGGCCGTCGAATATATTGATAGATGCAGTTAAACCATAGGCAAGGCCGTGCGCATTCTGGCTTAAGGTGAAACCCGCAGGTGTTTTGCTATTGCTAAATGTATAGCCCGAGTTTACCCCAATAACCGGGTAACGGGTAGATTTTACCTGCCTCAGGTTAATTTCGGCAAGCCGCTTATTTATTTGCGCTGCCAGTATTGCCGGGTTTTGAGCCTGTGCTTTGGTAATAATATCGCCCAATACCAGGGCGTTGTTCACCACAATGGTATCGCCAACAGAAAAATCGGTTTGCAGGTCGCGCACCAGTAATTGGTTCAACTGTATTTTGGTAGTTCTGAACTGTTGCAGTTGGATCACCAGGTTTGAGGTATCAGTATTCAAATTAACCTGAGCGTTGTACACATCAAGTTTTGATACCCGGCCAACAGTAAACTTATCATTAGAATAACGCAACTGTGTACGCGAGATCTCGATAGCGCCACGTAAGGCTTTGATCTGCTCGTTCTGGCTTATCAGGTTATAATACGTATTGATAACGCTGGCCACGGTACTTTGTATGGTATCCTGCAAACGGATGGCTCCCAGTTTATCCTGTTGTTTCAACATGTCATAATTGGCAAACATGTTAAAGCCGTCAAAAATTGTCCAGTTAAGGTTTACACCATAGTTGTTATTGCTGTTGTTGGCGGTAAGGTTATTAACGGTTCCATCATTACGGGTTTGTTTTATTTTTTGATTACTGGCGTTTAGAGTGGCATCGCCGGTTACCACAGGCAAAAAACCTGCGTTGCCTAATGTTACATTATTGGCAGCTATAGTTGAGTTGTTTTGTGATAGCTGTATATTATAATTATTCTTTAATGCTATTTGAACGGCGTCTTTCAGCGTTAGCAAAGGTGCATCCTGGGACTTTGCAACGATGCAGATAGCAACACAAAAAAACAAGCAAATTATTTTTTTTAAAGTCATATATGTTGCTTACTGTTTTTCAATTAATAATGGTGTTTTTAACTCTGTTTCCTCTTCAGGTTCATGATCGGGATCGCGGCGTGTTTTTGAGGCAAACACCATGTACATGGTTGGGATAACGTATAAGGTTAACACCAATGAGAACAACATACCGCCAATAATTACAATACCTAATGATACACGGCTTTTTGCACCTGCACCTAAGGCAAGGGCAATAGGTACAGAACCCAGCACAACTGCCAAACTGGTCATCAGGATGGGGCGCAAACGCGATGTTGCAGCTTCAACCACAGCCTCGTATTTATTTAAGCCATGCTCCATGCGCTGGTTGGCAAACTCTACAATCAAAATACCGTTTTTGGTTACCAGCCCTACAAGTGTGATGATACCGATCTGACTAAAGATGTTGAAAGTTTGATCGAACAGCCAAAGCGACAGGAACGCGCCCGATATAGCCAATGGCACAGTTAACATTACAATGAACGGATCCATAAAACTTTCGAACTGCGCGGCTAGCACCAGGTATATCAGCAATAAGGCAAAGCCAAACGCAAATAATATGTTTGATGAACCTTCGGCGTAATCCCTTGACGGGCCGCTTAAAGCTGTACTGAATGTATCATCTAATAGTTTAGCCTTTATACGCTCCATTTCGGCTATACCATCGCCTACTGTTTGGCCGGGTGCTAAACCTGCCTGTACCGTTGCCGATTTATACCTGTTAAAGTGATATATAGATGGTGGGCTGGCACTTTCGGTAACCGTAACCACATTGTCCAGTTGCACCAGGCCGCCCCGGGTACTGCGTACGTAAACAGATTTCAGATCCAGCGGCTGGTCGCGGTTGGCACGGTCAACCTGCGCAATTACCTGGTATTGTTTGCCATTTATCAGGAAATAATCTAACCTGCCTGCGCTATAATACAATTGCAGGGTTTGCGCAATATCATCAACAGAAACGCCCAGATCGCGGGCACGGTCACGATCCGTAATTACCCTAAGCTCGGGTTTGGTAAATTTAAGGTTAACGTCAGTACCCTGGAACACCGGGCTTTTTGATACTTCTGCAAAAAACTCGGGCAGCACCTTACGGATCTTTTCAAAATCCTGATTTTGTATAACATACTGCACCGGCAGTGATGTACGGGCACCGCTACCGCCACCGCTTATAGTTTGCTCCTGCACCACAATTGCTCGGGCATCGGGCATTTTTGTTAATTTTTTATTGAGCCAGTCGGCCAGTTCCTGCTGGGTGCGCACGCGCTGGTCTGGCGCTACCAAGCCCACCCGGCCAAAGCCTGAGTTGGCAGAACCTCCCCCTCCAAATGATGGGGATACGATCTCGAGGTTTACATTAGCCTCGGGGATAGAATCGGCTACCAGGTTGGCTACCTTATCCATGTAACGGGTCATATATTCGTAAGTGGCACCCTCAGAACCGGTTACTGAATAACGCAGCAGGCTGCGGTCATCCAACGGGGCCAACTCTGATGGCGTTATTTTAAATAATACGCCTGTTAATAATAATGAGCCACCTAATATTACAAACGATACCCATTTCTTTTTCATGAAATTAACCAGGGTTTCGGTGTACCCGTTGGTCATGGCCTCAAAGAAAGGTTCGGTTTTTTCGTAAAATTTTGATTTCTTCTGGTTCTTGCGGATCAACTTTACGTTAAGCATCGGTGTTAACGAAAGCGATACGAAGGCCGAGATCAATACCGCTCCTGCGACGACGACCGCAAACTCGCGGAACAGCCTGCCCGTAAAGCCCTGCAAAAACACAATGGGTAAAAATACTGCCGCCAACGTTACCGATGTAGATACTACCGCGAAGAAAATCTCGGCAGAGCCTTCAAAGGCAGCCTTGCGGATAGCCATACCGGCTTCTACCTTTTTGTAGATGTTCTCGGTCACCACAATACCATCATCAACCACCAGGCCCGTGGCCAGTACTATACCAAGCAGGGTAAGGATATTGATTGAAAACCCAAACACATACATGATAAAGAATGCACCGATCAATGATACCGGGATATCTATCAATGGGCGGAAAGCAATGAGCCAATCCCTAAAAAACAGGTAAATGATAATTACTACCAGTATAAACGATATCAGCAAGGTTTCTTTTACCTCGGTAATAGAGTTATTGATGAACCGGGTATTGTCCAAAGCCACCTTTACGGTAATATCAGGCGGAAGATCTTTTTTTATCTGATCTAAGCGTTTGTAAAAATCTTCGGCAATCTGCACATAGTTTGCACCCGGTTGCGGCACAATCGCCAAACCAACCATGGGCACACCAGATTCTTTTAACGATGTTTCTTCGTTAGCAGAACCCAACACGGCATAGCCAATATCATTTAACCTGATAACGCGGTTACTATCCGCGCGGATAATCAGGTTATTAAAATCTTTCTCGGTGGTTAGCTTACCCAGGGCGCGTATGGTGATCTCGGTATTGTTCCCCTCAATTTTACCTGCAGGCAGCTCTACATTCTCGCGGGCAAGGGCGGCACCTATATCGGTAGCGGTAAGGCCTAATGATGATAGCTTGTTAGGGTCTATCCATAAGCGCATGGCGTACTGGCGTTGGCCCTGTACGTTGATGGTACTTACCCCGGGGATGGTTTGCAAACCTTCCAGTAATACGTTCTCCGCGTAATCATCTACCTGGGTAATGTTACGAGTGTTACTGCTTACCGTAAGGGTGATGATCTGATCGGCGCTGGCATCAGCTTTGGTTACAACCGGCGGCGCGTTAATATCCTGTGGTAACTGGCGCTGGGCTTGCGATACTTTATCGCGCACATCATTTGCGGCGGTTTCCAGATCGGCGTCCAGGTCAAACTCAACCGTGATGTTACTTGATCCCACCGAACTTGTTGACGATATGTTACGTATACCGGGAACACCGTTTATAGCTTTCTCTAAAGGCTCCGTTATTTGCGACTCGATAACATCCGAGTTGGCACCTGAGTAACTGGTAGATACCGAAATAATAGGCGGATCGACCGAAGGAAAATCGCGAACGCCGAGAAATTTGTAACCAATAACCCCAAATACAACTATTACAACAGACATTACTGTTGCCAATACGGGCCTTTTTATACTTACCGAAGATAAACTCATACTGGTTACTTAATAACTTTAAGGATCTTCAATGGCGATTTAGGGCGTATTTGTATCAACCCAGATACTACTACGCTGTCGCCGGCTTTTAACCCGTCAATAATTTGAATTTTGGTATCAGTACGCAGATCTGTTTTTACATCTTTTGCAACTGCTATACCGTTCTTGTAAATATAAACCTTGCTGCTTTTCAGATCGGGGATCACGCACTCGGTAGGCACCATAATGGTTTTGGGGATCTGATCGAGCGTTAGGTTGATCTTGGCAAAAGCGCCCGCTGTAAGGATACTTTTGGGGTTTGGTGCCTTGGCACGAACCGTAATAGTGCGCGAGTTGGCATCAAGCGCAGGCTCAATAGCATAAACCGTAGCGTTAAAATTATCCCTTGAGCTCTCTACCGTAAAAGTTACTTTACTACCCTTGCCAATAATGGGCAGGTAACGCTCAGGCACCGAAAAAGTAACCTTTGCCGGGTCTATGTTTACCAGTGTAGCAATAGGAGTCGCCGGCGACAGATAGCCACCTGGACTAACATTCCTTAACCCAATAACACCCGAAAATGGTGCGCGGATCTCGGTACGGCTAATTTGTGCCCGTACCACATCGGCCTGTGCCTTTAAGGAGTTTAATGATGAAAGCGATGTTTCGTATTCCTCTTTACTAACGGCCTCTTTCTCTAACAATATTTTGTTACGGTTATTAATATCACGGGCAAGTATCATCTGCGCTTCATATTGCTGTAGCGAGGCTTGCAGGTCCTGGTTGTAAACCTTAACCAGCAACTGGCCCTTTTGTACTTTAGTACCCTCATTAAAATAAATACCGGTAATATTTCCGGCTGTCTGGCTTATCAGGTTTACCCTTTCGTTGGCATCAATTGTACCGGTAATATCTATCTGGTTACGTACCGCGGTATCTTTAACCACCATAATATTAACAGATACAGGTCCATTCTTCCTTTTGCCCTTGCCCGCGGTTGCGGCGCTGGTTTGTTTGGCCCTTTTACTAAAAAACTTATTATAAATTAAAAATGCAACAAGCAATGCAAGTAAGGTGTAAATAATATATTTTGTTTTCATATGTGCTTATTGCTGTTAGTACCGGTCTTAGTATTCATTTATAATTATTAAATATGTACGTAAATATAATATAGCTGTATGTTTACCCGCAATATTATATTTGTACTCACCTATTTATATTACCATTTGCAATATTAACGGCTTAGTATTCAAAATGGTTGCATGTATCAACCATTTTACAACCTTGCTGCTTTTGCGCGGTTTAATTAAAAACATAAATTTTATAACTTGCCGCATGAAAAATTTGAAACTACCTGCACTGGTTTATTTAATGCTCTTTTTTATGAATACTACCACCGGCAGCGCGGCTGGGCTTGCTAAAATATCGTACACGGTTAGCTTCCCGGAGGCACAGGCTCACTACGCAGATGTTGAAATGAACATTACAGGTTTGGCGCAACCTTCGCTTGAAGTAAAAATGCCGGTTTGGGCGCCCGGCTCATACCTGGTAAGAGAGTTTGCAAAAAACATCGAATCGCTTAGTGCCAACACAAAAGGCAGGGATATAACAGCCCTTAAGATCAATAAAAACACCTGGAAAATCAATACTGCCGGTTTAACTTCGGTAACCATTAAATATAAAGTTTACGCTTTTGAATTATCAGTACGTACCAGTTTTATTGATGTATCGCACGCCTTCCTTTCAAGCACCGGCATCTTTTTATTCCCTAAAGGGATGCTTGCACAACCTTCTACCATTACTATAAAACCATATAAAGACTGGAACAAAGTTTCAACCAGCCTTGAAATGGTTAACGGCGATGTATTTACCCGCACCGCGCCAAACTATGACATTCTGTATGATTCGCCGCTTGAAATTGGCACGCAGGACGTTTTTGACTTTGACGTAGACGGCACACACTACGAAGTGGCTATGTATGGCGGCGGCAATTATGACAAAGAACGCCTTAAAGTTGATATGGCCAAAATTATCCGCGAAGAAGCGGCTGTTTATGGAGAAAACCCCAATAAGCACTACACCTTTATAGTACATAACAAACAACGCAATGGCGGTGGTTTAGAACACCTTAGCTCTACCGTATTAGGCGCTTCGCGCGACCAATACGGTACTGAGCGTGGATACCATGGCTTTTTAGGCCTGGTTGCGCACGAGCATTTCCACCTGTGGAATGTAAAACGCCTGCGCCCAATTGCTTTAGGCCCGTTTGATTATGATAACGAGAACTACACCACCAACCTTTGGATAGCAGAAGGCTTTACGGCTTACTATCAGAATATGATATTACGCTATGCAGGCCTCTCGACCCCTGAAGGTTATTTAGGCGATATGGCCAGCGATATTAACACAGTTGAAAACCAACCCGGCACAAAGGTGCAGCCATTGTCAGAATCGAGCTTTGACGCCTGGATAAAAAGCTACCGCCCTAACGAGAACTCGTACAACACCGGCATATCTTACTACGATAAAGGTGCAGTTATAGGTATGTTGTTAGATCTGGAGATCATCAACAATAGCAACGGCAAATACAGCCTTAACGATGTAATGAAGTATATGTACAATACTTATTACAAAACAAAAAAACGTGGTTATACTGATGCCGAGTTTAAAGCAGGTTTTGAAAAATTTGCAGGTAAAAACCTGGATGATTTTTACGCTAAATACATCAACGGTTTAGCGGCTATTAAGTACGATAAATATTTAGGCTACGCCGGTTATAAACTAACAGACGGCCTCGCAGCAAGCAACGACCCTACCCTGGGTGTATTTTTTAACCAGCGCAATATTATAACCACTGTACTGCGTGGCGGCGCCGGCTGGGTTGACGGCCTTAACGTAAACGACCAGATAACCAATATAGACGATACCCCAGTTACCGACCTTAATGCTGTTATAAAAGGCAAAAAAGTGGGCGATAAAATTGTGGTTACCGTTAGCCGCGACGGGCAGTCGTTCAAAATACCGGTTACCCTAAAACGTAACGATAACGTTAATTACAAAATTACCGAAATGCCAAACGCTACACCACAACAATTGGCTGTACGCAAAAAATGGCTAAGGTTGTAATTCGGTCTTAAAATATTAAGCCCTTCTGTTAAATGACAGGGAGGCTTTTTTGTTGGCTTTTTAACCACAGAGTGCTCAGCGTTTTTCACAGAGGTCACAAAGAATTGCTTTTCATCTCTGCGTTATTTGTAATTTTTTCTTTGTGTTCTGTGTGGTTAAACCTGTCTGCCAATAATTTTCTTTTAGGTCAAAACATTTTACAGGCATTTAACTTTATACTAATAACCCTAAAAAACCATTAAGTACATCAAACCATGAACTCATTACTTTATGTTATTGCTTTTATACTTGTTATAGGTTGGGCAATTGCGTTTTTCTTTACAGCTGTTGGCAGCCTGATACATATATTATTAGTAATTGCTGTAATAGCTCTCTTATTCGGAATTATACGCAGGCCAACTGCTATATAATATAAAGGCCCGTCGTTTACCGGCTGGCCTTGTTTTAAACTATAAAAACTGATTATTATACGCCTTTAATTTTTATTAAAAGCATGCCATTTGGGTTCCGTAGTTTTTATTAAAACTACGCCATTCTCTCCTTGTTTACCATAAAGCGCTGTTGATGCCTTGTCTTTAAGCACCGAGATACTTTGAATATACTTAACGTTTAAAAGTGCCATTTCTTCCTGTTTTATAACTTTCCCATTAAGCACATAAAGCGGGCTTGTACCATACCCATTCCTTATTTTTATTAACGGCGTTACATGACTGGTGTCCATCTGATTATTTACCGGTTTATTTAAAGGTATATAACCTGTTTTAGGACTTTTATCATCTTCGGCAGAAAGGGCAAAATTAACAGGCACCGAATATGCAACCCTTACCGGCTTACCATTTTGTGTACCGGGTTTCCAGTTTGGCGAATTTTTAAGCACCCGTATTGTTTCTTCATCGGCACCGTAGCCTATTCCGCGTACAACTTTAATATCTGATAATGAACCGTCCTTTTCCACTATAAAGCTGGCTATTACTCTTCCCTGTACGTTTGCTTCCCGTGCTGCTTTAGGGTACTTTACACTTGCTGATAAAAACTTATTAAAACCTGCTTCCCCGCCGGGGAAAGTGGGCACCTTCTCTACAGCGCTAAATACCAGTTGATCACTTGGCTGCTCTTTTGATAATATAGCTGTCGATTTGTTATTTTTATCAAACACAAAACTTACCGGCACACTATATTGTACCCTAACAATATGCCCGTTCTGCTTGCCGGGTTTCCACTTGGGTGATGCTTTTAAAGCCCTGATGGCCTCTTCATCTGTACCACTACCCAAAGAACGGATTACTTTAAAATCTGATAAAGAACCATCTTCCTCTACAATAAATGTTATAACTGAGCGGCCCTGTACTTTATTTTTTACCGCTTGTGCCGGGTATTTAATAGTTGTAGCTAAAAACTTTTCGAAGCCCTTTTCGCCACCCGGAAACGTTGGCACCTGTTCTACCTGTGTAAAAACTGCATTATCTTTAGTTGGCACTGTATCTGTAACGGGTGGTTTATCTGTTTTAGGGTCATACGTAATTACCGTAGTACGATAGGTGGTATCGGCAATGGTATTAGCCGGTCTTTCTAAAATCAGTTCGGCTTTATCATGAATAGCATTTACTGCTTTACTATTCCCAATTGTTGCTGATGATAAAACCAGCATCAATATAAATAGTGGTGCAGATAAGCCATATTTGATCAGCTTTATACGTTGCGACCTGTTTTTTTGCAGCATCACAATACGTTGCTTTAAAAGGCTGTGATTAAAAAACGGATTAACCAAACGATGTGTCGGAGTGTCAAACGTTTGGCTTAAAAGCAACATGGCATAATCTGCCTTATTAGTGCCTGCGTTTAAGGTGTGCCTGTCAGCAATGTATTCGTGTACATGTTTTATTGCAAAGCGGTACAGGTAAACTATTGGGTTAAACCAGTTAATGATCATTACCGCCTCAATGATCAGCACATCTGCCGAGTGGAACTGCCGGGCATGCACCATCTCATGGTTTTCTATCACCTCCCTGCCATCAATTCCATCACTTACCTTAACCTTATTAAAAAACGAGTAAGATACTTTTGGCGATGGATCTTTAATGATACGCCTTAACAACACTAGTTGTAGCATCAGTTTTACTGCTAAAAATATTACCCCGGCAGCATACACTACTATTAGCACCTGCCCTATGGTTATCGGGTTATTTGTTATGGGCGCTATATCTGTAATAGATACCGCATTAGCGCCATATATGGTGTATTGTACCTGCTGCGTTATAAACAGGCCTTTAACCCACTCGCTTTCTATAAGCGGTATAAAAAATGACAGGATAGCCGTGCCGAGCAGATAAACCCGGTTAAGCTGAAAAAACGTTTCCCGACGCAATAACAAAGAATAAAATCCAAAAAACAAGGTGAGGTAAATATTTACCAGCAATAAATAATGCCACCAGTTCATAACTATTTATCTTTAAGTTTCTCAATTAGTTTCATGATCTCATCAGCCTCTTTCAGATTAATTTTTTCCTTATTCACAAAAAAGGAAAGTATGCGGTTTACCGAATTATCAAAATAGCCGGTAAGCAGTTTATCGGCAGCAAAGTTTTTATAATCCTCTTTGCTTACTACCGGATAGTACTCATGGCTTTTGCCAAACGCGTTATGGTCAACAAAGCCCTTGGTTTCCAGTATCCTTATAATGGTCGATACGGTATTGTAAGCGGGCTTCGGCTCGGGCAAAACATCTAAAACATCTTTTACAAAGCCTTTTTCCAGCTGCCATAATACCTGCATAATTTGTTCTTCGGCACGGGTTAAATCTTTTATTTCCATTTAATTAAGATGATTATTGTTACGTTAGTACTAAGGTATGCATATAAACCAAAATAACAACTAAGTGTTTAGTTTATTTTTTATAAACTTTTATTTGTCTATTTGGTTGTATAACACAATCAATTTATAAATGGATATTACTTTTCACGGTGCTGCCCGTAATGTAACCGGCAGCAAGCACTTATTGCGTTTAGAGGATGGTACAAGTGTGTTATTAGATTGCGGCATGTTCCAGGGCCTTGGCGAACAAACCGAAGAAATGAACGAGCATTTTGGCTTTAATCCAAAAAAAATCGACTACCTGATCCTGTCGCATGCGCATATAGATCATTGCGGATTGATTCCCCGCCTCGTTTCCGAAGGTTTTGAAGGCCAGATATTTTGCACCGCTGCCACAATGGATTTGGCACGCATCCTATTGATGGACTCGGCCAAGATACAAATGCAGGACGTTGAATACAGCAACAAGCACCGTGCCCGTAATGGGCAGCCCCTGCTTGATGCACTTTATACCGAAGACGATGCTATAGCAGCAATGCGCCTGTTTAAAATTGTAGATTATCACGAAGAGTATCACATCAACGAAAACCTGAAATTTAAATTTACTGATGCCGGCCACGTGTTAGGAAGCGCGGCAGTACATATAGCCGTTACCGAGAATGGCAAAAAAACCTATCTCACCTTTAGCGGCGATGTTGGCCGTTATGGTGATCTGCTTTTAAAGAACCCACAAACCTTCCCGCAGGCCGATTATATTTTACTGGAATCGACCTATGGCGATAGCCTGCATAAAGATATTGGACCGATAGAAGATGCCTTACTGGAAATTATTAAACAAACCTGCGAGATAAAAAAAGGCAAGGTAATTATTCCCGCATTTAGCGTTGGCCGCACGCAGGAACTATTGTATGCACTTAACGCACTGGAGTTGAAGGGTAAGTTGCCCGATGTACCCTACTATGTTGACAGCCCGCTATCTGAAAAAGCCACGCAGGTTTTAAAGGACCACCCTGAGGTATATAATAACGGTGTAAAAGAAGTGATGAAGATAGATGCCGATCCGTTTGGCTTTAAAGGGTTAAAGTTTATCCAATCAACCGAAGAATCTATCGCCCTGAATGATGATGTAAGGCCATGTGTTATTATATCATCATCGGGCATGGCCGAGGCCGGGCGCGTAAAGCATCACATCAAAAACAACATCAGCAATCAAAAAAATACAATTTTAATGGTAGGCTATGCCGAGCCAAACTCGTTAGGCGGCAGGCTTGCCCGCGGCGAAAAAGAGGTTCATATTTTTGGTGAACAATACCAGGTAAATGCGGAGGTACAATCTATCAAAAGCATGAGCGCACACGGCGATTATGAAGATCTGCTGCATTTCCTATCCTGCCAGGACCCTAAGATGGTAAAAAAAGTATTTCTTGTACACGGCGAATACGAAGTACAACAACACTTTGCAGAAAAACTTGTGGACAAAGGATTTAAAAATATTGAGATCCCCTACCAACACGAAAAGATAATGCTGGATTAAGACATAACGAAATAAGAGGTGTGAGGCGGATTGGAAACATCGTGAGATTTTGCAGACCTCCGCCTAACCACTCAGCCACTCCACCTAAATAAATGCCATGTATTTTATCAATACATGGCATTTATCCATTTTACCTAATTCACATCAAACCAAAATATGGAGATCTGTACATCTGCCACTTGCTGGCAACCGCGACCGTATAATTGGCGCCAGTAAAAATTGTATGTACCGGGTAAAGGAACCTTACCGGTATTTTACCGTCAAGCGTACTGCAACTGCCTGTGTTAGCTGCGGATAATCTAACCGGCGTCACTCCGCAAAGGCTTCCGGCCACTGCCCAAACAACGCTAACCATAGCTTCTTAACCAGAACTTTGAGGTAATCCCTATATACGATTGTGAATATCGATGAACCTGTAATTCCCAATCCGATTTATTCGCCCGGAATGGCCGGACTGTTGGCATTACACGGAGAAACAAACCTGAGTATGCCTATCATTAATTCGTATCTACCTCTTTTCTCCTAAACATCTATTGCCGGTCCTTTGACTGGTAAATCTTCACTAAAACTTTACAAGCCTGGTTAAAAGGGACGCCATGCTCTGCTAGGAATTCTGGCGTTATGGTCGTAAGCTCTATATACTAGACAAAAAGCGCCGCCCCTTGCGGGCAGCGCTTTTATCTACTAACTGATTCATTTACGTAATGAAAAACGATCTTTAAGCCACAGCTTATGTTACTTACTCCTGCTCAGGCAGGAGCACCAATTTTATGAAGTTGCCGTTTTGCAGGTATTTTCGGGCCATATCTTTTAACTCAGCCGGGCTGGCTGCATTAACAAATGCTTGGTCGTTGGTGTATTCTTCCGGTTTATCTCCGCTTTGCAGTTTATCTACCAGATAATTCAACCACCACGGATTTTCATTTAAATCCAGCTCACGTTGCCTTATCCATTCCGCTTGCCATTTACTGATATTTTGCTGACTGGGACCATTGTTTGCGAGCGCCGCAACTTCCGTCTTCACTGTGGCTATTAGCTTATCTACATTAGCCGGGGCGCAACCAAACTGCACGGTTAGTGTAAATGTTGGGCTGGGGTATTTTGCTGTTGTTAGTTCTACACGAGGGCTGTATACGCCGCTTTCTTCTTCACGCAGGGTTTCTAACAGACGTATATTTAAGGTTTCGCGCAGGGCATCAAACAAGATATTGTTACGCTGATCATAATTATACTTGCCCGAATACACCAACAGTACCGATGCTTTAACTTCTTTGCCTTTATAAACCGTTTTAAAAATCTCTCCTGCTGGTATAGGGATATCAAGGTCCTTGGCTTCATCTGTTATTTGCGTGCGCGGCAGCGACCCCAGGTATTTTGCCAATATGGGTTTTACAGTTGCAATATCTATACTGCCTGTAAATACAAACGTCATGCTACCGGCGTTGGCAAAACGCTCCTTATAGATCTGGTAGGCCCTGTCCAGGTTAACCATATCCAGCTTTTTGATTGATGGCCCGGTACGGCGGATGTTATTGTTACCCAATACGGCAGATACCGTATCGTTATAAACACTGCCCGGGTCATTAGCGCGGTTGTAATACCTCGCCCTTGATCTATCCATCATGGTTTTGTAAAGTGATGAATCTTTTTGAGGTTGGGTTAAGTAGGCATATACCAACGACATGGCCACCTCAAAATCTTTTACAGAACTACCACCCGTAACGCCCTGGAAACGTTCTGATATGTATGGGCGCACTTCCAGTTCCTTATCAGCCACAAAGCGGTCTAGTTCATTAGCATTTAAGTTACCTACACCGGCGGCGGCCATAATAGATGCCGCATTAGCTGCCGACGGATAATCCCTGTCATCATACAAAGAAGTACCTCCCTGCGAAAATCCCCTAAAAATGATCTGGTTGTTTTTAAAAGCTGTTGGTTTAATAATTACTTTAACCCCGTTAGATAGTATGAGCGTTGTTAAGCCTTCTTTATTATCCTTTTCCTCGCTTATAACCTTACCAGGAACAGGCTGGGCACCAAGCAGACTTGCAGTTGATGTTTGCGTGGTGAACCGTTGCATGGATATCCCTTTGGCTTCGGCTATCCATTTATCCACCTCCTCTTTAGCCGGGAGATCTTTTTGGGCATCAGCGGGTGCAGTAATGATAATGTCGCGGTTATTATCTTTCAGATAAACATTCATCAATCCCCCAAAATCGCTTAGTTTGATAAGGGGCAGATAGGTGTTCATCAATTTATACTCACCCGCTATGCCCGGTGCAGCTTCCCTCTTCAAAAAATGAGACAGGTATTCCTGCACATAATTTTCTGATGGGTTTTTATCCCGTTCGCGGTAAACGTTCCCAAATTGCTCTTTCAGGTTTTGTTTGGCGCGTTCCAGTTCGTCTTCATTAAAGCCTAATGCTTTCAGGCGCTCGATTTCGTACCACATGGCAATAAAGCCCTTTTTTAACTCGCCGGGTTTTGCAACTACTGTAGCCCGGTAAGTATCAAGACCTCCTAAAAAATCTTTAATACCGGCATTTGCCGATAGATACGCAGGATTTGGCCTTCGCGATAATTCTGCAAAACGGCTCGCCAGCATGCTGTTGAACAATTGGCGGATAAGCAAGCCTTTGTAATCTGCGGCTGCTGCAATAACCGGAGCCTGGTGTTTAATAACCACCTCGGCAATGGTGCTGTTCACTTCCTTATCCGTTAAAGCAATAAATTGGTTTTGGCCGGTTAATGGAATGGTATAAACTATCCGCTTCCTCTCTGTAACCGGATTTTTAAGATCGGCAAAAAGGGCTTTTACTTTTTGCTCCACAGCCACGGCATCAATATCACCAACGATAATAAGCGCCTGAAGATCTGGGCGGTACCAATCATGGTAAAACTGCTTTATGGTAGCCGGTTTAAAATTTTTAAGGATGGCATCTGTACCAATTGGGTTGCGGGCTGCATACCTGGAGTGGTTAAACAATAATGGGTAATATTGTTGCTGTAAGCGGTCGGTAGCACCTTTTCCCAGCCTTTTCTCTTCCAGTATCACCCCACGTTCCTTATCTAACTCAGCCGGATCAAGCGTGGCGCTTTGCGCCCAATCATGTACAATTTGCAGCCCTTTGCTCATCAGTTCTTCATTATCGGTAGGTAAGGGCAACTGATAAACGGTTTCATCATACCCGGTGTAAGCATTTACATCGGCACCAAAACGCACCCCTGCCGATTGCAGGTAATTCATCATGGTGTTTTTAGGGAAGTTGCGCGACCCGTTAAACGTCATGTGTTCTACAAAATGCGCCAGGCCCAGTTGGTCGTCGTTCTCCAGTATTGATCCTACCTTGTTCACCAAGTAAAACTGCGCCCTGTTTTTTGGGGTTTGGTTATGGCGGATATAATAGGTAAAACCGTTTTTAAGTTTCCCGGTACGTACCGCAGCATCTAACGATATTGCGGTGGTTTGAGCGGGTGCAACCGCAGCATATACGCATAGCACTATGCTGCTCATGATTTTTTTGATCATAATTTAGCTTTAAAACCACCTGCAACTTTAAGCTTGCAGGTGGTTAGGATAAATAAATTTTTACCGGGTATTTTGCGGCAGTTTAGAATTGGTTATCACTTCCTGCGGTATCAGCAGGGTGTAACGCGGGTCATTAGCTGGTAAGGTATAAACGTTACCGTTAACGGTGCGCGTAAGTGTTTTTGCAAAGCGGTTGTCTTTATTCAGCCTCCGCAGATCGGTCCATCTCAGGCCACGCATCAGCAGTTCTTTACGGCGCTCCAGCAAAATTTTGGTAAGGGCATCTTCTGAAGTGCTTGCGGCAAAACCGGGGTAAGTGCCCTCAGCCCAACGGGTAACCAATAGTTTATTCATGTCGCTTATGGCAGCGGCAGTTTGGTTGGCGCGGGCATTGCATTCGGCCCTTATCAGGTACAGCTCATCCACAGCAAGGCCATTGAATAATGCTGATGAACCTACCGCCCCCTCGTAGTTACCCACAAAGCGGTAAGTGCCTGATGGCTCCGGAACGTCCAGGTTTTCTTTAACATAAACCTGTTTACGCAGATCATTATCGGCGTAGGCATTAATAATGGCCGGGGCTATCAGCGCTTTATCTTCATCACCATAACCTACTTCTAAAACACTGTTGTAGAAATCTATAACCGAATGAAATATCACCTCCTGGTTAAACCTTGGGAACGGGTTATAGCTGTCTAAATTGAGTGTGTTGAAATTGATAAGGCTGCTCTTGATTTTTAAAGCGGCATCGGCACTGGTCAAAGCATTGGGGTAATCCTCCATAGACAGATAAACTCGGGCAAGCATGGCATAAGCTGCCGCCTTATTAGGACGCGAGGCAATGCTTGAGGTTGTGTTAAGCAAACTCGCAGCATCAGTCAGATCTTTAATAATAGCGTCATACGTTGCTTTTACGGTGCCCCTGCCCGGCACATCATTAATATCCGATTTGGTGTGTATAGGTAAGCCCGGCTCTTGTAAGGTGCCGGTTCCGTATGGTTTAATATAGGCTTGTGCCAAAGGCCAAAGCGCATAGGCACGCAAGAATAAAGCGCTTCCGCGTAAATTATTGATCACAGTTGGGGCATCTGATGCCTGGATCTTATCTAAAGCTTCCAACATCAAATTGCAGTGATAGATTTTATTATAAGCAGCTACCCACTGCGTTGATGATGCACGGATAGCCGTTGGCTGCCAGGTGTACAGGGCTTTATCTTCTGCTTGAATAACATCCGAATTATAGCGGTTGTCATCCATGTAATAATCATCGGCAGAAATCTCGCCATCTAATGGGTAATCGAGATTGAATAGATCGTAATTATCCAGGATCAGTTGTACATCTTTGGTTGTTTCGATAAAAGATTGTGAACCGCTTTTTTTGATATCGACATATTTTTGGCAGGCCGATACCATTAGGGTACACATAAATGCAAGGATATATTTTATATAATTTTTCATGACCTGTGCGATTAAAAGTTAGCTGTAAAACCAAGACTATAAGTACGCGGCAGCGGGTAATCAAATACCTCGGGGTCTATACCCTTGTCATTTGCGCGCCAAATAATACCCAGGTTGCTTACGTTGGCATAAAACCTTGGGTTTTTAATGGGGCTGGCCGGGCTTACCTTAAGCGTATACGACAGGTTGATCTCCTGTAACCTGATATGGTCGCCTTTAACAACATTTACCGACGAGTAGTAGTAAAAGTTATCGCGGTTGGTATTACCTGTAGACATGACTGCCGATGGCACATCGGTAATAGCTTCATCGCCGGGTTTTTGCCACCTGTTATTATACTCTACAGCCTGTAACGAATTACCCGAGTACAGCGAACCATAGTTTACCACCTGCGCCGTTGGCCTGCGCACATAGTAGCCAAATTTGTAAAGCAAGTTAGCCGACAACGAAAATGCATCGTAAGAAAATGTATTACGGAACGAACCATAATAAACCGGCACTGCGCTACCAAAATACTTTAAGGTATTCAATGGCGCCCTTTGGATGGCCCTGTAATTATTATCGCCTTCTACAGAGTTAGAAATGCTTACCGCTTTGCCATCTAAATAGCCGCGCGGATCACCGGTTTGCGGGTCCAGCCCCGCCCATTCGTAACCAAACAGGCGCGAGAGGTCATACCCCTCATTATAAGTACCACCGCTATTGGTCACTGCAGAACCGGCCTCGCTTGTTGCTGTTGCATATAGCTTAGTTACCTTAACACGGTTATAGGCAAACAGCAGGTTACTGTTCCATTTAAATTTGCTCAGCTGCAGGTTTAAAGAATTTAAAGTAACCTCTAAACCATGGCCCTGCAGGTTGCCGGTATTGTAGGTAATGTTGGTGTACCCCGTGCTTGGATCAAGCGCACCACCGGCCAGCAGATCTGTAGTTTTTTTGCTGTAGTATTGGATATTACCTGATAACCTGTTCCCCTGTATAAGGAAATCTAAACCAATATTAAATACGCCTGTCCTTTCCGGGCGCAGCTGGCTGTTGGCAATGCCTATGCCAAAACTGGTGTAAGCGTAAGGCAGGTTGGTGTATTGATTATTGGCTAATGAGTAAGTAATTAACGGCCTTGCAATGATTGATGGGTTTACGTTACCATTATATCCGTAAGTGGTACGGAGGGTAAGCGATGGTACCAAAGCCCAGTGGTAAAAGCTTTCGTTATTGATATTCCAGGCGCCACCTATTGAGTAATAAGGTGTACCGTTTTGATTGGTACCCCGGCCAAACTCGCTCGACAGATCCTTACGTAAACTGGCAGATATAGTGTATCGCCTGTCGTAAGTATAGGCTGCGTTGGTATAGTAGCTTAGGGTGCGGATCTTGTTATCAATAAACCCGGTGGAAAGGTTGGGGATATACTCGCCATTGTATCCGCTAAAATCTTCTGCAAACGCAATCGGGATCATGGTTTTATAATCCAGTTTGTTGTTGGTGTACAGGGTATTTTCGTCGTAACCATAATAACCGTCGCTTTTGGCAATGCTGTACGACTGTGCTATATCAAAACCCGCAATGGCCGATAACTGGTGCTTCTCTTTCCAGGTATGATCAAAGTTCAGCTGGCCCCTTAAGGTATGGTTATTTGAGGTGGTTAAGATGGTAGAATATTGGCCTCCCAATGGTAATTGCCTGTTATATGGGGCAACCGGATCAAACGTTCTGGGGTCTACAGATTCCGGCGATGTAGTAAAATAATTGATAAGGTTACGCATGTAAAATGAATTTTGCCTGTAAAGCGTATTATCATCATTGCGGCCGGTGTTGTAGTTATAAGTAACCTGAGCAGATAAACCTTTTAATATTTTGTAGTTGGCATTAAAATTCAGGTTTAAGTTTTGTGATTTTAGTTTGTTATACCCCTCGTTAATATCATTAAGCGGTACATAGCTGTAGCTTAAAAAGTTGTCGCCATAAGCATTATTTACTGCAGAGGCAAAGCCCTGCCGGTAAAGTTTGGCCAGTTCAAGGTAGTTACCCTTGTCATCTGCCAAGCGCGAGTATGGGTAGAAGGTGGCGTCTGTTACGCCGGTTATCCTATTGTTTGCTGCCTGTTCATTATTACGCTGTACATTGTAGCTGATGTTTCCTTGTAGCTCTAACCCGTTAAAGGGTTTAACAGCCATAGAGTAACCTAATGCCAGCCTGTTGTAATCAGAGTTTTTGGTGTTGTTGATCCCCCTGTCCAGCCCGCCCGATAAACGGTAGTTAAATGTTTCGGTGCCCCCGTCTAATCCTAATGCGTAACTTTGAGTTACGGCATTACGCAAAAAGTATTTATCATAATCCCTGCGTACATCGTTGCCCCTTAAGGCATCTAACTGATTTTTTGCCTGTGCATCTGTTAAGGTGCCTTTAAATTTCCAGGCATCCACTATCTCTGCCACCGGCGATTTAATTTCCTGCCCGTAAAGGTGGCTAATGCTCAGATCTGGCAGGGGCCTGTTCTGCTGTTCAAAATAACCGGCCTGGGCGTCAATAAAGTCCGACACGCTCATGGTTTTGTTATAAAACAGGTCTACCTTTTCGGTAACGTTAATATTGCTGTTAAAGGTGATGCGTGGCTTGCGGTTATAACCGCCGCGTTTGGTTTTGATAACCAATACACCGTTTGCCGCGCGCGACCCCCAGATGGATGATGCAGCTGCATCCTTTAAAATGGTTACGCTTTCTACATCATTGGGGTTAACCTTATCAATAGAGTAGGGGCTGGCAATACCATCAATAACTACCAGTACCTGGCCGCTGTAATTGCCGTTCAGGTCGGCATTGGCCGACTCGTTGAGGGTGTTTTTACCACGGATGGTTAAGTTGGCCAAGGGCGATTGCCTGGCATTTGGATTGGCCGAGTTATTTGTACGCAGATCGTTACGAAAATCGAGCGAGGTAGTGATACCTTCCAGTCGCCTTATCAAATTAGGATCTGTACTGTGCTGCAGTTGTTCTTTGGTAATTACCTCGAAAGAACCGGTTGCCCTTTCCTTTGGTAAATCCTGCAAGCCGGTAGAAAAGATAGCCACACTTTTCATTTCCATAGGCGCTTCCTTTAAGATAATATTGATGGTTGTACGCCCTTTTATAGCAACGGTATCTGCCTGGAAACCTATATAAGAGAATATCAGATGACCATCATCAGGCACCCTTAATAATTTGTATCCGCCGGCTTGATCTGTAGCAACCTGGACTTGCGTCCCCTTGAGCCTGATGGTTGCTCCGGGTAAACCGGTACCCTGTCCGTTAGAAACAGAACCGCTCACATCAATAAAATTTATAGCCGCGGTTATGGTGGTTTTATCTTTTAATACGATCGTGTTATCATCAATGGTATAAGCCAGCGGCTGATCTTTCAGGATAACATCCAACACCGTCTTGATATCAGCCGATTTTACATTCACTGTAATCCTGGTGGTATTTTTAAGCTGCTGGGTGGTGTAAACAAAGTCGAAATTGCTCTGCTGTTGTATTTTAGAAATAACTGATTTCAAAGTCACGTTCTTCTCGTTAAGCGATATCTGCTGTGCAAAGCCCGTGGCAGATACCCTTAAGAACATCATGAACAGTAAAAAGGTCGTCAATCGCATAATCAGCAGTACTTTACGAACGTGCTTATTGGGCACGCCAAATTTGATAGTATAATTTTTATACATTTGTTAAGTCTGGTTAATAAGTTGATACAATGAGGATTTTATTGACGGAATGCCAGGCATTAGCCAGCTGTGTTGCAACCACATCTGGCTTTTATTTTGGATTACCGGAAGAAAGTAGTTGTTATTTCGTTACGACGATCCTCCTTCCCTGAATTTTGAAATGAACTTTATTAGTTAATTCTAACTTTTTAAGTACCTGCGACATGTAGGCCCGTTTATTTATTCGGCCGCCAAAATCATCTGCCGGCGGGGTGCCTTCATACGCGATCTCCACATCATACCAACGGCTTATCTTGCGCATAATGCTCTCTATCTTTTCGTCCTGAAAAACGATGTAGTTGTTTTTCCACCCCATTACCTCATCTAAATCTGCAGGTATGGTTTTTATACTTGTACCATTATTTTCTGCCTGCTCGCCCGGTTTTAACAGGGTTGCGCCTATGCGCACACTGCCTTCCAGTAATGTGGTGCGGGTAAGGGGTTCATCATCATAACTGTTAATATTAAAATGGGTACCCAGCACCTCTACCTGCTGGCCACGGCTTTTTACGATAAACGGCATGGCCTTGTTTTTTGCCACTTCAAAATAAGCCTCTCCGCTTAGTTCTACCTCGCGCTGTTTTTTGCCCTTAAAGCTGGATGGGAAGGATAAGTGCGACGCAGCATTCAACCACACAACAGATCCATCCGGTAACACTAACCTGTAGGTACCGCCCTTGGGGGTTTGCAGGGTAAGCATTTTGGTATCAGTTAAAGCTGCGTTTATCCGGGTGTTATCATCATAGGTCAGGTTGTTGGGGTGCACCTCTAAGCCGGTTCTTGCAGAATCTAACACCAAGGTGCCGCTGCCGCCTATAGTTAAGGTTGCTTTATTAGTACCCGGCGCAATATCCTTTTTGGTGCCTGCCAGCTGGCTTACCGTTATTACCGGCACTTGTATAGCCTTCCATACAAAATAACTACCTACAGATAGCAGTAATATTGCCGCAGCAGCTACCGACCACCATTTGGCCATACGTTTAACCGGACGGTGCTCGTTGTCCAGTTTAGCCCATACCATATCAACGGCGGCCAGGCGCTCTGCCATGTTCGGGTTTTCGGTCCCTTCTTCATGATAAGTTAAATACCATGCCTCCAGCAGGGCAAGTTCCTTATCGGTCGCCTTTCCCTGACTGAAATTTTTCAGCATCACCTTTATATCCTGTTCATTCAATTGCGCCATATCTTAATCTTAACGTAAGACAGCCAACACCACCGGCAGGAGGTATATCTTTTTCTATTTTCTTTTTCTGATCAGCAAAAGTGCCGCGCCGCAAGCTATCAGCACTGCCGGCAAGGCCCAAAGCGTACCCATTTTATAAACCGATAGTTGTTTACGGCTGGCCAATATCGCATCGTCTTTGGGGGCAGGCCTGCTTACCGTTACCGGGAAGCTACCATTACTAAACCACCTAAAAATGCCATTAATAAATGGGAAATTGTAAGCCTGCGTTATTAAATTATCACTCATAAAATCGGCATCGCCACTTATGAGTACTTTTTGCAACTTGCCACTCATTTTACGGGTGAGTGCCAGCATTAAAGGTTGGTTGCCTTTGGTATCGCCTTGTTGCGGCTCGTAACTTACCGATGTTGAGGATGGATCAAAAGGTTTTATTTTATTGAAGCTGCTTGCGTTGCTTTGTAGCAGGGTATCAATGGTGAAACTTGTTTTCTGTGCAGTAAGCCTGGCGGCAGATGGCATGGCTACGGATGCATAAGGGCCATCCATGTGGCCAAAGTAAGTATTGTTCTTACCGGTAAACTTTGCACTTATCACATCAGGCGGCGATTTTTTATCGGTGTTAACCATCATCCCTGCAGACAGCTGCACACCTACTAAACCCAGTACCGGGTTAATTACGGCACGGTGCTGCGGCTCGGCCGTTATTAACATATCGCCACCGGCAGCTAAATACTGTTGTATATGCGCGATAGCCTGGCGGTTTAGCGGCTGTGCAGGATCGGCCAGTACCAGTATAGTGGTACCTGCGGGCACACCCGTATCATTTAGGGTGGCTGTTGCTACATCAAAGCCCTGATTTATTAATGATCTACGCGCCTTACGTGCATTGCTAAATAACTCGTAGCTCCTGTCGCTCTTCTGGGTGATACTACGCTCGTCATCGCCTTCTATAAATACTATTTTAGCGTTTGGTGTTATTAGTTTTTTTAGGGCAGCCGTTATTTCTGCCTCTTCCGGGAATTGGTTATTCTCGTTATACAATCTTAAATAACTGGTTTTGCCATTGTAAGATAAGCGTCGGACAAAAGTATTTCCCTCCGGGTTCAGATCAATTATTTGATGGATCTGTGCTGGTGGTAAAAAGTCTTTCATATCGATCTGCAGGTTATCGGCAACCTTTTTTGCTATTTGCGCTATGGTAAGGCCTTTAATATCTCCCTGGTATATCATATTGGGGTTGTTGGCCAGGTCGGTGGCATCGTAGTAATAAACATAGTGCATCTGTATACCGGGTATAAACCTGCGGTAATCTTCAAACCGCGACAGATCCGTATTACGCGATACCGGCAAGCCCGCATATACATGCTGATCTAACAGGTTTACATAAGTGGTGATCTCCAGCGGGCCATGTATTTTTTGGGCCACGGCCTGGCTGGCCGGTGTAAGCGTTTCAGTTTTTTGAGCGGTAACATCCCAGTACAAAATATTTAACGGCCTGGAACTAATATAACCTACCAGTAAAACCATGGCCACCAGCGCCACATACTTACCTGCTTGCATAGCCGGCGCCTTAACCTCTCGCCCGGCCTTTAAACGTAAAATAGTTAAGCCCAAAAATAACGATATGATGGACAGGTAATAAATAATATCACCGGATGTAATCAATCCGTTCAGCATTTTTTCTGTACGGCCGGATAGGGATAGGAAATAGGTAAGATCACGAATAAAATCAATCCCCTGGCCTATACCGCCAACGTATTTTAATGCTGCAAATACAGCCAGCGTACTAATGGCGGCAACCACCTGGTATCCCGTAAGGCTTGACATGAACAGGCCGATGGCCGCATAAGTAGCCGTAAGCAAAAACAAGGATAACAGCCCCGCGCTTATTAAACCCACATCGGCATCCTTAATTATCAGCACACCAATAAGGCAATAAATACCCAATATGGCTATCAGCATTAAGGCGTAATACAGTATAGCAAGGTATTTCCCTAAGATGATCTCCCGTATTTTTACGGGAGATGACAGCAACAGCTTGATAGACCCGCTGCTGATTTCGCGGCTGATAAGCCCCATGGTAAGCAGTGGGATATATAAGTATAGCGTTTGCAAAACTTTATCAAACAACCCGTTTATACCCGGAAAAAGCAGTTGCGTTAAATTATTGGCCTTTTCGCCCATCATAAACAGTTCCTGAAAACTGCCCAGCATGCCAAAAAAGCCCGTACCTGCCTGCACCATAAAAATGGCAAGCACCAGCCAGGCCACCGGCGAATAAAAAAGGATACTGATCTCCAGCTTGGCTATTTTAAATATCTTGGTCATAAAGGCTTAGGTGGTTTTATTTGATAATTGGGCAAAGATCTCGTCGAGGCTGCTTTTCTCAAGCATGATCTCGGTTAACTGCCAGTTGTTGGTTACAGCTAATTCTATTATTTGTGATGATACCCGCGTGTTAGAATAAAAATGCAGGCGGATGCCGCCATCGTTCAAAAGTTGAGCTTTGGTCACACCCGGGATGCCGGTAAGTATTTCGGTACCCGGCGGGTTATCCATATAAACCAACAGCGAATTGGGGGATATATAATTGTTAAAGGCTGTCATAGTATCGGCAAAAACCATTTTACCGCCTTCTATCATCCGGATATTATCGCAGGTGGCCTGCACTTCCGATAGGATGTGCGAGGAGAAGATAACGGCACGCTCGGTAGCTATCTCTTTGATCAGCTTACGCACTTCTAATATTTGGTTGGGGTCCAGGCCATTTGTCGGCTCATCCAGCACCACTAATTTGGGGCGGTGTATAATGCTTTGCGCAATACCTACGCGTTGCCTGTAGCCGCCACTCAGGTTATTAATAACCCGCGACCGGAAATGGGCCACGCCGCACTTTTCCATAGCGGCATTTACAGCGGCTTTAATATCCTGCTTTTTAATATTGCGCAGGTAGGCACAATAGGTTAAATACTCGCTAACGGTCAGATCAAGGTGCAGGGGAGCGTTTTGGGGCAGGAAGCCGATTCGCATTTTTGCCTCTTCGGGGCTCTTTCTGATATCTATCCCATCTATCAATACCGTGCCTTCGGTTTGGTTAAGTACCCCGCATAAAATATTCATGGTTGTTGATTTACCCGCCCCGTTTGAGCCCAATAAGCCCAATACCCCTACCTGGCTAATTTCGAGGTTGATATCCCTTATTGCCCAATCGCGGCTGTATTTATGCCACAGGTGCGTTGCTTTTACTATGCTGTTTTCCACTTCGGTTACCATTAAGCTATTTATAAAAAGCTATTATAACCGTAAGACAAGCGATGGCTTAAGCGGGGGTATCGGTTTGTTAAATAATTATGGAAAGGGGCACGCCCGGGGCTAATGTTTAAGCAGCCAAAGCAGGTAGATGTATTGCATCAAGCCAAGTTTGGTGCGCAGGTGTTTTAAGGCTTTAGATACCTGTTTTTTTACCGTTTGCTCGGTAGTACCCATTATGGCTGCAATTTCTTTATGGCTGAGGTGCTGTTTACGGCTCAGTTCAAAAACTTCGCGCATGCGCGGCGGCAACTCAGCTATTTCTTTCTCAATGGCATCGCGAAGCATAGATTCGCGAACCCGATGATCTGTAAGGGCCGTTTTTTGCTGGGCAAAGTGGTGGATGGAATGGATGTATTTTTCTTGCACCTCCTTTTTGGCAAATAGGTTAAGGATGTGGTTACGCACGCTGGTGTACAGGTAACCCGACAGGTTGCTCCCTATCTGTATAATCTCCCTTTTTGTCCACAGGTTAGAAAAAACTTCCTGTATGGCATCTTGTGCTTCAACATTATTACGAGTTTTGTTCCAAGCGTGATTGTGCAATATTAATTTATAGCGATTATAAATTTCGGTAAATGCAACTCTATCCCCGGTCCTGAGTAATTCCGTTAGATCAGCATCTGAATATGTACTGTAATCTGCCAAGAGTGCTTAATAATCAATAGTAAACAAGGCCGTTATGTGTAATGGAACAGCCTTAAGAATATCTAAAGATAAAAAAAGATTACCAAAAGGTAAACAGAGTAGCAGGAATATGGTATTCCTGGACTAAGAATTTGATGATAGTTTAATAAAACCGATGTTTATTTTGGCTTTCGAAAAGCTGAATGCGAACACTGGAGGGACTTTAACCGGATTTGCTGCTTGTTGTCTTTAATATTTTATGTAACCGTTACGTACAGGACTCTAATAGGTCACTAGATAATAACAGAGAAAGATGAGAATGATTTAAGGAATGACTTTTAAGTACAATATTATTATTGAATACAATAGGGTATTTGAAAACAATCAATCTAAATTTTAAATAAATGCATCGTCATCATGCCGGACGACCAGCTTTTCTATCTGTTCAAATTTAAACAGGAGGTCTTTTTGAGATACCAGCGTATCTCTGAATTTAACAAATACCTTAATACTCATCGTAATCGCCTGCTTGAGTAAAGTGCTGGAAAGGCGGCGATGATCGGGGTCACCTGGAACTGATCTGATTGGCCCGTTGCGGGAACGAGCCCCTAACTCTAAAACTCATCGAGGTTTACTAATACGTAGATGTGTTTGCAAAAAGTTGCGCGTCAATGGCCTGTGCGCGGAACAGTTCGCGCGTAACGTGCTGGCAGTTGTTGCAGAGTTCGCTTAATTTACAACTCAGCGACCGTACTTTAACCGGAATGCTGTCGCTCATCTCTATGAGGTCAAGATGCAGCATTGAATGGGTTTCACCGGTTGACTGGCCCTTAAGGCCATCGAACACCTGTTCAGCGAACGCGCCGTCGTTACCAAGGAAATACTTTCCGCAAACTTAAAACCATCAGGCGTGCGGAAGCTGATCAATAATTCATACTGATTTTTCATCATTCCTTAATTAAGAAAGGCCCGTAAAGGGCCTTTCAAATCCATAAATGGTTGTTATTTGATCTCTATTTGTCTGCGTACTGCTTTGGCTTCTTCACGTTTAGCGATATCAATCTTCAACAGTCCATCGGTATAAGCAGCTTCGATTTGTTCCGCATTAGCGCTTTCCGGAAGGGTAAAGGAGCGAACAAAAGAGCTATAGCTGTATTCACGTTTACTGTAGTTCTTTTTGGTCTCGCTATTGTCCGCCTGCTGTTCGACCGAAATATTCAATACATTCCGGTCGAGGCTGATCTTAAAATCATCCTTCTTTAAACCAGGGGCGGCCAGCTCCACATGAAAGTAATCTTCGCTCTCGCTGATGTTGGCTCCCGGCACGCGGCTGACCAGGCGGTCATTGAAAAAAGTGTCGTTGAAAATGGAATTGAACACGTCATTAAAGCCCGGCAATAATGAACCATTGTTTTTGAGATCGGGATTGAATTTAACCAGTGTCATAGGTTTTCCTCCTTAAATTTTTTAATGATTAAAACTTATAATTAATTAAACTAAGGACACTATTTCAACAGCTGTGCCAATTATTAAAACCAATTTTCACACTGCAAAATTTTCAGTAGAAATGAAAAAAAATCAGCTATTAAATGTCAAATTTTCATGGCACTTTTCGACGCCTTAACGCCGATCGGGCGAAGCCATTAATTGATGATCTCCCCTTTATTGCTGGCCAGTCTCTCACGCCATAGCTGTAATTGTTCCGGTGTCTGTCGCTGCCATTCCGTGATCTCGCCTATGATCGACAAGGGCTGCTGCGTGCGGTAAGAACGGGTCGGGTTGCCTGGAAACTTTTTATTGGTCACATTCGGATCGTCCTCGAAAAGGCCGGTCGGTCGAACGATATAAACACGCTCCCTGCCATCGCCCTTTGATAAAGCAGCCGCCAGCCCCGCTCCGCCCGTCAAAGCCGTAAAATAAATGTGGTTCATGATGAGTTCGGAATGGTAATTAGACAAACGGCCGGCCGTTAATTCATCACCGATCTTCAGGTCCGCTCTTGTCCCATGATAAAATGGTCCATTGTCAGACGGTTGAATTACAACCGCGTGAGCTAACTTGCGATGCTTTTTTTCATGATCACGGTCACCTAATACTTCGTAACAATGTGCCATCTTCTCGTGGAGCGAAGGCAAGGCAGCTTTTACCGCATCATTGTTCAAATTCATCGCCAATTTTAAGGCGGTTTCATACCAGGCTAACTGTTCCGCCTCATCCGGCTGATGCAGCGCTACATACCAGGCGGCCAGAAACTTTTCAAGGTCGTCCGTCGCTTCGTGCCAGGCCTGCAAAAATAGCTTAACAGCCATATTCGGATTACCGGTTTCTTCCTCGTGCATACCCTGCATACAAAGTTGTACAATACGATTATTGGGGTTAAATTCCATGCTTATTTCCTCCCTGATTTACGTTTTTTTCCGAAAATAAGCTATGAACTCTCTAAAAAACAGCAGATTAAAGTATATTTTTTCCGGCGTACTACGAGCCCGATTTGAACGTTATCTTTGCAAAAACCCCGGCCGTTTCAGTAAAAAACCCGGTTATCACGATCGGGCTTTTTACGTTATATATCGAGGATTGTTGATTGTCGAATGGAAGCCAACCCTATTTTCCGAACGGGCTGGCATAATGAGATAACATACCTGATTATCACCACAAATTTATACTTATTTACAAAACCCGTACCAGAGTTTTAACTAACGCCAGTAATAGCCTTTAAATTAAAAAAGCCTCGCACATTTCTGCACAAAGCTTTAATCAACAATTACATTTGCTAATAATTAACTTATAACTCTGTTCAACGCATGATGTTTCAATAGGTAGCAAAACCTCTAACTGCACGATTGATGAAAGAGGTGAAGAATACTGTATTACAATTCCCAGTGGTTATGACATTTGTAATTACTACTGCTACGACAATGGTGGCGGTAATAGCGGTGGCGGTCCCGAACCAGGCGGTGGTGGAACTGGCGGCGGCAGTGGTGGCGGCGGCAGTGGCAGCATCAATCTTGGCGAACCACCGGTTAGTAAACAGGATTTTCTTAATAAAATTGATGATTCGAATTTAAAAACCTGTATGCAAACCGTTCTTGCTAATCTGAAAAACCTATCGGGTAATAGTGTTGCAGATATTATTCAAAAATTTTCTGGTAATACCCCAGGTTACAACTGGATTATGAAGGATGGGAATTTAGGGGGAACAACCGCCGCTAATACTTCACCAACCTATGATCGATTAAAATACAATGTTACAACAACCTTTGATGCATCTGTGGTTAGTAACGGCAGTGATTTGGCGTTTGCCAAAACTATTTTACACGAATCTATTCATGCTTACCTGGTAACGACATTGAATACCGATCCAGCTAATTTTAACAAAACATATGCGCAATTGTTGAATGACTATAATGGCAATGGATGGGATGCCAACGCCACACATCATGATGAGATGGTAAGAGGATTTATTGGTGATATCGGTGCGTCATTAAAAGCCTATGGTGTAAGCCAGGGTTATCATTTAACCGACCAGTTTTACAACGATTTGGCATGGGGTGGATTACAGGAAACCAATGCATTTAAAAATCTCCCGGTTGCAGATCGAAACAGAATCCTCAATGTAATTATAGGGGAACAATCCGGGACAGATATGAATTTAAATCCTGTAACCCCCAAAGGAAAACCGTCAGGGTGTTAATTAGTTACTGTTTTATAAATAAGAAATATGCATACAAAAATAAATAAACCGACTCTATTCGTATTGCTTTTAAGTATCTTTTATTCAGCCTGTGGTGTTAGTAAGCAGGATAGTTTGATTAAAAGTCAGAACGGTTCATCTTATAGCTACAGAACTGTAAAAACATCAAGTCAGAACCTGCCAGTAATAAGTGCAACCGTATTTGAACAAGGAACTAATTTTCCTTTAGTTGTATCGCATCTAAATCTGGACGTCGATAAAAACAAAACGTTCGGAACTGATAGCACAAAAATTGTATTTACAGTCCAACCGGGTACGCATACGCTCGATGCATGGTGGATGGGCTATTTGCATTGCGAAACCAAAACGTTCAACACATCCACTGGCGATACCTTACACTTCAAATTCTATTTGAAGCCTGACACGAAACCCTTAACCCAACCGATTGTACAGCCTAATAAAAAGACAGGCAATAATTAAAGATTATTTACAACCTACACATTACAGTCTTTTGAAGCCGGCATTGTCGGCTTCATTTATTATATAATTATGAGTATTTCCAATACAAGATCAATAATATCAGCCCCTATAATATATTTGATTATTTGCCTGGTTGGTTTGGTTTGTTCGGCTCTATTGGAAAGCAGGGCGTATTTTTTAGGTTTTGTAATAAGTTTTTGGGGGTTACTGATTTGTAACTTCAGGGAAATAAAAAGTAAAATATTTTATTCAGGTTTATTATTTATAATTATTGTCTCGGCAATCTCATTCGTCCTCAAACTTGATTCTTCATTGGGAAGGGTTTTGATATATAAAATATCGTTTAACATTTTAACAGACAATCTTTTTACAGGAGTTGGATCTGGTGAGTTCAAGCGGGTTTATTTGCTTTATCAAGCCCGATATTTTGCACAAGGAGAATATTCGGTAAAAGAACTTTTATTAGCAGACAATACAACCTATGTGTTTAATGATTACCTGCAAATTGTAATCGAATGGGGATTGGCCGGATGGTTTATTGTTATTGGATATTTTTATTTGTTAGTGAAAATTATTCAAAATGGCATGAAGAGTTACGCATTTCAGGAATTTCTTTACAGCACCTGTTTCGTGACAGTTATAACGCTATCGGTAGCAGCCCTATTTACACCTGTTTATTACAAGTTCCCTTGCCTGCTACTGTTTCTTATAGCGCTTTCATGGCTTTTCTGGCATACATATAAGGCTTATTTACCTCCAGTACTTAAATATTGTCTTATACTAACCGTATTGATTGGCCTTCTGTTTACCGACGGTTCGCAACATATGTTTAAGTACAGAAAATATCAGGTTTTTGACAACAGTATAGATTTGGCCAAATCCGGCTTTAAAACGGAGGCGCTGACTGGTTTAAAATCAATTTATAGTGATCTTGAACACGATGGTTATTATCTTTCAATATATGGCAGGCAATTGGCTAATGCCGGGCAAATAGCTGATGCTATCCCGATTTTGCGCCAATCTCTTAACGAAGTTTCTAACTCTGAAAATTATTTGGCGCTTGCCGATTGTTACTTCGCTTTGCAGCAGTATTCAAATGCGGAGACAAATTATCTCAAGGCGATAAGCATGGTTCCTAACCGGTTTAGGCCGAGATTTAACCTGTTTAATCTTTACAAACAAACAGGCCAAATCAACAAGGAAAAATTGACGGGCAGGGAGATTTTGGCGTTACCGATTAAAATACCGTCGCCTTTTATAAATTTTATAAAGCTGAGCGTAAAGCACGACTTAGCACATGAACAAAAATAAAAGCCCTGTCATCATCGCGATGGCAAGGCCTTTGTTTGTTCAAATAATAACGGTTAAGCGATAAGATTGTTGGCAGTAATTCTAATAAAAAAGCATCTGTATATTAAAAGGTTTGAAAAAATCTTTTGAAGATATATCCAATGCTACAAGTATTTTATTCACTTTGTGCAAATCTTGTGCAAACGAAAAAGCGCTTATGACTTTGATATCACAATCGCTTGACTTTTAAGTGGGAGTTACTGCCCCGAACCTATCATTGTGAATGATAGAAAATAAATTATATGTACTTTCAAAATCAACCAAGGTTACGGTATTGGTACTGTAACCTTAAATCATTCAAGGATAGCTAAGTGTTTCCATAAATAAAACACTTTCCATCTAAAACATAGTAATCACTTATTTAATTAAATTAGTGAAGCTTAAAGATTATTTTTAAATACCCCCAATAGTATTTTATGGGGCCTACCTCGTTACACCAGTGTTCGACAAGCATGAGCAAACAAGCCCTTATTGCAGGGTCTCTTTATAAATGACTTACCCCCCACTGCTTATTTGGAATGGGGCCAAGCCATAATGATAGTTCACCACCTTTTGCAAAATCGGCATGCTTAAACCAAAATTTATTTAGGGTCTTTCCATTTAGCGTTGCTTTTTGGATATAGCAGTTTTTAGCGGAGTTATTATATGTCTTGATTTTAAATACCTTACCGCTATAAAAAACCGGGTCGAGCTTAATGGTTATCTCATCAAATATAGGACTGGTAATATCATAAACAGGCACCTGCGAAACATTTCCCTGGATGTTGAACAAACCAATGGCCATTAGTGCGCTTATCCCGCCCATCTGGCCCTGGTCTTCATCACTGCCGCCGTACCCTTGGTCGGGCGTTATACCTCCGTAAGCTTGTTCTTTTACTTTGCGTACCCAGTATTGTGTTAACCAAGGTTTACCGGCGTAGTTAAAGACGTGTGCATCTGAACAGCCCGGCTGGTTAGCGTAACTAATATACCCATGAGAATAATCATAAACGAAGTCACTTACCTGCGCTTTCTCAAACGCGTAATTAAGTTTTTCGCACAACACGTTATTCCCACCCATTAACTTCGCTAACCCCGGTATATCATAAGAGATCCCCCATGTAGCCTGCCAGGCATTTGATTCTACCCATCCGGATCCGTTCAAAGGATCTTTATGGATAAATTTGCCTTCTCTATCTTTGGGAAAAAGCAGTTTTTGCACCGGATCATATAAATTCCGCCAGCCTGCAGAGCGTTTAATAAAGAAATTATAGTCATCCCTACGATTCAACTTACTTGCCATTTGCGCTATCGCATAGTCCTGGAAACCGGCTTCAATAGTTATGCCCGCATTATCCGGCCAGTAACCTTTATCGGTATAAAAATTAATATCATTGCTGCTTCCCAGCATGCCACCGGGTAAATGGTTACGTCGTATCACATCGAATGCGTGACCGGGATCTGTTGATTTTAAAAGTCCCTTCATGTAGGTACTAACTATCAGATTAGTTGCCGGACAGCTGGTCATGATGTAAGAGTAACCACCACCGCTTGGTCCCCGGGGCAATAAACCGCCATTATCGGCGTATTGTATCATCGATGATGACATATCATCCTGTACCATTGGCCAGGCAAGCCCCCACAACACGTTCAGGTTCCACTGTGACAGCCACCATGCATCTGAATTGTACATATTGTATTTTACTGTTCCGTCGGGATTTTTTGGTAATGTTTTTATTTTAAATATAGCATCAGTAAAATTACCATCGCGTGTGCCGGTAGTGCGGTCGGGGTAATCGCCCGATACGTCATTTATTTTATGCCTGCCCAGCAAAACATGCCACAGATCGGTATAAAATTTTACTTTCTGATCAACAGTACCGCCTTTTACGTCAATTTTTCCAAGCCAATTGTTCCATACCTGCCTTGACTCCTCTTTGACTTTGTTAAAGTCCCAGCCGGAGCACTCTGACTGTAAATTATTACGGGCATTTTCAACACTGGTGTAAGAGAATGCGATCTTCATTTGCAGCTGCTCACCTGCTGACACTTCATATTGCGGGGCTAAACCTGCGCTATCGCCTTTCAGTCGGTTTACATTATCAAAATGTTGTTTTCCTTTCCAGCCGGTTAGCTTTTTAAAGGGTTTATCAAATTCAATTACAAAAAATATTTTAACATCCTTTGGCCCTCCCCAATAACGTTTTGTGGAGCTAAATGACCCCTGGTAGGATGTATTGCTGGTTTTAACAATATCCGCATCAGCCATCGTGCTGTTAGCCAGGTATCCTCCCAGATTAGTGATCACCTGGGCATCCATCGCTTTGGTATAAGTAAAACGATAAAAGCTTGCCCTATCTGTTGAAGTTAATTCCACCCAGGTTTGGTGATCCCTCAAAAACAATCGTTGAAAACCGGGTTTTACGATCTCATCTTCATGACTATACTCTGAACGCCAGCCCTGCTCACCCTTAACCGGGTCAATACTGGCGGGAGTTGGCATAATTTCGATGCCGGAGAGCATCCAGTCATGTATTTGCCCAAACCCAAGAATTTGGTTTTCATTATAATTGTACCCTCCGCCCCATTGGTTCTTGTTACGGGTATGCGGTGCGGCGGTCATCATACCAAAAGGCCGTGCACCCGTAATAAAAAAGAAATAGCGCCCCCTGTTGGTTTCTATATAAGGGTCTACCCATGAAACATAATCTTTATATTGCCCGGGCGCAGCAAATACTTCAATTTCAGAAAAACCAATGTCCTTGCCGTCTCCATCCGTTGTAATAAAGCGTACCCATTTAATATTCTTTGTTTTGAACTTTACAGTTTTAGCCGTACCATTATCTGGTATAGCGTTCACCCAAATTACTGAGCCATCACTAAACAATAATTTACCGCTGGCGGTGTGCTCTTTTTCTGAGGGGCGATCATAAAGTACTATACGGTTTATTTGCATAGTATTATCCCAATCCAGCTGTAGCCAGGGGAACTTTACATATCCCCAATCGGTAGTTACCCCCTCGCAAGCCCATTCCCCTTTCCCATTTACGCCAATAACCCCATCCGTAACATTAGCGGGCTTAAATTCCACGTTAAGTGATGAGGAAGCAGTAACCTTTGCCTGCGGAGCTATATTGTCAGATTCGGCCATTAAATTATAGCAGGCAAGCATTAAAGATACAGAGATCAGAAAAGATTTGATACGCATAGTGACTTGTTATATAGTGTTTGGCTTACCGGTTAGTTTAATTTTAATTTAATAAATCTTGGACGGTACAGATTTGGGAACTTTTTAACGTCATTCCAAAAATCAAAGGAGTTTACATTATAGCTGATCAGCAACTCTCCCGGTTTAGATAGGGCCGGATGCGCCTTGGCATTATAGGTAAAGAAATTTTTTCCTTCGATAGCATCTTTGGCATCCCAAACGTTTATAACAGAACCGAACGGGCCAACCGGAGTTGTACCAACGCGCAGGCCAACTTTGTTTGTCATTACCCCCCCCATAAAAACCATTACGTACCTTCCGTCGGGAAGTTCGCTTACGCTTAATTCGTTAGAGGCCTGATCGGCAATTCCTGCTACCTTATTGATGTCTTTATTCCACTGGTTGCCATCCCAAAAGCGCCAGGCGCCGAACTGTTCAAACAATTTTGGTTGAACACGTGCCACAACAACTTGTTTATCTTTACCCTTAATACCATATACATACACATACCCATCAGGTTTTTTAGCCCCAGCATTGGCAGTGTTTACAAATATGCTACCCCCAAAGGTTACTTCGTCCTTCCCATCTTTAGCAGGGATAAAGAATGGCGTATCCATTTGCTGCTGATTGGTAAAAGGAGGTTTACTGCCAGCTGGCACTTTGATCAACACATTACCAACCTCCGCGAAGCCAAACGCAGCCTCACTAATGTTTTTAATGCGATAGGCAAATATATAAGTGGCGTTGTTCAGGTCCTTATTTACAAAGGCATCGCCTAGCCAGAAATAATCGCCGGGTTTAGTGTTTTTGGTTTTAGGTTTAAAAATAGATAACGGCTTACCGTCTTTGGTTTTCTTCCAATGAAAAGAAAGGTTTTTTTCAATCGGTTCACGGTTATTTAAATAAGCAACAGAGTTGTGGATCATTTTAAAACCGGGCTGCAGTGTGCCATCTGTTATTTCGCCAAGCATGGTATCACTAAAAACAATCATTGTTTTTACCGGTGCGTTACCAGGCTTATCAACGCCGTTTAGCGGTATAGCAAAAATCCCATCGCCGCCAAACCAGCCGCTGCTCCTTTTAAAAAGCGCAGACCACTCCGGCGCTTCGCTTACGCTAAACTTCAAGGTATCAGCAGCTGCATTCTTTAGTGGGTTTATCTTATTATGCGATGCCGTTGTGAACGCAAGGCTTAAGCTACCGCACAGGGCTGCAGCGAAGCATATATTTTTTAACATTCGTGTTTTATTCATGATTATTTATTGCTGGCATCGTAAGTAAATACATAAACTTCATGATCGCTTAGGCCAAAGACAGTCAAGTCATAAGCTATATCTAATATTAACCTGTCTTTACTAAGTGCGCGAACATTATATTTATCTACCGTTATTTTTGCAGGGTCGAAGATCGATGCATAAGTAATAGTTAGTGTTTTTTCGTCATCGCTTAAAGTCCAGCCGGTGTAGGCATTAAAGCCATCAAAATCGCATGCGCTTGTGCCATATCCATATTGCATCGTACCGTCGGCATTAAAGGTGTAAAAGTCGTCTTTCTCACAATCTTTAAAATCTGCTACATTAAGGGTTTCATCGAATTTAGCTTTTAGGTTCCATTTATAGGTTGCCAAAATCTGCGCTGCCGACACTGTTGTATTCACGGTCAGGTCTTTCTCCGCTTCTGCACCATTTACGTCAACCACCTTAAAATTAAACCCCACCAGTTTATCTACCTCTTCGGGTTTTAGCTGATAGGTGAAGGTATAATCCCAGCTTTTTTGCCCGGCGGTTTCAGGCGCAATGTTTAAAGTTCCGTTTTCACCAAATGCGATATCCTGCTGTAGGTTTACACCCTTGGTAATGACCAGTGACTTAATCCCCACAGGAGATGAAACGGTTACCCTTATTGTGGCAGACTGTCCGGATTTACCGGTAAAAGAGTCGGTTGACAATGCTACAACAGGTTTATTAAGGTCCTGCTTATCTTTCTTGCAAGCGTTAAAAGCAATTATTACCAGCAAACATATGCCGATCAGTTTGAATAAAGAATTTTTCATATTTCAGGTTTATTTAATCTGTTATTTATTTGTGCTCCACATTTGTTCAATTTCTTCCAGGCTTTTCCCTTTAGTTTCGGGCACTACTTTCCATACAAACAGGAAAGCTATAATGGACATGAGCATAAATATCCAAAAGGTATAAGCGTTGCCAATTGATTGTAATAGAACCGGGAATGTTTGCGACACCAGGTAAACTGCCGCCCACAAAAAGAATATACATATCGACATAGCTATTCCACGCAATCTGTTTGGGAAGATCTCTGCAATTATCACAAATGTTAATGGCCCAAGCGATACGGCAAAAAACGCGATGTAGGCCAGTATGGTGATCAAAACAAGCCAGCCCTGCACCATATTGAAATAGAAAGCCGCACCGGTAAGCGCTAAACAAACAGACATGCCCGCCGCCCCCGCCAACAATAGGGATTTCCGGCCGGAACGATCTACATACTTGATAGCTACGAAAGTAAAAACCAGGTTTACAAGGCCTACCAGTATAGTTTGTAAAAGGGCTGAATTAGATCCGTCGCCGGTAGATTTGAATATTTCGGGGGCATAATACATGATAGCGTTAATGCCCGTTACTTGTGAAAATATGGCTAATACTACACCAATAACCAGGGCCTTCCTTAGGCCGGGTTTAAAAAGCTCAGTTATAGCGCCTGATTCTTCCAACAGGATAGACCTATCAATACTTTCCTGCTCAATAATTGCTTTTTGCTGTCCGTTTATGCGGGTTAGTATGGCTAATGATTCATCTGTTTTGCCATGTTCAGATAACCAGCGCGGACTTTCAGGAACGAAGATGAGCAGTACAAGAAATATACCTGATGGTAACAAACCCGAGCCAAACATCCAGCGCCAACCTACAGCTATATTCCAGGCTTCGTCATATAAACCGGCGATGGCCGCATTAACAAAATAGATAAGTAAAATACCTGTAACAATACCAAGTTGATTAATAGATACCAGTTTGCCGCGGATATCAGCAGGCGCAATTTCTGCAATATACATAGGGGCCAGCATCGATGCTATCCCGATGCCTAAGCCACCGATTATCCTGAAAAAAACAAATGCATTAATACTGTCAAAAAGTGTTATACCTAATGAGGAAACGGCAAAAAGGATAGCGGAAAGGATCAGTATTTTTTTTCGCCCCGCCCAATCGCTTAGCGAGCCGGCAAACATAGCCCCTACAATACAGCCAATTAAAGCGCAGGAGGCTATCCAGCCCATCATAACCGGTGAAAGCTGAAACTTGGTCTGTAAGAAACCTATCGCGCCGGCAATAACAGCGGTGTCATAACCAAAAAGTAAACCACCTATGGCTGCAACCAGGGTTATTCTGTAAACAAACCACTTTGAAAGGTTATTTTCCATATTAATTTATGCGGTAATTTTTAAGGTTATTGGTCCGTACAGATGCTTTAATGGTAGCACATTGCTTACCTGACGATTCGCCATGCGGCGTAATAGTATAAGCGCCAACCGCGGCGGGCACTATAAAAGTTTCGGCATAATGAATTATAAATGGTTCAAACGCGTTTAACGGGCTTTCTACGATCGCTTCCCGTCCTTCAATTAAGTTCAACACGTTTACTACGCCATGGGTATTATGCTGTACTGTTTTTGTAAACCAGTGCCTGCGGGTTTCAATAAACGAGGTGGTGCTTAAACCGGTACGTTCCTCTCGCCAGCCATCACCTTCAGTAATAGGTTCAAATTTATTAACCAGGTTCTCCTTGGTCCATTCGGTTGTTCTTTGCCATTGGATCACGTTTTTACCATGCGCTATTGATATTGGCCTTGGCTTACCATCAAGCCCCATACGGCCCCAATCCCAAAGCTTAAAAGTAAAAATATATGGCGTAGCGCTGATCTCGAGTACAACGCTGTTAGCGCCGGAGCAATGTACCGTGCCCGCCGGGATCAATATATGGTCGTGTTTTTTAATAGGCCATTTTTCAACATATTGTTCCGCTTCAAACGGGCCATTTCCAGCCTGGGCGCTTTCCAGCCCGGCTATCATTTTTTCCGGAACAATATTTTCTTTCAAACCGAGGTAAACAAAGGCGTCGTCCGCAGCCTCTAAAAAATAATAGCTTTCGTCCTGCGTATACCCCATCCCAAATTTTTCGCGGATATATTCCATTAACGGATGCACCTGTAAACTCAGGTTACCTCCCTGCATGGTATCCAAAAAATCGAACCTTATTGGGAATTCATCGCCAAATGCCCGGTAAACTTTTTCGCCCAGTAATTCCTGCGGATGATCAAATACAAGGTTTATAGACGGCAGTTCAAATACATCATTTTTAAACTGTATCAGCAAGCTATTTTCCTCGGGTACACAATCAAAACCCCATGCAAAATTCTTTTCGGAGCGGTCCAGGTCAAACTCTTCTTTTAACCACTGGCCTCCCCACGGCCCCGGGTCAAAGAAAGGAACCACACGGAATGGCTGTTGAACTGCGCTTGCCAATGCCTGGTTAATAGCTGCTGCAGTAGCCAATTTGGGTTCATCTGCCTTAGTTGTGTCTAACCAAAAATCAATCTTATTTTTTAAAGCCTTTTTTTGCCGGTCGCATACGCGCCAATCAACAAAAAACGCCCGTTTGTATAAATAAGAAAAACTGGCGCTATTATTACTAACACCTAAATTTGGTACCGCCTGCTTCCTGAAACGCAGCTGAATTTCCCAGCGTGGCATATCAGCATAAATTAACAATGCCGGCTGTTCAGCAATAAGTGACGCGCCTGCTCCTATTACCAATACAAGATTATTAGGAGAACTCTCAATAGCGCTAATTAACCGCGCCACCTTTTCAGCATCAAAAAAATCTTTTAGCGCCAGTGGGGTTATGTAACCAAAAACGGGGTCGTCGGTTACATAAGGATATACCATTTTGTTAATTTCCTCCTCGCTCTTAAATGCGGTGGCGGTATCTATAATATGGGCTTGCTTTATAGTATCTAACAACCCGTTTCGTATCTCACTGGTGTTTACACCAGGATAGCATTCAATTGCAATAACAGGTTTGCCCTGCACTGTTGAAGCCGCCGCTAATATCTCCTGCGCAATGGTATCCCAGCCGGTTATACATTCATTTAACTGGGCCTTTATAACCGGAAACTTATCGTAGTTTGAACTTTTCAAAATAATTGTATCTATTTAATTTGATATATTAAGTATTAGTAACCCGCATTTTGCGGAAGGTTAGGATTTACGTCCCTTTCTGTTTGTGGTATAGGAAATAAGTAATTTTTGGCAGATGGCACCACACCCGGTTTTGCTATAGGCACCAGTTTCTCAAGCGTTCCGGTACGCGCAAGATCAAACCAGCGCTGGCCTTCGGCAACAAATTCCCATTTTCTCTCCTGTAATACCGCAGCCCTGAATTCATCTTTGGTAAGGCTGCTATAGTCAGGAAGGATATTTAAATAAGCGGTTCCGTTGAAGCGGGCCCTTTTCCTAACCATGTTGATATATTTATAAGCATCGGCAGAATTGCCCAATTCATTACTTGCTTCGGCATACATTAGCAGCACATCGGCATAGCGGATAACCGGGTAATCGTTCGCGCTTCCGTTTCCGGCAGGCTCGGCAACCCTGTCCCAGTATTTTTGTATATATGGCCTGATGGTTTTGGTAGTGCCGTTGGTATTGTGGATCTCCGTAATAAATGTTGTTGATCTTCTCCTGTCATCCTGATCATAGCTGTTGTATAATGGCAGTGTAGGAAACTGCCATCCCTGGGCATTTTGTACACCTTCTACGCTCAGGTCGCTTGGTAAAAGCCTTACATTGAACTGCCCTACTTCCCAAAATGAAATCGACCCGCCACCATCACCGAAACCCACAGAAAAAATGGCTTCTTTGCCGTTCCGGCTAGATAGTTTAAATACATCTGCATAATCATCCCAAAGGCTGTATTGGTTTGAATTGATAACTTCTTTCGCCTTGGCAGCACATTTAGCCCAATCCTTACGGGTTAAATATACTTTAGCCAAAATGGCTTTAGCCGCCCCACTTGTCGCCCTGCCTAAACCGTTTCCAGCCGTATAACTTGCAGGAAGGTTTTCAGCCGCTGTTAAATCAGTTAGCACCTGGGTGTATATAGCATCAACAGAAGCAGCGCTGGGTTTCAATACATCATTTTCAACAATAACAAGCGGCACACTGCCAAACATCCGCACCAGGTCGAAATACAGCAGGCCCCTTAAAAAATGCGCCTCGTTTAACAAGCGTTGTTTTAAAGTTTCATCCATTGCAATAGCAGGGATGCGGGCAATAGCTATATTAGCTATTGTTATAGCCTTGTAATGCGTGCTCCATATATCCTGTAAAGTTGAATTTTGAGGCCCGTAGGTAAAAGTAGCCAGCTGATCGAAATTCGGAGAAGCCAATTGATTATTGCTTAACTCATCTGATGCGAGGCCCGCGGCTACCCAAAATGAGCTATGATAAACCCCCGCAGTTGTGCCTGTACTGGTTGAGTTTAAGTAACCATAAATAGAGTTCACAGCCGATATGGCATCGCCGCTGGTTTTGTAGTAATTAGTTTCTGTTACAAGATTTTTAGGATCTTCCATCAAAAATTTTTTGCAAGCGGTAAGCGAGCATGAAGCAACGCAAAGTAAAGCGATGATCAATTTATATTTTGAGAACATTTTCATAACTGATTTTTTATAATTAAAAGCCTACGTTTAATCCAACTATATATGTTTTAGCCATTGGGTAGCCGCCACTGTCAATACCCACAACAGTTGTGCTTTGTCCGTAAGTATTAGCCTCCGGGTCATAACCGCTGTAGTTGGTTAGCGTCCATAAGTTGCTTGCAGTTACATAAAGCCTTAAATTTTTAACTTTAATTTTATTTAACAGGGCTGATGAAAAGTTATAAGCAAGTGAAAGGCTTTTTAAACGCAGGTAAGACGCGTCTTCAACAATTGCTGAAGAATACACACCAGCATCTAAACTACCACTTGCCAGTGCACGGGGGTATTTATTATTAGGGTTGGCCGGTGTCCAGCGATTTAAGCCCGCTTCTGCCAAAACGTTGTTTTGCCCCGTAAAGTTCAGCAGATCAAGATTGTTCAGGTTGGCCATTTTATTACCCTGCGATCCCTGGAAGAAGAAGCTTAAACCAAAATTCTTGTAGTTTATATTATTTCCAAACCCCCAGGTAAACTTAGGCTGGGCACTGCCCAGCAGTGTGCGGTCTTTTTCATCAATAACATGGTCGTTATTAACGTCCCTGTATTTCCGGTCACCAGCCTTTGCACGTGATGCGGGATTAGAAGAGTTGGCTTCCTGGCCTTTTAAAACCGCGCTTGAAGCTGCTTCAGCATCTGTTTGAAAAATGCCGTCAAATATATAGCCATAGAACGTGCCTATAGGCTGCCCTACTCTTAACAGGCTTCCACCCGCTAATTGTATATCGGTATCGCTGTTAAGGTTGGTAACCTTATTACGGTTTATTGAGATGTTAATTGATGAGTTCCAGCTAAACTTCCCTGTTGTATTAACGGTCCTTAAATCAAAGTCAAAACCCTTGTTAACTATGTTACCTACATTTAATAGGGTTGAACTAAACCCAGTAGTTGTAGGAATGGGTGTTGCCAACAACAGGTCGAATGTTTTTTTCTCATAATAGTCTGCAGTTAGCGATATCCTATCGTTAAAAAAAGAAGCATCTACCCCCAGGTCAAGTTGCCTGGTGCTCTCCCATTTCAGGTTTTTATTTACGTAAGTAAGCGGTTCATTACCAGAATACACTTCGCTGCCATTACCGCTGTTAAAAACACCCTGCCCATAAGGGCCTATTAAGGCAAGTGACTGGTAAGGCGCAATAGATTGGTTACCAATAAGGCCATAACTGGCCCTAAACTTTAAATTAGATATAGCTCTGATGTTTTTGATAAACTCTTCTTCAGACAATCGCCATGCAAATGCAGCTGATGGGAAAAAGCCATACTGTTTCCCCTGGGCGAATTTTGATGAACCATCTACTCGTCCCGTTAAGGTAAACAAGTACTTATTCATTAAGGTATAATTAGCACGGGCAAGGTAGGATATCATGCTCCATTTCGATTCGTTGTTTACCGGCTTCTGCGGATTAAGTGCTGCACCTAAGTTATGATAGCCGGTACGGTTATCCGGAAAATCAAAAGCATAAGCTAATAAGCTTTCATTTTGAAATTGCTGTAGTGTATAACCGGCAAGCAGGTTAAACGTATGGTCTTTATTAATTTGCTTGTTATAAGTAAGTGTATTTTCATTTAACCAGGTCATACCCTCTACCGTACTAATCGAAGCTTCTCCCTTACTTGCCTGCGTCCTTTTCAGGAAGTTAGGGCCAAAAGAATTTTCCTTGTCCGAAAATGCATCGATTCCAAAAGTGGTTTTAAACTCCAAGCCATCAGCTATTTTATACCTGGCATAAACGTTTCCTAATACGCGCGATACTACACCATATGAATTGTATTCTTTTGCATCTGCTATAGGGTTACCTAATATTTTGCCCCTGTCGTTTTCAAAGGTATAGCCGCCATTAACACCGCTGTTATAAACGGGTAATACCGGGTTAAATAACAAGGCGGCGGTTGTTACACCGGGCACAATAGGCCCTGCGTTGGTCAACACACCCGATGATGATACGCGTGAGTAAGTGATACTGTTACCAACGGTTAAACGTGAACTTAGATCACGATCAAGGTTGGCCCGAAAAGAATAACGCTTAAAATCTGAATTAACGATAATACCATCCTGGGTAAAGTATCCACCGGAGATATTATATTTTGTTTTATCATCTCCGCCACTAAACGATAACTGGTAGCTGGCCATAGGTGCGGTACGGTATAGTTCATTTTGCCAGTTAGTGCCTTCGCCTAAATTTTTAGGATTAACGTATACAGGGGTTTGGTTGGCATTGAGTTTTGCCTCATTTACAAAATCGGCATACTGGGCCGCGTTTAGTACATCCAGTTTGTTCGAGATTCGTTGTAAACCGTAATAACTTTCAAACATAACCGAACCGGTACCCGTCTTGCCGCGTTTTGTGGTGATCAGCACAACACCGTTTGCCCCCCGCGAACCATAGATGGCGGTAGATGATGCATCCTTTAATATTTCAATAGATTCGATATCACTGGGGTTAATGGAAGATAATGGGCTGATACGCGGGCCCAGGTTTACACCAGTGCTTACATCGCCGCCATCGCTATTTACCAGCATACCGTCAATTACATACAAGGGCTCGTTACCTGCATTAATAGAACTGGTCCCCCTTATCCGAATAGATGTTTCGGCGCCGGGCTTTCCTGACGTTTGCGTAACCTGAACGCCTGCCGCCCTTCCCTGTAAAGCCTGGTCAAACGTGGTAGCCGGTACCGCCTTTAACTCATCGGCTTTTACAGAAGCAACTGATCCGGTGAGGTCACTTTTGCGTGTAGTGCCGTAGCCAATTACCACCACCTGCGATAATTCTTTGCTGCCAGAAGTTAACACCACATCAACTGTTGGCGTGGTAACCAATACTTCCTTTGTTGTAAAACCAATGTAACTAAATATCAAAGTTCCGCCCTCGTCGGGCAAATTAATGCTATACTTTCCATTAACATCGGTTACGGTAACAGCAGATGTACCTTTAACCTTTACGCTGACCCCGGGTAATGTGCTGCCATCATCCGCTGTTACCGTCCCCTTTATGATACGTTCAAAGCGGGAGTAATGGGTTATTTTACTTTCGGCTGATCCCATTGCCGGCATTTGGGTAATACTAACTGCCAGAACAGCAAGTATTGTAAAAAAATGTTTTTTGGCTACCATCTTCTCTTATTGCTTATATAATTAATTTTAGAATGTATGTACATAGTACAACAATGCCATACTCGTTTATATTGGTTAATTGTTATTCAGGAAAAAAGCAAGACGCTTTAGGTTATAATATGTACAAACATAGTAACATGATTTATAAATCAAAACTAATTGTTGACATTTTTTAAAAAAACTTGAATTAAATACATAAACAATTGATTATAAGTATTATAAATTACTTTGAACAACTACACAAAAAAAATTAGCTCTTAAATAAAGCAATAATAAGTACGTACAAACTTTGGATTTGATAAAATTTATACCTTTGTTTGCTAAACATTATGCGATACAGAATTGACCATTCAAGCCCTATTCCCCTGCATGCGCAGGCAGAATCCCTGCTCAGGCAAATAATAATCGACCCTGTATATCAGGATGGAAAATTTCTTCCAAACGAAATTGAACTTGCTAAACAACTGGCCATATCACGTACAACTTTAAGACAAGCGTTAAATAAATTGGTGTTTGAGGGGTTACTTATTCGGAAGAAAGGCGTAGGCACCAAAGTTGCCGACCTGTCTTTAAGCTCAAAATCAATGAACTGGTTAAGCTTTTCGCAGGAGATGAAAGCCAGAGGGATCACTATAAAAAATTTCGAGCTGCATTTAAGCTGGGAATTTCCCGAAGAAAAAGTCGCAAACTTTTTTGAGATAAAAACAGACAAGAAAATATTAAAGCTTGAACGTGTAAGAGGGCGTATTGAAGGCCCCTTTGTATATTTTGTATCTTACTTCCACCCACGCATTGGCCTTACCGGCGAAGAAGATTTCACCAAACCCTTATACGAAACGCTGGAAACACAATATTCGGTTATAGCGCAATTATCCAAGGAAGAGATAAGTGCCCTGGCAGCTACAAAATTCATAGCTAATAAACTGGATATTGAACCCGGAAGCCCGGTACTATTCCGCAAAAGGTTTGTTTATGACCAGGGTGACCGCCCAATTGAATACAATTTGGGATTTTACAAGTCAGATGGGTTTGTATATACCGTCGAAAGCCGCCGAGAATAGAAGTTGTAATCAAGTCGCACAATGACTTTGTTCGATCTTAACATATTTTAACCGGGAGCGGAAGATTCGTCCGGTGCCTTTTGTTGCGCTATAGTGCTTCGCAGGAGCTTTTTCCCTTGATATCTGTACTTGATCCTTGATAATGATTAAGTATTTCATTAGTCAACGGCAGCAGCTTTATTTTAAGTTCCTTGCCTGTCTTCCTACGCTTATAGGTTAAATAACCTTTTCGTATGTTCTCCGGTTTGAGATATGCCAAATCTGTGAATGACGCGCCTCTTAGTGCAAAGCTTAAAAGGAATAGCTTCTTGCTTTCCACTCTTGGGAATTAACTTTTAAATTCAGCTTCGTAATACAAATTTGTTCATCAACAGTAATCGCACGTTTAGCAGTTCGCTCTGTCTTTACGGTTATATCCAGGAATGGATAATGTGACCGATTAATAAGTTTTTCCTTTATGGCTTTATTATATATGGCCCTTAGGGTTCTAAAGTAATTACTTATTGAGTTTGCTTTAAGTCCTGACTTTATAAGGCTGTTCCGAAACCCATCAAGAAATTGATAAGTGATTTCATTAAACAATAAGTTGGGTGTGTTGGCATAGGTAACAACCTTGTTAATCGCTGTACGATAAATTATAGCATTTCCGGCTTTATTTATCCCTAACATATTTCTACAAGCTGCTCTCCGTATGCCTTGAAAGTGGTTTTTTTAATAGAACTGACAGACGTTGTTTCATTGCTCAGTGCTGCTTTCAAATGCTCAAAAGAAAAACTCTCGTCGTTTATTAACTTGTATGCCTCATTCTGTATTTTGCTATAAAACTCACTTATTGTTTTATTATAAGGTTGGGCATCGCGGTGACTCCCTTTAATAGATAAAGAACTACTATCCCACATAGTGCTTTTTACCCTAATGCCTGTATTAAAAGTAGTATTGTTGCGATTGTGTGTTACCCTAACTACAACGGGGTAAATGTCATCTGACTTTTGCCTCTTATCGTTAAGAAGCACTTTAAAGTAAACCAATTTTTGGAGTTTATGGTTACCCGATGTACTAACAACGAACTAACATTAAAGGGAATTAACCTTTTAAGTCAGGTATCAAACAAAAAAAGCCTTACATTTCTGTAAGGCTTTGTGGGAGTTACTGGGTTCGAACCAGTGACCCTCTGCTTGTAAGGCAGATGCTCTGAACCAGCTGAGCTAAACTCCCTTCGTTTTGGGACTGCAAATATAGAAATTGCGATCAATTGTTCAAAAAATAATTTAAAATTATTTTTAACAGATAGATAAACAGCCTATTATAATTCGGCTAATGACCTATCATTACATTACGGGGCCTCTTTTAACAAAAAAGCTATAGCATTTAGCGTGTAAAATATGGGGATTAGCAAAATATTGACTTTTTCACCAAGCCGAGTGCTTCGTGATAATATTGTTATAACGCACCTTTAAAACCACGTATAATTACGTGATTTTAAAATACCTTTAGGTTTATTGCCCCAAGGGGTATATATTTAACTACTACAACAATAACCTATGTTTATCTTTTTTAAATAGCCTGATGGGATTCCCTTATTATAAACAACCCGATCAAATGGACTGCGGCCCAACATGCCTACGCATGGTTGCTAAACATTTTGGCCGCAATTTTAAAGTACAAACTTTAAGGCAGCTTTGCGAGATAAATCGCGAAGGGGTATCCTTATTGGGGATTAGCGATGCATCCGAAAAAATAGGCTTCAGGTCATTGGGTGCTAAGCTTACTATAGATAACTTAAAAGAGGCCGAATTACCCTGTATTTTACACTGGCGCCAAAACCACTTTGTGGTGCTTTACAAAATAAAGAAAGGCAAATACTACATTGCCGACCCCGGCAGCGGGTTGGTAACTTTAACCGAGGCCGAATTTGCCAAGAACTGGCTGGCCGACACCACCAACGGCGAGGGCATCGCTTTACTGCTAAGCGCCACTCCTTACTTTTACGAACAGGAGGATGAGAAAGGCACCGAAATAAGCTGGAGTTTTTTACTGCGCTACCTGGTTACTTATCGGCAACTGGTAATACAACTACTTTTCGGTTTGGGCATAGGTACCCTACTGCAATTGGTTGCGCCATTTTTAACACAATCTGTAGTTGATATTGGTATAAACACCCGCAACCTAAACTTTGTATATATTGTAATTATTGCACAGGCGGCACTTATTATTGGCAGGGTTAGTGTCGAATTTATACGCTCATGGATACTGCTCCACATCAGCACCCGGGTAAACATTTCCATCCTAACCGATTTTTTGATCAAGCTGATGAAATTACCCATGAGTTTTTTCGATACCAAAATGACGGGCGATATTATGCAGCGCATGAGCGACCAGCGCCGTATCGAGTCTTTTTTAACAGGCTCTACCCTAAGCACCCTGTTTTCGATGTTTAACCTCCTTGTATTTTCTGTAGTATTGGCTTACTATAATATCGCTATATTTTTTGTGTACGTTGTAAGCAGCGTGCTATACATGGGGTGGATCTTCGCCTTTTTAAAACGCCGGCGCGATCTTAATTATAAAAGCTTCGAGATCTCCTCCAAAAACCAAAGCAGCATTGTGCAGCTGGTAAGTGGCATGCAGGAGATAAAACTGAATAACTGCGAGCAGCAAAAACGCTGGGAATGGGAACACCTGCAAGCCCGGTTGTTTAAATTTAACGTTAAAAACCTGGCGTTAAGCCAATACCAGCAAGGGGGCTCAACCTTTATTAATGAGTCTACTAACCTGCTTATAACCTTTTTAAGTGCTAAAGCTGTTATAGATGGGCAGCTTAGCCTGGGCGGGATGATAGCGGTACAATATATCATTGGGCAGCTAAATGGGCCAATACAACAATTCCTGGGCTTTATACAGGGATTTCAGGACGCCAAGATCAGCCTGGAACGCCTCAACGAGATCCACGAAATGGCTGATGAAGAACCAATAGATAAAGAATATAACCATACCCTGCCCCAAAACCGTGGTTTAAGTTTAAATAACCTCACCTTCCGTTACCCGGGTGCCGGGAATGACCCGGTTCTTGAAAACATAAACCTCGAAATCCCGCAGGGGAAAACCACCGCTATAGTGGGTATGAGCGGCAGCGGTAAAACTACCATATTAAAACTGTTGCTCAGGTTTTACGAGCCCGAGAAAGGCGATATTAAAATAGGCAGCCAATCGCTTGCTAACATCGGGTTTAAAACGTGGCGCAGCCACTGTGGTGTTGTTATGCAGGATGGATTTATCTTTTCAGATTCGATAGAACGCAACATATCAGTAGGTGATGATTATCCCGACAAAGATAAACTAAGCCATGCTATCCATGTTGCCAACATACAGGACTTTATTGACGGACTGCCACTGGGCTTAAAAACCAAGATAGGGGCCGAAGGTAACGGTATAAGCCAGGGCCAGCGGCAACGCCTTTTAATAGCCCGGGCGGTTTATAAAAACCCCGAGTATATTTTATTTGACGAGGCCACCAATGCCCTTGATGCCAATAACGAACGCGTGATAATGGATAACATGAAAGAATTTTTTACAGGCCGCACAGTGGTTATTGTGGCTCATCGGCTAAGTACTGTAAGCCATGCCGATAATATTATTTTACTTGACAAGGGCCGCATTATTGAGCAAGGCACCCACCTGGAACTTACCGCGTTAAAAGGCGATTATTATAAACTGGTAAAAAATCAACTGGAATTAGGGGCTTAATGCCATACTGAAACTTAATTGCTTCACCTAAAAATTTAGAACAAAAACATGCCAAATACTATAACAGAATTAAACCAGCAAGCCAGGCATAGTGATGACATGCAGGATATTATAACTGCGGTGCCGTCATGGCTGCTTCGTTGGGGCATTACACTGTTTTTTAGCATATTAGTGTTGCTGTTAAGCTTATCAGCATTTATAAAATACCCCGATATTGTAAAATCGCAGTTAAAAATATCTTCGCCAAACGTAGCTAAACCTATTGTGCCTAAAATAAACGGCAGGTTAGATAAGCTGCTGGTTACCAACAACCAAACCGTTGTGGCAGGGCAACCCTTAGCTTATATAGAAAGCACAGCCAATCATGCTGAAGTGCTATCGCTATTAACAGGGCTAAAAAAACTGCATGATCAGATGCTGGCAGGCAATTTACTTGATAAAGCATTTTTTAATAAAGCAAATGATAATGAGCTTGGAGAGTTGCAGGCAGCATATCAAACATTCATCCAGTCGTATATTAATTACAGTGCCTCTGTCGAGAACGGTTTCCTGGTAAAAAAACGGACCTATTTATTGCAGGATGTTGACGCACTTAGTAAACAGACCAACCAGCTACGGGCCGAAAAAAAACTACAGCAAAGGGATGCGGACCTGGCCGAAGAAGAGTATAACATGCATAAAAAGCTCGAAAAGCAAAAAGTAGAAACCCCTGCCGAGTTAAGGCAGCAGGAAAGTAAATATATTGCCCGCAAAGCGCCATTATTGCAAACCGATGCATCCCTAATTACGGCACACACCAATTTATTGGCCAAGCAAAAAGAGATTCTTGAACTTGATAACCAGGTTACTGAAGAAAAAGATAAGTTTTCGCAGGCACTTAACAGCCTCATAAGCCAGGCCGAAGACTGGAAAAATAAATATGTATTAATTGCATCAGAAGCAGGCAGAGTAACTTTTGCAGGTAATGTGCAGGAAAACCAGGTTGTATCACCAAATCAGGATGTGTTTTATATCAACACCGGTAATGAAAAGTTTTTTGGAGAGATGAACATCCCACAGGATAATTTGGGTAAAGTAAAACAAGGGCAGCAGGTACTGGTAAAACTAAGGAGCTACCGTTTTGAAGAATTTGGTATGATGAAAGGAACTATCTCATACATATCTGATGTACCACTTAAGGATAGCATTTTCACGTCGAGGGTAGTGTTTACCTCAAAAACATCCGACATGAAAAAACCTGTAAACCTAAAACAGGGGATGATAGCTGATGCCGAAATAATAACCGAAGATGCAACCATTTTGCAACGGTTAACACGCAATATTATAAAGGCTATAAATACCAACTAATAACTTTTATAGTCTGCTCTAAAATCGGTTGCTATTACATGGCTATATTCTGGCTTCCGCGCGGGTCTTCAGGTAAAATTTCCATCTCGGGGAAATCTATATATTCGGCATACCACTGTATTGCACCCACAACATCAAGGGCATCATCTGCCGTAATATTAATGGTTTCAAAAACGTACAGCTTATCATGCGCATATCCATATAGTTGTATTTCACTGTCGCTTGGGCTAAAGCGGTCTTCGCTTAAGCAAAAAACCCTGATCTTTAAATCAGTATCCCTGGAGTGTATTACATCCCTGCAGGGGTTATTAGGGTCGGTAGCCAATAAATACACATTGTAATCCATAATACTGTAACATTGTTATTTATAATAAGTTTCTAAAAATTACATAGTTCGTTACAAAGGGTATTTGTAAACCAAGCTTTTATACAAGGGGATTTTTTTTTCTACAGTGTGAGAACCTATTTCTACACAATAAAAACAGCGGATTACATAAATACGCATTTTGAACGCGTAATGGTAGTTTCTAAAACAGGCATTGCATTTGTATACATGTTAATAACCCTTCTCAAAGGGAGTTTTTCATAGGTAGATGTAGGGCCGAAATACTGCGAGAGTTTTTCGGCCTTTTTTGTGCAATAAACTTTCTCACTCCAATTTGCTATAAAGGATAATTTTTAAAATCTGAGTTAAAACATTGTGCGTAAGTGAATGTAATAGATTATACAAAAATCATCTACTAAAAACAAACTAACTATGAAAACAGAAATTAACCCCATCACAGGCGGGGCAAATATGGCCAGAAGGTCGTTCTTGCGCTATGCCGGTGCAAGTGCGGCGGCTGTAGCGGTAATGGGCACTGCGGCTTCATGCTCAAAAAACGATCCCATTTTTATAACCCCAGGCGGCGGAACGGATATAGGCTCCGGCGATCCGGGCATATTGAATTTTGCCTACGCCCTTGAGCAATTAGAGGCAGCTTTTTATTTACAGGTTGTGGCTACTCCATACAGCGGCATAAGCAGTATTGAAACCGCCTATCTGACAGATATTCGCGATCATGAAGTTTTGCACCGCGATTTTTTCAAGGCTGCATTGGGTTCTAAGGCGATTGGCACTCTCACAACAGATTTTTCTACTATTAACTTCTCTGACCGTACCAGCGTACTCAACGCTGCTAAATTGTTAGAGGACACTGGTGTGCAGGCTTATGATGGTGCAGGCTATTTAATTAAAGATGCCGGTTACTTAACTATTGCCGGTAAAATTGTATCAGTTGAAGCACGCCACGCGGCTTTAATTTCTAACTTAATTACTCCTGGTAGTTTTGTTGGCAGCGACCAGGTAGACGGAGACGGATTAAATAAATCTGCCACCATTGCCGAAGTGCTTGCAGGTGCTAATGGTTTCCTTAAAACCAAGGTTAGCGCAGTTAATTATAATTATAAACCATAATTAAACATCGCCATGAATTTATTTAACATAATAGACGAAATAGAAAAAGTTGACCCGGAAATACACGAAAGGTTAAACCCCCGCCGTGCCGCAATCAAAAATATAACCAGCTTTGGTTCAAAAGTAGCCGTTGCTGCCATGCCATTTGCCTTGGGTACCTTATTTAAAAAAGCCTATGGCCAGGCATCATCATCTGTAGTTGAGGTTTTAAACTTTGCTTTAACCTTAGAGCATCTGGAAGCTGCATTCTATAATGCAGGTGCAGCAAAAACAGGTTTAATACCCGCAGGTGATACCAGTTACCTAAACCTTATTAAAAGGGATGAAAATGCACACGTTAACTTTCTAACAACTGTTATTACATCGCTTAATGGCACTCCTGTAGGCCCCGCAACTTATGACTTTACCGGTGGTAACAATAAAGGTAACGGCCCTTTTCAGGATGTGCTTTCAAACTATGCAACATTTTTGGCCGTGGCACAAGTACTTGAAGATACAGGAGTGCGTGCTTACAAAGGCCAGGCCCCTAATCTGATAGGTAATAAGGACATCCTGACCCCGGCATTATCAATACACGCGGTTGAGGCAAGGCATGCATCTGCCATACGTAAACTGCGTCATGATTTAGGGCACGATGCCAACATCAAGCCATATATTGTAAGTACTGCTACACTTGGTAATGATACAGGAGTAGCAGCAGCAAATAACAATTATAAAGGTGAAGAAAATGTAACCCAGGGTGGTGTAAACTTAGTTTCAGCACTTAAAGCAAGCGTGGGTGTTGCTACTGCATCATTTGACGAACCGTTAACTAAAGACGAAGTTGTTGCCTTAGTTATTGGATCATTTATTGTAACTGACTAACACTGTTACAATTAAACAAAAAGAGCGAACGGTATAATACCGTTCGCTCTTTTTGTTTAAGAAAATCATATATCTTAATTACGCACCGGGCGCCCTGATGGCGCCGCAGCCGGTTGTGCCTGTTGCTGGCGCTGTTGTTCGCGGGCCTCCTGTTGTTGCTGACGCTGCCGCTCCTGCTGCTGGCGTTGTTGTTCACGGGCTTGCTGTTGTTGCTGGCGTTGCTGCTCCTGTTGCTGGCGTTGTTGTTCACGTGCTTGCTGCTGTTGCTGGCGTTGCTGCTCCTGTTGCTGCTGGCGCGCTTGCTCTTGCTGCTGGCGCACCTGCTCTCTTGCTTGCTGTTGTTGTTGCTGGCGCATTTGCTCCTGCTGCTGGCGCTGTTGTTCTACCTGCTGGCGTTGCTGCTCTTGTGCTTGTTGCTGTTGTTCTTTTACCTGCTGTTGCTGTTGGCGCACCTGCTCTCTTGCTTGCTGTTGTTGTTGTTGGCGCATTTGCTCCTGCTGCTGGCGCTGCTGTTCTACCTGCTGGCGTTGCTGTTCAAGCTGCCTTGTATTATCGGTAACAGCAGGCCTGTTAGCGCGTTGTTGCTCCCTTGCCTGTTTTTGTTGCTCGATTTGCTGCTGGCGCATTTGTTGTTGCTGCCGTTGTTGCTCAAGCTGTTGTTTTTGTTGCCCGGTTTGCTGTTGCGCGCCTTGTTGCTGCTCCATTACTTGTCTTTGTTGTTCACGGGTTTGCTGCTGCTGGCGTACCCGCTGTTGTTGTACGGCGCCTTGCTGCCTGTCAATAGCACGTTGCTGTTGCTGTGCATCGCCGGCAACTGCAGGACTTGCAGGGCGGCTATTATTTGCTGGGGCAGTAGCGGGCCTTGGGTTATTATTATTTATACGCACTACCTTTGTACCAGGGTTAATGTTCCTGGCGGCTGCGGCAAGCCTGGCTGCGTTAGCAGCATTATATACGGTCCCTTTTTGGCGGTCCCTGCTGCCAATACGCTGTGCCGGGTTTTGCTCTTTATAAGCTGCACCATCTACCACGCGCGCCGGGCGTGCATTTGTATTTGGCCTAACTGCCGGCCTGTAAATATTAATATTGTTATTATTTACGGTTATACGCGATGGCCTGCTTACATTATTGATATTATAAACACGTACAGGGCGTTTGGTATATCGTTGTATCTCATCCCGGTGCGGGCCGGTTATATAGGTGCGGTTATTATAGGTATACCGGTTCCTTATCCATGTAGTATTACGGATAATGTTCCTCACCCGGGTACGCGGCACATAATAATTATAAATATTAGTATAGTTTATATAAGCATAGGGTGCAAACACCCAGTAATCATTAGGTACACTGTAATTATCACCGAATGACATATCTATACTTACGCCCGGTTCCATAGGTGCCCAGCCATAATAGCCACCGCCGTTCCTCCAGCTAACCCATGCAGGGGCCCATTCATTTCCGGGAACCCACTCCCATCCGTAATAGTTATCAAAATGCCACCTGCCGTAATGGAAGGTTGCCCACCCCCAGGGGTAATCAGATACCCATGTATTCCCATAGGTGGTCATTGCCCAGTAGCCACGGGTGGCATAGGGCCTAAAATCCTCTTCTACGTCAGGTATCCAAACGTTACCGTATTGCGGGTCGTAGATCCATGTACCGTAAGGCTGTAGTTCGTCGTAAAACTCCTGATCGGATATATATTCGCCCTCCTGGGCCATTGTTTTATGGGGTGCCGATATGATCAGCAGAAAAGCTACTAAGGCTATTCCCCATATTTTTTTTAAACTTTTCATAATACTTAGTATAATTGGTTTGGTTGTTTGTATGGTATATTGACTTGCTTTACCCACAAACGTTTAACCCTGTAATTGTTTTATGCCCATTGTCATAAAACAATTACAGTATAACACATATTTATTAATGCAACCAGGTATCTGAGCAAATTTTTAGATAATTTTGGCTTTTAATATTCAAACTATGAGTACAGTAAACATCCCTCGTCTTGATCTTAATACTTATATAAATGGCACAGCCGAAGAGCGTAAAGCTTTCTCGGACAGCATTGGCAAAGCTTTTAATGAAACAGGTTTTGTAACTATAACCAACCATGGCCTTAGTAAAGAATTAATGGATAAACTTTATACCCAGGTAAAGGCGCTTTTTGCTTTACCTGAGGAAGTAAAAGATAAATATGAGATACCCGGCCTGGCTGGCCAGCGTGGTTACACGGGTAAAAATAAAGAAACCGCCAAGGGTTTTAAAGTGCCCGATCTGAAAGAGTTTTGGCAAATAGGCCAAACCGTAACCGATAGCGACCCGATAAAAGAAACCTACCCTGATAATATTGTAGTTGAAGAGCTGCCCGAGTTTAACACTACTACATTAGAGGTTTATAAAAAGCTGGAAGCCGCCGGCACACATTTATTACGCGCCATATCCGTTTACTTAGGCCTTCCCGAAAATTATTTTGACGATAAGGTACATAACGGTAATTCTATATTGCGTACCCTGCATTACTTCCCTATTGAAAACCCGGATGCATTGCCTGATGATGCAGTACGCGCCGGTGCCCATGAGGATATAAACCTGATAACCCTGTTAATAGGCGCAAGTGCCGATGGGCTGGAACTGCTTACCCGCGATAATACCTGGTTCCCGGTTACTGCCTTTGGCGAAGACCTGGTAGTTAACGTAGGCGATATGCTGCAGCGTTTAACAAACAACAAGCTAAAATCTACCACGCACAGGGTGGTTAACCCACCGCGAGAGCAAATGAAGAACTCGCGCTTTTCGGTACCATTCTTTTTGCATCCAAAAACAACTATGGACCTTACAAGCCTGCCATCAACCATTGATGAGCAACACCCTAAGCTATATACCGATATTACCGCCGGCGAGTATCTTGATGAGCGCTTACGCGAAATAGGTTTAAAAAAATAGATCAAAACAAAAAGGCTCCCAACAATTTTTTGGGAGCCTTTTTTATGCCAATAACCAGTTTATTCCGATTTATTTAAATCTTAATTATTATCTTCTTCCTGATTTTTAAGGTTATTCTTCGCCGCACGTGCATCAAGCGCCACACCAATGGCAATACCTATGGCTGTACCAATTGCAATATTATGCGTAGCTACACCAATTGCTACACCCACAGCCAAAAATATGGTTAAGTTTTTTTGATTTCTCAAGATGTGTGTTACTCAACACTAACGGTTAAGCCTTCCTGCTGTAATATTTTGCGGTAAACCTCCATTTCGGTAAAAGAGCCTTCCAATACCGGGCACTTACCTTCGTTATGCACTTTCCAGGCAATTTTTTCGGCCTGCCCCTCGGTATAATCCAGGTACTTCATCATGCAATGGATAACATGCTCAAAAGTATTATGGTCATCATTCCATAAAATAAGGCGGTGCATTTCTTTAAGCCCGGCCATTAGTTCTTCAAAGGTGAGTGTCTGTTCCTGTACTTCGGTTGGCATATGTATCAGCAAATTTACTCAAAAACAGTAATAAATGTATTAAAATGGTGTTTATCATTCTATAAAAATTACACGCAATACACTTATCCTTAATAAAATCACACAAAATGAAATGTAGCCCCCTACTGCTTCCTGTTATAATGTTAGCTATATCGGCTAATGTTAACGCCCAGTCAAAACAACATCAAAGCCTTTTACAACCGCCTGCAAACCTTGTTATTGATGGCAACCTTACCGACTGGGGCGATAGCCTGCGATACCGTAACGAAGAAAAAAATATTAAATACACCCTGGCAAATGATAAAGAGAACCTGTATGCAGCCATCCGCATTAACGACAGGCTGGAGCAGGCACGCGTATTAAATGCCGGCATTACCATTAGTATTGATACCCACGGCAAAAAGAAGGAAACCTTTAGCATGACCTTCCCGCTGCGTTACCCCGGCACCCCGGCACCAGCCTTTGCAGGCTTTAAAGAGGATGGCAATGGCGAAATAACCAAAGAGGAGCGCGAAGAACTTACACGTGAGCGCATCACAACGCTGCGAAGCATAAAAATGACCGGCTTTAAGGATATTGAGAACGAGATGATAACCACATCAAACACCTATGGCATTAAAGCAGCTATTGATTATGATGCCGATGGCAACCTGGTTTATGAAGCGGCCATCCCCTTAAAGTTTTTCCATGCAGATGATATTGCAAAAAACGACTGGGCCTTTAATTTCAAGATCAATGGCATGCAAAAACCTGATCGCAGCGCCCAAAGCGGCGATATACAGGGTGGCCGTGGTGGTATGGGTAGCCGTGGCGGCATGGGCGGCGGTGGAGGCCGCGGTGGTATGGGTGGCGGCGGAAGAGGTGGCCGTAGTGGCGGCATGGGCCGTGGCGGCAATAGCAGTAGTGCCGACCGCAGCGAGATATTTAAATCAATTGATTTTTGGGAAAAATTCTCGTTAAGTCAAAAATAAAACACTATCAACAGTCAAAGTTCGCCGGGCGACTTTTGACTGTTGACTTTACTCCACCTTGTACCTAAACACCTGCCGGCCAATACTACCTTCGCTGCTGATGCCTTCAACAACCACGCGATATGTGCCTGTACTGCCTGCATTAGCAAACTCAACTGATGCTTTACCATCATTAGTTACTACGTTTGGTTGCCAAAAAATGGTTGTGCGTAAATCGGCAAGTGTATGGTTTGTGTTAGCATCATAAAGCGGCGAATAAAACACACGCGCAGTATACACCCCTTTAGGCTTATAACGGATAACACCCTTTTCAATACGCTGCGGCGCATCCGCACTTGCTTTAGTAAGCTCGCGCCCGGTAGTAAGCGTACGCCTGGTAGTTACAAATATTACCCCGTTGCCACTACCAAAGCCATATATACTAACTTTACCCCCGCGTATCACCTCAACTCCCTCTACATCGTTACTGTTTAACCTCGACAAAACCATTCCTTCCGGATCGGGAATCCCATCTACAATAGTAAGCATAGGTCTGTCTGTACGGTTAGAATAAGGCTTCCCCCCTTTAAATGAAACCCCGGCAACGCGCCCCTGCAAGCAATCAACAAAGTATCTGCAGCCACTACCAATATCTTTACCCGTTAAAACCTGGTCAGTTAAATCGGGGTGTGTATTTGCGGAGTATTTAACAGTTTTAAACTTATCTTTTATAACAACCTCTTTTAACTTTATAGCGTGGTTGCCAAGGCCAAATTTCATTTGTTCGGCAAATAGCTGTTTGCTACTTTTCTCGTACGCCGTTTTGTTTTCAGCTATGTTTACTATATTAAAATCAGCCGCGTTTTTATACCTTGCGACTGACGGCTCCTCCTGATGCGGATCCATTTTTATAATGGCATCCTTATTGAATTTATCTCCCCGCGCATATATGAAAAAACTGCTGCTATCGGGATATACAATTTCATCAAATTTAAAATGCCCGTTTTCGTCGGTTAGTGCATCGACATTGTTTAGCGCGTTTTCATAGTCAACCAATTCAACTTTACAGTTTGCTAACGGTTTGCCTTTTTTGGAAAAGACCGTACCCGATATATTAAACGCTGTTTGGTGCGGGTATTTATCTGCTACTGTTGCACCGCTCAATACACTCTTCCATTCAAAACGGCGGTAACCCTGGGTAAGCATCAGCGCATCCAGGTCGGCGCGGGTTTTCTCGCTTACATTATTGAAATAATAAGCTGGCTGTTCAACATACCCTTTAATGTCTGATGTTAACAACAGACTGGCCATAATATTATTTTCCAGGTTTTCATCAACCGGCACCTTACTCTCGTCAATTACCGATACCGACAGGTTACTTTCAGCTGGTTCGTCCCCGTTATCTGTGGCTTTACTTTGGTAAGTATATCATCATCGTTATTAAAGCTATAAAAAACAACAACACTGATCACAAAAAGCAACGCGATTCCTAAACGTTTAAAGGCCATAATTAATAAAGCAGATGTGTGTAGCGCTAATTTAATACTTTGTATCGCAATACTTGCCTGCCAATATTGCCTTCGCTATCAATACCTTCAATCACTACACGGTAAGTGCCGGGGCTACCCGCATTAAAATATTCAACAGATGCTTTACCGCCCGGGGTTACAACATCGGGCTTCCAGAAAACGGTGGTGCGCAGGTCGGCAATTTTTTGATTGGTTTTAGCATCGTATTTGGGTGAGTAGAATATACGCGATTTATAAATACCCTTTGGATGGTAAGGTACTATGCCCCTGCCAAACTGCTGCGGATAGTAGGTTGGTTCATCACCGCGTTTGGTTGTAATAACCAATACGCCATTAGCACCGCGGCCACCATAAATACCCGCTGTACCTATGTTACGCAACACTTCAATAGATTGCACATCGTTTATGTTTAAGCTGTTCATAAACGCAGCATCAGAGTACATCCCATCAATCACTACAAGCATACGGCCGCCGCCACGTGTAGTAACCGGTACGCCATTGTTAAATAGCACACCAAGCAATCGCCCCTGCAAGCAATCGGACAATCGTACACAGCCATAATTCACCAGGTCTTTACTCAGCAAAACCTGGTCGGCATTACCCGGGCCATTTAAATTTGCCGAGTGTTTTAATGCGATGCGCTTTTCCCTTATCAATACTTCCCTTAGGCTGATTACATGATTCCCCTGGCCTGCTTTTATTTGCTCAAAGTACAATTGCTTGCTGTTTTGGGCATATATGGTAACAGCGCTGCCCGTATTTGAAGCAAAGTCTGCAATGTTTTTATAATTGGATGCAGAAGGTGGGGGCACGGTATCCATTTTTATCACAACATCCCTTTTGTTTTTTGCGTTACGCGCCTGGATCACAAATTTCAGACTATCGGCATATATAACATCTGTAAACGCAAAGCGGCCGTTTGGGTCGGTTACCGTATCAACCTTTAACAAGCCATCATCAAAATTTATCAGTTCCACCTTGCCATTGGCAACCGGCGCGCCCGATGGTGTAGTTACCCTGCCCGAAATAGTAAAACTTTTTTGTACCGCGTATTGATTAGGCGATGGCGTATCATTCAACACATTCTTCCACTCAAACCGGTGGTAGCCCTGGGTAAGCATTAAAACGTCCAGGTCGGCGTGCGCTTCTTCGCTTCCGTTAAAATAATAAGCGGGTTGCTCTATATACCCTTTTAGATCTGACGAGAGCAGCAGGTTGGCAAAAATATTGTTTTCAGTATTTTCATCAATCGGCACTTTGCTTTCGTCTGTTACTGCTATGGAGAAACTACCTACTACAGGCTTATCCCCGTTATCCCTGGCATCAATATTAAGTTTAACCTTCTGCCTTGGCGCGTAGCTTTGGTTATCGGCGGTTACCAATAAGTTTAATTTATCTTCCGGGTTTTGGATAAATACCAAACGCTCGTTCAGCGGCTCGCCCGATTCTGAGAACAGCGTAAACTGCGCTATCCCCGAAGGGAACTTATTTTTAGGAACAATGGTAGAAAATGTATCGCCCGATGTACTCTTAGCCGAATAGTACACCTTGCCGGCACTTTGCCCAACCAACACAAACCGGCCTGTTGTACCTTTTGCCGCTGCGATGGCTATCCGCAGCTGGCTTTTCCCTTGTTCAATAACCCTTAAAACATAGCCCTTATCGGCAGCTTTTGGAAGCGCTACCGATGCTTTTGAGCCATCAGGATAACTCATATTTGCCTTATAAGCATCGCCGCTTTCTGGTGTAAAATCAAACGCGCCCATCCCTAAATGTGAGGTGGCAATCTGTGCTACCTCTTCGCCTTTACTGTTGGTTACTGTGCCTTTAATAGCTATGCCCAGGCCATCGGTGCCAATGGCTTTAAAAGCCATCCTGGCCGGGAACCCATTTATCATATTACCGCCCTCGGCAAAAAACTGCACGTCGGCATAACCCGCCATGGTATGTATAGGTATACTTTTGTGTACCGTGCCGTCTCCTGTACCGGCTATACCGGTAACAATCCGGCCTTGTTTTAATAAAACGGCATTGTCGGCAGGTAAATTAATATGCAGGTTGCCTTTGGCATCAGTAACGCCCCTGCCTTTGGCCACAACCGTATTATTCAGCATAACCGAATAGCTTACCGCATTGCCGGAGTACGCTGTACCGCTGGCATCGGCATAATTAATATCGGCGCTTACTACATCTCGCCCGTTTTGGGTGGTGGTGGTAAATGTTGTTTTTGTAAAAACCTTATTGGTAATAACATTCCCAATACTGATGGCCTTATCGAAAATATAATCGCTGCCGGCATTTAACATATATTGAGTGTATGCCCTTATACGGTAATTTCCCTCGTGCAGGGTATCGGGCAGGGCGAAATCGCCGTAGGCAAGGCCGTTATGCAGTTGTAGTTTCAGGTTTTGTTTAATGGAATCCTGCTCGTCTATCAGTTCAACATTTAAGATGCCGCTATCGGGCTGCAGGCGATGTAAGGGGCCGGTAATTACATAGGCTTTAAACCAGATATCGTCGCCGGCGGTGTAGTATGGCTTATCAAAGTGCAGGTGTACCTTTTCTACGGGGTTACTGTCTGTCCATTTATCCAGTTGGCGCTGTACACGCGCAATAATATCATCATCAGAATTAAAACTGTATACCCCGATAACCCCAATGGCTAATAACAGCCCCGCTATAAAACGTTTGTATGCCATAATTTACAGGTAGATGAAATTATAAACAATGCTGCGGGGCAATTGTGCTAAACCCGCCGCATTAAAACTTATTTTTCCACATCATGCTCTCTACAGGGCGTGTTGTAGGGTTATTATATTTAGCGTTGCTTTTGGTATTATACATGGTTTCTATATCGCCTTCCACAACAAAATATATCAGCTGGCCAATGGGCATACCGGCATAGATCTTTACCGGCTGTGCGCATGATATCTCCAGCGTCCAGGTGTTGCAAAAGCCTACATCGCCTTTACCGGCGGTTGCATGTATATCAATCCCTAAGCGGCCCGTGCTTGATTTCCCTTCTAAAAAAGGCACATGCTTGTGGGTTTCGGTATATTCTACCGTTACCCCCAGGTATAAAGTACCCGGCTGTAATACAAACCCTTCTTTCGGGATCTCAAACCCTATGATCTCATTATGCAGCTTGGCATCTAAAACCCTATCCTTATATGTGGCCAGGTGCTTGCCTAAATGCACATCGTACGAATTTGTACCCAGGCATTCGGGCTTAAACGGCTCAATTATAATAGTCCCTTTTTCAATCTCTTCTAGGATGCGTTTGTCTGATAAAATCATAAGTAAATTGCTGCCCTAAATTATGATTAATTGGCCTAACTTTCAACAGTAATAAACAACAAAGCCGCATGTACTATTGTACAATGCGGCTAAATTATACCATCCTTTTGGGCAGTATTAACGCACACTTATCTTACCTGCATTAAATATGCTTTACAGTTTTTGCTGCATGTGTTTCGGCTATGCGCTGCTTCATGCACCCTTCTGTTATGGCAACGGCTATTAAAACCGCGGCTGCTATGTATATCTTCTTCATTTTGTGCCAATTGTGATCATAAAACGTTTAGTATAAGTATGACGTATGTTTATATCCATTAGTTACACTTACCAAAAAAAATTGGTTAATTATTATATTTAGCTGATATATATTGGCAACCTTTTTTGCAATTTTACCAGTCATGGCTATAGCGTACCGACAACAGATTGATGATGATACAGAATTTGCGCTGTGGAGGATTGAAGAAACCGCCGACGATCTGTACAAACAGCTTCAACTTGACGAAACCGAGAAAGCCTACACCAAAAAACTAAGCAAAAGCAAACGCTATCTGCACTGGCTGGGCACGCGCGTATTATTACGCAAAATGCTGGGGACCGATGATTACATCGACGCCAAGGTTGATAGCCATGGCAAACCTTATTTGGTAAGCCTGCCCTACCATATCTCGCTTAGTCACTCGTTTGATTATGCCGCAGTAATGATAAGCAAAACCAGCCCTGTTGGTATTGATATTGAGCAGATAAAAGAAAAAGTTGAGCGCATTGCTACCAAATTTATGCGGCCCGAAGAACTGGCTTTTATTGAAGAGGAACGCAAAATTCAGCACCTGTATGTATGCTGGTGCGCCAAAGAAGCCGTTTATAAATGCTATGGCCAAAAGGAAGTTAGCTTTGCCGATAATATAACGCTGCACCCGTTTACCTTTCAGCACCATGATGTGCTTGACGCCAAACTACACAAAGGCGAGGTAAATATTGACTACGAAGTTGGGTACCTGCAGTATGAAGATTACATGATAGGATACGTGAAGGGATAATAAATGAAGAATAAAAAGGTAATATTTCAGGATTGGGGATTAACGGATTACCAGGTGGCCTGGGACCGCCAGGAGGCCCTGTTTGCCGAAACCGTTAAGTTAAAAACCGAGATCCGGAACCGCTCGCTTGATGCCGCCGCCGGCGATGCCGAACCCGAAGAGGAAATTGCTACGCCCAATTACCTTATTTTTTGCGAACACCCGCATGTTTATACCCTTGGCAAAAGTGGCAAAGCCGAACATTTGTTGTTAGACGAGCAAGGCCTGAAAGAAAAAAACGCTGTTTACTACCCCATAAACCGCGGCGGCGATATTACCTACCACGGCCCCGGCCAGATAGTGAGCTACCCGATATTAGATCTTGATAACTTTTTTACCGATATCCACCTGTACCTGCGCACACTGGAAGATACCATTATACTCACCCTTGCAGATTATGGCTTAACCGCAGGCCGTTACCCGGGTTATACCGGTGTTTGGTTTGATGCCGATAACGAACGCGCCCGCAAGATCTGCGCCATGGGCGTACGCTGCAGCCGCTGGGTTACCATGCATGGCCTTGCTTTTAACGTAAATACCGACCTGGGTTACTTTAAAAACATTGTACCCTGCGGGATAGACGACAAAGCTGTAACTTCTATGGAACTTGAACTGGGCCGCAAAGTTGACATAAACGAAGTTAAAGAAATCCTTAAGCATCATATTTCCGTACTTTTTGGTATGGAGATGATAGCATGAGGGCATTTGCAATACTATTTTTGATTGGCACACTGGCTGCATGCACAAAAGCATCCGAGCCACAACAGGTTATCAAGACCACATATAACAATATGCATATCCCCGATTCATTAACCTACCTGGCCCTGGGCGACTCATACACCATTGGCGAAGCGGTGACGCAGGATCAATCGTTCCCGTACCAGTTAGCATTGAGGCTCAACGCTACCAATCATTTTGTAAAAAGACCCGACATTATTGCCGTTACCGGCTGGACCACCGGCGACCTTAAAAAAGCCATCGTAGCGCGCGATTTAAAAAACCACCAATACAACATTGTAACCCTGCTTATTGGTGTAAACAACCAGTTTAGGGGCTATAGCAAGGACGATTACCGCACCGAATTTATTGAACTTTTAAACACCGCCATTAGCTACGCAGGCAATAATAAGCAACATGTATTCGTACTTTCCATACCCGACTGGGGCGTTACCCCCTTCGCTAAAAATGGAGGATATGATGCGCAGGTGGTAGGCACGCAGATAGATCAGTTTAACGCCATCAACAAACAAGAGACTGAAAAACTGGGCGTAACCTATGTGGATATCACCCCATCATCGCGCCGGGCAAGTTACGAAAGCGGCCTCATAGCTAACGATGGCCTGCACCCATCGGCCAATATGTATAGCATGTGGGTAAGCCAGCTGCTACCGTTGATAGATGCACAGGTGAAATATTAGCGGGTAAACCGCACTCTATTTCTGTTTTGTTCCATTTTGAAAACAAAACCATTTCAGTATCTCAACAAACGCCTCTATTTTTTTGAAAATGGGACAAGAAACAATACGGGTAAATAATGATACTTTTTTCGCCCTTTTTCGACCTTAATCCGGCCTTAGTCCGACCTTTTTAGCTTTTAAACCTGTCGATAACGGCTTAAAGGGATATTATTTATATTACTCATTAACGATTAATTATTTTTTAAGGCCTGTTCCCTTTTGTTCTGATCGGGACAAATTGGGACGGGCCACCCTGGGAGAATTATTATCTTTACAGCACCTATTTAAAATGGATAATGGCTAAAATAAACATCAAACGGATCTATGAACCGGCAGGCGAAAAAGATAGCTTCCGTATTTTGATTGACCGCTATTGGCCACGGGGATTAAAGAAAGATCCATTACCTTATGATGAATGGATAACAGCCATTGCCCCATCAAATAAATTGCGGAAATGGTTTGATCACGACCCCGAAAAGTGGAACCAGTTTCAACTAAAATATACTTTAGAACTTGCTAAAAATGATGCGGTAGACATTTTATTAACGCTCATAAAAAAGCATAAGGTAATTACCCTGGTGTATGCAGCACATGATGAAGAGCATAACCACGCACTGGTATTACAGCAGTTTTTAAACTTGTTGCTTAAATAATAATATCGTAGGTAACTATACTCGGCAACTACATAGTATGTGAAGAATTATTTGAAAGGTAGTACTGCCTAAAAGGAGAATTAACCTAACAAGTTTTATTTACTCCCAAATTTTCGAAAGGCTGTAATTGTTTGGTAAATACCATACCCAATTAAAATTCTACTTGCAATAAAAACAGCATTTGTCGCTGCTGTATTTTTATCATTTTCTAATTTCTTGAATAATGGGAATGAGGCCAAAAAATTTAAAAAGCCATCAAACCCATTTCTGAATCCTTGAATTGCTTCTGTTTTTGTAATAGATAAAGACCAATAGAAGCTTGAATGGATCAACGTGTGTTCATATAATAGAAACATAATCCAAGAAATTAAAAATGTAAATATTAATCCTCTTGACCAACTTAAACCATTATTGTTAGACCAATAATTTAAATAAAGTAATACTTTATCCCACCCAAACGGAACCTCCCTTCTAAGATAAAACATCTCTTTAGCTTTAAAGGCAAGTGCATATGATTTATTTCCCTGTTTTTCCATCGCCAACTTTAATTGTCTATAACTCTCCCTGAAATATGTGTTATCATTTATCTTTTCATCTGCTTTTATTACATATCCATATTGGGGATGCTTTGTCCCTATTTGTAATTTGGATGGTAATATAGAATTTGATAATAAAATATTACTTACTTCACTTTTGGAAATAACAAACTCATGAAATTTTCTGAAATCGATATTTACAAATTCAGTTGAATTTACATTAGAATCAAATATTATAAATACATTATATAAACCATTTAACTTCAATCCGCTAAATGTTAGCTTATTATGATTATTAAAATCTACTATTGTTATAAAATGGGTTTCTATTTTTTTAAAAATTACATTCCCAAAGTTCACTCCGCTAATTGTTAATGATGATACCGGAATACCTTCCAATAGAATGTTGCCACGAACTATTCCATTAATATTGCAAGTCAATTTACGCTCGCCTTGGGCTAGGTCATAGGCGTTATAGTTGTAACAATTTAAACTTGTTTGAAAATCACAAGTGCTAATATCTAACCAAGAGAGATTCCCTCCATAGTTTAAAGACACGTCTTGTTTAGCTATTACATTACTAAAATATAAAGCGTCACAAGTGAAGTTTCTATTAAATATTACTTGTTCATTAAAACTTACATTATGGAAATTAACGTCCCCATCTATAAGGCATTCTGAAAAGCTAATTCTGTCAAAGAAGTCAACAGATTGAAAATAAAACCTTTTAATCACCAATTGCAAACCGTCAATCGAAAGACTATTATAAAATTTGGTTTTTTCGAAGAAAATAAACTCATAGCTCCCCCCACTAAATTGGATTGGACAAGTTATTTCTTTACAATAAAACCCTAATCGTTCATATGTGCCGCTTTGAAATTCAATAAGCGTTTTAACATTTGCAACTTCGTTTAATATTCCTTTAAATTGAACATTGTTAAATTTACCACCTTTAAAATACAATTCACTAAAAACGCAATTCGCAATTTCTAATCTATCATTTGATCGACTGTTTGCAAATTCGAGTTTCTTTGAAAATGTTACATTATAGAATGAAACAATACCGTTAAAAACACAATTCCTAAACACAACGTCTTTATTGAATTCAACATCATTCAAAGTTAAACTACCATTAAATACACATCGCTCTATAAGTAAATATATTCCAAATGGGTTTGCATAGATCCTAACATCTCCAGATATTTCTTTGTCTATCAAGTCTTCACCATCACTTAATAGGCTTTGAAACTTAATTGCAGAAATAGGCTCCATTGAATAATTATTATTTTTTTAAATATACCCTTTTCTCTATCACATTAATTACAATAAGAAAATCGGATTATTACCAATTGCCAAAGCATGTTAGGGATGCTATATACGAGAATATTCACTTTACTAATCCCTAGTAAACCTCCAAATATCTCCCCTAACACTCCGGCAAGCTAATCGGGATATTTATAGCCAGCCCGCCATCAGATGTTTCCTTGTATTTGGAGTTCATATCCTGGGCGGTTTGCCACATGGTGCGCACCACGGCATCAAGGCTTACCTTGGCTTTATCGGGGTTGCTTTGCAGGGCCAGCTGGCTTGCAGTGATAGCTTTTATGGCGCCCATGGTGTTACGCTCAATGCAGGGCACCTGCACTAAGCCGCCAATAGGGTCGCAGGTGAGGCCCAGGTGGTGTTCCATGGCAATCTCGGCGGCCATCAATACCTGGCGCTGGCTGCCGCCTAAACACTCGGTAAGGGCTGCTGCTGCCATGGCCGATGACACGCCTATCTCGGCCTGGCAACCACCCATGGCGGCAGATATGGTAGCCCCTTTTTTGAAGATACTGCCCACTTCGGATGCGGTGAACAAAAACTGGATTATCTTTTGATCATCAAACCCATCGCAAAATGAAATATAATATTGAAGCACGGCAGGTATAACCCCTGCAGCGCCATTGGTTGGTGCCGTAACTACGCGGCCGAATGAGGCGTTCTCCTCATTCACGGCCAGCGCGAAGCAGCTTACCCAGTCAAGTATATTCTGGAAACCGTTACCCGTTTGGCGCATGGCCTGCACCCATTCGGTGTAGTTGGTATAGGTATGGCCTTTTAACAAGCGTTTATTTAATGCTGATGCACGGCGGGCCACATTAAGCCCCCCCGGCAGGTTGCCTGCGGTATGGCAGCCGCGGTATATACATTCCTGCATCACTCTAAATATATTGAGTACGCCGTTACGGGTTTCCTGTTCGCTGCGCCAGGCAAGCTCATTCTCCATCACCACTTCAGATACCTTGAGCCCGGTTTTAATACACCAGTGCAGCAGGTCGCCGGCGGTATCAATAGGGAATGGCAGGTCAACCTCGGCTTTGTGCTGGGTTTGTGCGCCTTCTTTTACCACAAAACCACCGCCTATAGAATAGAACGTGGCCGATACCGCAGTTTCATTACTCAGAAACGCCTGGAACGTTACTGCATTAGGGTGATATGGTAAACTCTCGGCAAACAGGAAAAGCAGGTCGTCTTCGGTAAAAAAACTGATCTCTTTTTCGCCTGCTAAAAGCAATTTGTGGTTTTTAGTTATACCGGCAATCTTGCTGTCTATCTTATCCACCTCAAAGGTAACCGGGTCATCTCCGCTCAGGCCAAGCAGTATGGCAATATCGGTGCCGTGGCCCCGGCCTGTTTTAGCCAGCGAGCCATACAGCAATATCTTAATCTGTACAACGAGCGGCAGTGCATCTTTTTGTTTTAGCAGTTCAACAAATTGTTGCGCGGCACGCCATGGGCCAAGCGTATGCGAGCTTGACGGGCCTATGCCTATCTTAAACATATCAAATACTGAAATCTGTTCCCGTTGTTGCATGCCCAAAATTAATGAATAGTATCTATATTATTTTTCTGTTAAATATTTTAAAATTTCACTTAGAATTAATAATTTAAACCACACTTAAAACCAAATCAAAAAAAATGGAAAATTACGACTCTTCAAGCTCCGGCTATTTAGTTGGTATTTTTATGATGCTTTTTTCTATCCCTGCTTTAATTGTTTGGATAATTAGCGTTGCAGGCATGTGGAAAGTGTACGAAAAAGCCGGCAAACCGGGCTGGGCTTCCATCATCCCAATTTACAATGTTATTGTGATGCTCGAAATTATTGGTAAGCCCATGATATGGCTGTTGCTTCTTTTAGTGCCTTGCGTTAATATTTACATTGGCATTGTAATGATCAATTTATTGAGCAAGAGCTACGGCCAAAGCGAAGGTTTTACCGTTGGGCTTATCTTTTTGCCGTTTATATTTTATCCTGTTTTAGGCTTTGGCAACTACCGTTATTTAGGCCCTGCGGGGGCGGGTTTTGCCGGGCACAACCCGTTTGACCCCGGTGCTACCTATAAAGATCCATTTAACCCACCACCACCGCCGCAACAATAATGGGTTTAAATTATATACCATCCTGCAGCCTGCTATTTATTAGTTGGCTGCAGGATCATTTACTCCCCTGCCCCTTTAAATATATAACCGGGATAGATTGCCCCGGCTGCGGCTTTCAGCGCTCAATGGTAGCTTTGTTAAAAGGCGATATCCGCCAAAGCTTTTTATTATATCCGCCTGCCATACCTTTGCTCATCATATCGGCTTGGTGGCTTGCAGATAGCCTGTTTAAGCTGGATACCCCAAAAAATGTTGTAAAAAAAACAATGTTTATTGTTGTAGCGCTTATTATAACGGTTAGTTATATTGTAAAAATGGCGCGCCTGTAATCCTATATATCTTCTGTTTCTGTGGCTTTAAAGGCATAATCTTTAAGCACCGTTTGCAGGAAACGCATATCGTTCATGTTTTCGGGCGGTGTTACCCCAAGGCGTTCTTTGGTACGCAGGGCCATATTATATACCAGCACATTATTCCCGGTTTTAATATAGCTGTTTATCACTTCGTTTATCAGCTCTATATCCTGTTCACTTAATTCGGCAACATTGGCAAATACCGGTTGGTAATCATTAAAGGCCGGGCGAAAGGCAACATGCTCTATTTTTGTGCGCAGTTCGGTTTTTATTAAGATGGTGCCGGCAACCAAATCGCCTATACGCTGCACCTTCTCGCTTATGGCTGCTACAACAAGGGCCACAGCCCCCCCGGTAACACCAAAATCAATTATTCTGAACAGCCATCGTAATAAATATTGCCCAAGGCGTGGTTGCGAGCCATCTAAACTCATCACCTTTATCTTCATTACCTTTTTCCCTACCGACTGGCCGTTCATGAAAACCTCGCAGGCAAGGTCATAAAACACATAAAGCGCGGCGTAAACAAATATAAAAACCACACCAAGTACATCCTCTGCGTGTAAAGACACCCCGGCTATTGCGCAGAGCACGGCTATCAGTATAAAAATGCCAAAATCAATAAGGCTGGCAACAATACGTTCACCTAAACCGGCCAGCTCATAATCAATATCAATATTTTGGGATGTGGTTATCCGTATGGTTTGCATGTTAACAAATATATATGCTGAATTAACAGCTTTTCGTTGAATTATAAAAATTTGTCTTTATTTTAACGGCATCAAACTATATATCACTAATAATTAATGCGCGAGCCCTTATTTGTAAAACAGAATGCCAAAAAATGGGAATATTTTGAGCAATCTGCCACGAACGACCCGGATGAGCTTGCGGATAATTTTATTCAAATAACTGACGACCTGGCCTACGCCAAAACTTTTTACCCAAAATCAAAAACAACAGCTTACCTAAACGGGCTGGCATCAAAATTCCATCAATCCATCTACAAAAACAAAAGCGAAAAAGGCAACCGCTTTATCTCTTTCTGGCAGTTTGAATTACCCATTCTATTCAAAACCTACCAAAAGCAGGTAATGTACTCTTTCATCTTTTTTATTGTTTTTTGTTTAATGGGGGCCTTATCTGCCAAATATGACGACAACTTTGTGAGGCTGATAATGGGCGACGACTATATTAACATGACTAACGCCAACATTGCCAAAGGCGACCCCTTCGGCGTTTATAAAAGCCAGGGCGAAGTGGTGATGTTTTTTGGCATTGCAGCCAATAATATTTATGTATCGCTGGTAACGTTTGCTGCCGGTATTATTTTTTCGGTTGGCTCGGTGTATTTTTTGCTGCGTAACGGTTTAATGCTGGGTTCGTTTCAGTATTACTTTTTCAGCAAAGGGCTGGGCATGAAATCGGTACTGGTTATCTGGATCCACGGCACGCTGGAGATCTCGGCCATTGTAATAGCAGGCGCGGCGGGCCTTGTGCTGGGTAACAGCCTTTTATTCCCCAAAACATTTACTCGCATGGTATCACTAAAAAAAGGCGCTGCCGATGGCATGAAGATAGCTGTTGGGCTGGTGCCTATATTTATTGTTGCCGCTTTTTTTGAAAGCTTTGTAACCCGCCATACCGAAATGCCTATATGGTTAAGCAGCTGTATTTTAATTGGCTCGCTTATATTCCTGGTGTGGTACGTGGTTATTTATCCAAACAGAATTTATAAAAAAACCTTATATGGAACCAAAAATTGAATTAGCCAAACTGCGGGATTTTGGCGAAATTATAAGCGACACCTTCCAGTTTATCCGCCAGAATTTTAAAGAGTTGCTAAAAAGCTTTTTTATTTTTTGCGGCTTTTTCCTGATAGCGCTATCGGCTATATCTTTTTTGCAGCAATACAAAATAATGCATGTTTTTAACGAGGCCAGCGCCGGCGGGCCGCAAACATTTAGTTCATCCATGTCCGATTTTTGGGTGAGCTATGTAGCTACCATGGTATTTTCGTTATTAACAATGAGCGCAATCAGCGTTACAGTTTTAAGTTATATGGCCCTTTATAAACAAAAGGGCAATGTAGCCCCAACTACAGATGAGGTATGGGGATATTTTAAATACTATTTTCTGCGGATATTAGGAGGCTCCATTATAATAGGTTTGCTAGTAGGTGGCGGTTTTGTATTATGCTTAATACCAGGCATATACCTTTTCCCTATCATGGGTTTAATATTCCCGATAATGGTTATGGAGAACGCCACTTTTGGCTATGCTTTTAATCGCAGCTTTCAACTAATAAAAGAGAATTGGTGGGCAACTGCCGGGGCTGTTTTAGTAATATGGATAATTGTTTACGTAATGATAATTGTTATCACAATACCTGCATCTGCGGTTAATATGGCAAGCGTTTGGTTGAGGCCGCAAAAAATACCGCAGTTATCAACAGGCACAATTCTATTTTCGGTTATACTACAAACCTTTGCGCAGGTTTTACTTATTATACCAACTGTTGGCATCAGCTTGTGCTACTTTAACCTTGCCGAACATAAAGAAGGTACCAGCTTGCTTGATCGTATCAACAAGTTTGGCAGCACCCCTGGCGAGCAAACCAATTTACCTACCGAAGAATACTAAATGCGGCGTACTGTTTGCCTGTTTATTTTTATGCTTTTTTGCATCCACGGTTATGCAGGTAAAACGCCTGTGCCTAAACCTGTGGTAAAAATGGCAGTTAAACCAAAAGCTGTTTTGGTAACAGACACCGCCACGGTTACGCCAAGGCAGTTTGACACCACTGCCCTTAACGCCTACAAAAAACGGCCCGAGTTTGTTTACCGCGAAAATTATGATGGCGGCCCATCTTTATGGACACGCTTTTGGAGATGGTTCTGGAGTTTATTTGACTTTAAAGACAAAAAACTAACCAGCAACTTTATGGTATTTTTAAAATACTTTTTTATTGCCCTGGGTGTTGCCGCTATTATATTTTTAGTATTAAAGCTTGCCGGTATAAACGTGCTGAATACTTTTAGGCGTAACCCGCAGGTAGCGAAGCTGGCCTATGCAGAATCTGAAGAGAACATCCACGAAATTGATTTTGATACAGAGATAGAGAAAGCCGTGGCCGTAAACAACTACAGGCTGGCCGTACGGATGCTGTACCTTAAAAGCCTGAAGCAATTAAGTGATAAAGGGCTTATTGACTGGCAGCTTAATAAAACAAACACCACTTACATAAACGAACTTGCCGACATTAACCAGCGCGAAGCTTTTAAAAATCTCACCCATAAGTTTGAATATGTTTGGTATGGCGATTTTGCCATAAACGGCGATGTGTTTAAAAACATAAGCCTGCTGTTCAACAATTTTAAGGAGGGGACAGCATGAAAGATTTTAAGATCTATATTTCTGTTGGCTCGGCGTTGTTGCTCATTTACCTGGTAGCCCAATTTAACAGGCCAAACCCTGTAAACTGGGCCACCACCCTGTCATATAACGACAAGATCCCCTATGGCACTTATGTATTTTATAACCGGCTGAAGGATATTTTCCCCGGGGCGCAGGTAAAGAACATCAGTAGATCGCCTTATGACGTGTTTACCAACGGTAATTTAACGGGCGGCAGTTACATTGTGATAGCCCAAAATGCAACTTTCAGTAAAATCGACTTTAAGGCAATGGTCAAGTATATAAGTGCCGGCAACTCGGTATTTATTTCGGCTTTTAACTTTGATGGCTACATCAGCGACTCGCTGAAATTAGAAACCGGCGTTGAATATGATAAGAAAAACCAGGGCCTTAACTTCACCAATCCGCAACTAAAAAAAGCGGCCGGTTATAAATTCGATAACAACATCAGCTCTCAATACTTCAGTAAATTTGATACAGCCAGGGGCACATCCATCAGCCAAAACCAATACGGCAAAAGCAATTATTTGCGGTTTAAGTTTGGCAAAGGCAGCCTGTTTTTATTTGCAAACCCTCAAATATTAACCAATTATAGCCTGCTTAAACCCAACGGCAGTGAATATCCTGCTAAAGTGCTTTCTTACCTGCCGGTAACCGAAAATATTTATTGGGACCTATACCAAAACCACGATGTAAGTGCCGACCAATCGCCAATGCGGGTTTTCTTTAACAACCCCGGCCTGCAATGGGCCTACTATATTAGTTTGGCCAGCCTGCTGCTTTTTGTTATTTACGAAATAAAACGGCGCCAACGCATTATCCCGGTGATAGAGCCTTTAAAAAACGCTACCGTAGAGTTTGTAAGCGTAGTGGGCCAGGTATATTATGAGCAGCGTGATAACAGCAACATAGCCGCAAAAAAAATAGTGTATTTTGGCGAGCACCTGCGCAATGTGTTCGGCTTAAAAACAGGCAATTACAACAACGATTTTTTGGTGAGCTTTATCAATAAAACTGGTGTTGATGAATCGCTGGCGAGAGATTTAGTGAGCCATATTAATTACATGAGCCAGCAATCGCGCGTTAGCGATCATGAACTTATTGTATTGAACCAATTAATAGAAAAATTTTATATCCAATCCGGATCATATGGAAAATGAGAATTTTGAACAAAGAACAGACCTTAGCAAATTAAGCGCGGCTGTAGATAAAATAAAAGCAACCCTTGCCCGGATAATTGTGGGCCAGCAGGATGTTATTGAACTGGTGATTGCCGGCATACTGGCCGACGGGCATATCCTGATAGAAGGTGTACCCGGCGTTGCCAAAACCCTAACCGCCAAGCTTGTTGCCAAAGCCATTGAGGCCAAATACTCGCGCATCCAGTTCACGCCGGATCTGATGCCGTCTGACGTGCTGGGCACATCGGTATTTAACCCCAAAAGCACTGAGTTTGAGTTTAAGCGCGGGCCGATATTCGGAAACATTATCCTGATTGATGAGATAAACCGTGCGCCTGCCAAAACACAATCGGCTTTATTTGAGGTGATGGAAGAGCGCCAGCTAACGATAGACGGGCAGACCTATACAATGGACGAGCCATTTATTGTACTGGCCACGCAAAACCCGGTTGAGCAGGAAGGCACCTATCGCCTGCCCGAAGCACAGCTTGACCGTTTCCTGTTTAAGATAGAGATCAAATACCCAACACTGGAGGAAGAGATAGCTATTGTTACCCAACAGCATCAGCAAAAAACTACCGAGCAGCTTAGCCATATTGATGCTGTTTTGGCCGGTGCCGATATTGTAAGCCTGCGTAAACAGGTTAGGGAACTTTATGTAGAACCCAAAATATTGGCCTTTACCGCGCAGATAATTCATGAAAGCCGGAGCAATAAATCGTTGTTTCTGGGTGGCTCCCCACGGGCGTCGCTGGCAATTGTTAATGCGGCCAAGGCAATGGCAGCTATTAAAGGCCGCGACTTTGTTACCCCCGATGATATTATCAGCGTAGCAAAACCTGTACTAAGGCACCGCATTATGCTTACGCCCGATAAAGAAATGGAAGGTGTAACACCTGATGAAGTGATTAGCCAGATCATCCAAAAAATTGAAGTACCACGATAACACAGGTGAAAAAACTCTTCGGCCTATTTTATACCAATTTATTTTTAACCGGCAGGTTGTTTACCGGGCTGGGTGGCTGCGCCGTGCTTTTCCTGTTGTCGTTCTTTTTCCCATGGCTTGGGATAGTGCCCGAGCTGGCATTCTGGGCACTGCTGTTGCTTACGTTTGCAGACCTGCTGATGCTGTACCGCCCATCAAAAACCATATTTGCCAAACGCCATGCGCCCGAGCGGTTAAGCAACAGCGACGATAATGAACTGGGGGTTTATATAGAGAGCAACTATCCTTTTACCATATCGGCAGGGATAATTGACGAGATCCCGTTTCAGTTTCAAAAGCGGGATGTGTGGTTTAAAACCATCCTGAAACCCGGCGAACATAAGCTTATCAGCTACATGCTGCGCCCTACCAAACGTGGTGAATATGATTTTGGGATGGTAAGGGTGTTCGCCCGTTCGCCATTAGGGCTTATTAGCCGCCGTTTTAACTTTGAGCAGGCCGAGACATTGCCCGTGTATCCATCGTTCCTGCAGATGCGCAAATACGAGCTGATGGCCATATCAAACCGGCTGAACGAGATAGGCATCAAAAAAATAAGGCGGCTTGGCCATAGTATGGAGTTTGAGCAGGTAAAAACCTATGTACCCGGCGATGATTACCGTACCATTAACTGGAAGGCTACCGCCAGGCAGGGCAGCTTAATGACCAACTTTTACACCGACGAGAAATCGCAGCAAGTGTATTGTGTTGTTGATAAATCGCGCGCCATGAAAATGCCCTTTGATGGCTTAAGCTTGCTGGATTATGCCATCAACGCCAGCCTTGTGCTATCAAACATAGCCCTGCTTAAAGAGGATAAGGCCGGGCTGATCACCGTGGCCGAAAAAATTGGCGCAGTTATCCCTGCCGACCGCCGGCCTACGCAAATGAACAAGATACTGGAGGTACTGTATAAAGAGAAAACACGCTACCTGGAAACCAATATGGAAGCGCTTTACAGCACCATACGCAATGTAGTGAAGCAACGCAGCCTGGTGGTGTTTTTTACCAATTACGAAAGTATGAACGCACTGCAAAGGCAGCTGCCATTTTTAAAACGGATAGCCAAATTCCATTTATTGCTGGTTGTGTTTTTTGAGAATACCGAGCTAAAGCATTTAAGCGAGCAGCCGGCCCGGGATGTAGAAGGCATCTATATAAAAACCATTGCCGAAAAGTTCGCTTACGACAAAAAAATGATTGTTAAAGAGCTGGCCAAACATGGTATACAGTCCATATTAAGCGCGCCGCAAAACCTTACTATCAATACCATCAACAGGTATCTGGAATTAAAGGCGAAGCAGAGGATATAACGGAAGACTCAAGACTATTAGAATCAAGATACAAGAAAAAAGCCTTGGTTCCCGACTCTTGATTCTCTTACGCCATCCCCGGGAATTTGATCCCGGCGGCTTTGATATCATTAATTATCTTTTCCTGCAGTGCCATTTTGGTAGCCAAAAAATGGGCGGGATCTACCCATACACGCACGGTAAAACGCATGCCGTCTGCTTCTAAAAGAAGCACTCCAACTTTGGTAGCAGGCTCGCCCAAAACATTAGGTACACTTTTTATGGCGTCAACCAAAATGCCTTTTACCTGATCAACATCCACTCCATAATTAAGCTTAAAATCAATATCTAAACGGCGTTTGCCCTGGCGGCCAATATTCGTTATCACTTCATTAAAAAGTTTACCATTTGGGATGATAACCGTTTTGTTATCGGCGGTGAGTATTTCCGTGTAAAAAAGCTGGATAGACTGCACCCGGCCATCCTGGCCCTGCGCGATGATGTGGTCTTCAATTTCAAAAGGTTTAAGTAACAATATCAAAACTCCGCCCGCAAAGTTTTGCAGCGTACCAGATAACGCTAAACCCGCTGCCACACCCAAAGCACCAACAACCGTACTAATAAATGTAAGCTGGAAACCTATAACATTAAATACAGTAATAATAAGAATAGCGTATAACGCTGTTATTGAAAGGCTAAGAAAAAAAGGTTGTAACGAAGAGTGGATCTCGCGCTTGCTCATCCTATGCGTTAACCGCGCTTTAATGAACGCAATAACCCAAAGGCCTACAAAAAATAAGATGATACCGAATAAGAATTTTGGCCCATAATTTACAAGCCAAATATGCAGGGTATTATAGATGTCTTTTAGCTCCATAGGGGGCCAAAATTATGATTTTTTTTTAACTGTACAGGGTTACAAACAGCTCGGGGCCTTTAAACAGCACCCATTCTACAATGCGGCTATGTATATGCTTCCTTTTATTTACTATTTGTTTCATACCGGCTATTATTCAAATGCCATGCCTAACCGGGTAAATAGCTATTATGTTACATAAAAATAACACAATGCGTTATTTTGGGGGATAAACCATTTGGCCGGAGTGTATAAAAACGCTTAAAATGTACACAATGAGTGTATAAAACAAAACCCCTTGTCTGTAAAAACAGACAAGGGGTTTGTTATTTAGTATTTGGCCCGTGGCCGGTGATGATTACATCATGCCGCCCATGCCGCCGCCGCCCATTGGTGGCATGCCGCCGCCTTTTTCGTCTTCAGGCTCATCTGCCAACACACACTCGGTGGTTAACAGCATTGAAGCGATGGACGCTGCATTTTCTAAAGCTACACGGCTTACTTTAGTTGGGTCGATAACACCGGCGCCAATTAAGTTTTCGTATTTATCGGTACGTGCGTTGTAACCAAAATCGGCACTACCTTCTTTAACTTTTTGTACAATGATAGAACCTTCGATACCTGCGTTATCACAGATCTGGCGAAGAGGCTCTTCGATAGCGCGACGGATGATCTGGATACCAGTATTCTCATCTTCGTTAGCGCCTTTAAGGTCAGCCAAAGCAGCTACCGCACGGATGAAGGCAACGCCACCACCAGCAACAATACCTTCTTCAACAGCCGCACGGGTTGCATGTAAAGCATCGTCAACACGGTCTTTCTTCTCTTTCATCTCTACTTCAGATGCAGCACCTATGTACAATACAGCAACACCGCCAGATAATTTAGCTAAACGCTCCTGTAATTTTTCTTTGTCGTAATCAGAAGTAGTAGTTTCGATCTGCGCGCGGATCTCACCAACACGGCCTTTGATCAATTCAGCATCACCTGCACCGTTAACCAGTGTAGTGTTGTCTTTATCGATAGTGATCTTTTCTGCCTGGCCTAACATTGAAAGGTCAGCGCTCTCTAATTTATAACCACGCTCTTCAGATATTACAGTACCGCCGGTTAATACAGCGATATCCTCTAACATTGCTTTACGGCGGTCACCAAAGCCGGGTGCTTTAACAGCAGCAACTTTCAGTGAACCACGGATCTTGTTAACTACCAAAGTAGCTAAAGCTTCGCCGTCAAGGTCTTCAGCAATGATCAATAAAGGTTTGCCTGTTTGTACTTGTTTCTCCAGAATAGGAAGTAATTCCTTCATTGAAGAGATCTTTTTATCATAGATCAAGATGTAAGGGTTTTCTAATTCCACTTCCATTTTGTCTGAATTGGTTACAAAGTACGGAGAAAGGTAACCACGGTCAAACTGCATACCTTCTACAGTTTTAACTTCGGTTTCGGTACCTTTTGCTTCTTCAACAGTGATAACACCTGAAGTACCAACTTTAGCCATAGCTTCAGCTATTAATGAGCCAATAACTTCATCGTTATTAGCAGATATAGAAGCTACCTGTTTAATTTTGTTGTTGTCTTCGCCAACGGTTTGTGACTGTGCTTTTAAGTTTTTAACAACTTCGGCAACAGCTTTATCAATACCGCGTTTCAAATCCATTGGGTTTGCACCTGCTGCAACGTTTTTAATACCTGCTGTAACAATAGCCTGCGCTAAAACGGTAGCAGTAGTAGTACCATCACCTGCAATATCAGCAGTTTTTGATGCAACTTCTTTAACCATTTGGGCACCCATGTTTTCAATAGGGTCTTTCAGTTCAATTTCTTTAGCTACAGTTACACCATCTTTAGTAACCGCCGGTGAACCAAACTTTTTATCGATAATTACGTGACGGCCTTTAGGACCTAATGTAACTTTAACCGCATTAGCTAAAATATCAACACCACGCTTTAAAGCGTCACGTGCTTCAACATTATATTTAACTTGTTTTGCCATGTTTTTAATTATTGAATTATTGAGTTAGTAATTAATTCACCACTCTATAACCTATGTGTTTTTTAATTTGTAAAGTTTTGTTTTAAATTGTTGCGAAAGAATAACTCACTTATTCATTCCTTCACTAAAATCAGTAATTGATTAAAGGACCGCGTAGATGTCAGATTCGCGCATGATCAGGTATTCTTTACCATCGATATTGACCTCGGTACCTGCATATTTTCCGTACAGTATAGCATCACCAATTTTGGTGGTCATTGGGATAAGGGTGCCGGATACATCAGCATACTTGCCAGGGCCAACAGCCACTATAGTTCCTTTTTGTGGTTTCTCCTGTGCAGTTTCAGGAATGTAAATACCAGAAGCGGTTTTGGTTTCTGCAGCAGCGGCTTCAACAACCACTCTATCCGCAAGGGGTTTAATGTTTAATGACATAGTAATACTAATTGAATTTTTAAAATTTTAAGTTTTCGTTTATGGTTTTCACATCAATTATGCCAAGCAGTAATATATTTCCTTATTGGCATAATTACTGTTCAATTGTCACCTTTTAGGGGTAAGGGTACAACCTATTGGTTTTTATTTGGGGGCGAAGTGCCATCATGGCAGTTAACCTAATTTCAGCAAAAAAGGCTTTGGAGGATAGTCCAAAGCCTTTGCTGAATTACATTAAAATTAAAAAAATCACCGTAGTTTCACCTTCAATAAACTTTGCTGGCGTACAACATTATGCCATAAACCAAAGCAAGAAGGGCGACATTTATATATTTCTTAAAAGCTTATACTCCTTGGAAGATTATAATCTACAGCTACATAATGTGTATAATCCTGACCGGTAAAGCTTGCTTTTATTTCCTGCCTAAGGGCGGTATCTATTTGCTCTATTTCTGATAAGGTAATAATGGAATCTTCAGCTAAAGTGTAATTAGCATCTGTTAATATGCCGTTTGTTTCGAAAACAAACAATATACCGAGTTTTTCATTTTTATTATGTAAGGCCTCCTTTTTATCTTTTAAAACGCGGTAAACAATGGTGCTTGTCATGTCATTATCAACATGGATATCAGATCTGCGCATTGGGAACTTATAATTATCCGCAGGCCGTGGGATAGGCCCTTTATATTTGTTTTTTTGAGGGAAAATGTACCATGGTTTTTTATCATTAAACGCCATCGTTGATCTGGCCACCTCAAATTTTTGATTATTTACGATATTTACTCCTTCTGTAAATTTGGCCTGTGCGCAACTTGGCACGCTATAAAGAAAAGAGACAAGGATAATATAAAATCTTGCTTTCATGATTAGTTACAACTTGATTGGTTTAATATATTGATTAGCGCTGTAGGGTTCAGGCTGATAGTCGGCCCGTTATAAGGATTAGCCAAATTGGTGCTGTATTGTGTTAAAAAGCTATTGTATTGTGTAATAAAGTTATTATAGGCTGCTGTACCTGCTGTCAATTTAGGATAAGAGGTAAATCCATTTGTAGGGCCGTTAGCCAACTTTCATAAGCAACTTTTTGTGCTGGTGTTCCATATTCAAACCCAGTTCTGTAGTTATACACAATATCAGTAAATATGGCCTGTTCAAACTCGATATTACTAAACTGTTCTTTGCAAATTCATCTTTTAAATTTTGTAAAAGAGAATTGTCAACAGTGTATTTACTTTTTGAATCATAAAGATCTTTTTTACAACCGAACACGATGGTTGTTAAGAAAATTAATAAAAAAATAGATTTACGCCAATAAGGTTTATGTAGGAATCTTCGCATGTAATAAGGAGTCGAGGTAGATTATTAATACATGCGAAATATAAAGTTAAATTATTAACAAAATATTAAATAATCATAATTTTATTAACCCTTAAGATACAGCAGATTCAAAGCTGGCAAATTATACGTAAAAAGGCCGTATCATTTAATTATGATACGGCCTTTTTACGTATGCTTAATACTTTATTACTTTTTAGGAGTATTGTTTGCCGGTGCAGGTGTTGTAGCAGGCACATTTAATGGTGCTGCTGCAGGTGCTGCAGATGGTTTAGACGCTTTTTTGATCAGTTCCATTTGCGCCGGGTCGTCGCTTTTTTGCGCACCACCTTTAACAGATACATTAATGATTAGCGATAATACCATAATGCTGATAGCCAGCACCCAGGTACCTTTTTCTAAAAAGTCGCCGGTTTTTTGCACGCCCATTAATTGCGACGAACCTGAAAAATTTGAAGCTAAACCGCCACCTTTAGGGTTTTGGATTAATACGATAAGCCCTAAAAGGACACATAAAATTATCGTGATGACGATCAATACTAAATACATTTCTTTATTATATCAATTGGTTTTCTTTTCTAACTGTTCAATCTGGGCTGCAAAGTAAAGCTTTTTTTCCGGATATTTCAATATCAATTTTTTATAAGTGGCTATCGCCTTATGATATAGCATCTGGTCGGTATAAATGCGGGCAAGTGTTTCGGTAACAAAATCGTTCAGGTCTTCCGAACTTTTTTTGGCTTTATTCTCGTTATCCAGCTTATCTGCCGAAAGTGGTTTTATCTGCGGCTCGGTATGGATGAACCGCTCAATAATAATATCCTCTTTTTTATTAGGATCGAACGCTACCGCTGCCGGGTCGGCTTCCCTGTCTACCCCGCTTACTGATGTAAGGCTGAATATATTCTCGTAATACTGCTGTTGCAGTTCATCAGCACTACCTGCTTTTTGGCGCCTGTCGGGTTCTGTACTCCGGTTATGAGTTGCATAGGGCTGCAGGTTTTCGGCGTGTTCTTTACGGGTTTTGTTAAGCCACCACAAAAAAGTATATGGCATTTTATCATCATCGTAGCGCGATACACCCTGCGTTTCTGCCGCAGGCTCTGTTTGTGGCGGTTGTTGTTGCGGCTCTGTTACCTTTGCAGGTTCTGCAGCCGTGTTATTACGCAGTTCATCGAGCTTTTTATCAAACCTCAGGTAGTCGGTATTTACAATGCCACCCAATATCAGGCGATCTTCCTGCTCTATTGTTTTTGAATGATCTGTAACAGGTTCAACAACACCTTCCGGCTGATGGAAAAGCACAGCAGATGCTTCCTCTTCTTCGGGGCCGCTCTCTGCTGTTGGGTCGCTAAACCGGGCTTCAGTTAAGGGCTCGGCGGTCTGTTCACTTGCAATAGCCTCAAAACCAATATCCTCAATACTTACAATTTCATCATACACATCATCTTCAATATCCTGCTGCTGTTGCGGGTACTCGGGCTCTGGTATTGTAATGTTGCTGGGAACATCCCTCTTCGGGAACCTTGAACCGCGGGTATAGGTCTCGCCCGTTATGTTTTCAACGGGCTCTTCTGTTGCTTGCGGCTCCGGCAGTGAAACCGGTTCTTGCGCAATATGTATATCCTGTTGTGCTACATCCCCATCACCTACTGCTTCAGGTTTAACTTCTTCCTGTTGTATAACGAACGGGACATAGCTATTATCAATTTCATTTTCTGTTGCCGGCTCCTCTGAAATTTCTGCTATCGGCTCGGCAAATGCCTCTTCAGTGTTATCATCATCTATGGCAATAATGGCTTCCTGTGCCGTATCAGCTGCCTCCGCTTCTGCAATTTCTATAACAGCAATAACTGTATCGGCGGGAGTGTTTGTATTAGAATAAGTTGAATGTTCAACAATACCCTCCGGAGAGTATTTAATGGCGTCCTTGTCAACTATCGGCAAATCACCGGGGTTGTTTATCAACTTGTACAGTGTACGCGGTTTATAGTAAACCGATGCTTTATTTAACAGTTGCTTATCGCCCGTGCGTGCCAATAGTACCTGTAGCAATCCGCTTTGGGGGTGTTGCTGCACCAGGCGCTCCAGGCTTTGTGTATATGCCGCGCCATTATTAGCCGGGTTGGCTAATATGTCCCATAAAATCTCTTTCTGCCTGTTATCTACGTATTGATCCACGCTGGTTTAAAAAATATCCTATCAATTCCAATTGGCGAAGGCTCTGTTAAAAATATCGTCTGTTAATTGTTTAACAATCTCCGGTATCAAAGTTTGTTCCTGCGATGCACTATCGCCGGTAAAATCTTTAGATTTTGTGAACGATTCTTCAAAACTAAGCTTTTTATCGGCATCGTAAACATATTTTACCTGAACTGTTATAGTTAAACGGCTTGCACCGGCAATTGGCGCGGTGTTGCTGTTTGTTGCCTGTATAGAAACCGGTGCAATGCTGTAACCTGTAATAGCTCCGCTCATGGTAGCATTGGCTTCGCCCCTTATAATACTGATGTTTGTTTGCGTACGGATACGATTTTTTAATGCTTCGGTAAATGTTTGGCTTAGTGTAGGCACTACCAATTGCGCGTTATTCTCAAAAAACTGGATATCGATGGTTTTCAGATCGGGCGGTATAGAAGCGCCGTTAAGCGATAACTTATAGGCACACGAGTTAAACAACATAACTACGGTACCCAAAACCAATAAACTTAAAAACAGCCTCTTCCTCATTTGTTACTTATAAATCTAATTCTTTTATTTTACGATATAAAGTTCTTTCTGATATGCCCAGCTCATTAGCAGCCAATTTGCGTTTGCCTTTATGCTTTTTAAGTGCTTTGCGTATCAGGTCGGATTCTTTCTCTATCAGCGATAACGATTCCTCCACCTCTTCAGCATCGTGTGTGATGTTGTAATCTGTATTATTATTACTGCTGCTAACGCTATTGTTAACGGGTTGCTGCAATGTAAATTGTGTTTCGTGGGTATTAACCGATGGCAATTCAATATCGCGATACAATTGTGTTAACGCTGTAGAATTGTTCTGGAAATTTGTGCTTACACCGCCATGCTCAATAATTTCGGCAACCAATTTTTTCAGCTCTACCATATCCCTTTTCATATCAAACAGTACCTTATACAGGATATCCCTTTCAGAGAAATCCTCTTTTGGCTGGTTATCCAAACGCATAGGCAGATTTGTACGGCCAGCTTCATGCGGGATGTAGGTTAAAAGGGTTTGCGCGGTTATTACCCTGTCGCGTTCTAACACGGCAAGTTGCTCGGCCATATTTTTCAATTGCCTTACGTTACCAGGCCACGAGTAATTAATAAGTACCTGCTGCGCCTCTTCATCTAACTGAATGGGCGGGGTACGGTATTTATCGGTAAAGTCTGCTGTGAATTTGCGGAACAGCAGGAACACATCTTCCTTCCTCTCGCGTAATGGCGGGATCTTTAAAGGCACGGTGTTTAAACGGTAGTAAAGATCCTCACGGAATTTACCAGCTTTTACCGCATCATAAACATCTACATTGGTTGCAGCAATAACACGCACATTGGTTTTCTCAACCTTTGATGAACCCACCCTGATGTACTGGCCGGATTCTAATACGCGCAGCAAACGCGCCTGTGTACCCAGGGGCATCTCGGCTATTTCATCCAAAAATATGGTACCGCCGTTAACTGTTTCAAAATAACCTTTACGCTCGCCAACGGCACCTGTGTAGGCGCCTTTTTCGTGCCCGAATAGTTCTGAATCGATCGTGCCCTCGGGGATGGCCCCGCAGTTAACCGCTATGAACGGCCCATGCTTACGCGGACTCATCTGGTGGATGATATGCGAAAAAACTTCTTTACCACTCCCGCTCTCGCCGGTAATTAATACCGAGATATCAGTAGGTGCAACCTGGTTTGCAATATTTATAGCCCTGTTCAGCAACGGCGAATTACCGATGATGCCAAAGCGTTGTTTGATGTCTTGTACTTCCATATTTAAAAAAGAGTCAAGATGTTAGAGTCAAGAATCAAGAAATCGCTTCGGCTTTCAGAACGTACTCTCTAAATGAGAATATCATTCTTTGAACTTCAGACAAAAGCTCCAGGCAATTTCTTAATTTTTCTTCAGACCCATATTTTCTTCGCTCACATATTAATAAGTGTGTTTCGAGTTCAAAAGATGAAGATATCGATATAGACAAAAACTCTGCAAAATGCTTACTGGTATTTTTACCTGAACCTTCTGCTATGTTTGAAGGGACAGAACACCTGTTAATTTGATCTATAAGATTATATCTTTCATTAGCTGGTAATTCTTTGCAAAATTCAAAAGTCATGTCTGTCAGATCCATCGCTTTTTGCCATACTTTTAAACTCTTAAAGTTATGTCTCTTGCAATTTCCTGTCTTGTCTCTTGATTCTTGATTCTATTCTACAATAGTTCCTATCAGCGTTGCCGACGTTGTTCTCTCTACCAATACGTTTACATACTGGCCTGGTTTATAATTCTCGCTTACCGGGAATATCACCATAGCGTTCTGGTCGCTGCGGCCGCAATAGTCTTTGTCTGATTTCTTGGAGAAGCCTTCTATCAGCACTTTCTCAACTTTACCAATCCGCGCCTGCATGCGGTAAAATGAATACTCCTGTTGCTTGGCTACAATTTGTGCCAGGCGGCGTTGTTTTACATCCTCGGGTATATCATCGGCGTAGCGTTTTGCGGCTAAAGTACCCGGCCTTTCGCTATATTTAAACATGTAGGCAAAATCGTACTTCACGTAATCCATCATGGTTACAGTATCGTTATGCTCCTCATCTGTTTCGGTACAAAACCCTGTTATCACATCTGTTGATACCGCGCAATCAGGTATTATCCTGCGAATGGCATCAATACGGTTCATATACCACTCACGGTCGTAAGTACGGTTCATGATATCCAGTATCCGGCTGTTACCGCTTTGTACCGGCAGGTGTATATAATTGCAAATATTCTCGTATTTAGCAATGGTATGTAAAACTTCGTCGGTAATATCTTTGGGGTGTGATGTTGAGAAACGCACGCGCAACTCCGGGCTAACCAGTGCTACCATCTCTAACAGGTTGGCAAAATTCACAACGGTAATTTCATCGCCAACGGCTAAAGGCTCAACGCCTTCGGCTAACTGCCCGCTCCATTTGTATGAGTCTACGTTCTGGCCTAACAAAGTAACTTCGCGGTAGCCTTTATCAAACAGGTCTTTACACTCGGCCACAACCGAGTGTGCGTCGCGGCTGCGTTCGCGGCCACGGGTAAATGGCACTACGCAAAAGCTGCACATATTATCGCAGCCACGCATAATAGATACAAAGGCGTTAATGCCATTGCTGTTTAAACGCACGGGGCTAATATCGGCATAGGTTTCCTCGCGGCTAAGCAATACGTTAACTGCGCGCTGGCCGCCATCAACCTGTTCTATTAAGTTTGGCAGGTCGCGGTAAGCATCGGGGCCAACCACAACATCAACCAGTTTTTCTTCTTCTAAAAATTTAGCCTTTAAACGTTCGGCCATGCAGCCCAGCACACCAACCACCATACCGGGGTTCCTGAATTTAGCACCTGCAAATTCTTTCAGGCGGTTACGCACACGTACTTCGGCATTCTCACGTATAGAGCAGGTGTTGATGAAAACAACATCAGCACTGTTAAAATCTGACGTGGTCTCAAAGCCCTTTTCGGCCAATATCGAAGCTACTATCTCACTATCAGAGAAATTCATGGCGCAGCCATAGCTTTCTATATAAAGCTTACGGCCATTTGTTTTACCAACAGGCTCTAAAATTAAAGCCTCGCCCTGCCTTGTCTCATCGTGCACTTTATCCGGTATAAGCAAATCCATTGTCATGTAAAAAATTGAACTACAAAAATACACAATTTTTATATAATGATGTGACACTTTGTCAGCGCTTAACAATTTTCGGTTTATGTTGTTATATATCTGCAACAAGCCGCCATTAAGGTCGCTGGGAACATAAGCAAAGCGAACAAACATGGCAACTACCTTTTTAAAACACCGCTGGCAAAAAATATTGCTGATAGTTATCGGCGCTGTAGTACTGCTTACTATAGTGGCGGTATTAATTATCAATAGTTTTTTAGCCCCGAAACTTTCGGCCAAAGTAAAAGAAGCCGTTTTAAAAGGCACTGATAGCTTATACACCATAAACTACAGCAACCTTGACCTGAACATACTGCAAGGTAAAGCAGTGCTATACGATATTACCTTTAAACCCGATACGGCTGTATATAGCCAAATGAAAAAGCAAGGCGGCGCCCCCGGCAGTTTGTACGAATTACATGTGAAACGACTGGTGATATCAAACGCCCACCCTTTTGAATTCTACTTTAAAAAGAAACTGAACGTTGGCCGCATCACCTTAAACGAACCCGAAATACAAATAAGCAAGTATGCTGATAAGGATACCGATACCGCCAAAAAAGACAAACGAACACTTTACCAAAAAATCTCAAAAAGCTTTAAGCTGGTGCATATAGGCGAGATCCTTTTTACCAATATAAATTACAAGCAAAAAAACTATACAGGGCCAAAGCTGGCGATATCCGAACTTAAGGAGATGGATATAAAGGCCACCGACCTGCTGATAGATTCGGCAACGCAAACAGATACCACGCGCTTTTTATATTGTAAAGATGTTACTACCGAATTAAAAAACTACAACAGTAAAGCTGCAAGCGGCTTATATACCTTTAAAGTTAAATCGGTAAAGCTATCTACCCAAACAAAAAACCTTGCCATTACCGGGATTGATCTTAAACCAATAGACCGTGCCGCGTTTTTTGAAAAAAGTAAAAAGGACCGCTTTACCCTGCACATTGATTCGGCACAATTAAAAAATTTTGATTACATCAATTATCAAAAATCGCAAAGTATTGATATTAAAAAACTTGTGATTGATAAAGGATATTTCGAAGTCTTCAGTAACTATAATGGCGCCTTGCAAACTACCGACAGGCTGGTAACGTTTCCCCATTGGGCCATTCGCCATGCTATTAAAGCAACGCTTAATATTGATACGCTGGATATGAAACGTATGAATGTGGTGTATTCGCAGCTTAATAAAACCTCAAAAAAGTTTGGGCATTTAAAGTTTAACAACATTTCAGGCCGGTTCCTCAACCTTACCAACCGTGCGGATAAGCTAAAAAAGAACAATATTGCTACTGCTAACATCACCAGCTATTTTATGGGAAAGGCCAAACTCGATCTGCACTTTGTGTTTAACCTTAACGATGCTACTTATAACTACGCTTACAAGGGGCACCTTGCGCCCATGAACATGAGCGATGTTAACCCGGTGCTGATGCCCCTCTCAATGGTTAAAATAACCGATGGCAGGTTAAACAGCTTCGATTTTGATATACACAGCACGCAAAAGCTTTCAAAAGGCACCGTATCTTTTCTATATAAAGGCTTAAAGGTTGATATACTACGGCCCGATTACACCAAGAAAACGCTTATCAGCGCGCTGGCTAATGCCGTGATATTAAAACACGATAACCCCGATGATGGCAATAAAACGCCACGCCTGGCTAATGAGGTTTACATCCGCCCGGCTAATTTCCCCTTCTTTAAAACGGTTTGGCATGTGCTGCTTAACGGCATCAAAAACTGCGCGGGCGTAGGCCCTGCCCAGGAGAAAAAACTAAACCAGCAAACAAATACCGAGGACAAAAAAGAGCAGGAAAAAATTGTTAAGAAAGCCGTAAAAGAAAAGGAAAAAGAGGACAAGAAGTTTAAAGAAGCGGTGGAGAAGAAAAAGGGAGGCAAGAAGGGTTAAACAGTAGCGATACAATCGCTTACACAAGTTAAGCGCTTGTTATAACGAGCGCAATGAAAGATAAACATAACTTGCGCTCGTCTGTGACGAGTGCTTAATATGGTTTTACGTTTGCAACGTAAAACCCAGTATCTAATAACAACACATCAAGTAAGCCCTTTTCACCTGCATAATTAACAGCCGAACTGTATAGATAATGCTCTGGTAAAGCAACAATGCCCGCTTTAACGGGATTATGATGAATATAATCCAACTTTTGAAGCAAAATATTAGGCTTATCACAAGCTATCCCGTGATAACCGTCCTGCCACACTTTATAATCCTGTATCCTGACATTATACTTTGCATGATACTGAAACCGGTAAACTATCCAATCTTTACGGCTTTCATTTTCTGTTTCCATTAATTTCATGATCTGCTTATTAGTATGCTTTTTAAAATCACGAATAATATCTGAAAGCTTTGCCGGAAGTTGTGCCGATACTAATAAATGAAGATGATTGGTCATTAAGCAATACGCATATATCTCAAGGCCCTTATTTTGCTGACAATATTTGAGTGAATCAATTATTAACTCCTTATAAGCCGGCCTTGTAAAAACGTCTATCCAATCAACTATTGTAAACGTTACAAAGTAAACCTCTTCAATATCCCTGATTCTGTATTGATGTGACATAGCTATAAAATAATAATTGTAGCGATATAATCGCTGAACCATGTTAAGCACTCGTCACAGACGAGCGCAAGGTATAGGTTCGCGGATTATCTTACTGCAACAAGAGCTTTAAATTAATACCAAAGTTGGTAAACGATGTATTAAACGACTGCGAGGTATACGGCTTGGTAATATTACTATCGTAAAACAGGTTAAGATTAAAACGCTGATTTATCACATAATCAATAGAGGGACGCATGGTGATATTTTTTGCACCCGATGATACTTCAGCCGCTGCTACATCGGCACGGTAAATCAATGTTTTGTTATCACGTACGGCTACATCAAGTTTAAAGTTTATATCATTATCGGTACGGTTACCGGTGCCGAATAACCCCCATGGCATCCTGAAATTTTTAGGGCGATAGCCAAACCCAAAAACCAAAATATTTTCTTCCTGCTGTGCCAGTTGGCTATTTAACAAGCTTAAGTTTAATGAGCGGGTTTTGCGGTATTCAAAGTTGGCCGTCATGCTGTTTTTGAAACGCACATCAGCACCAAGCAAGGGTACAAATTGCTCAAATATGGCCACCTGCGAAAACTGGTAAAAAGGCAGGAAATCATTATTGGCATCCCTTGAAATTGCCGCACCGTTGGCTTCCTGGTATTGCAACAAAGTAGTAAAACTACCCACAGTATATGACGACCGGTAGCCATGCTTCAGATCGAATGAATCGAAAAGATCTGTGAAGAATGGCAGCTTGCCTAAACCACCATATGATATTTGCCAGTTTGGTATGGGTATTTTGGGGAACTGGTTTGTACTTGCCGAGCCTGCATCTTTGCCCGCATAAGCCGCCAGGAAAGCTGGCACCAATACATTTTGCGCATTAGGGCCATACCCATCGGCAAAGCCGCCGGTTGCCCCACCCGAATTAGGGTTTTTAGGCCCCAGTCTTTGGGAGATAATGGCACGATTCTCTAAAAACTTTTGGTATGTAGCCGAAGTGTTATTTACCCCCCCTGATTTTGCGAACGCAGTAGCAAGCGACATGTACGAGATACTGTAAGTACCCGTAGTTACCGGGCTTAGGTTTTCTATACTATTGGTACTGGCAAGGTATTTAAAATTGGTTTGATAGTTACGGTCCTGCGTTTTAAAGGCTATGAGTTCTACCCGCAGGTCGGCTATTGGTTCTATAATGCTACGCAGGCGGATATCTTCATTAAATGATTTTATATACAGTTGGTTTTGCAGGGTGTCTTTTGTGATCCATCCATTTGCTACCGCTTTGGCACGCAGATCGGCCTGGCTGCCCAACAGGAAGCCTATACCTGGCGCATTGTAATTAACATCCTGCCCAAAAAAGTTTGATTGCGGCAGGTAACCCGGCAGGAAAGTTCCCTCGGTACGGGTGTACGTACCACTTATATTTTTTATTCCGGTTAAAATTCCCAAAAAGAATTTAGCGGCGCCTGTCTTTTCATTTTTGCCTTTACGCAGCGCGCCAAACTTATTATAAAAATTAGCAAAGTTAAGGTTAGGGTTTAGCTGTATGGTGCGCGCATTCTGGATGCTGTTACCCACATCATAAGTTGGATCATTAATGGCAAATTCGGGCTGGGTTTGCCAGTTAAAATTGGTACTGTAACGCACGGTAAGGGCGGTCCAGTCAAGCCCCGGTATTTTGTTTATAGGTGCCGTATAATTTAAGTTTATAGTGTGGTTATAGTTTGTGGTTCGGCCCAGTTTCCAAAGGTTTTCCCAAAGGGTATCGCGCTTTAGTCCGTTTAAACGTCCAGCAGGCTCGTCCACAACCGATAGGTTAGTCGCGTCGATATCCAGCGTTAACCCTTTCGACAGGTTCCATCCTATCCCGTAAACCCGGGTTATATTAAAGTTTTTATTGAACGATGTTGGTATCGGTATAAAGTTATTCGGGTCGTTATTACGCAGGGTGTTCTCTGAGTAGAAACGATCGAAACTAATACTGAAGTTTAACCGCGACGGCAGGATGCTAAAGTTAAAATCGCGTGCCAGGGCAAGCAAGTTGCTTTTAATAATTTTGGCAAAAGGCGTGTAATATTTGGGCTCCTTGTTATAGTTATAGCTTAACGCTACTCTGTATGTTTTAGAAAAATCGTTCTCAACATTAAAATCATGGTGTTGGTACTCGGTATAGGCATATGTGGCGGCAAAGTTCTCAATATCCCACACATGCACCGGTGCTGATTGATTGGTGCGCTCTTTATGTACGTTGGTAAAGTTGATGCTTTTGCGCGTGGTAAAATCCTTTGTTACATTTTTTATCGAGTCGCGTGCCTGGCTGGTTGGCGCGTTGGCAAGCGACTTTTTCAGCTCCACATCGGGCGACCCGGGGTCATACTGCGGCGTACTTATCTGGGTTGAGATATTTACATAAGCAGGGATGCGAATACCACTTTTCTCAGGGAAAAACTTACCCAGCTCCACACTTGCAGATGCATCGATAGACTGGTTATCACTTCGGTTACGGTCGCCCACCCTCGAATCCAGCGTACCAAAACCAATGGTGCTTTTACTGCCCGCTACGGTTATGTTTGCAAAATCGGCCAGGGCGGCATCTACCCTTGCTGTTGCGGCCCAGCCTCCACGCTGGTCAAAATCAGTTAAGCGCAGTTCATCAAACCAAACCGTACCTGTTTTATTTAAACCATCGTCATTACTTGCACCGGTACCTTTTAGGGGGTTACGCACACCCAGCATAATGGTACGCAGGCGGCTCAGATCGGGCTGCCCTTTAATGGTTACTTTATTAAGTCCGTCTGTATACACAAAAGGGATGGTGAACGGCCACGGCTGCCCGTTTAGTTTGGCGTTGTTACGCGCAAGTTTGGCATCAACCAACAATGAAAGTTGCAGGTCAAGCTCGTTATTTGCAGGCCATATAGCGCCGGGGTCGCGGGTGCCGGGTTGGGTTATAGTTAAAGGCACCTCGTATTCGTAATAGTTATCCTGGTAGTCAACCCCCAGGCGTACAAAACCATTCAGGTCTTTATCTTTTAAATTCTCGCCTTCAGCATGTATAAACATCTGGATGCGTTTGTATGCGCGCAAATCATTAAAGAAGGTACGGAACGCCGCCCTTGAGTAACCATCGCGCAGGTTGGCCACATTTAACGATAGCGATTGCTCGTTAAGCTTGGTATCTGTTTGCAGGTTATTGTAGTTGCGCTGGCGGTTAATGCCCGGCGGCACTACATAAGGTATAGGCGTGCGGTTACCGTTCTCTTCAATATTAACCGCCTGCACATCAAGGGTAGACCCATCTATTACAGGGTTGGTGATGGCCGGATCGGCAATTACGTTAAGCGGGTTATTCTCAATGTTAAAAGTACGCCATTCGCTGCGGGCCAGTTGCAGTGTGGCAAAACGCAAAACAGATGTATCGGCAAAATTGGTCATGAACATCCGCATAAACCTGATGGCTTTAAAATCCTGTATGTTCCCTACTTTGCTTTGGTAATCGGTTATCGGGATCCTGAACTGGTACCAGGTAACCGCCTCAGTGGTGCCATTTGGCAACTTTACAGCAGTGGTTATTTTATCATTAATATAATTTTGCCCTATCACCATATCCTGCGGCCTTATAGATACCTTGTATTGAAAATACTCATCCGTTTGGCTCATGTTATTATCGCGGTTTATATCTTCCCCGTCGGGCAATGATGTTGATGCCGACGTTTGGATCCCAAGCTCTGCCTGCGATTGTTCGGCCGTTTTAGAGTTGCCTTCCGTGCCGTTATAACGGCTGTAGCGTTCTAATATACCGGCACCGGCCTGGTCAAGTTCCCTGCCCTGGTAATAACGGTAATCATCCGATGATGGATCGGCGGCAAAAACGGCGGCGGCTTGTTGGTTTAGCTGGCCTTGCACTTGTTGTATAACAGGTGCAAATTTCACTTTTTCGCCGTCGTCATTCAGTCCGTCCAAACCAACATCCTGCAGCCTGCGCGAATTGGGGTCGTTATCAAAAGCATTAATAACCGGCTGCAATTTTGATACGCGCCCCCAGTTGGTCTCATCCACCTTATCGGCGGTTAAACCATCAACCGGTAAAGCATTCTCCAGGCTTTTCCTGCCATCCTTTAATATATCTTCAGATACACTCCCCAGGTTAAAGTACAGATCGCCCCCTGTTGAGTTTGGTTTATAAATAAACGGGTCTAATATCCAAAACTCTATATATCCTACGTTTAACGATTCAAAATCGTTGGTTTCTAACTTACGGAACATCCCTCCCCAGCGGTTCCTGGGGTTCTGCAATGTGCCATCATTATTAAGGCCTGTAGTGGTAAAGTTATAAGGCCCGCGCACGGTTGGGTAAAAAGCAAGGTTAAGGGTTGATAAGCTTAACGGCTGGCCGGTGGTTGATTGTTTATATGGAAACACCTCCTGCTCTATAACCTGCCTTACGTAATGGTTAGAAAGCTCGTTACGCGATACATTAACAGAGCCCGAATTGGTGTAAAATATTGGGTCGATGTTGTAAAAGGCCAAGCGGGCGCGGTTATAGCCGTAGCTTAGGTCATCAAAATTGGCCGACTCGCTAAACATTTGCGGTGTGCCGGATATTTGCCAGTTGATAGCACTTTTTATATCGATAACAGAACGGCTGTTCTCAAAGTCGTCCAGGTAAGAAGTACCGTTTTTTGAGCCGGCAAAATTCAATGCGCCGGGGCTACCCGGTAGTAACTGGGCAAACTCGCCGCTAAAGTTTATGCTTGATGGCGCCTTGGTATGTATAAATGGCAGCTTATCAACCAAACGGGTTAAAAACCTTGATTGCGAACTATAGTTAGCGTCAAAACCCCAGATGGTATTTGAGATAGATTCCTCGCCGGCAATTTCATTTTGCGTTATGGGCTGCTCAGTAAGATGCATCATGGTTGCGCCCAATGCCCATTTATCATTTAAATGATAATCAAGCCTGGTGCCGAACAATGATTTTTGCTGTACGCCAAAAAGTTCGTTATTCTCTAACTTAACATTGATGGTTTGGCCCGATGCCAGCAAAGCCTGGTTTAATATACGGATACGGCCCGCACTGTAATCAATAGTATAATCATTACCCTCCTGTAGTTTAACCGAACCGGCCGTAACCACAACAGACCCTTGCGGGATGTTAACTGCATTCAACTGGTATTCCGATCCGCTTTGCGAAGTGTAGGTACCCTTTATTAAATACCTGTTTAGTTTAGGAAAAAATTGCTGCGCGATAGTTTTTGTAGAATCATAAAGCGGCTGATAAACATACCGGGCCACCAGGTCGGTTTCTGATGGGATAAACTGTTTAGCCAGGTCGCTGCCAAAGGGCTCCAGTACCGGGAACATAATGCGCCCGTTTTGCGAATCGATGGTGATACCTTCCAAGAAATCAAAATACCCATCCGGGCGTTTATCATTTTGTTGATCCAGGTTATCTACACCTGTAAGCTGCATCCAGCGTTTACTTTTGGTGTTTTGCCCCTCGTCCATAATGGTTTTCTCGATGCCCGATTTATCATCCAAACGGGATACATTCAACTTAAAATTTGTTGAGCTTATCTGGTACGCGCCTAACGAGTAGATGTTCTTCATCATCAGGTCCCAGGTAGGCAGGTCAGTTTTAAGTAATTCGTTTTTTAATAATTTGGTAAATAAAACGGTGGGGGTGCCGGGGTCAACCGCCCTGTCGCTCGAGAACTCACCCACCTGGTACTGCACACCATTTACGGTGTACTGATAAGCAACAGCCAAAACCTCATCGTTATTTAAAGGATAATTTAATGATATATAACCCAATTGCGGGTGCAGGGTAAACTCTTTATCGGTTAATTTACGGGCATAGGTAAGCTTGGCGTAGTTATCTGTAGCACGCGTGGTCCTGAAAAGGTTGGCCACATCGTTTGAGTTAGTATTACGCGCAGTGGCAGGCAACACATTTAACAAGTTATTTGATTGCTGCGGAAAGCCGGGGCCTTTAAACCCTGCAGGGTAAGCACTTGTACCACCTGTTACAACTGAGGTATTGAAGGGTTTATTTTCGCCCAAATCTAAAAATGCCAGTATATCGCGCGAGTCGGTTGTGACGTTGGTACGGTTGGTTGTCCAAACCTCAATTTTTGTAATGTTGATGTTAGAGCTGATAATAGGGATATTAGCCAGCGCCCTGTTATAGTTATTACGGAAGTACTGCGATAAAAAAAAGTGTTTATTGCTTTCGTAGTCGGCAGCGGTGATGTTGATATTTTGCTCCTGCGCGCCGTTTTTTATGGTGATATTTTTTGCCTGCGACCGCTGTTGCGAGAAAATACTGGTTACATCAAGCTTACCAAACTTTAGCTTGGTTTTAACACCAAACAAGGCCTGGCTGCCCGATATAAGTGTGGTATTTAACGGCATACTAACCGTACCCGCCTCTATCTTTTGGATGATCTCGTCCGGATGCCCCGTGTAATCAAGCTTTATCTGATTCTCAAACTGAAACTGCGCCTCGGTATTATAATTTGTGGTGATCTTTAATTTATCGCCAATATCACCGGTAACGTTCAGTTGGATCCGCTGATCGAAATTGAAGTTAAACTGGTTACGTTGGCGGGTATTAAACAGCGGGTTTTCGTTTTTATTGACCTGCCCGGCCAGGATCACCTCTGCCGACCCTTGCGGGCGTATGTTGATATTTGAGCTGCCAAAGATCTGTTCAAAAGTTTTGCTCCTTATCTTCATCTGCGGTATAAAGCCCGGCTGTTGTGATTCATAGGCATAGTTATCTGCCAGTTGTTTAAAATATTCGCGCTTTACGCCCCTTTGCATCAGCATTAAATATTCGCCAAAGGTTAAATATTGTGGCGCACGGTAAAGCAGGTTACCTAACCGTTCATATAAAACATATTTATTTGTAGCGGCATCATATTCAACTGTACGTATCAATCCCGGAGGGTCGATAAAAAAAATCCCCTCGCGCTGCCTTTTGCTCATTGGCTCAGTTAAACTGATGGGGCCAAGTTTTTTACCGGTATCTGCCTTGGCGGCAACCGGCGCAGTTTGCTGCGGCTTTGTTGCTACCGGGCGCTGGCCGGGCTGCTGGAACTGCGTTTGCTGCTGATTAGTGGCTTGCTGTGATTGTTGCCCTGTACGTTGCTGATTGGGGAACTGTGACTGCTGTTGATTTGGAAATTGCGGTTGCTGTTGCGTAGGGAACTGCTGACCGGTTTGCGTAGGCTGAACCGGTGTTTGTTGTGCGTATAACTTTCCCACCCCGCTTAAAGCAGATACAAAGAGTATAACTACAAAAAGCCTGGTAGTAAAATTTTTAATCAAGCGTGTTATTTATTGCAAAGTAATTATAAGCTTTTTAATGCAGATTTAATCAATTGTTCTACAGTTAAAACCCCGGTATTTTTAGCTATTTCCAGCTCCAATACTTTCTCTGCAACGTTACGAACAAATCCAAGCATTACAAGGGCAGAAAGAGCTTCATCTTTTGCCGTTTTTAACCCTGGCATTACGGTAAGCGTATCAGGGCCTTCTTTTTTAAGCTTGTCTTGCAGTTCTAAAATCACACGTTGGGCCGATTTTGGGCCGATCCCTTTTATCCTTTGTATGGCTGCCACGTTGCCCTGCACAATAGCCGCCTGTATCTCGGCGGGGGTTATAGACGACAACATCATACGCCCGGTATTTGGCCCTATGCCTGATATAGATATAAGATGCATGAAAAGTCTGCGCTCGCCCTCGCTGGCAAAGCCATATAGGGTGTGTGCATCCTCTTTTACGTGCAGCCAAACAAAAAGTTTGCAACGCTCGCCCTCGGGTAATTGCGAGTAGGTGTTTAATGATATATTAATATGATAGCCAACGCCGCCGGCATCTATTACTACATGCGCCGCGCCTTTAAAGGCAAGTTTACCATCAATATAATCGTACATTGGTTATTTTTTAGCTTTTGATGGTTTGGCTTCAGCGCACTTTACCTGCGCATCTATTACGGCAATGGTAACCATGTTCACTATCTCGCGAACAGAACTGCCTAATTGTAATACGTGCACCGGCTTTTTCATACCCAGCAAAATAGGGCCTACAGCCTCAGCGCCGCCAATTTCCTGTAATAGCTTATAAGCAATGTTACCAGATGCCAAACCCGGGAATATTAATGTATTGGCGGGTTTGCCACTTAGAGTAGAGAACGGGAAGTTATCAGCTAACAATGATGAGTTTAAAGCAAAGTTAGCCTGCATTTCGCCATCCACAATCATATCCGGATACTTTTCATGAAGGATACGTACCGTTTCCCTCGTTTTTTCGGGTATATCGCCGGCGTTAGAACCAAAGTTAGAGTATGACAATACTGCTATACGCGGCTGGATGTTCAATTGTTTTATTGAGCGATCCATCAATACGGTAATATCTACCAGTTCCTGTGCCGATGGGTTTACGTTTACCGTGGTATCACCAAAAAACACAGGCCCCTTTTCGGTTATCATCAGGTACATACCAGCCACACGGTTTACACCGGCTTCGGTGCCTATTATCTGCAAGGCCGGTTTAATGGTGGTTGCATAATCTTTGGTTAAACCCGATATTAAGGCATCTGCTTCGCCAAAGTGGATCATGCAAGCGCCGTAATAGTTACGGTCAACCATCATTAGTTTTTTAGCTTCGAACAAGGTTACCCCTTTACGCTGGCGTTTTTTGAACAGGAATTGCGCAAACTCAAGCGTTCGCTCGGTCTCAATTCTTGGATCGATAATCTGTACATCGCCCAAATCAAGCTCATTCTCGCGCATTATTGTCCTTATCTTCTCTGCATTACCCAATAAAATTGGTGTGGCAATCCCCTCATCCTTCACAATTTGTGCAGCACGCAGTATTTTATAAGTATCAGCCTCTGCAAATACTACACGTTTAGGGTTCTGTTTAGCCTTATTGGTAATGTCGCGCAGCAACTTATTGTTGTTACCTAAGCGTGATAGTAACTCCTCATTATAGGCATCCCAATCGGTGATGGTTTTGCGGGCAACGCCCGAATCGATGGCCGCTTTTGCAACTGCCGAAGACACCTCGGTGATGAGGCGCTGATCCATAGGTTTAGGGATGATGTAATCGCGCCCAAACTTTAGGTTGGTAATATTATATGCTAAGTTAACGGCTTCGGGTACGGGCTTTTTAGCCATCTCGGCAATTGCCTTTACCGCCGCTATCTTCATTTCTTCGTTTATGGCAGTAGCCCTTACATCAAGCGCCCCACGGAAAATGTACGGGAAACCCAATACATTGTTAACCTGGTTAGGATAATCGGAACGGCCGGTGGCCATAATAATATCCTTACGTGCGGCTGTAGCCAAATCGTAGGTTATTTCCGGCTCGGGGTTGGCCATGGCAAAAACAATTGGGTTTTTAGCCATGCTTACCAGCATTGCCTGTGTAACCACATTACCTGCCGATAGGCCAACAAATACGTCGGCATTTTTCATTGCATCGGCAAGGGTGGTAATATCTTTACGGTTTGTGGCAAATTGCAGGCGCATTTCATCCAGGTCGGTACGATTAGGGGTCAATAACCCATTAATATCAAACATTACCAGGTTCTCTTTTTTTACCCCAAGAGAAAGGTACATTTTTGTACATGACACAGCTGCCGCGCCGGCACCGTTCACAACCATTTTTATTTTGTCAAGTTTTTTCCCCTGTATCTCGCAGGCATTCATCAACGCCGCGCCCGATATGATTGCCGTACCGTGCTGGTCATCGTGCATCACCGGGATCTTCATTTCGGCCTTTAACCTGCGCTCAATTTCAAAGCAGGTTGGGGCAGATATATCTTCGAGGTTAACACCCCCGAAAGTTGGCTCAAGCGCCTTTACAATATTTACAAATTCATCAACCGTTTTGGCGTTTATCTCCAGATCGAACACATCAATATCCGCATAGATCTTAAACAGAAGGCCCTTACCCTCCATAACCGGTTTACTGGCTTCGGGGCCAATATTGCCCAGGCCAAGTACCGCCGTACCATTGCTGATAACCGCTACCAGGTTGCCTTTAGCGGTGTATTTATATACATCTTCAACATTATCGGCTATACGCAGGCATGGCTCGGCAACACCAGGGGAATAGGCTAAAGTTAAGTCGCGTTGAGAATTGGTAGGCTTTGTGGGTACTACCTGTATTTTACCGGGGCGGCCTTTGGAGTGATAGTTTAAGGCGTCCTGTTTACGATTGGGTTTGTTCATGGTCTCAATAATTCAGCCCCCAAAATTACAATTAGTTTTCCTGAAGTGGCTAATAAAAAAAGCCCGGTCTCGAAATACATCAAAACCGGGCTTCACAAAAATATCTTTATCCCCTGCCTATATTAACAGCTAAGCCCGGCAATAGCGGCAGTGTTGCATTATTACCTAAGGCCCTGTTCCATTGCATCAATTGCTCAACCTTTACACCATACATGGTGGCAATACTGGTAAGTGTTTCGCCTTTTTTTGTAGTATGTATAGTTGGGGCAACCACTTTACCCTCAACAACGGCCTGCTGCACGGCCATTACCGGCGGTTTAACAGGCATTGGCGGCGGTGGTGGTACAATTGCCACATATTGTATTGGCCTTAGCACCGGTATAGGCGCATTTAAATCGGCTATGGCATTGCGCAAAATATTATCGCGCTCTTTATCAATTTTAGGGATAACTATGCGGCGCGGAATGGCGGCTGTACCGTTTACCAGTTGCTGCCTGTAAGATGGATTCAACGTACAAACATCCTTTAATGGCATACCCAGTGCCTGTGCTACGCGGTTTAGCGATACAAACTTGTTTACCATAATGGTATCGGTAACAATAGCTAAATTACCCGTTTGCGGAACTATGTAATGGTATTTGTGATATTTCATCACATAATTTATGGCGATAAATGCAGGCACATAACCGCGTGTTTCGGCAGGCAGCAGTTCGCGGATCGACCAGTAATCGTGTGTGCCGGTTTGCTCAAGCGCGTGCAACACGTTGCTTTTACCACAGTTGTATGATGCTATGGCCAGCAGCCAATCGCCAAATTGCAGGTAAGCATCTTTTAGATATGCAGCAGCGGCAGCGCTTGCCTGGATAGGGTCGCGGCGGTCGTCAACATAATCGGTCATGCTAAGGCCGTAGATCTTGGCTGTTTCTGACATGAACTGCCACGGACCAGCTGCCCCTACCCTCGAAATAGCATTCGGGTTAAGCGCCGACTCTACTATCGACAGGTATTTGATCTCATCGGGGATACCTGCATCGTGAAACGCTTTCTCATAAATAGGGAAGTAATATCTGGATAAGCCCAACATGCGGCCCATTTCATCGCGGCGGCGCATATAATTGTCTATATAAGCTTGTACGTAACCATTATAATCTAACGGCACTTCGTGCTGAATAGAATCGAGCCGGCGTTTAAAAATATTGTTTTGGTAAATAGATACCGGCGCCTGTATAACAGGCAAAAGCACGTTAGTATCTTGCTGCACTATATCTGCCGGTGCCATATTAAACACGGCTTTGGTATCTGCTTTAACTATTTGTATAAATAATGCACAAATAATAAAAGGAAACAGTCTCTTCATATTTTAGGGTAAACTCTCAAAAAAAGTTTTCTGACAATTATTTACTAATATATTAAATAATTATAGCTGCATAAAATATTCGGAAAAATTAAGCAGCGCCTGCTCGTCGAAACTTTTAGTTAATAATTGTAACCCTAACGGCAAACCTTTATTGTTATTGTTATGTGCACCATGAGCTAAAAGCTCGCGGCAAAAGAGACATTTTGTGACCCCGTAAATTAATCCCTTACTAAATTTACTTTTCTTGGAAAAATAGTGCCATTTTCTGGATGGTTTGTAAAATCTATTTCGGGTAGACTTGCAGTAAACAAAAGTTCATTACTATTTATACGTTTTAAGTTTATTTTAATATTGTTTCCAGATATTGTATCTCTAAAAGTACCTGTAAAGCTGTCGCTATTTCCAACAGAGATTAAGGACATTTCCGAAGTAAATCTATTAGCTACTTGTACCCCGTTGCTTAAAAAATGTGTGATCCTGATATTTAAGAAATCTATGTAAACATCCATAGTTCCTCTTTTAATATGCTTTTTTTCTTTACTGATACTGACCTTGAAATCATTTTTATTGGCTTTCCATTTACCTAAAAAATCATCCTTAAACGAATTTTCAAGATATTTACCATGATTTAAGTCTAATGTTTTTATTTGTGCATTTGCACAGCCACAAAATATGATTGATAATATTATTAAAAGGGTTTTCATATTAGTTACAATTTTTAAAGGTTATGGTGTTAGTTATAGGGTCATACGACGAAACGACCCAATTCGAGAAATCTGTATTGCCTTTCATTACTGACACTCCCATATTAAGTAAGTTTACCATTGAAAGTAAATTTGCTTCATTAGTTGTTGGCGAATTTGTTGCACTAATATAACTATTATAAAGGCCATTAAAAAGATTTTGACCAATAGCGTCTGAAAAATAGGTATTATAAAACGAATCGAATTTTTGCTTATCATTTAATACTAAAGAATACGACATTCCTTGGCTGGTAACAACCGAAAATGTAAACGTATTTTCATTAACTACTTTATTATAATGAATATACTGATAAAACGCCTTTATATCATCTTCACTAAAGGTTGACAATGACTGAGGGGCTGTGTAGTGATTATGATTTATATACTCCATTGAACCGTTTACAATAGTTGCTAATTGTGGCGCATTCCATGAAAGGGTGTTTGGTGTTCCTGTTATATACTGTGGAGCGGAATTAGATAATTTCACGTATCCCGCTTCATAATTAAGATTAAGTTTGTTTTTTAAATCTGTTAATTGACTTTTAAGATCAGCATTTGCTTTTTGTCTCTTAATTTTATCACAAGGGTCTTCAACCGGTTTTATTGTACATGGATTATCTCCTCCACCAGGTGGCGGGAAACCACCATCGCCCGGCGGGCGTAACATTATTTTTAAGGTGTTGATAACATTACCGCCTTTTACGCTTTGTATCGTACTGCCCGGGGGACAATCTGGATTCGGGTTGCCTGGTGAATCTCCGCCGCCGCCGCCACCGCTACTTGGTGGGGTAATTGGTGGCAGAGGGGTACTTGGATCAGGCACTTCAATAACTTCTGTATGGCATTGTGTATCTAAGTATACCCAAACTTCGCCAACTTTTTGGTACCATGCCGTACAAACCTGAATTGCCTGGTACGAGTTGGGGGTTATGCTCTGTATGGCCTGCCCCCCTGTAGTTGTAGCAGTATAGTTATCTACTAATTGCCCTTTAATAACGCCGTTTTTGTAAGTATAGCCGTCTACAAATTCGCCCTGCGGGGTGGTATAGTATACCATACCGCTAAAGTTAGCGTCGTGCTTGCCATAGCTGTTATTCGCCAGTTTTGATGTATCGGCGTTAAGATATTCGGGGTAGCCAACAATCGTCATTACATAGGCTTTGTAAGTATCGCCCCGCTTTAATATCAATACCGAACTACGGCTGTTACTTTGCGATGCAGAACCCACTTTAAGCCCTATTGCCGAAGCGGCATCCACCGGCATTTCTATAACATCGTCATTAAAGCGGGTATAGTTTTTGGCTGCTGTCCAGTCGGGACTAAAAAATTGGCTCAGGTCAAAGTCATCGCCTACGGCATTGGTGTTTTGCGATGAAGGTTTTACTCCGGGTTTTGAGTAGTTAGTTTCGTACCAGCTTTTTGCTTTGGCAATTTTAGGATCGGTAATAGTTGCAGTGGGATTATCCCCAGGCTTGGAAATATCCTTACGGCAACCATAAATTACAGCAACAACTGCGATAAGTAATACAATACATAGCTTAAAAAAGCACTGTTGCTTAGGATAAAGTTTTTTCATTGTGACAGGTAAATATTTTTAACGAAGTGAATATATCATTAAATACAAATGAAAACAAGTAAAACTTAAGAGGTTAAAACACTCTATGTTTTTTTAGTATTATCCACAAAATTTAATTCACCACAATAAAATTATAGCTGCATAAAATATTCGGAAAAATTAAGCAGCGCCTGCTCGTCGAAACTTTTAGTTAATAATTGTAACCCTAACGGCAAACCTTTATTGTTATTGCCTGCCGGAAGCGAAATGGCAGGCATGCCCACCAACGAGGCCTGCACTGTAAAAATATCGTGCAGGTAAGTAACCACAGGGTCTTTTTCTTTTACACCAAGCGCAAAGGCAGGTTCGGGCGCAGTGGGTGTCAGTATAAAATCAAAGTCTTTTAAAATCTCGTTGGTTTTATTTTGGATAAGCCTGCGCACTTTTTGGGCTTTGGCATAATACGCATCGTAATACCCGGCGCTTAGTACAAACGTACCCAGCATAATGCGGCGTTTCACTTCCTTACCGAAACCTTCGGACCGGCTTAGTTTGTAGGTTGATTGCAGGTCGGTAGCGTTGGGGCTACGATAGCCGTAATGTACACCATCGTACCGGGCAAGGTTTGATGAAGCCTCGGCCATGGCCAATATATAATAAGTTGGTACCAGGTATTCAAGGTATTCAAATGTTATAGGCTTTACCGTGTGGCCATCGGCACGCAGTTTTTCTATGTAAGTTGTAAGGGTGGCTTTTACATCCGCGTCAACACCCGGGCTTGATAAGGCTTCCTGTAAATAGGCGATATTTTTTTTACCTGTTTCTTTTTTGAGATCGGCAGAAGCAGGTACGGTGTGTTGCGACAGCGTGCTGTCGTATTCATCTACCCCGGATAAAACCTCAAGCAGTAATGCCGCATCTGATACTGATTTGGTTAACGGGCCTACCTGGTCAAATGACGAGGCGTAGCTGATTACACCATGGCGCGAGATACGGCCATAAGTAGGTTTTAAACCGACAACCCCGCAAAACGATGCGGGTTGTCTTACCGAACCACCTGTATCTGTACCGAGAGCGGCGTGGCACATGCCGGCTTGTACCGCCACTGCCGAGCCGCCCGATGAACCACCCGAAACACGGGTTACATCAGCATAATTTTTTACCGGGCCAAAAAACGAATTCTCGTTAGCGGCGCCCATAGCAAATTCATCACAGTTACAGCGGCCAATAATAATGGCATCCTGCGCAAGCAAGCGCTCAACAACAGTTGCTGAATATATAGATGTAAAATTTTCTAAAATTTTGGATGATGCGGAAACCTTGTGCCCTTTATAGCAAATGTTATCTTTAATAGCGATAACCATCCCGGCAAGCTTACCGGCAGTGCCGTTGCTAATGCGTGCATCAATTTTTTTTGCAGAGGCAAGTGCCTCATCTTCAAAAACCTCGTTAAACACGTTTAAATGTGTGTTGGTTTTTATCTGCTGAAGGTAACCTTTTACCAGGCTTTCAGCCGTGATCTCCCCACTTTTCAACCCGCTCTTAATTTCTATATAAGAGGTATAGTTTTTAGCCATGGGCCTAAAATAAAAAACTTATCCGTTGAAGCATAACTATTTCAACAGATAAGTTTACACGTTTAAACAGCTAAAGTTTAGCTGTACAATAAAAGGGCAGAAAATTAAACCTTGGTTTTATCTTCTGTAGTAGTAGTATTTGCAGTATTGCTTTCACCGTTCTGCGCGTCTTTAAATTCTTTAACGCCCCTGCCTAATCCTTTCATTAGTTCAGGAATTTTTTTACCGCCGAACATAATTAATATTGCAACGATGATCAGAATGATTTCTGGTGCGCCTAATCCACCCATGATTTTTAAGTTTTATGTTATGTTAAATATTTTTGTTTTTATTATATTCTTCTTCAGCAGTTTTTTTAACCGGTTCTTCTTCTGTTTTGGTTAAATTGATAGGGCTGTGTACTTTTTCTGCTTCGGGATGCTCTACTTCCGCATTATGCTCATAAGTAGCATCTTCGGCTGTTTTAGCCACTTCCGGCTCTTCAATAGCATCGGCACCGGCAATATACCCCTTATACGCAGCTATGGTACCTTCTACCGGTTCATAAGTATGCTCAGGCTCGGTAGTGGCTGGTATTTCAGCCGCAACTTCTTCCTTTTTTTCGGGTTTCTTTTCTTCGTAATTGTTTATCTGGTTATTTATTTCTCGTTTAACATCTTCTGATGCATCCTTAAAATCGCGAATACCTTTACCCAACCCGCGCGCAAGCTCAGGCAGCTTATTACCACCAAAAAGCATTAGAGCAGCAAACAGGATCAAAATCATCTCACCGCTACCTATGTTCAAAAATAAAAGCACTGAACTTAACATCTTTTATAAATTAAGGTTACAAATATAAACAATTAGTACTATAAGGTTTAAAATCAATTTGGTGCAAGCCACATTTTAGGATCTACCGAATCCCTGCCCTTATTGATAGAGAATATGATGGTTGCATCGCCCGATAACTGATCAAGCGCTGCAGTACCAATAGTTTGTTTAGTACTTACTTTTTGCCCTTTAGTAACGTTAACCGTTCTTAAATTCTGGTAAGATGTAAAGTACTCCCCATGTATAATGATCACCAAATAACTGCCGCCTAAATCAACAATGGTTTTCACCGTTCCGTCAAATACGGCCCTAACCGGTGCCCCATTATTGGTCCTTATCTCGTACCCGGTGTTATCAATGCTTATACCATCTTCTTTATAGCTACCAAACCCATGAATTAACTGGCCTGTTGCTACCGGCCATGGCAAACGCCCCCTGTTGCCTAAAAAGTCGTTAGACAGTTTAGCCGCTTCAGGTGTCGAGTTCAAGATCTCACTTGTTGTTGAGTTTTTGGTTATCGCTTTTTTGGTTGGGGCTACTACCTCACGGTTTTCGGCTTTCGCTTTCGCGGCGGCTATGCGGGCCCTTTCCCTCTCTTCTGCTTCGGCCTTGCGCCTTAACTCTTCAATTTCGCGCCTTATCGTATTCTGTATCTCGCGGTTAGCCGCAGCTATCCTTTTACGTACGTCTTTTTGCTGCTGCTTTAGCTCTCCCTGATGTTTAGACAGGTCGGTAATTACTTTTACCTGGTTATTTTTAGCTTTTCCTAACTCTTCTTTCTCTTTTTCCTGGCTTTGCAGCAGGTCGCTTTTTTCTTTTTTGTTCTTATCCAGCTCAACTATCTTAACATGCAGATCTTTTTGTGTGCCCTGTATATAACCGGCCTGCCGCTCGCGATAAGTACCAAACTGCTGTAAATACTTTAAACGCCTGTATGCCTGGTTAAAGTCTTTTGATGCAAAAATAAACATCAGTTTATTGTAGGCACTTTGGTTACGATAAGCAAAAAGAACCATGCCTGCGTATTCTTTTTTAAGCTGGTCTAACTGGCTTTGTAAACTACGTACGGTATTATTGCTCTCAGAGATTTGATTATCTAAGTTTCTTACCTCTGAATTGATATTGGTTATCTTTTCTTCGCGCAGGTTTATTTGTGCTTTAAGTATGTTAAGCTGTTTTAATGATACTTTTTTATTGCTTGCCGTTTCCTGGTACTCGCGGTTAAGTTGCTCTAACTCATCGGTTAATTTATCGCGCCTGCGTTTAAGCTCGGCACTGCTTTGTGCAAAAACACCGGTAGCTGCAAATACGCAAACAAGAAATAATGCGGCTCTAAAAAATTTCATTCACCAAAAATATAATTTAATTAGCAGGTTCGTAACTTTTTGGGATACTAAAAGGATAATCGAGTTGCTTATCAAACTCGGCCTGTGTATAACGCAGGTTTAACCTGATCTTTTTATCGCCCGCTGTTGATGAAATATCTATCTGCGAAGGGATAACCCGGTTATCGGCCTGTATAAAAACATTATTGGCCACCTGTAAGGATTTACCACCAAACTGGTTTGACAGGTTGGTTTGCGTAACTTTCATATCAGGGCCTAACAAAAGCTTGTATACCAGATCCTGCAAAGTGCCGCTTAGTACAGTATTATTACCCTCGGCATCAAAATCAGGCTTGCTGTTCAGCACCTCGGGGATGGCATTGCCAACCAGTAATGCTTGCAGTGTTTTAAAGGTAATTTGCCTGCTGGCATAGGTGTACACATAGCTAAACGGTTTCTTAAGATAAACACTTTGCAACCGGTTCACGACAATAATACTATCGGGCGTGATTTGCGCACGGGCTACTTCTATACCAATAATAGCGGTTACCGAGATCCAGATCTTTTGGTCGCGCGCTACGCGGATGTTTAGCGTAACATCATTACTGTTGCCGTTTATATCCAATTTGGTTTTTGCCTTGCCCGAGAAGGTATTAAACGAAACCTGCTGCGACTGGATAGCAGCCAGCCTTGCATGAATACTATTCTCTTTATTAATTGCGGCAGAATCTACTGCGGTGGTAGGGCGGTTTACAACAACCAGCTTTTTCGATTTACAGGCAACCAGTGCCAGGATGCAAAAAACAACGGCTATTTTATTCAGAATATTTCTTTTCATTTATCTTTCGTTCTAAAACCGGCGACTTACCACCCTGCGTTTTTGCTTTTGTCCAGTTTTGCAGGGCGCCGTCGGTATCTCCTAAAAAAAACAGGATGTCGCCATAATGTTCTGTTTTTGTGGCGCTGGCTCCTTTATCATGTAGGAGTGATTTTTCTATCCAAAGTTTAGCTTCGGTATATTTTTTCTGCTTAAACAGGATCCAGGCATACGTATCTTCAAACGATGCTGTGTTGGGCTGCAGGTCGGTGCTATGCTTTGACATTTGCGCCGCGTTTTCTAAGCGTTCATTCCTTAACGACAAATAGTAGGCGTAATTGTTCAGTGTAAACGCATTATCAGGGTTTATGGCGATGGCTTTTTCATAGGCGCTATCCGAGCTTTTATTATCGCCAAGTGAGTGGTAACAATCGCCCAGGGCCGAAAAACTTTGCGAAAGCAGGTCTTTGTCCTGCGTTTCTAAAACTGTGGCTGTGCGTAAATAGGATATGGCTTTGTTATAATCGCGTTTTTGCTGCCAGGCCACACCTACCATATAATTCATCCATGCCTGATTAGGAAAAAACGAGAGTGAGCTTTCACCATCTTTAATGGCTGCGTCCAGGTCGTTTTCGCCAAGATCTATCCTCACCAGTTGCTCCTGCACGCTGTAGGCCTGGTTATCTAAACTAATGGCTTTTTTATAGGCTGTTTTGGCATCACTTATTTTTTCGCTTTGCAGCAGCATATCGCCGTATATGGCAAATGCTTTACTTTCGGCAGGATGTGCAACGGTGAGGATGCGGCTCAGTTCAAGCGCGCTGGCCTTTGCATTTGCATCGGGGAATTTAGGAACATAGCCCAAAATTATCCTGATCTTTTGATCGATGTCCAGGTCGGGAATAGCAAAAGCTGCTATCAATTCGTCATAGCTTGCCTCAATGTTGTTTTTTTCGCGGTAGATATCTGAAAGCGCCAGATGTATCAACCCGTTTTTCGAATCGATCGCTTTTGCTTTTTGCAATACCGCGAGTGCTTTATCATTTAAATTATTGGTGTTGTATATCTCGGCTTGCATCAGGTAATATTTTACCTGTAATGGGTTAACCAATATTAATTCATCAAGCGCGGCAATGGCCTTTTTAATATTACCCTGCCTGATATAATTTTTTTGGCGATTAAGCAGCAGGTCTTCGCTTGGGCCGGCAAGTTCTTCTACTTTATCATACATGGCCAATGCCTCGTCGTACCTTTTTTGGATGAACAGGGCGTTGGCCTTATCGTAATAGTAGTCGGGCTTACTTGGGTCAAGGCGAATAAGTTCGTTAAAAACATTCTCCAGCTTATCCAGGTCGTTGCTTTTTTCATAGCTACCGGCAAGGGCTATCCAGTACCATTCATTATTAGGGTTTACAGTAACTGCCCGCTCCAGCAGGTTTTGCATAACCGGGTAGTTATTCTGCGCTTTCTCCAGGTTAGCCAACTCAAACATAGTGGCATCATTTGTGGGGTCTATCTGCAAAATGCGGTTAAAAAGCTCGGCAGCCAGTTTGGTGTTCTCCACCGTTTTTTCGCGCAGGGCCGAAAAGAAGAGTTGTTTTACCATACCGCTATCGGCGGCTGTCATTGGTTTTGCGGCACTTACTATGGCACTATTAGCCTTCCCCGGCTTGTTTTGCGCCAGGCAGGTAAATGATACCCCTGTAAGTAATATAATGGCTGCGGCTAATTTCATTTATCTGCCCAATGCTTTTATCTGTTAAAGATAGCTTTTAGTTCTTTACGTTCGGTGTACAACGCGCCCAATCCAAACAGTATTAACAAGCCATTGCCAATAAATATATTGCGCTTAAAAACTGTGAACGATATATAAACGAGTGCAGCTGATAATATAATATAGGTCAGGTTCTTTTTAATATCATACGGGATAGGATAATTTTTTTGCCCCCAGATGTACGACATGATCATCATGCTGGCATAAGCAGCTAATGAGATCCAAGCCGAAGCTATGTAGCCATAGTAAGGGATAAAAATAATGTTAAGCACGATTGTAAGCAAAGCACCTATGCCAGATATGTATAATCCATATTTGGTCTGATCGGTAAGTTTATACCAAACAGATAAGTTCATATAAATACCCAGGCTTACATAACCAAACAATAATACAGGGACCACTTGTATACCTGACCAATATAAATTAGTTTGCTCTGCATCCTTACCCTTTATAAAATATTTCAGCAGTTGGATATTTGCTACCAGTGCCACGAAGATCAGGCATACGGCAATTACAAAGTATGTCATGATACGTGCGTAGGTTTGCGTTGCATTTTTATTTTTGGCATGGCTAAAAAAGAAAGGTTCGGCTCCAAGCCTAAATGCATTTACAAAAATGCTAAGGAAGATAGATATTTTAGCGCAGGCAGTATAAATACCAACTTGTGTAGCGCTTACATCTTCGGGTAATAATTTACCTAATAAAATTTTATCAAGATTTTCATTTACCAGGTATGAGAAGTTGGCTATCAAAACCGGCCAGCTATATATCAGCATTTCGGCAAAAAGCGCGCGGTTAAATTTTGGCCTCAGCTGTAACAACTCGGGCATCAGCATTAAAAAGGTAGCAATACTGGCAATTAAATTTGACAGAAAAACGTAACCCAGCCAACCCTTTATGAACCATGGGGTAATAAGATTAACACCCGGTAAATTATGCTTTATAATAAAAGGGACAGCGTATATAAAAAACAGGTTTAACCCAACAAATATTACTACGTTAGCCAGTTTTATAAGACCATAACGCCCCGGCCGGCCATCGGCACGTACCTTCGCAAAAGGTATCACGCACAGGGCATCAAAAATTAAAATGCCAATAAAATATTTGGTGTATAATATGTACTGATCTACTGGCGTAGTATTATCAACGCGGATCCAATTGGTTATGCTGCCAGCAAAAGGGAAGGTAAGCAGGAAAAACACTACCGCTATACTTAATATTGCTCCGAATGTATTATTGTAAACCGCCTGTTTGTTATCAGCATGTTTATTCAAATATCTGAAATATGTAGTTTCCATACCAAATGCAAGCAGGGCGTTCAGCATTGAAGCATAGCTAAACATATTACCAAAAATACCGTAGGTTTTTGTGGCGTATGTACGCGTATATATCGGGGTTAGGAAAAAACCAAGCACCCTACCGGCTATGGTACTTATACCATATAATGCGGTTTGTCCGGCAAATTTTTTAGCAGTTGACAATCAGAGAGAGGATAAAATGGTTTATAAACTCTTTTTTACTATCTCAAAATTACGATAGTTTTTCAATTCGCCTTCACGGGTTTCAACACCGGTTACAACAGCATGTTCGGCGCCTTCGTGGCAATAATCCAAAAACATTTCCATCATTAAATCGTCAGCTTCGGCCTCAATAAATACATCGCCGTTGGGCTGGTTTGCTACAATACCTTTTACGCCAAGCTGGTCGGCAACGGCTTTTGCACCGGCCCTGAAATATACGCCCTGTACTTTGCCCTTTACCGTAATATCAAGATGTTTCATTTAACTGGAAAGTGGTTGATTATGTTTACCGGTGAATGCATTATAAAAACGCACACACCTTATATTTATTGGATACAAAAATAAGGTAATGCAACGCAATCAACCTAATCAATTATTAAACCAGCCTTTTAACCTTTGTATCGGGGGTTAGTTTAAAGCCGTCCATACCGGTAATAAGGTTAAGTCCGGGCGTTTTACCAGCCTCAATAGTTCCTTTTTCATCATCAATACCTAAAAATTGCGCACCGTTAATGGTACCCCATTTTAGCAAGGTATCAATACCGATAGACGGGAAGTGCTGCTGTATAGTGCGCATTTCGCTTAAAATGCACAGTTTACTGTTAGATGCAAGGCTATCGGTACCCAGGGTAATATTGAATCCCTGGTTTATAAAAAGCTCTATTTTGGGTAAACGCTTTTCAATATAGATGTTGGCATTAGGGCAAAAGCACCAGTTTACCTTACGATCAAACCGTTTGATAAAATAAATATCCTTTAAGTTGGTACAAGTATTATGTACCAGCAATACCTTTTGCCGATTGGTTAACAACGGGATAATTGATTGCAGGGAATTACGTGCCTGCGGCCTGAAGTAACCAATATCAACCCCTAAATGCTTATAAAGGTCAATAAACCCGCCTAATTTATAGCGGTAAAATTTATTCTCGTCTTCGCACTCCTGGTTATGGATACTTAGCAGGTTAGTACCGGTTTCGCTATGCTGTTTGATCAGCTTAAATAATTCTTTCGATACCGAATAGGGCGCGTGCGCGGTTATTGATGTTGATTGCGGTTTAAACTCTTCGGCCGTAGCAAGGGCTTTATTAAAAAGTTCCTCGGCGTTTGCAGGCAAAAACCCCAATATTTCAATAAAAGTATGATAATATAACTTGCTTTTTGCTTTGATGGGTGCCGTGATACTGTTATTAGAAATATCGCCAACGGCAACTATCCCATTATCAAACATCTGCTGATCGGCTGCTTGTGCTGCCTCCAATATTTCGCCCGGCCCGGCGCTTCTGAAAGAGAGGATGTCTTTTATAAAATTGATCAGCCCACCACCGGCACTTATTTTATCTTTTATGTGCGAAAGCTCAGTATGGCAGTGTGTATTTATAAAGCCCGGCACAATTATACCGCTTACTGTTTCGATAGGTGTTTGTGTTGGGGGTGAATTGTCGTCAGTAACTGATACGATCTTTCCAAAATCATCTACAGTAACAATTCCATTCTTTACAGGATCGGCACAAACAGGGAAAACGTAATCGGCTTTAAAACTTTTCATTAAATATAACTTAGCATCAGCAATGTTTTTTTTAAATCCAATAATCTATATCATTACAATTAACTTTTAGTTATTGTTTTTAATGTTAGAAAAGAATGACTTTAAAAAAAGAACAGAATTTTTAAAATTAAGTACTTTTGTATTGTGAACAACAAAAAAGATAAAATTGATATCCGCAGCCTAAGCCCCGAAGCAATAAAGCAGCATTTCATCGATATGGATGAAAAAGGCTTTAGGGCTAAGCAGGTTTACGAATGGCTTTGGGAAAAATCATGCATCTCGTTTGATGAAATGAGCAATATTTCAAAAGAACTTCGTACTAAACTTGATGAAAAATTTGTAATCAACAACGTTAAAATAAATACTTCACAGATTAGTGCTGATAAAACTATAAAAAATTCTTTTATATTACATGATAGTCACTTAATTGAGGGTGTTTTAATTCCAACAACCGACAGAATGACGGCCTGTGTATCGTCTCAAGTGGGTTGCAGCCTTACTTGTAAGTTTTGCGCTACGGGATACATGGACCGCAAACGCAACCTAAACCCCGATGAAATTTACGACCAGGTGGTGCTTATAGACAAACAGGCACGTGAAAATTACGGCATCCCGCTATCAAATATTGTGTACATGGGTATGGGCGAACCTTTGCTAAATTACGCCAACGTAATGAAATCGATAGAGCGCATCACGGCAGAGGATGGACTTAACATGTCGCCCAAACGCATTACAGTATCAACAGCAGGTATTGCCAAAATGATACGTAAACTGGGCGATGACCAGGTAAAATTTAACCTGGCACTTTCCCTGCACGCCGCTAACGACGAAAAACGCAACACAATAATGCCTATAAATGAGCAAAACTCATTAAAGGCTTTAGCCGATGCTTTAAAATACTACTACGCCAAAACCAAAAATGCTGTAACCTACGAGTACATTATTTTTGACGGTGTAAACGACAATATACAGGACGCTATGGAACTGGCAAAATTTTGCAAGCACCTGCCCTGCAAGGTTAATATTATTGAATACAACCCAATATCAATGGCCAGCTTTATCAATGCCGGTGAAGATAAGGTAGAGGCTTTTGCCGATCACTTGCGCAGCCATGGTATAAACACCAACCTGCGCCGTAGCCGCGGTAAAGATATTGATGCCGCTTGCGGACAGTTAGCTATAAACGAGAAAGAAAAAGAAGGCATTCAGGAGTAGAAGCCATATTGAACATATTGGTGAGTTGGCTCACCCCAGCCCCCCCTCTTTGCGCTGCATAGAGGGATTTCTTTTTTAATTTCCTCACCTTCTCTTTGCGCAAAAAAGTTGACCAGTAAGGGAAAGTAAGTTAGTGGACTATTCATAATTTCTCTTTACCTTAAACTCATGCAAGCCCTCCGTACTTACCTGGCCGATTTTGTTTCGCTGATATTCCCGCAGCTTTGCCCGGCTTGCCGCGCCAGCCTGATGGCTAATGAGGATATTTTGTGTACCGATTGCCTGTATAACCTGCCATTTACCAATTTTCATCAACAGCCCGATAATATTGTTGCCCGCCAGTTTTGGGGTAAATTAAATATTGAAGGTGCTTATGCCTTATATTATTTTAACAAGGGCGGTAAGGTACAGAATATGGTACATGAGTTTAAGTACAATGGCATGCAGCTTATTGGAAATTTGCTGGGTAATATGGCAGGGAAACAACTCATACAAAACCCGGTGTTTACAACAGTTGATTACATTATCCCGGTACCTCTTCATCAAAAACGTTTAAAAAAACGGGGGTATAACCAAAGCGCCTGCTTTGCCGAAGGCCTGGCAACTTCGCTAAGCGGTATTGTTGAATTAAACAACCTGATACGTACCGTAGCTACCAAAACACAAACGCATAAATCGCGCTTTGCCAGGTTTCAAAACATGCAGGAGGTATTTGCTGTTGCCCGCCCAGAAGTTTTAGAGAATAAGCATGTTCTATTGGTTGATGATATCATCACTACCGGATCGACGCTTGAAGCCTGCGGGATAGAATTGCTTAAAGTACCCGGGCTAAAATTGAGTATTGCCACGATTGCATACGCAGAGTAACATTTAGTGATTAGAGGTTAGGTTTTTTCTAAAAAATCACAACTAATCTCTGATCTCAAACCGCTAACCTCTACCTACTGCTTCTGATAGCGGCTCAGTTTTTCGAAAAGGGTTGTAGGGTCAAATGGTTTCAGGATGTAATCATTCATGCCGGCATCCTCTATCTGGCCCATTTGGTTGCTCAACATAGACGCAGTTAAGGCAATAATAGGTAGTTTTTGGAAATAAGTATTGGTTTTTGAACGGATTATACCGGCGGCTTCAAGCCCGCCCATAACAGGCATATGGATATCCATCAATACAACATCAAAGTTTTGGTGCGCTTCAAGCTTATTAATGGCTTCCTGTCCATTCTCGGCAAAATCAGCAGTGGCGCCCCATTTTTTTAGCACCTTATTAATAAGGAGCCTGTTTATTTGGTTATCATCAACTACCAACACATTAATATTTAATCCTGTATCCACTTTGTTATTATTATTAATTGCATGGCCAACCACCTTATTAAAGGTAATTGTGAACCAAAATGTTGAACCTTCGCCGAGCACACTGTCAACATTTATACGCGAGTCGTGCAGCTCTATTAAACGTTTGCTAATGGCCAAACCTAAACCTGTGCCGCCGTAATTACGGGTAGTATCGGCCTCTGCCTGCTTAAACGATTCAAATATGGTGTTTAATTTGTTCTCGGCAATGCCAATACCGGTGTCTGATACACCAAAACGTATACGTACCGTATCATCATTTTGTTCAATTACCTTTAAATCGATGTTTACACCGCCCTGGCTGGTAAATTTAACAGAATTACTTACCAAATTCAATAAAATTTGAACAAGCCTTGCCCTGTCCCCAATAACAAGGGCCGGAATATCTGTATCAACACCATGGGTAAGATAGATATTTTTCTCTTGTGCCTTATATTTCATCGAGCCTATAATGCTCTGTATCATCTCTCGGATATCTATCCGGGCTTTTTCCAGTTCGATGTTTCCTGTTTCAATTTTCGTAAAATCCAGTACATCGTTTATCAGGGTCATTAAATTTTCGGCCGAGAATTTAAGTATACTCAGGTTTTCTTTTTGCGATTCTAACGGATTGCCGTCAAGCAACAGGTGCGACATGCCAATAACTGCATTTAACGGCGTACGCATCTCGTGGCTCATCACGCTGATAAACATATCTTTGGCGCGGCTTAACTGCAATGCTTCTTCTTTGGCTGCTATAAGTTCAAGCTCGGCTTTCTTCTTAGCAGTGATATCAATAATGGTTTCAATGTATTTATCAACCTTGCCGCTATCGCCTATAATTACCGAGTTGATCACCGAGATCCATAGCGGCTGCCCATCCTTGCGGTATATGAGCAGGTCAACCTCAAACGATTGCTTTTTCTCTGATAACTCACGCGCTTTTTGTATAATAGCTACGTCAGTAAGTTCGCCCTTCAACGAATCACCCAGGTGCCTGTCTTTTACATCATTTAAAGCGTAGCCGGTTATTTGTTCAAATGCGTTATTTACCCATTCAACCTTACCATCGCTATTATTTATTACAACACCGCTGGTTGTTTTACTGGCTACAAGGGATAGCATAGTCAGTTCTTCTTCCGCTTTTTTACGCCCGGTAATATCAACCATTACACCTATCTGGCGCTCAACGTTACCTACTCCGTTAAACAGTGGGCTGTTTGATATAAATACCCATGCGGTAGAACCATCTTTCTTATATATCTTTATCTCAACCTCGTAAGGTTTGTTTTCCTTAACAGCCCGTACCGCGCTTTCAAAAACGGCCATGTCTGTTTCTTCGCCAATTAGTTTATTGCCTACAGTTTGGCCTTTTAGCTCCTCAAAAGAATAGCCAATGATGTGCTCCATGGATTCATTCATCCAAATAATGCTACCCTTACTGTCGCGTATCATGATACCGCTTGGCGATTTACGGGCGGCAAATGATAGTATCTCTACATCCTGCTCGGCCTGCCTGCGCTTGGTAATATCAATAATAATGCGGATGGATTTTTCTATAGCGCCCTCGGCAGTGTAAATAATAGAGTTGGTTACCGAAATCCACAAAGGCTGGCCGTTTTTACTTATCATTGAAAGCTCAACCTCGTACGATTGATTGTTTTTACGTGCGTCTATCAATACCTGCTCAGCCTCGGCATCTTTGGGTTTCCCCTTTAAAACCTCTCCCAAAAATTTGCCTGCCACATCCTCCAGTGTATAACCGGTGATGTTTACAAATGCATCATTTATCCACACTACCTCATCATTGGCATTGCTGATAACAACTCCGTTTTTTATTTTGCTGGCTACCAGCGATAGCTGCTTGGTTTCGTTTATCAGTTTTTGTTGAAAGGTGGTATCGCGGCCGCTGGCATACCACTTGCCTGCACGGTTAATGGCAGTCCAACTGATGTGCTTTACCTCGCCTGTGCGGGTTACCGTTTCTGTCTCTATCTCAAAGGGCTTTTGCGACTTTATGGCCACTTCAATAAGCGGCACAAATTGTTCGCGGTTGCGGCCGGCAACAAAATCCCACAACGATTTACCTATAGCCTGCTCCGGCGTATACCCCAAAATAGGTTCAACAGCATTATTAATGGTTTCTATGTTTGAGTCGGCGCCTGCTATAAAGTGGATTTCGGAAGAGCTGTTGAAGAGGTTAGAAAACTCTTTATGAATATCCAGGCTTTTCTCCAGTTCCTTTTTTTGCTTACGCAGCGTAAGGTGCGACATCACCTCATCCGCTAGTGTACGCAATGCGTCGCGCTGCTCATTGGTAAGCTTACGTGGCATCATGTCAATTACGCAAAGCGATCCCAGGCGGTATCCTTCAGGATCTATCAATGGCGCACCGGCATAAAACCGTACGCCATCTGCAGTATCAACAAAAGGGTTGCTTTTTAGCTGTTCGTTCAACAAAGCGTCAGGCACCTCAAAAACCTGATCGCCTTGTATGGTATAATTACAAAACGCCTCGTTACGGGGCGTTTCGGTAATATCAAGCCCTACTTTTGATTTAACCCATTGCTTATCATTATCAATTAAGGTTATCAAAGCAATAGGTGCCTGGCATATATAGGATGCCAGGCGGGTTATGGCATCGTACTCTTTCTCGGGCAACGTATCAAGCACGTCATATGAATTCAGTGCCTGGAGGCGCCTATTTTCAACATCCAAAGAGTTTTCCTGCCTTCGCCCCATCTATTATATTAATCTTTATCCCTATACAACGGGAAATCTTCCATCAATTTATGAACCTTTTTACGGATTTTCTTGATAGAAGTTTCATTTTCCGGATCTATTAATACAGCATCTATCAGATCAACAATGGTTTCCATGTGTTTCTCTTTTAAACCGCGTGTTGTAATAGCCGCCGTACCAACACGTATGCCCGATGTTACAAATGGCGATTTATCATCATAAGGAACCATGTTTTTGTTTACGGTAATATCTGCACTAACCAGTACGTTCTCGGCAGCTTTCCCGGTTATATTTTTGTTACGCAGGTCAATAAGCATCAAATGGTTATCCGTACCGCCCGATATAATGTCATACCCCCTGGCAACAAACGCTTTTGCCATTGCGGCCGCGTTTAATTTTACCTGGGCAATATATTTCATGTAGCCATCGGTCAAGGCTTCGCCAAATGCAACTGCTTTTGCTGCAATGATATGCTCTAACGGCCCACCCTGTGTACCCGGGAACACGGCCATATCTAACAGGGCTGACATCATTTTAATCTCGCCTTTTGGTGTTTTTAAACCCCATGGGTTTGCAAAATCTTTACCTAAAAGGATAAGGCCGCCACGCGGGCCGCGTAATGTTTTATGTGTAGTAGTAGTAACAATGTGGCAATGCGGAAGCGGGTCGGTCAATAAACCACGGGCAATTAAACCTGCCGGGTGGCTTATATCTGCCAATACCAAAGCGCCAACTTTATCGGCCACTTTACGGATAAAAGCGTAATCCCAATCGCGCGAGTAAGCCGAAGCACCGCAGATGATAAGTTTTGGTTTTTCGGCCAGGGCAACTTTTTCAAGCTGTTTATAGTCGATAAGACCGGTTTCTTTTACAACACCGTAAAAATGCGGCTCGTAAAGTTTACCAGAAAAGTTAACAGGCGAGCCATGCGTTAAGTGCCCACCATGAGAAAGATCAAACCCTAATATTTTATCGCCGGGGTTTAATACGGCAAGCATAACCGCCGCATTTGCCTGCGCACCGCTATGTGGCTGCACGTTTGCCCACTCGGCATTAAACAGTTGTTTGGCACGCTCAATAGCAATGGTCTCAATTTCATCAACAACCTCGCAGCCGCCATAATAGCGCTTGCCCGGTAAGCCTTCGGCGTATTTATTGGTTGCAACAGAGCCTGCTGCTTCCATTACCTGCTTGCTTACAAAGTTTTCTGATGCAATAAGCTCAATTCCTTCTTCCTGGCGTTGCTGCTCTTCGTCTAACAGCTTGAATATTAATTTGTCTCTTTTCATTGTTGTGTGTAAAACGGTGCTAAGTTAGTTATTAGAAGCTAAAAGCTGAAAGTCCAAAGCAAAAAGCTTTTGGCTTTAGTCTTTTAGCTTTGGGCCTTCGGCGCTATCCAAAAATTATTGTATCCCAATCCTATAGTTATATCTATCATTTCCTGCTGCAACATCTCCAGCACGGCTAAAAAATTATATACAAAGTGCACTTTGTTCTCGCTGTTGCCGGCTATATTCTTAAAATCCATTTTTTTGTTGATGCGCAGCAGGTTGTTTATGGCTTCCTTTTGTTTTTCTATAGTGTATGGGTATTGCACTACCGTATGGTGCACCTCTTCGGTGCGGGTCATGTACTGGCGCATCATGCGGTTATATACCATCATCAGCTTGTACAGGTTTAGCTCAGATAGCTCCTCGCCGGGCACGGTCACTTTTTCCACCTGCTCCAGGTCGGCCTTAATGTTGCCTCGTTTCTCCTGTTTAAAGCGTTCGTCCTCATAAGGCCGCAGTTCGTCGCAAAGCACTTTAAACTTCTTGTACTCGATGAGTTTACGAATCAGGCCCTCTTTGGTATCCATCTCGTTCTCCTCCTCGCCGGTATTGTGGCGGGGCAGCAGCATTTTGGCCTTAATGCGCATCAGCGTGGCTGCAACAAAAATAAACTCGCTGGCCAGTTCCATGTTAAGCACCTTCATCTGGTGAATATAATGCAGGAAATCGTCGGTTATTTTGGCAATAGGGATATCATGGATATCCAGTTCATCCCGCTCGATAAAAAACAGCAAAAGATCGAAGGGGCCTTCAAACTGCGATAACTTTATGGAGAACCCATCTTCGGTCATGTGTCAAAAATACAGCTATTTACGATTTAAAAAATTATAAACTAATAAAATCAAAACAATAATTACCTTTAATATATTCCAATTATTAGTAATTAAATAGCTTACTTTGTAGGTTATAACAGAGTGAATATCATACATGCAGGTAACCGCCGGTGATTTATTAAAAAGCATCAACTATCCTTCTGATTTAAAGCAATTTAAAGAAGACGATCTTGAGCAAATTTGCAACGAACTACGCCAGTACATTATTGATGTAGTATCGGTAAACGGGGGGCACTTTGCAGCCAGCCTGGGCACTGTAGAACTTACCGTTGCCCTCCAATACGTATTAAACACCCCTTACGACCAATTGGTTTGGGACGTTGGCCACCAGGCTTACGGCCACAAAATACTTACGGGCCGCCGGGAAAATTTTCACACCAACCGTGTTTACAATGGTTTAAGCGGTTTCCCGAAACGCAGCGAGAGCATCTTTGATACTTTTGGCGTGGGCCACTCTTCTACCTCTATATCCGCAGCTTTAGGCATGGCTGTTGCATCGCAATACAAAGGCGAAACAGACCGCCAGCACGTTGCCGTTATTGGAGATGGCGCCATGACAGCGGGCCTTGCTTTTGAAGCATTGAACCACGCGGGGATAGAAAACTCTAATATTTTGGTGATCCTGAACGACAACAATATGTCGATAGACCCAAATGTTGGGGCACTTAAAGAGTATTTAACAGATATTACCACTTCAAAACCATATAACCGCTTCCGCGACGATATCGCAACTGTTTTAACCAAGATATCATCAATGGGGCCGGATGCTTTTAAGATCGCTAAAAAGATAGAGAAAAGCATAAAGGGTACCCTGCTTAAACGCAGCAACTTTTTTGAAGCACTTAAATTCAGGTATTTTGGCCCCGTTGACGGGCATGATGTAAAACACCTTGTTAAGCTATTGCAGGACCTTAGGGATATCCCAGGGCCAAAACTGCTGCATTGCGTTACCGTAAAGGGTAAAGGTTATGCCCTGGCCGAAAAGGACCAGACCAAATGGCACGCCCCCGGCTTGTTTGATAAAATAACCGGCGAAATAAAAAAAACCAAATACGATAAGCCACAGCCGCCTAAGTACCAGGATGTTTTTGGCCATACCATTATTGAACTTGCCGAACAAAATTCAAAAATAATGGGCGTTACCCCGGCTATGCCCTCGGGTTGTTCATTAAACCTGATGATGAAAGCTATGCCTAACCGTGCTTTTGATGTGGGTATTGCCGAGCAGCATGCCGTAACATTTAGCGCAGGGCTGGCTACACAGGGCTTAGTACCTTTTTGTAATATATACTCCAGCTTTATGCAACGGGCTTACGACCAGGTGATACACGATGTAGCCATACAAAAGCTAAATATTGTTTTTTGCCTTGACCGTGCCGGTTTTGCCGGTGCCGATGGCGCAACACACCACGGTGCTTATGACCTTGCCTACATGCGCTGCATCCCTAACATGACGGTATCTGCCCCTATGAATGAGGAAGAACTGCGAAACCTGATGTATACTGCACAATTGGATAATATGGGGCCGTTTGTGATACGTTACCCACGCGGCAACGGTGTTATGGTTGATTGGCAACGCCCTTTAAAACCTATCCCGGTTGGTAAAGGCCGCATAATATGCGATGGTGAAGAAGTTGCTGTTCTGTCTATCGGCACTATTGGCAACGAGGCTATAACAGCCATTGCCCGGCTAAATGCTCAGGGCTATTACCCCGCCCACTATGACCTGCGTTTTGTAAAACCGCTTGATGAGGCTTTACTGCACGAGGTGTTCAAAAAATTCAATCATATTATTACGGTTGAAGATGGTTGCCTTGAAGGCGGTATGGGCAGCGCGGTATTGGAATTTATGGCCGATAACAAATATAAAGCGGATGTTGTACGTTTAGGCATCCCGGATAAATTTATTGAACACGGCGACCAGCCCGAGCTTTGGGCCGAGTGTGGTTACGATGCTGCAGGCATTGCCGCCGAGATCAAAAAAAACGCCATAAAAAGAGATAATACGCATATTATAGCGTCGTAAATCTTCAACATTTTTATAAAACAAAAGCGCCACCTGATTTTCAGATGGCGCTTTTGTTTTAGGGATCTGGCAACTTTAAAATTGCCAAACCTAATATTACCTGCCAGGTGCGGCTGGCGGAGGGGTTGGCAACGCCTTGCGCGGGATCATGTCTTGCCTTTCGGATGTGTTATAAACAAACGATGCTACAATGGTGGCGGCTTGCTTAAGATCATCTTCGCTTAAACGATCGTAAGTATCCTGATTACTGTGGTGGGTACGTGTACCATAATCCATAGCATCCTGTATGAACTGGAAGCCCGGAAGGCCAACTGCATCAAATGACTGGTGATCGGTTCCGCCTGTATTGCTTACGGTAACAGTTGTAGCGCCAAGGTCTTTGAACGGAGCTAACCAGGCCTGGAATATTGGCCCTGCTGCGCTATCACCCTGCAAATATATACCACGAATTTTACCGGTCCCGTTATCAAGGTTGTAGTAAGCATCAAGTGTTTTTTGCTCGGGTTTTAACTGCATGGTTTTAGGATCGCCGAAATGAGCGGCCACATAACCGCGCGAGCCAAATAAGCCCTGCTCTTCGCTGCTCCATAATGCAATGCGGATAGTACGTTTCGGTTTATACCCAATTGCTTTTAAAATACGCATAGCCTCCATCATCACCGCGCTGCCGGCAGCATTATCTGTTGCACCGGTTGCACCATGCCATGAGTCAAGGTGGCCGCCAATCATAACAACCTGTTCTTTAAGTTTTTTATCGGTGCCCGGTATTTCGGCAATAACGTTATAGCCTTGCAAATCTGAAGTAAAGAACTGGGTTTTGATATCAGCTTCCAGCTCCACTTTTTGCCCGGCTTTTACTAAACGTAAAATGCGTAAAAAGTCTTCGCCGCTGGTTTCCAATTCAGGGGCTACAGCTTTTGCAGTATCTGCGTATGATGCACCATTAGTTGTAAAGGTAGTACCATCGGTACCGCGGCCCTGGCTTAATATCAGGCCAACTTTTTCATCAATTAAAAACTGGCTGATAGCTGTACGCATTGCCCTTGCTTTACGCATTGCAACAAATTGCGGCGAATTTTGGTCAAACGCCCTGCGCTGGCCGGCTGGCTGTGGCTTGGCAGCTGCCATTTCGGCTAACTGCTCGTCGGTGTAACGCTCAAGATCGGGCTTAGCCGAACGTTTTAAAGTATTTTGGGTATCAAAAATTACAATTTTACCGGCAAGTTTGCCTTTGTATTTATCCAATTCGGCAACGCTATCAGCTTTTACCAAAATAACTTCGCCTTTTATAGCACCGTTAGTGCCGGGTGTCCAGGCTTTAGGTATAGCAATGATAGCGTGGTAATAAGGTACGGTAATAGCTGCATAGTTTTTTTGAACTTCCCAGCCTTTACCAAACTTACCCCATGGCTCCAGTTTAGAGTTTACCATTCCCCATGTTTTTAGCTGGCTAACAGCCCAATCCTGGGCACGTTTTAAACCCGGCGAACCTGCTAAACGCGGCCCGGAAACATCGGTTAAATAAAAAGCGGTTTTCATTACCTGCGAGTGGTTTAAACCCTCTTCGCGGATTTTTTGAACAGCGGCCTGGTCAACAGTTTCCTGCGCAAAGGCAGTACCTGCTAAACCTGTTATAGCCATACAAGTGTAGAGTAATTTTAATTTCATAATGAGTCAGTTAGTTTAGCACAAACTTATCTAATTAGAATTGTAAATTTCTTAAGTAAGTTTTAACAAAGTTGTTACAAGTAATAATTAAGCTTGGGCTATCTGAAATTTGCGCTTATGTTCCAATCAGCCATACCCATTTTAGCCTCACTTAATGAGGAAGCATAAAGTTTAAAAGCGATGGGATAAATATCCACATGTGGCCTTGTAAAGGCCCGGAGATACCCAAAGCCACAGGCTGCTATATAAATGTAACGACAGTAGATAAGCTATTCGCAGAATTTAAAGCACAGGGTGTGATACACCCAAACGGCGAACTACAGGATATGCCCTGGGAGATGCTCCAGTTTAGTATATTGGATAACGACGGCAACATCATTTTGGGGAAGATACATCTGGGGCGGGGAAGATTAGTTAATCAGCAGCTTATAGCCCCTGCCATGCACATTAATGATCTCTACCGATGGGTCATCCTTTAAATACTTACGAATTTTGCTCAGAAAAACATCCATACTGCGGCCGTTAAAGTAGTTATCATCGTGCCATATATTGAGTAAAGCTTCCTCCCGGGTTAGCACCTCATTTTTTTTGATGCAAAGCAAGCGCAACAGTTCGGCTTCTTTGGTTGATAGCTTCTGGATAGTATCACCGTGGGTTATCAGTTGCGAGGTATAATCAAAATTGTAGATACCCAGTTTAAATTGCGATGGTTTATCATCCCCTTTTTTCTCGGTGGTGTCTGATCTTTTTAAAAGCGCGTTTATCCTGAGCAAAAGTTCTTCAATGCGGAACGGCTTGGTGATATAATCATCGCCGCCAAGGTTAAAAGCCATCGTCTTGTCTTCTATCATGGCCTTAGCCGTTGCAAAAATAATAGGCACCGTCCCGTTTATCTTTCTGATTTCTTTACCCAAAGTAAAACCATCCTTTTTGGGCATCATTACATCAAGTATCAGCAGGTCATATTGTTGTTTGGTAAAAGCGCGCAAACCTTCATCGCCATCTTTACAAAGCGTAACATCAAATTTCCCTTTTAGCTGTAAATAATCCTGCAATAACAGGCCCAGGTTTGGATCGTCCTCAACAAGTAATATTCTTTTCATAATTGTGACCGGCTGTCGGGAAGACCGATAGTCCGTACGGTTATTTTATACTTTGTATTCACTTCCGTACTTTCCCGACCTTCGGACTTCCGGACTTATATTATGCGACAGGAAATTTCAGCTCAAACTCTGAGCCCTTATCCTTTTCAGATCTTACACCTATAACGCCCTCCAGCCTTTTCACTATGGTATTTACATAGCTTAAGCCAAGGCCAAAGCCTTTCACATCGTGCAGGTTGCCGGTTGGTATACGGTAAAACTGTTCAAATATTTTTGTTTGCTGGTCGCGGCCCATACCTATTCCTTTATCTGCCACGCGTATTACGATATGCCCGTTTTTATTTAACGTGCTAATAGCAATCTCTGGTGTATTGGTGCTGTATTTTATAGCATTATCTATCAAATTGAACATTACATTACTAAAATGTAACTCGTCTGCCATGATAACTGCATTTTCGGCATCTAAATTCAGGGTAACAACAGCCTGGCATTTTTGCATTTTAAGTGCCATGCTATCCAGCACAATGGTAATCATTTCATTTACATCAAGCGGCTTTTTATCCAGCTTAAAGTCGTTCTTTTCTATACGGGCAATATTAAGTACGCGTTCAATATGGCTGCCCAGGCGTACATTCTCTTCATAAATAACACTGGCCAGGCGTGCAACACGCGTTTTATCCTGGGCTATCTCATCATCCTTTAACGCTTCGCTGGCTATCATAATGGTTGATACCGGGGTTTTAAACTCATGCGTCATGTTGTTAATGAAGTCTATTTTCATTTCAGAGATCTTCTTTTGCCTTAGTATAGAGAAGATGGTATAACCGAAACAAAATATCAGTACAAACAACAAGCCGCCTGTGGTACCAATGGTAGCTGTCATGTTGCCTAATATAAATGAGCTTTTTTGCGGAAAGGTTATCTTTATTTTACCGGGGTCATTTATCAATTCATTACTAAAAATAACTTTTTGGTATGTGTTTGCCGGTATAAATTCGGGCTTGGTACCCTTGGTATCCAGCGCGCTCGAGAAGATCAGCGAATCGCTGTTGGCAGTGCTCACCTCATAGCTAACCGGCAGGAATATGCCACGGTTGTGCAATTCAAAACGCAATAACGAATCAATCCAAAACCCATTTAAACGTTTTACCAGCGGCTCGTCAGATTTTCGGTACTCTTCGGCAAGGTTCTCAATTACATTTGGTTTTTTAGCATTCTGAGGTGCATTCTCCAACGAATCGGCCTCCAGCATTTTTTTAACCTGTTTAAACTGCCTTTCTTTTTGCAAACGCTCCTGCTCCTGTACCCATAGCGGGTTTAGGTTTGCTACAGATATGATCTGCCTGCCAAACTGTGGGTCCATATACGTGTAACGCAGGGTATCATATTTATGCAGCTTTTGCTTAAACGGCCGCGGTGCCGATTTTACTATCTCAGGTATAAAGCGGCCATGTACTTCGCCAAATTCATCAGTGTATTCTTCAATACGGATGCGCAGATTAACCGAGCCTTGCTGCACTAAAGAGGCCAGCTCATCATCCATTTTTTTATGCATGATCATGCGTTTCAGGCTATCGCGCAGCATGGCCAGTTTACGCTCGCGGCGGGTTTGCTTTTTCTTAACAACGGCAGGGTCGTCAATAATACTTTTCTTTCCGTTGATACTTATTTCGGTTTTCTTATCATCAAGGTCGGTTGATCTTAACTTATAGATATGCGACTCCTGCGACTTCGCGTTTAAAAAGTTAAGGGCATCCTGCTTCATGATTTTTGACGCCACGTTGTTTAATGCCTCGTTAACCGACCGGTTAAAAAGCTCGGATTGCATTAGGTATGATTGCCGCAAAAAATATAATTGCATAACAACCACCCCCAAAAGGGCAAAACCCATTAAACCAATAATAAGCCCGATGCTTCTTTTTTTCATGCAACAACAAAAATATTTTAAATTATACGAGAATAATGGCTTTTAACAATTTTTAACAATTTACCTTCGTTACATTAAGCTACTGATTAGCAAGAGTTTTTAAATTTGCGTCACCAACTTAAATCAGCATATACTAATGAAGAAATTTATAAAACCCAATTTCGAGTTTATATTCTCGGTTGCTTTGATAGCCATATTAGGCCTGCCACCTTTGGTAATGGCAAAGGCATATAAAAATATTGATCCAATATCTGCTATAATACCCCCTGTCGATCTAAAAAAAGATCAGGATATGTTAAAACAAACCAGCGAAGCCATCAGAGCTGGTTTTGCCCACGGTGATGTTGCAGCTATAATGAGTTACCATCACCCCGATGTAGTTAAAGCACTTAACTACGCATCTTATTCAAACGGGCGTGAAGCGGTAAAGGCCGACCTGCTCAAAACACTCAACATATACAACCTGGAGTTTTCAAAAAACAAGGTCGAAAGTCTTTTAATAAACGGGGATACTGCTGTAGAGCAAACACTATTTACAATAAAGGGCACGCCCAAAAGCGGTGGTGAGCCTTTTGTATTTGAAGGCCGCGCAATGATCATTTATATCCGTTATAAAGAAAGCCCAACAGGCTGGGCAACCATTCGCGAAATGATACAACCGGCAACTAAATAGCCAGGTAACCAACTAAACAAAAAAGGCCTTTCTAAAAATTTAGAAGGGCCTTTCATTTTTATGTCTAAATAAAATTGCACTCAGTTTCGCAACTGTTTACAAGGTCTTAAAACGGCAGATCGTCGTCGTCAGGTGCTGAGCTGATATCCGCAGGTGCCGCGTATTCTGGGGCAGAGCTACCGCCTGCGCCACCTAAAGCGTTAATTTTCCATAATTGTAAAGAGTTAAAGTAAGTTTTTTTACCTGTTTTGTCCGTCCATGGGCGGCCGCGCAGGTTAAAAAACACTTCTATATCATCGCCTACTTTAACGTTATCCAATAAATTGCAACGATCCTGTATAGCTTCAAACTTTAAATACTCGGGATATTGTGGGTTCTCGATGTACTCAAGTATCAATTCTCTCTTCTTTAACGACTCGGTAACCTGTTGTGTTGCCGATACTTCATATACCTTACCTTTAACTTCCATAATTTCAGAAAATGTTTAAAATGTAAAGTTAATAGTATGAAATTAAATAGCGGCGTATTTAATTCATAAATTCGCAAAATAATTATGCAAGTTTTCCACACTGAGAGTAAGATCATTATCACCTGCAACAAAAGGCTATCGCCATATTTGCAGCAAGAGGTTGAGGCATTAGGCTTTAAACCCACACGCGTTTTTCAAACCGGCGTTGAGTTGCAGGGTACCGTTACCGATACCATAGCGCTTAACCTTAACCTGCGTTGCGCAAGCCAGGTACTTTACCTGCTAAAAAGCTTTGATGCTGCCGACCCTAAAGCGCTGTACGACGAACTGGTACAAATTGAATGGGAAGAGTATATCGATTTTTCGGGCTACTTTTCGGTAACCTCAAACGTTAATAACGAGCACATCCTTACCCCACTGTTTGCCAACGTTAAGGTAAAAGATGCTATTGTTGACAGGATAAAAGATAAAAAGGGTATCCGCCCAAACTCGGGTGCTGATGCCAACAAAACAGTTATACACCTTTACTGGCAGGACAACAAAGCTGATATATTTATAGATACATCAGGCGAAACCCTGGCCAAACACAGTTACCGTAAAATACCGGGCAAAGCCCCTATGCTTGAGGCTTTGGCTACATCAACCATTATGGCCACCAACTGGGACAGGAACAGTACGTTCATTAACCCCATGTGTGGTTCGGGTACACTGGCTATTGAAGCAGCGCTGCTAGCTACCGATAAACATCCCGGCCTGTTCCGTATGAACTACGGCTTTATGCACATTATGGGGTACGACGAGCAGGTATTTTTTGTGGAGCGCCGTAAATTAAAGGATAAAGCCAAAAAGGCGGTCGACTTTAAGATCATCGCCACAGATATATCCGAAGATGCAGTAGATATTGCCCGCAAAAATGCAAATACTGCGGGTGTAGAACATTTGATAGAATTTTACGTTTGTGATTTTGAAGATACTGAAGTGCCGGAGGATGCAGGCATTGTGATGTTTAACCCCGAGTATGGCGAACGCTTAGGCGTACACACCAAACTGGAAATAACCTATAAACGCATTGGCGATTACCTTAAAAAGAAATGCCTGGGCTACCGCGGCTATGTGTTTACCGGCAACCCCGACCTGGCCAAAAAGATAGGGTTAAGGGCTGCCCGAAAAATTGAATTTTACAACGGCAAGCTTGATTGCCGCTTATTTGAATATGAGCTGTACGAAGGCAGCAAACGCGAACCAAAAGAAACAGAATGAAGAAACTGATCATATTTGCCCTGTTATTATCATCGTTTTGCGCAAACGCGCAGGAGGACCTGGCGTTCCCTTTTCAGGGAGGTGGCCCGGTTATGAATACTTTTTTTAGAGACAACCTGGTAGTAAGCCCCGAAATAATAGCTAAAAAAGCGGCTGGTGTAGCTGTAATTAAATTTACGGCGGATGTTAACGGTAATTTGTCAAAACTGGTTATTTATTATGCCGACGATTACCTGCTTACTATTCCGGCCATTGAGGCACTAAAAAAATCGACTAAAAAATGGATTATCCCTAACAAAGAGAAATTTCACGATTTTATCATCCCGTTTTCCATCAACTTTAACGACCCAACTACCAGTGTAGCTGATGTACAAAAAGCAGCGTACGATTTTTACAAAAAGCGCCGGCCTATTGTAGCTCATGATCAGATCCCCTTAAATGCAGCTACTTTGCTGCCAACGGTGGTAGTAAAGTACGATATACAGTAAAACAATAAAGCCGGCAAATGCCGGCTTTATTGTTTTACTGCCCCGGCGACGAAAAAAATTTAACCAAAAAACACGCTTCTTAAATCCGCGTTCGCAGCAATCTCGTTTATATATAAATATCCAATTGCAAAGAATGACAGATATGCTCAATTACAAGGTTAAAGCAGTTGCAAGCAACATCCGCAACAAACGCGAATCATTAAATTACACACAAGAATATCTTGCTGCCAAGCTCAGCATCTCTCAAAATGCCTACAGCAAAATTGAGTTAGGGTACACCAAAATAACCGTTGAACGCCTTTTTCAGATAGCTGATATTTTGGAAACAGAACTTACAGAGCTCATAAAAACGGAAAACGCCGAGGCAGCATAACTAACTAAAAAATCAGCAAAGTAGTGCCTGTACCTGTTATATTTGCACCCAAATACTGCAAATATGAATACCCCTGATATTGTTGAAAAAACCATAAGTTTTGTACAAGACACGCTAAAGAATGCCGAAGGGGGCCATGATTGGTGGCACATACACCGCGTTTGGACCAACGCCAAACTGATAGCCCAAACAGAAGATTGCGACTTACTTATAGTTGAACTTGCCGCCCTGCTGCATGATATTGCCGACAGCAAATTCCATAACGGTGATGAAGAAATAGGCCCTGCCACAGCAGGTAAATTCCTAAACAGCCTTCAGGTTGATGCAGGTACCGTAAGCCATGTGCAGCAGATCATCAGGCACATGAGCTTTAAGGCAAGCTTTGATAAAGCCACATTTTACTCTAACGAATTGGCTATTGTGCAGGATGCCGACCGCCTGGATGCAATTGGCGCAATAGGTATTGCACGTGCGTTTACTTACGGTGGCTTTAAGGCCAGGGAGATATATAACCCCAATATTAAGCCTAACCTAAACATGAACAAGGAAGAGTACAAAAACACTACCGCCCCCACCATAAACCACTTTTACGAAAAACTGCTGCTGCTTAAAGACAAGATGAACACTCCTACAGGTAAACAACTTGCAAAGCAGCGCCATAATTTTATGGAAAGCTACCTGCAGCAATTTTACAGCGAAGTACAATAAACCAAACCCCTAACTTTTCATCAGCATGAAAAAACTTTTACTATCATTAGTTATACTATTTAACCTAACCCAATTTGCTGCCGCGCAGGATACGCTAAAAAACCAGCGCTTTAATTTACACTTTCAGCAAACCATTATTACACAATACAAACCCGGCTTTAATGCACCCTATACCGGCAATAACAGTTTGCTTACCGGCGAGGAAACACAAACATCATTAACCACAACCCTTTTTGGCGGGGCACGTTTATGGAAAGGCATGGAGGCATACTTTAACCCCGAAATGAGCGGCGGCTCCGGCTTAAGCAAAACACTGGGCATTGCCGGCTTCCCCAATGGAGAAACTTTCCGCGTGGGCGGTGCCGAACCTAAAATTTATATAGCCCGCCTGTATTTTACCCAAAACTTTGAATGGGGTAACGATAAAGAATACATCAATGATGATGTAAACCAACTGGCCGGATGGAAAAGCAAACGTTATTTTAAAGTTACCGTTGGTAAATTTGGCATGGCCGATTTTTTTGACGGCAACGAATTTAGCCATGACGCCCGCTCACAATTCATGAACTGGAGCTTGATGGATAACGCCGCCTGGGATTATCCCGCCAATACCCGCGGCTACGTTTTAGGTGGTATTGCAGAATTTGGCCAGCCAACATGGGCACTACGCTTTGGCTTCACAGCAACAACTACTACTGCCAATGGCGCCATTTGGGACCAACGTGTAAGCCGCGCCAACACACAATCGTTAGAGTATGAGAAACGCTACGCGCTTGGCGGGCAAAAAGGCACATTAAGATTACTGGCTTTTCGTAACAACGGCAAAATGGGCGTATACCGCGATGCCATCAACCAAAACCCAACCGCGCCCGATGTGGATGCTACCCAAGCATACGGCAGGCACAAATATGGTTTCGGTATAAGTGCCGACCAATACTTAACCAATGATTTTGGTGTTTTTGCAAAAGCAAGTTACAACGACGGTAAAACCGAAACATGGGCATTTACCGAAATTGACCGATCATTAAGTTTAGGCGCTGTTTTAAAAGGTACCTCTTGGAAACGTAAGGATGACGAACTGGGGCTGGCCTTTGTAGGTAACGGCATCTCTGAGGATCATAAAGATTACCTGGCTGCTGGCGGCTATGGTTTTATTATTGGCGATGGGCAATTGAACTACTCACCCGAACTGGTAGCAGAGGTATATTATAAATTGAATGCCTACCAGCATAAGCTTTGGCTTTCGCCCGATTACCAATTTATTGCCAACCCGGCATATAACCACGATCGTGGCCCGGTAAACGTATTTTCGTTAAGGGCGCACGTAGAGTTTTAACACCGGCAAAACTAAATTGAATACAAATTAAACCTGGCTGGGTAAAACCCGTCATATTCGCAACATGAAACATATTTCTTTAGCTATTATACTGCTTATTACAAGCACCGCGGCGTTCGCTCAAACAAAAAGCATCAGCAACGCCAAGGTATCATTCGAGATAAAAAACCTGGGTATTAAAACCGGTGGCACAATTGGCGGCGTACAAGGCACCATCGCCTTTGACCCCGCTGCTTTGGCAACAAGTAAAATTGAAGCTACTGCCGATGTTAATACCATAAACACAGATAATGACATGCGCGACGAGCACCTTAAAAAGGACGATTATTTCGACGTACAAAAATATCCCAAGATCAGCCTGTCGTCTGTTTCATTTAAAAAAGCAAATGGTAATAGTTTTACAGGCCAGTTTAACCTTACCCTGAAAGGGAAAACCAAACTGGTTGAAGTACCTTTTACTTATGCGGACAACTCGTTTAAGGGAAGCTTTAAAATTAACCGCAGGGATTTTGCCATTGGCGGTAACAGCATGACTATGGGAGATGAAGTAACCATCAACTTCGAGGCCAAGTAAGCTCTAATAATACACCGCAATTAAATGATAACAATTAATTAACACAGGGGCTTGCTTCTGTGTTAATTATAACCGTTTACAAATAGTAACTTTATGCTATGAAATTGCGCGTATTGATATTGATAAACGCTGCCGCGGTTGCAATCACCTTATCGGCAGTAAACTACTACTTTCAGCATAAATGGTACGATATGATGATAACCTTCCTGGTTACCTTCATCACCAGCTATATTGTTTTTTATTACCTGATAGAAAAATACATCTACTCAAAAATTAAGCTTATTTATAAGCTTATCCATAACCTTAAACTTGGCCGCGACCTGCGCGATGCCCTTGGCGAACACGTAAGCGCCGACCCTATAAATGATGTAGAGCACGAGGTACAGGAATGGGCAAAACAAAAAAAGAGCGAGATTGACGAGCTGAAAAAGCAGGAAAAATTCCGCAGGGATTTTTTATCGAACATTTCGCACGAGTTTAAAACACCTCTTTTTGCTATACAGGGTTACATAGAAGCTCTGCAGGATGATGGGCTGGAGGACAAGGAACTGGCCGTACAATTTCTGGAAAAAGCATCAAAGAATGTTGACCGATTAAGCTACCTGATCCATGATCTGGATGAGATCTCTAAGCTGGAATCGGGCGAGATCCCTATCAATTACACCAAGTTTAAGATCAACGATCTTATTAAAGAGGTTTTTGAATCGCTTGAGCTAAAAAGCAAGCAGCACAATATTAAGTTAACGTTTAAACAAAAATACGACGACGGCATATTTGTTAACGCAGACCGCGAAAAAATACGCCAGGTTCTGGTAAACCTTATCGATAACTCGTTTAAATATGGAAAGGATGGCGGCAACACCGCTGTAAGCATTTTTGTGCTGCACGAGCAGGTGCTTATTGAGGTTACCGACGATGGTATAGGTATTGAAGAAAAGTTCCTTCCGCGCTTATTTGAGCGCTTTTACCGTACAGATACCAGCCGGTCAAGGCAAATTGGCGGTTCGGGCTTAGGGCTTGCCATTGTTAAACATATCATTGAAGCGCACCAGCAAACCATTAACGTACGCAGTACCGAAGGCATGGGGTCAACGTTTGGTTTCACCTTACAAATAGCCAAACAAACTTTACCATTTCCAAACATTCCTGTATTAAAAAGTTAACATTAACTTAACATTGCAAGCTTACCTTTACGCCAAATTAAATAGCAGATGTCACTAAACAGTATATTTCAGTATTTTGTTCCTAAAGATAAGAAGACCTTCTTCCCGTTGTTTGAGCAGGCTGCAAGTAACGTTGTAAGCATGGCGACCATTTTGGTTGAAGCGGTAAATTCGGTTAACCCGGCCACACGCGAAGAACTTTTCAGACAGATTGATAAGCTTGAAAACAAAGGCGATGAACTTACCCACCAGATATATCTTGAACTGGGCAAAAACTTCATCACACCATTTGACCGTGAAGATATACATGCTTTAGCCACCGCTATTGATGACATTGCCGATTATATACATGGCGCTGCCAACCGTATGCTGCTTTACAAAATAGACGATTTTAATGAGCACATCCGCAAACTATCTGAACTGATACTACAGGCTGGTACCGATCTGGAAAAAGCCGTGCGCGAACTAAAAGATCTAAGAAACGTACGTGCCATTGCGGATTCATGTATCCGCATAAACAGCGTAGAGAACCAGGCTGATTATGTTTTTGACCGTGCCGTTGCCGACCTTTTCCTGTACGAAACAGATGCCATCCGCCTTATCAAATACAAAGAGATATTAGCCGCGCTTGAAACCGCTACTGATATGTGCGAGGATGCAGCAAACGTAATGGAATCAATTTTAATTAAAAACGCCTAAGCATAACTTAAATCATTTAAATGGTTACCACTTTACTTGTTGCTGTAGTTGCCCTGGCGCTTATTTTTGATTACACAAATGGTTTTCATGATGCCGCCAACTCTATAGCTACCATTGTTTCAACAAAGGTACTAACGCCTTTCCAGGCAGTATTGCTTGCCGCTGTATTTAACTTTGCCGCTTACTTTTTTATAAAAGACCACAAAGTAGCCAACACGGTTGCTAAAACCGTACATGAGGAATTTATTACCCTGCATGTAGTATTAGCCGGCCTTATTGCCGCTATAACCTGGAACTTAACCACCTGGTGGTTCGGTATCCCATCCAGTTCATCGCATACGCTGATAGGCGGGTTTGCGGGCGCAGGTATAACCAATGCTTTATTGATGGGCCAGCACGCGTTTGACGCGATCAATTCCGATTATATTTTCAAGATCATTGCCTATATAGTTTTGGCACCTTTTATCGGTTTAATAATAGCGTATGTTATTACCATATTGATATTGCACATATGCAAGCGGGCCAAACCCGCCGTTGCCGAACGCTGGTTTAAACGCCTGCAACTGGTATCTGCCGCGGCATTAAGCTTTGCACACGGTACTAACGATGCCCAAAAAGTAATGGGTATTTTATACGTAAGCTTGGTTGCAGCCAAGGTTATTGCCAGTGATGCCGCCATGCCCGACTGGATTCCCCTGGCATGTTACTCTGCTATATCATTAGGTACTATGTCTGGCGGTTGGAAGATCGTGAAGACCATGGGTTCAAAGATCACCAAGATAACGCCTTTAGAGGGTGTAGCCGCAGAAACTGCGGGCGCGGTAACGCTGTTTATCACCGAGCATTTTGCCATCCCTGTTTCAACTACGCATACAATTACGGGTTCTATCATCGGTGTTGGTTTAACAAAACGTGTATCGGCTGTGCGCTGGGGCGTAACCATTAACCTGGTTTGGGCATGGATCATCACCATCCCTATTTCGGCCCTTATTGCAGGTTTGGTTTTTATGCTGGTTAGACACTGGTAATTAGGTTGATACTGGCAGTAAATTTGCTTACCTTATTACATGAAAAAAACACTTTTACTTATTCCGATCCTTTTTGTTTTGTTTTGCAGTTGCGATACCCTTAACCAGGTTGCACAAAACACCGTACAGCAAACCGGCAACCCAACAACACTTGATATTAATAACGGCTTAAAACAAGCCCTGGAGCTGGCTACCGGCAAAAGTTCCGACCAGCTATCGGCTGTTAATGGTTTTTTTGGCAACGCTGCCGTTAAGATACTTTTCCCGCCCGAAGCGCAGAAAGCCGAAAAAACATTACGCAGCATTGGCCTTGGTAAACTGGCAGATAATGTAATATTATCCCTTAACCGGGCGGCCGAAGATGCCGCCGTACAGGCCAAGCCCATTTTTGTAAGCGCCATTAAGCAAATGACCTTAACCGATGTAACCAATATTTTATTGGGCAAACAGGATGCCGCTACAGAATACTTTAAACGCACTACTACATTGCAGCTATCGGCTAAATTTAAACCGGTGATACAAACCAGCTTAAATAAAGTAGGTGCTACAAAATACTATACCGATGCAGCTTCGGCATATAACAAAGTGCCGTTTGTTAGCAAAATAAACCCGGATATTACAGATTATGTTACCCAAAAAGCAATTGACGGTTTGTTTGTAGAAATAGCAAAGGAAGAACTGAACATTCGCCAAAACCTTGGCGCGCGTACCACACCATTACTGCAAAAGGTATTTGGTTATTACGATAGAAATAAGAAATAATATACAGCACTTTGATATGTAAAAGGCGATAGGTTTGAAACCTGTCGCCTTTTTCGTTCGTACTATTCTAAGCAAATTGTCATCATGCTGAGCTCTTGTCGAAGGATTGATCAATTGATAGCAGCCTCATGGTTCGACAAGCTCACCATGACATGTAGCCAATCGCTTTTATGAAGCTCCTATTGATGAAACTCTACCTTAACCTTAATATCTTCGGCTTTACCGCTGGTGTTACCGCTCCAGGTTGGGCCGTCTTTGATCAGGCTGATAGCTTTGGCATCGGTAGCTGCACTTAGGCTTTGGGTTACCTTTATATTAGATACAGAACCGTTAGCATTAACCGTAAAGGCCAGCTCAACTATACCAGCTTTACCATCAGTGTTAACCGCGTTTTCTTTCAGATATTTTTTAAACGCGTCCCAGCCTGCATGTGGGCGGGCCCTTTCGTTTTTAACCTTTTTAGCACGCCCGGCTAATACCACCTCATTCAGCGAACTTCTATTTTCATCCAGTTCAACCTTCAAACTATCTTTGTTTTTTACATCAAGTGTTTTACTGTTATAGCCAATATACCCAATAGATAGGGATTCGTCTTTTTTAACATTTGGAAGGGTAAATTTGCCGTTCGCATCAGTTTGTGTACCCGCCGATCTGCCAACAACTTTTACAGATGCCCCCGGTAACGGCGCGCCATTCGTACGGTCTAATACCACACCTGTCAATAAATTAGCAGGCAGGCCAGCCTGGCTCAAAGCATAAGCGTTGTTGTCGCCAGGTTTGCCCGGCCTTACCGTCATATCAGCACCTTTTGCCTTGCTGTTTAGTACCGTTAACGCAGCAGCGTTATTAGTTGTTACTACCTTGTCACCACCCAATACCGTGTCCTGCCTTTTGGCGGCCATGTAGCCCATTATCTTATCTTCCATTGCAGAACTATCCGGCAAACTTTTCAAAACCTCCATTGGCGCCGCATTTGTTTCGGCAACTGTAACCGGCACTTTATATCGCTCCGTATTAGCAAAAACAGGCAGATTCCTCTTTACGGGCCTGGCTTTATTATCGGCTATAAGTTGCTGCGGCATATTTAAAATTGCGTGCCCTGCTTTATTATCTTTTATAATAGCTGTGGTATCCGGCACTACACTTTTAACATTATTAATAGCCACTTTTTCAATCTTAACAGGTTGCTTCCCCTTATATAACAACCCAATAACTATAGCAAAGCCTATTACACTGGCGGCAATTGATATAACAGCCCAAGGTATCATCCGGCGGGTTTTAGCGACTGTACGGGCCTGTATACGCTCCTGAAGGGCTACCAGGTTATCCTGCTGAGAATTTTTTGTGCGGCCATATCCTTCCAGTGCGTCCATTAAAAATGGGTCGCCCTGCGCCTCGCGCTCTAAGCGGTGCATAGCTTTTGTATCAAGTTCCCCGTTAAGGTACTTTTGTATTTGCTGTATGTCGGCCCTTTTATTGTCCACTATTCTTTTCCAAACAAATTTTAAGGTTGCGCTTACCGTTCTGTATATAACTCTTTACCTCATTCATGGTAAAGCCGGTTTCGTCGGCAACTTCTTTATAACACTTCTCATCAAGGTAAAATAATTTAACACTTTGCTTTTGCGCAGGTATTAACTTATCCATACATCGTTCCAAAGCCTGCATAGCTTCTTCCCGGCCCTCGTTATCAGGATGCAAAACCGGGTCAAATTCCACAAACTCATCTAAAGTTACGGTTTCTAATTTTTTGCCTGCCCGCAGCTGCATCAGGCAATGGTTACGGCTAAGTACGTATAACCAGCTCCTGAACTGTTTTACATCGTGTTGGTGAACTTTCTGTGCAAGTTCTTCGAATATGCCCATTACGGCATCCTGTGCCTGCTCTTCATCTTTAAAATACTTTAAACCAACACCATAAACCAGTGGCATATAACGCTCATACAACCGGCCCAAAACTTTTAAGTCGCGGGTTTCCCGGTAGCTGTTCAGTAAAGCTTCGTCTGCGGTATCTTCTGGTTTAACTGGTTTGGTAAAAAACTTCATTAAGAGGGCTGCAAAATAATTTTTTTTAATGGCTTATGGAAATTATCTATTGCATCCGGATACGCATCGATGTCAGAGACTTATCATCGCACCCCGCTAAACGCTTCCAGGTATTTATCGATATAAAACTGCTTTGCTTTGGCTTTATACTGCATGATGAAGCGAGGGTGCTCCAGCGCTATGATCTTATTAAAAAAGCCATACTCATTGTTCAGCTTATTCAAAAACTTTTCGTTTTGCCCTGTACCGAAACAGAAACACGTATCGTTATAGCAGCCCAGGGCGATCTGCTTTTTGATGTTATCGATAATAAACGGGGTTACGGCTGCACATAGTTCTTTGCTATCGTAATAGTTATAGTTCTTTTCCTTGCCTTTGTTATCTATGGTAGTAAAACCCAGCGGACAAAGCGAACTGATATAGAATTTATTGTAAAAAGCCCCGGCCCCTCCATAAGCGTTAATCATTTCGTAAACGTAAACCGATGAGGGTTCATGAGTGATCTTGCCCTCGTAATCAATACCACATTCCGATTTTAGGCGCTTGGGGTCTGTGAAGGGCACACCTGTTAAACCGCTGCCAAACCTGCCGGGGTTAATCCCCATGATAAGGTGGCGTTTATTATCGTCATTGTAATATTTTTTATAAAAGGTTGATGAGATACCCAAAGCGTTTTCTTCCTCTTTAAAGGGATTCATGATCCGGATATTGGCAGGTAATGCCGGACCGTTATATTCCAGTTGTTTGTTAAAGTCGATTACCCTATCGGCGAATGTCATCATCGTTATTGTTTTGCCGGATCCTGCCCAAACACTTTACTCAGCATATTATACAATTCGGGGTGCTTGGTTTGGAATTGCTCGGGTTTTTCAAAAAAATATTCGGACACCACCGCGAAAAATTCGGCCTCGTTTGTGGTAGCATAAACATCTATATCTGAACGACCGGCCTCTATCTTGTGGATCTCCTGGTGCATCATTCTCACCCAGGGTTCAACATACTCATGCGGCAGGAACCCTTCGGGGATGCCATCCGTAGCGCCATCGGCTTTATCCAAAAGATGCACAAACTCATGAATGCCGGTATTCTCTTTCCCAGAGTTTTTTGAAAACCCTTTTGTAAGCGCATTGCGCGATAGTATCATTTGCCCATTCATGTACCCGCTGCCTACCATACCCATAATATTGCGTCCCTCGCCTTCGCTGCCTTCAAACTGAAAATCCTTATCGAAGGTATCCGGGTATAAAAGCACGTTGGTAACGTTACGGTAGGTCCAGTCTTTAAACGCGAAAATAGGGATCACCGCGCTGGATGCCACCATCAGACGGTCGGTATCGTTTAGCTCAAGGCCCACGCCTTCAATGCGTACGGCATCCAAAAACTGCTCTATCTTATCTTCAAAGTAAAGCTTATCGGTAGCCGATAGTTTGTTGTAGTAATCGATATGCTGCGCAAGCAGTTGCTTTTGTGCATCGGTTAGGATGGTTTGGGTAAGGGCGCGGTTTTTTTTTCTTTGAAATAAAGAATAGCAAATAACCACAGCTATAATAATGGTGAAATATATCATGATGGTAAGTGAAGAGGCAAGGTAATAAAAAAGCAGGAGGTCATGGTTAGCTTGTCGAACCATTAGCAACCTATCCCTTCGCGCGACCTTCGACAGGGCAAGCTTTCAGCTTGCGTCAGCTAAAAGCTGACTTCATGCTATACCACGAGCTGAAGCTCGCGGCAGTGATGGTGGTGATAGTAGAAACAAAAATAGCGATGAGTAAACCCATCGCTATTTTAAATCTTTCGGAAGTTTACGTTAACGGACCTCCAACTTATATCATCATCCTTACCGGTTCTTCCAGTAATGATTTTAGGGTTTGCAGGAATGCGGCACCCATTGCACCATCAACCACACGGTGGTCGCAGCTTAGGGTTACCTTCATTACGTTGCCCGGTACTACCGCGCCGTTTTTAACAACCGGCACCTGTGCTATACCGCTAACGGCAAGGATACAAGCATTTGGTGTGTTAATAATTGCGGTAAACTCATCAACACCAAACATACCAAGGTTTGATATGGTGAAGGTTGAGCCTTCCATTTCGGCAGGTTGTAATTTTTTTGCTTTGGCTTTACCGGCAAACTCTTTAACCTCTTGCGAGATATGGCTTAACGATTTACCATCGGCAAATTTAATAACCGGTACCAGCAGGCCTTCATCAACCGCTACGGCTACCCCAATGTGTACGTGCTCGTTTGTGCGGATCTTATCGCCCAGGAATGATGAGTTAATGGCAGGGTGCTGTTTCAAGGAAACGGCTACAGCTTTCACTACAAAATCATTAAATGAGATCTTAACCGGCGCAACCTCGTTCATTTTGTTACGGGCAGCAATTGCCTGGTCCATATCTATCGACATGGTAACATAGAAGTGTGGCGCAGTGAACAAGCTTTCAGATAACCTACGGCTAATGGCTTTACGCATTTGCGTAACGTTTCTTTCCGTAAATTTCTCTTCGCCCGTGTAAGTTGGCAATACAACCGGTACTTTTTCAGCAGGGGCAGCAGCTGCTGATCCTTCTTGCGGTTTTGCGGTTTCTGCAGGTTTTGCAGACGGTGTAAAGCTTTCTATATCTTTTTTGATGATACGGCCGCCATCAGCGCTGCCTTTTACATCATTAAGGTTAATGCCTTTGTCTTTAGCAATTTTGCGGGCCAGTGGTGATGCTTTAACGCGACTATCGTCTTCGGTTGAACCGGCAGACGTAGCAGTTGGTGCAGCATCAGATTTGGCAGCTGGCGCTGTTTCTTCTTTACCCTCTACGGCAGCAGGTGCTTCTGCAGGTGCCCCGGCGCCATTATCAGCATCTAATAGAGGCTGTATATCGGTACCTTCTTTACCTACAATAGCAATAATACCATTTACCTGAGCGGCTTCACCTTCTTTAACACCAATATATAATAATGTACCGGCTTCGTAACCCACAACTTCCATGGTAGCCTTATCGGTTGCCACATCAGCTAATGAATCATCTGCTTTAACTTTATCGCCAACCTTAAAGTTCCATTTTTCAATGGTACCCTCGGTCATGGTATCGCTCAGCAACGGCATACGTATTACAGTAGCCGGGATGCTTGAGGTATCAACCTTTGCTTTTGCCGGTGCTGCTGTTGCAGCAGGTTTTTTATCTTCAGTTGCTGCGGGTTTGGCCTCGTCAGCAGGTTTTTCTTCTGTTTTTGCAGGTGCTGATGCGCCATCTAAAAGGGCTTTATAATCTTCCCCTTCTTTACCTAAAACGGCAATAACGGCATCAACCGGCACAGCGCTACCTTCTTCAACACCTATATAAAGCAGGGTGCCGTCCTGGTACGATTCAAAATCCATAGTGGCTTTATCGGTTTCTATCTCGGCCAATACATCGCCCGATTTTACCTTATCGCCCACTTTTTTATGCCATTTCGCCAATACCCCTTCGGTCATGGTATCGCTCATTTTAGGCATTTTAACTACTTCAGCCATATACTGTGATGAATATTGTTAATATTTATAAATATAAGATATTAGTCGCGGATGTACGGATAATCTTGTTGTACATATACATCAGTATAAAGCTCTGATGCATCAGGCCATGGCGATTCTTCTGCAAATTTAACAGCCTCATCAACCTGTGCTTTAATTTTCGCGTCTATTTCTTCAAACCATTTCTCATCAGCGTAACCTTCTTTTTCAATAGTTAGTTTTACTGTCTCAATAGGGTCTTTTGATTTGTAGCTTTCCAGTTCCTCTTTAGTACGGTATTTCTGCGGGTCGCTCATGGAGTGCCCTTTGTACCGGTAAGTACGCATTTCCAAAAAGGTTGGGCCTTCACCGCGGCGTGCGCGTGATACAGCTTCGTCCATTGCGTTATGCACTGCAACCGGGTCCATACCATCAACAGGTGATGAAGGGATACCGTAAGGCAAGCCTAATTTGTAAATATCGGTTTGTATGGTAGTACGCTCAACAGAAGTACCCATTGCATAACCATTGTTTTCGCAAACAAAAATTACCGGTAGCTTCCACAGCGCAGCCATGTTAAAGGTTTCGGTTAATGCACCCTGGCGTACGGCACCATCGCCCATATAGGCAATATTTACATTATCAGTACCCTTGTACTTTTCAGCAAAAGCGATACCTGCGCCCATAGGGATCTGGCCACCTACAATACCATGCCCGCCATAAAAATGGTTTTCTTTGTCGAACATGTGCATCGAGCCGCCTTTACCTTTTGAACATCCGGTTGCTTTACCATACATCTCGGCCATAATAGCATTAGGTGATGTACCTTTTGCCAAAGCATGTGCATGGTCGCGATAAGCAGTAATTAAACTGTCTTCGTGGCGTATAACAGACATAGCGCCTGCTAATACGGCTTCCTGCCCAATGTAAAGGTGACAAAACCCGCGTATTTTTTGCTGACCATATAATTGGCCGGTCTTTTCTTCAAACTTACGCATCAGGAGCATAGACTCGTACCACATCAGGTAGGTGTCTTTAGTTATTTCGATTGAACTCATTTATTAAAAACAAATTTCTATTGGAAGTGCAAATCTAATTATATCCTGCAAATAACCGAAACTGCAACGAATTTGTTAGCATGATTTAATTAAATTTTTAAAGCACCATTCCAATGCATGCATAGTATTTTTAAAAAAAGCAAAATAACATTTGGATATGGTGTAAATAGTACGCCTTATAAGGCCGCGAAACACCTCATTTCCGCAATATTCTTTTTGAAAAAAATCTTGATAAGCGTGGCCGCGATATGCCTGCAGCCATGCCAGATAGCCCGTTAACGCCGGCTTTTAACCCTTATTTAAGTTATTATGTATAGGCTATACTCCGTCAGTTTTACCTTCACTACCAATTACGCTATTAGACCATGCCAATTGAAAAATAATTTCACGAACAGAAACCATAAACACTATCGCGATATAATTATACACATTGGTTAAAAATATTATCTGAATCGTTGTGAAAAAAAATCTTCCTTTTAATTTGGTAGTTTAAAAATATTGGATAGTTTTGTATCCAACAATAGACACACTGTCCAATTTAACAATCATTTGTTGTCCTAATTCAACAAATTAAAGGGATTAAATGAAGAAAATTACACTTGCTATTGCACTATTTCTAAGCGTTTTAGCTGCTCAAGCTCAAACAAAAAATGTTCCAAATCAGGTAGCTGATAAAGATGAACAAGAAAGCTTAGCGAAAGATTACCTTTCTCAAATTATGGGCGTTGCCGTATCTGCAACCTCGAACATGAAACTTTTTCATTTTGTATACGATTGGATAGGCACCCCTTACCGTTTTGGCGGGAGCTCACGTAAAGGCATTGATTGCTCTGCATTTACAAAACAATTGTACAATGATGTATTTAACCTGAATATTCGCCGCAGTTCACGTGATATTTTTAGCATGGTAAACCCCGTTGGTAAAGATGATCTGAAAGAAGGAGATTTGGTTTTCTTTAAAATTCACAGCCGCAGCATATCACATATTGGCATTTACCTGGGCAATAACAGGTTTGCGCATGCTTCATCAAAAGGTGTAGCTATAAGTAGCCTGGATGATGCCTACTACAGCCGTTATTTTTATAAAGGCGGCCGCTTGTTAGAATCATTTAAAGGTGAACTTTCAACGGCATCAGCATCTGCGGATGACCAACCAGCTAACTAAATAAACCTAAATTAAATATCCTTAATCCTTTCACTAACCATGAAGGGATTTTTTTTGCCCTGCATGAAAACCCGGTTAACCCTATTCTTCAGTTTACTTATCGCTATAATGGCCTGCACCAACCCCGAATTAAAAAAACAGAGTAGTGCCCAAAAGGATGTTACCCCAACAGACACCATTATAAAAAACCCAAAAGATACTGCCATTACCATTGCCGCCGTTGGTGATATGATGCTGGGATCATCATATCCCGACAGTACTTCCCTACCGCCTGATAGCGCACTGAATAGTTTTAAACCCGCTTTAGAAAATCTGCGCAAAGCCGACATTGCCTTTGGCAACCTGGAAGGGGTATTATTAGATACCGGTGCACCTGTTGGTTACAAATTACGGTTTAAACATAAAGGCTATTTGTTTAGGATGCCGGTAAAGTATGGCGAGGTTTTTAAAGACGCCGGCTTTAATATTTTAAGCGTAGGCAACAACCACTCAAATGATTTTGACCTGGCCGGCCGTAAAAGCACAATTAAAGTTTTAGATAGCCTGGGCATACATACGGCAGGCTTTAAAAGCCATCCCTCAAAAACGTTCACTAAAGATGGGGTTAAATATGGCTTTTGCGCATTCTCGCCCAATGGTCAAACGGTATCATTATTAGGTATAGCTGCCGCAAAACAGCTCATCAGCAACTTAAAAGCAAATAATGATATTGTTATTGTATCTTTTCATGGTGGTGGCGAGGGCACCGATCATGAACATGTGCCCGACTCTACCGAAACATTTAAAGGAGAAAATCGCGGCAATCTCCGCCTTTTTAGCCATGCAGCAATTGATGCCGGTGCAGATGTTATATTAGGCCACGGCCCACATGTTGTACGCGCTATGGAACTTTATAAAAAAAGGTTGATAGCTTACAGCATGGGTAATTTTGTAACTTATAAAGGGGTAAGCGTAAGCGGCATATGCGGCCTGGCCCCATTGCTAAAGCTACACATCAATAAAAAGGGTGAATTTTTGGGCGGGCAAATAGTATCATACCGGCAAGGGCATGATAAAGGGCTGCAGGCAGATCCCTTAAACCGCGCTGCGCTGCGTATAAAAGCATTAACCGAGGCCGATTTTATCCGGCCCGGGTTAAGTATCTCGCCATCGGGGCAGATTACCCCTTCTGTTATTAATTAAGCTTCGTCTTTTGTGTTGCGCACCAGGCTTATGCCGGTGAAGAAAAAGATAATAGCTATAAGGCCCACTACAATTAATGTAGTTGCCGCGCCGCTGTGCTGAATAATTTGCACACCTGTATAAATAAGGCCTACAATACCTAATACTGTAAGTATAGCGCCAAAAGTACGTTTTAAGTTCATGTTATATAATTAGTTATGTGTGTAACAACTAATCATTAACCACAATACCCCGTGTTTGTTTGCTTACCACTATTGGCTATATTTCAGGGTAAAATATCATAAATATGTAACATTTATGTTTAAGCACGTATCATTTGCTCATGAATTACGTTATTAGTACCGTAAGTGCCTCGCATTTACATTGTGATAAGGTTTAGGTTGAAAGTCCCCGGGCAGCGAGTGCGCGGGGCTTTTATTTTTAAGCCCTTTGCAATTTCCCAACAAATTAAACCATCTTCGTTTTTTAACTATATATAATGAGTGATATAAAAGCAAAGCTGCACGCGTTGTGCGTTGCTTACGTACAAAGCCGTATGCAAGCGGCAGAGCAAGCCATTGCCGAGGCACAGCAGGCGCAAAACGATGACACAAAAAGCAGCGCTGGCGACAAATATGAAACCGGGCGCGAAATGGCTCAGCAGGAAACCAACCGTAACCTGGCCCAGCTTAACGAGGCCAACAAGCTAATGGTGGCTTTAAACCAGATCTCCTTTAACGGCGAATCTAAGAAGGCCGAAAATGGAAGCGTTATCATTACTAACAATGGCAACTTTTATTTGGCTATTAGTGCCGGAGTGCTGACTTTAGATGGCATAAATTACTTTGCGGTATCGGCCGCATCGCCCATTGGCTATAACTTAAAAGATAAAATAGCCGGTGATAAATTTATTTTAAACGAAAAAACTTATCAAATACAGTCAATTCTTTGATTTTACGGCCTGCTATTTGAGTTGAAATAGAAAATAAAAAATATAGTTTAACAAATTATTATACAATTGATTGATTTCTATTCTATATTTGATGTAAACAAATAAATGACGGTAACAAACTGATCATTACTAAACTAATTTTTTGATGAACATATTCGTAGGAAGCCTTCCTTACTCATTGCAGGAAGCAGATTTACAAGAGCTTTTTGAAGCTTATGGTGAAGTAACCACCGTGAAAATTATTATTGACAGAGAGTCTGGCAGAAGCAAAGGTTTTGGTTTTGTTGAGATGTCTGATGACGAAGCTGCACAAAAAGCTATTTCGGGCTTAAACGGTTCTGAAGTTAGTGGCCGTTCAATTGCTGTTAGCCAGGCTGAAGACAAAAAACCAGGCGACCGCAGAAGCGGTGGTTTTGGTGGCGGCAACCGCGGCGGCGGTGGCGGTGGCTACTCAAGAGATAACAACAGAGGTGGCGGCGGTGGCGGCTACTCTAAAGATAGCAGAGGCGGCGGCGGCGGTAGCCGTTGGTAATAATCTGTAAAGGTTAAAAAGCAAAGCATCGTATACATATTGCGATGTTTTGCTTTAAAAAATGTTAAACACGCTTTCAATTTTTGTTAGCGTGCTTTTTATTGCCTTTTTTTAGCGTTTTACGACTGTTATTTACAATAGCTTATCTTCCTCTACGATAGATCATTAAAAATAACTGCAAAATATTGTGTTATTAAGCCTAATATTTATTTGTTGCTATAGGTAAGAATTTAAGGGGCTTTGATACTTTTTATTATTTTTGTCAAAAATCATGACCAATGAGCGAACTCATTAAAAAACAAGTAAATGATGCAAAAGCTTTAATGGAAAAAGCAATTGCCCATGCAGATAGCGAATTAACCAAGATACGTGCCGGCAAGGCCAACCCATCTATGTTGGATGATGTTAGCGTTGATTATTATGGCACCCCTACACCTTTAAGCCAGGTAGGCAGTGTAAATACACCTGATGCGCGTACTATTATTGTACAGCCATGGGAAAAATCATTGCTTCCTGCTATTGAAAAAGCTATTAAAGAAGCTAACCTGGGTGTTAACCCGCAAAATGATGGGGTAATTATCCGCATCAACGTTCCGCCTCTAACCGAAGAGCGTCGCCGCGATTTGGTTAAGAAAGCCAAAGGCGAAGCCGAAACCGGTAAAATAGCTATCCGTAACATCCGTAAAGATGCTAACGAGAAGATCAAAAAATTGAAAAGTGAAGGTGTTTCTGAAGATGAGATAAAAGTTGGCGAAGGTGAAGTACAAAAACTAACCGACGCTTACATTGTAAAGATAGACCAGCTTTCAGAACTGAAAGAAAAAGATATCATGACAGTTTAATTTTATAAACTTGTTATAGTAAAAGGGATAGCCGAAAGGTCATCCCTTTTTTTGCACTATAACTATCAAACTAATATGTAATTTTAACTTATGGCGTTAGTCCCTTTTCGGTTAAGAGGAAACATATTCATTTTTTTTTACATATTAACAGTAATTAGTTTTTCTTGCAATTCGGCACCAGATTTTAAACGATACGGTGTAATTACAAGTGAAATTGATTCGATACCGACTATAGATACAAGCAATAATAAAGTTCGGCCTGTAACACTTGCAGCACGTGTATATCATCTAACTAATAAGTCGACTAATTATAACATAGCTTTTATTTGCAAGGCATATATAAAGGGTAATAATGGTGTTATATCTGAAAAAACAGAAAAACATATCCTTACACCACAAAAGGAAATTACTTTAAACATCGACAGCGCCTTAAACTATATATTAATTAAGTATGAGGTTGTTGAAGCTAATAGAGCCAATAAATAGTTCGAATTAATCTATTCAAACCTTGTTATATGAATAAAGATATTTGCAAAAGAATATTCTACTTGTATATTTGCGTAATCAATTACGTAATTAATATCCGTTATGGAATTTTATAACAAAGTGGGTAAGATGGCATTGGGCAGCAGGCTGCGTAGGCTAAGCGAAAAGTTAACCGAACAAGCAGGTGAGGTATATAAAGTATATGATATAGATATGAACCCAAAGTGGTTCCCCGTATTTTACGCGCTGGCCGAGGGCGAGGATAAATCAATTATGCAGATAGCGCAGGAGATCAGTCATTCGCACCCATCGGTAAGCACCATTGTAAAAGAAATGGTAAAAAATGGTGTTGCACAGGAAATAGCCAACAAAGCCGACGGCCGTAAGAATTATATCCGCCTTACGGATAAGGGCTGGGAGATAAATAAGCATATACAGGTACAATATACCGATGTGAACACGGCTGTTGAAAACGCACTGAACGAAACCCAGTACAACATTTGGAAGGCTATTGAAGAATGGGAGTTTTTATTGGAACAGAAAAGCCTGCTTAACCGTGTAATAGACGAGAAAAAACTCCGCGAAAGTGCTAATGTGCAGGTAGTTGATTACAAACCGGAATACCAGGCAGCCTTTAAACGTTTAAACGAAGAATGGATAACCCAATATTTTAAAATGGAAGAAACAGATTACAAATCGCTCGACCACCCGGACGATTATATTCTGAACAAAGGCGGCCACATCCTAATGGCTATATATAATAATGAGCCTGTTGGCGCCTGCGCACTTATCAAAATGGATAGCGATATGTACGAACTGGCCAAAATGGCGGTATCGCCAAAGGCTAAAGGGAAGGGTATAGGTTTTATATTAGGCAACGCCTGCATAGCCAAAGCAAAAAGTTTAGGTGCCAAAAAAATCTATCTGGAAAGCAATACGATATTAAAACCTGCCATTAACCTTTACCACAAACTTGGGTTTAAAAAGGTTACGGGTATCCCCTCGCCGTATGAGCGGTGTAATATCCAGATGATGCTGGAGCTGTGAGGGGACAGGGTATCAGCCTGAGCCTGTCGAAGGCTTTTACAGTTTAACTAATGGCCCGACAAGCTCACTATGACATACGTTATAATAAACAACTCTGGCTCTGCGGAACTCTGTGAAACTCCATCCACTCTGTGGTTAAATATCACCTTATACAACAAAGCGCAATTTAACCGTATTGTCAAATTAAAGGGAATGAGCTGCTTAGCCATTCCCTTTTTTTATTTTTGTGTTACAACATGAAAATATTATTATCTTATTTATCCAAACACCGCTGGGTGGTAATTTTGGCGCTGTTTTTAGCGGCTACCAACATCGGTTTCTCCCTGCTCGACCCTTACATCACCGGCCGCATTGTAGATAACTTTATCGAGAAATATAAAGTTCTCAGTCATGACGAGTATATGTTCGGCGTGCTTAAGCTTGTAGGGCTTGCTATTGGCGTGGCCATGGTATCGCGTATAGCAAAAAATTTCCAGGATTATTTCACCAACATCATCACCCAAAAAGTGGGTGCAGAAATGTATGCTGACGGGCTTAAGCATTCCCTTGAACTCCCCTACCAGGTATTCGAAGACCAGCGCAGCGGCGAAACCCTGGGCATATTGCAAAAGGTGCGTTTAGATTGCGAAAAATTCATCACCTCCTTTATCAGTATATTATTTGTAAGCCTCATAGGTATGGTATTCGTTATCGTTTACTCGGCCACGGTAAGTTACCAGGTAACGCTTGTTTATTTTGCTGCTATCCCGGTTATTACCTTTGTAAGCATGGCCATGAGCCGTAAGATTAAACGGATCCAGAAAAACATCGTAGCCGAAACCACCGCGCTGGCAGGTTCAACTACCGAATCATTAAGGAATATTGAACTGATAAAAAGCCTTGGCCTGGCCAAACAGGAGATAAAACGCCTGAATACTACCACCTACAAGATCCTGGATCTGGAATTAAAAAAGGTGAAATATGTGCGTAGCATGAGTTTTGTACAAGGCACTACTGTAAACTTTGTACGCAGTGTTATGGTGGTGGTTTTACTGATGCTGATATTTAAGCAAACCATATCACCGGGGCAATATTTTAGCTTTTTGTTCTACTCGTTCTTCCTGTTCAACCCCTTACAGGAGCTCGGTAACGTGATACTAAGCTGGCGCGAGGCCGAGGTTTCGTTAGCTAATTTCAAAAACATCCTAAGCATCCCTATTGATAAAAAACCCGAAAAACCTGTGCTGTTAGAGAAAGTGAGCACCCTTACTTTCAGTGATGTGAGCTTTAAACACTTAACCGCTAACCGTAATGCACTAAATAATATCAACTTTAAAGCTAACAGCGGCGAAACTATCGCGTTCGTTGGGCCATCGGGCTCGGGTAAAACTACATTGGTTAAATTGCTGGTTGGTTTATATCAGCCGCTACAGGGCGATGTATTGTACAATAGCATTCTGAGCAAAGACATTGACCTTGATCAGCTACGCGAGAAAATAGGTTTTGTTACGCAGGATACGCAGTTATTCTCGGGCACTATTCGCGAAAACCTGTTGTTTGTTAACCCAACCGCAACCGACGAGGATTGTATGAACGTATTACAACGCGCAGCCTGCCAAACACTGCTTGCCCGTGCGGATAAAGGCTTAGATACTGTAATTGGTGAGGGCGGTGTAAAGGTATCGGGCGGCGAAAAGCAACGTTTATCTATTGCTCGCGCATTATTACGCAATCCGGATATACTGGTATTTGATGAGGCTACGTCTTCACTTGATTCGATCACCGAAGAAGAGATAACCGATACCATCCGCGACGTATCAGTATTAGACGACCATATCACCATACTGATAGCTCACCGCTTATCAACCATTATGCATGCAGATCGCATTTATGTATTGGAGAAAGGCAATATCATAGAATCGGGCAAGCACTTTGACCTGATAGAGCAGAAAGGCCTGTACTACGCCATGTGGAGGCAGCAAATTGGCGAAAAGCATACGGTGGATGCGTAAGTAAGCGCTACGTTTCTCCTTTGCGCGTAATTGCGAGCGATAGCGTGGCAATCTTCGATAGAAAAGTCGGCAACAAATATGTCGAAGATTGCCACGTCGCTACGCTCCTGCAATGACGGATTTTTAAATAAAGAAAGCCCTGCTGAAATCAGCAGGGCTTTCTTATTGGGTTTTTTATTATTTCACCAGCGTACCTATTGGCTCGCCTTTGGCAATCTTCATAAAATTGCCTTCTTTGTTCATATCAAATACGATGATAGGCAGTTTGTTTTCCTGGCAAAGGGTAATGGCAGTCATGTCCATTACGTTAAGGCCTTTGTCATAAACTTCCTGGAAACTGATCTCGTCATAACGGGTTGCTGATGGGTCTTTCTCCGGGTCGGCGGTGTAGATGCCATCCACACGGGTACCTTTCAACACAACATCAGCTTTTATCTCTATAGCCCGTAACGATGCTGCGGTATCAGTAGTAAAATACGGGTTACCGGTACCGGCGCCGAAGATGACAATTTTACCAACCTCTAAGTGGTGCATGGCACGGCGACGGATGTAAGGTTCGCAGATCTGCTCCATTTTAATGGCCGATTGTAAGCGGGTTTCTACACCGATGCTTTCCAACGCGTTTTGCAGGGCCATACAGTTAATAACGGTTGCCAGCATACCCATATAATCGGCCTGGGCGCGTTCCATACCGCTTTTTTCGGCACTTAACCCTCTAAAAATGTTACCGCCACCAACAACAATAGCTATTTCTATGCCCTGGTCTTTTACGTTCTTGATGTCGTGCGCGTATTGCAGAACCTGGTTATTATCAATACCATACTGATGTTCGCCCATCAGGGATTCGCCGCTAAGCTTTAGTAATACTCTTTTGTATTTCATTTATAAGGAAGATTTATCAAAAATAGATAATAAATGGTATTGTTAAAATTTTATAACGCCTTCGTTAAATAATTACCCTGCAATATGGTTGCCAGGGTTTCGTATTGTTTGTTAAAAATAATGAGGTCGGTATCAAAGCCAGCTTCAATTTTGCCCTTTTTTATTTTAGATGCCAGTTGTGCCGGGTAAAGCGATGCCATGTTCACAGCTTCGGCCAGGCCAATCCCCACCTTGTCTACGCAATTTTGCACTGCCTTAAGCATAGTAAGACTCGAGCCTGAAAGCGTTCCGTCGGGCATTACATATTTATCACCTTCCAGCCGGTGCTGGTAAGTACCTTCGGTAGCAGCGGTAACCGCGTCCGTTATCAGGAACAGTTTATCCCCAAGTTCGCGTTTTGCTAACCTGATCATCGGCCAGTCTACATGGTTACCATCGGCAACAATGCTGGTGTATGGCTTTTCCTCAAATATTGCGGGGATATAACCCGGTTCGCGGTGATGCATCTGGGGCATGGCGTTAAACAAGTGTGTAACGGCCGGTATAGGCTTGTTTAAAAAGCTTTTACCCTGCTCGTAAGTAGCATTACTATGGCCCGATGATATAATGATACCCTGCGCGTGCAGGTAATCTATCACTTCCTGGTCCTGCAATTCGGGTGCTATGGTTATCATGGTGATTACACCATCTGCCTGTTCTACCCAACTTTTAACTTCGGCAAGGGTGGCTTTTTTGATCAGGTTTGCCGGGTGTGCCCCTTTTTTGGCAGGGTTAAGATACGGCCCTTCCAGATGCACGCCCCAAAAGTTACCCCTTGCGGTTTTGCGGTACTCTTTAGCTGCGGCTATGCCCTTTTCAACAATGTCATTGGTGTTTGTACCAATGGTTGCAAAAAAGCCTGTAGTGCCCTGGTTAAGCAGGTCATCCTCCATACGCTTCAGTGCGGCTACTTCGGGCTTGCCGGCAAATAGTTTACCACCACTACCGTAGATCTGCAAATCGATAAAGCCCGGGGCAAGATAAGCGCCATTAAGATCTTTCTTCTCCGCATTAGCAGGGATGGCTGTTTCATCAACAATAGCTTTGATCTGGCTGCCATCTATTAAAACGGCTTTACCCGCGGTAAGGCTACCGCCCGAGATGATGGTGAGGTTATGAAGTGCTGTTATCATAGTGTCCAAATATGATTTACGCAATGTTACGTCGTACAAAAAGACGCAAAGTATTGCGCCTCTAAATCCTTTAAAAGAAAAGGGCAAAAAAAATCCCCCTCGTTAATAACGAGGGGGATAGTATAATTAAGCTCCTAAAGCTACCCGCTTAAATGCGGTAACGGTTAGGCCTTTATCAACCGTATCTAAGAACTGAGCAACAGTTTTAGAAGAGTCTTTAACAAACTCCTGGTTTAATAAGGTAGAATCTTTGTAGAATTTGTTCAGTTTACCTGCAGCAATTTTTTCAACCATTGCTTCCGGTTTACCTTCTGCGCGGATCTGGTCTTTTGCAATTTCCATCTCACGCTCAATAGTAGTAGCGTCAACGCCATCTTTATCAATAGCAACAGGGTTCATAGCTGCAATTTGCATTGCAACGTCTTTACCCGCTTCGTCAGCACCGGCAACAGCTTTGCTTAAACCAACCAATACACCTAAACGGTAGTTACCGTGTATATAAGCAACAACTTTATCGCCTTCAATCACTTCGTATTTAGATACGCCGATCTTTTCGCCGATTTTACCTGTTTTATCGATGATAGCATCACCAATTTTAACACGTGAATTTTCAACGTCGATCTCTAAGTTGTAAAGTTCTTCGATTGAAGCTGGTTTATTCTGAACAGCTGTATTCGCAATTTCGTTAGCAAAAGCAATAAACTCAGCGTTTTTAGCTACGAAATCAGTTTCGCAGTTAAGTTCGATGATAACACCGGTTTTGAAATCTTCAGAAGTACGTGCAATAACAGCACCTTCGTTTGATTCACGATCCTGACGGCTGGCAGCAACTTTAGCGCCTTTTTTTCTTAAAAAATCAATAGCAGCTTCAAAATCACCGTTGGTTTCTGTTAAAGCTTTTTTGCAATCCATCATGCCCGCACCTGTTTGCTGGCGCAGTTTGTTTACATCTGATGCAGATATTTGTACTGTAGACATGTTTTTAGTTTTTTTATTATGTTAAAAGTCGCAAGTCATAAGTCTGAAGTCACTTAAGACTGCAGGCTCAAGACTTACGACTAAATATTATTACTCTTCTGTTGAATCAGCAGCAGGAGCTTCAGTTTCAGTAGCCTCAGCGGTTACTTCTGCAGTCCTTTTACGTTTGCCACCTTCAGAGCGGTCAGCTACTTCAGGAGCATCAGCTTTTGCTTTAGCAGCAGCTGCTTCTTTTTCAGTTTCGTCTTCTTTTTCGCGTTTGCGCTCATCTAAACCTTCTTCAATAGCTTTGATGATAATACCGGTGATCAATGAAATTGATTTGGTAGCATCGTCATTCGCCGGGATAGGGAAATCGATGTTTGAAGGATCAGAGTTTGTATCAACCATTGCAAATGTTGGTATGTTAAGCTTTAAAGCTTCAGATACCGCGATGTGCTCTTTCTTAACGTCGATCAGGAACAATGCAGCAGGTAAACGGTTAAGGTCCGCAATACCACCTAACAAGGTTTCTAATTTGATACGCTCGCGCTGTATCATTAAACGCTCTTTCTTTGAAAGGTTGCTGTAAGTACCGTCTTTAGTCAATTTATCGATGTTTGACATCTTTTTGATCGACTTACGTACGGTAGCAAAGTTGGTTAACATACCACCCAACCAACGCTCGGTGATATAAGGCATGTTTACGCCTTTTGCATATTCAGCTACGATATCTTTCGCTTGTTTCTTTGTAGCTACGAATAATACTTTACGACCTGATTTTACAATTTGTTTTATTGCTGCAGCAGCTTCCTCAACCTTTGATAAGGTTTTGTTTAAATCTATAATGTGGATACCGTTACGCTCCATGAAAATGTACTGTGACATTTTCGGATCCCATTTGCGGGTAAGGTGACCAAAGTGTACACCTGCATCCAGTAAGTCCTGATATGTTGTTCTTGCCATTGTTTGTGTCCTCCTTAAATTATCGTTTACTGAATTGGAATTTCTTACGTGCTTTCTTACGTCCTGGTTTCTTACGCTCAACCATACGGTCATCACGTGTCATTAAACCTTTAGCGCGTAGAGCTGGTTTTTTCTCCGGATCCAGTTCAACAATAGCTTTCGCAATAGCTAAACGAACGGCTTCTGCCTGGCCTTTAACACCACCACCTGCAACGTTTACTTTAACATCAAATTTACCGGCAGAGCCAGAAACTTCTGTTGATTGCATAACGATGTATTGTAATGGTAAGGTAGGGAAGTACTCTTTGTAATCTTTACCGTTTACGGTAATTACGCCACTGCCTTCGTTCAAATAGATACGGGCCACAGCGGTTTTTCTTCTGCCTGAAGTGTTAGTTGTTGGCATTTTCTTTTCTCCTTGTGATTAAAAATTAAATGGTTGTTGGATTTTGAGCTGCATGAGGATGCTCTGCACCTGCGTAAACATGCAGGTTACCATAAATAGCACGGCCTAAACGATTTTTAGGTAACATACCACGTACGGCTTTTTCAATCACACGCTCAGGATGCTTTGCCATTAACTCTTTTGGAGAAATGAAACGCTGACCACCCGGGTAACCGGTGTAAGAAACATACTGCTTTTCGCTGAATTTGTTTCCGGTCAGTCTAACCTTGTCTGCATTGATAACAATTACATTATCGCCGCAGTCTACGTGTGGGGTGAACCCTGGCTTGTGTTTACCTCTGATCATCATCGCGATCTTAGTACACAAGCGCCCCAAAATCTCATTGTTTGCATCAACAACAACCCATTCTTTATTAACGGTTTTCTTGTTGGCTGAGACAGTTTTGTAACTTAACGTATTCACTTGCTTTTAATTAAATTTATTAAACGTATACTTTACCCCGTAATTACGGGACTGCAAAGATAGGCTTAATTGTTTAATTAACAAATGGTTTTTGAGGAATTATTAGGGAGATTGTTTAAGGTTTGGTATGGTGGGTTAATTAGGTGGTTAAACTGGTTATTAAAGGTAGTTATTTATAATATTATGAGAGGGTTGGAAAGGCAAAGGCTGTAATATTTAAAGAGATATTATGTTGATTTTGTATATTAACCCAGGAGGTAAATGTTATGGCGTTACCTGCGGCCCGGGCTTTTCGCTCATACTGCACAGGCCTTAGGCGCGGGGCCGGTATCCGCTGCAATCCCTAACGCAACATTCTAAATATAAAGAGACGCGAAGTATCGCGTCTCTACGGCCAACCCATTTTGCGAGCTTAGCATGACACTATTCGATAGAAGGTCGGTGACAAGCATATCGAAGATTGCCACATCGCTATCGCTCCTCGCAAAGACGCGTGGTATATTATGAGACCTATATATATTACCACCTCTTCTCTACCCTATCATAAAACCCGCCGAACGAATTAACCTTCACAGCTTCCTCGTTAAAGAAATCGCCGGGGAAGCCTAACTCAATTTTGCTGGCTTCGTCCAGTTTGGCAATATGCGATGGCTCAAGGGTTACATCTACCGTTTTAAGATTATCATTTAGCTGGTCTATCTTGGTGGCACCTACAATTGGGATGCAGCTGAAACCTTTGCTCATGGTCCATTGCAGGGCAACATGGCTTTCAGATACGCCAAGCTCTTGCGCAATTTCCATTACCACTTTGGTGATGCTCTCGGCGCGGGCATCCAGGCGTTTGCTGTCGGCTTTTATACGGCCTTTGTCGCCTTTAAGGTATTTACCTGTTAATGCGCCGCCTGCCAATGGCGCCCATGGAGTAACCGTCATCCCAAAATGTTTGGCCATCGGGATCAGCTCGCGTTCGGCAGTACGGGCAAGCAGGCTGTATTCTACCTGCAGAGCTATGAATTGGCTCCAGCCCATTAACTCGGCAAGGGTATTGCCTTTGGCTACTACCCATGCAGGGGTATCACTTATGGCGGCATAGGTTACTTTGCCTTGTTTTATCAGGTCATCCAGCCCGCGCAGCACTTCATCTATCGGGGTAATATCATCCCAAATGTGAAGGTATAGCACATCTATAAAATCGGTCTTTAAACGCTTCAGGCTTTCCTCCACGCTGCGCATCATGTTTTTACGGCTGTTGCCGCTGGCATTGGGGTTGGTAATGTTATCCTTTAAGGTGTATTTGGTAGCCAGTACAAAATAGTCGCGGTCCTGCGTTGAAAGGTAATCGCCTATGATCTTCTCGCTGGTGCCCAGTTTGTATATATTAGCGGTATCCAGAAAATTGCCGCCTGCATTGGCGTAGGCATCCATTATCTCGAAGCTGGTGGCAGCATCTGCTCCCCACCCGCCTTCGGTGCCAAAACCCATAGTGCCTAAACAAAGCTCGGATACTTTAAGGCCCGACCGGCCCAGTAATTTATATTTCATAGTGGTAGTTTTATAATAAACGCTGTAAGCAAAACTCCTGTTTTAAAAGCTTAAATAAAAATGTGTGTTAAACAATACGGGTAACCCAATTGTAAATATATCAAACACATAAGCCATGAAGATCATCACCCTGCATAAACCGGTTAACATTAACGAGCTTTACACCCACCTGCAAGAAAGGTTGAACCCCATCTTTCAGGAGCAAAGGCAAAGCGATATCAGCTTTAATATAGCCAATACGCCAACCGGTATAGAGATAAGCTACCCGCAATTATATGAAGGCGCCTTGTTTACTATTACTGTGCAGGATGATGAACTATGGATTACCCGCAACGAACATTATGTAGATGATGTGAACGCCATCACCTTAGAATCAATACTGAACAGTTTGTTTGATGATCTGTCCAACGGCCTGGGCACCGATCTGGTGCAGGAAGGTTGATCTTTTTACTATTTATACTTAAATATAATATTTAGCTTTAGCATAAAAACCTGCTATGCCTAAATTTTATGTGCTATTTATATGCCTTTGTATAGCCCTTAACCCGGTTAAAGCGCAAAAGCCTGTAACTGCAACAGGGTACCCGGTTATTATTAATAAGGATACCCTTTTTGCATTTTACACCGGCCAGGGGCTTTTTACGCCCGCCGAACGGGCACAGGTGGTAACCAAAAGGATAAACGGATTGATAAGCCGGCTTGATTTTGTTGCCGATTCGCTGAAACTGACCCACGATAGCACACTATCTGTTATAACCTATAAGGCCGAAGTTGTTTTTGCCATAAATGAACAAGACAGCAAATTTAGCGAGCTAAGCCGCAAAGCCCTTGCAGATAACTACTATGCCCTTTTAAAACAACGCCTTAAAACCGCTACCGAAAGCTATAACCTTAAAGAGTTGGCCATACAGGTAGGCGAAGCTATATTGGTATTTGCCCTGCTTATACTTTTGATATGGCTGGTTAACCGCGCGTTTGGCTGGCTAAGCAAGCGCATCATCGGCAGTTGGAACCAGCGGGTGGAAGCTCTTGCACAAAAAGGCGCACCGGCAAATTATGTAAACCGGCTGCTGCCTTTTGTAAATACGCTGTTGCGGGCAGTAAAATTTGCTGTTATTATCCTGCTGGTATACCTTGCCCTGCCGGTACTGTTTTACATCTTCCCGTGGACAAAGCCCATCGCCACTCAACTATTGGGCTACGTTATCAACCCACTAAAAAGTATTGCGCTCGCGTTTTTACGGTACATCCCCAACCTGCTAACGGTATTGGTTATTTATATGGTAACCCGGTATATTGTAAAATTGATTGGCTTTATTGCCACCGAAATAAAGAACGGTGCGTTCACCATCAAAAATTTTTACCCGGATTGGGCAATGCCTACTTACAATATAATAAGAGTGATACTTTACGCTTTTATGTTTGTGGTGATATTCCCTTATCTGCCCGGGTCCGATTCTAAGATATTTCAGGGTGTTACGGTATTTTTAGGTATCCTGTTTTCGTTTGGTTCGTCATCTGCTATATCTAATATGGTATCGGGCCTGGTACTTACTTATATGCGGCCATTTAAACTTGGTGATGTGGTTAAGGTTGGTGACATAATGGGTACAGTTATAGAAAAAAACATACTGGTTACCCGTTTGCGCACCATTAAAAACGAAGATATTACCATCCCTAACGCAACAATTTTAGGCGGGCATACCATTAACTATTCATCAACCGCTAAAACTGCCGGGCTAATATTAAACACAACCATTACTATTGGGTACGACGCCCCCTGGCAACAAATACAACAGCTACTAATTAATGCGGCCGAAGCTACCGAAGGCATCTTACCCGAGCCCAAACCTTTTGTATTACAAACCGCGCTGAACGATTTTAACGTGAGCTACCAGGTAAATGCGTACACCAATAACCCGGGCATTATGGCTATTACCTATTCTGCATTAAACCGCAATATTCAGGATAAATTTAACGAGGCCGGGGTAGAGATCATGTCGCCGCACTTTACTTCGCTGCGCGATGGTAATGGCATACAAATACCAGATAACTATAAGCCTGATGGGTATAAAACGCCGGGATTTGGCTTTAATAAGGACAAGTAGAACATTGTCATGGTGAGCCTGTCGAACCATTAGCCATTATGCACGGGCGTATAAGTCTTCGACAAGCTCAGACTGACAATACTGCTAAAGCAAAAAAACCACAAAGATCATCTCCTTGTGGTTTCATTAATATTATTCAAACATGCTTATCCGTAGATCCAGCTGAACTTATATTCCAGCATTGGGTTTTTCATACGTTCGGCAACGCGAATTAAACGGCCTGGCAGGTTCATGATATAATCACGTGCTTTTTCGCCGTCTTCTTTCAGGTCTACCACGCTTGCAATGTGCCAGTCTTCTATTAGTTCTTTTAATATATCAACATAGTCTATAGCGGTATAAATACCCAGGCGTTCTGCCGCGTCGGTAAAGTGACCAAATGTTTGGCCAATCTTTAAACCAATTTCGCGCAGGAAATGCGCCGGCATTACAATCTTTTTGCGCATCATATCCTCAAAGGCCAGCATGGCTTCGTTAGGGTCAACCTCAAATATTTTTTGGATAAAGTATTTGTATGCCTTTGCGTGGCGGGCCTCATCACCGGCAATAACACCACACATTTTTGATAACAACGTATCGCCATCCTTTTTAGCTTGCGAAGCCACACGGCGGTGAGATACATTGGTAGCCAGTTCCTGGAACGATGTGTAGATAAAGTTACGGTACGGATCGTGGCCGGTACCTATATCAAAACCATCGGCAATTAAGTATTGGGTAGATACCTCCATGGCGCGCATGTTAACACGGCCGCTCAGGTACAGGTATTTATTTAACAGATCGCCGTGGCGGTTCTCTTCGGCAGTCCAGTGGCGGGTCCATTTCATCCAGCCGCCTTCTTCGTTATCAGATACACCTTCAACCATGGTTAACCACGATTCGTAGGTAGGCAGGGCTTCTTCGGTAATGGTATCACCTATCAGTACAGCAACAAGGTCATATGATAAGCCTTTAGCGCTTTCCTGCATTTCTTTAATCTCACTGAAAAACGTATCTCTGGACGCATCCGGCAAAAAGTCCGACGGTTGCCAAATGGTATCAATAGGCTTTAGATACTCGCTCATCTTTTCAAGCATGAACTTCTCTATATGCCCCATTACTTCCTTACGTTTTTCCTCAAAAAATTTCATAGCACTATCTTAGGTCGGCAAAGTTAATCATTTAAAACTACAATATTATTTTGAACCCGTGTAATCAATTGCCTGTTTCATACAGTCGCTTAAATTATTTATACCCGGCGCCCCATTAAATATCGAAAAATTGGTGTTATAATCCCATAATATCCCCGGCATATTCATCGCCTTTAGGTTTTTGCGTACAGCCTTAATATATCTGCAACGGCTATCGGCATCTGTATACTTATTAAATACACCGTACTCTCCGCACAACACCGGTACGCCGTATTTGTTGCTCCAGTTTTTAACTATTTGCAGTTTATCATGAACAGACTGCTCGTTGCCATCATTTTTATACTGATAATAATTATGCTCGCCCCAGGTGCCTATCACTTTAGGGTTAATTGGCGGATAGGTTTTGGCGTTATAAGGGAAAGGCACACCCGTGGTTGCTACCTGGTCGCCTACCCAATCGGCGCCCTGGTGCGTAAAAAAGAACGGCTCATAAAAATGGAACGTATAAATAATATTTTCATCAGCCAGCCTTTCCATGCGGCTCAATTCATAAATACTATTAAAGTTTGATGCGCCTACTATCAATGTCCTCTTCTTGTCGGCCCCCCTTATAGCGGTAACTATATTATATGCGGCGTCCTTCCACACTTTGGGGTTCATGTGGGGCGGTTCATTATAAAGTTCAAAAAACAGGCTATCGTAGCTTTCATTACCGTACCTTTTAGTTAATTTTAACCATAGCGCAATTGCTTTTTGGGTTTCGGTTAAATAATTACTATCATTTAATTTACCATAATGGTAATCTATTATGAGCTTTATGCGGTATAACTTACATTGTTTCAAAACTTCATCAATTTGTGCAAATACTTTCTCAGGCGAGATACCTGCGTCAGTAAAGTATTCGAATGCTACAGGGAGGCGAAGACTTTTGAAACCAAGTTTTTTAAAAAGCTTAAAATCTGTAGTTGTAAGGGGGTTTTGCCTTAAAACGTTCTTATTCCAGGTCTGTTCGAACCAGGAAACGCTAACGCCGTTGTTTAAGCTTTGCGCGCGCTTAAAGGCAATTTGCCTTACGGTTAGCGGGGTTGGAGTACTTTTTGCATTACCACAGTGCATAATTATAATTAATATTATAATAAGCAGATTTATTGGCAGTTTTGGGAACGTGTTTGTTAAGGCTGTTTTTTTCAATATCTTAATGGTTATTAAGAACTGGTCTTATTTATATTAATAATTAAGGATACAAATGTTTGTTCAAATTTCAAAAGAGGAATACAAAAAAGAGATATCAAAGAAAGCCTGGTATCAAACAAATAATATAATCTGGACAATTATATTTCTATATCCCATATTTAGTATTGTTGACTTTATTTACGCTAATAATATATGGCTGCAATTTTTTATTGTAAGAATTATTACAATACTTATCATATACGGCTTGTATAGCTTTTTCCAGGCACGTAAGTACAACTACCGAACGTTGCTCCATATTTGTTTTTTCCTGTTATCTGCCACATCGGCCATTTTATGTAATGTAGTAAATATACAGCAGCAAGCAACTTACTACTTAATTTTTGCCACCATTATCCTGTTCTTTAACCTGCAGGTTTTTTGGGAACCTATAAATTCTATCGTACAAACTTTAGTAGCGTTATTGCTGCTTGCCGTATTCTATAACCTTTTAAGTGATTACACTTTAGACCTTGTAATAAGCAACGGTGGCTCAATGTTCTTCATCGTAGCTTTTATATCATGCCTTATCCCCAATGCGCGGTATAAGGTAATTGCACGCGAGGTACGCTCACAGATACTGATCGAAAAAAGCAACGAGCAGCTTAAAGAGCAAAACCACGACATTAACGAAAAGAACAACATTATTGACCGCCAGTACGAGCAACTGCGTAAACTTGACGACCAAAAGAACAGCTTCATCAACATTGCTGGCCACGACCTTAAAAACCTTATAGGCTCTATTGTAATGTGCAATAACATGCTTAAAGAAGAAGACTATCGCTTAAGCGCCGACCAGAAAGAATACACCCATTACATATCAGAATCGGCAGAGAAAATGCAGTATATGCTTAACAAACTGATGGATGTTAAAGAGATAGAATCGCCTGAGATGAAATTCAACATGGAGATCTTTGATATTAACGCCGAGGTGGTGCACGTATACAAAGGCCTGATTGAAACCGCCCAGATGAAGAACATCCATTTGGTTGATAATATATTAAAACTACCCCTGAATGTTAAGCTGGACAAGGTTTTTGTTGGGCAGGTTTTCCAGAACTTACTCTCAAACGCTATCAAGTTTTCGCAAACAAACAACAATATTAAAGTTGTTACCAGCTTGCAACGCCAAAAGTTTGTTTTCGAAATTATTGACGAAGGTGTTGCTATTGGCCAGCAAGAACTGGATATGATGTTCAACAAGCTAAAAACGCTTAATGATGCATCGGGCACCATTGAGAGCAGGCTTGGCCTGGGCCTTTCAATAGCCCTGTTAATGACAAAGGAACTTGGCGGTGAGCTTGTTTACCGCAGTGACGATAACGGAAATTATTTTAGAGTAGAATTTTACGTAATAAACTAACGCTTATATCTGATGAAGAGATTTTTTACACTCCTGGCTTTAATAGTACTTAGTACAGCTTCGTTTGCCCAGTCCATTATTTCATTCAAGGCAATGGGCCATAATGATGATGAGCCTGTATTTGGCATGAGCGGCGCTACTTCTTTTTATTTTAAAATTACCCCGCAATATGAAATAGTTGGAAGTAAGCTGGTTATTTACTTTGAGCCATCGCAGGCATTGATCCGCGACAGGTCATACATTAACTTGTTCGTGGGTACTAAACCGGTTTATAGCGGCCGTTTAACAAAAGATTCTATCCAGCACATTACTATTGCGCTTACAAAAGCCGATGTATCTGCCGATAATTACCTAAAGATACAGGTTAAAACCCTGCTGGCCATTACCGACGACCAGTGCCGCGACCTGGATAACCCCGCCATGTGGGTGAAGATCAAAAACTACTCTTACCTCTCGTTAATAAAAAGCAATAAAAACTTCTTTAATAACATCAATATCAGTAACTGTTTCGATTCAAAAACGGCTATTGTGTATAACAGTAATCCATCCCTGCATGACCTTAAGGCTGTTGCCTGGGCATACGCGAGATTAAAAAAGACCCAAACAAGAAATATAGGCGTATTTGAGATAAGCAAACTACCTGATAGTGTGCGCAACTATATTATGGTTGGAAGCATGCCAACCCTGCGCGATGATAAACGCGCGTTGGTAAAAGTTACACCGCAAACCAACCAGGGTTTATTGTACCTGCATAAAGCGGTAACTACCGTAACAGATACCATAACCCGCATGGTTGAAAACCATGGCAGGTTTACACCGGTTAAATCCGTATCGCAGGAGGCTGTACCTACCGAGATACTGTTTGTTACCGGTGGCGATGATGCCGGTTACGAAAAAAGTATAACCGCTTTAGGTAATATGAACGTGCTAAACTCCACCTTTGGCGATTACCTTCTAGTTAATAAAGCGCAAAACACCTTCTTTAAAACTATTGATGAGAACCGCTCAAAATTATCGTTAAAGCAAATTGGTGGTGTAAGCGATTTCTTATCGGGTATTGGTTCGTTAAAAAGCGCATTCAATTTTAAAAACTCCGATTTTAGCTTTACCCCAAAAGAAGTTGAGATACGTATTGTTGCAAACTACAGCAGCTTAAACCCGGGCGACCGCGGCTTCTTTAACATTTACCTTAACGGTTTATTATTAAGCAGCGAGAAACTGGATGCATCCGGTAAACTAAATACATCGGTAACTATTAACAGGTACCAGCACCATAAATATAATACGCTGGAGGCCGAGTTTAGGTTTTACCCTAACAGTGGTAACTGTAAAAACAGCTTCACCAATTTCTTCTCAGAGATAGATGTAGATAAATCATACCTCGAATCAAAAAACCCGTTCATAACAAGCGATTTGAGCTTTTATCAATACCCCGAAGCATTTAACAGCGGCACAACCCGCGTAGTGGTATCAAAACCATATGCAAAATATGCAGCCGGCGCAATGGGCGAGATCATTTACGAGCTGAATAATAACATCAACGCCAATAATTTCCCCGAGTTTATGTACTCTGATGATGTGTTAGCTAACCCATCTGAGCTTAAGAAAAACAATATTATTGCCCTGCTTGCCAAGGATGATAAGCTGTTGAATGAGTTTCCGGATGCGCCGGTTAAGTTTAACCGCAATTTCAGGCTTTATAATACCGATAACAATACAGTGGTTTACTCCCTGTCAGACACCACCTCGAACGGGTTGGCCCAGATATTTTACGGCCGAAGCAATAACGCCACATTGGTATTAACCGCCACAGGTAAGCACCTGTCTGAAGCGTTCCTGGCTGCATCAAAATCAATAACCGAGCAGCTCTCAACACTAAGCAGTAACGTTTGTATATCCGATGTTAACAACAACAAGTACCTGTTTAATATAAATAAATCAAGCGAGAACCTGGAGTATATCGACACCAAGAGCGCGCTAACCCGTTTCTGGGATAGTTATAACCTGTATATTTTATTAGGTATACTGGTGCTCATTCTGTTATCATTCCTTTACATACGTTCAAAGGTTCAAAAATCGCAGGAGCTGTTTAACGACTAATGTTTCCTGTGTATTTAGCAAGATTTTAATTATATAGTATTTTTTTCATGAGGATATCAATTCCTGAATTGCTAACTAATGATGGGTTTATCACAGCAGGTGACCGCGAGGCAATTGAGCAACACTCAGCTGCCTCGGGTTTATCCTACATCAAGATAGCGCTCACTTCGGGGTACATCTCACGTAAAAATTACGACAGATCTATACAAAACGCGGGTTACCAGATCCATGAGCACCCGCGCGATGAAGCGTACGACCAGGATGTGCTGGATAAGATAGACCTTACTTTTGCGCACGACCGCCTGGCTATGCCCCTGCGCATAGAAAATGGCAAGGTGGTGGTTTTAATGGCTTCGCCGGATGACGACCTGTTTATAGATTTTATCCGTTTTACCTATGATATGGAACCCGAGATCATCCTCGCTTCCGATCTGGATATTACTTGGTTAAGCAACAAACTACTGGGCGAGAAGTACACAAAATCGGCAGTATTTGAGCTCATGAAACGCGACCCGGATAGCTCAGCCGTGGTTACCTTTTCTACTACACAGCTTATTGTCATATTTGTTATCATAGCGCTGGTTACCATAGGGCTGGTGCTCAGTTTCAAAAACACCTCCATTATTATTAATGTTATCATCAGCTCGTTCTTTTTGGTAGCCATTATCTTTAAGCTTTTCCTGGCGCTTGTAGGCTCCCGTTTCGAGCTGCACCAGGCCGTTACCAAAGAAGAGCTTAAACTGGTTGTTGATGACGAGTTACCGATATACACCATATTACTACCGGTATATAAGGAAGATAAGCTGATAAAAAAGCTGATCTGGAACCTGCAATCAATAGATTACCCGCGCCACAAGCTTGATATAAAACTATTGATAGAGGAAGATGACGATAAAACTTTTAACGCGGTAAAAAATCTTGATTTCCCCGCCATATTTGAGGTGATAGTAGTGCCTTTCCACATGCCAAAAACCAAGCCCAAAGCTTGTAACTATGGCCTGCACTTTGCCCGTGGCAAGTACCTCACCATTTACGATGCAGAGGATATACCCGATACCGATCAGCTAAAGAAAGTGGTATCGCTTTTTGGCAAACTGCCAGATGAATATATCTGCATACAAAGTGCCTTAAATTACTTTAACCGTAACGAGAACTTCCTTACCCGTATGTTTACACTTGAGTACTCGTATTGGTTTGATTATATGCTGCCCGGTCTGGATACGCTGGATATCCCCATCCCACTGGGTGGTACCAGTAACCACTTTAAGCTTGATGAGCTGGTTGACCTTGGCGCATGGGATCCGTTTAATGTAACCGAAGATGCCGACCTTGGTGTACGTGCTTATGCTAAGGGTTATAAAATTGCCATCATCAACTCTACCACTTACGAGGAAGCCAACAACGAACCGTTTAACTGGATCCGCCAGCGCTCGCGCTGGATAAAGGGGTATATGCAAACTTACCTGGTACACATGCGCGACCCGGTAGCCCTTTGGAAAGAAATTGGCTGGAAGGGTTTCCTGGGCTTTAACTTCTTTATCGGCGCTACGCCAATAACTTTTTTAGTTTACCCGCTGCTGTTAACCTTTTTTATCTGCTACGTAGTTTTCGATTTGTCTACCATCCGTACGCTCTTTCCGGACTGGGTGCTGTTCATGTCGATATTTAACCTGATGGTGGGTAACATACTGATGATATATATTAACATGATAGCGGTATTTAAGCGCCGTTATTATGAACTGATATTGTTTGCCATAGCCAACCCTATTTACTGGTTAATGCACTCTATATCGGCATATAAAGGCTTATACCAGTTAATTGTAAAACCCTTCTACTGGGAAAAAACAAATCATGGCTTAAGTAAAGTTAACAGCCCAACAAACGTTGTAAAATAATGAAGCTAACCAGTGGCATATATTTATCTATACTTACCCTTATACTGGTAATATACTACCTGGTTTGTGGTATTTACCTCAATAATCTGGGCTACTACAACCACGAGTCGCTGTTTTATATTGAGAAAGCCAAGATTGTTTTTGAAGGCACAGGCAATCGCCTTAAAGTTATGGGGCTAACTGCCCCTTTGATCCCTTTTTACGCTACGTTTATATTTACCGGTTTTAGCGCAACGCTGGCACCGGTACTGGCATCGGCAGTGGGTACGGCAGTATTGTTTTATGTAATAGCAAGCACCATTACCAAACGGCTGAATGATGATGGTTACATCTGGTTACTGCTCATCATCTTCCTGTTTCACCCGGGCATTATCTATACGGCAGCATCGGGTAAAAGCATCTACCTTATACTCATTTTCTTTTTTTTATTTTTCCTCAACCTGTTTAAGTTTTACCGGTCAAACACTACCTTCCACGTATCTATTGCCAGCCTGTGTTTGGTTATCCTTATATTTTGCGATTACAAGTTTATCTGGCTTACGCTTTTCTTTTTGCCGCTGGTATTATCCATCACCATACACAGTTTAAACCTGGGCGAGCAGGAGTCTATCTTCAGGCTGTTCTTAAGCTTCAACAGCCCGTCGTTAAGGCGTAAGCTGGTTAATAAAACCTTTGCGCTTTATATTATACTGTTTAGTTTGCCATTGGCCGCAGTACTTTGTTATAAGCTGCTAAACCTTACCCACGCCAGCGATCTTAACTACTTTGCAGAAAGCCCTTACGCCACCTGGAACGTGCTGATAGATAAGCTGAGTTTTGACCAGATATCCACCAACTCTAAATATCAGATCCCTGAAACATCTATCCTGCTATCGGCCCGCGTGGTGTTGTTTGCCCCCATGATCCTGATTGCCATATACCTGTTTAGGGAAAGTACCTACCAGGTACTAACCATACTGATCCCTTTTGCATTCATCGAGTTTTTGCACATTAAGTATGATAAGGTATTTTTAGCCTACCAGTATTACATGATATTTTTGATACTGGCGTACCTGTGCGTAATATTCAAAGCGCATACTGTAAAAAATCACAAAAGCTTTAAACTATTGCTGGCTGTAACCATACTATTTCAGCTTTATTTTGGTTGGGATTACTTAAAAAACTCACTTGTTCCCGAAGAGCGTAACTTTGTAAAAGTATTAACTGAAAATAAGGATGATACAGTACAACAGGATAATGTTGACGTTGCCAACTATCTGAACAGCTTACCCGGAGATGCGCATGTATTGGCAGACGATGCCATTGCTTATGGCATAATAGCTTTTACCACCGATATTAAACCTGTGATAATGCCTTATCAGGGCAATTTTTTAAGTGCGCTGGAGTCGCCTGATAAGTATGTAGATTACGTGGTGGTTGCAACTGCCAAAAACATAGTATCGGGCTATACACAGCTCAATAACAAATACATTATCAGCATCCGCCACACTATCCCCAATGTTAACTTCCGCAAGGTATATGAAACCAACGACTGGACTGTTTACCGTGTAATAACCAACGCTACCGAGGGTGGTTTTGATAGCAGGCTGATCAGAAAATAGACATACCCGGTATGTAAGGTAACCCTCGGGGATGTTTATTTGAAGTATTGATGTAACTTATTTTTCATGCCGGCGTCCTAAGGTCATAACTCTCATAAATGGCTTTAGTAATTACCAACCTTACCAAGCAATACAATAAACACAAAACCGGCTTAGCCGATTACTCCATCACCATAAATAAAGGTATACTGGGTTTATTAGGGCCAAATGGCGCCGGCAAATCTACCCTGATGAAGATAATTGCAACCATCAGCAAACCTACACAGGGTACCGTTTTTTTAGATGGCGAGGATATTGTAGCCAACCCCGGCCGCATCCGTAAAGTATTAGGCTATCTACCACAGGACTTTGGCGTTTACCCCAACCTTAACGCTTATGAATTTTTAACTTATATAGCCGCGCTGAAAGGTTTGGGTGGCAATGACCTGCGTAAGCGCATAGATATGCTTTTGGAAGGGGTTAATTTAACCGCCGATGCCAAACGACCGATAGGTACTTACTCCGGCGGGATGAAACAGCGGATAGGCATAGCCCAGGCATTGCTTAACGATCCTAAAATATTAATATTTGATGAGCCCACCGTTGGGCTCGATCCCGAAGAGCGGGTACGTTTCAGGCAGCTGGTATCAGACCTGGCCGATGATTGCATCATCATCCTTTCCTCACACATTGTATCAGATATTGAAACTATTGCCGATGAGGTGGCCATTATGCAAAACGGCCGTTTGCTGGCCAAAGCCATACAACCCGATATTATAAAAAGTGTAGAAGGCCGCGTTTTTGAAACGCTGATAGATAGCAGCCACCTTCCCGATTTTAAAACGAAACACCTGGTTATAGATACCAACCGCCAAAAGGATAAAACAAGGGTACGTTATATTACCACAACACCGCTTGCAGGTTCAACAGCACTTACTGCCACCCTGGAAGACGCTTACCTATTTTTAACCCATAGCAACGCCTAACCTTGAAATACATCTACAGCATTATTAAGGCCGATTATCTGCAACGCACGCGCAGCTACGTATTTCTGATAACTATGGCTATCACTATTTATGCGGCTTATTCTTTTGTACCACCGCCAAGCGCGCATTACACCACCTTAAATATTGTGGGCTTTAAAGGGGTATATAATTCCGCGTGGGTAGGCCACCTGTCGGCCATGATGACTACTGTTATGCTATCGCTGTATGGGTTCTTTTTGGTTACCGGTGGCATCAAAAAAGATGTTGATACCGAAGTGGGCTTAATAATAGCAACAACCCCTATCAGCAATTTTGGTTATCTGCTTAGTAAAATGCTAAGCAACTTTCTGGTTTTGCTCACCATTGCAGGTACCACGTTTGTGGTAAGCCTTGCCATGTTTTTTTTACGCAGCAGCGGCTACCCATTTGTTATCAGCAATTTTATTGTCCCATTTTTATTACTTGCCTTACCGGCATTGCTGTTCATATCAGCTATAGCGGTGGTTGGTGAGGTATTTTTAGGCAAGCGCGCTATACTGCAATATATTGGTTTTGTATTTCTTTTTGGTGCAATTATGGGGCATACCAAAGGAGAAACGAACGATACCATAGCTGTAGTTACCGATCCTTTTGGTTTACGCACCATGACCATGAGCATCCAAAACCAGGTAAATAACGAGTTCCATACCCACGTAGACGGCGTATCAATGGGTTTCACCTTTCATAAAAAAGATAATGCCTTCCGTACTTTTACCTGGAACGGGATTACCTGGACACCTGTATTTATGTTTAGCCGGTTATTATGGATCATACTTGCATTTAGCCTGGTATATATCTCCTCTTTCTTTTTTCACCGGTTCGATTTTAAGCAGATAGCCCACAAAAAGAAAAAAGCAACCCAATATGCTGATAACATACCAGTGATAACACCGGCCATTACCGCAATCAGTATGGCGGCGTTGCCAGCCATAATAAAAAATTACAGCATTGTCCCGCTTATTAAAACCGAGCTAATGCTGTTGATCAGGAAGGGATCTAAATGGCTTTGGCTGCTTAATGCCGGTTTATGTGTAAGCATGCTGTTTGCACCACTGAACATATCGCATACTTACCTTTTACCTGTGCTATGGTTTTTACAGGTAACCCGCCTGAGTGAGCTGGCCACAAAAGAGAAAACCAACCGTTTGCATTACTTCACATGGTCGTCATACAAACCACTACAACGCATGTTACCCGCCCAGATCCTTGCAGGTGTAACCCTGATGGTAACCCTTGCCCTGCCTTTAATAATACGCTATTTGTTGGTATTAAATGGCTTTGCTATAGTTAACATTTTATTGGGCGCTGTTTTTATTGTGCTGCTGGCCGTATGTATGGGCATAGTTAGCGGTGGCAAAAAACTTTACGAGATCGTATTTTTTCTCATAACATATCTGGTTACCCAAAAACTACCGCTGGTAGACTATCTTGGCGCCATTGCCCATAATAGCCAGATACTTTACACTGTGCTAATCCTAAACATTGCCTTGTGCTGTATCAGCTTTTGGGCAAGAAACTACCAGGCAAGGCATTTATAAAAATACCTCTAAACTTTACTGCCGCTTAGTGATGAATAACGTTTGCCAGTTCGCTTACGTCGGTTTTTATCTTTTTAGCACCCTTGCCTCTTTCTTTAAGGTAATCCTGCGCATGCTCTTTAAGTTCAGCAGCGGCAGCATCAATATCTGCTTTACGTTTAATATACAGGTATACAATTGCACCTGCAAAAGCTACCCCAAGGGCCAAACCTGCTAATAATTTACCGCTGCTATCGTGTTTTTTAAATGGATTTTTCATAACTGTTGTTTTGTAAGTTAACAAGCCGTTTGCGGTTTAGTTCTGATTTATTGAAAATCAATATTCTGAAAATGTGCGGTAGTGTTGCACATGGATGCTGTAGCCCCGCTATCCGCTCATACGCCACATCGGCCTTAGGCACGGGGCCGGTATCCGCTGCTATCGGGTTTAGGTTACCCGGTCTGGCATAACATTGTCAGTATCGCGTACAATAAACAGCTGATAATAAGCCTATTGATGGTATTGACAAGTGTTCACGGCAGTGAACGTGAACACCCGGTGAGGTCCGAGGGCGTTTAAGGACGTTTTGGGGGCGTTTTAAGG
>NZ_JACWMW010000003.1 GCF_014773275.1 Mucilaginibacter rigui | reverse complement strand
AGTTAGCTTAAGTAATACCGGTTCAACCGACCACCTTTCGTTCGATTGGGCGGGGATCCCGGGTTTCCAGTTTGTTCAAGACCCGATAGATTATGAAACCAAAACCCACCACAGCAATCAGGACAACTACGACCACCTGCAGATAGACGATCTTAAACAGGCGGCAATCATCGTAGCATCGTTTGTTTACCAAACCAGCGTAGAAAAAGATATGATGCCACGCAAACCGCTGGTAAAAGAGATCTTTGCATTTGATGGTTTGTAAGAAACTTATTTTATAGGGAAAAGGCCTTAGCAGTTGCTAAGGCCTTTTCTATTCTACTGCCATTAATTACAATTCACAAAGCAATTTCCTATCGGGCATGTTGGATGCTTAAAAATTAATGCTGCAAACTTTTTTATTGGTGGCACTATTTTGCCCGCATACAAAAAGCATAAAGCACTGTACATAAGATAGATATGACCGTTCACAAGTGTTCACGGCAGTGAACACTTGTGAACACTATACGCGTGCAAGGTAGCATAACCAACAATGGCCATTATCAATTTCGACTATCATCCTCAATCCCCCCCTGCTGGCGCACGCGTGCCGCGTGTGCTTAATATCTCATCACGACATACTCCTATCGATTTCATTAGCACAACCCTAACCCCTTCTCAAGATGAGAATTTAATATCTCACTCAACTCGTTCTAATTAACAATCCGTTAAAAGTGGTGAGGCTTATTTCTGAAATTCAGGTTTCAATTCTGCTTTCATCGCTTTGCGAAACTTCATCACCTTAGGTTCAGACACACTACTGATGTATGGGTTATCGCCGTTGGTGCGGTAGTAGCCCTGGTGGTAGTTTTCGGCAGCATAAAAAGCGGTAAATGGTACTACCTGCGTAACTATCGGGTTACTGTAATGCCTGCTCTGGTTTACTTTTTTAATGGTGTTTAGCAGGGTATTCTTTTCGGCATCGTTACGGTAAAAGGCTATAGAGCGATAATCGGTACCTTCATCCGGGCCCTGGCGGTTAAGGGTAGTTGGGTCGTGTGCAAAAAAGAAAGCCTCGGCCAGTGCAGCGTAACTGATCACTTTGGGATCATAATACACCTGGGCAACCTCTGCGTGCCCTGTATTTTGGCTGCTCACCTCCCTGTATGTAGGGTTTTTGGTTTTGCCCCCTGCATAGCCCGATACCACTTTGCTAACCCCTTTAAGTTCGCTCATGGCCTCGCTCATGCTCCAGAAACAGCCGCCGCCAAATGTGGCCACAGCCTGCCCTGCCGCGGGTTTGGGTACAGGTGCAAAGGCATCGCCGTTATTATTTTTTGATTGCCCGTCGGCACAGCCGGTAAACATTAACAGGGCCGCGAAATATATTACTAAATTTTTCATGATCGATATTTATCTGTTTAGTAGTATTTACGCAAACAACCTTACAATAGTTTAGGCAAATAGTCACGCGCGGGTAATCTAACGCCTGCCGTACTTTTGTTTTATCTGCCTCAGTATCTGATCTACCCCGTTACTTTTAATTTCGAATACGGTGCTCAGCATCATACCCAGTTTACCCGGCGGAAAACCTTTATTGTGCATCCATTCCAGGTAGCTAATGGGCATATCGCATATCAGGGTATCTTTATACTTACCAAAGGGCATGCGGGTGTTTACAATATCAATTAAAACCTGCGGGTCGGGTACTATATTTTCCACCGTGTAAATGTAGGATAATATTGTTTAAGCCGGGGAGGTGTTGGCGGTTGTCAGGCTACTTTTTTTAAATGCGGGGCGCATACAGGCTTCAGAAACTCATGTACATCAACCTCAAATATCTCGCATATCTCAATAAGTTTCAACAGGGTTACTTTGGTATGCCCTAACTCAACTTTGCAGTACGCGTTTTGTGTTTGGTTAAGTTTAAAAGCCATATACTCCTGCGAGTATTTTAGTTGGGTGCGTTTTTGGCGAATAGCCATTGCGAGTGTTTTTCCGATTTGTAACATGCTAATATTGGTTTTATTAAAGGCTTATTTAATAAACAAACGAGGAAATTGTAAAAGCGGTTTCCGTAAAGCCTGCTTAAACTATAAAGCTAATGGTTGTACTCCCTGTAGTGGTAAGTTTAATATTGTCAGTGCATGCTCATAATTGCAGTCAAAGCATTCTGTGAAAACACAAAGCCAAAACCCTTGTTAAAATATAAACAAAAACACGATGGAACAACAATTTGAAGCGGTACTTACCGGAACCGATACACCCGTAACTGGGATAGTTACACAAACTGGTAATGGAATTTACGAATTTAAAGCGATAGATGAAAGTATGGAGCTAACCATTGCAAGGGATAGTCAGGGAAACTGGGAACGCATTGCGGGTTCAGAACCTTATTTATCAAGCTGGATAGATGAACTGGCCGAACAGATACAAACCTCGTTATAATACTTACACACCATATGGAAAAGCGCGAATTAGGAAAATCGGGGATACAGGTAGTGCCGTTTTGTTTTGGTGGCAATGTTTTTGGCTGGACAGCCGACGAGAAAACCTCCTTTACCCTATTGGATGCCTTTATTGATGCCGGTTTTGATTTTGTAGATACTGCGGATGTGTACTCAAAATGGGTACCCGGCAACACCGGCGGCGATTCGGAAAGGATAATAGGCAATTGGCTTAAACAGGGCGGCAAACGCGATAAGATCATCCTGGCTACAAAAGTTGGCAAACCCATGGCCGAGGATAAAAAGGGCCTGTCTAAAGCTTATATAACAAAAGCTGTTGAAGATTCGCTTAAGCGCCTGCAAACCGATTATATAGACCTGTACCAATCGCATGAGGATGATGCCCACACATCGTTGGAAGAAACCATGGAAACTTTTGACGGCCTGATAAAACAGGGCAAGGTGCGCGCTGTTGGTGCGTCAAACTATGGAGCAGGCAGGTTTAAAGAAGCATTGCAGGTAAGTAAGGATAATGGTTTCGCCCGTTATGAAACCCTGCAGCCCGAGTACAACCTATACGACCGGGAAGATTATGAGCATAAATATGAATCATTATGCCGCGAGAATAATATTGGTGTGATTACGTATTACTCATTAGCCAGTGGTTTCCTGACGGGTAAATACCGCTCTGAGGCCGATCTGGACAAAAGTAAACGCGGCGGCGGTGTTAAGAAATATCTTAATGGCCGCGGGTATAAAATTTTGGCAGCTTTAGATAAAGTAGCCGAAGAATATAATACAACGCAGGCAAGTGTTGCACTTGCATGGGTAATGGCCCGCCCGGGTATTACCGCCCCTATTGCGAGTGCCACAAGCCTCCTGCAATTAAATGATCTGGCAAAAGCTGCCCAGTTAAAACTAAGTGGTGAAGCTATTGAACTGCTTACTACTGCAAGTAGCTATTAATAACACCTATCAAAACAAAAAAGCCATCAGTTAGTTTAACCGATGGCTTTTATTGTATATATAGAGGTGGTAATATTTAGAACCTCACCGGGCGGTGCGAATCGCCGCGCACCATTTGGTTTTGAGCGAACTGCATGTTGCCTCTGTCGCGGCCACCGCCGTTATTGTCATTTCTGCTGGGTTGTGCAGGTTGGTTACCTCTATCACGTCCGCCGCCGTTGTTATCGTTACGGTTTGGCTGGCCCCAACCACCTTGCCCTCTATCGCCGCGTCCGCCGCGGTTATCATCATTACGGTTTGGCTGGTTAAAGCCACCTTGCGGCCTATCGTTTCGGTTATTGTTTCTGTTCCAACCACGGTTGTTATCTCTGTTCCAGTCGTTGCGGTTGTTATCAAACCTTCTGCCGGCATAGTTATCGTTCCTGCGGTTCCAATCCCTGTTAAAACCGCCACCCCATCTGCCCCGGTATTCATCATGGCGCATATATGGCCTGCTGCTCCTTATTTCATATCTGCGGGCTGTGCGCCAATCGTAGTTGCGGTAAGCGCCGGGCAGGTAAGCTGCCGATATCCAGCGGCCGCCGTCCTGGTAATAATAGCAATGGCGTGGTACACTATAGTAAGCCTCTACTTCGGGCAGGTAATAGTAATCGTCGCTATCGTCAAATTCATCAGTATCATAAACTACTACAGGTTGTGGCGGCGGCGCGGGTACATAAACCCTGCGGGCCGGAATATTAAAACCAATATGAACTGATATTTGCGCCTGAGCACTGTTGTAAACCAGGCTACCGAATAATATTGCTGAGAGTATAACTGACTTTTTCATATCCTTAAAATTTATACATCTATGACGACAGCCGGATGCGATAGTTTAACAGGCTACTTGATAAAATCGGGCAAAAGGTTACTGTCATCATATTTATACAAACACATTTCGGTATTTGCTGTATATTAAGTTAAATTTGGTTTACCATTAAAACACAAGGGGATTAGCCTGTTAAACCCCTATAAATCATCACCAATAAACACGCACACCAATGAAAAACAGATCGTTCAATTTTGTATTGGCGGCCACGGTACTTGCCGGGTCAATATTATTTAATGCTTGTAAAAGCAATGAAAGCAAAACTACCGCCGACAGCACCAACACTGCTTCCGACACCACCAAATCACCTTCGGGGTTAACACTGCCAGCAGGGTTTAATGCCGCCATTATTGCCGAAAACCTTGGCGGCACACGCCATATAGCAGTTTCGCCGCAGGGCGATATTTTTATTAAACTTGGTAAGCCAAAAGATGGCAAAGGCGTTTTGGTTTTACACGAAAACAATGGCAAAGCCGATGTTAAAAACAGTTTTGGTGATTATGAAGGTACGGGCACCTACATTAAAAACGGCTACCTGTACACCTCATCAAACGAAGATGTTTACCGTTATAAGCTAAATGATAAAAACGAGGTAATTGATGCCACCAAACCCGAAACTATAGTTAAAGGATTAATAAACCGCAAACAGCACGAAGCTAAGGCCATTGTTTTAGATGATGCCGGTAACCTGTATGTAAATATTGGGGCGTACTCAAATTCATGCCAAATAAAAGACCGCGAAAAAGGCTCATTGGGCCAGCCAGGATGCCCCATCCTTGATTCGGCGGGCGGTATATGGCAATTTAAAGCCGATAAGCTGAACCAAACCTATAAAGATGGTGTGCGCTATGCTACCGGTTTACGTAACGTAGTAGGTATGGATTGGAACAAACAGGATAATCAGCTTTTTGTAATGCAGCATGGCCGCGATGCGCTGCATGATATATTCCCGGACATGTTTGACACCAAACAATCGGCTAATTTACCTGCTGAATGTATGTATGCTATTAAAAAGGGCGACAATGCAGGCTGGCCCTATATTTATTACGATCAGTACCAAACTAAAAAGATATTGGCGCCTGAGTATGGCGGCGATGGCAAAAAAGATGGTGACCCAACCAACAAATACATTAGCCCCGCTGCTGCATACCCGGCCCACCTTGCCCCTAACGGCTTGTTGTTTTACACCGGTAACCAATTCCCTGAGAAATATAAGAATGGTGCATTCATAGCCTTCCATGGTTCATGGAACCGCGCGCCCGAGCCACAGGCTGGTTATTATGTGGTTTTCCAGCCCTTTAAAGATGGCAAACCCGATGGTAAGTGGGAAGTATTTGCCGACGGTTTTTCAGGTTCGGCAGCAAACACCGCAAAAGGTAGCGCCGAACGCCGCCCATGCGGTTTAGCACAAGGGCCGGATGGTTCTATCTACGTAACAGATGATTCAAAAGGGACGATCTACAAGATCAGCTACAAAAAGTAACTGAATCTAAATTCAACAAAAAAGGCCTCGGTATGAGGCCTTTTTTGTTATCCAGCAATATTGCCAGAATGTTTGCAGTGGCTAACAGGTGAATAGCTTACTTGGATCCGGCCAAAAATGAGAACTTTGTGAAGATAGAAGATGAAATTGGTGTTATTTGCAATTGTAGAAAGCCGTTGAAGTTATAAATAAGACAATGTTTTTTCAAAATCATAATCGCTGTTACGTATTTTAGCAGAAAAATGAATCATATTTCATTCATACGTGCAATTTTCAATTAACATATAACAATTCATGGAAATAAAGGTCAAGTTAGACACAATAATACTTTACGTTCAAAATGTTGACAGGCTAAAGTCCTTTTATACTAATGTTTTTAATCTGAAAATAGTTGAAGAATATGAGTCCATATGGACACTTTTAGATGTAGGTAATAGCATGATAGGTCTTCATAAAATTGGTGACAAATATTTGAATGCAAGTGAAGGCTCATTCAAGTTTAATAACAATACTAAAATAGTTTTTGAAATAAATGAAGACATTAATGAGGTTAGAAGGGATTTCATTAGTCAAAATGTTGTTATGAGGGAAATAAAAACTTTTGACAACTATGATTACTGGCTGTGCGATGGAGAAGACCCTGAAGGAAATGTATTTCAGTTGAAGCAAAAAAAGCAGTAATATATTTAGCGTTTTTTATTTGCTTTTATAACTACAATACGAAGCATTCTCTAAAACTTTGCATAAACACCTTGCATGTTAAAATGCATGTAGCGAGATTGCTTCGTACTTCGCAATTACGTGTTGGATAGGTTTCGGCGGTAAATTAATTACGCCGCTATCGCCTGGTTACCCTTACCTTTTTCTATCAGGTAATTATTCATCAGTTCATTCTCGGAGATGATAACGCTGAAATCTTCAAAGCGTACGCCATTTTCGAAAGCGTAAAGTGTGTAACCGCGTTTGGTGCCATCGTACGGGCCAAGTTCGTAAACCTCGTCGTAGTTTTTGGCTTTTATTTTTGCTCCGCTCACCAACTGGTAAGCGTCGAATATGTTTTCAAATGTTGTGTTCTTCATAGTACAAATGGCAATACAATTTCTTTGCCATTTATTATCCAAACCAACTGTAAAGCTCATTTTGCTGTAAACTGTCTTTTTCTTTGCCAGCTATGTCCTTTAAAACAGTCCCCTCGCCCATCTGTATAATGCGCGAGCCGTAATTCCCTGCGTCCTTTAAATTATGCGTTACCATAATTGCAGTGAGGTGGTATTCTTTTATCAGGCCATCAGCAATACGCAAAACGTTCCCTGCCGACCGCGGGTCGAGTGCCGCTGTGGGTTCATCAAGCAGCAGTATCTTACAGGTATCCATCACACTCATTAACAAAGTAAGCGCCTGCCGTTGCCCGCCGGATAACGTTCCAATAGGTTGCTCCACTTTATCCTCCAGCCCCATACCAAGGGTAGCTATTTTATCACGTACAAGTCTTTTAAACTGTTCGTTTTTACCGATGGAAAGCCTCTTGGTCTGCGTACGCAATGCTGCTAAACGGAAGTTATCAATAATACTCAGATCGGCGGCGGTACCTGATAACGGGTTTTGAAAAATGCGGGCTATCCATTTGCTGCGTTTATACTCAGGCAGCCGGGTTACGTTGTTGCCATCAATGGTGATGATACCACTATCCGGCAGAATGTTACCGGCAACCAGGTTAAGCAGCGTAGTTTTGCCTGAGCCGTTAGAGCCTACTATCACCACAAACTCGCCGGCATTTATTTGCAGGTTTACTTTGTTGATAGCCACAACCTCGTTTGGCTTGCCTGTATTAAACGTTTTATGGATATTATTTAGCTGTATCATGCCTGTCTCCCCGTTAAACGCGGTAAGCCAACTATTAATAACACAAATACAGCGGTTACGCCTTTAAGCATATTAGGGTTTATACCTATATTAAGCGTAATGGCCAGTACAAACTGAAAAATGATGGCTCCTGCCATTACCAAAATTAGGCTTAACCATACCGAGGTAATGCGCAAGCGGTTGATAACAGATTCCGCAATAATAACAGACCCTAAACCAAATATCACAATACCTATCCCCATGTTAATATCGGCAAAGCCTTGCTGCTGTACAACCAGGTAACCGCTCAGGGCGGTTAAAGCGTTTGCAATTGCCAAACCAATAATTTTCATCCTGTCGGTATTTACGCCCAAAGCCCTTATCATAGGTTCGCTGTTGCCTGTAGCACGCATGGCAATACCAAAATCTGTTTTAAGTAAGTAGCCAATAATGATGGTTATGATCAGCACAAATACTATCAGTATCATTAATGAGTTTTGGTTAATATCAGTAATCAGGTTCACCGCCGAAAACAACGTAGGCATACTTAAAAGCGGCAGGTTAGAGCGGCCAAGAATGGTAAGATTAATTGAATACAAGCCGTACATTACCAAAATACCCGCAAGCAGTGCGTTTATTTTTAATTTGGTGTGGATAATGCCCGTAAGCGCGCCCGCCACCCCGCCAGCCAAAAGCACGGCGGGTAAAATTATATACCCGGGCTGGTTATGTGTAAGCATTGCCCCTGTTACCACACCGCCAAGCGTATAGCTGCCATCGGTGGTAATATCGGGTATATTGAAGATCTTCATGGAGATATAAATACCGAACGCTATCCCCGCGAAACACAAGCCCTGTAACAAAGCGGTTAGGTAAAAATCCATTATTTTACAGCTTCAAACCCGGCAGGGATAGTAATGTTATATTTTTTAGCAGCTACCGGGTTATAAACCCGTTTCCTGATCTTCACCATCTCTAATTTAAGGCCATCGGTTTTATGCGTTTTCAGATATTGCGCAGCCTGCAATCCCGATTGATAACCCCACTGATAAATATCGGCACCAAAAGCGGCTACCGCGCCACGTTGTACCAAACCGGCTTCGCTTGTAAAAATGGGTACATTATGCTGGTCGCAACTTTTCCTGATGGTTTCAAAAGCGGCGAATACGGTATTATCCGGATTGGCAAAAAAAGCGTCGATACCTTTGTTTAAAAGTGCCTGCGTTACCAGTTGCGCATCGGCCGACGAATTTAGAGGGAGCGCAATGATCTTTACGTTCAATTTTGCAGCCAGCCCTTGTATCCGTTGCAAAGCATCAGCAGATTGCGGCTCGGACTGGTTATAGATCATGCCGATAGTTAACTGTGCACCTTTCGGTTTTAACAGTTGGGGGATGATAGCAAATGAGGTATCGATGTAGTTCAGTTCTTCCATAGTGCCGTACAGGTTTGCCGGGGCTTTACCTGCTGCATCGGTCACCTTCATCCTGTCGGGTGTTGGCGATACCATCTGGAAGATGGGTATGGTTTTGGTTTTTTGAATAGCAGCTACTGTAGCAAGCGTGGTTGAAGTAGCTAAAAGGTCTACTTTCTCTGACACAAACTGGTTAACCATCTGTGTTAAAGTAGGGATGCTTCCCTGAGCATTATTATATTTAATGACCACCGTTTTTTGCTCTTCGCTAAAGCCATTCTTTTTTAAGGCATCAATAAAGCCGGTTTTGGCCTGCGATATAGTAGCATCTTCAAATGCATCAATAAAACCTACAACCGGTACATTATTTTTGGTAGATGATGAGCAGGATTGGATAACAATAATAAGTGCTAACAATGATAAAATACGTAGATATTTCATCCTACTAAGGTAAATAATCAGCCCAAAAAGAAAAACATTAAAATGCAACGTTTTAGCAGGTTTAAGCGTCTTTCGGGTACATATTAATTATATTTACCACTATTAACATCCTTTATGAAACTTATACTCTCCGTAGCAGTATTTTTAACTACAAACAGTTTATTGGCCCAAACCACACCGGCCAATACATTTGAAGTATACGGCAACCAGCAAAGCCAGCTGATCCAAAAAGCTTATGAAGCACGCGATGGCGAAACGGGTGTAAAATTAATGACTGAACTTACAGCAAAATACAATCAGCTGGCATCCGCTGATAAGCGCAACTATAAAGGTTTTATTACCAACAACTATTATAATTTAAGTTGTCTTTATTCAATTATCAACAACAAGCCAAAAGCATTTGAATACCTGGATAGTGCCGTTAATAATGGCTATATGAACTATAATCACTTGCTGGAGGATACCGACTTCGCCAACATAAAAAACGAACCAAAATTTAAACAGGTAGCACAATCCCTGCGCGGCGTGGCCGATTACAAATACATCCTGCAAAAGGCAGAGAAATTTAACCCTAATGATCAGCGTAAAGTTCCTGCATTTACCTATCAACCGGCAACAGATCCTAACCTGGTGGCCATCCGCAAAAACTTTAAGCTTGATTCTATAGCAGGTAAGGGTGATGAAAAGACAAAAGCCATTAACCTGCTTAAATGGGTGCACAACACCGTACAACACGACGGGCAGCATGAAAGCGGCATTCAAATCATTAACGCGAACGAGATCATCAGCAAGGCTACTGCTAAAAAGATAGGCGTATCATGCGGTGAACTGGCTACTACCCTAAACGAATGTTACCTGGCTATGGGCTGGAAATCGCGCAAGGTGTATTGCTTCCCAAAGGATAGTTTGAATATAGATTATGATTCGCACGTTATTAATGTGGTGTATTTGCCAAGCTTAAGCAAATGGGTTTGGATGGACCCTACCAACAACGCTTACGTAATGGACGAAAACAAAAACCTGCTTGGCATTACCGAAGTTAGGGAACGCATTATAAAAAACCAGCCCTTATTTGTAAACGATGATGCCAACTGGAACAATCGCCAAAAAATAACCAAGGAGTTTTACCTGGATAATTATATGGCCAAAAACCTGTATAGGTTGTACAGTCCGCTGCGTAACGAATACAATTACGAAACACGCGATAAGAATAAAACCATCACCTATATAAGCCTTTTGCCGTTAGAGTATTTTAAACAAAGCCCCGATAAAAGCGAGGATACTAACAAAAACACCAACTTTACTATTGAGCGCTACCGCACCAATAATGCCGATGCATTCTGGAAGGTTTCGGCAGGTAAATAGCTGTTGGTATTCGTTCATTTTTAAACAATGTGGCTAAAATTGCGTTTATTGGTTAATTTAGCCCCCTACATGATACCTGTTATTTCTAAATTACCCCAAACCGGGACAAACATATTCACCACCATGTCGGCACTGGCTGCCGAACATGGGGCGATAAATTTATCGCAGGGCTTCCCGGATTATTCCTGTTCGCCAGAATTGATTGAACTGGTACATAAGGCTATGCAGAATGGCCACAATCAGTACGCGCCTATGGCCGGCGTTATGGCCCTGCGCGAGCAAATTGCCATTAAAACCGAAAAGCTTTACGGTGCCCGGTACGATCCGGAAACGGAAATTACCGTTACCGCAGGCGGCACACAAGCTGTTTTTACAGCTATAAGCGCTATTATCCACCCGAATGATGAGGTGATTATGTTTGAGCCGGCTTATGATTGTTATGCCCCCGCCATTAAGCTGATGGGCGGCGTGGTAAAATCATTAGAGCTGGAGCCGCCCGACTACCGTATTGCCTGGGATATGGTGAAAAGACTGGTGAGCAATAAAACAAAAATGATCATCCTTAACTCGCCGCATAACCCTACCGCTACTATTTTAAGCCGCGAGGATATTGACGAATTAAGCGCGCTGGTTAAAAACCAGGATATACTAATATTAAGCGATGAAGTGTATGAGCACCTGGTTTTTGACGGGCAGGAGCATCACAGTATGGCCCGATACCCCGAATTACAGCAGCGCAGCATGATAGTAGCATCATTTGGTAAAACATTTCACGCTACCGGCTGGAAAATGGGTTACTGCCTTGCCCCTGCGTATTTAATGCAGGAATTCAGGAAGATCCACCAGTTTTTAGTGTTTAGCGTTAACACGCCTTTACAGTATGCCATTGCCGAATATTTAAAGGATGAGAACACTTATATGAGCCTGCCTGCATTTTTCCAGGAAAAGCGCGACCATTTCCGTAGCGGACTGGAGCAAAGCAGGTTTAAGTTATTACCATGCTCGGGGTCGTACTTTCAATCGGTAACTTATGATGCTATTACAGATGAAAAAGATACTGACTTTGCTATACGTTTAACCAAAGAAATTGGTGTGGCTGCTATACCTGTATCTGCTTTTTATCGCAAAGGTACAGACAGGCATGTTCTGCGATTTTGTTTTGCCAAAAGGCAAGAAACGCTGGATAAAGCCGTTGATAAATTGATAAAGGTTTAACCTTACGGCAAACATTTACGTATAATTTAATTGCCGCTACCTAAAAAAAGCACGTTTATGGATAATCTGAAAATTACGGTATACCAGGGATATTTATTTTGGGAAAACACTGATAAAAACCTGCAAAACATTTCGTTGCGGTTATCCAACATACGCGAAAAAACCAATCTTATCATCCTGCCAGAAATGTTTAATACCGGTTTCACCATGAATGCCGAAGCATTAGGCGAAACTATGGATGGTAAAACCATGCAATGGATGCAAAAAACTGCACAGAAATATGAATGTGTGGTAACGGGCAGTATCATTATTAAAGAAAACGATAAGTTTTATAATCGCCTGCTTTGGGTACGCCCCGATGGCAGCCATGAACATTACGATAAACGCCACCTATTTGCTTTAGGCAAAGAACACACCGTTTACACCCCCGGAACACAAAAACTAATAGTGGAACTAAACGGCTGGAAAATTTGCCCCGCCATTTGTTACGATCTGCGTTTCCCGGTTTGGCTGCGCAATGTTAACGAAGATTACGACCTGCTGATGATAGTTGCCAACTGGCCCGAGAAACGCGCCCCGCACTGGCGTACGCTTATACCCGCCCGCGCGGTTGAGAACCAGGCTTATGTTATAGGTGTTAACCGCGTTGGGCACGATGGCAACGAGATCTACCACTCCGGCGACTCTACCTGTATTGACCCTAACGGTAACGTGGTTTACTACAAACGCGATGAAGAAGATGTATATACCTTCTCCATTATTGGCGATGAAGTTAAAAAAGCCCGCCGCGCACTGCCTTTCTTAAAAGATGCTGATAAGTTTACGATAGAGGATTAACCACCTCTTATCACACGCCCCATTGCAATAACGGGCATTTTAAAAAATGGTGGCAACTCAATTGCTCAACTGCAAATTACGAAACAGCTGATTATAAGCTAAATACAAGCGTTCACGAGTGTTCACGGCCGTGAACGTGAACACTACGGAATAAAAAGGCCGTTTCGGGGCGTTTTAAGGGCGTTTTAAGGGCGCACTAATAATAGCTTGTCAGCAGACCTTTCTAAGTAAGTTGATAATCAATAACTTAACTAATTAACGATCGTGAAGATGCTCGCTATTTACCTATAAATGGCTCTTTCCTACCTCAATAAATCTTGCTATTTTGCGCCTTCCTAAAAGTTTTTTAAATGAGATCTATAGTTCGTGGTGTTGCAATTGTATTAGCCCTGTTTACGGCGTTTAACGCATCGGCCCAAAAGAAAAAGAAAGACGTTACCCAATTTGTAAATCCCTTTATAGGTACAGGTGGCCACGGCCACACTTATCCTGGCGCGGTTGCCCCTTTCGGTATGGTGCAGTTAAGTCCTGATACCCGTTTAGAGGGATGGGACGGTGTTTCGGGCTATCATAATACAGATAGCGTGGTGTATGGCTTCTCGCATACCCACTTGAGCGGCACCGGCATCGCCGATTTTTGCGACGTGCTATTTATGCCAACCACCGGCGAACCCCAACTAAAAAATACCGAATACCGCTCGGGCTTTAAAAAAGCTAATGAAGTAGCTTCTCCAGGTTATTACAGTACCCTGCTCGATAAATATAACATCGGCGTAGAACTTACCGCCACAACCAGGGTTGGGGTGCATAAATACGATTACAAGAATGCACCGCAAGGCAATATCATTATCGACCTGCAACACCGTGACGAAGTACTGGATAGCTGGATCGAGGTAGTGAACAACCACGAGATTCGTGGTTTCCGTCGTTCAAAATCATGGGCTACCGATCAGCATTTATATTTCTATGCCAGGTTTTCAAAGCCGTTTAAAGCTTACGGCATAGCTTCAGACGACCAGGTACAACAAGGGAAAAGCAAACTGCAGGGCAAAAACATAAAAATGTACATCCAGTTTGATGACCCGGGTACAGTTATATCAAAGGTTGCTATATCATCAGTTAGTGCTGAAGGTGCTTTGAAAAACATGGATGCCGAAATGCCCGACTTCGACTTTAAAAAGGTTGTAAAAGCAACCAAGCTTGCATGGAATGAAGAACTTTCAAAAATACAGGTTGAGGGCGGTGCACCCAATATTACGGCACAGCGCGAGGCAAACTCGGTATATAACCCTTACGGAACAACCAAACCTGCTGTTAAAGGTAAAAAAGAAGCAGAACCTGATTATGCCAAACAAAAACAGGTAATATTTTACACAGCATTATACCATTGCATGGTTGCACCAAGTATCTACAATGATGTGGACGGGCAATATCGGGGCATGGATCAAAAGATCCATACAGCAAACGGCTTTACATATTATACGGCGTTTTCTTTGTGGGATACTTACCGTGCAGAAAACCCGCTATTAAATATCATCGACCGTAAACGAACGCTTGATTTTATTAAAACCTTTTTAGCTGTTTACGAACAAGGTGGTTTATTACCGATATGGCCACTGGCTACTACCGAAACTTATTGTATGGTGGGCAACCACTCCATCCCGGTTATTGTTGATGCCTATGCAAAAGGTATAAGAGGGTTTGACGCTGAGGAAGCATTTACCGCTATGAAAGCAGCCGTAAATCGCAACCAGTTTGGATTGGATAACTATAGAGCTACAGGTGCAGTTAATGCCGATGTAGAACACGAATCGGTTGCGAAAACGCTTGATTATGCTATTGACGACTGGTGCATTGCTCAGATGGCCAAAATGCTGAACAAACCTCAGGATTATAAAGAATATATTCAGCGTGCCCAGTATTGGAAAAACGTACATAATAACCAAAACGGATTTATGCAGGCCCGGGATAATGGCGGTTGGTACACCCCTTTTGAGCCTACCGAAATAAACAATAATTATACCGAGGGTAATGCCTGGCAGTATAGCTTTTTAGTACCGCAGGATGTAGAAGGGCTTATCAAAAGCCTGGGCGGTAAAGCAAATTTCGAGGCGAAGCTCGATGAATTATTTAGCACCAATGCCAAATTAAGCGGTCGCCAGCAGGATGACGTTACCGGCCTAATTGGCCAATACGCGCATGGTAATGAGCCAAGCCACCATATAGCATACCTGTATAATTTCACCAACTCGCCCGAGAAAACCCAGTACTACGTAAGCAAAATATTACGCGAGCAATATAGCGCCCAACCTGATGGCCTTTCGGGGAATGAGGATTGCGGGCAAATGTCGGCATGGTATATAATGAGCTGTTTAGGTATTTACAATATAGCGCCGGGGCAGCAGCAATACCAGGTTGGGGTACCGCAGTTCGAGAAGATCACCATCAATATGGAGAACGGAAAAAAATTCATTATCAGTAATCCCGGTGCTACTGTAAGCCGTGGTAATTTTTACCTGCAGGGTATGAACCTTGATAAAAAGCCTTACGGCAAATTGTACCTGAAGTATGAGGATGTTGCAAAGGGCGGAGAATTTGAAGTGTACACCGGCAGATTAGTCAATAAATTATTCATACAGGATCTGGAAAAACCAACATCGAATATAACAGATGAGTTGATCGTACCAAACCCATACATTATATCGGGTACCAAAACCTTTAAACAATCCATCAGTGTAGAAATAGCCTGTGCCGATAGCGCCGCCAAAGTTTATTACACACTGGATGGCAGCACACCTACATCAGCATCAACAGAATACAGTAAGCCCATCAACATTATGGTAAACACCACAGTTAAGGCCATTGCCATAAGAGCTGGTAAAAGCAGTTTTGTTGATGAGGCTACCTTCACTAAAATACGCGGTGATATTAAGCTTACACTGGTTCACAAATACCTATCAAACTATTCTGCACAGGGCGATGAAACACTGATAAACGGCATACACGGAACAGCCAACTGGCGCCTCGGTAACTGGCAAGGCTACCAAAACAACGATCTGGTAGCGATACTCGATCTGGAGCAGGTAAAACCCGTTAAGCAGGTAAGTATAGGGACTTTGCAAGATACCCGTTCATGGATAGTTTTCCCAGGATCGGTTGAGTTTTGGTTGTCTGATGATGGCAAAAATTACAAACTTGCTGCAACGGTAAACAGCAAGGTAGATGTAAAAGACCTTACCCCGCAAACACAGCAATATACTGCCCCCATCAATAAAAAAACAAGGTATATTAAAGTTGTTGCCAAACAATTTGGGGCATTACCCGAATGGCACGAAAGCAAGGGAAGCCCATCGTACATATTTGCGGATGAGATAACAGTAGAGTAATTAACATGGGATACGACGAAAAACAGGCAAACCGTATACGCGAAGCATTAGTTGACGCCTCAAATGTTACCGAAAAAGCTATGTTTGGCGGTTTGTGTTTTATGGTTGATGATAAGCTTTGTATCTGTGTACGCAATGCCGACCTGCTTTGCCGTGTTGGCCCTGATGAGTTTGAAAATGCTTTAGAAAAGAATGGCGCCAGCGTCATGACTATGGGCAGCCGAACCATGAAGGGTTATGTTTACGTTGAGGAAGGCGCCCTGCGAAACCATAAAGATTTTGATTATTGGGTAGACACTTCGCTTGCCTATAATAAAATTGCCAGGCCGGCTAAAAAGCGCAAAAGCAAATAGCAAGGCTTTACTTCTCCCAACCTGTTTCTTTCAAAGCCGGGTCGTTCTCTTTGGCCAGGAAATCATTATTTGATAATGAACCTGCGTCCCAGTTCAAAATAGCTTCATTGGGTACAACAGCTACAGGCGTTTTCCACGAGGTTGATGTTTCGTTATAGGCAAGGTTGCTTTGCAGCGAATAGCATGAAATGATAGACCAGCGCGGCCCATCGGATAGATTAGCTTCCGACCGGTGCAGCAAATTACTATGAAAGAATAGGGCGTCGCCGTGCTCCAACTCACAATATACCAGTTCCATAGTTTGCAGGGCATTGTTTACCATCGTCATATCCGCGCCAACCTGCTCGCCCGAAAAACCATGGTTAACACGGCCCAGTTTGTGCGATCCTTTTATTACCTGCAGGCAACCGTTTTCTTTATTGGCTTTAGTTAGCGCCACCATTACACTCATTAACTGATCAGGAAACATGAACTGATTTTTATACCAGTAACCGTAGTCCTGGTGCCACTCCCACGCACCGCCAACCTTTGGCTCTTTTTGCATCAATTTGGAATGAAAATGACAAACAGGTGCATCGCCATCCAATAACTGACTAACACGGGTTATCATCTTTTCGCTGCGGGTTAAATAACCAAAAACATCATTACCCGGCGTAAACCATAATGAAAGACGCGTTTTTTTACCGCTTTGGTCGTTCAGGTCAAGGGCATTTTTACGCATTGCATCGTCATTCAATGCGGTTGTGTACAACCTGTCAATTTCTGCAGCCGAACAAAACCCCTTGATCACGATATAACCATTACGATGATATGCTGCTATCTGCTCTGCAGATAATACTTGAGTTGCCATAATTGGTTTACTTGATTAAGTAAATTTACGCAAGTATTTGTCAAAATGATACTATTTTAATACGCTAAAAGCTGATTGTAAAAGCGGTTTGCCTTACTGCTATTGTTTTAAGTGAAAACCCGTAACCATGGTTCAGCATTATCTCGCGCACTAAAGTAAGCCCTATACCCTGTCCATCCTTTTTAGTACTATAAAACGGGGTGAAAAGTTGTAAACTTTCTTCAATGCTGATGCCTTTACCATTATCTAAGATCATCAATTGCCGTTTTTTTGTATCTAACTTAAATTCAACTACGCCATTGTTTCCAATAGATTCGATGGCGTTTTTTACGATATTGATGAGCGCCTGTTCCATCTGCTGTACATCAGCTATAATATAAAATGGCTGCGAAGGCGATTGATAGACCAATTTGATATTACTGTCTTGCGCCTTTACCCGCATCAAATGAGCTATAGAATCAAGTAACTCATTCAAATCAATTTGCTTTTTATTGGCTTCGGGCAATTTCACCAGGTCGGCAAAATTGCGCATAAAATGGTTCAGGTTTTGGTTTCGGTCGAAAGCCACCTGCAGGGCATTATTTAACTGGTTATCGATTTGGTTTTGCCAAAGCTCATCGCTTTTGAGGGTAGATTGAATGATGGAGTTTACCGGCCCAACGGTGTTATTCACCTCGTGCGCCATCATACGGATAACCTTACCATAGGTATTCTTTTCGGCAGCGAGTATCTCGGCGGTAAGTTCCTCGATCATAATAAAATCGCGTTGAAATCCCCTGTCAATAAAGTGCGATTTTTGCAGCTTATAGGTGGTGATACCACTAAGTTTAACGGTGATGGTTTCGCCGGCTTTTAACACTTTGGCTTGTTCAAAAAGGGGGTGCTGCAGTTCCTTAATATTGTTACCTATAAGTTCCTTTTCATCCATGCCCAATATCTGCAAAGCTTTAGGGTTTATTTGCTGCACCTGTTCGTCATGATCCATAATAATAATACCTGTTGGCGAAGTATAAATGAGCTTCTCCAGGAAAAAGTGCTGTTCTTCCTGCTGTGTACGCTCGGTTCTTAACTGGTCTATCATTTGGTTGTATACGTTGATGAGTTGGTCTACCTCATGCTTACCGGTAGGCAAAAATTTAACATTAAAATCGCGGTCTTTCAGGGCTTCAATGCCTTGTAAAAGCATTTTTATAGGGCGTATAAGCTGCCCGTAAAGCCTTATGGCAATAACCAGAGATATAATGATAAATACCTCTGATGCGATAAAATAAACCCTTTTCTCATTAAAAATAAAGAAAGTAAGCCCAAGGGTGAGCAGGTGTAATATGGTTACAAAAAGGATGTATTTAGTCCTCAGCTTCATCGTAGGGTATCTCAAACTTATCTAATCGCCGGTACAGGGCGCTGCGGGTAAGCCCCAGTGCCGTTGCCGCTTTGGCTACCTTATTTTTATGATAAAGCATCGTTTTTTTTATCATCTCAATCTCCATTTCTTCGAGCGTGATACTGCCGACAGCCGGCACTTTGGCGTTCCCTTGTTTTATGGGCGATTGCTCTAACTGCGATTTAAAATCATCAATATCCAGTTCGTTGCCTTTGCTAACCAATATAGAGCGCTCCACCAGGTTTTTTAACTGCCGGATGTTACCCGGTAGCGGCAGTTGCTGCAGCCACTTCATAGCAGTTTTTGACACCGTAAGTTGCGGCCGATTGTAGATCTGCTTAAGGTTATTGATAAAAAAGTTTACCAGCAGTGGTATATCGCCCGGCCTATCGCGAAGGGATGGCAGGGTAATGGTTATCAGGTTAATGCGGTATAACAGATCCTCGCGAAAAGTATTGCTGTTCACCATTTGATTAAGGTTTTTGTTGGTAGCACAAACCACGCGTACATCAACTGTTTTGGTGCGGCTACTACCTAATACCTCGTAGGTCCTGTCTTGCAATACCCGTAACAGTTTTACCTGGCTGCCGGCATCAAGGTCGCCTATTTCATCTAAAAATATAGTGCCCTTGTTTGCCAGTTCAAAGCGCCCGGCTCTGTCAAAACGCGCATCAGTAAACGCCCCGCGAATATGGCCAAACATCTCACTATCAAACAATGAGGTGGAAATACCGCCCAAATTCACTTTTATAAAAGGTTTATTGGCGCGCAGGCTATTTTGGTGCACAGCCTCGGCTATCAGTTCCTTCCCTGTGCCGCTTTCCCCCATTATGAGGATAGAGGCATCTGTGCCGGCAACACGGCCGATGGTTTCCAATATTTGCAGCATTAGCGGGTCTTCGCCAATAATGTGCTGAAAGTTATACTCTTTATCGAGCTGCTTACGGGTAAGGCTTACTTCCTTTTGCCCCTGCAAATCTATCAGTGTTTTTATAGATTGTAGCAGGTGCCCGTTATCCCATGGTTTGTTAATAAAATCATTGGCACCCATTTTCATGCCCTGTACGGCCAGGTTAATGCTGCCCCAGCCGGTTATCAGTATCACGGGGATGTTAGGCTCCAGCTTCTTAATCTGCGCAAGCAAAACCATGCCTTCTTCGCCCGAAGTACTGATAGAAAAATTAAGATCGAGAATAATAAGCTGTGGTGCGTTGCCTTTGATGATCTTTAAAGCTTCGGCAGGTGTTTCGGCACCTGCTACCTCGTACTTTTGGCTTTTCAGCAGTAAAAGCAGCGAGGTGCGCACAGCAATATCATCGTCAATAACCAATATCATACAGTCAAAATTAAAGTATTATTCTTCATGTAAAGCAATTGCCGGTAAAATTGCTGAAGCCTGTTTGCCGGGATATAATGAGCATATTAACACCAGCAGGTAAATAAACATAACCGATAAAAGTATTGCCGTTAGATAAACACTTGCGGGCAAGTCAAATACATTCAGCAACGGAAACTGCACCGCAAAAAATATCCCGATAAAAAGCGCCAGCGTAGCCAGTATCATAGATTCTGTTACCAGTTGCCATGACACAGAATCGCCGCTGGCACCAATTGCCCGGCGTAAACCTATTTCGCCTTTGCGTTTATTTATATTGTACCAAAGCACCCCAAATAAACCTAAAGCCACATTAATGATCAGGAAACAGGCTACAACAAGTAAAATTATCATGGGTATAAGCGTAGTGTTATTGATGGTTTTACGCTTATCTGTAAGGTGTTCTATCTCAATACCTGAATTATTAGAATTACTGGCCATTAGTTTATACAGGCGGCTTTCAAAAGCAGCATCGGCATTAGCATTAACTTTTACCAATATCCTGCCCCTGCCATCGTTTGATGATGTATCTATGCGCTCATACATGGCAAGCCCGGCCTCCTGGTAATCACCTTTAGCTTTTACATCTTCTACTACACCTACAATAATCCTTTTACTGTCATTGCCGCCCACTTTTTCGCCAAGGGCCTTGCCATTGCCAAACAACTGCTGCCTTAAAGTGCGGTTTATAATTACCGGTTTAACTGTCGCGGCATCGTCTTGCTTGCCAAACCAGCGGCCTTCTGTTACCTTCATATTTAACACCTTATCATAAGCATCACCTGCGGTGTAATAATTAACACGGTTAACATGCACTTTTTTATAATCTACATTGTTCATGTGCGTATTGGCCGAGAACGGTACGTTTGAGCTGGCAAAACTTACTTCCTGCACCTGCGGCATGGCCTTAATATTGCTCAATATGGTTTTATAGTATACATCTAACGAATCTTTATCTTTGATTTTAACGTCGCTTTGGTAATTGACAACCCATACATGGTCATACTCAAATCCCATGGGCTGTTTATAATGCTGATAGTAATTTACTACCAAAATAAACACCGCAAATATTACCATGAAGGATACTAATATCTCCGTAATGAGTAAAAAATTTTGCTTCTTTTTATTCCAGATCAGCTTAAACAAATGCTTAATCATAATATTTTATTTAAATGTTAATGAATGTATTATGCCTTTAAGGCGTTAACTACGTTTAACCGCGACATACGCCAGGCCGGATATACGCCGGATAATAACCCAAATACCAAACAAGCCAGCAAGCTGCAAAAAAGCACCATATAATTAAGGCTGAGGTTAAGGTTGGCTATAAGCCCCGAGCTATTAATTATCTGCATAACTACTACAGAAAGCACCACACCTATTAACCCTCCTAACAGGGTTAAAATAATGTTCTCGACAATAAACTGGTAAACCAATGTTTGCGACGATGCGCCAAAGGCCTTGCGTACACCTATCTCTGATGAGCGCTCCATAATGCGGGTAATGTTTATATTAACCAGGTTAATTGTTGGCAACAGCATAAACAGGAAAACAAATATGCTAAGGCCAATGATCATTTTTGAGATACCAGATTCAGGGCCATTTCCAAGAATTATCCTTATTAAACTTGTAAAGTATGTATCAGCAAAGCTATAAAGGTGGTCAAATTCCTTATCAGGGATTTTTATGCGCGATACCATGTCCGAATATTCCTTTTGCATTTTCGGCAGGTCATCGGCAGATTTTGCAAGCAGTATGCCCGAGAAATTCCCGTTAAGACCTTTGTCTTTTGTGTAATTATTTTTTGATACGGTGTATGGCAGGTACATATCTCCATACATAGTTAATTGTGTAATAGGCACGTTTTTTACCACACCGCTAACCCTATATTTTATATTATCAACCTCTATATATTTACCCACCACAGATGGCGCATCGCCGAAGTATGCATTTTTGGTATCCTCGGAGATTACGGCAACTCTTTCGGCGTTCTCTATTTGCTGTTTACCAAAAGGTTTGCCTTCCAAAAAGTCATAATCTAAAACATCCCAGTAATCGGCATTAGTAAATTTCATGCTGATAGCCACTTTTTTATTGTTCACATATGCGCTCGAAAAATCGAACATTGACGATATGGCTACCTTAACAGGCGTTTTTAAGCTTTTAGCATAATGATCTAGAAAATAAAAAGAGTGCGGCCCTTTGCTCATAGCGCCATTTTTTGAACCGGTCATTTCCATATTAAGGATGTATAATGATCGGTCGCGTTTTTTATCGGGATAGTTTGAATTGCCAACCCTGTCAATAAAAGCGGTGAGTAACATTAATACGGTAAGGGTAAAACTAATGCCGAATAAACTAATGAAAGTGAAGAACTTTCTGCGCTTAAGCACTGCTATGGCTATTTTGAAGTAATTTTTTAACATGATCTTTTTCTATTTAGGCTGATGAATTACTGAACCTGCGATCCGTCAAATAACCTTACCAGGCGGTGGGTTTTTTGCGCCATGTTTTCATCGTGCGTAACCATTACAATGGTGGTTCCGTCGTTTCGGTTAAGCTGAAGCAATATGTCCATTATCTCGTTTCCCATTGCGCTATCCAGGTTACCGGTTGGCTCATCGGCCAGTATAATTTCAGGGTTACCTACAATGGCACGTGCTATGGCCACACGCTGGCGTTGCCCTCCTGATAATTGTTTCGGGAAATGCTTTAAGCGGTTGCTCAAACCTACCTTTTCGAGCGCTTCGGTAGCCAAGCGCCTGCGCTCTTTAGCGTTTGTATCGCGGTATAATAAAGGCAGTTCTACGTTGTCTATCACTTGTAGGTCGCCTATCAGGTGATAGCTCTGGAATATAAAGCCCAGCTTTTGATTACGGAATTTAGCCAGTTGTTTATCGTTAAAGCGCCCGGTAGTTTGTTCGGCTATGCTGATGCTTCCTTTAGAAGGTTCATCAAGGAGGCCCATAATGTTTAGCAGTGTACTTTTACCGCAGCCCGAAGGGCCCATTATAGATAAAAATTCGCCCTTGGCCACGTCAAGGTTTATGCCATTAAGTGCAAGTGTTTCAATAGTATCTGTGCGATATACTTTTTGAATGTTTTGTAATTTTATCATGTGATTAATTTAGAATTTTTATTTATAAGTTATTTTTTGATTTTTCTCAAAGTCGTAAAGCGATAGGTAGCGCAGCTGATAGTAAGCACCCCAGAAATCGCGTAGGGCTGCTACATAATCGCGCTTGGCGCGGTCGTTCTCTTCAAAAGCGATACTCAGGTCGGTGATACTAAGGTCGCCTAACACATAGCGTTCGCGGGCTATCTGGTATTTTTCCGACGCTATGCTATCGGCCTCCGCGGTAAATACCAATTGGTCTTTCATCATATTAAACAGCGTTACCTGTGTTACTATCTGTTGCTTAAAAGTTTGCTTATCCTGCTCAACCGCATACTCGGTAAACTGCTCATTGGCCAGCGCCGTTTTTACACGCGATTTGGAGCGGCCCCAATCCAACACCGGGATAGAAAATTGCAATTGCAGCAACTGCTGGTTTTGCGGTGATTTATAAACATCCAAAATTTTAGGAGAGCTGTTAGAAAAACCCAGGTTTGCGGTTAGTGTTGCTACCAGGCCGCTTTGCCCCTTTGCCTTGGCCACATCCCTTTTTGCCTCAGCAATACGGCGTATAAAACCTATCGCGTCCGACCGGTTATCGAACGCTTCGGCCAGTACTTTATCGGCAGATACACTCATGTTAATAGATGAGCCGGGAAGCATTAAGGCTATTTTATCGTCACTTTCCATACCAGTGTAGCTGCGCAGGGTTAGCGTGGCTATCTCCATATCACGCTTGGCGGTGCCTACGGCCTTTTGGGCGTTCAGTTGCTCCAGTTGCAGCTGTAATATTTCATTCTTTGATACCTTACCCAGGTCGAACTTTAGCCTGGCTATTTTTAAGATCTTTTGGGTGTTGGTATAATTGGTTTCGGCTATCTGCAGGTTCACCTGCGCCAATAGCAGATCGAAAAAGTACCCGCTTACCGTATAAGCTATCTGCTCCTGCGATTCGATATACGCCTGTTTGCTTTCGTTAAACTTTAACGGTTCTATCTTTTTATCCCATCGCAAGGCATTAAACTGGAACAGCGGCTGACTGTACCCTATAGCATAAGGCACGCCATTGTAAAGCACATTATCCCTGTCGAAATCATAAAAACGCTGCATTTGTGTGGTGCCGTAAATAGTACCACCAGTTGCGGTGATACCCTGGCTAAAATCCAGTTGTAAGGATGAGTTATCATTATGTATCGGCTGAAATAATATGGTACCGTTTGGCTGTAATACCTGTGTGTAAGTTTTGCTGTAACCCGGCAAAATACCTGTTAATGATAGCTGCGGCTGATAGTTTGATTTAAATGTGCGCCATTGCCAGTATTTGGTTTCGCGCACGGTAGTGGCTTGTTTGGCAGCTATAGAGTTCTTTTTGGCCATCTCCACTACCTCCTGCAAACTAAGCCGCAGGGTATCAGCACCACTGCGGCAAAAAGCAGTGGTGCTAATGGATAGTAATATGGTAAGGTATAGGTATTTCATTACGTTAGTTTTTAATAGTGAGTTCGGTTAAATTTTTAAACTCGCTCATATCTGATGTTATCACCGCATCGCCGGGTTTTATGCCGTCTTTTATCTCTACAAAATCAAAATTGGTAAGGCCGATGTGTACCTTTCTTTTTTCGGCTTTGCCGCCGTTTATTACAAATACTTCCTGCACATCGGCACCTTTAAACGCCGGGCCGTTAGCTACTCGCATTACTTTATTATGCAGATCTGTCACTAAAAACACATCCACTTTCATGTTTGGGCGCAGTAGTTTGTTGTTGCGCTCGTCCAGTTGCACATCAAACGTTACAATACTGTTCTGTACAGATGGATATACGTTGGCCACATGGCCCTTCATCTGTTGTTCGTTAATGCGGATAATAACCGGCATGCCATTACGCAACTGATCCATATAGTTGTCTGATATGCTGCCGTTCACCTTAAAGCTTCCCAGATCAGCAATGCGTGCGAGTGATTCGCCCTCGCGCACTGTAGCACCTATGTTTTTGTTTATCCAGGTAACCACCCCACCGCGTGTAGCGATGATGTTGGCAAGATTTAGTTTACGTTGTAATTCATGCAGGTCATTCTGCTGTATAGCAAGGGCTATCTCGGCTTCCTTAATTTCAATCTGCATGGTTTGCTGCTTGCTTTTTATCTCGTTCTCCAGTTGTTTCTTTTCCAGTTGTGCAACTTTCAGGTTCAGTTCGGCCTGCTCAATACCTTCGCGGGTACCGCCGCCGGCTTTAAAAAGGCGCTTTGCGTTTTCAACGGCATCGGCCAGGTTGCTGATGCGTAGTTGTTTGATGTCGTTATTGGAGCGGATATCGAAAAAGCTTTTACTCAGGTCGAGCTTTAGCTTGCTGATCTCGTTACGTTTACTTTGTAGCTGAAAGTTCAGCCTTTCGAACTCTGTTTGCGTGGCCGATTTATCAAGCGTAAGTATAGATTGGCCTTCTTTTACCTTATTGCCTGCATCCATCAGCACTTTTTTTATTGATGCATTAATTGGGCTGGTCAGGATCTCCTCAAACTCGGGCAAAACCTCGCCGGTAGCATTTAACGTATTTTCAACACTGCCTTTTTCAACAACAGCTGTAGTGATACTGGTTTTACTGATGGTTGATTTTAATGATGAGCGCAGTAACAATACAGCCCCTGCCAGCACAACAATTATTACTGTTGCTATAATGATGGCACTTTTCTTTTTACGTGCCGTTACTTCTTCTTCAATTACCTTGTCCATTGTGTTATTGTGATCAAATTTGACAAGAGTTTTGCAAGAGCTATACCAAATTTTAAATATTGAAATACAGTTTATTACGAAATTTAATAGATTAAAATTTGTCCGATATCGGACAAAGCTTTTCAATTGCGATCAAAGAAGGATTACCGTTAAAAACAAGTGTAATAATGAAGTAGGGATATAATGTAACAAATGGACGCAGTGGCAGTCTAATATCAACGTACAGTTAAACATAAACCACAATTACCATGAATTGGAAGTTTTTATCACGCCGAAAAAAAGACACTAATAAACCAAAAAAGAGCGTTATGCGCGAATGGGTAGATGCTATTTTATTTGCAGTAATTGCATCAACTATTATCCGTGGTTTACTATTCTCGGCATACGCTATCCCTTCCGCTTCAATGGAAGGCAGCCTGCTTACCGGCGATTACTTGTTTGTAAGTAAAATGGCTTATGGCGCGCGTATGCCCATGACGCCTGTTTCTATCCCCTTCCTGGAATCGACCGTTACCGGTGCCAAGATCAAAACGTATTGGGATGGCATACAACTGCCCTATTTCAGGCTGCCCGGTTTAGGCGAAGTAAAAAAAGGCGACCCTGTTGTGTTTAACTATCCTGCTGAAACTGTTGACCGCCCCGTTGATATGCGCACGCACTTTATTAAACGCTGTGTAGGCACCCCCGGCGATATTATTGAGATAAAAGACGGCAAAGTTTATGCAAATGGTACATACTATGCAAACGCGCCAAAAGGACAAACTTCATACGTTGTTACTACCGATGGCAAAGATCTTAATTCAGAGATGATCCATAATCTAAAAATAGACTTGCGTTATCAGTACAACCCAACTACTTATGAAATGATCATCCCACCGGATAGTTATAATGAGTTTAAAGGTTACTCAAACATCAAATCGATAAAAGAAGTTATTGAGCCAAAAGGCGAATACAGCCCGCAGATCTTCCCGCATAACGAGAAGTTTAAATGGAACGAAGATAACTTTGGCCCATTACTGATCCCTAAAAGAGGTACTACTATTCCGTTGAACGACTCTACCATGGCTTTATACGGCCGCTCGATAGAATTTTACGAACATAACAAGGTTACCAGTGATGGTGCTGCTGTTATCATTAACGGTAAAAAAGCAGATACCTATACTTTTAAAATGAACTACTACTGGATGATGGGCGATAACCGACATAACTCGGAAGATTCGCGCTTCTGGGGCTTTGTACCAGAAGACCATATTGTAGGTAAAGCGATGATAACCTGGATGAGTATTGACAGCACCCAAAGCACGTTGAATAAGGTACGCTGGAATAGGATATTGCGGGCGATACATTAAAACATACTGAAACAATAAGCCGGAAGCATAACTTTCGGCTTTATTATTTCACTGCACGTATCCGTACACTGCTTGTATTAAAACCGACCAACAAAAACCATTAAAACAATTTAAACAATTAAAAATCAGATAATTAAAAGCATGGCATCTGATTTGAGGTATGTTAGGTCAATAGCAGTGTCATGAGTAAAGACAATCGGTATATTATCAGGCGCACCCTATCTCAGGAGAGGTTTGAAGTGCTTTGGAAAAAACGCAGCAACGGGCAGGCAACTTTAAAAGACCTTACCGAAATGGACGAGATCATTAACCGGGATGCGGGAGTCCGCCAGTTTGTTTTGGAGGAAATGGAAGGAAAAGACGATCTGAATGATAATAACGACATGCCGAATATGCTGCAGCAACCAACGGTATCTCATCAATCTATAACGGCTAAAATAAAAGCATTTTTTAACCGGTTATTTAATATAATAGCGGCCAACCATAAATTAACGTCGGCCAACTTGTAACTTTTTCATTTCATTAACTTCCAAAGCATTAAAATTTAAGATATTAGGGCTGCTTACCATCTGCTTTGATATGAAAAAAATTTTACTGCCCGTATTTCTACTGTTCTGTTTTTATGCATCTGCACAAAAAACATCAAAAAAACCGTTGGATCAATCTGTTTACGATGGATGGCAAAGTATAGCCGGTGAACGCATCAGCAACGATGGTAAATGGATAGTTTACGCTATAAAACCACAAGAGGGCGATGCTAATTTGGTAATAACAGGCGGTAACGGTAAAAGCCTGATTAATATACCGCGGGCAGATACCGCACGCTTTACACCCGACTCTAAATACGCTGTATTTTTAATAAGGCCGTTTTATAAAGATGTGCGCCAGGCTAAGATCAAAAAGAAAAAGCAATCTGAATTCCCTAAAGATACACTGGGGATCATTACTTTAGACAAAAATACGATAACCAAAATACCGGCTATACGCTCATTTAAAATAGCCGATAAAGCTACTGTTATAGCTTACCTCTCTACTGCCGATACGGTTAAAAAAACTGAAACATCTGATACTTCGAAAAAAGCTATTACAACCACTATTGCCCCACCCGTTAAAGAAGGTGCTGAATTAACGGTAAACCAACTTTTAAAAGGCAAAACACGTAGTTTTAAGTATGTTAGCGATTACCAACTCACTAAAAACGGTAAATGGCTGGCATTTTCGGTAACAGCGCCTAAAAAGAACAAAACCGTGGTATCGGGCTTGTTTATTTATGATATAGAAAAAGACATATTGAAAACCTTAAGCACGGGCCGTGGCAATTATAAAAACTTAACTTTTGATGATGCCGGCAAACAGCTTGCCTTTACCGCCGAAAAGAACCCTGAAAAAGCTTTAGTAAAACCGTTTAAACTTTATTACTACACCACTGCAAATGATAGTGCTATTGTTATTGCCGAATCAACATCGGCAGGTATGCCGGTAAACTGGGCGGTAAGCGGCGACAGTAAAATATTTTTCAGCAAAAGCGGTAACAACTTGTTCTTTGGTACAGCGCCAATCCCAAAACCTGCCGATACTACCCTGGTAGATTTTGAGAACGCCCGAGTAGACATCTGGAACTATAAAGACGATTACCTGCAGCCACAACAGCTAAAAAACCTGCAACGCGAATTAAAACGCAGTTATCAGGCGGTTATCCGCCCAGCTGATGGCACTCACAAGCTGGTGCAGTTGGGTGATAAAGGAATCCGAGAGATAATGGTATCTGATAATAATGATGCACCCTTTGTTTTAGGGCTGACTGATACCGGCGCACGTGTACAAGCCCAATGGGAAGGTGGCTCGCAACAAGCCGCTTATTTGATCAATACCAAAACCGGCGAACGCCTGCGCATAAACGACCGGTTGAAAGCCCGTTACAATATATCGCCGGGTGGTAATTATGTGGTTTGGTTCGACTATAAAGATCAGAACTGGCACAGCTATACCATCGCCACTGGTAAAAAAATAAATATCACCAACAGGCTTGGTGTTAAATTGGGTGCCGAAGACAATGATGTGCCTGACGACCCGTCACCTTATGGTTTAAGTGCCTGGGAAGAGAACGACAAACGCGTACTGATCTACGACCGATACGACATTTGGGCCATTGACCCTGCAACCGGCCATGCCACCAATTTTACAAATGGTATGGGCCGCAGGTATAATATCGAGTTTCGCTATGATAGTAACAACCCTGAGGAGAAATTCATCCCATCAAAAAAAATGTTGTGGATGATTGCCCAGAACGACGAGAATAAGCAATGGGGCTATTATAAAAAAGAGTTAAACAGCGATTATGCTCCTAAAAAGGTTGTAATGGCACCAATGGGTTATAGCGGCTTGCAGAAGGCCAAAAACGCCAATGAGTTTATTTACACCAAATACAGTTACACGCAATCTCCCGATCTGTATGTATCAACCGACCTTTTACAGGAAACAAAACTAAGCGCCATAAACCTGCAACAGGCACAGTACAACTGGGGTACTGCCGAACTGGTGCAATGGACGACACCCAAAGGCTACAGATCAAAAGGGATATTATACAAACCAGAAGATTTTGACCCGGCCAAAAAATACCCGATGATAGCCTATTTTTATGAGAAACTATCTGACGGATTATACAACTACATCCCCCCTGCACCTACGCCATCGCGCCTGCCAATCTCATGGTTTGTAAGTAACGGCTATTTGGTTTTTGCACCGGATATCAGTTATGAAACCGGCCACCCCGGTGCATCGGCGGTTGAGTTTGTAAACTCGGGCGTGGAAGCATTAAAGAAAAACCCATGGGTTGATGGGCAGCATATAGGCATACAGGGCCAAAGCTGGGGCGGTTACCAGGTAGCTTACCTCATCACCCAAACCAATATGTATGCTGCCGCATGGGCTGGCGCGCCAGTGGCCAACATGACCTCGGCATACGGTGGTATCCGTTGGGAAAGCGGTGCAAACAGGCAGTTTCAGTACGAAAAAACGCAGAGCCGCATTGGCGCAAGTTTGTGGGATAAACCGGGTTTGTATATCGAAAACTCGCCGCTGTTTCAACTCCCGAAAGTAAAAACTCCGGTAGTTATTATGAGTAACGATGCTGATGGTGCTGTACCATGGTACCAGGGCATTGAAATGTTTACCGCACTGCGCAGGCTGGGCAAGCCTGTTTGGCTATTGCAGTATAATGACGAGGCCCATAATCTGGTAAAACGCCAAAACAAGAAGGATATCAGCATCCGCGAAGCGCAGTTCTTTAACCACTTTTTAAAGGGCGCGCCAATGCCAGTATGGCTGGATAAAGGCGTACCTGCAGTTGATAAAGGTAAAGACTGGGGTTTTGAAATGAGCGGACAATAACCGTTTGTAGTGAGCACTTGCAACTGCCGGTTAAGCATATAAGAAAAGGCAAGCTTATTTGGCTTGCCTTTTCTTATAAACAACAAGAGCAGCCCAAAGGCAGCCCTATTGCATGAACGCGTCTTACTCATCAAATCTTACTCAGCGGCATTCATAAACACAAAGTTGTTATCAAACATATCCAGCTTTATCTTACTGTCCCTATCCACCTTACCGGCAAGGATCTGTTTTGATAACTCATTCAGTATTTTCTTTTGTATAACACGCTTTAATGGCCTTGCACCAAACTGCGGGTCGTAACCCAATTGTGCCAGCCAATCCAAAGCTTCTTCTGATGCTTCTATGGTTACACCCATTTCGGCAAGGGTTTGCTGCACCTGTTTGAACTGAAGCTTTACAATATCTGTTATCTCATCCCTGCTTAGTGGGGTAAACATAATGATCTCATCTATCCTGTTCAAAAACTCGGGCCTAATGGTAGCACGCAACAGGGTAAAAAGTTCATTCTTGGTTTTGGCGATAACTTCCTCACGGTTATTATCTTCCAGGTCAGCAAAGTTTTCCTGTATGATGTTTGAACCGATGTTGGATGTCATAATGATGATGGTATTCTTAAAGTTCACCACACGGCCTTTATTATCGGTTAAATGGCCATCATCCAATACCTGCAACAAAATGTTAAATACATCCGGATGTGCTTTTTCAATCTCATCCAGTAATACTACGCTGTATGGTTTACGGCGTACGGCCTCGGTTAATTGTCCGCCTTCATCATAACCCACATATCCCGGAGGCGCACCAATCAGCCTTGATACCGAATGGCGTTCCTGGTATTCGCTCATATCAATACGAACCAATGAGTTTTCATCATTGAACAGGTATTCGGCAAGCGCTTTTGCCAGCTCCGTTTTACCCACACCGGTAGTCCCCAGGAATATAAATGAACCTATAGGCTTACGTTTATCCTGCAAACCCGCACGGCTACGGCGTATGGCATCGCTGATGGCTTCGATAGCTTCCTCCTGCCCGGCCACACGTTTATGCAGTTCGGCTTCAAGGCTCAGCAACTTTTCCCGCTCGCTCTGGATCATTTTACTTACCGGGATGCCAGTCCAGCGGCTTACAACACCGGCAATATCGTCGGCAGTAACTTCCTCTTTCAGCATCCGGCTATCATCCTGGTTCTCAGCTAAAGCGGCTTTCAGTTTGTCAACTTCCTGCTGTGCTTCAACTATGGTACCGTAGCGTAATTCGGCTACTTTACCGTAATCACCGGCACGTTCGGCCTGTTCGGCTTCCAGCTTATAATTTTCGATTTGCTCAACCTTTTGGTTGATGCCATCTACAATATCTTTTTCGCCCTGCCATTTAGCACGTAACGAATCACGGTCGGCACTAAGATTGGCAATTTCTTCGCTCAGCTCGCTTACCTTGCGGTCGTCTTTTTCGCGTTTAATGGCTTCGCGCTCAATCTCCAGTTGCATAATGCGGCGTTCTAATTCATCGACAGCCTCGGGTACCGAATCCATTTCTAAACGAAGTTTTGAAGCGGCTTCATCCATCAGATCGATAGCCTTATCAGGCAAAAACCTGTCGGATATATAACGCTGCGACATTTCTACCGCGGCGATGATAGCCTCGTCTTTGATCCGTACTTTATGGTGGGCTTCATACCGTTCTTTTAATCCACGCAGAATAGAGATAGCATCAGCAGTATCGGGCTCATCAACCATCACCTTCTGGAAGCGGCGTTCTAAAGCTTTATCCTTCTCCACATACTTTTGATACTCATTTAGTGTGGTGGCGCCAATTGCCCTTAGTTCGCCACGGGCAAGGGCCGGTTTCAGGATATTTGCTGCATCCATCGCACCTTCGCCTCCACCGGCACCAACAAGTGTGTGTATCTCGTCAATAAACAGAACTATCTCACCATCGCTTTGGATTACTTCTTTGATAACTGCCTTCAGGCGCTCTTCAAACTCGCCTTTGTATTTGGCACCCGCTATCAGCGCACCCATATCAAGCGAGTACACAGTTTTGGTTTTCAGGCTTTCAGGCACATCGCCTTTGATGATTCTAAACGCAATACCTTCGGCAATGGCGGTTTTACCCACACCGGGTTCACCAACCAATATCGGGTTATTTTTGGTACGTCGTGATAGGATCTGGATTACACGACGGATCTCTTCATCGCGGCCTATAACCGGGTCGAGCTTGCCGCTTTCAGCGTATTCATTAAGGTTGCGGGCATATTTATTTAATGCGTTGTAGGTAGCTTCGGCATTTTGGTCGGTTACCTTGCTATCGCCGCGTAAACTGGTGATGGCCTTTTTAAGGTCTTTTTCGTTTACACCCGCATCTTTTAAAACGCTTGCAGTTGCATCATTGCCGGCAAGTATACCTAACAAAATGTGCTCTACAGATACAAACTCATCCTTAAATTCCTTTAAGTAAGCTGTAGCTTTTTGCAACGCACTGTTAGTGCCCGATGACAGGTATACATCGCTCCCACTCACTTTGGGGAAAGACTTTATCTGCGCATCAAGCGTATCGTTTAACCTGTTTAGGTTAACGTTTAATTTTTTCAACAGGTAGGTTATAACATTCTCGTCAACCAGTAATAAACCTTTCAGTAAATGCGCGGTTTCTATAGCTTGCTGCTGGTTACCTGTTGCAATTTCGGATGCCTTTTGTACGGCTTCCTGGGCTTTTATGGTAAAGTTGTTAAAATTCATAGTACTCAATTACCCTCAAAACAATTGCCACTTTACAAATAATGAACAAATGGCATTCTATTTAAAAATGAACAGACATTTTGTCAATAAGAACACTATTTTTGCCATCTACAACTTATAGGAGTTATAATATTTATTTCCGAAAATTTATATTTTTGGAGTCCCCTTACACAAAAACAACTTGGAAACGCATTTTTTTACAAAGCTATCCCCAAAATATAGTACGGCTTACCGTAACTATTATACTTACCAAAATTTACAAGGGGTACGTACAGCCAGTTTTATTTTCCTTACCTTAAGTATAGTTATCCGTATCCTTTATCATGTATTCCCCGAGAGTTTAACCAAGGCACAGAATTTCCCTGAGTTTAACTTTATCAACTGGATATTTATTGCAGTTACACCGTTATTTTATCTTGTAAGTCATTTACTTGTAGTAAACATGCGCAAAACTAAACGGGCTACTGCCGGAATGGCGCTGTTCATTTTTGTATTCGCATTATATATTATTTGCTGTGGCATGTACTCCAGCTTTATATCCACATCTGATCCCAGTAACGCATTAACGCTTTATCTCATAGCCCTGAGTATTGTAAGCGTAATGTTTGTATTTGAGTATCACGAAACCATCGTATTACTTATTGGTATCGAGATGTTGTTTACCATGATGCTTTTTCACGCGCAGGTTGGCGCTACCGAAATGACGCACAACCAAATGATATCGGCCATTTTGCTTGCGGGTTTTTACTTAACATCAAGATATTTTTTCTCATACAAAGCCAGTTACTATGGGCAGATAGTAGAGATCCGCCAGAAGAACCAGGAAATTGAGAAAGCCAACAATTTTAAGAACCAGGTTTTAGGCACCGTAGCGCATGATCTGCGTAACCCTATTGCCGCAGTGGAATCATTAGCAATGATGATGGAACTGGAGGATATTGATCAAGATACACAGGAAAACCTGACAATGATGCGCGAATCGTGCGTGAAAGCACGTACCATTATAGATGATTTACTGGATGCCGCGCGTAACGATAACATGAACGCGTTTGATACCACCCGTACCGAACTTAATAAATGCCTGCAGGATATTGTAACAACCTGGAAGATACAACAAAGCAATGTGGTATTTATAAGTGATGTTAAAGCGGTTTATGCGATGATAAACCACGAGAAATTTCCGAGGGTGATGGATAACCTGATTAGTAACGCGCTTAAATTCAGCAAGGATACCGATAATGTTGAAGTACACCTTAAGCGTGAAAACAGCAATATCATTATAGCTGTAAAAGATCGTGGTTTAGGCATCCCCAAAGATCTGATCCCAAAACTGTTTGTGCGCTTCTCGGGCGCAGGGCGTACCGGGTTAAAAGGCGAGCAATCTACCGGTATAGGTTTAAGTATTGTTAAAGATATTGTAGAAAACCACGGTGGTAAAATAAGTGTTAACAGCGTTGAAGGCGAGGGTAGCACATTCACTATCTCACTCCCGGTTGCAGATTAATTCTTGTTTTGCCCCATTTTTTAACAAACAAAGGAAATATAACCCGCTGATAATCAGATTTTTGATTTTCAACTTTAATCAAACTATCTAAAGTATTTCTTTAAGTTTTTAATTAATTATTCAATATACAGTTTGTCCCGTTTTAAAAATGGAATAAAACGGGATAATATTGCTGATTGGTTAAGCAAAAATAAGGGCATAAAAAAAGCGGGCAGCTCGCCCGCCCGCTTTTTAGAAAAACTAAATTATACCTAAAAAAACAAATAGGATCTTTATTTGCCGCTCAGCAAACCATCCAGCGTAACCGCAACATAGTAGATGCCGCCAATGGTTGGGCCGCCCGCATACTGTATGTAGCGTTTGTTGGTGATATCTGTAGCGCCAATTTTAAATGTTGCATAATATACCGGCACACGCAGGGTAACCTGTGCATCAAGCGTGTGTATAGCCGGCACATTGCCGGTTACCAGCGGGCTCTCCCACAGGTAACTTTGCTGCCATTTGTACACCACGTTAAAGCCAAGGTTTTTAACTACCTCGCGGTTACCAAAAGAGAAGTTTCCGCTCCATTCAGGTGTGTTAAAGCCGGTCACAAATATGTCCGACGTTTTCTGTGCCTTAAGTTTGTTGAAGCTTACGTTACCCGATACCGTGTAACGCTGGTAAAAATTATAGCTTAACCCTGCCGATGAACCGTAGTTGTTGTATATATTTTTAGCGTTGGTGTACACGCGATAACGGCTCTGGCCTGCGCTTGCCGCGTTAGCTGCAGTGGCGGTTGTTGGGTCGCGGTTAACATCAAGCATGGCCAATACGGCCGCGTCTGAGCCTACTGTTGTGCCATTTGGCACAAACACCTGCACCTGGCCTAAAAAGCCGTTGTAACGGTTGGCATAGGCATCTATATCAAGAAAAACCTTATTATCAAGGAAGATCCCTTTGTAACCCACCTCAAACGAAGTGATCTGCTCGGGGCGTGCTTTTGGCAGGTCGGCAACCTGTAGCAGGTTACGATTTGCTAATGCGGTAGCGTCATCACCCGTAGTTGATTGTGCTTTTACAGCGGCATTAAACGCCGTTACCGATTGCTGGGTATAGCTGTTGTCCAGATAACCTAAGCCATCATTAATAAAACCTAAACTGCCCACACGTTTCACACGGCCATTGTTTACGTACGATAACGCTTCAAACAACGACGGGAAACGGTAACCATTCTGGAAGGTAAACCTAAAGTTATGGTTTGTATTTGGCGAGTAAACCGCCGCCAAACGTGGTGTAAACTTCGGGCCGAAGTAAGGGTTACGGTCCCAGCGGACAGAGCCGAACAATTTTAATTTTTCATCAAAGAATGTTTTGGTAACCTGAGCGAACGCACCATATTTTTTATAACTCACGTTATCGCCAAAGCTCCCGTCAGCCAGCGGGGTGTTCCTGTCGGCAATTGAGCGGCTAAAGTCAACAAAGTTATTGCCATCAGGGGTTATCTCGTAAATGCGTACATCGGCACCAACTAAAAGGTCAATGAACTTAACATGCCTGGTCAGGTCCCATTGTGCCTCTGCATTGTACATTTTACTTTTTTGCACTAATGCGGCACCACCGGTTACAGGAGCGTTAGGGATCAGGCTCGATTTAATATCCCAGTTATTGATCCCGATAATGGTTTGGCGCAGATCATTAAAAGCCTGCGTACCGGGTTCTACCCTGCCCAGGTCGGCAGCTGCGCGTGCTGCATCATTAGCAGCGGCAAGGTTAGCCGATGTTAACGAACCGCCATGCGTATTGGCATAAGCAGTAAGGGCGTTTTTGTAAGCTGTACCCCATGCCGAGTTACTGGCGTGGTTCAGGTCAAGGTTATCGGCCAGTGGCTTTACGTTGAAAGATTTACCGGTATTCTCGATAGATTCATAAGCACGTACCAGGAAATCGGTACCTTTTAATTCTATTTTATGGTTTTGTACAGATGCGCCATTCAGTGATATTTTGTTACCGCGTTGAAAAACGCCATCCATGTTGCCATAGCGGTAAGTATAAGATAGTTGTGTAGTAGGGGAAATTTTATAAGCCAGTGTACCATCCAGTTTCAGGTTGGTAACTTTAGGGTCAACCAGGTCAACTTCGTTGTAACCTGTACGGGCAACGGTCAAATTCGGGCGGGCAACACCATCAACCACAATACCTTTTATAGATACCGTGTTACTGCCGGCGAGGGCATCATCACCATATTTATTCCAGCCATCATAAGCAGCGTTGCTTTTCCCGGTTAGTTCGGGGTAAGCCGGGTTAGCGGTTTTCAGGTTACCGGGGTTTTGGTCAAGGCGGGTATCTGATTGCCAGTCCTTACCGGTTAAATAACTCGCGTTTATTTTAAAAGCGAATTTATCATTCCAGGCTTTCGCAAAGCGGATGGCGGTTTCATTTATAGCGCTTGGGCTAACACCTATCCCATCCACATGGTTTATACCTGTACGGTGGTAAAAGCTAAGGCCCTGCGTTTTAAATGGGTCTTTAGTAAATAAGTTTGATAAACCGTTGATAGCGTTTGTACCGTATAAGGCCGCTGCAGCGCCCGGGGTAATTTCTATACTGGCAATATCAAGTTCGGTAGGGCCAATGGCGTTACCAAGCGGCACACCCAACGTGGCCGACTGCATATCCACCCCATCGGCCAGTTGCATAAACCTGAAGTTATTGGGGCTGTTGAAACCACGGGTGTTAGGTACCTTCATGGTGATACTGGTGGTGGTCATTTGTACGCCTTTAACATTCTCCAGCGCGTCGTAAAAACTTGGGCCGGGCGATTGTTTAAGTGCTGTGATACTCAGCTTCTCGATAGCCACCGGCGATCGCAGCAGCTTCTCTTCGCGGCGGGATGCGGTAACTACCACCTCGTTTATAAGTAACGCCTGCGTAGATAGCTGAATATTTAAATTACTGTTAGCATTTTTGATCAGAAACTCCTGGGTTTGAAAACCAACCGCGCTAAACACAAGGGTAAAAGGCAATTTGGCATTTGTTTGTAAAGTGAATTTACCGGTACTGTCTGTAGCGGTTTTATTATCTGTGCCTTTTATGGTTACGGTTGTACCTACTAAAGGCTGGCCGTGATCGTCATTAACTTTACCGCTTAAAGCGTAATTTCCGTTAAGTTGGGCCAAAGCCACGGTCGGGACAAGCGTTAAAAAGAGCACAATGAGTTTAAAGAAGAAATTTGTAAAAGATTTCATGTAACAAGGTTGAAAGAAATGAGAAATGAATTAATACGTGTTATTATCCTGAGCGGGAATTAACAACAACAGCATGCAGTTAGGCGCTGCATGGAAGACATTGATACTGACGTAAAGGCAATTAAATAATACATTGTCTATAGAATAAGTAGACAAATGTATTAAAACTTTTACTCCCTCCAAAAAAAATGTAATTTTTTTGGAAATAATAAGTGTTAACCGCCTAAAAAGCCGCCATTTACAGCAGAAATGAGTATTATTGTCGACTAAACTCATATACTTTAATGTCGTTCAATTACAGCCGCATCATTATAAAAATAGGATCAAACGTTATAACCCGTGCCGATGGACTGCCCGATGCGGAGCGTATTACACACCTGGTTAACCAGATAGCCGAAATTAAGAAGCAGGGTATTGAAGTGATATTGGTATCATCGGGCGCTGTTGCATCCGGCAGGAGTTTGATATCAGTTTCAGAAAAATCAGACGCCGTGGCGGTGCGGCAGTTACTGGCCTCTATAGGGCAGGTAAAACTGATTAACACCTATTCGCACCTGTTCGGGAAGTTCAGCATCCTGTGTTCGCAGGTTTTGGTAACCAAAGAGGATTTCCGCGACAGGTTGCATTACCTGAATATGCGTAACTGCCTGGAGATACTTTTACAGCACCAGGTTATCCCGGTTATTAACGAAAATGATGTGGTATCAGTAACCGAATTGATGTTTACCGATAACGACGAACTGGCCGGGCTGATAGCCTCCATGCTGAACGCGCAGGCATTGATTGTTTTAACCAACGTAGATGGCATCTACACCGGCGACCCAAAACTGGAAAGTTCATCTATAATCAAGGAGGTTAACGATGCGGGAATAGATTTCGCATCGTTTGTAAGCTCGGGCCGTTCGCAATTTGGCCGCGGGGGCATGATCACCAAATCAACCATAGCACACAAGGTGGCTAAGCTGGGCATCGCGGTACACATCGCCAACGGTACAAAAGAAAATATCCTGACGGATGTGCTCGCCAACAAAGTAATACATACCCGCTTTACCCCTACCAAAAAAACATCAGGCAAAAAGAAATGGCTTGCCCACTCAGAAAACGCGGCAACCGGTGTGGTGCAGGTAAACGAGGGTGCTAAAACAGTGCTGATATCCAGTAAGGCATCGAGCTTGCTGCCGGTGGGCATCATCAGTATAGTATCCGATTTTAAGAAAGGCGAGATCATTAAGATAGTAGACGAGCATAACAAAACCATAGGCCTTGGCCTGGCCGAATATGGCTCAGACAAAGCCCGCGAACTCACCGGCCAAAAAAACCAGAAAGCGCTGGTACATTACGATTACCTTTATTTGCAGGGATAACATGGACTATAAACACTATTTCGAGAACGCTCTAATTGCCGGTAGGAACGCTGCCCTGTCGCCTGTTGTTATCAATAAGGTATTACTGGATGTGGCGAAGGTTGCCATTGAACAAACAGATTATCTGTTACAGGAAAACAAAAAAGACCTGGAGCGCATGGATCCAGCCGACCCCAAGTACGACCGCCTTACCCTTACTGCCGACAGAATAAAAGCCATAGCCGGAGATATAGAAAATATTGCGGGATTAGACAGTCCGCTGGGTAAAGTACTAAGTGAGAAAAACCTGCCTAATGGATTGTATATTAAAAAATTACGTGTGCCACTTGGTGTTGTGGGCGTAATTTACGAGGCACGGCCAAATGTTACGTTTGATGTGTTTGCTTTATGTTTTAAAACGGGTAATATCAGCATACTAAAAGGCGGCAGCGATGCAGATAATTCTAACCGGGCTATTATGAAAGTTATCCACGGGGTATTATCGGCGCATAACATCGATGTAAATTTTACCACCCTGCTACCTGTAGAACGCGAGGCTACCGAGGCTTTGCTAAACGCGGTTGGTTTTGTAGATGTATTGATACCACGCGGCAGTCAGTCGCTTATTAATTATGTGCGCAGCAGCAGTAAGGTACCTGTCATAGAAACGGGCGCGGGTATTGTACACACTTACTTTGACGAAACCGGCGATTTGGAAAAAGCCGTCGCTATTATTGATAATGCCAAAACCCGCCGGGTAAGTGTTTGTAACGCGCTGGATTGCCTCATCATCAACAGCAAACGCCTGGGCGAACTGGTGCATATCACCGAACCGCTTGGTGAAAAAGGCGTAAAAATTTATGCTGATAAAAAAGCTTATGAAGTATTAGATGGCTTCTACCCTGCTGAACTTTTAGAACCAGCCCAACCAGAGCATTTTGGCACAGAGTTTTTATCCATGACAATGTCGATAAAAACAGTTGATACTTTAGAACAGGCGCTTGACCATATTGCCTTAAACAGTTCTAAACATAGCGAGGCCATTCTATCTGAGGATGAGCTGAATATAGAAACTTTCCTGAATCGGGTTGATGCAGCTGCGGTGTACGTAAATACCTCAACAGCCTTTACAGATGGCGCCCAGTTTGGCCTTGGCGCCGAAATTGGCATCAGCACCCAAAAGCTCCACGCCCGCGGCCCCATGGGATTGGAAGAATTGACAAGTTATAAATGGATTGTAAAGGGGAATGGGCAAATAAGGACACCTTAATCTATCCCAGGCGTCATTGCGAGAAGCGATAGCGATGTGGCAATCTTCGACATGCTTGTCACCGACTTTTCTATCGAAGATTGCCACGTTACGCTCGCAATGACGCGTGGAGAATATGAAACCACCATTTTACCCTCCTCTGACCCAAGCAATAAATACTATAAACTGTAAAACCTTATCTTTGCACCCAATATGAGTAAGCACGGTAGGATATTAGTGGCAATGAGTGGCGGAGTTGATAGTTCTGTAGCGGCAGTAATGCTGCATGAACAGGGCTATGAGGTTATAGGCCTTACCATGAAAACCTGGGATTACGCCGCAAGCGGTGGCAGCTCTAAAGAAACCGGTTGCTGCAGCCTGGATAGTATTAATGATGCGCGTGCTTTGGCCGTTGGCTATGGCTTCCCGCATTATATACTGGATATCCGTAACGAGTTTGGCGATTTTGTGATCGATAACTTTGTTGACGAATACCTTGCCGGCCGCACCCCTAACCCTTGTGTGCTTTGCAACACCCACATTAAATGGGAAGCCCTTTTAAAACGCGCCGATAAACTGGATTGCGAATTTATCGCGACAGGTCACTATGCCAATATCCGCGAACAGGATAACGGCCGTTACGTAATATCAAAAGGTAAAGACGAAAACAAAGACCAGTCATATGTACTTTGGGGCGTATCGCAGCAAAACCTTGCGCGTACAAAATTCCCGTTAGGTAGTTTCTCTAAACCCGAAATACGCCAGATGGCCGTTGATATGGGTCAGCTGGAACTGGCAGGTAAAAGCGAAAGCTACGAGATCTGCTTTGTGCCTGATAACGACTATAGGGCATTTTTGCGCCATAAAGTAGAAGACCTTGACGAACGTGTAGGCCCGGGTAATTTTGTATTAACAGATGGCACCGTTATAGGCAAACACCTGGGTTATCCTTATTATACCATTGGCCAGCGCAAAGGCCTGGGCATTGCTTTGGGTAAACCGATGTTCGTGACCAAAATTCAGCCTGAAAACAACACGGTTGTATTGGGTACAATAGAAGAACTGGAAAAAAAAGAAGCCTGGGTACGTAACCTAAACCTGGTTAAATACGAAAGCATCAAAGAACCTATTGAAGCCGTTACCAAGATCCGTTATAAGGATGCAGGTACCGAAAGCAAGATCGTACAAATTGGCGACCACATGAAAGTATCGTTCGACCACATGGTATCGGGTATTGCCCCGGGCCAATCTGCTGTGTTTTATGAAGGTAGTGATTTATTGGGCGGTGGCTTTTTGATATAATATTTATTTAAAGAGATGGCTTTTTTCCGCGCGTCATTGCGAGGTACTAAGCAATCTTTTTAAGCAAATCCTTTATGCAAGGCGTATAAATATCCTAAAGAGATTGCTTCGTACCTCTCAATGACGGTTGGTGGAAAGGCTCAAAATCTACCCCAATAAAACATTTTTACCACTACTTTATTTACTACAATAACGTCCCAACAAAAAAACAAATTTGCGTTTCTAATGCATTTTATGTTTTCTTTGCAAAAAAACACCCGCTTAAATGGCTAAAAATTTACTCATAGTTGAATCACCGGCGAAAGCCAAAACCATTGAAGGATACCTCGGCAAGGACTTTACCGTAAAATCAAGTTACGGCCATATCCGCGACCTGGTAAAGTCTGAAGATGCCATTGATATCAGCAACAACTTCAATCAAAAGTATGAAGTACCCGCAGATAAGAAGCAGGTAGTGAGCGAATTAAAGAAATTAGCTAAAGAAGCAGACATTGTATGGCTCGCATCCGATGAGGACCGTGAGGGTGAAGCCATATCATGGCACTTATTTGAAACTTTAGGCCTTAAAGAGCCCGATACCCGCCGCATTGTTTTCCATGAGATAACAAAACCGGCAATTATGAAGGCGATAGAAAATCCGCGTAAAATAGATTATAACCTGGTAAACGCCCAACAAGCGCGCCGCGTTCTCGATCGTTTGGTAGGTTTTGAACTTTCTCCTGTTTTATGGAAAAAAGTTAAACCATCACTTTCTGCAGGGCGTGTACAATCAGTTGCCGTTAGGTTAATTGTTGACCGCGAACGCGAGGTAAATAAATTTAAATCGGAAGCCGCCTTTAAAATAGTAGCCATATTTGGCACGGGCCGTAATGCTTTTAAGGCTGAATTGCCTGAACGCTTTGCCCGGCAAGATGATGCCGAAAAGTTTTTGCAGGATTGTGTTAAAGCAATTTTCGATATTAAATCACTAGAGACCAGGCCAACCAAACGTTCGCCGGCTGCGCCGTTCACTACGTCTACCCTTCAGCAGGAAGCAAGCCGTAAACTTGGTTACTCGGTAGCGCGTACCATGCAGGTTGCCCAAAGGTTGTATGAATCAGGTTATATCACCTATATGCGTACCGACTCGGTGAACCTTTCTGATACTGCATTAAATGCTGCTCAACAAGAAATTGTATCGGCCTACGGTGATAAATACCATCAGCACAGAAAATACAAAACCAAGAGTGCAGGCGCGCAGGAAGCTCACGAAGCCATCCGCCCTACGTACTTTAATAATCACACTATTGATGGTGAAAGCAACGAGAAACGCCTTTACGAGCTGATCTGGAAACGCGCCATCGCGTCGCAAATGAGTGAAGCGCAGTTTGAAAAAACCGTTGCAAAGATCGGTATATCAACCCGTAAGGAAGAGTTAGTTGCCAATGGCGAGGTGATGAAATTCGACGGCTTCCTGAAAGTTTACCTGGAAAGTAACGACGAAGAAGAAGATAACCAAACCGCCGATGGAGAGAACGCTATACTGCCACCTTTAACAAAAGGACAGGTGTTAGACCTGCAGGAACTAACCGCTACAGAAAGGTTCTCGCGCCCGCCTGCACGTTACACTGAGGCAAGTTTGGTAAAGAAATTAGAGGAGTTAGGTATAGGCCGACCGTCGACCTACGCCCCTACCATATCAACCATACAAAACCGCGGTTACGTGGTTAAAGAAGAGCGTGAAGGCCGCCAGCGTAACTTCAGGGTGCTTACTTTAAAAGGTGGTAATATCACTAAAGATACCCGTGTAGAAAACACCGGTGCCGAACGCGGCAAGCTTTTCCCTACCGATATTGGCGCTGTTGTGAACGACTTTTTAGTACAGCATTTTAAGGGCATTGTTGATTTTAATTTTACCGCCGGTGTTGAAAAGCAGTTTGACGAGATTGCCCAGGGCTTGCAGGACTGGACGAAAATGATCCGTACGTTTTATGATCCGTTCCATAAGGATGTACTAACAACTACCGAAACTGCCGACAAAGCCACCGGCGAACGCGAGTTGGGCGTACATCCGGAAAGTGGTAAAAAAATGTCGGTACGTATTGGCCGCTACGGCCCGTTTGTACAGGTTGGCGATAACCCAAGCGACGACAGTGAAGAGAAGCCTCTTTACGCCAGCTTACGCACCGGCCAAAGTATAGAAACAATAAGCCTGGAAGAAGCGCTTGAATTGTTTAAGCTGCCAAAAGTACTTGGTGAATACGAGGGCAAGGTGATGAAGGTGGCAATAGGTCGCTTTGGCCCATACATTAGCCACAACAGCGCTTTTGTATCAGTGCCGAAAGAAATTGACCCGCTTGACATTACACAAGAACAGGCTATTGAGCTGATAGAGGCCAAACGCAAAAAAGATGCAGAGAAGCTGATCAAAGCCTTCCCTGAAGATGAAACCGTAAAAGTTTTAAATGGCCGCTGGGGGCCTTATATTGAATTTGGTAAACTGAACGTTAAAATACCAAAGGATATAACAGACCCAACCACACTTACTTACGAGCAGTGTAAGGCTTTGGCTGATGCGATGCCTAAAGATGCTAAAAAAGGACGATTTGGTAAAACCGTTGCTGCGGCAAAACCGGCAGCTAAAAAAGCACCTGCTAAGAAAAAAGCGGTAGCAAAGAAAAAGTAAGTTATTGGTTGATTGAGTTTTTAGTGAATGTTTTTTAGCAATTCACCAATCAACTTAATCACCCACTCACGATAATACAATGATAAAAGACCTTCCACCAAACGTAGTAAAAGATATAGCGGTTGCGGTTGCCTTAGAAAGCGAAAATGCCGAGAGTAAAGTTTGGTATGTATATCTGATAAACCTGAAGAATGTACCCCTGGAGAATGTGCTGGTTACCTCAAAAGGTTATGGCGAAAAGGATGGTGAACAGGTTAAAACTTCTACTTTGCGACACTCCTTTCCATTGGTTGAGGCAAACTCTTACAAGCTGATAGAACCAATTGATGAGCAAACCTTTGGTCTGAATAACGAGTACTGGCTGAGTTACTATATTGGCAGGGATATTTACGATAAAAAGTTCATTTTTTTGCCCGAAAGCATTGTAGATAACAACTTCATCAAATTACCGGTAGTCAACAAACCCGGGGTTATGATCCGTTAAATATTCAGATCGTGCAGTTGATGAACAGATGATCTGATATCGCTGTAAAGTTTCTTGTATACCGGGAATATCTTGCTGTAAACGGCATGCGTTTCGGCATTTGGCAACACCACAATCCTTTCGGCATCCTCGTTACTCACAATTCCTTCGATATCCATACCCAAAGCCTCCATAGCCAAATAAATAGCGCCAACGGCCGACGAATCCGCTGATTGCAGCAACACCAGTTTTTTACCTGTAATATCAGCCAGTAACTGCACCCATGTAGCCGATGATATAAACCCGCCGCTTACCACAATTTCTTTAATAGGCTTTTGCGGCTGTTCAACTGCATTAAGTACATCATTAAGGGCAAAGCAAATACCTTCAAGGGTCGCCTTTAAAAAATTTTGTTGCTGGTGTTTAAAATTGATATTGATAAACGCTCCCGAACTTTTGGCATCCCAAATTGGGGCACGCTCGGCATACAGGTATGGTAAAAACACCAAACCATCGCTGCCCGGCTTAACTGTATCTATTTCTTTAAATAACTGCTTGTAAGTTTCGTCGGTAACTGTTTCCAGTTTTAAAAAGCTTTTCAATAGCCAATCTACAGCCGCACCGCCATTATTTACCGCGCCGCCGCAAATAAAGGTACCTGCCTTAAGCAGGTAATTAAAGGTCATGGCCTTAAAGTTATAAACCGGGGCTTTGCTCCCAATCCTCACCGCGCCGCTTGTACCAATAGTTAATGCTCCAACACCCTCGCGCACCGCATTGCCACCGAGGTTGGCACAGCAGCCATCACTGGCCCCAATAATAAAAGCTGTACCGGTACCTATACCGGGTAAAGTATCTGCAGATGTTAAATATCTTTTATGATCTGTATTTACCGGGGTTGAGAGTTTTGAGCCATCAACACCAGCCAGGGCACAGGCTTTATGGTACCATTTCAAATCTAAAATATCAAACATCCCCATGGCTGATGCAATGGAATAATCTACCTCAAAAACGCCGAATAGTTTAAACCAAACATATTCCTTAACAGAGATAAATTTGTATGCCTTTTTAAACATTTTATTATCATTATCATGGAGCCAAATTATTTTGCATAAAGGCGACATGGCATAAATAGCTGTACCCGTGTGGCGATAAATATCCTCGGCATCAGCAGAATTTCTAATACTAAGGGCCACGTCTGCGCTACGCGAATCAGACCAAAGCATCGCATCGGCAAGGGCATTACAATGCTCATCAACAGGTATAATACTATGCATAGCACTACTAAAGCTGATGGCGATCGGAGCTTGTTTCAGGTTTGTTATTATTTTGCTGATACAGTTTAAAAAGGCGCGCCAGATCAGTTCAGGGTTTTGTTCGCTATACCCGGGTTTGGGGTTATTGGTTGGATAATAGCTTTGCGCGGTGGCAATGGTTTTACCGGCTGTATCAATCGCTACTGCCTTGGTGCTGCCTGTGCCTAAATCAATGCCAACAAAGTAATTTTGCATATGGTGAAACCTATTTTAACCTATTGCGTAAACTTAGCAGAAGATATTGAAAAATTAATCCACAATGGTAGTTTTTGTCAACAAATACATTCCCGAATTGCGGAATTTAATTCACTATCGAATAAATTACTCTACTTTTAATAAAAAAATCTAAATTAAAAAATTCACGTAGTTAGCTGTGATATAAATAATTGGTACGCATAGTGATAATTTGCTGGCATTTGGCATGATATTTTTAAGGGTATTCGATATAAAAGTGTCATATTTATAAACAGAAACCACGAATTAGATTCGGCATGAAAAAAACTTTACTGATTGTTGATGACGATTTGAGTATATTAAAACTACTCAATTTTATATTGTCAAAGGACTATGAGATAGTTGTCAAAAACAACGGAATTGAAGCTTTTAGCTGGCTGGAGGATGGTAACATGCCTAAATTAATCATTTCTGACCTGCAAATGCCTTATTTCGACGGTCAGTCATTTCTTAAAAATGTTAAAATAAGCGGTTTTTACAGAGACATACCGGTTATTATGCTTTCCGCAGCCCATGACCTTGATGAACAGGTTGCCAAAATGCCCTTTAAGGTAGATGCTTATATACATAAACCTTTTAACCCTACAAGCTTAAAAACGGCCATTAATCAAGCTTTACAAGTTTATGACGAACAAGACAGCAACTGATTGGAACGAAAATTCGAACTCCCAGATCAGGATTGCATATGCAGGTTTGGAATTGAAGGACTTGATCGCCAATGATCTGACCAATTATTTCCGTATAGAATTCAATAACACCATCCAGGATCTGGAAGAGTACCTGGGCGATCAATCTATACTAACTATCCCGGATATTATTTTAGTTGAGGTTGATAAGGATGAACAGTGCTTTGCTCTTGTTGAGCGCCTCAGGCAAAACTTTTTAATGAATGGGTTGATCATTGTAATGCTCTCAACCCATAAAAGTAAAGCACAGGTGCAAAAAGCCATGAAAATGAAACTGCATGACTTTTACACCTACCCCTTCTCTACCTCCGACCTGCGCGAACGGCTAAACTTCCTGGTTAAGTTTAAGTTAATAAAACCACGTTTGTTAGAACTATCAAAAGAAGTTGATACCACTTATAAAATGCCTTTTGGCAAGCGCTTTCTTGATCTTTTTATAGCCGGTGGTATGTTTATTTGCCTGCTGCCAGTTATGGTTATAGTTGCCATTGCTATAAAGTTAGACTCGAAGGGCCCCATTTTTTATAAAAGCAAACGCGTTGGTACCGGATATAAAATCTTCGATTTTTACAAATTCCGCAGTATGCGTACTGATGCCGACCAACTTTTAGCACAAATGGCTGTTACCAACAACCAATATGCTGCCGAAGAACAGGGAGCAGCAAAATCGGCTTTTGTTAAGATAAAGAACGACCCACGGGTTACCAAACTGGGTAATTTTTTACGTAACAGCAGTTTAGATGAATTGCCGCAACTATTTAACATCATTAAAGGCGATATGTCTGTTGTGGGTAACAGGCCGCTACCCGTTTACGAAGCCGAGATGCTCACTTCGAACGAATGGTCTATGCGTTTTTTAGGCCCGGCAGGTTTAACGGGATTGTGGCAGATAAGTAAACGCGGTAAGGAAGATATGAGTGAAAGAGAGCGTAAAAAGCTTGATAATTTTTACGCGCAAAAATATTCGTTATGGCTCGATCTGAAAATTATTGTTGGTACCGTACCCGCATTGTTTCAAAAAGAGAAGGTTTAAATTAAATGAAACTAAAATTGAAAAAATTAAGCATATTAATACTCTTTATAACTATCAGCACTACAGCCGTACGTGCGCAGGAAAGTTTTGTTACAGAGGTTAATTACCCTTATCTTGATAAACTTATAGCAACCGCAAAAAAGAACTACCCCGAAATAAAAGTACGCCAGGCACAGGTAAATGCAGCAAAAGCTACGCTTACTCAATCAAAAGTGATGTGGCTTGATGCGTTCACCGGCTCATACATTTATAGCCCCCGTAATTCGCTAAACCTGGCTAACCCAACTTTTTTTAACGGGTACCAGGTAAGCATCTCGGTAAACCTGGGTACATTGCTTTCAAAACCGTTTGCTACACGCGTAGCCCACGAGAATGTTAATATAGCACAATACCAGCAGCAGCAATACAATTTAAGTGTTGAGGCATCTGTAAAACGCCTGTACTTTGCTTATCTTGAAGCACAGGCTGACCTGCGTAACCGTGCAAGGGCTGTTACCGACGGCGAAATTGCCGTTAAACAATTAAAATACACGTTTCAGAAAGGTGAAACTACCTTTCATGATTATAACGAAGCTTTAACAAGTTTATACAATCAAAGTTCATTCAAAGTGCAAAGCGAACTGGCTATGCTTACATCAAAGGCAAATCTTGAAGAAATTCTGGGTGTTAAATTAGAAGAGGTTAAATAGGGCATGGAGTTAGGGGAATTTTTTAAACTTTTACGGAAACATTTAAACCTGCTGATCATTATTCCGCTGGTTACTATTATTGTGTCTTTTTTCCTGGTAAAAAACCTTGCAGACAAATATATTTCAAATGCCCAGATAGCTACCGGTATTGTTGACCAATCGCGGCATTTACTTGATGCAGATCCATCCGGTGCAGCCAAAGAACAATCTATAGCCCACGAGTTTAGTAACCTGATAGAAATAATGAAGCTTAAAACGCTCATTAACCAGGTATCCTACCAACTTATCCTGCATGATCTTACGGATAGTGTGCCGTTTAAACCCCATAGCAAGCTTTTTTTAACCATGAACCCTGCAGCGCGTGCCCACGCTGTTGAACTATTTACAAATAAATTTAATACCAGGCAGCCTTTATCCTACTACAATAAGGACGAAGAAGGCCTTAACGAATTGCTGCGCTCTATGAAATATGATGAACGCTCGCTTCGTAAAGACCTTTACATCAACCGGGATGAGGATAGTGATTTCATCACGGTAAGCTATGAATCTAACAATCCGCAGCTTTCTGCTTTTGTAGTTAATATATTGTGTAAACAGTTTATTGATTATTATACCCATACTGTAAGGCAAAACGAAACTGATGCGGTTAACTACCTTGCTAAACTACTTGATGAAAAACGCAAAGCTTTAAACACAAAAACCCAGCAACTACAAGATTATAAGATAAAAAACGGCATTATTAACCTGGATGAGCAATCGAAATCTATTTTCGATCAGATCATGATTTTTAACGACCGTAAGCAACAGGCCGAAAAAGATGTGGCATCTTACGATGGTGCTATCCAGAAAATCAATAATAAGTTTGCCCCGAGCGAGCGTAAATACATAGAGGCGACGATAAGCAAGTATAACCAGGAGGTGATCAGTTCGCAGGAGCAGCTTCATTTACTTACAGACAAGTATGTAAGGAGTGGTTTTAACCCCAAGTTAAAGCCCGCTATAGATTCATTATCAAATAAGCTTACTGCTCAAATAAACCAAACGTCAGACAAGTACATCTCCAGCCCGCTAACCGCCAAGGATGATCTTGTAAAACAAAAACTTACACTTGAAGTAACCCGCGACCTGGCTAAATACAGTATTAAGGCTATAACCGGATCCTTAAACGACCTTAACGCTAAATTTAACCGCCTTGTACCCTTTGATGCCAATGTTAAAACCTTTAACTACGATATTGACATTGCCAGTAAGGAATACATGGATGTATTAAATAAATACAACGCAACAAACCTGCAATCAACATTTTCTATAAAACTGCGCCTGGCAGAACCGGCCACACCGGATGCTGCCGAACCTTCTAAAAAAATGTTGTTAATAATTTTAGGTGGGGTTATCAGCTTTGCGTTTTGTGTAGTTGTATTGTTTGGTATATTCTTTTTTGATGATACCATTAAAGAACCTATTGACTTGGTTAACCGCACTCATTTGCCATTAGTGGGCCATTTAAATACGGTAATGGGTTCGCTTGATCTTAAAAAGCTTTGGGATGTTGAGCATCGCGATAAAATGAGGCTTTTTAAAGAGCTGATCCGCTCTATCCGCTTTGAAATAGACCAGGAACTGCGGGGTGAAAAGGTTTTAGGCATTACCAGTTTGGCTAACCATGAGGGTAAAACGGTTTTGGCAATCAGTCTGGCCTACTCCTACTCTATGATCAATAAAAAAGTATTATTGATAGATGGCAACTTTGATAACCCAACCATTAGCAACACCGTACAACCAAAGGTTTACCTGGAAGATTATTTTAAGAATAACCCTGATAACTACGGTGCGTTTAATACCACAAACGTAATGGGTACCCATGGCGGAGATGTTACCCTGCTTGAACTTAGCGACGAGAATTTTATTCGCAGCAAGTTTAACGAGTTAAAGACGAAATACGACATTATTATCATCGAAACACCGCCTCTATCATCACTTAACAAATCAAAAGAGTGGTTGCTGTTTGCTAATAAAACAATTGCCGTTTTCGAGGCTAACAAGGGCATCTCCAAATGGCAAAAAGACGATATTAAGTATTTAAAGAACCTGAACGGCAAATTTGCCGGCTGGGTGCTAAATAAAACCGACCCGAAACGGGACAGGTTCTAAATAACTCCGGCAACACTTGCCTGCTATAAACCTTTTAATTATTTTATATGAGGATAAAACCGGCAGAAAACGAGGATGATGTTTTTAAAGACCTTACCCCTCTTGAACAAAAAACACGTAAAGCTGCAATTGCATTAGCATTTGTTGGTGTATTTTGCTGGGCGGTAAAAATTCTGTTTTTGTAAAACATCCATGCTCAATAACCAGGTACATAAAACCGGCTTTATAGCTAACTTTTTCAGGAAGATACATTCCGGTGAAATTTCTACGCTTAAGCTCATCCTGCTGAGTTTACCTGTTGCATTAGTTATTGCTGTTGGCATTGCCATGGGCGGCATTCTTGCAGCAGGCGGGTTGCTGGCCATTTTTATAGGTATACCGGTAGTATTGGGCATTGTTGCCTATCCCAAATTTGGCATTGCCGTTTTAATGGTGGTGGCCTTCTTTCTGAATTATGTTTCGGAATTTTTACCGCCTGATACCCCTTCGGGTATTATACTGGATGCTATTACCTACCTGCTTATTTTTGGTTTCCTGCTAAAATTAAAATACGATAAAGACTGGAGCTATTTTAAAAACCCTATAAGTTACCTGGTGCTTGCCTGGCTGGCATACAACTTTTTTGAGGTAATAAACCCTGCCTCACCATCAATACTGGCGTGGGTTTATACCGTGCGTACGGTGGGTTTCATCATGCTCATGTACTTTATATTTGTTTATCAGATCCGATCTTTAGCCACTATAAAGTTCTTAGTCAAACTATGGCTTGTACTGGCTTTTTTATCAGCTATTTCGGGTTTCCAGCAGGAAAATTTCGGGCTGTTCCCGTTCGAAAAAGCCTGGTACTACCAGGACCCTTTGCGCTTAAGCTTCCTGTACATTAATGGTCATTTGCGTAAAGTGGCTATCTTCCCTGATCCGGTTACGTTTTCATACAACATGGTTGTGGCAGCTGTTTTGTGCCTGTGCATCATGTTCACCAAAATTAAAACGTACAAAAAAGTTATCCTGGGCCTATCTATACCCTTCTTTTTCCTGGTGATGTTATACTCGGGCACAAGGGGGGCATTCGTTTTGCCTCCCGCGGCTTTAGCCATGCTGGCGGTTATGAATTTTAATAAAAAGATACTTGTAGTAGTTATCGGCGCAGGTATAGTTTTAGGCGGACTAATATTTATGCCTACCTCAAACCAGTTCATTAAACGTTTCCAAACGGCTTTCAGGCCGTCAGACGATGCCTCGTTTAATGTACGTGCCGAAAACCAAAAACGTATTAAACCATATATATTATCGCATCCCATTGGCGGTGGTTTAGGTTCGGTTGGTATATGGGGGCGGCGATTTGCGCCAAACTCATTCCTGGCAAAATTCCCGCCTGATAGCGGTTACGTACGCGTTGCTGTTGAAATGGGCTATATTGGTTTAATATTGTTTTGTACCTTAATGTTTGTAATACTAAAAACAGGTATCAATAATTATTATCTCATTAAAAACCCCGAGCTGAAAATTTATTGTTTGGCGATGGTATTAATCATATTTGTGTTTAATATTGGTAATTATCCGCAGCAGGCATTAGTGCAATATCCGTCGAATATTTTGTTCTATCTTGCATGTGCATTGTTAAACGTAACATTGAGATTGGATAAACAGGAACAACAGGAACTGGCCGAAAAAAAGGCTGCAGAATTAACAGCCTGATAAGAAATTTAGAATGTCATTACTTACTATAGTAAAATCAAATCCGCGTTTAAAAAAGTTTGTACACTGGATGATTGTACAACCGGGCAGGGCTGCGCCAAGGCTTTGGGTAAAGTGGTTTGTTACGCCATTTATACACAAACGCGGCCGGGGTTCGGTTATCCGTTTTTATGCGCGCCTTGATATTTTTCCTTTTAACAATTTCGAGTTGGGCGCATACAGCGTAATAGAAGATTTTGCTGTTATAAACAATGGCGTTGGTGATATTATAATTGGCCACCACACGGGTATCGGCTTAAGCAATATTATGATAGGCCCGGTTACCCTTGGCAACTATGTTACCATGGCGCAGCATGTAGTATTATCGGGCCTTAACCATGGCTTTGAAGATGTAACCATATCTACCCGCTTACAAAAAGTTGTTACTAAACAAATTACCGTTTGCGATGATGTTTGGATAGGTGCCAATGCGGTTATTACCGCCGGTGTAACTATTGGCAAACACTCGGTTATTGGCGCAGGTAGCGTGGTTACCAAAGATATACCTGAATATTGTGTTGCCGTGGGTAACCCTGCCAGGGTTATCAAAAAATATAATTCTGAAACAGGCAACTGGGACAGGGTTTAGCCGTATAACCAATATATGCCCGATTTAAAGAAACTAGTAAACAAGCATACCATATCATTAGCCACCAGTGCGGCTATGCCGGTTATTGGCATGCTGGTACTTTCATTAATGGCGCACAACCTGTCTAAAGCTGAATTTGGTAATTACCTGTTTCTATTAATAACTATACTACTTGCTGATACTTTCCGGAATGGTTTTGTACAAACTCCCCTAATTAAATTTTATGCAGGTACAAATAGAAAAACTTCGATAGAAGTCGCGGGATCCGCTTGGTACATTGGCCTTGTACAAGCTTTAATATTTGTTGCAATAGATGGCATTGTTTACCTGATTTACCCAAGCAAAAGTCCGGATGTAGAAACCACAATACAATGGTTTGGCATTATTTATATAACCACCTTACCTGCAGCAATAGCATCCTACATTTTACAGGCAGAAGAAAAGTTCGGCAGAATGCTTATTCTACAACTCCTTAACCAAGGCATTTTTCTACTTCTGATACTTGGCCTTATATTTACACACAAATTATCTTTTCAAACAGCAGTTTACGCCTATTTTGCAGGTAGCTTGGTAACATCATTATTAACAATATTTAACGGCTGGGCAAAAATTAAGGCAATAAAATACCGCGGTAAAGAAGCGGTCAGCCAATTAGCTCATTTTGGGAAATTTAGTGTAGGCACATCCATAAGTGCATACTTATTACGCAGCTCAGATTCATTTATTATAACTAAGATGTTCAAAGACAAATCGTTTTTGGCTGTTTACTACATCCCCCAGCGTTTAATGGAAGTTTTTGAAATACCTATGCGCGCAGCTGTTTCAACGGCTTTGCCTGAGCTTTCAACTGCCGTTCATAAAGGGAATCTTGAAGAGGTTGCCAATATAATGAAGCGCTATGCGGGGATGTTAACTGTAGTATTTATTCCTATCGCAGTAATCGCCTTTGCTTTAGGAGGCTTTGTTATTGAACTATTATTTGGCAAGCAATACCGAGATACGGAAGCCGTAACAATTTTCAGGCTGTTTATGTGCTACGTAATGTTAATGCCGGTTGATCGCTTTTTTGGTATTACTCTGGATATCCTTAACAAGCCGCGACTCAACATGGCTAAAGTAATACTAATGCTTATTGTAAATGTTATAGGTGATGTTGTTGGCATTGTTATCTTTCATAGCTTATACGCCGTTGCTATAGCTTCGCTTTTTACTTTTTGCGCCGGTGCTATATTTGGCTATTTTACATTAAAAAAACATCTTAAATTTACAATAAGGGATATTTTCAGTATAGGTTATAGGGAGCTAAAAAATATGATTACCCATGTATTAGATAAATCTAAAACAGACAAGGTTGAAGTTTAGTTAATTTAAAAGTAGTGTCAATGGGTTTTATAACATTTCTTCTTTCCATAGTTTTTACCCTGGTATTTATTTACCTTGGCATTTATAGCCTGTACCTGTTTGTGTTTTCTGTTTTAGGTAAGCTGATAAAACAAACGCCCCCTCCTGCTGCAACGGACTACAGCAAATTTGTTATTTATATCTGCGCTTATAAAGAGGATCAGATCATTCTTAATTCGGCCGAGCAAGCGTTAACTATCGACTATCCAAAGGATAAATTTCACGTTTGTGTTATTGCTGATTCCATGCAGCCCGAAACCATCGAAAAATTAAAGGCCATGCCTTTACAGGTGGTTGAGGTAGTATTTGAGAGTAGCACCAAATCAAAAGCCCTGCACGCGGCCATAGCTGCTACACACCAGAACTTTGATGCCGCCGTGGTGTTCGATATCGATAATATTGCCGCCCCCGACTACCTGCACCAGATAAACAACTACCTGCACAACGGCAACCGCGTTATACAAGGCCATCGCGTAGCAAAAAACACCGAAACCCCGGTTGCTATACTTGATGCCATCAGCGAAGAGATCAACAACCATATTTTCCGTAAGGCCCAGCAGGTGTTTAAACTTTCGGCTGCCATTATAGGCTCGGGCATGGTACTGGAGTTTAAGCTTTTTAAAGACACTATGGCGCAGATAGATGCCGTGGGTGGTTTTGATAAAGAAATGGGCTTAGTGCTTACCCGCCAGAAGATCCATGTGGCTTATGCTGATAAAGCTTACATCTACGATGAAAAGGTAAGTAACCCCGAGGTATTCAAAAAACAACGCCGCCGCTGGTTATCCGCGCAGTTTAACCTGCTAAAAACCTATGGGTTGACTGGCTTTAAAGAACTATTTGTACACGGTAACTTTGATTACTTTAATGAGATCTATCAAACGGCCATTTTGCCGCGTATACTTATGCTGGGCTTAATGCCAATGATGCTTTTGATATCATTACTAACACCCGGCATTGGCCCGGACTGGCAAATGTGGCTTACAGCAACTGCACTATGTTATATTGGTATATTAGTTGCAGTACCCGCGGAGTTCTTTAACAGTAAATTACTGGGCGCGGTACTAAAAATTCCGTTAATTTTCTTTACAATGCTGGCACTTCTGTTTAAATTAAAGGGCGCAAACAAAAAATTTATTCATACACCGCATAACCCGGGTACAAACTAATTACGTATGTACACACGGATTGCGGAATTATCAATATAAAAACGGGGAAATAGATACCCATAAACATTATAAGGAATTCATTATAAATGCCGGGTTATTAAAGTATGGAAGTAGTATTAAATAATACAACGGTAGATTATCCAAAAGAAAAATCGCTTCACGGTCTTATCGCCGAAAGTGCTGCAAAGCACCCGGATAAGATAGCACTAAGCTTTCATCATACTGTACTTACCTATACCGAGTTAAATAACACGGCCAACAGGCTTGCACATGAGTTGATCAAAAAAGGTGTAAAAACCGGCGATATTATCGGCCTTGCGCTTGATCGTTCAGCCGAACTGATCATATCCCTGTTGGCTATCCTAAAAACAGGCGCGGCCTACGTACCGCTCGATCCTGAATACCCGAAAGACCGCATAGAATTTATGCTTGATGATTCGGCAGCCACCATATTGCTTACATCACTAAAGTATAAAGGGCACTTTGCATCAAACACCACCGAGGTTTTGATTGAAGAAGCGCTTACTAATGCCACAAATAACAGCAACGATGCACCGGATGTTAAAGTAACCGGGCAAAACCTTGCCTATGTGCTTTACACATCTGGTTCTACAGGTAAACCAAAGGGCGTGCAAATTGCGCATCATAGCTTGGTAAACCTAATGTACAGCCTGCAAAAAGCGCCGGGTATTACATCTGCTGATAAGATGCTTGCCGTAGCTACCATATCCTTTGATATTGCCGGGGTTGATATTTACCTGCCCCTAAGCGCCGGTGCCCAGATCATCCTGGCCGATTCTATTACCGCCAAGGATGGCCGTGCTTTACTGGATATTATCCGTACGCAAAACGTAACCATATTACAGGCTACCCCCTATACCTGGCGCATGATGCTGGAAGTTGGTTGGGACGAACACCTGCCTATAAAAGTATTTTGCGGTGGCGAAGCCATGGGTAAGGATTTAGCCGAAAGGCTGATACCACGCAGTAACGAGGTATGGAACATGTATGGCCCTACCGAAACCACCATCTACTCTATCATTAAACACGTTACCGATGCCAGCGATATTACCATAGGCTGGCCGGTTGACAATACGCAGGTTTACATCCTGGATGAAGAAAAGAATAATCTTACTAACGGCGAGATTGGTGAGATCTTTATCGGCGGTGCTGGTATTGCATGGGGCTACTTAAACCGCCCCGAACTAACTGCCGAACGTTTTATAGATAACCCCTTTACCCCAGGCGAAAAAATTTATCGGACCGGCGATCTGGCCAAACTAAAACCCGATGGCGATATTGTTTACCTTGGCCGGATAGACCACCAGGTAAAAGTGCGTGGCTACCGTATTGAACTTGGCGAGATAGAACATAACCTTGGCAAACAGGAAGGTATTAAACAAGCCGTTGTTATTGCCCGCGAAGATACCCCCGGCATCCCCCGATTGGTTGCTTATATAGTATTAGAATCAGGCGCAACGGGCATCCCCGAAAAAAGCACATTGGATAAATGGGACGCGGCATTATTTGAGGTATTGCCCGAATATATGATGCCCGATGATTACGTGCTGATGGACGTTATCCCCTCAACACCAAATGGTAAAATAGATCGCAAAGCCCTGCCAAAGCCCGATTATAGCCATATTAACCGTTCGGGCGAGTATATTGCCCCGCGCACCAGTAATGAAAAACTAGTGGCCGATATATGGGAAGAAATGATGGGCCTGAACGAGATCAGCATTTTTGATAATTTCTTTCAGCTTGGCGGTCGTTCACTCGTAGCTGTTAAAATAATGGCCCGCTTAGAGCAAGAAACTGGTAAACGCCTGCCCTTAGCCACATTATTTGAATATAGCACCGTTGAAAAATTGGCCGCAAGGTTAGAGATTGATGCCGAAGCCATTACATGGGAGTCGTTAGTTCCTATTAAGCCAAAAGGCAGCAAAATGCCTTTATATATTGTACATGGTGCCGGCCTGAATGTATTGTTGTTTAATGCCCTGGCCATGAACATGGACGAGGAGCAGCCCGTTTACGGGCTACAGGCAAAAGGCCTGAATGGTATAGACGAACCACTGGATGTGATGGAAGAAATTGCTGCCAATTACGTAGACGAGATCATCAACCACGACCCGGTTGGCCCTTACGCAGTTGCCGGTTATTCGCTTGGTGGTTTAATAGCTTACGAAATGGCCAAGCAAATGCTGGCCATGGGCAAGGATGTTAAAATGCTGGCAATGTTTGATACCTACGCCGACCAAACCCAGATATATGACTCGTGGTTGAAGCGTAAACTAACTAATGGATGGTTCTTTATAAAACAACTGGCCTTTACCCCTGTGTTGCTGGTGCAGGACCCCAAACGCACTATAGAATATAAAAGCCGCGAGATCGGTCGCCGCATCCAAAAGATCTATAAGAACATCTTCCCTGATAAGGTGAAGAAGAAAGAAGGCTTCTCGGCATATACAGATGATATCCACGAGAAAAGCCTTGCCGCGCAACGTAACTACCTGTTAACACCGGTAAATATCGCTATCGAACTTTTCCGCGCTAAAAAACACACCTTTTACATGGATGATTTTAAGTTTTTGGGCTGGAAACCATTCGCTCTTAAAGGTGTGAACGTGCATGATATCCCCGGCGAACACAATACCATCTTTGCCCCGCCAAATGATAAGCAATTTGCCAAAGTATTGCAGGAGTGTTTGGATAAGGCTGCAGAAGGGAAATAAATTATATCCGCGCGTCTTACCTTTCCAAAGGAGACGCGAAGTATCGCGTCTCTACGAATACATAATGTAGAGACGCGATACTTCGCGTCTTTAACTATTTATTAGCATAAATGGTGGCGCCATTTCGCCAGTAACTAAAAATACAATATAATGATTATTAATTATTTGCAATAAATCAACGGTGTTCACGGCAGTGAACTTGAACACTTATTCCCGATTAAATAATTTTCTTCTGGATATATAATATCCCAAAAGTTTTATAAATTCATAGCAATTTACCAATCTACCATGAATTACTTCGCCAACCTTTTCCGTTCCAGAAAGGGACAGATCATTGTATCCATATCTCTTATACTGATCGCGCTGGTCATTTTTTTTGCCCGGCAGCATCATCGTAATAATCAGCAAAAAGTTGATGCCGCATTCGGTAAGTATATCGAATCGTACACTACAGGGGTTATTTCCAAGCAAAGCACCATCCGCATAAAACTGGCCGGTGAGGTACAGGTTGCCCATGCGCAAAACGAGCAGTTAAAGGACGGGATCTTTGACTTTTCACCATCCATAAAAGGAAAAGCCTATTGGATAGATGACCGCACAATAGAATTTCGCCCCGAAGCAATTTTAAATCCCGATAAAAAATATGATGCCGATTTTAATCTTGGCAAGATCATTAAGGTAGATGGCGATTTTGAACATTTCAAGTTCGGTTTCCAAACCATTAAACCCGATTTTAGTATCAGTTTTGCCGGTTTGCAAAGCGAGAGCGCTACATCAGGCGAGAAAATGAAACTCATCGGCACCGTGCTTACAGCCGATGGCGAAGACCAGGCCGGTATCGAAAAAATGCTTGCTGTAAATTATGCTACACCCATTAAAGTAAGCTGGCAGCATAACCCGGTAACCCGCTCGCACCAGTTTACCATCACCAAAATAACCCGTACAACAACTGCAAACCCGCTTACTATTAACTGGGATGGTGGCAAGCTCGACATAGATAAAAAAGGCAACCAGGAATTCCGTGTGCCTGCCCTTGGCGAATTTAAAGTACTGGATATAAAAGCCATACAGGATAACGATCAGTATATCTCCGTTCAATTCTCTGACCCAATTCTTATTGGGCAGGAACTTAGCGGCCTTATTGGCATTACCAATGGCGCAAACATGGCCTACACCATTGATGGCAGCATTGTGAAAGTTTACGCGCCCGAACGCCTGCAGGGAAACTTTAGCGTTTTTGTGAACGAGGGTGTTGAAGATATTTACCACCGCAAAATAAAACAGGCCTTTACAGCCAATGTGTTTTTTGAGAACCGCGAACCTGCTGTAACCATCCCCGGTAAAGGTGTCATCCTGCCTGATTCAGGCAAACTGATGATGCCTTTTGAAGCCGTTAACCTAAGTGCTGTGGATGTAAGCATTATTAAAATTTACGAGAATAACGTTCCACAATATTTCCAAAATAATGGTTTCGATGGCGGTTTCGAGTTACGCCACGTGGGTAAACCCATTGTGCAAAAAACTATCCGTTTAGATAGCGATAAAAGCCTCAACCTAACCAAAAAGAATCGCTTTATGCTGGATGTAGACCAGCTAATGCGTGCCGAACCGGGAGCTATTTACCGCGTAATTATTGGTTTCAGAAAAGAGTACTCTTTATACAATTGCAGCGCAGGCAAACTTATTGCCAAAACCAATGATGAAAGCGATTATGAAGAAAATGAATATGGCGGTGATAACATCAGCAAGGTAAATGATGAAGATGATGAGTTTTGGCAGCGTTATGATAATTATTATCCCGAAAATTATAGCTGGCAGGACCGTAACGACCCATGTACCGAATCGTATTTCAGCAAACAGCGCTGGGCTACCCGAAACATCATCGCGTCGAACATTGGCCTGATAGCCAAACGTGGCAACGATAACAACATGACAGTTGCCGTCACCAATATCCTCAGTGCCGAACCCATGAGTGGTGTTGAGCTGGAATTACTGGATTACCAGAAACAGGTGATCTTTAAAACCACATCTGATGGCGACGGTATGGCTACATTCAACCTAAAACGTAAGCCTTATTTATTGGTAGCCAAAAAAGGTAAAGAGCGCGGTTATTTGAAACTGGATGACGGCAGCTCGCTCCCACTATCCCGCTTTAACGTAGGCGGAGAAGAAGTACAGAACGGCCTGAAAGGTTTCATTTACGGTGAACGCGGCGTATGGCGCCCGGGCGATTCGATATTTACAACCTTTATTTTAGAAGATAAATTAAAAACACTTCCGACAGACCATCCCGTTGAATTTGAATTATATAACCCTAACGGCCAGCTTTACAAACGCCTCACGCGTACAAGTTCTGTTGATGGTTTCTATAGCTTTCACGTAGCTACAGAAACCTCCTCGCCTACCGGCAACTGGAATGCGCGGATAAAAGTGGGCGGTGCCACTTTCGAAAAGAAGATAAAGGTAGAAACCATTATGCCAAACCGCCTGAAGATGAAACTCGACTTTGGCGGCGCAACCGAACTTACCAAAGGAAGCGGTGCCAATGGTACATTAAGTGCACAATGGCTTTTTGGCGGCGCGGCGCAAAATTTAAAAGCCAAGGTTGATGCCTTCCTGTCATCGCAAAAAACAAGTTTTAAAGGCTATGATGATTATAATTTTGACGACCCTACCCTGGCCTTTAACACCCAAACACAAACTGTTTTTGATGACAAATTAAATGAAAATGGTGTAGCCAGCGTTAGCACCAATATCAACGTTGAAAAACAAGCGCCGGGACAGCTGCGGGCCAACTTTGTAGTAAAAGTATTTGAGCCAGGCGGCAACTTTAGTTTACAGCAGGCCAGTATGCCATACAACGTTTATAATGGCTACGTAGGCATTAAAACACCAAAAGGCAGCAACCTAAGCGGCATGCTGGTGACCGACAAAACCCACGAGATAGAAATAGCCGATGTAGATACAAAAGGCAACCCGTTTGCAGGCAGCCGTAACGTAGAGGTTGAGCTTTACAAGATCCAATGGCGCTGGTGGTGGGATGAGACAGGTAACGAGTTAAGCAACTTTACGCAGGACCGCTACAACAAGCTCATCAAAACCGAAAACGTGCAACTGGTAAACGGTAAAGGTAAATGGGACCTTAAAATTAACCAGGCTGATTGGGGTCGTTACCTGATCCGGATTAAAGACCCGGAAACAGGCCACTCTACCGGTAAAATTATTTACGCCGATTGGCCAAACTGGTCGGAACGGTTGCAAAACACCGACCCTACCGAAGCGGCGATGCTTTCATTTACATCCGACAAGCCAAACTATAAAGTTGGTGAAGAAGCTACGCTTACCATTCCTACAGGTGGCGATGGACGGGCTCTAATAAGCTTTGAAAATGGCAGCAAGGTTTTAAAAACCGTTTGGATAGATACCAAAAAAGGCGAAACCCGCTACAGCTTTAAGGTGGACGAAACTATGGCGCCAAACGTTTTTGTGAACGTTACGTTACTGCAACGCCACGCGCAAACCGTAAACGATTTGCCAATACGTATGTACGGCGCTATCCCGTTGGTGGTTGATAACCCGGAAACAATATTGAAACCGGTGATCAGTATGCCGGATAAAATAAGGCCCGAAACACAATCGTCTATCACCGTATCTGAAGCATCAGGCAAGGAAATGACCTATACCATTGCCATTGTGGATGAAGGCCTGCTGGATATTACCAACTTTAAAACACCTGATCCGCACGAGGCTTTCTACGCCCGTGAAGCTTTAGGCGTAAAAACCTGGGACCTGTTCGACTATGTTATCGGCGCTTTCGGCGGTGGCTTAGAACGCATTCTGAGCATTGGCGGTGACGGTACAAACGGCACAAATAAAAACGTATCAGTTAATCGCTTTAAACCTGTAGTGAAATTCCTGGGGCCATTCCATTTAGATGCAGGCGATAAACAAACCACCAAATTTACCCTGCCGCAATACGTAGGCTCGGTTAAAGCAATGGTTATTGCCGGGCATAATGGCGCCTATGGTTTTGCAGATAAAGCTGTAGCCGTTAAAAAACCACTGATGATACTGGCTACCTTGCCACGTGTACTTGGCCCGTCGGAGAGTATCCAACTACCTGTTACCGTATTCGCAATGGAGAATAATATCAAATCGGTAACGGTACAAGTGCAATCCAACGCGTTCAGCAATTTAGGTGGCAACAATACCAAGACTGTTCAATTTGCCAAACCGGGCGATCAGTTGGTAACCTTCAATCTTAATGTTAAAGATTTTGTTGGTGTTGGCAAGGTGAAGATCATCGCGAAAGCAGGCAGCGAAACCGCTACTTATGATGTGGAACTGAATGTGCGCAACCCTAACCCGCCGGTTACCCGCATATTTGAGAAAGAACTGAAACCTGGCGAATCCTACGCGGCTGCTTATAATGCCATTGGTATTAACGGTACAAATAAAGCTACGCTTGAAGTTGCCAGTATACCGCCGTTAAATTTGGCCAAACGTTTAAATTATCTTATCACCTACCCGCATGGCTGCGTAGAGCAAACTACTTCGTCTGCATTTCCGCAATTGTATCTGGGGCAATTATTTGATCTTACATCACGCCAAAAAGCCGAAACAGAACGCAATATTAAACTCACCATAAACCGGTTGAATGGCTTTAGGGTGCAAGGTGGCGGCTTAAGCTACTGGCCTGATGGTGGTGAAGCTGACGAATGGGGAACCAACTATGCCGGGCATTTTATGCTGGCAGCACAAGCTAAAGGCTATAGCCTGCCATCCGGTTTTATTGACGATTGGAAACGCTATCAGAAACAAAAGGCAGTTAACTGGTCGCCAGACCCGCGCACGAATATCCACGGCTACTATTACTACACCGACCTGGTGCAGGCATACCGCTTATACCTGCTTGCATTAGCCGGTTCGCCTGAGCTTGGTGCCATGAACCGCCTGCGCGAATACCAATACATCAGCACCGAAGCACGCTGGAGACTGGCAGCCGCCTACAAACTGGCTGGCCAGCCCGAAATTGGCTTACGGATGATTGCAGGTCTGCCAACAACCATTAAACCATACAACAGTATGTATGGCACTTATGGCTCTGACCTGCGCGATGAAGCCATGATACTGGAAACCCTTACCCTGCTTGGGCAGCAACAAAAAGCATCGGCCATGGTACGTACTGTTGCGTCAAAGTTATCGCAGGATAGCTGGTACAGCACGCAAACCACGGCTTACTCGTTGGTTGCTATTGCGCAATATTGTGGGGTGAATAAAAGTGGCGGCAAATTATCGTTCGTGTTTCAGTCTGGTAACAATAAGCAGAATGTAAATGCTGCATCGTACCTGTGGCAGCAGGAATTAGCGCCTAATAACGGTAAGGTAACGTTGAAGAACAATGGTACCAATAAACTTTATGTGAGGTTGATACAACAAGGGCAGCCATCATCCGGCCAGGATATTCAAACTTATGTAAACCCGGATATTATGCAAATGCGCGTGGCTTACTTTACGCTTGGCGGCAAGGTTATCGACCCAACATCGCTTAAACAAGGCAGCGATTTTGTAGCGCAGGTAACCATCAAAAACCCCGGTAAACGCGGCCGTTATGATAATTTAGCATTAACCCAGATCTTCCCTTCGGGATGGGAAATTTTGAATAGCCGGATGCTGAATAACGATGAGGCATTTAAATCCTCGCCGTCAGATTACCGTGATATTCGTGATGACAGGGTGAACACCTATTTCAGTTTAGCGGAGGGCAAGGAGGTTACGTATTACGTGATGCTGAACGCTGCCTATGCCGGTAAATATTACCTGCCTGCAGCCTACTGCGAAGCCATGTATAACCATGATATTAACGCGCTGATAAAAGGGCAATGGATTGAGGTGGTGAAGTAGACTTCATAAACCACGCGTCATTGCGAGCGATAGCGTGGCAATCTTCGATAGAAAGTCGGCGACGAGCATGTCGAAGATTGCCACGTCGCTACGCTCCTCGCAATGACGTGAGGAAATAGAAAGGCCTGCTTGATATCAAGCAGGCCTTTCTATTATAGTAGCATTTCCGTCGTCGCTAGTGTTCTCACCAACAACTACTGTATCATTTACTTAGCCGGTGTAATCACAATATTTCTGTAATCTATCGGCCCGTGATCGCCTTGTATCATCAGCGGACCGGGTTCGCCCTCTTTACTATCTATAGCGCCGCCGGTTATACCGGGGATAACCTGGCGGGAGATAACTTCCTGTCCGTTAGCAACAATGGTAACTACACGGCCAACAAGGGTGATGTCGTATGACTGCCATTCGCCTGCATTTTTAGCCATCATTTTGTTTGGCTGCATAAAGCCATATATCGAGCTGAACTGGTTTGCCAAAGGCTCAGGTTCGCCGGTTTTGGTATCGATAACTTGTGTTTCGTAACGACCGCGCAAATAAACACCGCTGTTGCTACCTTTCTCGTATCTGAACTCGATGTGCAATTTAAAGTCTTTAAATTTCTGATCTGTTAACAAATTGGCGCCTGATTTTTTACTGCGCAGAATACCGTTTTCAACTACCCACTGGTTCGGCCTCCCATCGGTATGCCAGCCTTTGGTGTTCTTACCATTAAATAATTTTACCGGTTTACCCCAAACAGGTGCTTTTGTAGGTAACATTACAGGTGCACGTACACCTGTAAAACTGTAGCTTTTACCATCAGTATAAACCATTGTACCTTTTATGTTATCACCGCTTGCCTCAAACTCAAAATCCATATTACGGTCGCCCGGCTCCCATTGCGGGGGGATAGAAAAACTGTATTTACCATTAGCAACTTTCACTTCAGAGATTGGCCTTGCACTACCGAACGCGTAAGTAAAACGACCGATTAGTGTATGTGTACCTGATTTTTGAACTTCTAACCACGAGGGCTGGCTTTTGCCGTCTTTCTCCATTGTAATATCCCATCTGCCTATTACATCGGGGTCTTTTTTCATTTCAGCATGCTGTGCATTGGCGCAAACAGTAAAAAAAAGCGTAGCACATAATACAGCTATCGTTTTAAAACTGCGTGATAATTTTAGTTTCTTCATAATTTGTTATTTAGTGAGTGGTTTAAAACTACAAAACATTTATGAATTATATAATGCATTATCAGTTTGAGCTTGTGGAAGACTAACGAGTTAATCAATAGTTCGACAAGCTCACCTTGATATCAATCAAAACTATTTAGTTACCCAGCAATCCTGCCAGTGTTTGGTGCAGTTCAAGTCCTTTTATATTCTTAGCTACAATTTTACCTGTCGGATCGATAAGCACATTAGCGGGTATGGTAGTTACACCATATAAGTTCTTTACACTCGCGGCAGCATTATAATGGTCTATAGCCTGTGTCCATGGCAGTTTATCCGTTTTAATAGCTTGCAGCCAAGCTAGCCTGCCGCTTTTACTGTCGATGGAAATACTCAGCACTGTAAACTTTTTGCTATTGTATTTTTTAAACGCGGCAACAACATTTGGGTTCTCCTGCCTGCAGGGTAAGCACCATGATGCCCAAAAATCAATCAGCACATATTTGCCTTTAAAATCTGCCAGTTTTACCTTTCTCCCTGTAGCTGTTGTTAGCTCAAAATTGGCTGCCATTACGCCTACCTGCGATTGTTTTGCAGAATTGATAGTTGCTTCCATCGTTTTACCTAACGCACTCGTTTTGTTAGCTACCGACAGGGAATTATAAGCATCAGCAACCAGCGAAAAATCGGCATGGTTTATCATCCTGTCTAAAGTAAGCAGGCTGATGTATGAATCGGGGTGCGATTTGATAAAGGAAAATTTAATAGGCTCCATTTGCTTTAATATGGCGTCGGTTGCAACTTTTATAGGATCAGTAAAAGTAACGTCGGCTTGCTGTTGTGGTGTAAGCGTATCGTACTTATCTGCTATAGCACGATGCTTTTTTGTTAATGGCTTTAGGGCGAGTTCAAGCTCGGTATTATCCTTATTCAGGGGAGTGCCTTCTATAGTAGCATATCTAAGCGAATCTTGCGTTGTTACAGAAATGTTGCCGGGCTGTATATAAAGAGTTACAGCGTCATGTAAAATATCTGCCGTTAGCGGGCTATCATTCCTACAGATATATCCAATGCCAAGGCCGGTTATTGATCCGCTAAATTTAAAATAACCGTTATTTACGATAGTAGAGTCGATGTATAATTTGCCATTTTCTCTATAGGAGAGGTATACCCTATCACCATTTTTAAATGGCTTAACATCACCGGCAATAGTAAATGGCTTTTGCGCAAATGCTAATAGCGGCAGCAAAGTGGCTAATAATAAAAAACATCTTTTCATCGGCATATTATGGCTTTAAGCCATGAAGATAAAAAATAATGGTGTTACTTTTCGTACAACTCAAGCGGCAAGCCGTCGGGGTCCGTAAAAAAGGTGAACCGCTTGCCGGTAAACTCATCTACTCGGATAGGTTCGGTTACTACCTCATATTCATTCAGGTGAAATACGGCTTCTTCCAGGTCATTAACCTCGAAAGCTAAATGGCGCAAGCCAACGGCCTCGGGTTGTGAGGGCCTTGCGGGTGGCCCGGGAAATGAAAAAAGCTCGATCTGGTATAGTCCGTTGACTTCCAGATCGAGCTTATATGATCTTCTTGCTTCGCGATAAACTTCGCGAACTATTGTAAATCCAAGTACTTCGGTATAAAAACGTTTAGAGCGTTCATAATCTGAACAGATGATAGCAATATGATGTATTCTGCTCAGCTTTAGCATTACTCATCGCCTAAAATTACGTGAAGTACGTTATCATGTACCATTTTAATATCGGTGATGTTACCAAATAGCTCTTCATCAATATTGGTATTACCAGAACCGTTAACGGTACCCAATAAGCTAAAATCAATTTCGCTGGTAGCCATCATCTCGATGAAACGCTCGTGATCATCAGGTGCGATACTTACCACTACCCTGCCCTGTGCTTCACCAAAAAGGAAGGCATCTTTACGGATGCTGCTGTCGCTTTCGATATCAAAGCCCAAACCGTTTGGCATAGCCGATTCTACTAAAGCGATATATAAACCACCGTCAGCAACATCATGTGCAGATTGTATAACTTTATGTTTGATCAGTTCTTTGATCACCTGGTGCATCGCATACTCCTCATCTAAGTTAAAATAAGGCGCAGGTGCTTTTAATATTTTGTGGTACGATGCAAGATATTGCGATGATGCGATATCATTTTGTGACGCGCCTATAAGATAGATCAGATCGCCTGGTTGTTTAAAGTCAAGCGTCATCAGGTTGCTGGTATCATCCATTACCCCCAGCATACCAATGGTTGGCGTAGGGAATACCGGGCCTTCATCTGATGATTGGTTGTAAAAACTTACGTTACCACCCGTTACCGGAGTTTCAAATTTTGTACAAGCTTCGCCCATGCCTTTTATAGCGCCAACAAACTGCCAGTAAACCTCGGGTTTATATGGATTACCAAAGTTTAAGCAGTTGGTAATAGCAACAGGTTCGCCGCCTGCGCAGGTAATATTACGTGCAGCTTCGGCAACGGCAATGGCAGTACCCTTTTGCGGGTCGGCATATACATAGCGCGAGTTACAATCGCAGGTTAAAACAATGGCTTTATCAGTTTCTTTAACCGCAACCACAGCCGCATCACTTGGGCGATTGGTGGTCATGGTAGCCGTACCTATCATAGAATCGTACTGGTCAGTAACCCAACGTTTTGATGCCAGGTTAGGGTGACCTATCAGGTGTTCGGCTACTTCAACTAAGTTAGCAGGCTCGGCAACATCTTCAATTTTAAATTTCTGGTTTTCGGCAAAGTAAGCAGGCTCGCGGTATTCGCGCTCATAGATTGGGGCGCCGCCACCTAATACCAGGTCATCAGCAGGTACATCGGCCACTTTAACGCCGTTCATAAAGTACTCTAAACGCTGTGTATCGGTTACTTCACCAATAATAGCACAGTTCAGGTCCCATTTATCAAATACTGCTTCAACCAAAGCTTCTTTACCTTTTTCAACCACGATCAGCATGCGTTCCTGAGATTCAGAAAGCAATATCTCGTATGGTTTCATATTTTCCTGGCGCATCGGTACGCGGTCAAGATGGATGATCATACCATGCTCGCCTTTAGCACTCATTTCAGAGTTTGAGCAGATAATACCTGCCGCGCCCATATCCTGCATGCCAATAACGGCACCTGTTTTGATCACTTCAAGGGTAGCTTCAAGCAATAGTTTCTCCTGGAACGGGTCGCCTACCTGTACAGCCGGCAAATCGTTAACAGAATCTTCGGTGATATCTTTTGATGCGAAAGCCGCGCCGTGGATACCATCTTTACCCGTTGCAGATCCCACAATATAAACCGGGTTGCCCACACCATAAGATGTAGCAGAAACAGTTTCGCCGGCTTTTACAATCCCTGCCGAGAAAGCGTTTACCAATGGGTTAATGTTGTAACACTCGTCAAAGAAAAGCTCGCCGCCAACAGTAGGGATGCCAAAGGCATTACCATAGTGACTGATGCCTTTTACCACGCCCTTTACCAGCCATTTAGTTTTATCGAGGCTAAGGTCGCCAAAGCGCAGGGAGTTCATTTGCGCGATAGGCCTTGCACCCATCGTAAATATATCGCGGTTTATACCGCCTACACCTGTTGCAGCTCCTTGATAAGGCTCAAGCGCTGATGGGTGGTTATGTGATTCTATTTTAAAAGCGCAACCAATGCCGTCGCCAAGGTCAACCAGTCCGGCGTTTTCCTCACCTGCTTTAGCCAGCATACGCGGGCCATCTTTTGGCAGGGTTTTAAGCCAGGTGATAGAGTTTTTATATGAGCAGTGTTCGCTCCACATTACCGCGAATATAGAAAGCTCGGTAAAGTTTGGCACACGGCCTAATATCTCTTGTATGCGTGTAAATTCTTCGGGTAAAAGTCCCAGATCGCGGGCGGTTTCAACGGTGGTTAATTCCTGGTTCTCCAATGTATTATTGTTTAGTTGAAAGGATGCGCAAAATTAGCAAAAAAGGCTAAAAGCCGAAAGATTAAAGCAGAAAGCTTTGGGGAAAGTGGCTGATTGTAAAAAGCCAAAAGCAACAGCTTTGTTAAGCTGGCTTTTGGCTTTGCTTTATATGATCAGTTTTATTGCTCTTCGTTCATCTGGAAGTTAAGCGGTATTACATACCTTACTCTTACAGGCTGGCCATTTTGCATGCCGGGTTTCCAGGGTTTAGCCAGTTTCAATACGCGCAGGGCCTCTTCATCCATTCCATAACCTGCGCCTTTTTGAACTGAAAAATCTGATAAACGCCCGTCTTTTTCTATCACAAAACTAACGAATACCCTGCCGCCTTTACCTGCTTCCTGCGCCTGTGCCGGGAAACGCAGGTTTTTACTCAAGAATTTAACCCACGCGCTGGTTCCTCCGATGGGTTCGGGCATAAATTCCAGCCCGAAGGTATCATGGATAGTTTTATCCTCTGCAGGTGCAACGCCAGTACCTCCTGTTACGGGTGCAGGGTCAACAATTGGCGCCATACCTTCCTTACCTTCTGTTGTTTTTGGGCCTATCTCACCTCTAAGGTCAGTAATTTTAGGTGGATCGGTTGTTATCGGTTCGGATGTAGGTACCGGGGTTATAAACTGTGTTGTTTTAGCAGGTGGCATCTGTTTTTCTGGCGCTGCCGGTTTTACCGGTGGTTCGGCTTTTTTAGGAAGCTCTATCCTGGGTGGCTCGATTGTCGGAAGCACAACTACTACCTGTTTTATAATTTCTCCGGGAGTTTTACCTACAATGTAAGTGTACATTACAGCAGCTGCTACAATTGTAGTAATTGCAATCATCATGGCTATAATCATGGTACGCCCATAATGCTGCCTCAATTCAAAGGCGCCGTAAGCCTTGTTTCGATTAGAAAATACAAGCTCGATCCAATCGGGATTGTATAGATTAAGTTTTGTGTTAAGCATAGCGTTTGAAATTTTATTTTACTAATTAACGCATTTGCCAAATAAAATGTTGTATAAATTTGAATTTTTACGAAATAATCAATTGAATAAATAGATATATACAATTTTTATATTGCATATATCTATTTATTGCAAATTATATTTGGTTTGAAGAAGTGTAATTGGGGCGAATGTTTACCAGTTTTCGGTCGAAACCTTTTTCACAGGCTCTGCTTTATTAATTACAGGCTGCTTATCCATTGCCTGTTTAATTTTAGATGCGGTGTTAATGCAAAAACTGGCTATCTGATCCAGGTAATTATCGGTTTCTTTTTTACCGTATTTGGTGTTCATTTTCTCGAGCGGAACTTCTATACCCGGGATAGGTACCATATTACCAAACCTGTCGCGCTGGTATGGTTTAAATACAAAATTGCTTATACGGTAGCGGTATCGTTGGTCTTTAGTTTGGATGTTGATGGTGTAGCTTATCTCCCCGCCTTCCTTGCGCATTAATGATACGCCACTGTATACTATAAACTTACCGGATGTATTCAGAGTGCTTTCGGCCTTACCCTTTGCAGGCTTGGTTGATGGATTAAACGCAGCAGCGAAAGCCCAGCCTCGTTTGTATAAGGTATCGGCAAATAAGGTGGGTTTATCAACTACCCTATAATAAATGTAATTATTGCCTTCATCAAAAGCTAACGAATCTTTCTGGGCAAACGCTATTTGCGCGCATAATAAACATACAAGGCTGAATAGTACTTTTTTCATAGGATAAAGATAAGCCATCCGCACGTTATACGGATGGCTTATAAAAATCAGATCGTTTAAAATCTTAAATTAGAATGCGTATACCGCTGCAAGTACAAATTGTGATGCATTTTTAGTTGGCGCGCCGCTTTTGTTAATAAAGCCATCATTCACGTCTTTATTGTTATCTAACCTAAACTCGGGGATAACAGTAAGCGGGCCTGCTTTAATGTTTGCTGTTACAGTTGTTGCAAATACTGAACTACCTGGTGCAGGGCCTAAAGTTGCGTAGCTACCTGTTTTGGTTTTAAAGTATTCACCTCTTAAACCAAATGTTACATCTTTAGATACAGCCAATTGCGGGTATAAAGCAACTCCTGTAAAACCACCTGTACCAACAACATCGGCAGGTTTAAATGTGGCCGCGTTTAAGCCTAATTTAAAGGCATCGGTAATTTGGTAGCTGGTTGTTAAATCAAACTCAGTACCCGATAATTTACCTGTTAAAACGTTCAGGTAGGCTGTCCAGCCTTTTACCGGCGCAAGCATCAATTGCGCGCCAAAAGTATTAACCTGGTTTACAGATGTGTAATAATTCCAGCTATCGTTAAATATACCTGCCATTAAACTAACTTTGCTTGTGAAAGCATAAGTAGCTTTAAAGCCCGGGTTTTGGAATGGACCATTAGTAAACAGGTACGAGGTTGAGTAGTTAAAGTTACCAGCCGGGCTAATTACTTCATAGCCCATAAAGGTTGCCATATAACCACCTGTTAAGTTAAACTTATCAGTAACATCATATGATACATATAAATTCTGGATGTGGAAACTGTTGTTTGTTTCATCATAGGTACCTGCTGCTGTAGGTAATGACTGCGCTTGCCCACGCGGACCAAAAGACAATTCACCTACAAAAGAAGCTTTACCTACTTTTTTCTTCAAAGCAAGGTCTATCATACCAATTGAAATAGAGTTATTGTCTGATGCAAAGCTGGTAGGGATATTACTGTGTTTCGAAAAATCGTATTTGTAATAGGTATCAACCGACCCCGAGATGATCAGAGGCGGATCTGCTTTAGTAGTGTCCTGCGCACTGGCTGCAAATACTGATGCAACAAAGAAAGATAAAAGTAAAAGTCTTTTTTTCATGATAAGGGATTTAATTTTTAATGATTAGTTATTGTTTAGTTAGTTATTGATTGCTATTTGTAAAAAACTATTGCAAAAAACGACTATCAAAGCCTAATACACCCTCACTACATCTATATATTTAGTCGTTATTTTACAAACAATATAATATTTCGTTTAAAAAAATATAATTCTCATTCAAAAACAACATTTTAATTATATTTTTCACTAAATACACGATAATATTTAACAAAAACAAGAACTATTTTATATTTTATTACAAAAAACATAATAATTTATCAACATTTTTATAATTACTTACATTAAATCATGTTTTGTACTTTTAATTTTATAAAAAATAATAAAAAAAATACATAAATTCAACAATTACATTAATATAAGGCTATATATTAATTTACAATGCAATTAAAATAACAGAATCAATAAGAAAAATATCACAATTACCACATTACCCATAAAAACAGTAAAGAAAAATGGTTTTGTTTAGATATTATTATCCATATATAATTAGATCCAAAACCGCTTACTATTTAAATGATTTTATAATTTTGGGCTGAACCAATTATTACCATCATGTCTAATACACGTTTCCAGGCCTTACAAGCTGTGTTAAACCGCGAAATCCCGGAAGTAAAGCTTCCTTCTTCCAAAATATCCGACTACTTCGGCGTAAATGTTTTTGATAAACCAAAAATGAAGGAGTTTTTATCTAAAGATGCCTATAGTGTAATTGTAGATTCTATTGATAATGGTGTCCCCATCCCCCGCGATATGGCCGAGCAGGTAGCATCATCAATGCGATCATGGGCTATGGGCAAAGGCGCTACACACTACACCCATTGGTTTCAACCGCTTACCGGCACTACTGCCGAAAAACATGACGCTTTTTTTGAACCCACAGCTGATGGCGGTGCTATTGAACGCTTTAGCGGCGATGCCCTTGCACAACAGGAGCCCGATGCATCCAGTTTCCCGAGTGGTGGTATCCGTAATACTTTCGAGGCCCGTGGTTATACTGCCTGGGATCCATCATCTCCTGCCTTCATCATAGGCCGCACCTTATGTATCCCAACGGTATTTGTATCATATACAGGCGAAGCGCTTGATTACAAAGTACCTCTTTTAAAAGCATTAAGCGTTTTAGATAAAGCTGCGGTTGATGTTTGCCATTATTTTGATAAAAGTATTGAAAAGGTTAATGCATCATTAGGTATTGAGCAGGAGTACTTTTTGGTTGATACCGCGCTGTTCAATGCAAGGCCCGACCTATCGCTTACTGGCCGTACGCTATTTGGCCACATGTCGGCCAAGAACCAGCAGCTGGAAGATCATTACTTTGGTTCTATCCCAAGCCGCGTATATGCTTTTATGCAAGAAATGGAAACCGAAGCCCTGCAATTAGGTATCCCTTTAAAAACACGCCATAACGAGGTAGCCCCGTCGCAATTTGAATGTGCCCCTGTTTATGAAGAGATAAACCTGGCCATTGACCATAACCAGTTATTAATGGATATTATGGACAGGGTTGCCAAACGCCATCACTTTAAAGTATTGCTGCATGAAAAACCTTACGCGGGCATCAATGGCTCGGGCAAGCATAACAACTGGTCACTGATAACCAATACAGGTAAAAACCTTTTATCGCCGGGTAAAACGCCAAAGAACAACCTGATGTTCCTTACCTTTTTTGTGAACACCATAAAAGCTGTTTATGAACATGCCGATTTGTTGAGGGCATCTATAGCATCGGTAAATAACGATCACCGCCTGGGTGCAAACGAGGCCCCACCGGCAATTATTTCGATTTTTTTGGGTAGCCAGCTAAACGAGGTATTAGATGATATTGACACATCGCGCCTGAGCAAAAAAATAAAAGAGGAAAACTCGCTTTGGCAGGGTATCCCAAAAATACCACAAATACTAAAAGATAATACTGACCGCAACCGTACCTCACCATTTGCCTTTACGGGTAATAAATTTGAGTTACGCGCGGTTGGCTCGTCGGCCAACTCGGCCAGCCCTATGACGGTGTTGAACCTGATCATGGCCGACCAACTTAAGAAATTTAAGGTTGATGTAGATAAGCTGATCAAAAAAGGTGAGAAAAAGGATGTAGCCCTGATGATGGTGATAAAACGCTACATCAAGGAATCGCGCAACATACGTTTTGAGGGTAACGGTTACAGTGAAGAATGGGAAAAAGAAGCCGAAGCGCGTGGCCTGGCCAATATTAAAACAACACCAAAGGCCCTGGATGCTTTTATATCTGAAAAAACCGCAGAGCTTTTTGCGGAAACAGGCTTATTTACAACTCGCGAAGCACATGCCCGCCACGAAATACTGCTGGATAGCTTTTACAAAAAACTACAGATAGAGGCACGAGTAATGGGCGAACTGGCCCTGAATATCATTGTGCCGGCGGCTATAACATATCAATCAAAACTGATTGAGAATGTTAAAGGTTTGAAAGACCTTGGCCTTGATAAAAGCACATACAAAGCCCAGCTTGATATTATAAACAAAATTGCCGAGCATGTTAACTTTATTAAAGACAATGTGGAGGAAATGATAAACGAACGCAAGAAAGCGAATGTTATTGAAGACCTACGCGATAGAGCAATCGCTTATGACGAAAAGGTAAAAAGCTTTTTCCAACCTATCCGTTACCATATAGACAAGCTTGAGCAACTGGTTGATGATACACTTTGGCCACTGCCAAAATTCAGGGAACTACTATTTATCAGGTAAATAATAATACAAAAAAGAAAGGGCCGGTATTAACACCAGCCCTTTCTTTTTATAACTTATCGGGCAAATATATCTGCCTGATTATGCTGATGTATAATAACCTCACGGTATTTGCTTAACAAAGCTGATTTTGAAACAAAGCCAATAAAAACCTCATCCTTAATAACCGGCAGTTGCCATACATCCAATCCATCAAATAATTCCATAACCTCACTTACAGGTTCGTCATAATCAATTATTGCTGGTGGGGCAACCATAATATCGGCCACGGTATCGCTGCCTTCCGGCAACCTGTTAAATAAATGCTTACGTACCTCATCAAGCAAAACCACACCTTCAAGCGTGCCTGCAGCACTCAAAACAGCATAAATATTGGCCTGGCCTTGTGATAATATAGTGTAAAAATCAGCAATAGGCATATTTTTATTAATCACCTTAAACTGCCTGTTTATAATACTATCAAGTTGTATAGCATCAAGCATACTATTATCATGCCCCGGGTGGATGTTATTTTCGTGAACAAGGCCATGCCAGTAAACATTGTGTTTATTAAACATCCGTGATATAATATACGACATAGCCGACACGATCATCAACGGGATAAACAACACATACCCACCGGTTATCTCGGCAATTAAGAATATAGCAGTTAACGGCGCATGCAACACCCCGCTTAGTGCTCCTGCCATGCCAACTGCAATAAAATTGCTTGTGTTTAAATGAATAAGCCCGGTTTGGTTTACACCAAAGGCAACAAACAGGCCTAAAAATGCGCCAGTAAACATTGATGGCGCAAAGCTACCGCCGTTACCACCGGCGCCAATGGTTATACCAGCCGCTATAATTTTTGTTAAAACAAGGGCACCAATAAACAAAAGCATTATCCATGGGTTTGCAAGCCATTCGTGAAAGAACGATTCTTCTTTTAATACCTGCAGGTTTCCATTTAATATTTGTTGCAAATAGTGATAACCTTCACCAAACAGGGCCGGGAAAACCATGATCATCACCCCTAGCAGTAAACCGCCGCCAAGTGCCCGCACGTAACGGTTTTGTTTTGTCAGGATACCTTTCTCCAGCTTATCCGCAATTTTCGCGATATAAACCGATACCCATCCACTTAAAACGCCTAATAAAATATAAAACGGAATAGCATTTAAAACCCAGCCATCTGTAACTAAATGGAACAACTGGCCGGAGTATAATACTTTTGATACCACCACACCCGTTGCCGATGCAATTAACAGTGGGATAAAAGTAGGTATCGTTATCTCGCCAATTAATATCTCTAACGAAAACAAAACCCCGGCTATCGGGCTATTAAATACAGCTGCAATACCGGCTGATGCGCCTGCTGCAAGGAGCACCGTTTTTTCGTACGGGCTTAAATTAAATACTTTACCCAGGTTTGAGCCAATGGCAGCGCCCGTGCAAACAATAGGAGCCTCTAACCCGGCCGAACCACCAAAACCAACCGTTAACGAACTGGTTACCAGATGCGAATAAATATTATTTGAGCGGATGTTTGACCGGTTCTTTTTGATATTGATAAGGATATTACCTATTCCCTTTTGAATTTTATCCCGATTAACAAGATGCTGCCAGGTAACGGTAAGTAATATACCAAATGCAGGCAAAAACACATAGATAATATGAAATGGTAGGTGCGATGATATGTTACGGCTAACGTTTTCCATAACATGTACTAAAAACTTTAAAGCTACGGCTGCAAGCCCGCCAAAAAGGCCAATAAATACACTGCAATAAATTAAGAAGTTACGCTGGGTATTACGTTTTAAACGCCAACGGGCAATTTTATAACTGATAGACTTTAACATAGGCGGATACAAAAACGGCAATGTAGTAATTTAACATGTACAAATATTATTTAAGCAGTATATTTGCCCATGACTTCTCCGCAAAGATATGATCAACGGGGCGTATCTGCATCAAAAGATGATGTACATAATGCCATTAAAAACATTGATAAAGGGATATTCCCGAAAGCGTTCTGCAAAATAGTACCCGATATATTAACAAACGACCCTGAGTATTGCAATATTATGCATGCTGATGGCGCCGGCACAAAATCATCATTAGCTTATACCTATTGGAAAGAAACCGGCGACATCTCGGTATGGCGCGGTATTGCCCAGGATGCTATTATTATGAACCTTGACGACCTGCTTTGCGTAGGTGCTACCGATAATATCCTGCTATCATCAACCATCGGAAGAAATAAAAACCTTATCCCAGGGGAAGTAATAGCCGCTATTATTAACGGCACGGAAGAAATTTTAGCCGAACTACGTGATGCCGGCATAGGCATCTACTCTACCGGTGGCGAAACTGCTGATGTAGGCGACCTGGTACGCACCATTATTGTAGATAGTACCGTAACCTGCCGCATGAAACGCAATGACGTTATTTCTAACGACCGCATAAAACCCGGTGATGTGATAGTGGGTCTGGCATCATACGGGCAAGCAACTTACGAGAAAGAGTATAACGGCGGCATGGGCTCTAACGGCCTAACATCCGCCCGCCATGATGTATTTAATAAAACCATTGCCGATAAATACACTGAAAGCTATGACCCGGCCGTCCCTTACGACCTGGTATTCAGCGGCAGCAAAAACTTGACGGATAAAATTGACATAGGCAATGGCGAGAGCATTACAGCAGGCAAACTGGTATTATCGGCAACACGTACCTACGCCCCTATCATTAAAGCTATTTTAGACAAATACCGCAGCCAAATAAACGGCATGGTACATTGCAGTGGTGGTGCACAAACCAAGGTGCTGCATTTTATAGATAACCTGCATATCATTAAAGATAACTTGTTCCCAATCCCACCGTTGTTTAAGCTGATCCAGGAAGAGTCTGACACCAGTTGGCAGGAGATGTACAAAGTATTCAATATGGGACACCGTATTGAACTATACGTACCAGAAGAGATTGCCGAAGACCTTATTGCTATCTCGAAAAGCTTCGGCGTAGATGCCCAAATTATAGGCCGTGTAGAAGCTGCCGATAAAAAGCAGGTAACAGTTACTTCGCCATACGGCGAGTTTGTTTATAATTAACGTTTTTTATATTATAAACGAAGAAAGCCTCCCAATTTGGGAGGCTTTCTTCGTTTTATCTTAAAACAAGTTAGATTGTTTTAAAGAATGATAATGCAGTAAAAACTGAGTTCTGGCTGCCATCTTTATTATAAGCTGTAGCCCTTACGCTGTAGGTTTTACCTGCTGTTAAGCCCATTGTACTTAGTTTTAACAGGATGGTGCCTGCCAATACTGAAGTATTTGGATACGTAGTTGTTTGCGGAGTAGCAGTAATAGTATGTACTATAACAGCAGGAGTGGCGCTCGGGTTAGATGTATCATCATAACCATTCCACGAAGCAAAGTTTATAGTTTTTATCACTGCTGAAGTCGCTGTAGTACCATCTAAAATCTCCAGTTTAAAAGCACCAGTTTCCTGATTTGTAAGCGTAGCGCCAAAGTTAATCAGCAAAGTGTTAGCTGTACTTCCAGATATTGTAAATGGACCAACCTGCTGGTAACCAAAGCTGCTTAGTTTTATAGCCGGCAATTTTGGTTCAATACCCGCAACATCAGCTTTTTTTGTACAGCTAAACATGGTTAATGTTACCAAGGCAGCTAATACGATATTTATATATTTTCTCATCTTTTTTATTTTAATGTTTAACAATATCAACTGTTAATTTTAGAATATGTACTTAGCACCAATTAATAAACTCCAGGTAGTAGCAGCAGTTGTAGCATTAACATACGGCGTATTAACTAAGGTACCATTAAGCTGACGCATTTGGTAAGTTGGCACGTTTGTATTTGCATCTGTACTTACGTAGGTAAGTGGGTTACTATAGGTAATTTGTTTTTGGATGCCCCAGTTTTTGTTTAACAAGTTAGGTAAGTTGATAACAACTGCACTAAGTTGTAAAGTATGTTTCTGGCCACCTGCCATGATGTAAAAATCTTGCAGGATGTTTGCATCAATACGGTTATACCATGGTAAGAAAGCAGCATTACGTTGTGCGTACTGTCCTCTGTGTCCGTTTAGGTAAGGTGTATTTTTAATGAATTGCTCTAAAGCAGCAGCTTGTTGTGCAGGGGTATAAGTATACACCACACCGTTAACTGTAGTATTGTATTGTTGGAAAGTTAACTCACTTGCTTTTTTAGGGATGTACATTAAGTCGGTAGAAGCGTTACCATCACCGTTAAGGTCACCGTTAACTACGTAGCTTATTGGGCTGCTACCTGCCTGGCCTTGATAAAATAAACCAATTGTAGTAGCTGCGTGGTTTAAATAATTAAACTTGTATGATGCAGAAGCAACAACACGGTGAGGTACATAAAAACTAGTGTAACCACTCTCAACATCATTAGTAGTACCAACGTTGGCAGTTGACGTCCAAATATTAGCTGCAGTTGTACCCGATGAAGAGAAAGCTTCTTTAGCTTGTGTATAAGTGTATGCTGCTGTAGCGGTAAAACCACCAGTAAACGATTTACTTATTTGTGCAGTTAAAGAACTTGCATAACCTTTATTGGTGTTTTCTAAAACAATGGCCGAGTTTATTGCAGGGTATATATTCCTGTCTGCTGCTGTACCTGTATAACGTGGTCTTGATAAGTCACCTTCCACTAATACACCAGTTGGGGCTTTTAAGTTTGCGTTACGCATTCTTACCGCGTTAATATCTTTAGTGTATAAACCTTCTAAAGTTGCAGTGAAGCCATTCCCAAGGTTTTTCTCAACTGCTAAGTTAGTCCTGAATACTTGTGGGAATTTAAAATTACGGTCGATTAAAACAGTAGCAGATTGTATTGCTGTACCAGCAGCTTGTGGGAACAAATTTGCATACACGCTTGGATCCGCTTGTAATTTGATATCAGCAAGCTGTGAAGCTGTAGCAACACCACCAAAGTTGTACATGGCACTGTTACTTGGGCTATTAGTTAAAAATACATAAGGTATTTTACCTGTGAAGATACCTGCACCACCACGTATTACTAATGAATTATCATCAAGCAAGCTCCATCTGAAACCCATTCTTGGTGAAAGTAATATTGGCGACTTTGGCCATAAGCCAGAGTTGTATGATTTTAAAGCACCGTTAGCATCCGGCAATAACAATGCTGTCATTTGCGGGTTTTCTACCGGGTTCTCCAGGTAAATGCTCTTATCAGCACGTAAACCGTAAGTTAATTTAAAGTTAGGGCTAACAGCGTACTCATCCTGTGCATACAGGCTTATCGTACCAACTTTTAAGTTAGCAGAGAATACCTGGTCAACACCCGGTATTAAAGAGTAGTTATAAGTAAATTGTACCGGCGGGGCATCAGTAAGGAAATCGTTTAACGAGTTATAGATATATGAACCTGCTGCACCCGGCATAAATGCATTACCAACTTTTTGGTACTCATAGTTAATACCACCGGTAATTGTATGTTTACCTGCGTAATAGGTTAAGTTATCATAAATACTGTAGGTATTGTCAATAACCGCGTTGTACTTGGTATACGGATCAGAACCTGCTGTAATGTAGTTACTTCCCGAACCGTTATAGATATCAATTGTTGGGAAAATCTGACCTTTTGAAGTACGTGGGTTATTATACTTTTTAAAGGTTGCTAACAATTGGTTTGAGAATTTTGAACTAATGCTGCTGTTTAATTCAACAGTACCGGTAGTTACTTTATTTACGAAACCATAGTTAGAGTTTTCGAAAGCGATTGACTGGTTGCTGTAACGGTTGTTAACTAAACCACCACTACCACGGCTAATTGTACCACCTGTTCCGTTTGAAACAGAATAAGGAGCATTATTAGGTGTACTACCCGCATTTATTTGCTGATCGCTTGTAGCATTTAAGTAGCTGTATTTAACGGTTAGTTTGTTTTTATCGTTAATATTCCAGTCTAACTTTAATAAATATTTTGTGTTTTTAGGATTAAAAGCATCAAAATTATCAAACTTACCTGTTTCATAACCATATTTGGTTTTTAGATAATCTGATACCTTTTGCAGATCTGCAACAGTTGTTGCAGCTACAGTACCGTTACCAGAGCCACCTGTTGGCGAATACGCAATACCCGGAGAAGTTGAACTTTCTTTTTCAAAGTTAGCAAAGAAGAACAACTTATTTTTAATGATAGGGCCGCCAAAGGTAGCACCATAAGTTTTAGTACTTGCTTTAGCTACGTTAGCGCCAATAAAGTTATCACCAATGTAGTTACCGTTAAATGATTGGTCTTTGTAGTAGGTGTAAGCAGAACCATGGAAAGTGTTGGTACCGCTTTTAGTAGTAGCGTAGATACCTGCACCAGTAAAGCCTGATTGCCTAACATCAAACGGGGCAATATTTATCGAAAGCTCATCATAGGTTTCGATAGAGATTGGCTGTGCATCACCACCGGGCAAAAGAGCTGATGACGTACCGAAGGTGTTGTTAAGGTTTGCACCATCAACTGTAACACTGTTTAAACGTGCATCGCGGCCTGCAAAACTCGAGCCTGTAGACTGTGGCGTTAAACGCGTAAAATCTGTGATACTTCTTGAGAAAGTAGGCAAAGTTGAAAGCGCTGTTCTGTTTACGTTTGTGCTTGCACCTGCTTTAGCAGTTACAATTTTCCTGCTGGCTTTAACTGTCACAGCCTGTAACTCTAAACCTGTTTCGCTTAAAGTTGTATTCAGGATGTAAGGCTGCCCTAATTGAAGGGTAATATTGCTAAGAGTAGCTTTATTAAAACCAATAAAGCTCACCTCAACAGTGTAAGGCCCACCTACACGCATACCCGGGATGTTGAACAAACCGTCTTTGTTTGAGGCAGCTGAATACACAGTCCCTGACGGAACGTGCGTAGCTTTGATAGTTGCTCCGGGTAATGTAATACCCTTGGCATCTTTAATTGTTCCCGACATGCTACTTGATGTTACCTGTGCAAAGGAAACAACAGCAGTAAACAGGAAAATAATAGAGAGAAGTAAGTGTTTTCTCATGTTTGTTTTTTTTGTTAACTGTTAAGTGAATTACTCATTAAGTGAATTAATGGGGCAAAGATAACTAATAGGGGCATTTAGTATATTAAGTTAATGTTAACAATAATTATATATTTTTCAACACTTTACATATTATTTAAGCAAAAATGAAATTTAGATGAATGGTTAGTGTTATATTTACATTAACAATGTCATATTTTAAAAAAGCTTTTTGATTAACAGGCATTTATCGTACATTTTACCTTCTCGGCCTAAATCGCATCCCAGTTTTTCATTTCCACTGCTTTTAGTTAGCTTTGGCATTCCAAAAATCATAAAAGATACATACTATATGGATTACGATTTAATTGTTATTGGTTCGGGCCCGGGCGGCTATGTTGCTGCTATCCGCGCATCACAATTGGGTTTAAAAACCGCTATTGTTGAAAAAGAATCGCTTGGGGGTATTTGCCTAAACTGGGGTTGTATCCCTACAAAAGCATTATTAAAAAGCGCCCAGGTGTTTGAATACTTAAACCACGCTGCCGATTACGGTATAAAAACCAGCGGTGGAGAAGTTGATTTTGAAGCTGTAGTAAAAAGGAGCCGTGGCGTAGCCGATGGTATGAGCAAAGGTGTTCAGTTCCTGATGAAGAAAAATAAAATTGATGTAATTATAGGTACCGGCTTTTTAAAATCAAAAGGCACTGTATCTGTTAAGATGAATGATGGCGCCAGCAAGGACTTTACCGCCAAAAATATCATACTGGCTACGGGGGGCCGCTCGCGCGAGTTACCAAACCTTAAACAGGATGGTAAAAAAGTAATTGGTTACCGCCATGCTATGGTATTGCCACAACAGCCAAAATCAATGGTTGTAGTAGGTTCGGGCGCTATAGGTATTGAGTTTGCTTATTTTTATAATGCAATTGGCACTAAGGTAACTGTTGTTGAGTTTTTAGATAACATCGTTCCGCTTGAGGATGAAGAGGTCTCAAAAGGCTTGTTGCGAATCCTTAAAAAACAAGGCATCAATATCATGACGGGTTCAACCGTTGAATCTGTTGATACCAACGGCGAAGGCTGTAGGGTTAATGTTAAAACCGCTACAGGCAACATCGTATTAGAAGCTGATGTTGTTTTATCCGCCATTGGTATCTCTACCAATATCGAAGGCATTGGCCTTGAAGAGAACGGTGTTAAAACCGATAAGGGCAAGGTATTGGTTGATGATTTTTATAAAACCAATATTGACGGCGTTTACGCCATTGGCGATATTGTTAAAGGCCAGGCATTAGCACATGTTGCATCAGCCGAAGGTATTATCTGCGTAGAGAAAATTGCAGGTAAAAACCCCGAGCCTTTAGATTATAATAACATACCGGGCTGTACTTATTGTATGCCTGAAGTTGCTTCCGTTGGTTACACCGAAAAAGCAGCTAAAGAAGCTGGTTACGAACTTAAAATAGGCAAATTTCCGTTCTCGGCATCAGGCAAGGCAAGTGCTGCCGGAGCTAAAGATGGTTTTGTAAAACTGATATTTGACGCTAAATACGGTGAACTGCTCGGCGCACACATGCTGGGCCATAACGTTACTGAAATGATTGCCGAAGTGGTTACCGCGCGCAAACTGGAAACTACTGGTCATGAGATCATCAAATCAGTACACCCTCACCCTACCATGAGCGAGGCTGTTATGGAAGCTGCTGCTGATGCATATGGTGAAGTGATACACTTATAAATAGTGTCCTCAGTTAAATAAAAGGGCGCAAAGATCAGATCTTTGCGCCCTTTATTATTACAGCTGTTTGTATAATTACAAACTACTTCGAATATTCTTTATCTAAAAACATATACCTGCCCTTAAGTTGTGTACTTTCCTTTTCTAATACGGTATTTACATCTATGTTCATAAAGGTAACAGGGCCTCCTTTAGTATTAGCGTTCCATTTTGGTAATGTAGCGCCGTTAGGGTTACCATTTTTTATAAAGTTGGCAAAATAGCTTTCCATTATATCAGATACCTTATAATCTGCAGCAGTCCATTCATACATTTTATTAGTAGCCAGGTTGCCCATAGCATATTCTATTTCAAAAGCATGGGGTGCGCCGTTATACGGTTGCGGCCCTTTAGGTTTAGCCTTTTCTGCTTCGGTACTTTTATTAACACCACCTGCAAGGCCCGGCGTTAAATTAGCCATTGCTGCGGTAACAGGCGGTTTAGCTTTTGAGAAAATATATCTATAAACCGGCTTACCGCTTGTTTTTGCATGTGTATCGGCCCATTTCCAGGTAGCATAAACAATAAACCGGTCGCTCGCCAATTCCGTAGCCGATTTAATTACCTCATCTTCTGTAGCACCCGGATACAGCTTAAGCACTTCATTTGCCTTATCCTTATAAAACATGTTTAATTGTTTCAAATAATTCTCGGGCGTTGGGGCGCTGCCATACATAAAGGCCTGGTAAGGTATTTCTGCCGAATTCCACCCTACCAGCAATGGTACATTAGCCTGTTCGCCCGCCATGAACGTTTCTGAAGGCATTTTATCAAAAAAATAACCATCCATCACAAAGCCGGTTGGCGGTGTACCGGGTTTAGAGGCTAATTCCAATAACTGGTCAGCGGGGATAGCACGCAATGCAGCCAAAGTGGTAGCTTCTGCTTTTTCGCCAAATTTAATACCGTTGCTTTCAGCTGTATTAAGCGTTGCGGGTGCCAAAGGTTTAAACATAGCCCCGCTCTCGCCGATAGCACCCGCTATTAAGTGCTTTGATAATGGCGATACCATTTGAGCGGATACAGACATGGAGCCGGCAGATTCTCCGGCTATAGTTACCCTGTTAGGGTCGCCACCAAAGGCGGCAATATTTTTTTGCACCCAGCGCAGCGCTGCGTTCTGATCAAGCAGGCCGTAATTACCCGAAGAATGATGTTTCGATTCTTTGGTCAATTCCGGGTGGGCCATAAAGCCAAATACACCTAACCTGTAATTTACAGTTAAGGTAATAATGCCTCTTTTCGCCATACTTTCGCCGTCATATCGTGCTTCAGATCCATCACCCGCTACAAAGCCCCCTCCGTAAAAGTAAACCAGCACAGGCAGTTTAGTTTTTGATGGTTTTGCAGGCACCCAAACATTCAGGTACAAGCAATCTTCGCTCATACCCGGCGAACGAAAACCCATATCACCAAAAACTTTTTTCTGCATGGCGTTGTATCCAAACGCATCACATTTGCGCACGCCTTTCCAATCGTTTACCGGTTGTGGTTCCTTCCAACGTAATTCACCAATGGGTGGCTGTGCAAAAGGGATACCCTTAAAACTGTTAACACCCGATTTTTCGGTTACGCTTTCAACAATCCCATTAGCGGTTTTAACCTGTACCTGGGCAAATGTTATAATACAGGCTAACTGCAGCATCAAAAACAATATGCTTTTTTTCATGAATTTTATTTTATAATTGGGTGGTTTATTGATGATGAAATTAATAAATTTTATTTCATAAAACAATCATTATGTCAAAACGACACATTAATAAATATTTTTTTACAATTTAAATCGGCATGAAACCAACCATCACTATTGAGTATTGCCCAAAATGTAACTGGCTTATGCGCGCGGCATATATGGCGCAAGAGTTACTCACTACTTTTAGTGAAGATGTTTACGGCGTAACGCTGCAACCAAGCCACACATCGGGCAATTACAACATTCGCATTAATGAGGCAGTGATATTTGACAGAAAAGAGCAAGGCCGTTTCCCTGATATAAAAGAGTTGAAGCAATTGGTACGCGATATAATATGCCTGGATAAAAGCCTGGGGCATTCAGACAAAGTGTAAGCTAAATACTATGTTTGCATATTATGTTGTACAAATTTGTTTATGTAACTTTGTGTACTATATTTATAAATGCTATCCAAAAAAACTAAATACGCGATAAAGGCGCTAGTTGTCATGGGCAAGAACATGGACAAACCACCTATGCAAATATCAAGAATTGCCGAACTTGAGAAAATCCCAAAAAAGTTTTTGGAGCAGATCCTGCTCGACCTTCGTAACGCTGGTTTCCTATATAGCAAAAAAGGTGCGGGCGGTGGTTACAGTCTAAACAAAGACCCCAAGGAAATTTTCCTGGTAAGTATTATGCGTATTACCGACGGGCCTATAGCTATGGTACCTTGCGCAAGCCTTAACTTTTACCACCGTTGTGATGAATGCCACCAGGAGCATACTTGCGGTATACGCGATGTGTTTATTGAGGTACGCGATGCGTCGCTTAAAATTTTATCAGAAACCAGTATTGCAGATATTATTGGGCGTGAAAACACTTTGATTGTAAGTGAATAATTTGCAATCCTACTCTTCGTTTAATTTTTCTGAAATATTTTTAATAGAGTCGTCAAGCAGGGATGCCGATTGATACAGGTACTCTTCAAGCTGAATATAATCATCCAGCTTGTTTTTGCTGTGCTTTAGTATATCTATCATACCCAGTATATTGGTTAGGTGCTTGCGTACCTCGTGCGAGTTTATAAATGCAAGCTCTTCCTTTTTGGCTTCATATAAAAGTTTTTCATAATGCCGCTTTTGCTTTACGTTGCGGTAAAACAATGCAATTACTATTATGCTTAAAGCGGCAATTAGTACTATAAACAGCAACCATAAGCGTTCTCTCCTGTAAACCTCAGCTTTTTGCAGATATGAACTTTCGGTTTCATCAATTTTTATTTGGGATGATATACTACCTACCTGCGTTAAACGAATGTTATTTTCCTGTGCGTTTTTAAGCGCCAGCATAAAGTTATATGAAGATGTTTTATAATCACCTTTCTTTTCAGCTATGCGGGCCAAAGTTTCATACAGGTGAAATTTCGCTTCGGGCTGGTGGCTTTCTGTTGCTGTTGCAAGTATCTTTTCAATTATAAATTTTGCAGAATCTAATTGCCCGCTCATATAATAAGCGTCGGCAAGGTGCTGCTCATCAAGGTCGTTAGGCGCATAATCTTTGTTTTTTTGCAATTCTTTAATCTGCTTTATTGCCAAATTGTAATTATGCTGCAACAAGGTTATATAATAAGCGGTACGCTGGCGGTAAGTAAAAATTTTATAATTTTTATTACCAGGGCTTACAAGTAAAGCATGGTATCTTTTTAACGAATCTATCTTATTCATCCTGAAAAAATTCTCAGACTTGTTATAAAGTATAGCACTTGATAAAAGTTGTTTGCCCGTAGTATCTTTTTGCAATAACCCCCAAGCGTTATCAAGATAATTGAGTGATTGTGCATATAAACCCGATTTATAAAAAAGATCGGAAATATTTATGTTCAATGCCGCTTCACGACGGTTATCCTTAAACTTATCCTTCAGTTTCCTTATTTTGATGGTTGCAAGGCGATAATTATAAATAGCACCAATATAATCCCCTTTATCTGTTTGGATAAAACCAAGGTGACTGAGCATTTGAAAGGCCATATAATCCTGACTTTCCTTTTCTGCAAGCTGCACAGCTTTTGTCATATATAGCTCGGCTTGTTTAAGGTCATGTTTCCTGGTAAAGGTAAGGCTGCTAATAAAATAGGTGAAAATGCCCTTATTAGATAAATTATATTTTATAAAAAAATTATTCAAGGTATCTTCTACAGCCAACAATTTGCCGCTATCTGATTTTTGAATACATGTTTTGGTAAATGATATTAATCGTTTTTCGCGCAAAAAGCCATCCTTTTGCGAAAGAATAGCGATCAGAGTATCTTTATCAATAATATGTTGTGATGATTGGACAGCAGGTGTCTGTCGCGCGTTAACACGCACAACTTGTAAGAATAAAATAATTAAGAGGAGAGCAATGCCAGGCTTTTTAAGCATACATTGATTTTTCACTAAATTTACAGAAGCCTTTGATAAAAACAAAGATATAGTATTGCAACATTTTAAATAGTGTTTACGTATAATAAATTAATTTATACTTTTGCGAAAATTTAGAACAGTTATTTAATATCAATATGAAAAAAATCGGTTACATAGTACTATCTGTTATTGTGATTGGTGTTTCTGCCTGCCAGAAAGAAAACACAGCACCAACAAAAAAAACTAACACTAATAGTTTAGAGAGCACAAAATCTGGCTTCAAGGCAATCAGGGACACCGTTCCACCAGATCCGCATCAAAATTTAATAAAAAGAGATACAGTTCCACCAGATCCGCTTACAAGATAGTTAGCAATAAAAACGCCCCTTACATATTTTGCAAGGGGCGTTTTTATTGCTAACTGTCAAACTTATCGAGCAGTTTAAGCAGTGTTTCAAAATCTTTTGGGTACGGCGCGTGCACGGTAATGTCCTTGCCTGATGGTAGCTTAAAACTAACTTCAAAAGCGTGTAACGCAAAGCGTTTCATAATAGGTAACTCTTCCTGATCTTTCCCAAGTATATACTTGCGTTTTATTTTTGAAAGAAATACCGGCTGCCCTTTGTACATTTCATCACCTGCAATTGATGCCCGCTGTGTTGCCAGATGTATACGGATCTGGTGCATACGCCCTGTAACCGGGCGGCACTCAACCAATGTATAATGTTTAAAATATTTTAATGACTGGAACCAGGTTTCGGCGCGTTTGCCTTCCTGGCGGCTTATGGTTACATTACCCTTACCTACGTTAAGGATAGGCAGATCTATCAGCAAGTTTTCAAAAACATGCGTACCATCAATTACCGCATGGTAAACCTTCTTTACCTTACGGCGTTCAAACTGCATAGATACACTACGATAAGCCTCCGGGTTTTTGGCTATAATAAGCGCACCTGAGGTCTCTTTATCAAGGCGGTGACATATCTGCGCATCCTCGGTATATTGTTTAGCCAGGCGCAGCATATTGACCTCGCCGCCTTCCCTCTCATCCAACGAGCTAATGAACGGTGGTTTATTCACCACTATTACATCATCATCTTCAAACAGTATCAGGTCGGCAAACTTTGGAAACTTCATAGCCGGCAAAAATACGGTTAATTAAATTAATTGCTACATATGGCCACAAAACAAATATAATCCACTAATGTTAAATACCTATCTATCATCTACCTAAATAAAAACAGCATGAGCACAAAAAAAACACAGCCCGAAGAAAAGGGCTTCTTTGAAAAGATAAAAGAAACCATCGAAGAATTTTGGGACGGCACAAAAGAAACCGCCGAAGACCTGAAAGAAAAAGCGGAAGACAAAATTGACGATATCAAAGAATCGGTAGTCGCTAAAAAGAAACCTGTTGCCAAAAAAGCTACTGCCGCTAAAACCGCCGTTGCTAAAAAAGTGGCTACCATTACCACCGAAGCCAAAAAAGAAGTTGCCGAAGTAAAAGAGAAAGCCGCTGTTAAGGCGAAGGCTGTAACTGATAAAGCTAAATCCACTACAGCCGCAGCCAAAAAAACGACTACCGATGTAAAAGCAAAGGCCGCAACCAAAGCTAAAGACGTTACAGATAAGGCTAAAACCGAAGTTGCTGCTGTAAAAAAAGCGGCCACCCCTAAAGTTGCTGCTGCAAAAGCAGCAGTAGCCAAGCCTGCCGCCACTGCAAAAAGAAAAGTAGCTGCCGCAAAAAAGGCATAAATGCTATATAACAAAAAAAGCCCTCCCGATTATTGGGAAGGCTTTTTTTATGCTTCAAATTTGTAGCCTACACCTTTTACGGTTGATACGCAATCATCGCCGAGTTTTTCGCGCAGTTTACGTACATGCACGTCAATGGTACGGTTGGTAACCACTACCGAATCTTCCCAAATGTTTTTCAATATCACCTCGCGGGTATAAACTTTTCCGGGTTTTGAGGCCAGCAAGTATAATAACTCAAATTCCTTTTTGGCTAATACCACCTTAACTCCTTTTTTATAAACCAGGTATGCTTCGCGGTCAATTACCAGGTCGGCAATTTCCAGTTTGTTATCGGTAACTTCTTCGGGTGGTGTGTTGCGGCGTAGGATGGCATTTATACGGCTAACCAATGCGCGTGGCTTAATTGGTTTAGCTATGTAATCATCGGCTCCAACATTAAAACCTGCAATTTCAGAGTACTCTTCGCTGCGGGCAGTAAGGAATACCATAAAGGTATTTTTAAACTCGGGCATTGTGCGCATAATGCGGCATGCTTCAATGCCGTCCATCTTTGGCATCATTATATCTAATACGATCAGGTCCGGCTGTGTGCGTTTGGCTTCGGCTACAGCCTCCTGCCCGTTACGTGCCGAATATACCTGGTAACCTTCTTTCTTCAGGTTATACTCAATCAGCTCTAAAATATCCGGTTCGTCGTCAACAATTAATATCTTTTGTTTGCTGGTGCTCATGTATATTTATTTTGGCATAAATGTATAACCTTAATAGAAGCTTACAGTTAATTTAATATTAACAAATTGTTAAATAGCGCCAAAAGTTAACCTTTAATTGAGGTTATTTAAATGTTTTCTTTAAAAAATATTCAAGATCGGCACCGGTTACATTCTTTGCAACTATGGTACCCTGCGGATCAATTATAAAGTTAGACGGGATAGCTTCGATATGGTAGAGGCGTTCTGTAGGGCCTTCAAACCTTTGTAGATCAGAAACATGCGCCCAACTTAACTTATCGGCATTAATAGCCTGTTGCCAGTCTTTTTTCTCGGTATCTAACGATATACCCAATATGTTAAAGCCTTTATCTTTATAAGCGGCATATTGTTTTACCACGTTAGGGTTTTCCTGACGGCAAGGGCCACACCATGATGCCCAAAAATCGAGCATTACATACTTGCCTTTATAGTCTGATAATTTCACCTCTTTATCATCAATGCTTTTAATAGTAAATTCAGGCGCTTTATGCCCTACCGATATTGGTTTTACCGCAGCCATTTGCTTTAAAAAGGTTTGTACCGATGGGTTATCTTTAAAGTCATCCTTTATATCATCGGCATAAGCAACCAGTTGCTGCTCATACTTATACTGATCCAATGAGGTGGCCGCGTAAAAGCCTGCAAGTGATTTTTTATTGGCGTTAACAAATTTCAAGATCTCGGTGCTGTAATCGGCAATATTTTTTTGGAATTGCGGCACATAAATCTTCAACAATGAATCAGACTCATGGCCCAATGCGGATGATTTGGCTGTGTACTCGTCAGATAGCTTGCTGTTCTTCTCTCCATATAGGTTGCTTATTTTATTAAACTCCTTAATTTTTTCGGATGTTTCTGATCCGCTTACCTCGTACGAATGGCTTACATCAGCCAGATCTGTTTTAAAGGTGATATTATCGCCATTTTGCGCAACAATATCATATATGTTACTACCAATACGCAGTTTATACAAATTAGCGTAAGGCGCATTGTGTTTAAAGGTAAAATTGTTACCTGAGCCTACGCTGGTCGAATCGATAATAGATACTTGTGCACTATCTGCCGCCAGCAGGTACACTTTTTTAATGCCGCCAACATTGCTCAATGTTCCCGATATGGTAAACGTGGTGGCATCTTTACATGATGTAATAACAACTGCTGCCAATAATGCAAGGCAGGTAACAATACGGTTCTTCATATCTTATTTAGATTCTAATTCTTTTATTAAAAGCTTGTTGGTTTTTTGCGGGTCTATTTTACCCTTTGAAAGTTTCATCACCTCGCCCATGAACAAGCCTAAAACGCCCTTTTTCCCCTTTTGGTATTCCACCACCTTATCAGGGTATTTTGCTAAGGCGGCCTTTATAAATCCGTCCACTTCGTCTGTATCTTCGCTTATCAACAAGTTTAGCTCTTTTGCCAATTGGTCGGCGGTTTTGCCATTTTCTTTCAGCATTGCCGGGAATAATTTTTGCGCGGCTACCGAGTTATTCACTATGCCCTCATCAACCAATTTTATTAATCCTGCTAAGGTAGCGGGTTGTATCCCGATGTTGCTAATGCTAATGTCATTATCGTTAATGTATGACCGTACAGCCCCCATTACCCAGTTTGCTGCCGATTTATAGTTGGCGGTATGTTTTATCAGTTCTTCAAAATAAGCGGCAAATTCTTTATCGGCAATAATAACGCCCGCATCGTAGTCAGAGAGGCCAAGCTTTTGAGTATATTTCTCAAACAGTTGGTTTGGTAAAGCGGGCATGTTACTGCGGATAGCTGCCAGTTGCTCTTCGGTTATTTGAACTGGCATCAGGTCGGGCTCGGGGAAATAGCGGTAATCATTCGCCATTTCCTTAGAGCGCAATACGGATGTTTCGCCAGTATCGGCATTAAAGTTAAGCGTGTTCTGATCTATGCGGCCACCATTCTCAATAACCTCCACCTGGCGTGCAAATTCATGCTCGATAGCGCGCTGTACGTTCCGGATAGAGTTCAGGTTCTTTACCTCACATCGGTTGCCGTACCGGGCCGCGCCCCTTAGCCTTACAGATATATTGGCATCGCAACGCATACTGCCTTCTTCCATATTGCCATCGCAAATATCAAGGTAACGCAACAGGCGACGGATCTCGGTAAGGAACTGGCCTGCCTCTTCGGCACTGCGCAGATCTGGTTCAGATACTATTTCTATTAATGGCACCCCTGCCCTGTTCAGGTCAATCAGCGAATAATGATCGTGCTGGTCGTGCGAGCTTTTACCAGCATCGTCTTCCATGTGGATATGATGAATGGCAATAGTTTTTGAAGTACCATCGGCAAGTTTTACGGTAACACCACCGCCAAGGCATATAGGCTGCTGATCCTGCGTGGTTTGGTAACCCTTTGGCAAATCAGCATAAAAGTAATTTTTACGGGCGAAAGTATTATTAAGATTGATGCTGCAATTACAAGCCAGGCCCATTTTCACCGCGTACTCAACCATTTTTTTATTAATACGCGGCAATGTGCCGGGATGCCCCAGCGATACCGGACTAACATGATGATTAGGTTCGGCGCCAAAGGCTGCCGAATCTGACGAAAATGCTTTACTTAAAGTAGATAATTGCGCGTGTACTTCTAATCCAACAACCAACTCGTACTTATCACTCACGCCGCTTTGTAGAACTGCCATATTGTATATTCAGCTGTTTTTCAGCATTGATCAAACATGCCAAATATAGTGTTATATGTTATTTTTTATAGCTATTTTTTGAAAAGCATGCAAAAACGTCCTTATTATATTTTGCCATGTATAAATCTTTTTATTAAACCTTGTGTTAAGGTAATGGTCTGTTAAAATAAGGCACGCAATTTGCCTGTGCAGAAATATAATTAGAAGATACTATGAAAAAACTCATTTTAGGGATGCTTGCAAGTTGCTTTATACTGGCAGCATCTGTTACCCAAACAAAAGCCCAGGTAAGTGTAAGCCTTAATGTTGGCACCTGGACCCCGCCTGCAGAATACGCAGATGCCAGTTATTATTACCTGCCTGATGTAGACAGCTATTATTACGTGCCAACGCACCAGTACATTTATTTAAGCGGCAATACCTGGGTTTGGCGCAACACCCTGCCTGTAAGATACAACTACTATAATATTAACGATGGTTATAAGGTAGCGGTTTACCGCCCAAGGCCTTACCGTTACTATTACAGCGATCGCAACCGCTATGCGCACTATAGGGGCGTTAAGAATGTAATTGTACGTGACCGTTACTATCGCCCGCATGGCCGGGTAATAAATCGCACCCATTATGTGAACAGGCCAACAAGAGTGATTAACCGTACACATTATGTAAACCGCCCAACAAGGGTTGTAAACCGCACACGGATAGTGAATAGGCCATCGCATACCCGGGTAAGGACGGTTACCCATATTAACCGCCAACAACACGGAAGACCACAAGGCCATGTAGGCAACAGAGGCCACGGCGGTGGCGACAGAGGGCATGGCAAAGGCCATCATTAATTGATTTATATGAAAACATTAAATAAGAAAGACCGCCTGATTGGGCGGTCTTTCTTATTTAAATAAAACACGTATTATACATTATCAGCCAGGCATTTAAACATTTACATCAATTATGTGTCTATATATTTTACACTTACGATACGCACTTAAATTTTATTTGAAGAGACATGAAAAAATTAATTTTAGGAACATTTGCAAGCCTTTTTATACTTGCAGCATCCGTTAACACAGCCAAAGCACAAATAAGTGTTAATTTAAATATTGGCAGCTGGACACCACCTGCAGAATACTCAAATGTAGATTATTATTACCTGCCCGATGTTGAGAGTTATTACTACGCACCTAAAAAGCAATTTGTTTATTTAGACGGTGGCCACTGGGTGTGGAGAAGTTCCCTGCCCGCAAGGTACAGCAGCTACAGGCTCGATAATGGTTATAAAGTTGCCGTAAACAGGCCAAGGGCATATACATATTTTGAAACCGACCGCGTGCGTTATGCTAAATACAAAGGCTCAAATAAAAAGGTTGTGATACGTGGCAATTCTTACAATGCCCATAACAAAGTAAAATATGTTAAGATAAAAGGCAACAACGGCCACGGCCATGGAAATGGTCACGGAAAAGGACATGGTAAACACTAAATGAACTCCACACAAAACAGAAAGACCGCCCATAAAGCGGTCTTTCTGTTTTAGTCTTAGATTGAAGCGATGGCTTATGTAGTCGTAGGGGCCGAATCGTTATTTATTTTACAGACCCATACATTATAAAAATTTCATTTTTCCTCGTACCTCGTTCGAAATTAGGGAAAAGATAATTTAACTCACAAAGCTCTTCGCTTTTGCTAAAGCGTTATCAATACCGCTTACATCGCTGCCGCCGGCTGTAGCGAAGAATGGCTGACCGCCGCCCCCGCCTTTAACCTCTTTAGCAAGCTCTTTTACGATGTTACCCGCATGCAGGCCTTTTTCTTTTACCAAAGCTTCATCAATCATTACCGTAAGGCTTGGTTTGCCATTAATATTGGCTGCCAGTACCAGGAATAAATTCGGAACAATATCTTTTAAGTTATAGGCCAGGTTTTTAATAGCATCTGCATTAGGTAATTCAACCTTTTGAGCGATGAAATTGATGCCGTTGATTGCTTCGGCAGTTTTAGCCAGGTCATCTTTTAAACCCGATGCTTTCATGAGTACCGCTTTCTCCAGTTCCTTTTTCATTCGGTTGTTATCCTCAAGGAGAGTTTCAACGCTTTTAGATAAATCGGCAGGATTTCTAAGCAGTTCTTTCAATTTTTTTACCAAACGGCCTTCTTCCTGTATATAATTCACAGAGTGGTAACTGGTGATGGCTTCAATACGGCGAACCCCTGCGGCTACGGCGCTTTCGCCGGTTATTTTAAAGAAACCTATCTCGGCAGTGTTTTGTACGTGCGTACCACCGCAAAGTTCCTTGCTAAATTTATCGTCAAAGGTTATTACGCGTACAAAATCACCATACTTTTCACCGAACAGCGCGGTAACACCGCTTGCGATAGCATCATTGTACCATACATTGCGTTCTTCTTTCAGCGGGATGCCTTCGCGCACTTTTTGGTTTACAATGCGTTCCAGGGTTTCTATTTCGTCATCGGTAACTTTCTGGAAGTGTGAAAAATCGAAACGCAGCTGATCCGGGTTTACCAACGATCCTTTTTGGTTTACGTGCTCGCCCAAAGTTTCTTTTAGCGCGGCATGCAGCAAGTGCGTTGCCGAGTGGTTAGCGTTGGTCATGATGCGTTTGCCCATATCAACGTACGCCATAAAGCGGGTTGGCATTGGGTTGGGTAAGGTCCATTCTTCCGCGCCATCCTGTGTGTAATAAGGTTGTAGGTTGGCGTAATGAATAATTAACCCGTTCTCTTTTTTGGTATCAGTTACTTCGAACGACAAGGGTCCTTTTTGCTCATCGTACCATTCGCTGGTTAACATGCCGGTATCACCTACCTGGCCGCCGCTTTCGGCATAAAATGGCGTACGGTTCAGTACTATCTGGTATTGCTCCTTACCCTGTGCGGTAACCTTACGATACTTTAAAATTTCGCAATCCGTTTGCATTTCGTCATAACCCACAAACTGAGTGTTATCGCCACCGCGAAGAACCATCCAATCGCCGGCGCTAACGGCCGTAGCCGCGCGTGAGCGAAGTTTTTGACCTTGAAGGGCTTTTTCAAAGCCTTCAATATCTACAATCCAGCCTTTTTCACGAGCCATTAGCTCGGTCAGGTCTATAGGAAATCCATAAGTGTCAGATAATTCAAATGCTGCTTGGCCCGAAATTGAGTTTACTCCTGGTTGGTGTTCGACAAACTTACCGTCATTTAAAATGGTTGTTCCAACATATACAATTGAAGTCAATTCATTGAACTTCCTGATACCAGCTGATAGCGTTCTTAGAAATGACACCTCCTCCTCAAAAATCACCTTCTGCACAAAATCTTTCTGAGCATATAATTCATCAAACACTCCTTTAAACTGCTCTGCCAGTAATGGCACCAGTTCGTTAAAGAATGGTTCTTTAAAATCTAAGGTTTGGTAGCTGTAACGCACCGCGCGGCGTAATATCCTGCGGATAACGTAACCTGCTTTATTGCTTGCAGGTAGTTGCCCGTCGGCAATGGCAAAGCTTATGGCACGGATATGGTCGGCCAGTACGCGCATAGCAACGGCATCATTCCAATCGGCATCTCCGGGTTTGGCTGCGCTGTTATATTTTTTACCACTTTTCTCTGCAATGAACTGGATCATCGGCTGGAAAACATCGCTATCATAATTGGAGGTTTTTCCTTGCAGCACACGCACCAAACGCTCAAAGCCCATCCCGGTATCTACGTGTTTATTTGGTAACGGCTGTAACGAGCCATCCTTTAACCTGTTAAACTGCATAAACACGTTATTCCAGATCTCTATTACCTGGTCGTGGTCGGCATTTACTAATGATGCACCGCTAACCTCAGCACGCTCATTATCCGGGCGACTGTCAAAGTGGATCTCCGAACACGGTCCGCAGGGGCCGGTTTCGCCCATTTCCCAAAAGTTATCTTTTTTGTTGCCGGGCAATATGCGGTCTTCGGGTACATACTGCTTCCACAGATCGTAGGTTTCAGTATCTTTTTCAAGGCCTTCCTTCTCGTCGCCTTCAAAATAGGTTACGTACAGGCGGCTTTTATCAAGCTTGTAAACCTCTGTTAACAGTTCCCAGCTCCAGGCAATGGCTTCTTTTTTAAAGTAATCGCCAAAGCTCCAGTTACCCAGCATCTCAAACATGGTGTGGTGATAGGTATCAATACCCACTTCTTCAAGATCGTTATGCTTGCCGCTAACACGCAGGCAACGCTGTGTATCGGCTACGCGCGGGGCTTTCGCCGGTGCTTCGCCCAAAAACACATCTTTAAACTGGTTCATCCCCGCGTTGGTGAACATCAGGGTTGGGTCGTTTTTAACAACAATAGGTGCGCTTGGCACAATAATGTGGCCTTTAGAAGCGAAAAAATCAAGAAAAGCCTGGCGTATTTCTTTAGCGGTCATAGTAATAAATAGTTTGCAAAAATGTGAATTTTTTTCACATAATTTCACACTTTCATTAACAACACGTCATTGCAAGGCACGAAGCAATCTCCGGATAGGTTAACCGGCTATGCAAAGTTCTGAGATTGCTTCGTACCTCGCATGATGGGTGGATAAAAGCCGCAGGCAGCTCCATAAAATCCGAAATCGAAATTCCGAAATCTAAAATCAAAACTTTACATTTGCGTATGCCTTACAAAGACCGCGAGATCAGCAAAATGTACTACACCATGGGTGAGGTTTCGGCCATGTTTGGTGTTAACCAGTCGTTGCTACGTTTTTACGAGAAAGAATTTAGCGTATTGCAGCCTAAAAAAAATAAAAAGGGCAACCGCTACTTTACCCCCGAGGACCTGGAAAATTTCAAGATAATTTTTCACCTGATAAACGATAAGGGCTACACGCTGCAAGGTGCAAAAGACCACCTGAAAAACAATATGGGCGATACCCGCGACCAGCAGCGCGTAATAGATTCGCTGGAAAACATGAAAAAATTCTTGCTGGAAGTACGCGACCAGTTGTAATTAGCCGCAGATATTCTAATTTTATTCCCGGTTGCCTTATCACCGCGAATAAAACACTATGATAGCTAAGCACAAAGGTGAAATACCTGTTGTTGTACTTCTACTCCCCTTTTTAGCTGGCATAAGCTGTGGATTTTTCTATCCGGGCATCAATACCTCATTTAATTTAATTGTGCTTGTAGCACTAAGCCTCTTATTTACCGGCCTTAACTTGTGGTACACGCCGCTTAACGTTTACAAAAAAAGGTGGCTTGGCGGCATGCTTATTTTCCCGATTGTGTTTCTACTGGGATTATTCATCACCGTTCGCAATAATGAGCTGAACAACCTCGATCATTTTTCGAAATCCCCATCGCAGCAGCTTGTTGCCATTATTACATCCGAACCAAAGATAAAAGACGACCTGGTACGTTTTACAGCAGATATAAGGCAAAGCATTAGCAATGGGCAGGCCACTAAAACCACTGGTAACCTACTGATAACTATTAAAGATGAACTGGCTAAAAACATGTTTTACGGTGAAGAATTGCTGATACCTGCCAAATATGCGCCTGTTGACCCGCCATATAACCCCGGCGAGTTTAATTATAAAAAGTACCTGGCCAATAAGAATGTGCATTACCAGGCTTTTTTATACCCTGGTCAATACAAAATCATTACAGCCGGGCAAGCAAACCTGGTAATAGCATACGCGCTGCGCACAAGGCAAAACCTGGTTGATAAGCTAAAGCAAAACATGCAGGATACCACCGCCATTGCAGTTGCATCTACCCTGATATTGGGCTACAAAGCCGATATGAGTAACGAGGTTTTGCAGGCTTATTCAAAAACGGGCACAATCCATATCCTCTCGGTTTCGGGCGGGCATGTGGCCATTATTTATTTGCTGCTGGGCTGGGCACTGAGTTTCATGAATGGTTATAAACATGGTAAGCTGTTAAAGGCCATAATCATCATCGCACTGATTTGGGTTTACGCGTTGCTCACCGGGTTTTCGCCTGCTGTGTGCAGGGCCGCGGTGATGATCAGTTTGGTTATCAGTGGTAAAACGTATAACAGGTATATTAATAGTTTAAACCTGCTGGCTGCATCGGCATTCGCGTTGTTGCTGTATAATCCTTTTTTGCTGATGGATGTAGGTTTCCAACTCTCTTACCTCGCAGTAGGCGGCCTGGTTGTTTTCCAACCAATGGTTTACAAATGGTTTAGTTTTAAGAACAGCGTAGCCGATAAGTTGTGGATGGCATGTTCGGTATCGATAGCTGCGCAGGTTATTACTTTTCCGCTCAGCGCGTATTACTTTCATCAGTTCCCGGTTTACTTTTTGGTGAGCAACCTGCTTATCATCATCCCGGTAAGCATTATTATGTATAGCGGGCTGCTGCTTTTGGTACTGCCGCAAATACCTTATGTATCAAAAACATTAGGCTATGTGCTTGAACACTCAATTTTATTGATGAATAAAGCGTTGGCCGTTATAGAGCATTCGCCCTACGCCAGTATTAACAAAATATGGCTCAGTAAACTGGAGTTCCTGCTGCTGTATGGTATCATTATACTGGCGTTTTACTTTTTATACAATAAAAGCAAATGGCTTATCACAGCGGCGCTTGGGTGTACCCTGGCATTCAGCATAAGTATCAGCTTTAAAAAACTGATTGCTGATAACAACCGGTCGGTAACTTTTTTAAGCCTCAGGAAACATACAGGTATTGTGTTTAAAAATGGCAACAGCGGAGTTGTGATAAGTGATCTGCCAGAGAATGATAAGAATTTTCAATACTCCGTACAGCCGTGTTTGGATAGCAACCGCATTAGCAATTATAAGGTGTACCCTTTGAATGCAAATATCAAAACATCGTATATTTTAAAACAGGGCAACTTAGTGGCCTTTCAAAATAAAAAGCTGATGCTTTTAAACGATGCAAGTAAAATACAGTCTATCCCGCAGCAATTAAAGATAGATTATTTGTATTTGAGCGATAATTTCCCTGTTGACACCAGCGTGTTAATAAATAAAACACTTATTATTGACGGAAGCAGCTCTGATAAATATATAAACGGCTTATTACCAATATTTAGAAAGATGCATCAGGAATACTATGTATTAAAGCGTAACAAATCGCTCCTTGTCACATCTAATTGGTACAAATAATTAAAAAATAACTTAAAAAAACTTGCACACGAGTTAATTACACACTAAATTGTACTATTAAATTAAAACTATGAAGAACAAACTATTTACTGCTGCACTGGGCCTTGCTCTTACCGCAACAGCTATCAGCGCAAGCGCACAAAAAGTTTATAAAGAAGGCATTATGGTTATTACTACCAATATGCAAGGCCAAACAGTTGAACTTAAAAACTATTTTAGGGCAGATAGTGCTGCTGCAACTTTCTCTGCCGGCCCGGCAAATATCAAGGTTTTAACCGATGCAAAACACAGCTATATGGCTGTTTTGGTTGATGTAGCCGTTGCTTCTATTAAAAAAGCAGCTGTTTATTCTCCGGCCGAGGTTGAAGAAGAAATGTCAAAAATGCCGGTTTTAACTTTTACACCCGGCACCGAAACAAAAGTTATATCAGGTTTTAACTGCAAAAAAGTTGTTGCTAAAGATTCTAAATCGGGCAAAACCTTTGACATATGGGTTACAAATGATGTTTCTGCACCATCAACCGCAGTTCAAAGCTATTATGCTAATATTGGTGGTTTCCCGGTACAGTTTGTCACTTTCCGCGAAGGACAATCTACTGAGGTTACTGTTAAAAGCTTAACAGAAGCAAAAGCACCTGCTGGTACCTTTGGTATCCCGTCTGATTTTGAAAAGATCACCTTAGATGACCTTAAAGCCTTGAGCGGCGGCGGTAACTAAACAAATCTTTTTATAAAACATGAAAGCCCGGTAGTTTTTAATTACCGGGCTTTGTTTTTAGTTCAATTCTGTAGATAAGCTGTTTACCCATTGGTGAAACAATCTACTTTCAAATTCTACGGCCTTTTGTGCATGGTTCTCCCAATCGGGTGAGAATTTTTGCAGCTGGTTTATCATCTCTTCCAGGTGCCCTTCTTCTTCTAATATGATCGATTTTACGTTCACCTTGCTACCTACCGCATCTAATGCATCCTGGTAAATGGGGTACAGTTCATCGGCACGTACTTCAATAGCATAGGTTACCAGCAGGTAAGCGGCAAAACGCAGTTCGGCGCCTGTTAAATGCAATTCTTTTTTCAGGTAGCGGCAAACATCAATATCCAACTGGTTTAAATAGTATTTGCTGAATGCAGGTGCTATCAGGTATTCCGCAGCGTAGGTAGGCAGCGCTTTGCCTGTTTTTTCTATCTGTTTTTTAAGGTAAAAAGCATGGCGGTGTTCTTCGGCGGCATGTTTTAATATGATGTATGTTACCGTTGCCGGGTCTTCACTTGCCGATATTTTGCGTGCGCCGGTGTTTTCCATTAACGACAGCGTATTTAACCAGCGGGCGTGTAAATAGTTATCGGCAATTATTTGAGGGAGTATTGTGTTTAGTTCCATATTTCTCAGATCTCGTTAAGGGCTTGCTCAACGGTGGTGTAAATGTAATCCAGTTCGGTATCAGTTATGCAATATGGGGGTAAAATGTAAATAATGTTACCTAATGGCCGTAGTATAATACCCTTGTTTAGAAAGTAATAGTAAAGCTTATCGCGCAGGCCGCTAAAGTACGAGGTATTATTCCCTGTCTCCCACTCCATCGCTAAGATAGTGCCTGTTTGGCGCGTCGTTTTTAAAGACTTGTGCCCTTTTATTTTATCAGCAAATACTGTGTGTCTTGCAGCAATACGGTCAATGTTTTTCTGTGTTGATGCATCCAGGAACAAATCGAGACTGGCAAGGCCCGCTGCACAAGCTACCGGGTTTGCTGTATAAGAATGCCCATGAAAAAGGGTCTTCATCTTATCATCAGATAAAAATGCGTTATAGATCTCTTGTGTGCATGTGGTAAGACCGAACGCCATTGTACCGCCCGTTAAACCTTTTGAAAAGCACATAATATCGGGCTGTGTTTGTAGATGATTGCAGGCAAATGGTTTGCCCGTGCGGCCAAAACCGGTGAACACCTCATCATCAATCATTAGAACACCTTCCTTACGGCAATGTGCCATCAGTTCGTCGAGGTACTTAGCCTCATACATGATCATCCCTGCAGAGCCCTGCACTAATGGTTCAAATATGAAGGATGAGATCTGAGACTTGAGATGTGAGATCTGAGACTTGAGAGCCTCAATGTTACTATTATTGGGTAGGTCAATAAACTCTACCTCAAAAAGAAGGCTGTCAAAAGCCGCGGTAAAGGCACTGCGGCCACTAACCGACATAGCGCCGAATGTATCGCCATGATAAGCGTTTTTAAAGGCGATGATCTTTGTACGCTGCTGGCCTTTATTATGCCAGTACTGCAGGCACATTTTTATGGCAACCTCTATAGCGGTTGAACCATTATCCGAATAAAATGCCTTTGCCTGGTTTGATGGCAGGATGGCCAATAAACGCTCGGCCAGTTCAACAGCGCCATGGTGCGTAAAACCCGCGAAGATGACATGCTCTAACTGTAATAATTGTTCGGCTATTTTTTTAGCGATATATGGGTGCGAATGCCCGTGAATGTTTACCCACCACGATGATATTGCATCAATGTATTTTGTACCGTCTTCGGTATATAAACAGGTACCTTCACCCCTAACAATAGGTATTGGCGGTTGCGCCGTTTGCATTTGCGTATAAGGGTGCCATATAACCTGCAGGTCGCGTTCAGCTAAATTCATATGGTTTTAATTAATAGGTCTGTCACGTATTGGTCCGTTGGGAAAGTAAAATCATCTACTGTTAGCTCGCTCAGCTTAACCCAGCGAAAGGCTTGCAATATGTCGCCTTCACCATCAAAATCAAACACTATGGTTTTGGTAGCAAAACGCAGATCAGAAACAGCCTTAACCAGGTAGTAAACGCTGATGATCTGCGAATCGTTAAAGGCAGATTTTACAAAAAAATCGGTGGTATAGAAATGACTGATTACCTCTACTTCGGTATTACACTCCTCTACAAATTCGCGTTTAAGCCCTTCTATAAGCCCCTCGCCATACTCTAACCCACCACCGGGGAATTTCGTAAAACGGATACCGTGCTCCTGCTCATCACTTATTAACACTTCGTTATCATCATTAATAAGTAAACCGTATACCCGTACGTTAAAAAACTTTTTACTCATAGTGTTTTTTGTTACGCATTACCTTGTCCATTGTCCAGGGGATATCTTCCGTTTTTGCTTCGCTCCTGATGGGGCAATTAGGCATGCTGCAATAGTGGCAGCAATCAGGCAGGCACGGGTCTGTATGGATAAAAAATTCTGTTGTGATACCCGCGTTCTTATTCACCAGTTTTTCTACTAGTTTAACTTCCTCATGCACCCTGTTCAGGTCGAAATAATTAGGCAGGGTAAGGTGGCAATCAATATGTAGCTCATTACCATACTTTTGCGCGCGCAGGTTATGTATATCTATCCACTCTTCGCGGCGCTGTTCGCCTAAAACCTTTACTACATCGCTTACAATAATAAAATCGGTCTCGTCCATTAACCCGGCTACCGATCTGCGGATAAGCTTATAACCCATATATAAAATATATGCGCCAACAAGTATAGAGAGCGCACTATCCAGCCATAGTATGTTTGTAAAATGTATCAGCAACAGGCCTGCAACCAGGCCGCTGCTGGTAACAGCATCTGTTAGCAGGTGATGCCCGTCGGCTTCTATGGTGATAGAAGGCAGCGATTTCCCCTTACGTATCATGTAATACCCAAGGCCGCCGTTTATAGCGCCGGTAACACCTATTATGGTAGCACCCAGTAACAGGTCATGAATAACCTCGGGATAAAAAATACTATAAGAAGATTTGATAATGATGATAAGCCCTGCAATACCAACCAGCGCACCTTCTATAAACACCGAAAAATACTCCACCTTGCCATGGCCATAAGGGTGGTTCTCGTCCCGTGGCTGCGATGCCAGGTAAATACTAAAGAAAGCAAATGAACTTGCCACCACGTTCACAATACTTTCGGCAGCATCAGTTAATACAAAGTTGGAGTTTGTAAGAAAATAAGCGCCAAATTTCATTACCATGAGCACAGCACCGGTAATAAGCGATATCAGTATTATCCTTTTTTGTTCCTTCAAAACCAACTTTTTTAGAGAGGCCAAACTTACGGAAATTTAGGCTTGCAGATAAGTTAATATCAAAAAACAAGGCTTCAATACCGGCCTATTCTTCCGTATCGTATCAGCATATAACTATATGCTATTAATACAGCCAGTACCATAAACACAACAATAGCACCAAACACTAATAATATGGTTTGCAAAGGCGACAACCGCGTAAAAAAGTTAGGCTTTTTTATTCCCAGTTTCTCTTTTAAAAAAATTGCTGCCACTAATACAACAATAATACCTGCTACTATACCAACCGCTACCAGTGCCTTATTGAACCAGTAAGCCCAATATTGTTTACGAGCATCGGCTTTTTGATTAATTTGCCAATGTACCCTGGTAATATAGTAATTGTTTGTACCTGCTTTGCCTATATCGACAAGCATGCTATGCTCGTTTTTTAAAGCGTAATAATTAACGCGCGATGATTCGAACCGAAGCTCTTTATGATCGTACTCAGCAAAAATATAGCTCCCGATAAATGAGCGTTTTGACATAATTTTCTTTACGTTATTAATATCCATCCGGGTTGTTATCGTATTCCCTGTTGCAGCGTAATAAAGCAACTTGGTGCCATACAAATTTACGCCCAGCAACACCGAAAGGAAAAAGGTGCCAATTATAATGTTCACATAGGTTATAACACGCCTTAAGCCTATATACTTTACACAATAATAGGTGAGTATTATAAACGCCACTACCCCGCAACCTATGTATTCGGCCAGGCTAATATTGGGGGTGAACATTTCAAAACAAATATCTGTTACAATATAATTGATCAGCATAAAAACTGCCACACAACCAATAAATATCTTATCGGCTCGGCTCATTTTTTTATCCTTTTCGCCTACATCTGTAATGTCTTTTTCCTTAAAATTAACGTAGTTATTCATTTATGTATTGGTAACCGCCAATATAAATGCTTACAGGTAGTAAATAGTTTCAAAAATATCTATTCACATTCCTAATTGTGCTGCTTTTGATAACCATCAGTAAACAAATTTTCTATATTTGCCGCAGTAACAAAAACAACAATATGAGCGCATTAAGTAACAGGATAAACAACCTGTCGGAATCCCAAACCATTAAAATGGCAAAAATGGGTCGCGAGTTGGCGGCTAAAGGTGTAGATGTGATAAGCCTTAGCTTTGGTGAGCCAGATTTTCATACCCCTGAGCACATTAAGGAAGCGGCAAAAACAGCTATGGATAATAACTTTACCTATTATACCCCCGTTGCGGGATATCCAGACCTGCGTAAGGCCGTGGTTGGTAAGTTGAAGACAGAAAACAACCTTGATTATACTGATACGCAAATTGTAGTTTCTACCGGTGCCAAACAAGCCCTTGCCAACACGGTATTATGTTTGGTTAACCCCGGCGAAGAGGTTATTATCCCTACCCCTTACTGGGTTTCATATTCAGAAATAGTAAAACTTGCCGAAGGTGTTAGCGTATTTATTGATACAACAGTTGAAAGCAATTTTAAAATAACCGCCGAGCAACTGGAAGCCGCCATTACACCTAAAACAAAATTGTTCATGTTCTCTTCGCCATGTAACCCTACAGGCAGCGTTTACAGTAAAGAAGAGCTTGCAAGCCTGGCTAAAGTGTTTGAAAAATACCCAAATATCTACATCCTAAGCGATGAGATCTACGAACATATAAACTTTATTGGAGGGCACGAATCTATAGCCCAATTTGAGAGTATTAAAGACCGCGTGGTGATTGTTAACGGATGGTCTAAAGCCTTTGCTATGACTGGCTGGAGGATTGGATACACCGCATCTAACAGCGAAATTGCTGCTGCCTGCGATAAGATCCAGGGCCAGATCACATCGGGTACCTGCTCTATCACCCAAAAAGCAGGTGTTGCTGCCTATACAGGTGGCTTGGAGACCGTTCATCAAATGCGCGATCAGTTCCAAAAACGCCGCGATTTAGTTTACGGCCTGTTAAAAGATATTCCGGGTGTTACCGTTAACCTGCCTGATGGCGCTTTCTACTTTTTCCCTAACGTTACTTCATTTTTTGGCAAAAGCTATAATGGTAAAACCATTAACGATGCTGATGAACTAAGTATTTATTTACTGGAAGAAGCACATGTTGCTACCGTGGGTGGTGATTCTTTCGGTGATAAAAAATCTATCCGTATTTCCTACGCCGCTGCCGAAGATAAATTGGTAGAGGCTGTAAAAAGGATAAAAGCAGCACTGGCAAAACTAGTGTAATTATTAGAATCAGAATTTACAGGATTAAATAATTTTCAGAATTCTGTTCATTCTAAAATTCTGCGGATTCTGATTCAGATATACAAAAAATCCCTTGTCAACTGGCAAGGGACTTTTTAATTAAATAGCTTATATCGCTAAAATTTAGAAAACTTTCTTAGGTTCAATACCCAAGCTTAAAACATTACCTGTTGTTATCTCTCTTGTGGTGTAATTTGTACCACTGACAGAAGTAATAATTGGTTGATCAAAACTTAATGTTGCCTCGCCCAAAAAATCCGAAGTTAATGTTGTTTTTACGTTAAAAGTTCTTTTTTCGCTTGTCGTTGCACTCGACCCAAATTTCAAACCGACTTTTTGAGTAACAGCATTTGTTATTTCAAAATTTGCCGCAAAAGTAGTTGTATTTTCATATGATTGGGTAATCTCTTGAGAATTATCATACTCATAAACAATAAACTTCCAGGCTGTACCATAATTTTGCAAGTCCCAAGGCACTAATTCTACGTTCGGATGGTATTCTTTTGGTGTGATTGTTTTTAGATGATAAACAAGCAAATTGAAAGGTTTATTATCCACAACCTTATCATATTGAAGATCGAATAAATCAGTCGGTTTTACACTTAACACTTTAGTGATATCATTTCCTAATCCATTTTTTGAATTTATTAAAACAGTAATTCTAAATTCAAAATTCCCTTCCGTCCACATAGTTGGAGGTATTGGTTGGCCATTTATTGTGCCACCATGCCCATAATTCTGATTAGCTTTAGGGTCTCCATCTTGGTCAGCAATCATACCTAACGCATCAGGAGTTAAAAATTTCATAGATGTTATGAACTCGCTGTAATTATTTTTAAATTCTCCTTTAGTATTTGTCGCCGTTAATCCGTAGTACACATAGTCGCGCTGCCAAGAATCACCTGAATTGTACGCTGCTATATTTACCGGATCAATTTCGCCGGTGGTAGCAATTCTATTCATTTTAATATCACCATCTTTAGAATTGACGTTCTTAAGCCCGTTAAAAGCTTCATCTGAAAAACTAAATGCCAAATTATTGTTTGAAGATGATTTAATAGAATTCGTTGTATTCCTTTTGGAAATATCATTGCCTTTATTAAGTACTACCCGTTCATTTTGCTTTACTACAACTACCGGAAAACCAGGAATTTCTCCCGGTTTAATAACTTCTTCTTTACCCGATCCATCAAATAATTCGACATTATTAACGCCGACTAAAGAATTAGCTACCAAAGGTATTTCATTAGTTATATTCCACTGTTGAGGATTAAAGTTTGGTAAAGTTGGAACGAAAATCGTTAATAAGGGTAATTTACTTTCAAGTGAATCCAGTTGTTTCTCTGAATTCGCATAACTTGCCATTATCTCGTGGAAAGTCTTGTTATCAGAAACTTTTTCATTTCTTACCAATTGATATAAGATGTCATAATCATTGTCAAATTGTTTTAAACTTTCAGTTTTTAAAAACTTCCTTAAAGGCTCACTTGATTGAATTGCCTTAGATAAAATTTTGGAAAATGTTTTTTGCGATTCTTGCTCTAATGATAAAGTAGAACTTACATTAACTTTTGCTTCACCTTTATAATCCTTTTTACAAGAATCGAATATTAATACAGACGAAATAAAGATACAAATAATGGGTAATTTAATTTTCATAATTATTTATTAGATATTTTATATTCGTCAAAGTTAAATAATTAATTCGTTATACGAAAAAAGCTCGTCATCTTGTGGATAACGAGCTTTTTCTAAGTAAGTGTTTCAGCTATAAAATTACAACCCGAAACCGTAAGCTATACGTAAACCTACTGTACCATAGTTATTGCTTTGGCCAGAGAAGTTTTCATAACGTGCACCGATATCCCATGATTGGTTAGCCCAACCGATACCTGGTGATGCAATTAACTTGGTATTTCCATTGCTGCGTGTCTCAAAACCGGCACCAACTTCTGCACCTAAATAAATGTTCTGAGATACAAACGCTTTGATACCTGCTTTAAGAGGCACGATACCTAAATTATCATAATTTTCATCTGTTCCCGGGATTTTTTTCCCAAAAAAGTTATAGTAACCTGATGTTAATGTTAAAGCCAAGTTGTCGGCTAAACCATATTGCAAACGGGCTGTACCACCGATACCGATATTTGAGCCATCATGCAGGTTGCCTACTGGTGCAAGACCTTCAAGACCTATACCGAAGCGTAAAGCGCTTTTTGGGGTAGATTGTGCATTTGCATTTGTTCCGATAAATATAGCTGCTGCTGTAAATGCTGCTGCTATTAGTTTGGTCATTCTTTTCATTGTCGTGTTTTTAGTAATACAATTATTAATTGTGATACACCGCTATAATCAAATACTTTGCCATAGCCCTTTATTTTTTAATAATTAAACACTATTATGTAGAAATAAAACCATCTTTTTAACTATAAAAATGGCTTTTATATACTGATAATCAACTTGGTTATGCACTGTTTCGTAAATGATGTACCTATTAAATTTATATAATATTATTTTTACCAGCTTTCATAATTTACGTGTTTGATTGGCTACAGAAGTGTATAGTGTTATCTATATAACACGTTTTGGGAGCGGTAAATTTCATCTGTATTTCATGCCAATATGGTGTTAAAAGTAAAATGCCCCTTAAATAAGGGGCATTTTACTTTTAAACTTCCGGGTCTATCTCCGGATCCGGTTTGTAACTTTTTTCCATTTCGGCGAGTTTGGCTTCGCCATAGGAGAATTTGGTAATGATGTAATACAATACCGGCACTATAAATATAGCCAGTGATGTTGCGGCAAGCATACCACCAAACACTGTCCAGCCAATTGTTTGGCGTGCCTGTGCGCCCGCACCAGATGCAATTACCAATGGTAAAACCCCCAGGATGAATGCCATCGATGTCATCACAATAGGCCTTAAACGTAGCCTTACTGCCTCCAGCGTAGCTTTTTCGAGGTTCATCCCCCTGTCCACACGCTCTTTGGCAAACTCCACTATCAGGATGGCATTCTTGGCAGCCAAACCTATCAGCGTTATCAAACCTATCTGTGCGTAAACGTTATTGGTAAGCCCCGGTTTAAACCAAAGGAACAGGATAGCACCAAACGCACCAAGCGGTACAGCAAGAAGTACCGAAAACGGTACAGACCAGCTCTCGTACAAGGCAGCCAGGAACAGGAACACGAAACCTATTGACAATGCAAATATGTAAACGGTTTTTGAACCCGATAACAACTCCTCGCGGCTTAAACCCGAAAACTCGTAACCATAACCTTGCGGAAGTGTTTCGGCAGCAACTTCTTTTAGGGCGGTAATAGCGTCGCCGCTACTAAAGCCCGGTTTGGTGCTACCATTTATCTCGGCAGAACGGAACAGGTTATAGTGTGATATTAACGGGGCATTTTCTATTACCTTATAAGTAGTAAGTGTGCTTAGTGGCACCATAGCACCGGCTTCGTTACGCACAAAGTACTGCCCTATATTGTCAATATTAGTACGATAATTTGTATCGGCCTGGGCAACTACCCTAAAGTTACGTCCATAAACGGTGAAATCGTTTATATATGAACTACCCATATAGGTTTGCAGGGTGTTGTTCACATCAGATATTTTAACACCTAATTTTTTAGCTTTTTCCCTATCGATTGTTAACTGGTAAGCAGGTGTATGCGCACCAAAAAATGTGAAAGCCTTGGCAATTTCGGGGCGTTTATTTACAGCGGCCACAAAAGTATTCAACACCTTTTCAAAGTTTTTAATATCGCCACCTGCTTCTTTCTCCTGCAGTATAAAAGAGAAACCACCCGTGTTACCTAAACCCGGAATTGCCGGCGGAGAGATCACAACCACACTGGCTTCTTTAAACCTGGCCAGTTTACCCTGTAATGTTGCAATAACACCATTTAACTGGTCTTTTTTGTCTTTACGCTCATCCCACGGTTTCAATTGGACAAATATGGTTGCGCTGTTTGATTTTGTAGCAAAGTTAACCGCATTTAACCCGCCCAAAGCGGCGTAGTGGTTAATAGCGGGTACGCTATCCAATACAGCCATCATCTCGTGCAAAACGGTAACTGTGCGTTCGGTTGATGAACCTTCAGGCAAATCGTAAGTTACGTAAATACGCCCCTCATCCTCCAGCGGTAAAAACCCTGATGGCTTTCCTTTAAACAAGAGCACGGTACCGATAATAATACATACAAGGATTATAACAATGAATTTGGAGTGTTTGATACCTTTATCTACCGCGTTACGATAACGGCCGGTAACCCTGTCAAACCATTGGTTAAATACATAGAAAAACCTGTTTAAACCGCCCGATTTTTCATCTATTTTATGCGGACGTAATAATATGGTACATAATGCAGGCGTAAGCGATAATGCTACAAATGCCGAGATCAATACCGATATGGCGATGGTGATAGCAAATTGTTGATATAACCGGCCAACTATACCCGGTACAAAACCTACCGGCACAAACACAGCTGCCAAAATCAACGCTATGGCAATTACCGGTGCAGATATATCGCGCATGGCATGTTCCGTGGCCTCTTTAGGCGACATGCCCTTCTCGTCCATATAATGTTGTACGGCTTCTACCACCACAATGGCATCATCTACCACAATACCAATGGCCAGTACAAACCCAAACAGCGTTAAGGTATTAATGGTAAAGCCCAGCGGGATAAAGAAAATGAACGTACCCACAATTGATACCGGGATAGCCAGTACCGGGATAAGGGTTGTACGCCAGTTTTGCAGGAATAAAAACACTACCACAATTACAAGTGCAAGGGCTATAACCAAAGTTTCGATAACCTCGTGAAGGGACACCTTTACTACCGTAACCGACTCAAAAGGGACAACATAATCAATATCAGTAGGAAAAGCTTTTTTAAGCTCGTTCATGGTAGCGGTTACGTTATCGGCAGTTTCTATAGCGTTACTGCCCGGCGCCTGGTATATTAACAGATACGATGCTCTTTTACCATCAACAAATGAGTTTCCTGAGTAGTTAAATTTACCAAGCTCAACACGGGCTACATCCTTTAAATGCACAACAGCACCTGTTTGTGGTATAGTTTTAACAACAACATTCTCAAATTCCGATTTATCTGTTAAACGGCCTTTAACCAATACAGAATATTCAAAGGTTTGCCCTTTCATTTGCGGGGTTGCACCTACCGTACCTGCTGCTACCTGCGCGTTTTGCTCGGTTAAAGCAGCGGTAACATCTGCCGCCGTCATATTTAAAGCGGCCAGCTTATCCGGCTTTAACCACAACCGCATACTAAAATCGTCAGCACGGGTAAATACGTCGCCCACACCTTTGGTACGCAGTAACGCATCCTTTATAAACACGTTGGTATAGTTATCTGTAAAAGTTACATCATGCGTTCCTTTTGGCGAGTACATAGCCACAAGCATTAATATACTTGGGTTACGTTTACGCACGATCATGCCTAAACGCTGTACCTCTTGCGGCAGGGTTGGTAAAGCAATACCTACACGGTTCTGCACATCAAGCGCGGCATTATTAATATCGGTACCAACCTCAAAGTTAACGGTCATGCTCATGGCACCGTTGCCGGTGCTATTACTTTGCAGGTAGGTCATACCCGGGGTACCGTTTACCTGTACCTCTACCGGTGTAGCTACGGTTTGCTCAACTGTTAAAGCATCGGCACCGGTGTAAGTACCGGTTACCTGTACCGTTGGCGGTGTAATTTCCGGGTATTGCCCAATTGGAAGGCTCGATATGGCCAGCATCCCAACGATCAGTATTACCAGCGATATTACAATTGCGGTTACCGGGCGTTTTATAAAAGTATCTGCGATCATTATTTATGTCTTTTGCTTATGTATTTCGGGGTAAATACCCCGCTTAGCTTATCCTATTATGGGATATATCCAATTAATTATTTTGCAGCAGGTGCACTTTTACCATCTTTCCCTGCCGGTGCAGCGCCAGCAGGCGGGCCAAGGGTTATCTTGCCACCATCACGCAACCTTTGGAAACCTTCGGTAATAACCTTTTCGCCCGGTTTAACGCCATCCAACACAATAACATTACTTTGAATGCGCTGCCCTATCTTTACTTTACGTTGTTCGGCAATGGTATCTTTAGATATAAACACAAAAAATTCACCCATCTGCTCGGTTATCGCTTTGTAAGGTATCTGCACGCGGTCGCCCGAGTTATCGTTAAGTACCTGCAATACACAGCTCATTCCGTCTTTCAGTTCATCATGTTCATTTGGGAATTGTACACGCACTTTAATAGTACCTGTTTGGTCATTTACGCCGCGGTCAATAGCAAATATCTTCCCGGTTTTGTTAAAGGTTGTTCCATCCGGCAACTGTAACCTGAAAGTGGTATCGGTACCTGCTTTTTGTATTTTATAAAAACGGCTGATGTCTTGTTCGTTTATCACAACATCAACACCAATGGGGTTACCTGTTGATATTGTATTTAACAATGTAGTACCTGGCGAAACCTGCGCACCCAGTTTAACCTGTGATATGCCTATACGGCCTGTAAATGGTGCCCTTATTGTAGCATAAGAAAGATCCGTAGCGGCAGAAGAAACACCTGCCTGCGCAACAGCAACCTGGCTTTGGCTGGTTTCGAACGCAGCGGTAGCCTGGTCAACCGTTTGGCGCGCTACCGCATCGTTTTTCAACAACATGTTATAGCGGTCAATATCTTTCTGTGCTTTGCTCAGGTTTGCTTTGGCACTTAATAAGTTGGCCTTGGCCTGCTCATAAGCAGCTACATATTTGCGGCGGTCTATCTCATACAATGGTGCACCTTTAGTTACTACGTCACCTTCTTTAAAAAATATGCCGGTAATAAAGCCGCTAACCTGGCTGCGTAATTCAACTGAATTTAATGCAACAACGGTTCCCTGGTATTTATCATAATATATGGCATCGGCCTTTTTTGCTTCAGTAACGTTTACCGGTGTTGCAGGCGGCGCAGCATCCTGTTTAGGCCCTTTGCTACCGCATGACGAAACTGTTAGTAATGCCATGGCAGCAATGCAGTAGATATATGTATTTTTCATGTTATAAGTTGTCGAATGTGTGATGATGATGATAATTTTTTTTACTCTGTTGGCAATGTACCCAAAGCTTTTTCCAGGTCTATTTTGCTTGATAGTAATTGGAACAGTGCGTTATAATAATTCAGTTCGGCTGTGCGCAAGTCGGCTTGCGATACAATAACATCAAGGTATGTTTTAATCCCCTCGCGGTACTGCAGGTCTACAACCTTATATACATCTTTGGCAAGTGTAACGTTCTCGTTAAGCGTTTGCCAGTTATAATAGCTGCTTTTATAATTTGCCAGCGCCTGTGTATATTCTGTATTAATTGCGTTACGGCTGTTCACCAGGTCAAGATCTGAACGCTCTACCTGTAAGCGTGCCTTGGCCAGGTTTTGTAAACGTTTACCACCTGTAAAAATCGGGATAGATAAAGAAAGCCCTGCGAATGATGTTGGGAATGCATCCTTATACATTTTAGAGAAACTATCATTAAAGTACCCCAGGCTATATCCGCCAACGGCAGATAACGATGGCAGCCAGCCCCATTTATAATAGGATATATTTAAGTTAAGCAAGTTTTTTTGCGTTTGCAGTAATTGATATTCAATACGGTTTGTATAATTTAAAACCTGGTTGGTGTCAATAACAGCCTCGCTTTGTAAACGTGCCGAATCATATGAAAGGCTTAACTGCCTGTTGGGGTTAAAACCCATTATCTGTTTCAATAAAGCGGTTTTGCTTTTTATAGCTTCCTGTATTTGCTTTTGCGATGCAAGCGAGTTATTTAATGCGATGGTTGCTTGTTTATAGTCTGTTTTATCAACCACACCTGCCTGGTAACGGGAATAGGCATCCTTTAAACTGCGGCGAAGCCTTATAATATCCTCCTTAATAATATCCAGTTGGCGTTGTGATAACAGTACATCATAAAATGCCTTGCTCACATCAGATACAACATCAATCTTGCTGCTTTCGGTATTCTGCTTATAGTACTGCCTTGAATATTTTGATGCACGCGATGCTTGTAACACATCGTTATTATATATAACCTGGCTGGCCTGTGCGCCCAGGCTGGATACATTATGGGCTATAGCTAAATTTTGTCCTGAACCGCTACCTGTCCCTGTTCCGGTACCAGCTGCAACCTGTGCGGGCCTCTGAAAATAATGCTGATACTGGCCTGTTGTACTAATTTGTGGCAACCAATTTGATAAACTTATCTTAATATCGCGTTCGTTAATTTGCTCGTCAATATTTGCCTGTTTAAGTTGTGGTTGGTTACGCAGGGCAAAATCAATACTTTGTTTTAACGTTACTACAGCAGTTGTTGTATCTGAAGCCGTTTGGGCAAATAGTATTACCGGCGAAAAAATTAGTATATTAGAGAGGAATAAGTAGCGTAGTTTTTTCATAAATGATTGAAAGTAACATATAAAAACGAAAAATTTAAAGAAAGGTTCTCTTTATTTTCGATGTTATTAACAGGGATGCGAATATGAGATTATTCTATTTTAATAAAAAACACACAACAGAAATTTTACCTAATTAGGAGATTTGAATGATAATTGGCACGATTTTCAACTTTTTCAAACAAAATGTAAAATAGTGGTGGGGAATAAATAAAAAATTTAATTAATTTGCCTGATGGAAGTATATTAACGTACTATTAAGGTAGTGTGTAAAAAATTTACATTCTCCATGCAAGTTATAAGCTTATTCATGGTATTTTTACAAAAAATTTAAGCAGTGTTTATAAATGGTTAAAAAATTACACGAGAAGATTGCCCAGTTCCAGGATGCAAATATGATCAGGGCACAGGGACTGTATCCTTTTTTCAGGCCAATAGAGTCTGGTCAGGATACCGAGGTGATCATAAACGGCAAACGTGTTTTAATGTTTGGTTCAAACTCCTACTTAGGTCTTACGAACCATCCTAAAATAAAAGAAGCTACAAAAAAGGCAATTGACAAGTACGGATCAGGTTGTGCAGGCTCAAGGTTCTTAAACGGGACACTTGATATTCACATCGAACTCGAAAATCGTCTTGCAGCGTATGTCGGCAAAGAAGCAGCAGTATTATTTAGTACCGGTTTCCAGGTAAACCTTGGGGTTTTATCATGCATCACAGGCCGCAACGATTATTTGATACTTGACGAATACGACCACGCCTCAATTATTGATGGTACACGTCTGTCATTCTCAAAAGTTATTAAATATGCCCATAATGATATGGCTGATCTGGAACGCAAGCTAAGCATGCTGCCGGAAGAAGCCGTAAAAGTTATTGTTGTTGACGGTATCTTCAGCATGGAAGGCGATATTGTTAAATTGCCTGCAATTGTTGAGCTTGCCGACAAATACGGCGTTAACATTATGGTTGATGATGCACACAGTTTAGGTGTAATTGGCCATAACGGTTCAGGTACAGCATCACACTTTGGCTTAACCAACCAGGTTGACCTTATTATGAGCACCTTTAGTAAATCATTGGCATCACTTGGTGGTTTCATCGCCAGCGATCATGATACTATCGACTATATTAAACACCGCGCACGTTCACTAATGTTCAGCGCCAGCATGACCCCGGGCTCGGTAGCCAGCGTAATTGCAGCCCTTGATATTATTGAAGCCGAACCGGAACGTATCCAAAAACTTTGGGACAACACCAACTACGCCGTTAAATTATTAACCGACGAAGGTTTTGATATCGGCGCATCAGAAAGCCCGATACTACCTATATATATCCGCGATAACGCAAAAACTTTCCAGGTAACTAATTATCTGCAAAACGCAGGTGTATTTGTTAACCCGGTTGTATCCCCTGCCGTTCCGTCTGATTCATCATTGTTAAGGTTCTCATTAATGGCAACACACACATTTGCACAGATAGATGAAGCAGTAGAAAAGCTTATACAGGCATTTAAAGTGGTAGGCGTAACTAATAGTACTATTAAAGAAAATATATAAACTCTTTAAATATACCGGTACTACTGCCTGCATAGTACCGGTATTAACCCAACATCAACAATGAAAAAAATTGTTCCGGTACAGTCGAAAAAAGAACTTGCTACTTTTATTGACTTCCCGCATGATCTGTACAAAAACGACCCACTTTACGTACCCGAACTATTTATTGCACAAAAGGACCTGCTAACCACGCACCCTTTTCACAAACATTCATCATTACAAACTTTTTTAGCTTATGATGGCGATAAGGTTGTTGGGCGTATCGCAGCAATTTTCAACACCAATCACAACGCGTTTAACAACGTTAGCGATGGTTTTTTTGGCTTTTTTGATGTTATTAATGATCAGGAGACAGCAAATTTATTAATTAATGCAGCTATTGATTGGGTTAAGCAAAAAGGTGCCACTAATATTGTTGGCCCTGTAAACCCAAGCACCAACGAGGTTTGCGGCCTTTTGATTAAAGGGTTTGACCGGTCGCCGGTAGTAATGATGCCTTACAACCCCGAATACTACATCACCTTACTGGAAAATGCCGGTTTCAAAAAACAAACCGACCTGCTGGCCTGGTACTGGGATGGCGCTAACTACAACGATAAATCATTAAGGATGCTGGATATGTTGCAGGATCGGCTTAAACGTAACAGCAACATTGTTATCCGTAAAATAAACCTGAAGAACTTTAAGCAGGAGGCTAATGCCCTGCGCGATGTATATAATAAAGCATGGGATAAAAACCTTGGCTTTTTCCCCATGACCAATGAGGAGTTTGACTACACAGCAAAAGACCTTAAAATGATATTAGACCCTGATTTTGCCTTAGTGGCCGAGCAGGATGGTAAAATTGTTGGCTTCGGTGTAGCAATACCAGATATTAACCAGATCCTTAAAACCATTAAAAAAGGCCGGTTATTGCCTACAGGTATCTTTAAGCTTTTATTAAACAAAAAGAAGATCACCGGTATACGTATTATGCTTTTGGGTGTAATAGATGGTTACCGCAAGTTAGGTATCGAAGCCAGCCTTTATGGCAGCATTATAAAAGAATACAGGCGTAAGGGCTTAAAATACGCCGAAGCATCATGGACACTTGAAAACAATGATATGGTAAACCGTGCTATTGAAGCCATTGGCGGCGACCAGTACAAAACCTACAGAATATACGAAAAGGCCTTATAAAACAGTCAATCTTCATCTGCCTGTAAACTTTATAAAAATATAAGTTTTTAAAACAAAATTTATATTCTTTTGCCCCTCAATTAAAGTTGGGTTATGTATGCTTTAATTGCACTAAAAAGATAGTAACCGTGCTTTGGCACTACTATAATACAAACAGTAAACAAGAAAACTATCATATAACATGCCCCCTACGTGTTGTATAATAGCTGCATTATCCTTAAAACAAAAAACAAGTAATGAAAATTAACATTAAACCTGCAGAAGGTAAACTTGGTATTTTAATACCTGGTTTAGGCGCAGTAGCTACCACACTAATTGCCGGTGTTGAAGCTGTAAAAAAAGGCATATCGCAACCAATAGGTTCATTAACCCAAATGGGTAGCATCCGTTTAGGCAAACGTACCGAAGCCCGTCATCCAAAAATTAAAGATTTTGTACCATTGGCTAACCTTAACGATGTTGTTTTTGGTGGCTGGGATGTGTACGAAGATAACGTTTACCAGGCAGCTGTAAACGCAAAAGTACTTGAGCGCGACCTGTTAGATTCAGTAAGGGAAGGTTTAGAATCAATTGTACCTATGAAGGCCGCGTTTGATAAAAACTACGCTAAAAACCTTGATGGTACCCACATTAAAACCGGTACCCGTTATGAGCTTGCACAGCAAGTTATGGAAGACATTAAAAACTTCCAGAAAGATAACGGCCTTGACCGTGTAGTATTAGTTTGGTGTGGTTCAACCGAGGTTTACTTTGAAGGTTCTGAGATCCACGAAACTTTAGCAGCATTTGAGCAAGCTTTAAAAGATGATGATAAACGTATTGCACCAAGCATGATATACGCTTACGCAGCTTTAAAACTTGGTGTACCGTTTGCAAACGGCGCTCCTAACTTAACTGTTGATATCCCTGCGATGATTGAGTTAGCTAAACTAACTAAAACACCAATTGCAGGTAAAGATTTTAAAACCGGCCAAACTTTAATGAAAACTGTATTGGCACCAGGCCTTGCAGCACGTTCATTAGGTGTACATGGCTGGTTCTCTACCAACATTTTGGGTAACCGCGATGGTTTGGTACTTGACGATCCTGATAACTTTAAAACTAAAGAGGTATCAAAACTTGGTGTATTAGAAGATATTTTACGCCCTGAAGATAACCCTGAGCTTTATGGCGAGATCTTCCACAAGATCCGTATCAACTACTACCCTCCGCATGGCGATAACAAAGAAAGTTGGGACAACATTGACATTTTTGGCTGGTTAGGCTACAAAATGCAGATCAAGATCAACTTCCTTTGCCGCGACTCTATCTTAGCAGCACCTATCGCTTTAGACTTAGCTTTATTTTGCGATATGGCTAAACGTGCTAACATGAGCGGTATACAGGAGTGGTTATCATTCTACCTTAAATCGCCGCAAACCGCGCCGGGTTTACATGCCGAGAATGACATCTTTAAACAACTTATTAAACTGGAAAACACCTTGCGTTACCTAATGGGCGAAGACCTGATCACGCATCTGGGCCTTGACTATTATGACGATATGTTTGCCGGTCAATAATTTACCGTTTTAAATAAGAAAACCGGTTATTGCCTTACATGGCGGTAACCGGTTTTTTTATTTAAAGGAAATTCGCTTAAAATGACGATATTCGCGACCGGAAACGCACCTCACCCCGAGGTTGTTTTTTTAGTTCATACTACGATAGCTTTATTTACGTAGATAGTAACAATGAGTTAGTTACATGGTCTGATAATTGCTATAAAGCAAGCGGTATAACTAAGATCTTACGGCAAGATCAAAAACAAAACAAAAGCCGGACATATTTAAACGTGAATGGCAACATTTGTTAAGGCTCAGGCGTCATCCTTTATAGCATCCTTATTTGACTTTTTGACCACAATAGTCTGCAAGGAATTTTTCTACCTTTGGTACGTTATAGCAAGCCTGATCGGAACCATTGTTGGCGGCGTAACAAACTTTGCGTTAGGCAGGGTTTGGGTATTTAAAAAACGTAAAGAAAAAACCATCCCGGTACAAGCCTTCAAATATATGTTGGTTTGGGGTGGCAATGTAGCCCTTAATACTGGTGGCGTATTTGTAGTTACGCATTTTATTGGGTTAGATTATAAAATATCAAAGGTTCTGGTATCGTTTACTGTTGGGATAACTTACAATTATTTCCTTCAGAAAAAGTTTGTTTTTGCATAATATTGAATAAGGTTAATGGTTTTTAAATACACGTATAAGTTTTTCTTTCTTGTACTTTTTTTACTGATAAGTGTTGCCGTAAAGGCACAGGTTACTGTTGTAAGCGGTAAAATTACCGATGGCGGCAATAAAGATGGCCTTCCGTTTGTGTCGGTATCTTTTGCAGGCACCACCATTGGCGTAACCACCAATGGCCAGGGTTATTACAAATTAACTTCTACTCAGCCCCAAACAAAAATAAAAGTAAGTTACATAGGGTTTAAGGATGCTACCTACAATGTAGCACCGGGTATTGAGCAGGTACTTAACATCCGGATGATTCCCTCATCTACAGAATTGGGCCAGGTAACTATTAAAACCGCTAAAAAAACAAAATATGTTAATGATAACCCGGCTGTAGCTTTAATACGCAAGGTTATTGAAAATAAAGAGAAGAACCGACCCGAGGCATACGATTTTGTAGAGTACAAAGAGTACGATAAAATGCAGTTCTCGCTCAGCAATATATCTGATAAGGTTAAAGAGAAAAGGCTTTTCCGCAAGTATAAGTTCATGTTCGAAAATAAGGACAGCACCACCTACCCAGGCAAAACCCTGCTCCCCATTTATCTGAAAGAAAGGCTATCGCAAGTATATTATCGCAAAAACCCAGAGGTAACCCGTGAGGTGATACTGGGCGAAAAATCAGTAGATTTTGGGCCGGGTTTTGATACCGAAGGTGTTGGCCAGTACTTTAAACACCTTTACGAAAAGGTTGATATTTACGATAACAGCATTTTACTATTAGGCCGCCAGTTTTTGAGCCCGATAGCTAACAGCGCCCCTACCTTCTACAAATTTTTTATTACCGATACGGTTACGCTTGATAATGGTAAAAAGCTGGTAGAACTTAGTTTTACGCCGCGTAATACCAACGATATCCTTTTTGAGGGCCAGATCTTCATCACCCTTGATGGTAACTACGCTGTGCAGAGAGCGGGCCTGAGGATAAACAAAAACATCAACGTAAACTTTGTGCGCAGCATGAACGTTGACCAGGATTTTGAACTGAACCCTGATGGCCGCTATCACCTGAGCAGAAGCAACACCTTTGCCGATTTTGGCATTACAGAAAAGCGAAAAAGCGGCTTATTTGGTACCCGAACGCTCACCCGCAAGAATTACGCGGTTAACATACCGCACCAGGACACCTTGTACAAGGCAAGGCCCGAACTGGGAGATGAAGAGTTGCGTAACCGCCCCGAGAGTTTCTGGGCAGAGAACCGCTTGGATACTCTTACAACTGCCGAATCAAAGGTTTATAAGAATATTGATAGCCTGGTACATATGCCATCATTCAGGCGTACGGCCGATATTATTAACCTGCTGTTTGCCGGTTTTAAAAACTTTGGCAAGTTTGAGGTTGGCCCCGCCAGCACATTTTACAGCTTTAACCCGGTAGAGGGTTTAAGGTTGCGCGTGGGTGGCCGTACTACTGCCGACTTTAGCAAACGTATATTTTTTGAAGGCTACACCGCATATGGTTTTAAGGATGAAAAATTGAAATATCAATTTGCAACCTCGTACTCGTTAAACAATAAAAGCATTTACCGTTTCCCGCAAAACTACATCCGTGCAAGTTTTCAGCGGGATACCAAAATACCGGGGCAGGAACTGCAGTTTGCACAGGAAGATAATTTTCTGCTGTCATTTAAACGCGGTAAAAACGATAAGTACCTGTATTACGATGCCTACCGTTTAGATTATGTGACCGAATTTGAGAACCATCTATCATTCAAATTTGGCCTCCGGAAATTAACACAGACACCTGCGGGAAGCCTTTATCCTTTTATCAATACCGTAGCTACTGATCAGTTTCAGCATTTAACCACAAGCGAAGTAAGCGCGGGCATCCGTTATGCGCCGCATGAACAATACTACCAGGGCAAGCTTTTCCGCGCGCCAATTATTAACCAATATCCTATCTTGTCGTTAGATTTTACCCTGGGTTTAAAAAACGCGCTGGGTGGCGAGTACGGGTACAGGAAGTTTGATTTCCGTGGCGATAAACGCTTTTACATAGCCCCTTTTGGCTTTGCCGATGTGGTTTTAGAGGGTTCAAAAACCTTTGGGCAGGTACCTTACCCCCTGCTTAACATCCACCGTGCCAACCAAACTTTCGCCTACGTTATCGATTCATACAACTTAATGAACTTCCTGGAGTTTGTGAGCGATCACTCGGTAGCGATCAATATAGACCAGCACTTCGGCGGGTTTTTCTTTAACAAGATCCCGTTGTTCAAAAAATTAAAATGGCGCGAAACGCTGTCATTCAAAGCACTGTACGGTGGCTTAAGCGATCAAAGCACGCCATCATTACATCCAAACCTTTACCAGTTCCCTGTTGATGAGAACGGCGTACCTATTACCTACGCACTTGGCAAAACGCCATATATGGAAGGTAGCATAGGCGTTGAAAACATCTTTAAATTCATCAGGGTTGATGCAGTAAAAAGGTTTACCTACCTGGACCACCCCGGCATTGCCCCGTGGGGAATACGGGTAAAGATTAAGTTTGATTTTTAATATGTTTAATTTTATTTATTTTTATAACTAATGGAACCACAAACATCAGTACGCACAAGTTTGCAACTGGGGATATATAAAATTATCGACCCATTTGTAAAACTTCTGATAAAAGTAGGGTTAACGCCTAATGCAGTAACCTCTATTGGCTTCGTTTTAAATGTAGGCGTTGCAGCCATATTTATTATAGGTGCCGAAGACGGTAACCGCGGCGATTTTAGCTACGTAGGCTGGGCAGGTGCATTAATACTATTTGCAGGCCTTTTTGACATGCTCGACGGGCAGGTAGCCCGCCTGGGTAACATGAAATCTGTTTTTGGCGCCCTGTACGATTCTGTGCTTGACCGCTACAGTGAATTGATCATGTTTTTAGGCATCTGTTATTACCTTGTTGCCCACCATTACTTCTTAAGCTCCATATTTGCGTTTATAGCGCTTATTGGCTCAATGATGGTAAGTTATGTACGCGCCCGTGCCGAAGGCCTTGGGGTTGATTCTAAAGGCGGCCTGATGCAACGCCCCGAGCGTGTAGTAACCATCGGGTTATGCGCTATTGCCTGTGGTGTAGCATCATCATACATTGGCGGCGATTATAAACTGTATGTTCCGGGTATTAAATGGCATGTTTTCGAAACCATGTCTATCTTTACCTTCCCTATAACCATACTTGCGGTATTAACAAATTTAACTGCCTTTAAAAGGCTGGTAAATGCCAAGAAGGCATTGTCTGAAAAAGAAGAATGATCAAATCCCCGTTAACGCATTTACTGGTACTATTTGTAGTTTTTACGCTATCAGGTTTTAAACTGGCAGCCAATGCTCATAACCTACGTAATGTAAAACAAACAGATACCACGAGAGTACGAACGGATGAAAATGGGCGGATATATCCAATACCGCCCGCAAATGTAAATCGTTTATTTTATTTGCAGCGGTCGCCAAATATCAATGCCCTGTCGTATGATATCAATATCGATGAAAAAACAGGCAAACCCGATGAGGACTCGCCCATTCATACCTACTGGCTTCAATATGCAGAAAAGAATGGCGAACCATCTGAATTAACGTTTATACAGCGTAAATTTGCTTATGGTGTAACATCAAAATCATTGGGTAACGATAAGTATGATATCAGAATTATGTCATACAAAAAATTTCCGCTTACATTAATGAGGGCTGCCGACGGAAAATATCATATCTTCGCAACTGTGGCCAAAAAACAGATCGTGCTTCAGAATATTTTTATTCAGATTGATGGAGGTTCGATGTGGTCACCAAATATTGTTTATATAGAAATGAAGGGTACCGACCCTGTTACGGGAAAAGAGGTTACAGAACGTTTTAAACCTTAAGTGTTATGGCTAAGAATTTTGTTTCAAACTCGCAGGAATCTGTGAGGATGTTTAAGAGTAGTTTTTTAGAGAGTTTATCAAAGGTGCATTACTTTGTGCCCATTATAATTTTTGTACCGGTTATTTTGGTTTCAAGCTACTTTGCTTACGACAGGCAAATTGGCATGGGTAACTACATCTGGCTGTTTGTAGCAGGCTTGTTTATATGGACGCTTACCGAATATGTTATGCATCGTTTTGTATTCCATTTTGTACCAAAGGCTAAATGGGCGCTGCGTTTACACTTTATTTTCCACGGCGTACATCACGATTACCCAAGCGACGCAAAGCGCCTGGTGATGCCGCCATCAGCAAGCATACCATTGGCCACAGGCTTTTACTTTTTGTTTAACGCCCTGCTGCCTGCAAACTATATTTTTGGTTTTTTCCCGGGCTTTATTTTAGGTTACCTGGTTTATGATATATCGCATTATGCCATACACCATTTTAACTTTAAAGGATCGTTCTGGAAAACCATAAAACAACACCACATGCTGCACCACTACCAGGACCCTACCAAAGGTTACGGTGTAAGTTCCCCGCTATGGGACAAAATATTTAATTCAGATTTCACTAAAAAGCAGAATGGCTAACGCTGTTGACGGTGATATACAGGTCAATGCAAAAAGTATAAGCATTGTTACCGGTATATCTATCGCATACTTCATCTTATCTATCTTATTAGTTGGCTTTAAAACAGACCAGCTGATTTTGATTGGCATATTTAACGTGTTATTTTACGCATCGGTAATAACGCGCAAGTTTATTTTGGGCTTTTCTATTTTTATCGTGTACTGGGTGATATTTGATTATATGAAGGCGTTCCCTAACTATAATTATAATGATGTTGCCGTAAAAGGGTTATACGATGCAGAAAAAAGCCTGTTCGGTATAAAACTTAACGGCGCTATACTAACCCCTAACGAGTACCTACGCCTTAAAAGCACAAGCTTTATTGATGTAGCAGCCGGTATTTTCTACCTGTGCTGGATCCCCGTACCGCTTGCATTTGCCGCATACCTGTTTTTTAAAAATAAACGCCAGTTTCTGTACTTTTCGCTAACCTTTGTGTTGGTAAACATGCTTGGCTTTATTGTTTATTACGTATACCCGGCAGCACCGCCTTGGTATATACAGTTTCATGGCTTTAATTTTCACCCGCTTACACAAGGCAACACAGCCGGCCTGGCACGGTTCGATAAGTATTTTAACATCAACCTGTTCAAATCCATCTACTCAAAGGGTTCAAATGTGTTTGCTGCAATGCCATCATTGCACTCATCTTACCCGGTTATTGTATTATACTATGGCATTAAAAACCGCCTTGGCCTTATCAATTGGTTTTTTGGGGTTGTAATGGTAGGGATATGGTTTACCGCCGTTTATGCCAGCCACCATTATGTGCTTGATGTTATAGCAGGAATTTTAACAGCAACATTAGGCATCCTGCTATTTAACTGGGTATTATCTGCATCGGCCAACTTCAACAGGTTCATCAATCGTTACGAAAGCGTCATCAGGTAAAACAAAATTCTGTTATACTGTACATTACCATGTACTAATATTTAACTGCTGATAAAATTTAGCAGCGCCAATACCTATTTATTAAACTGTAAGTAGCTATAAATCAAACTAATTATGCTATTAGCAATGTTTATTGTAAATTGCACGCCCCGCAATATTTATATTAAATAAACGGGCATAAAATTTGATTGCAGTATAACATACATATTGATATCTGTTTGCAGATGAAAAAACTTTTTATACTCATCACATTTATATTAGCCGCTACTACATTTGCCGTGCATGCAGATGATGTTGACAGAAGCAGCATAGACAGCCTTAAGCAAAAATTACAGCTCACTACTAACGATACCCTTAAAGGCGCTATATATACCCAAATTGCAACCGAGTACCTTAAATTTGATAAACAGCCTAACCGTAATGTAAGGGCCTATTACCAAACAGAAGCTATCCATTATACTTTATTGGCCCTGCATAATTATAGCTATTATGAAGATACTACAGGTATCCGGTCGAGCTTTGATGACCTGGCAAGGGTTTATATCTCGCAAAAAAAATACAGCGAGGCTAAGTGGTTTACGCTCCAATCAAACAAGATATCGCGCAAGGTAAAAGACATACCCAACATTATTAGTTCATTGGTAAAGCTATCGGCCATAAAAATGGAACTTGGTGAATATAAAATGGCTGCACGAGATCTGAACGAAGCCTTAAAATGGTCTACCGCTAATAATATGCCTGCTTTAGAAGCCGTTGTGCAGCAAAATTATGCCTACCTGTATAACCGTCAAAAAGATTATGAAAAAGGCGACGCCGCAGAAAAGCGCGCTACTGAGATAGCAGCACAATTGCAACGCGACGAGGAAAAAGGCGTAATTATTACTTTTGATAACACCCCTGTAAAGGATAAAAAGCCTGCTCTTATCAAAAAAAAGAAACCGGTAGTGGCTGCAAAAAAGCCATTAAAAACGGCGGCAGCAGGTAAACTGGCATCGTTATAACCCTCAAAAAAACTTCACGAAATTTACGCCATGGTTATATATAATTAAACCATAATACGTTAATAATGTCTGAATTATCGACATGAAGAAATACATTTCAGGCATTTTATTCTCTATAACCGTATTGGTGTTCAGTTCGTTTATTTTAATAAACAGGGCTGATGACAGCGCTTCGTTTAAACAGGAGTTTTTAAACCTGATTAATAAAACCCGCGCAAAAGGCTGTAATTGCGGCGATACTTATTACCCCCCTGCCCCACCCCTTGTTTGGAACAGCGATTTGGAAGAAGCAGCCAAAGGCCATGCAAAAGATATGGCACGAAGAAATTACTTTAGCCACGAAAGTAAGGACGGCCGAACCATGAACACCCGTATTGTTACTGCCGGCTATGTATTTAAAGGCTGGAAAAGTTTTATGATTGGCGAAAATATTGCCTTTGGGCAAACCAGTATCCCCGAGGTAATGGCCGGTTGGTTTAAAAGCGAAGGCCATTGTAAAAACCTGATGAACCCCGGTTTTAAAGAAGTAGGTGTTGCCGAAAACAGCAAATACTGGGTACAAGATTTTGGTGGGCGCGAGCCGTTTAGCGAGGAACAGCAACGGCTTATAAAAAGCGGTAAGTACCGCTTGATCCAAAAGAATTAACTATTCTCTTTACGCTCTGGCTTGGGTGTTTTTGGAGGCATAGGGCCACGAAGATGTATAACCAGGCCGTTTAAAAAGTTACGCAGCAGTTGGTCTTTACATTGTACATAATTGGGGTGATCTTCGCTACGGAATATAGCGCTCAACTCTGTTTTAGTAGTACGAAAATTAGCCAGTTTTAATATTTCAACAATATCATCATCGCGAAGGCTGAGGGCCACACGCAGCTTTTTCATTACCTCGTTATTACTCATACTGCAAATATAAAGATTGTTTATTAGTTAGGATGCAAATTCAAGTTTCGCTTTCCACCATGCGTTCCAAATGAAAAAAACGGAATAGTGCCTATTCGGGAATATTCATCATAATTACTGTACCCAACATCATAATTAACATATTTAATTTAAAATATTTGATCAAAAGCGATATAAAAGGGGCGTTTTAAAGTCGTTTCAGGGTCGTTTTAGGGCGCAGAAAATTTATTGAATTTATTTAATATCCTCCCAACCCATCAGTTGCATTACCCGCTTAAACTCCGGCTGTAAAGGTGCTTTTATAACTATCTCCTCTTCTGTAACTGGGTGTATAAATGTAAGTTGTGATGCGTGCAACAGCATAGTTTCCATCTCCCACGTTTCTTTAAAAAACTTATTCTGTTTATTGCATCCATGCGTACGGTCGCCAATAATAGGGTGAAATATATGGGCAAAGTGTTTACGCAGCTGGTGCATACGGCCGGTTTCCGGCGACGCCTCAATAAGTGAATATCTTGATGTTGGGTGCGCGCCGAACGGCACATCAAGCTCGGCCCTGTTGAGGGTTGTATATCGCGTTAGGGCCTCCTGTAACGTACCATTCTCTTTACGCAAAGGGTAATTTATCTCCTCATTATCAGGCGTGTATCCGCGTAATATAGCCAGGTATTTCTTTTTTACCCTGTTTTCCATAAAGGCCTGCTGCATGGATATCTCGGTAGGTTTATCAAAAGCAAAGAGCAGTACGCCCCCCGTTTTTCTGTCGATACGATGAGCGGGGTTCACCTTCTTCCCTATCTGGTCGCGTAGCAATTGCAAAGCAAATTCTTCTGCATCGGCAGCTATAGGCGACCTGTGCACCAGTAACCCGTGCGGTTTATTTATAGCAATAAGGTTTTCGTCTTGATATAGTATGTCGAGCATGAATAGGAGCTATACTTTGTTCACTTAAATAGCGCGAAAATTTTTTATTTAATACATTGATTATAAGCAAATTACAAAATACACATGCGGTTCAGGCTGTGAACGTGAACACTTAATAAATGTTAGCCTATTGCAAACTGAAACTGCCCGGTAATTTGGTTAAGCATCTGGCTGTCGCCTGGAGCAACCGGCAATGGATCTATCACAAAAACAGGGCTTTCCTCATATCGCGAAGCAACACTGATATGCGTATCACCGGCATGCCCGGTAAACATTTTCAGCGCCAGCTCGGGGCAATTGTTATCTTTCGATAAATGCGCTAATAATACATGGCTCATATAACTTGGTTTATGCTCAATAAATATATCAAGCGCCTGTTTATTTGATAAGTGGCCTTTCCCGCCCCGGATCCGCCTTTTCAGAAAATATGGGTATCGGCCCTGTTCCATCATTTCCTCATCGTAATTAGCTTCAAGGAACACTGCATGGCATTGCGCAAAATGGCGGATCAGGTGTTCGCACGGTGCGCCAATATCTGTAAAAACACCTATGCGGATATCGCCGTTGGTTACCATAAAGCTATGTGGCTCAACAGCATCGTGATGTTTAGGGAATCCAATAATCTCCAGGTTCCCAATTTTAACCGCCAGATATGATTTTAAGGGGATGCATAACTCTTTTGGCACATCTCCGCAATGATGTACTGTACCATCGGTAACATACACCGGCAAGCGATATTTACGTGCTAAAACACCCAGCCCTTTAATATGGTCGGTATGTTCGTGCGATATAAAGATGGCTTTTACCTTTTGCATGGATAAACCCAGGCGGGCCATGCGCTTCTCGGTTTCGCGGCATGATATACCGGCATCTACCAGCACCGCTTCACGCTCGTTACCAACGTAATAACAATTGCCGTTACTCCCCGAATTCAATGACGCTATAAACACCGGCATATATACAAAGTAAAACATTTTGTATAAATACTAAAAGCTTTAGCGCAGTTAATTTTCAACATAAGAAAATCCACTTACTGCACATCAATTGTCACATCAACCGCAAACAATATTAACTTACATAACATTAACACTAATGCCCGCAGATATTAACTATAATTGTATTGAAAAACACTTGTACAATGCTATCTGAACCTACCTATTTACCGGCCCGCATGGTTGCGCCCGAAATTGAAGCCCACTTTAAAAAGCATCAGTTTGCGGCGCAAAGTATCACCGATAGTAATATAGCTACCGCACCGGATAGCCATATCATTGAAGCGGTTATTGATATTGCATTTTGGGCCAGTATGCGGCGCGAGGAAGGGCGGTCACCCAATATATCATTAGCGTTATTACAGCCTTCACAATCAGATAAGCCCCTTATTTTTGGCGAGAAACTACGATTAACTACCCAAAACCTTATTAAGCTTGCCCCTGCCGTTGAGCAACCCGGTATTCACTTAGGTGTTTGGCCCGACGGCGACGACTTGTTTATATGGGGCACTACGCACAGTGTACCCGCCATTTGCTTTGTTTTAGAGGTAGTTGAACCCGGCTTGCTGGTAATTAAACACCGCCGGGTTGATGGCTTCGGTAAGTTTGTGAATGTAGCCGTTTTACAAGGCGACCAGATAAAAGTTTTAGATGAGGCCACCATGGGTGTGGCCGATTGCCCGCAATTGCTTAAATCGCTTGCCAATATGCCCCTGCCATCGTACATGGGCGAATCCTTTAACGTACTTGTACAATTAGCGGCATCTATGCGCAAGCATAAACGTGGGGGATTGGTATTGATGGTACCGGCGGGGACAGAGAAATGGAGGGAATCTATCGTACAACCGGTAAAATATCCTGTTATACCAGCCTATGGCGCTATTGATGAACTTTTAAAACTTACCGAACAGGAACGTAAAAAACTGGAGTGGCAGGAATCGTTACTGGAAGCTATTGACCTGATAGGGGGCTTTACAGCTGTTGATGGCGCTACGGTTATTACTGATAAATACGACTTGCTTGCTTTCGGTGCTAAAGCAGCCCGTTCGGCTAATAATGTACCCGTAGGGCAAATCATCATGACAGAACCTGTTGCCGATGGCAAAGCGGTAAGAATGCACCCTGCCCAAAGTGGTGGCAGCCGCCATTTAGCAGCTGCACAATTTGTAAGCGATCAGCACGATGCTGTGGCATTGGTGGCTTCGCAGGATGGACAGTTTACGGTATTTGCCTGGTCGGTAGAACTGAGTATGGTGCATGCCCACCGGATAGATGTACTGTTGTTATAGAATGATAAACAGGGAGTTCCGCTCCTTTTGCTCCAGATTACTACTGCGATGGCCTTTACCTGTGGTATCTTCCATCAGCAAGATCTCGCCGGGTTTAAACGCCCGCTTTTCTCCGGTTGATGTTTCAATCTCTACACCACCATCAAGCAAAACTACGTATTGCCTTTGCGGCGCATTGTGCAGATCATTATAACCGGCGGGTACTTTTCTGAATTGTAGTTGCTTAACCTGCACATTTTGTGATAAGTGACCGATTGGCCCGGCATCCGTTAACGGGTAAAACACTTCATCAAAACGGCTTTCGCCATTTTCGTCTGCATATACACGGGTTACTTTAAAGGTTTCCATATTTAAGCTACTATTCTATTCCACTCAGGGTGGCGTTTTAAAAAGAATTGTACGTAGGCGCATAAAGGCACTAGCTTTAATCCCTTTTGTTCAATGTAGGTTAATGTTTTCTCTACTATTGCTGCAGCAACGCCACGGCCTTCCAGCTCTGCAGGCACTTCGGTGTGGATCAGGTAGATCTTGTTATCCCTGGTTTTGTAGTCAATAAAAGAGCGATGCCCGTCTACAACCAGTTCAAAGTTGTGAATAGCTTCATTATTTACAAGTTCTATATTATCGTAATTCATTTTCTTACTTTTTTAAACTGACGCGATGTCCACAGCGCCAGTAAATAATCGATCATTTTTTTCATCAAAGTAATTAGTTTTTAATGGCGATGAAGCTATCATGAGCCGTTTTATTAGTTCCGTTTTTGAGCGGAGGCTCATGATGGTTTCATATAAACACCATTTGATTAGCTAATGCAATTTCGTCATAACTAATGGTATGCTGGCGGCCTTTATAAACTTTTACACTAACATTAGCATTCATGCCCTTTAATTGCTCTGCGCTTTCTTCTACCCTGCTCAATGGTACATGCGGGTCTGGGTCGCCGGTAGTAATCAATACAGGCGTACCTGCAAAATCGCCTTTATAGTTATTTAGGTTTAACTCTTCGCCAATCAATCCCCCGGTAAACGCTACCGCGCCCCCATATTGTTTGGCATTACGGGTGATGTATTCCAACGTTAAACATGCCCCTTGCGAAAACCCGGCAAAGTAGATCTTATCAGCAGTAAAACCATCCGCCAAAGCCTGCGCTACCACTTCATCAATAAGTGCTAAAGCCGAGCTTAATGCCGGTTCATTTTCTTCAACAGGTGCTAAAAAGCTGTAGGGGTACCAGCTATTATTAGTAGCCTGTGGCGCATAAACGGTCATTTCAGTTGCGTTAAACTCGCGGGCAAGCCTCATGATATCGGCAGCCGAAGCGCCTCTGCCATGCAGCATGATCAGGGCAGCTTTTGCATTGGCGGCTGGTACGCCGCCAATGCTTATTTGATTGCTGTGTGTGTACATTTGCTTAGTCTAATTTTGGTAATGATTTTTCTAAAGCACTGCGGAACCTTTCGTGTTGTGCAGGCAATTTTAAATGTGTGCCTAATTCATCCACAGGTTCGTCAACGCTAAAGCCCGGGTTATCGGTAGCAATCTCGAACAATACGCCTCCCGGTTCGCGGAAGTATAACGAGTAGAAGTAGTTACGGTCTATCTTATCAGTAATATTCAACCCTAAAGCTGCTATTTTCTCACGATATTGCATTAACACCTCCTCATTTTTAACCCTAAATGCCACGTGGTGAACAGAACCACCGGCTACGTGCCCGGCAACTTCACCTTGAACCTCTACCAGGTCTACAATATTGGCATTATCAACCGCATCGGTTATAAACCTGTAACGGTTTACATGCTGCTCTAATAAACGATAGCCAAACACGTTAGTAAGAATATCAGCAGTTGGCTGCATTTTGTTGGTGGTGATGGTTATGTTATGAAAACCTTTGGTCGCATTATCTGCCTTGATCTCATCAGTTTCCCATGGCAAGCGGGCATCGGTAGTTTTTGAGGCTATCAATTCCAGTTTTAAACCATCGGGGTCTAAAAAGGTAAGGTACTGCTCCCCAAATTTTTCGGCTACTTTGTTATAGGTGACGTTATGTTTTTCGAAGCGTTTCAACCAAAAATCAAAACTGCCTTCGGGTACAGAGTAACCAATCTCGGTTGCCTGCCTTGCGCCGCGCCTGCCTGTACCAATCCCTTCCCATGGGAAGAAAGTAAGGATAGTGCCGGGCGTACCTTGTTTGTCCCCATAGTATAGGTGATAAGTTTCGGGGTCATCAAAATTCACAGTTTTTTTAACCATGCGCTGCCCCAATACTTTTGTATAAAAGTCGTGATTACGTTTGGCATTGCCTGCAATTGCTGTGATGTGATGTATGCCGTTTATTGTATTTTCCATGATCTGTGTGTGTTTATTTTTTATGTTTAGTTTATTTAAAATTCAAGTTTGCCGAATACACCATTTTTATAATCATCAATAGCCTGGTTGGTTTCTTCGGCGGTGTTCATTACAAAATTGTCTTTAGCGGCAACCGGCTCTTCAATTGGCTCGGCGCTTAAAAACAGTATTAGTGCGTCTTCTTCGGCTGTCAGTATAATCTCTTCATTATCTTTCTCAAAAACAATGAGGTTATACTGACTAACCGTTTCCTGGTTTATGGTTACACTACCTTTTGCTATATAAAGCAATGTCCAGTAGCCAGGGGTTGCCATCAATTGCACCTGTTTGCCTTGTGCTATTTCGCCCACTATTGATACAATGGGGGTATAACTTTTCAGCGGACCGGTTTTACCGTCGAAGCTGCCGCTTGCCAGCCTTAGGTTTACCCCATCCTGCTGTAATATATTAGGCAGTTGCGCTTTGGTGGCCAATTGATAGCTTGGCTCGTCCCATTTATTTGCTTTGGGTACGTTTATCCAAAGCTGGATCAGCTCCTGTGTGCCGCCATTTTTTAAAAGGTCGGCGGTTGGGCCCTCGCTGTGCAAAACGCCCTTGCCTGCAAACATCCATTGCACATCTCCGGCTTTAATAATGCCATCGTGCCCAGCACTATCCTTATGGTAGCCTTCGCCCTGCAACTGAAACGTAACCGGTGCAAAGCCACGGTGCGGGTGCGGATGAATGCGCAATTCCTGGTCCGGTGTAATTTCCTTTGGCCCCATATGGTGCAAAACGATGAACGGATTAGCAAACCTGAAATCAATATGTGGCAATGGCTGCCTCACAGCTTCTTCTTTGGTTATTTGCTTCTCCCTGCCTGCAAGGATATGTTGGATCTTTTTTTTCATATCTCTTTCGATTTGATATAACAAAGATACCGTGTAAGAGCTCGCAGCCCAATAATGTAGGTTAATGCCAATACTTATGGCAGGTTAAGAGGAAAACTTAATGTAGATTAAGAGGAGGGTGCAATTACTTGATTGTGTGATTATTGTATTGCAGGGCGTATTATTTAACGATCTGCGTATTCAACATCTTACTTAAAAACTCGGGGGTAACACCAATATAAGATGCCACCTGTTTTTGCGGAAGGGTTTTAATAAGGGACGGGTAAAGCTGGCAAAAGTTTGCGTAACGCTCCATAGCAGCGAAGATAGCGTTATCTATTTGCCTATGCTGATAAGTAGCAATCGCATTTTGCCCCAGTATGCGGTTAAATCGCTCAAATTTGGGCACTTTAAGGTTCAGTTCTTCAAAATCGGTTTTATGGAAGAACAGGTATTCGGTATCTTCAATGGCATCAATATTTAAGCGGGCGGGTTCGCCGGTTATATAACTGCGCATATCCACTATCCACCAGCCTGATGGGGCAAACTGCAGAACGTGTTCGGTACCATTTTTATCAACGGCATAGCTGCGCAGGCAACCTGATGTAACAAAGACTACTTTTGAGCTGATATCGCCTTCTTCTAATACAAATTGCTTACGCTTAGCCTTTTTATAATGCAGCAGAGAAATAAGGTATTCCTCCTCGGCTTTATCAAGCGTAACGTGTGTGGCAATACTGCTGAGCAAAAGGCTGTGATCCATCGGTATAAATATATTAAAAAGGTGCTACAAGCGCTTACACCTTTTTAAATAGCGCTATACCATTGTGGCCGCCAAAACCAAAGGTATTGCTTAAAGCCACATTAACTTTTTTATTGATGGCCTCTTTAATAACAATGTGTAAGCCCGCTGGCACTTCCGGATCAATAGTATGTGTATTGATGGTTGGCGGGATAATACCATCGGTAATAGCTTTTACCGCAATGATAGATTCGATTGCGCCGGCAGCACCTAACAGGTGACCTGTCATAGATTTGGTAGCGCTTACCGAAAAGTCTTTATTACCGCCAAACACTGCGTTTATAGCCCTGGCCTCGCTCAGGTCGCCTACTGATGTTGAGGTGGCATGGGCATTCACGTAGTTTACATCTTCAGCATTCAGGCCGCCATCATGCAGGGCAAACTTCATTCCCTGTATAGCGCCCTTACCTTCGGGATGAGTGGCAGTGATGTGGTAAGCATCAGACGTCATGGCGGCGCCTGCTACTTCGGCATAAATTTTTGCGCCACGGGCAACGGCATGTTCGTATTCTTCAAATACCAGTATCCCGGCCCCCTCGCCCATTAAAAAGCCGTCGCGTTCCACATCAAAGGGGCGTGAGGCAGTTTCAGGCGAATCATTACGGGTTGACAATGCTTTTAAGGCGTTATAACCACCTATTGAGGCTTCGCTGATAGGCGCATCGGCACCGCCTGTTATAATAATTTTGGCTTTACCCCAGCGGATGTAATTCAGCGCATCCATAATGGCGGTATTTGCTGAAGCACAAGCAGAGACGGCAGAGAAGTTAATGCCCATAAAACCATATTTGATAGAGATAAGGCCCGCTGCCATATTGATCAGCGTTTTAGGGATAAAGAAAGGGTTAAAATGCGGATTAAAGTCGTTAGCGGCAAATTCCCTCACCTGTTGTTCAAAAGTTTCAAAGCCACCCTGTGCCGAGCCTAATATTACGCCCACATCAAACGGCGACATTTTATCCAGTTCAAAGCCCGAATCGTCAATGGCTTGCTTTGCAGCAACTAAAGCGTACTGGCTATACAGGTCGCTGCGTTTAATTTCATTACGGTCAAGATGCTCGGCCATTACAAAATCTTTTATCTCGGCGGCAAAATGGGTTTTGAAGTTTCCGGCGTTAAAACGTGTAATGTTGGCCGCGTTACTGCGCCCGTTTACAATGTTGGTCCAAAAACTTTTCATATCGTTCCCGGCCGGCGATACTACACCCAGGCCCGTAATAACAACTCTTTTCATGCTTAATTAACTGCTAAAAACCGGCCAAAGTTTTAATACCCGCGCCTGTGCAATTGTGGGCGCAAATGTAAGCAAGTATGCCATTAAAAAAGCAACACAATGGTAAACTTTTGTATGGTTTTACGGCTATAATTGTAAAAATGGTAAATTGCGCCGTTTAATAATATAGTATGCAAGAGTTACAAGAGCCGTTTGATGTACTGGTGAATGGAGTGGTTTATTCCGTTTTTCCGGAAGAAGATAATATTTATACCATATTTAAGGCCGGTACCGAGTTTGGCAAAATAGAAAAAGACACCGAAAACCTTTGGATAAAGCTAAACCCTGAAACCGAAATGCCGCTGTTTGATAACGACCCCGAAGTTAACGCCATAGGCCAGGCTATAACCAATTATGTGCCCGAAGAAGATAGTGACGATGACGAAGATTTTGAGTAGGATAATATACCTATATTAGGCCTACCAATTTTTAAATAATGAAAAGACGCTCGTTCGTAAAAGGATCATTAATAAGTGGCGCAGCAGCCGCTATTACACCCGCAGCAGCTATGGCAAAACCCGAATTTAACAGACCACCGTACCGCGAACATTACGAATTAAGAGTATATACCTTTAAAAGCGTGGAGCAGCAAAAAACCACCGAGGATTTTTACCGGGATGTTTTTGTGCCGAAAGTAAGAAAAGAGCTTCATGAGCCAGTGGGGGTTTTTACAGAGCTGAACCCGGCAGGGCAAACAAAACTATATATATTAATACCTTATAATGTTTATGAGCGTTACGCGGGCTTAAACTACGCCCTGGAAAACGATAAGGAATACTGGGCCAAAGGTGCCGCTTTCCTGAACGCTCCTGCAAACAACCCCGCATTTGAGCGCATGGATACTTCTTTAATGCAGGCTTTTATGCACATGCGCATTAAACAGATCCCGCCGCGCGAGCAACGCATTTTTGAGTTGCGCCAATATAAAAGCGCAAGCGAGGCTGCCGGTAAAAAGAAAATAGAAATGTTTAACGATAAAGGAGAGATTGATATTTTTAAACGGCTGGGCTTTAAACCGGTATTTTTTGGCGAAACCATTTTTGGCAACGACAGGCCAAACCTAACTTACATGGTTACATTTAAGGATATGGAAGATAAGGCTGCCCACTGGAAAGCTTTTGTTGACGACCCCGAATGGAAAAGGATCAGTGCCGTACCTGAATATGCCGACGCCCTGCTTGTATCAAAAATAACATCAACCATGCTGGTACCAACAGACTACTCGGGCATCTGATCGGCTTTATTTTCGTCGTTGTGGTTTTTGTACCATTCCTTCGCGTTTTTTACGCCGATGGCAATGGCCGCGCCTTCTTCCATATGTTTATCTGTTAAAAGCGCATTGGCAATTTCTACCGCTTTATCTCGGATAGGTTTTGGCAGGTTTTTATATGATGGAGGGTAATCTCCGTTTCTCCAGGGCATTACGCATCTTTTATGATATTACAAACATAACCAAAAATTGGTTTGCGGGTTCTAAAACCTACACGCTCATAAACCCTTATGGCCTGATCATTATCTGCCAGTACATGCAAAAACGGGATACCATTAGCCTTAATAACCCTTTTTATCTGCTCGTTCAGGAGCATACCTGCATAACCTTTCCCTAAATGACCGGGATGGGTACAAACAGCGCTTATTTCTATATACGGCAATGGCTGCATACGCTGCCCCAACATAGATACCAGCTTGCCATCTTCAAAAATACCAGTATAATTTCCAAACTCAATGGTACGTTCTAAAAACGGCCCCGGTTTGGTAAGTTGCGTAAGCTCCAGCATTTGCGGTATGTGGCTTTCGTCAAGGTCTGTTATTTGTTTCGTGGTTGACTTTACCGGTATTGGTCCTTCATATACCATTTGAAGCATATCAAACGCCCTTGCCACCTCCCAATTTGTTGGGATATTTAGTTTTACCGGGGTAAAAATTACAACTGGATTTATATGGTCGCACAGGGCGGTTATTGCCTTAAAGTCATCTTCACTGTTACTCTTCATCCCGGCAAAGGGTGCTACATCCCGCCGAAAGATGCTTATTTGCCCATCTCCTATTGCGAGTTTTTTGTTACCGGTTTTAAGTGCGTTGTAAATGGGGTTATCAAGGATGTGTGTCATTTATATATAGTACTCTGTACGGGCAAACTTAATGGATAGCTACAAATAAATTATCATTTATGTGTAAACTGGTTACCTACCCGGCATACACACGCAGCGTTTATTTCATAACAACAACGCGTGTGTATAAATTAACTATTCTGATACCGGCACTTTTATAAAACTACTGTTAAGCCATTTAATTTTAAGCGGTACTTTGGCATCGCTGATGGTTTCGTCGCTTACATCCTTGCCCGTGCCATAATTGATTTGGGCAAAAGGGTTTTTATCAATATTTAACACTACCATTAACCTGCTGCCTTTGCTTAGCTGGCGGCTTATCATCCTTGTCTGCTCAAATGGAATAGTTTCTACCTGGCCGGGGTGCAGTAATTTCCGCACACTCATATCTTTTGCATAGCTGGCCCGGCCTAAAAAATACGAAAGCTGAAAATACCGGCCATCCGGCATTACTTCAAAAAGTGAAACACCTATATCCATATCTTTTTTATTGATAATGGCTTTTAGTTCGCCAGTAAAAAAACCGTTTACGGCTATTGCTTTTTCAAAAGGTTTTGTGATAAAAAACAGCCCGTTTTCGCGGTTCACATCCCGTATAATAGGGTCGGGATAATAATCGTTATTGGCGTTTTTTCTGTCGGCAAGGTCAACTTCCTGGGTAAGAGTTGCGGGTTTAACAGGTTTCACTGCTGATAGCATATAATTTGCCAGTTCCTTTTTATTGGTTAGGTATAAGGTTAAGGTTTTATCTGCCATTTTCTCAAGCGAGGGTACATGCCTCCATTGGTTGGCGCCCATCACTTCAAAATTTATTTTATCTTTTAAGATAGCTGGTTTAGCCGCCCCCTTCATTATATAATCAAACCATTGAAATGTTATCTCGGGTGTATTGATCAACGCTACCGAATCAACCTTATACTCTCTCAGAACAGGTACCCCACCCTTCTGCGCCCCAAAATGATCGTATGGGCCAATAATTAAATAGTGATTGGCTTTAGGGTTATACCTGTAATGCTCTTTAACATAATGCATGGCCGATATTTGGCCGTCATCATAATAGCCTGTAATACTCAAAACCGGGATGTTTATTTTGGCAAAATCCTGTTTATAAGGCACCATTGCCTGCCAGTAGGTATCGTACGACGGATGCTTTAACCAGCGCTGAAGCCATGGGTTTGGCGTACCGTCAATACTATCAATTTTACGATAGGCCGCCCCGCTTTCGTACCAGCGGTTACGTAACCTGCGCCAGCGTGCCCTATCATTATTAACCTCATCATCAGTGTATTTGTTATTAGTAATATAAAACGCCCACTGGTAGTTCGCATTCAGAAAAACATTGTTTTCCATAGGCAGGCCTTGCCCGGGTATGGCCGCTACATAAGGTACAATCGTTTTTAAGGCCGGGTTCATGTACTTGGTAGCCGCCCACTGTGCATAACCCGAGTAACTGCCGCCATACATGCCCACCTTGCCATTGCTCCATGGTTGCTGAACTATCCAGTCAATAACGGCATTCACATCTCTGGCTTCATGTTCGTAGGGTTCAATATTATCAGGGCTTAAACGTTTACCGCGTGTATCGGCAACTATACCAACATACCCATGATCGGCTGCGTATTTAGCTTCTTTAAGGCTGCGCTTCAGGTTAGCGTATATAAAAAACATTAAAGCGGCAGGCTGCCTGTTGTTAAGCTTTTTGTTACGCACTACAACTGCCGATAAGGTTGCCCCATCTTTAGTTTTAATAAACACACTATCCTGTATAATATACCGGCTGGTATCTGCCTGTTGGGCCAGGCAAAAGTTGGTTGAAATAAGGCATAGCAAAGCCATGCAGAAGTTTTTCCTGTTCATGAATTCTAATAAATTATTTGGTTTTAAACGCGGCCCATGTTTTTAATTTTTACCGACCGTCTTGCCGAGGCTTCGTATTCGCCGCCTGTTTTTAGTGTTAATTTTACCTGTCCGTTTTGCATGGCGCTTATTTTATCAACAAAATCAATATTGATTATCTGCGCCCGGTTTATTCTTAAAAAAGTATCTCCGTTCAATTTTTTCTCTAACTCATTCAGTGAGCTTTTCAGAAAAACGTTCTTATCCTTAAAATACAGGCGCGCGTAGTTATCCATCGATTCTATTAAATACACATCACGCCATGCTATAAAATGGTACTGATGCCTGTCCTTTACAAAGATCTGTTCATCCTTATGGGTAGCTAATTTTGCCCTGGCCTGTGTTATAGCTTTTTCAAATCGTTCATCGCGTACGGGTTTCATCAGGTAATCAAGCGCACTCACCTCAAAGGCCTTTACGGCATAATGGTCAAACGCGGTGATGAATATTACCTGCGGCACTTTCTCAAGCGATTCCAGAAGATCAAAGCCTGTTTTACCGGGCATTTGAATATCAAGGAATATCAGATCGGGTTGCAGAGTTTGTATCATCGCTTTAGCTTCATCTGCATTACGGGCCTCGCCTGCTATTTCAAAATCGCGGTAGTTTTCCAACAACCTTTTCAGTTCATCCCGGGCTGCCCGCTCATCATCTATAATAACAACTCTTATCTTTATCATGATAGCGGGATCAATATAGTGGCTAAAACCATTCCGTTGGGTTGTTGTGCAATTACAACCTTTGCATTGCCCTGATATTGTAGCTGAAGGCGCTCCTGTAAATTCTTCAGGCCGATGCCTGTAGTTAAACGTTCATCATTTAAAGTACCGGGGTTTTCAACGTTTATTTTCACAAAACCTTCTTTTGCTGTGATATTAATATAGATAGTCCCTCCATCCGGTTGCTGCGCTATACCGTGTTTGATGGCATTTTCCACCAGGGTTTGTATACTAAACTGTGGAATATTTATGCCTGATAAATTGTATTCGACATTGATTTGTTGCTGCAAGCGATCTTCAATACGCATCCTTTCCAATTCCAGGTAATCGTTTACCAAGTCCATTTCGCTTTTTATGGTGGATAGCTGCCCGTTCTTTTGGTAAAGGGCATTCCTGAGCAAGTCTGATAACAGATCAATAGCCCGCCTTGCCGACTTTGGGTTGTCAATAACCAGCGCTTTAATATTATTTAACGAGTTAAACAGGAAGTGTGGGTTTAGCTGCGCCGATAAATTATTGAGCTGCGCATCCCTGCTGATGATGGCTAACCGGGCATTCTCTTTGTTTATCCGTATTTCGCGCTGCGCATATTGATACATGTGATAAGCCAGTAACCATATCGACATTAGCCTGATACCTGCAATAAATACGCTGCTGCCATTAATGCCCGCAAAAACAGAAAAAGGCTGTTCAAACCCAGGTACAAATAGTTTTCGTAACAGGTATATTTTTACAATTGTAACTAATGTATAGGCAACGCCCATTATAACTACAGTCGGGATTAGCCTTTTTACGGTTTGGTTAAGATTTAAATTTTGCCAATTATGCCGTAACGAAAAGTTGCGGTACAGGTGGGTAAGTAAAATATAAAGGGTAACATCAGTACTAAACTGCAGGATGCCGAACCACCAGTTGAAGCCCCCGCCAATAAAACCTGTATAGCCCCAGTAAAGCGCAGCAAGCGACCAGCCGATGAGCTGGCATTTCCAATAAAGGGACAAGTGTGGCTTGTTATTCAAGGTTTTAATTGTTTGATATGCCCAAAGCAACGCAATTGATCATAAAATTAAAAGATAAAGTACATGAACGTGCCATAAAGGGGATAAATGACGTTAAACCCGGGTTGCACCTATTAAACCGCCGGCGGTGAGGTAAAATCCTTGATCATAGGCCACAATCAACCAATGCCTTTTTATAACCTTAAAAAAAGCTAAAAACAGCTTTATATATCCACTCCGTTACCTGTAAATTAGGGCTGTAATACCTAAACCTTATCGCAATGACAACAGACAATTCAAAAACCCTGCCCGTAGGCTTCGTCCGCTTAGGTGGATCGCAGGAAGAGATTGCCCAGAAACTTGGCCCCCTTGCCGGCCTTACAGGCACCTGGGACGGCGACCAGGGCTGGAACATGATAGCCGTACCATCAAATAATAAAGGCATAAAAGGCTTTAAACTGCTGGTACAAAATTACTCTGAAACCATAACCTTTACGCCCATTAGCGCACCCGTACCAAACCGCGGCGGCGATAACATACAGTTTATTACCGGGCTGATGTATGACCTTGTTGTAAAAGATAAAGCCACCGGCGGTGTATTACACCTTGAAAACGGCATGTGGCTATATATGAAAGATGTGCAGGTACAACCCGATAAAGGCCAGGATCCTTTTAAAGCCAGTATACCGCAGCACTTTTTTACCATAGCAAGGCAGGCAAGCATCCCGCACGGCGATGTTGTTGTTGCATTGGGCGATGCTGTAGAATCTACTGGTGCGCCTGTTATACCACCATTGGAAGGCCAACCTATTGATTTTGGGGAACCACCTTTACGGGGTTATCTGGATCAATACACTTTTACCGGTTTCCCGCGTACCGAATTTTTTGCAAGGGACGTAAACATGGCTTTACGCAGGGCAATTGAAGGCCAAGACATTGGCAATGTAACTACTATTAAACTTGATACACAAGTTACAGGCGGCGCTATCATTAACATACCGTTTGTACAAAAAACGGTAGACCCTACCCGTTTCCAGGCTACTTATTGGATAGAAGACGTTACACTTGCAGATGGCGTAACTAAATTTAAACAACTGCAATACTCTCAACAGGCAGATCTTAACTTTATGCCTAAATTTCCACCGATGAAAGAGGGAGAAATTATGTGGCCGCACATTAATGTAAATACTTTAAAGAAACAATAATCGTATTAAACTGGCAAGGGGTTTGTTAATTAACAGCCCCTTGTTGTTTTTAGATATCTGGTTTCAGGCTGATCGATACTCAGCTTCTTACGATCCATGGTAAATTAAGTCCTTGACCTATCAGCGCAAACAGCACTACCATCCATTTTATAAATACATAGGCCTAAGGTTTTATTACCATCTCGATGTGTTCAATACCGTCCTCATCGTAAACATCGCCTTCGGGTACAAAACCCAATGATGCATAAAACTCCTGAGCGTAGGTTTGCGCCCCTATCCTTATGTCAACCGGGCCGAATATCTCCCGGCAATTTTGGATAGCAAGTTCCATCACTTTCCTTCCAAAACCCTTCCCTCTAAAAGCAGGTGAAGTGATCACCCTGCCGATTGATACTTCAGGGTAAGATAAACCCGCAGGCACTAACCTGCAATACCCCGCCAGTTCAGCATCTGCAAATACAAGCAAATGATAGCTTTGCTGATCTTTATTATCCTGGTCAAGAAATACACAGTTTTGCTCTACTACAAAAACCTCGCTGCGTAGCCGTAACAGATCATAAAGTTCATTTACATTAAGTTGCTGAAAAGTTTTAACCAGTTGTGTTGTATTCATTGCTGATGTGTAATTGCACAAATATAAATTTATTTGCTTGCCAGCCTACCAGCATTATTTTCAAGTATTTCAGTTTTGTTATGTATGTGCATTCTTAGGAATTAATATTATTTATTAAAAATTATCAAAATGATAAATCGATTTAGCAAAGTTTTAGTATCATTGTCAAAATTATAACAATACTAAATTTTACATCCTGATCCATGAAGAAAAATCTACTTCTTGCAGTAATGTTTTTAATTTCTGTACAGCAAATAGCCGTAGCACAAACTGTAAGTTTAAAATGGAAGTTATTCCCACAAAATGATACGGTGTATACTGCCGAAAAAATATCAGTGGCAGGCTTCAATACAAAAACATGGATAGATGCAGTAGTACCCGGTACGGTGTTCCACTCCTACGTGGTTTCCGGTAAAGAAGAAAATCCTGATTATGCAGATAATATATACAAAGTAGATAAAGCAAAATATAACAAACCATATTGGTACCGTACCGAGTTTTCTACCAAAGGCTTTGCTGCCGGCAAACGCATATGGCTAAATTTTAATGGTGTAAACAAATTGGCCGAACTATATTTAAATAGCCGCCATATTGGTACTATAAAAGGCCTTATGCAGCGCGGCAAGTATGATATTACTGATATCGTGAGCAATACCAAGCCAAATGCTTTAGCGATACTTATTGTACCACCAAATGCAAGTTATGCTTTAGCTAACCGACAGGCACCAACTTATCTGAGCAGCGGCAGTTGGGATTGGATGCCCGCCGTGCCGGGTTTAAACAGTGGCCTTACAGATACAGTTAGTATTATCGCTACCGGCCCTGTATTGGTTGAAGACCCATGGATACACGCCATGTTGACAAACAAACAACAGGCGGATCTTACAGTGAATGTAAAGTTAACAAACGCATCATCAAAGCCGGTAACCGGTAAGGTTAAGCTAACCATAAACCCGGGGAATATTACCGTTGTTGCTTCGGAAATTACTTTGAACGCCAATAGCAGCCAAACGGTTAATTACGATAAAAAGGATTTCGCCCAGCTCAGCATAAAAAACCCGAACCTATGGTGGCCAAATGGGTATGGCAAACAAAGTTTATATACCTGCGCGGTAAGTTTTGAGGCTAACGGGCAAGCATCTTCGGATCAAATCACCAAAAGCTTCGGGATCAGAAAAGTATCCGCAGATACCACTGCGCTTAACGGCCCTATGCGGGTTTACATCAATGATGTGCCTGTTTTATTAAAAGGCGGCAACTGGGGCATGAGCGATTATATGTTAAAGGTTAGAGGAAAAGATTATGATACCCGCATCCGCTTTCACCAGGATATGAACTTTAACATGATCAGGAACTGGACGGGCGAAGTTACCGACGAGGCATTTTACAATTATTGCGACAAATATGGCATTATGGTTTGGGATGATTTTTGGCTCAACAACTTTGGCCCTATAGATAGCCTTGGCATATTTAAAGATAACGCTATAGAAAAGGTAAAAAAACTACGCAATCATCCATCTATTGTAATATGGTGCGGCGCTAATGAAGGTGTACCCGGCGGTGACCCGAAAGGCCCCTTAAGTAACGCTATAATGGCGGCTATTAAAGATTATGATGGCGAAGATCGCTTATACATCCCACGCTCAAACGCGGGCACTACCAACCCTAATTTTTCTATCCATGGTGGTAGCCGCAATTTGTCGGGCAGTGGTATTTGGGGCAACGTTGACCCTAAAACATACTTTACTGATCCGCATAACGGCTACCTATTCTCAAAAGACTCGTATGGTATGCGCAGTGAACTTGGGTCGGCAGCATTTGTAAATATCGAAAGTTTCAAAAAATTTATGCCGAAAGACTATTGGGTTGCCCCTACCTCAAAATCGGTCGATAGTAAAACCAACATGTGGGCAAAACACTACTTCAGTACCGATGGCGAACTGGGTGGTGGCTCGCAGCCGGCTAAATATATCAACTCGGTAAATGATAGTTATGGCCCGGCTATCTCTTTAGAGGATTTCTGCAAAAAGGCGCAGTTACTAAATGTAGAAACTACCAAAGCCATGTTCGAGGCCTGGAACGATCATATTTGGAAAGATGCATCGGGATTACTGATGTGGATGAGCCAGTCGGCATATCCTACTATGATATGGCAAACGTATGATTACTATTACGACCTTACAGGTGCCTATTTTGGCGCTAAATCTGCATGTGAACCTGTTCATATCCAATGGAACGCCGCTACAAATTCAGTTAAGATTATCAACAACAAGCCATATGATATAAAAGGGCTTATTGCCAAAGCTGAGGTGTACAACTTGAGCGGCAAGTTAGTCCCTGATTATACCCAAACCCGTAAAATTGATGTAAGCGCTGCATCTGCCACCGAAGCTTTTGTTGCCTTTACCTGTGCTGGTAAGCTGCCGCCATTAAGTGATGTTCACTTTTTAAAACTAAAACTTTATGATGCCAAAGGGCAAATGGTATCTGAAAACTTTTACTGGATAGGCAATACCTATTTAAATTATACAGCTTTAAATAAAATACCGGCAGTACGCTCACAGCTATATGTAAGTAAACCGCGCATCACGGTGGCAAAAAATGGCATAAATAAATTGCTTACTTACACCATTGTAAACAATTCGAAAAGCGCCCCGGCGTTTGGCATAAGGGCGCAATTGTTAAACAGCCAGTGTGGGCAAATATTGCCGGCGTTGTATAGCGATGGCTATTTTTCTTTAATGCAAGGCGAAACAAAAACTCTTAAGGTTGAGGTTGATCCAAAACTGCTTGGCAAAAATTATAGCTTAAATATTAAACCTTACAATAATTAAAATGTATAATTACCATAAGGTATGCAAAACATATCAGAGCTTATCATCAGGATATTTAGCATCTCGGCGGTCAGATATTTTGTAATAGCCGGGTTGCCCTTCCTGCTTTTCTACAAAGTATTTTCCGGGTATTTTGGCAAATCGAAAATACAGGGCAGGCAGGCCGACAGGAAAGATTTTATTAGAGAGATAGTATACTCTATGCAAACAACAGCTGTGTTTAGTGTTATTGCCATGCTCGTATTGTTCACTCCGTTAAAACAGCATACGCTTATTTACAACAATTTAAGTGATTACCCTATCTGGTGGGTACCGGTAAGCCTGATACTAAGCCTTATTATACACGATACTTATTTTTACTGGATGCATCGTTTACTGCATCATAAAAGGCTATTCAGGCTTACGCACCTGGTGCATCACAAATCGGTAAACCCATCGCCATGGGCTTCATATTCGTTCCATTTTTTTGAAGCGTGGACAGAAGGCGGCGTACTGATATTGCTGGCCTTTATATTACCCATGCACCAGCTTACCATTATCCTGTTCACCATTTCGGGCTTTATTATAAATGTTTACGGGCATTTAGGATATGAAATTGCACCGCGCCGGTTAAGAAACTCCATTTGGTTTGAGGTATTCAACACTTCTACCTATCACAACATGCACCACAGCAAATTTAAAGGCAATTACGGCCTATACTTCAGGGTGTGGGACAGGCTAATGAAAACCGAACATCCCGATTATGTTAAAGAATATGACGCCATACAACAAAAACGCTTTGACACTACAAATTAACTTACCGTTTTAAAGCTTGCTGTGACGAATTACGCATATTTAATGTTGTAGATAACGTTATTTTTTGTGTTGTTTGATTGGAGTTGGATTCCAGTTTTTTCAGCAACAACGATATAATATTATCGGCAATGGCTTCAATGGGCTGGGCTATAGCGGTAACAGATGGTGAATGTAATTCAAATACATCATAATCATCAAAAGATACAATGGCAATATCATCAGGCACTTTCACGCCCAACTGGTTTATTACTTTTAAACCGCATGTACCAATATGGTCGGTACCAAATAATATGGCATCAATACCCGGGTTCTTTTTAAGGTAAGCGCTTAAAGGTTCTTTAATAAGCTCCTCGTTACGGTTAAAATCAATCTCTTTTATGTAGGGTTTTAGCTTATCCTCTTTCAGTGCATTTTTATAACCATTCATACGGTCAAGCATTTGTGTTTGCTCAGAAGAAAAGGTTATGAAAGCAATTTTGCTATACCCTTGTTCAATTAAGTGCCTTGTAGCATTGTACGTACTAAACTGGTTATCTACAATTACATAATCGGTATCAACATTGGGCAGGTAACGGTCGAACATGACCACGGGTAGTCCGCTTTTTATTAAATCGCGTACATCTTCTTCTATATCTTTTGGCGGCGCCATTATGTAGCCATCTACGTGCCTGTCCTGGAACATGCCTATCAGTTCCTGGGTTTTTGCTGTATCGTTATCGGTGCTGCAGTAAATAATACGATAACCTTTTTCATAGGCCCTGTCTTCAATTAAGCGGGCTATATTGGCAAAAAACGGGTTAGAAATATCCTCAACCATTAACCCAATAATATTTGATTTACCGGTGCGTAAACTCTTGGCCAGCGAATTTGGCTTATAACCAACCTCTTTAACAAGTTTTAAAACTTTCTGAACCAACTCCTCGCTGATTCTTTTTTCTTGCGCCCTGCCATTTAATATGAATGACACAGTGGTTTTAGAAATATTTAATAAGTTGGCAATATCAACAATGGATATTTTTTTATTCATACTAAACCGATTTACAATATAAAATGCAATGTAAATTTAATTTTTATGTTTTTAAAATAGATGATACTATTATTGTGATTAACAATATCTGTAATACAGCCCTTACGCAAGCTTTTTTACACGCTTATAGCTATAGGCAAAGGCAAATATAACGGCGTAACAAACAATAGGCAGTAAATAAGAGGTAGCTACATTTTTATTGGCTATTAAACCCATTAATGGAGGGAACAACGCACCGCCCACAACCCCCATCACAATAAATGACGATGCCTGCTGGGTGTGCTTGCCCAGATCTTTTAACCCTAAACTGAATATGGTAGGGAACATGATGCTGAAGAAAAAATTGATCATGATAAGTGCCCCGAATGATACCCATCCAAATGCCTGCGATACAATAATGCACATTACAATATTACACGCTGCAAATATGGCCAGCAGCTTATTAGGAGCTATGTACCGCATCAGGAAGGTGCCGGTAAAGCGCCCTATCATCATCATAAAAATACTAAAGGCAAAGTAATTGGCCGCGTGCGCGTCTGAGAGGTGCATCACCTCGTGCCCATAGTTAATAAAATAAGCCCATGTCCCCCCCTGCGCTGCTACATTAAAGAGTTGCGCTACTACCGCGAAAACAAAATGCTTATGCTGAAAAAGTTTCTTATCGGCATGTAATGTTTCTCCAACAACATATGCATCCGTTGCTACCACATGCGGATCAGTTAATGCGGGTACTTTTACAAATGAAAAGAGTACACCAACCCCGGTGATTACCAATCCGATTATAATGTACATGTGTTTTACTGATACCAGGTCGTTAGAGTGGCCGCCATCACTACGTAAGATAAAATAGCTGCCCAGTAAAGGGCCTATTATTCCGCCTACACCGTTAAAAGCCTGTGCAAAATTAATACGCTGATCGCTGGATCGTTGATCGCCAAGGGCTGCAACAAACGGGTGGGCAACAGCCTCAAGCGTAGCCAGCCCGCAAGCCAGCACAAACAAAGCTACCCTGAAGTACCCGAAGGATTCGGCATCAGATGCCGGGACAAAAAGGAAAGCACCACAAGCATATAAAAACAACCCCAGTTGTACCCCTCTTTTATATCCAAACCGTTTCATGAACAGGCCTGCCGGGATCCCCATCACCGCGTATGCGCCAAAAATAGAGAGCTGTACCAGGCCCGAACGTGATTTGGAAATATGTAAAACGTTTTGGAAATGTTTGTTCAGTATATCGCCCATCGTCATGGCTACGCCCCACAGCATAAACAGGGAAGTAACAAAAGCAATAACTAAAAAATACTTTCGCTCGGTGAATTTGGGCTTATTCTCCATTATGGAAGTTTAATTAATTGGCACACAATTATAACATAATATGCCCTTGCAAGCAATATGAAGCCCCTTTTTATTTTAACCTGAAGTAATCGTAAATAGTCTGTTTTACTTTGCCTTCGATAACGAGAACGGTTTATCCTGCGGCGCAAGTCCCCTTTTAAAGTTTGGCTTGTTCCCCATTTCAAATTTCAAGATACCACCGTTTGTTATGCTGTGATGGCTGAGCCAGTTATGTGTATAGGGCTTACCATTTAACGTTGCCGACTGTATATATACGTTCTGCTTGCTGTTGTTATTAGCCTGTATAATGAACTTTTTACCATTCTCCAGTGTCAGTGTCACCTTTTTAAACACAGGGCTGCCAATAGCGTATTGGTCTGTGCCCGGCGTAACGCTGTAGATACCCAAAGCGCTCAATACATACCATGAAGACATTTGCCCCTGGTCTTCGTCGCCGGGGTAACCATTTTGGGTAGAATTATAGATCTTTTCCATCACCTCACGAACATGCTGCTGGGTTTTCCAGGGCTGGCCCGCATAGTTATACAGGTATATCATGTGCTGGATAGGCTGATTGCCATGTGCATACTGCCCCATGTTTATCAGTTTCATCTCTGTCATTTCGTGTATCACCTGCCCATAACCGCCAACCTTTATGGTTGATGGCTGCGAGAAAACAGAATCAATTTTTGCCGTGAAATTTTTATTACCGCCCATCAGGTTTATCAAACCCTGGATATCATGAAAAACCGACCATTGCCAATGCCATGCGTTTCCTTCGGTATAAGGGCCGCCCCATTCCAATGGGTCAAATGGCTCAACCCATTTGCCATTTTCATCCTTAGCGCGCATAAAACGGGTGCCGGGGTCATACAAACTTTTGTAGTTGTACATATTTTTGCCAAAGGCAGTTTCGTACCCTTTATTACCTACAGCTTTGGCCAAACTATATCCACAGAAATCATCGTAAGCGTACTCTAAAGATTGTGCTGTTGCCCCTAATGTTTTTTGTGAATATGGTACATAGCCATTAGCATTATACTCTTTAGCATTACCACGGCCGTTTGCACCTCCCCATGGGCCTTTATTATTGGCCTCGTGGGCATAGGCTTTCAGCGCCTTTTGCGGATCGAACGTACGGATGCCTTTTACCCAGGCATCTGCCAGTAAAGAGATAGCATGGTTACCTAACATACCACCTGTTTCGGACGGGAAGGACCATGCGGGGAACCAGCCACATTGTTCCTGAGCGGCAAGCAGTGCCAGCATATATTGTCCCTCCATTTTGGGGTGCAGTATAGTATTTAGCGGAAATTGCGCCCTGAACGTATCCCAAAAACCATTATCAGTATACATATAGCCATCGTGGATCTTACCATCGTACGGACTGAAATAGTATGGTTTACCTTCTTTATTGATCTCAAAGAAACGGTGCGAAAACAAGTTTGCACGGTACAGGCATGAGTAAAACGTAGCCTTTTGCTCTTCGGTGCCGCCCTCAACCAAAACACGGTTAAATAATGTATTCCATATTTTTGTTGATGCTGCTTTGGTATCTTCAATTGATTTGAATTTGCCCAGCTCGGTTTGCAGGTTTAGGGTGGCTTGTTCCAGATTAATGTATGACGACGCAACCTTTGCCTGCACCACATCACCATCGGCAAACTGGATGTAAGCACCACGGCCATCACCTTCATCTGTTAAGTTACCTGCAGTTATTTTGCCTGTTTTATTCTCCCAGGTGCCGTAAGCCTTAAATGGCTTATCAAACACAATCTCGAAATAATTTTTAAAGTTTTGGGGTGCCCAGCGGCAGTTATTTACCCAGCCCGTAATTTTACGCGCTGTAGGATAAATCTTTACCTGGCTCATTTTGGTATAGCCATCCAAAACCAAATAGGCCGCGGCTTTGGGGAAGGTAAACCGCAAATGCGCGCCACGCTCGGTGGTTGTCATTTCGGTAGTGATATTGTTATCAAACCTAACCTTATAATAGTTTGGCTGCGCTACCTCATTCTTATGATCGAATTTAGAAGCGCGCTCATCATCCATCACCAGCAGTTTGCCGGTAACGGGCATCAACGAAAAAACTGCATAATCATTTACCCATGAGCTGCACTGGTGCGATTGCTGAAACCCCCTGATGGTATTTTCAAAGTACTGGTACTTCCATCCATCGCCGTTTTTGCCGGTTTGTGGTGTCCAGGTGTTCATGGCAAAGGGCACGCTGGTTGCCGGGTATGTGTTACCGTACGATAGCTCGAACTTGCTATTTGTACCCTGCAGGGTATTGGCGTAATGCACCAGATTTTGTTGCTGCGCTTTAACTGGGTTTAATAACACTACAGGTAGTATTGCAAGTAGTAATGCTTTTTTAAGGTTGATATTTGGGTATAACACGTTACGGAGTTTTGGATGATCTGAAGATGTTAAATATCGGGTATATTCTACCGTTTTAGCAATGGATCCTGAATACGACACTTCCGGATCTTGCCAACATAATCAACCCAATACTCATATATAATGATTTAGCAAAATCACTACAAAAAAAGCCCGAAGGCTTAATCTGTAGTGATATATTTCTTTTAGAACGTAACCTGCAAACCTAAGGTTGCAACACGTTCGTTTGGATAAACATCACCTGCCGAACTGGTTGCCACTTCCGGATCCTGCTGGTACTTGTTATAATTTGTCCAGGTAAATAAGTTATAAGCACTTAAGTATAAACGCACGTATTTAAAGTGAAAAGGCAGCATTTTGCTCGGAAACTGGTAACCTATATCCACACTTTTTAAACGGATGTAATGTGCATTGATCAGCCAGTAATCTGATAAATAATTTGATGGGCTACTAACAGATAACGGATCTGTTGTTAAACTTGGGAACTGTGCGGTAGCAGCGGTTGCCGGTGTCCAGCGTTGCTCATGTATAGGCTGAAACTGGCTTTTAAACGGCTCAACACCTGTACCAACCACAGCGAAGCTGTAACCAAAAGCCCCTTGTAGTAAAACACTTACACTAAAACCTTTATAAGCTGCGCCTAAGGTTAAACCAAGGGTAGTATTAGCCAGGTTTGGTTTGCCTATTGGCTGCTGATCGTAAATATCAATTTTCCCGTCTTCATTTTTATCCTGGTACCTTAAGTCGCCCGCCTGTATTTTGGCACCGTTGGTTGGCGCAGGGGGGGCACCCGTAGCGCCACTGTTTATCTTATCGGCATCTTCCTGGGTGTAATACCCTATAAACTTGTAACCAAACGGCTGGTTTATTGGTTGCCCTGTTCTGTATAACCAGGGATATGCCGGGGCTGCTTCTCTCATCTCCAATATCTTGTTCTTAGCATAAGAAAATACAAAGTTTGATTGGAATTGCACCTGCCCTATTGTTGTTTGGTAACCAATTTGGCCCTCAACACCACGGTTTATTGATTTACCTGCGTTTACTGCAGGTGCGCCAACACCCAACACTGCAGATATATCGCCCGGATAGATCAACTGATTATACCTGATGTTTCTAAAAAACTCAACTACCAGGCTTAATTTGTTATTAAACATATTGGCTTCGAGGCCCACGTTAAGTTCCTTTTGCGATTCCCAGAACACATCGGTATTTGCCAGGGTACCTTCATAGATAGCACCCGCAGGATTATGGCTCGTGCCAAAACTATAGTCGTTAGGATAACTAAAGTTGTTTTTATTATAAAACTGGCTGTAAATATACCTTGAGCCCCCAATAGCATCAGACCCTACTTTACCGTAAGATGCACGTAGCTTTAAATACTGAACAAATGATACGTTTTTCCTGAAGTAGTCTTCATTAGCAATATTATAACCTATAGAAACAGCCGGGAAAAATCCAAAGCGGTGAACTGATGCAAAACGATCTGTACCATTATACCCCCCGTTAAAATCAATCAGGTATTTGTCTTTATAACCATATCCCACTTTTATTGATTGCCCACTGAACTTTGACGGAGGATCTGCCTGGCTGTTATCCTGGTATTGATTATATAGTAATAAGGCATTTACGTGGTGGTCACCGGCAAATATTCTATCATAGGTCATAAAGCCCTGCAAGTTTAATCTGGTAATATAAGTATCGGTATTACCGGCCAGGTTATAATCAGATAGCACGTACTTGCCGCGCGGGTCAAGTGTATAGGTATCGTTAACCGGGTTGTAATGGTAACTCGGCGGGTTATAGGAGAATGAACCGGAACTATTGTACCTGTATAATTGCTTTGTATATTGCTCAATACTGGAGTAACTTACACGACCTGTAATTGCCAGGCCTTTGGTTATGTCATCAAGCTTTTCGCTGATATCAAACAACGAGTTAAAGTCTGTACGGGTGCTGCGGTCATAACCACCATTTGCAAGCCTTGCATTTATGGTAGCATATTGCTGTGGCGTATTCTTTAACGAAAAGGTATTGAATTGTGAATATGCATAAGCATAACTGCCATTAGGGTTTAGGAAGGGGGCCGAAAACGGCGTTACTTTTGTATAATCGTATATTTCTCCTAAAATATTTTGACTATGCGGCTGGTTTACCGTACCGAAACGTGCACTCAGGTCTAACCTTACGCTCAGGTTTTTATTCGCTTTTAAGTCCAGATTTGAACGAAAGTTATAACGGTTATAGTTGTAATCGCTATTGATCTCGTTTTGCGGGTCAGAAAAATTCCTCAATAACCCGTTTTGTGTAAAAAGCCCACCTGTAATAAAGTATTTAATAACGTTTGTTCCGCCGGATATATCTAAGTTGGTGTTGCTTTGACTGGTATAATCTTTAAGTATAGCTTTGTACCAGTTAACATCCGGGTGGCCGTAAGGGTCGCTACCGGTACGGAAAGCTTCCAGATCGGCAGGTGTAAAAGACAACCCGCCATTTGGCTGATTATATGCTTTATTATAATTGGTTTCCGCCTCATTAATTAATAATGCGCTTTGGTATGAATTAAGGAATTTGGGGATCTTGGTTGGCGATTGCACACCGGTTTCCATCCTTAAATTTACGGTGGGTGCCCCTACTTTTCCCCTGCGGGTAGTTACCACTAAAACACCATTTGCTCCTTTTACACCATATATGGCAGTTGTTGACGCATCTTTTAAAATGGTAATGGTTTCAATCTCGTTAACGTTAATTTGCTGCAGCTGATCTGCCTGGTACTCAACATCATCAACTATTATAAGTGGGGTATTTGAGCCATTGATAGAGCTTAAGCCACGGATATAAAACGACGCCGCATCCCTGCCCGGTTGCCCTGATGTTTGCTGAGAGAAAAAACCAGGCAACCTGCCTGATAATGTATTTTGAACGTTTGCTGTTGGTACAGTACGCACATCAGCGGCTGAGATCTGACTGGCCGAACCTGTATTGGTTATACGTTTTTTAGGCTGATATCCCAATATAACCACCTCATTCATATCCTGGCTGCTTGATTGTAGGATAACATCAACACTGCTTTTATCGGCTACCTTAACTTCCTGCTGCACATACCCTATAAATTTAACAATAATAACCTCTGCGCTGCCTTTTAGTGTTATTGTAAACTTACCACCGGTACTTACAATAGCAATATTTTGAGGCATACCCTTTTCAACAACTGTGGCCCCGGGCAAAACGCCGTTACCATCTTTTACTGTACCGGTAATTACCCTGTTTTGGGCAAACAGCACAGCCGGCAGTAACAACATTATAATAGGTAATAGTATAATTTTTCTCATGATAAGTTCTTAATTCAATAATTGATATAGAGGTTAATTACCATCCCGGGTTTTGTTTCAACTTAGTGTTCTTCACTGTTTCGTTGTAAGGTATAGGGTACAGGTACATGGCCGGCGCTTTAAACTTAGTAGCAAGAACTGGTGCATAGGTATAAGTATAGCCCGCTATAGCATTGGCTATAGTAACCCCTACCCTCGGCTTATTCATTACATCTTCAGCAATTTTCCAGCGGCGGATATCCCAATAGCGGTCTTCTTCAAAAGCCATTTCAATACGGCGCTCGTTACGTATAATGGTACGCATTGCATCTTGGCTTAGTCCGGGTGCAAGTTGGTACGGGCTTAAACCTGCACGCTGGCGTATTTTTTCGACCGCAGTATATACACTATTATCTGGCGTGGCAAGCGCTTCGTTCTGCGCTTCAGCGTAAGCAAGCAACACATCGGCATACCTAAAAAACATCCAGTCTTCGGATGCTGTACCGTAATTGCTTTGGCTTTCGTACAAACCCATAAATTTACGCATGTAGTAACCGGTTACCGTTTGTTGGTTACCTATGTTTGGCTTGCTGCGCCCACCCTCATAGGTTAGTACTAATGAATTAAGCCACGGCGAGCCGTTGTAAAATATGGTATAGCCTAAACGCGGATCGCGGTTAGCATAAGGATCATTTGGGTCATAAGTAGACCCCGGTGCATCAATAGGCAAGCCGTTTTTCATGGGGAAGGCATTAACCAGATCCTGCGTTGGGCTGGTTTTACCCTGCCCAATAGGGTTGGTAGTAAAGCCAATAGGCCCGTTATTTGATTCTACCGTGTTTGTTAAGCCATTGGGTCGTTGAAAAATAACCTCGGTATTTGCCGGCACCTGGGTTATAAACGCGTTTCTGAAATCGGGCACTAATGTAAAGGCATTCAGGTCCATCACATCTTTAGCCGCCTGTGCTGCCAATACCCACCTGTTAGCATCAAAGCTTGTATAACCCGTTAGCGGGTTGGCGCCATCAATATTACCACCGTTAAAAAGCGGACTTGCCGCATATAATAACACCTTAGCCTTAAGGGTTAATGCAGCTGCATTGGTAACCCTTTGCGAATTTGCTGTAGGGCTTGCCAGCGGAACGGTGAGCAGGCTACCTTTAATAGCATCGCACTCGCTTACTATATAGTCAACACATTCCGCAAAGCTATTACGCGGCATGTTTAAGTCATCATCTAACGTAAAAACTTTATCACCCACAATTGGTACACCGCCATAACGTTTAAGCAGGTCAAAGTAAAACATGGCCCTGATAAATCTCGCTTCGCTTTTCCAGGCAAATTTCATAGAAACACCTGGTCGCAATTCATCCTTAACGGGTACAACACCTATGTTGCTAATAAATACGTTAGCTTTTCTTATAGCTACATAAGCATTTTGCCACACGTTCTCATCGGCAGGTAAATTGGTTGAATTATACGAACCTGTTGATAATATGTACGGAACTGAGGTTGTATTATTGGATGCCGATACCGCATCGTCTGATGCCGCATCGAGATACTCTCCGTTAACCCGGTTATGCCCGCTCTTTAACAGCGCGTAGGTACTGTTCAGAAAAGAATAGGCGTTGGTGCCTAACGAGTCATTTTTATCAAAAACATAATCTATAGTACGTTGCTCAGCGGGGTACTGCTCGTACTTTTTACAGCCCGCAACTACAGCAGTTACAGCTGTTATCAATAGTATTTTATATTTAAAGGTCTTCATAATCATATCCTTTACTGTTATATTATAATTTGACACTTACACCGGCGTTAAACACGCGCTGTATAGGGTAAGCTAAACCATTCACTTCCGGGTCGATACCTTTGTAACCGGCTATGGTTACCAGGTTTTCGCCATTTACAAAAAACCTTAAGCTTGATATCCCTAATTTTGATGTTACGATATAAGGAAGGGTGTATCCTACCTCGGCATTTTTTAACCTGATGTAATTTGCAGAGTGCAGATAGAATGTAGACCATGCGCCGTTATTAGCATTTATGCCCACAGTGGTTAGCCTTGGCGAGGTGGCTGTAGCTGCTGTTTCGGGTGTCCATCTGTTAAGTATAGTTGTATAGGCCTGGCCATAAGGTGCGTTCCCGAAAAAGCCTTTGCCCATAAAACCCTGCGTAATATCGCCCTGGCTATAAATGGTTTGCAGATTACCAACACCCTGTAGTATAACGCCTACATTAAAACCTTTGTAGTTAAAGCCAAAGTTAAGGCCGTAAAAAATAAGCGGTTTTAAATTCCCAATAGCTGATATATCATTCTGATCGATAATGCCATCGCTATTTAGGTCCTTATATTTAATATCGCCCGGTTTAGCAGTAAAGCCTGCTGTTGTAGCACTTGTACTTGCTTCCTGCTGGGTTTGAAAAAAGCCTAATGCTGTGTAACCATATAAAGCATTTACCGGTAAACCAGTTTTCGCCATCCATGGGTATAAAGGCTTTAGTTCATCAAAAAACACTTGTTTTGTTTTTACTATGCTTGCATTACCCGTAATAAAGTAATTAAAATCGCCTATGTGACTTTGATGTGTTACTGTAAGTTCACCGCCCTGCATCAGGTTTACACCAATGTTTTCATAAGGATAATTTGCGCCTAACAGCTGGTTGCTGTTTCCGCGATTTTTAAGAAGGTTATAATACCGCTCATAGAAGTAATCAGCAGTAACCTGCAACTTGTTATTAAACAGTGACATATCAGTACCAAAGTTTATTTTATGTGCCCTTTCTGCCTCCAGAGCCGGGTTTATTACACCGTTGGTTTCGCCATAACCTGATCCGTTAGAATAACCGGTACCTTGTGGATAACTGGCACCATTGCTAGAATCATAAGTACTGCGGTACGCAAAATAGCCCGGCACCTCGGCATTACCATTACCGGTGTTACCATAGCTTGCCCGCCATTTCCATGAATCTATCCAAGATATATTGTCTTTAATAAAGCTTTCTTTGCCCATTTGCCAGCCTATACCGCCCGCGTAGAACATGCCAAACCTATGCCCCGGTGCATAACGATCATCTCCGCTGTTGTTTATGGCACCTGTTATGAAATACTTGCCATCGTAATTATATGAAACCTGCAGAGCCCGGTTTTGAATAAGGCGGGGAAGGTCATAAGTAAGTATAATAGACCTGAAATCGTAAAATAAAAGGGCGTTGAAATTGTTTTTACCAAAGCTGTTATCGTAAGCTATAGCAGCCTGGGCGTATGAATACCTTGAGTTTGATACATTGTTAAAGCTATTGCTTTGTGACCGTGTCGAACCGAACACATTATAACTACCATTAGCATTATATTGGTAAACCGCGTTTTGTGAACTTCTGTCGATATAGTTTTGGGAGTTTATGGCAAAATTACCTTTTGCACGCAACGATAAGCCTTTTAGATAACTCCCCATATCGTACTTAAGATCAAGGTTTGTTAATACATCATGGTTTTGCGTTAAAGTATAACCCGAGTACTGCGACATGGCCAGTAAGTTGTTTTGATAAAAACTTTGGTTATTGCCACCAAAACTGCCATTGGGGTTATAAATAGGATAGGCATTGTTTGGTGTACCAAACAGCGTTGAAAATATATTGCTAAAACCGCTTGCACCCTGGCCCGGATAATTAATACTTTGTACACGACCAAATAATTGCAGATCGATAGTAAAGTTTTTGGTTGCGCTGATATTGATATCTGAGTTAAGAATATAGCGGCTAAGGTTATTATTGGTATTGTATGACAGCGAGGGGTCTGATTTTAAGATACCAGCCTGGTTAAGATAATTTAACGATACAGAATACCTGGCTATGCTATTACCACCGGTAATATTTAACTTATAGTTACGCATAGGCGAATTTTTACGCAGTATGGTGTTAAACCAGTCAACATCAGGGTGGCCTATTGGGTCGGTATGGTTACGGTAAGCGTCAAAATCGGCGGTGGTATAAAATGGCGCCTTACCATCATTTTGTAGTGCCTCATTATATAAATAAGCGTATTGGTATGCCGGTAAAGGTGTTGGTAAACCCAGTGATTGCTGTATAGCTGTTTGTGCTGTAAAAGATATTAGCGTACGCCCTGCCTGTGCTTTTTTAGTTGTTACCAATAAAACCGCATTAGAGCTATTTATACCCAACAATATGGTTGAGAGCCCGTCTTTTAAAACCGATACCGATTCAATGGTTTCGGGGTCAATTGATGATAGTTCCCGCTGTACACCATCAATTATTGTAATTGGGGCAGAGGCGAAACCAGAGGCATTGACCGCCCCTCTAACCTGCAGACTTATTTGCCCGTTGTTATCATTTGATGTGATATTGCGGCTTGTTACATAATTTACAAGAAATGAGTTTGTTGTTGGCGAACCCGCCTGTGGGCTACCAAAACCGCTTGTTTGCCGGGTGTATAACCCTGCCAGTTGGCCGGGTAAAGCGTAGGTATATAGTGATGCCGGGGTTGTGGTAAGCTGGTTGGTGTATATGGTTGATACCGCACCTAAGTTCTCCTCTTTATTTATTGTATTGTACAGTACATCTACTTTATCAGTATTCTTCAGGAACTGATCTGACAGCTGAATGTTTATTTTATCTGCCTTATTAATGATATAATGCGCAGCATTATATCCTTTACCGGTTATTTGCAGCACACTGCCTTTTTGGGCCAATATTTGAAACACGCCATTTTTATCAGTTGTTGCGGTATCGGCAGTTTTTGCTACATGCACTTTTACACCCACTAAGGGCTGTTTAAACTGATTGAAAACCTTACCACTAACATATCCTGTAGGTACAGTTTTAACTGTATCCTGCGCGGAGGCAAGGCCAGTGCCGATCATGACAAGCATGACCCACACTAAAATGCTTTTTTTCAAGTAATTATATTGCATAGAATCAGGTTTATAAGTTTTAATTAAAGGGCATAATTAGGGCTAAACAGATGCCGTTTTGTTGCAAGCCTTGCTGTATTAATTATTATTTGCTCGGGGCTATTTTATTAATCGCAAAGAAATTTAATTTTGAAAGGAACCGTTGATACGTTACCAAACCCCACTTTTACCGTCCCTCCCTGATCGGTAAAATAATAATCGACGCCGGTTAGTGTTTTCCCTGCCGGGACGTTGAAATACCCACGCGGCCAAATTGTTATCTGGAATTTATTGGGCGCAATAGTTCTCATTTTTGAACGCTCATCCTGTGCGCATACTACAATGTCCTGGCCATCGCTGGTGTGGGCGGTTGCACATAAATAAATGTTTTGCACATCTTTTAAGGCCGTTGTTGTAACTGTATTATCAAATGTGATGCTTTCAAAATCGTTATCAAGTACTTTTACCGGAGAAAGCACTGCTAAAGATGGGTTACAAAAATCAATCAGATCGCCGGTACCGCCGCTAACTTCCAAACAATTGGCATATTTAACAGGCCACAGGTTTGGAGTATCATCTGCCAACCCGTCATCTTTATTGCATACCACATAACCAAGCCTCACTGATGTATTTTGCCCGTCAATACCCACCTTCATTTTTATTTGAAACTTCGCGTTAGCCTTTTCGTTAATATTTGCCGTAAGGCTCTCCGCAGTCTGAAATGGCACCCACTCCATATCATCAATAAAGTTTGGACCAATACCCAGCTTATTTTTCATGCGCGTGGCCCAGTTCTCGCCATTTTTAGCACTGGCAGCAACTTCTGATGCCGGTATCGGGACCATGGTACCAGTACCTTTATCTCCACTAAAAGTGATTTTTGTGTTTTCGCCTATCTTCCATGATTTGGGTGCAAGTATGCCTATTACTATCCTTTTTGTATATGGGCCTCCATCTACATTGAAATTGGCATCCAATACGGTTGTGATCTCTTCCCCTACATTTGCGGTTAAAGGCTGCGTAATGGAATTAATAATAAAATCGCAATTACTCAGGAACAAAATAAGCGCCGCCAGGAATACATACCTGGGTAATTTTTTTCGTGTGTTACGTAAATATTTTATCATATAACAATTGTTATGAGTTAGTTATCTTTTTTAAGTGTGTATACGTAAATGTTTTTGCTGCACCCCGGGCTAAAAGTTAGTGTAACTCGCCTTTGCCCCTGCACTACCGGAAACTGAAATGTAGACTTCACTGCCGTAGTAGCACCTGTTGGTGTAAAACTTATATCAAACGGATATTGAGGGTCGTTAAAAGTATAGGTACCCTCTGTTTCCACAATAAAAGGTATTGGGTTTGTAAGTGTATATTTCCCATCGGTGAAGGTTACACCAAAACCGCTTAAATGGGTCATGGCATCAGGTATGGTATTTAATATATCAGTCCCGTTTAATGTTGCCGATGCTATTTTCCAGGTACCGTCGATATTTTTAACAGATTCATTTACTACTGGTACCATATTCTCTGTTTTGCACGATGCTGCAAAAAACATGCAACCTGCAAGTAATATCCTGATTGCCTGTCGCTGTCTTAACTGTATTAATATTTTATACATAGTTTATAATTTAATATCAATCTGCTTTAATAATTAATACCCTGGGTTTTGTAAGGTTAGCGGCGATTTTGCCACCTCACTTGTTGGTAATGGCCATAAATAAAGCGCCGTTTTAAACCCATGTTTCCGTACATTAACACGTTTTAAGTTTTCAATAGCACCCGCACTATTCCTTTGAACTTCTAAACCAGTCATTTGCTGGGTAAATGCTTGCGGTGCTATTTTCCATCGGCGTACGTCCCAAAAGCGGTGCCCTTCAAAAGCAAGTTCTAAGCGGCGTTCGTTCTGTATTATTTTGCGCATCTCTACCTGGTTTAAACCAAGGGGTAGTTTATAATTGCTCAATCCTGCCCTCATCCTGATCTGTTCAATCGGCTCATAGGCTTTTGCAGGGCCTTCAAATTCATTTACAGCTTCGGCATAGCTTAATAATACTTCGGCATAACGAATTAGGGGGATACATCTGGCTGTTTGGTTAAAAGAATTTGGAACAGCCTTTGGATCGAGCATCTTATTGCCATAATAACCCGTTTTTGTACCTGCATAAATAGCATCAACCCCTGTACCCTGGCCATTAACTGTATAAATATTGATAGCCGTTGGCGTTAAAGAATTGGCGGTTATTAGTTTCGATTGGTCTCGATTTACAGTGTAAGCCAGTCTAGGGTCGCGGTTATCATAAGGGCTGTTTGCATTATATGACGACGTCGGGTCATGAATATCCTTTCCGTCAGCCATCGGGAAAGCATCAACCAACTCCTGATACGGGAAGCCGCCGCCATGCCCCCCGCGAGATGGCGGATCGTAAGCATTTTCAAGGTCCTGATTAGATGGCCGGGTCACCTGCCAAATATTTTCTAAACTTGGACGAATGGTAAAACCATACTGAAACCCAAAACCCGGGCTGGTAGCATTATCGATATATAATTGATATGCTCCCGATTTGATCAGCGTATCGGCAACTTTTTCAGCTTCTTCCCAACGCTCCTTTTTAAAATCGGTATAGCCAACCAATGGCTTTACTTTATCTGTGGCTATAGAAAGTGGTGTAGGCCCCGGGACAGTATTATCATCATTAAACAACGGGCTTGCAGCATAAAGCAGCACCCTCATTTTTAAAGCGAGGCAAGCCCCTTTTGAAGCTCTGCCAAACAATAACCCCACCTGTGTAAACGGAAGGTCGGCAGCAGCCTTATTACATTCTGATATAATATAGTCCACACAATCTTTATAGCTTGCTCGCTGGGCTGGTATTTTATCGGTATAGTTATATACGGTATCGCCAATTAAAGGCACACCACCATAATGTTTTAATAGTATAGAGTAATACCAGGCCCTTAAAAAACGCGCCTCGGCTTTTATTTCCGTTTTGGTGACATCCCGTAGCGGGGTTTGTGGCAAATGCTTAAACAATACATTTACCGCCCTTATATTGGTATAGCAAGTATTGTAAGCATCGCCTGATACTGTATTGGCATCAACCGAACCATTGGCAAAACCTATGGTGGTGATCTCTGAGTTGTCGTAAGGTTCGGCTTCGTCGGACGCTACATCAAGCCCACCATTACCAAAGCGGGTTGCGCTTTCGCTAAAACCAACCTTTAAATATATATTGGTTAAAAAGGCAGTGGTATTAACACTATCCTTAAAAACAGCCTCTTCGGTAAGGTCGGTTGTTTGCGTTTGGCCTAAAAAGCCATCTTTTTTACATGAAAAAAGAATAGTGGCAGCAGCGCAAAAAAAGCTAAGAATGTAAAGTTTCCTCATAGCATAAAGTTTGTTCAACAAAGCTTAAAAGCTTCTTAAAAAGGTTTTTTAGCAAGAGCCTGCTTACAGGCGTTATAATTGGTTATTGCAAATCAAATATAAAATCATAAAAACGATTTAGCAAATTATTTATCTGAAATATTGCCCTATCGTAAACTTTTTAAATTTTGACAACATTAGCAATATTTAGATGTGAATTTGATACTTAAAAACAAGTTTAAATATTGATTTATCAATGATTGGAGGTTACTAAATCAGTTTAGCTTATCAAAAAAGCGACTAAAAAATAACATCTGATAGTTCATAGAATTACTCCAGTATTCCCAGGTATGTGCACCAGGCCGGACGGTGTAGTCGTGCGCTATTTTTGCCTTGAGTAATTGCTCGTGCAAAGCGTTGTTCACGCCAATAAAAAAGTCGTCTGCCCCACAATCAAAAATAATTTTCAATACACCGGGTTTTAGCTGATCTACCATACCTACAACACTATGGTCGGCCCAGCTTTTAGGGTTGTCTTTATATTCGCCAAGTATCTGGTTTATAGCAAAATCTTTAGCAAAAGGTTTAAGATCTACTGCCCCACTCATAGAGCCCACAGCCCCATAAACTTCCTGGTGGCGAATAGCCATTGATAATGCGCCATGCCCCCCCATACTTAGGCCGGTTATTGCCCTGCCAGTACGATTTTTGATGGTTGAAAAGTGCGCGTCGATATAGCTAACCAGTTCTTTTGAAACATAGGTATCATACATCCAATAGCTGTTTACCGGGCTATCAATATACCAGCTTGCAAACGCACCATCAGGGCAAACTATGATGCAATGATACTGATCTGCAAGGTTTTGCACTGGCGCATCTTTTGTTATCCAATCGGCGTAATTACCGCTAAAACCATGTAATAAATAAACTACGGGATAACTCACTTTTTTTGAGTAGTTATTGGGTAATATCACTACAGCTTTAATATCCTTTTTCATGATATCGCTATGCGTAAGCACCGTATCTACCTCGGCGGCGCTGGCATTTATCCCGAAACAAACAAGTAAAACAAAGAGTATTCTTTGATATATAATTTTAGCCATAATTATTAATTGATACGGGTTAGTGATATTTTGTGGGTAACGGGTTTATTTATTTTATAGATCTGGCTCAGCAACACATCCATTTCCATTTGCCATGCATCCCTTACAGATTTATATTGCGATAAAATGTAGTTGCCCTTGTTACCGGCAACAAAAATTTCTTTTTTGGCAATCTTACTAACAGTATCCATTGCGGCAATATTATCGGCATTTAACAAGCCGCGATCGTACAATACATTGTATTCTATAAAGGCATGGTTACGTAAGCGCCTTTCAATTTCCCATCGTTCTTCGTTCAAACTCATTATTTGAATGGCTTGCTGGTATTGAGGTGTGTTTGTTTGCTCGGCAAGGTTTATACCGTTAGCCAGCGCGCTTGCCGACCACTTGCCTATTACCTCATCATCAATCTTAAGCTGATAGTTACCTGCGGCCAAGTCTTTCACGGTGAGCATTTCTCGGTTAAATTCGTTCATAAACGGAACCAGCTTTATAGCTTCGATCTGTTTTTTATGATTACCCCAGCTTCTGGAAACAGTATCTAAAGGGTATGGAAGCGATTTAGCCAAATAATCAAACGAGATGCCATCAGCAGTATCTGCAACCTTAGTGATCTTACTATTCTCGGCCTTATCTACTTTTTTATCGTTAGCACTGATCACTACATCAGCTACTGATTTACCTGCTAAACCTTGTGCCTTCAGGATCAGGTAAGCCATCACCATATGCCCATCATTATCCGGATGGATCCGATCATTTGGTGTAAGGCTAAATGTTGGATTTTTCTCCTGCTCGCGTTTGTTTATAGCCGTCATTGGGCGGTTCAGGTCAATAAAGCCCCAGTTATTTTTTTTTGCAGCCTCTTCCTGAAACTCGGCAACCTGAAGTAATGCTGCGCTTTTACCCTTGTATATGTTATTAGGCGTAGCATAGGTAAACTCATCGTAAGGCGACGATGCGATCAGTATCGGTTTTATATTAGGCAGCTTTTTAAGTTTTGCCTCTATCTGGTGGTAATATTTAAAAGATGTATCCAACCGGCTTTTAATAGTTTCCTGCGCATCGCTGCGGAACCACTCGATGTAACCAGTATCATTCATTCCCCATGAAAGGGTTACAACTGTAGGATTTTTTGTAAGCACATCGGTATCAAACCTGCGGGCTATTTGTTTGGCTACGTCGCCACCAATACCAACATTAAAACAGGTAATGCGCATATCTGGGAAGTGCGTCATATAATAAAGCCATACATACGAGTGGAAATGCCCCCCGTCGGTAATACTGTTACCCACAAATGCCACCCTATCGCCGTTTTTAAAGGGAGCTACAGTCTGCGCTTTAAGCGTTAATGATGAACCCAGGCAAAACACTGCTGCCGATGCGCAAGCTATCCACTTCGCACTTTTTTTAAGTTTTATATTCACTTTATTTAGTTAATCGATTTAGTTATTAGTTACTATTATTATCTTTCTATTGAATATTAATCAATCTTTACCCAATTGGTTATCCTATAACGTGATGATCTGTAATTACCTGCACGTTTAACTTTGCCTTTCCCGTTTACCCAGTTAAGGTCGATATTATTATACTGGCCCCGCTCATAGTTATAGCTTAAGCCATCGTCCTCGTAAAGTGCAGTGGGATTAACGTTTTGCCCGTAAACTTTGCAATCAATCTCAAATACAGTTTTGGCATTAGTAAATTGTAATGGCTTAGCTATAGGTAAAATGCTACCCTCCTTTACAAAAAGGGGTAGTTTATCCAGATCGCATTTAATGATATATTCTTTACCTCCTGCATATTTTTCATTTGTATTATAATTATACCAGTTGCCTGCAGGCAGGTAAATCTTGCGCTCGTTTAAATTGCCGGTTAAAGGTGCGGCTAATAAGCTTTCGCCTATCAGGTATTCATTATCTACGTTATAGGTGTTTTTATCATCGGGATAATCCATTACCAATGCGCGGAATGGCGGGATGCCTTTAAATTTATACTGCGCAAATGCATTGTATAAATAAGGAATCAGGCTCATTCTGAAATTAAGCAGCTGTTTAATGGTTAATTCAATCTGTGTGGCATCGGTCATAAATTCGTTGCTGTTGTTCTTCGCTTTATCAAACTGTAGCCATGGTGGGTTTTGCAAATACCAGCTGTTAAAAAGGGTTTGTGCCGATAATACAGCGGTTTGCGTACGCCTTAATAATTCTGTAGATGAGGAAGACTCCCTTACCTCGGGTGACCACAGCAACCCCGAAAAGCCCGAATTAGGTATCATTTGTATATAATTTTCGTGCCCGTAAATATCACTGTATAATGCCGCCGGGTACGAGGATGCAAACGCGTTTGACGAGCGCACATCAAGCAGTGTACGTGTATTATTTGCCCGGAACATAGATAGCATTGTTTTTTGATAAAGCAAACCAAAAAGCTGGTGCATCTGCTCGCCGTCAATCCCTGATGGGAATTCACTTAATTCAGGGAAACTCCATGTGCCGCTGCCATATGCCAGGTTTGAGTTATCGCACTCATCAAGCTTAAAACCCGAAATGCCCTTATCGGCAAACGTTGTTTTATGATAGGCCGCGAAAGTGATGCGCGTGGCCGAATCGGCAAAATCAGGCACCAAACCGTTCCAAACCGTATAATTACCCGATTTATTTTTCAGGACATTATACAGCGGACTTTGCTGATTTACAAAGGCGTGCTCCCATAAATTTATATGGAAATTATTGCTTTTAAGACTATCTATCAGTTTTTGCGGCTTGGGGAACAGTACATTATTCCACACATAAGAGCAGGAATAGGCAGCGGTTTGCCATTGGGGTTCTAAACCCAAAACATCGCAGGGGATCTGTTTATCCCTGAAATAAGCCGCCATTTTATAAACCTGTCCGGCGTTAAAATCGGCCTTTACACGGTACTTTACGCCAAGCGCCCAAAGCGGTGGGATGACACCACCACCCGATAACAGGTTGTAACGCTGCACCGCAGTTTTTATATCCGGCCCGCCTATTACAAAAACCTCAATCCCCTTTGCACCGGGAATATCTACTGTCACATAATTGCCGGCTGTATTATCATTTTTGTAAAGATCGTCAGTAGAGAGGGCATTTTTAGGGCCGCTTTTAGCAGTTCCATCAGCCTTAACCTTATTTGCAGTACCGCAATAAAAGGTAGTGTAGCGAGATGTATTGATCAGGATGCCATAGCCTGCTGTTGATATGTAATAAGGCATTGGTGCGTGGCTGTAACCCAGATCATTCAACGGGTTATCATTTACTATCGGTCTTTTACGAAGCCCGCGCTGGTTAAAAGAATTGATCTGTAAGCCGAAGCCATAAAGCTGCTCTTTATCCTGCAAAGGAATTTCTACTACAGCCCCCCTATCGGTAAGGCGAACTTTGATATCGCCCATATTAAATGGTACTGTTGCCGCAGGTAACGACGCCAATGCTTTAACATCCGGCGCAGCCGACGAAAAACTGTAAGGCGTAAATTTATCGGGATTACCAACTGTTATTTTGTGTATGCCTGCTGCCACCTCAACCACCCTGGATTGATCTTGCGCGCAGGCCATTACGCCGGGCACAACCAGGTTACAAACAAACAGAATTAACAATTTAGCTTTCATAAACTTAATTGGCCAGTCCCCAGGTTTTTGAGGGCTGTGCACCCATTTGCAATTTAAGTGTGCCGCCGGCTACAATATCTTTATAATCTATAAAGCATTTATTATAAGGCTTACCATTTAATTGCGCACTTTGAATATATATATTTTTAGCAGAGTTATTTGCCGCCAGTATGGTAAACAATTTGCCTTTACCATACCGGTTATCCAATTTAATACTCACTTTATTAAATACCGGGCTGGTTATTTCCTGCCTTGTATCGCCTGGACAAACAGGGTGTATCCCTATGGCCGATAATACATACCAGGCGGACATTTGCCCAACATCTTCGTTACCTACTAAACCCAAAACACCATCATGATAAGCCCTTTTGCAGATAGCCCTTGTCCATTTTTGGGTTAGCCATGGCGCAGCTAAACGGTTATACAAATAAGGCACATGGTGTACGGGTTCATTAGCGTGGTTATAGTAATCGTTCCACATCATATCCTGAGGGGCTTTTTCAAAAAAGTTGTTCAGGTCGGCAATTACTTTTTGGCTACCGCCCATCAGCTTAACCATACCGGGCACATCCTGCGGCACAAACCAACCTTGTTGATACGGATTGCTTTCCATAGTACCGTACCAGGCTTTTAACCTTCCCGAATCAGGCCAGGCAGCCCAGTCGCCGTTTCCCTCACGCGGCCGAAACCAGCCTTTATCCTTATCAAAAATGTTTTTATAAGCCTGCCCGCGCTGGGTATATTTCTCGTAATCTTTATTGTTCCCCAAAGCTTTGGCTAACTGCGCGGCGCACCAGTCGGTATAAGCATACTCCAATGTGTATGAGAGACTCAACCCGCCAGGCGTGTAGCCTTTATCGCCATTGCCAAATTTCTCTACCGAGTTGACGGATAGCTCATACGCTTTTTTAAGATCGAACCCACGGATGCCCTTCGTGTAAGCATCGGCAATAATCGATACGGCCGGATTGCCCAGCATACAGCCACTATAGGAATTAAGCAATTCCCAACGCTCTAAATAGTTTTTATCTTTTTCATTAGCAAGGGTAACTAACGAGTTAACCATATCATTTACCAATGCAGGGTTGATGATAGTTTGCAAAGGCATCTGGCTGCGGAAAACGTCCCAACCGCTGAAAATGGTGCGCTTGGTAAACCCATTTGAGGTATGCGCTTTGCCATCGCCGCCCCAGTAACGGCCATCTACATCTTCAAAAACGCGGGGGTCAATCATAGTGTGGTACATGGAGGTATAGAAAACAGTTTTCTCCTCTTTGGTGCCACCCACAACAGCAACTTTTGATAGTGCCTTATTCCACAATGCAACGGCACGCTGGTGTACAGCATCAAAGTTCCAGTCGGAAATTTCTTTGCTCAGGTTATTCCTTGCGCCATCAATACTAATGAAGGAAATGCCGGCTTTCATTAATACCTGCTCATTTGCCTGTGTGGTAAATTCAGTATAAAAGCCAAGGTGTTTACCTTCTTTTTCCTTTACCTGTTTTATTATTTCTGCGTTTGCTATTTGTGCCTGGTATTTGGTACTTTCTACGTCTTCGCGTTTGCGGCTCCAACCATCGGGGATATCAGCACTCCAAACGCCGTAGTTTTTTAAAGGCTTGCTAAACTCAGCATGGAAATATACGGTGTACTCTGCATGGCCATCGCCGTTTCCCCAGCCGCCACCATCGGGCGTGCACTTCATCCAGCCTTCAATGGCATGATCATTAACCACCTTTACGCTTTGCAGGGTTGATGTACCACCTACTCTGCGTGCCAGATCTATCTGGATTCGCGATTGTTTGTTTTGAGGGAAAGTGAACCTAAGTATACCGCTATGCGGCGCGGCGGTCATCTCCGCTTTAATATTGTTATCGGTAAGTTTTACAGCGTAATATCCTGCCGATGCCTTCTCGCTTGCTTTTAAGTATACAGAGCGATAACCGCCTTCGGGGTGATCTACCGTGCCGGCACTGGTTTTTAGTTTACCCGCCGTAGGCATCACCAGGAAATTGCCCAGATCGCCATACCAGCCAATGCCGCTCATTTGTGTAAAGGCGAAACCTTCTATACTGGTGTGCTCATAGCTATAGCCTGAGCCATTATCACCACCGGTAATGGTGTTTGGGCTAACCTGTACCATGCCAAAAGGGGTATCGGCCCCCGGGAAAGTTTTACCAAGGCCATGATAGGTACCAGCCGCTTTTGTACTGGTGCTTGCTCCAATAAACGGGTTAACATAACTTGCAGGTGTTTGCGCAGTTGCCATTAGGGCGCCGCTCAGTATGGCAGAAAAAGTTAGTAAACATTTAAATCTCATTCCCTTGAGGCTATTATTTTAATGCGATATCTTTTATTGAGATCAAAAGATACGGCACCAGTATTGGTTAGTGACAAATATATTAATTAAAACGTTTTAGCTAAAATTTATAAAATTTCTATGTCAAGCTTATTTTTTGCTTTAAATGGTGCTAAACCTGATAGTACGGATGCCGAATTTTGGCATTGGCAACTCAACAGATGTTAAGCCGTTTAATAATTTAGTAATCTTTAATTCGCCGGATACTTTTCCGTTCAGTTCAACTACCTGCGCTTTGGTATATTTAAAATTCAGGATTATCTTCTTTTTATCGGTTTCGCCTTCTGCATTAAAAAATCGCAATAAAACATCTTTATTACTATTTTCTGCTGATGTTAATATCAAACCCTTTTGCGGATTAACAAGCGTTTGCTGTTTAACTGTTGCTGATGAATTGCCAACCTGAACAATCAATGGCTCGTTCCATTGCGCGGATGCCGACCATACTCCCGCCTCGTTCCATTTACCGGCATGCGGCATTAGGGCATAATGGATGTTTGTTGGGCCATCTGTAAAATAGCTGCGTCCCCACAGCCCCATTCCCGAGTACTGAGTAACCAACCCTAAGGGGAAGTTTTCGCCGTGAGTATAGCTGGTAGTATGATCGGTAAACATGGCCATACCAAATTTGCCTTCGCCATCGGTAACATCAACCCAGTTCAGTATCACGGTGGTTTTAATACTATCCCAGCTATTGTAGAAAGTGTTTTTTAGTTTGCTTTCGGTCACATCAAACGGTGCGTTCTTATAAACTTTTTGGGTTTTTAAATTAAGCGGGAAAACCGTTACCAGTTTGTTACTATCGTTATAAAACGGTTTCTTGTAATTCGTCCATTTGTAGTTGCTTTTCACCACATCTTCGCCGACGCCAACATCCTTTTTCCAGTTGATGTTTAAGTTAAAATCAATGATTTGCTGCCCCTTGTTTAGCGTGATTACCTGGGTAAGGTCTGTACCGACTATTTTACCTTTTATTTGTAGACTGGCGCGAATTGGGCCGTTCTCTAAAATGGTAACAGTTGCCGCGTCATCATTGGACGCTTTAAACCCGCCATCATTATAAAAATTTCCGCGGAGTGTATTAAAACCATTTTTGTTAGCCTGGTCAACCATCTCCTTATTCAATTTTTTAGCAAACAAACTGGTAATGCTGCCGCCTTTTTTTGGATTTATTATGATGGAATACAGATCCGATTCTAATTTGAAATTCCCGTCAGCAAGCTCAGTTACATGCGTGCCTTTTTCAATTGAAGCTGTTGTTTCTGTAATGCTATATGTATTATAGCCGAATGATGGCGTTGAGGCCACAAACAGCAATTTATCGTTAACCACCTGAGATGTCATTGCTTTGCCTGATGCATCTTTAACCGACAGGCTTTTACCCTGCAATCCGGCAGGTATGGTTACCGAAACCGTCTCGTTACGCTTGTTGGCCTGTGTGTTTATAACGGTAACTATCTGTCCCGCTCCTTTCTTGCTTAGTAGTTTTTGTAACGATACGTTAGAAATACTATCGCTGATTCTGTTGGTATTGCCTGTCCAATCCACCACTTTATCCGTCCAGGTATCGCCTTGCTTGCCGTTATACGGCACTATCCAGCAATCGTGGTGTTGGGATAACAGCAAGGTGCGCCACGCGCTGTCAAAGCCTGCTTTTGGCCAGTTGGTGTTTTTACTTAATACCCCGGTTATAACCGCTATTTTTTCGGCACCAAGTACTTTATTTTCAGCCACCCGCACACGTTGAGCCAGCTTTTGCGTTACCTGCGATCCCCAAACAAGGCTTACCAACATATCCTCCTGGGTAACTTTCCAATCCTGCCTTTTATCTTTCGGGGTGATGTTGGCAAAATAGTTATGCCATGTGGTGTACTTATTTTTTTGCTGCTCTGTATCTGCATTACCTATAAAAGGTCCGCCTTTCCAGCCGGCATCCTGCAAGGTCATACCTATAGGGTGGGGTATGCCATACTTAATAGCCGCCTTTATATACCTTGGCGAGTTATCCCACGCGATGGTTTGCCAGGTAGATTTTTCTGAAAGTGCCTCTACCTCGTACCGGGGCGATGTTGTAATGCCTGTACCATCAGGACCAATCCAGTTGACCAATTCGCCACCGAAAGCACGGGTATAACCACCAAAACAGGTGTTTGGGTTTTTTAGTGATGCATATTTAAACCCAAACGACTTTAATATCTGCGGTAAAGCGCTGGTGAAACAAGGCTCCTCGGTAGAGTAGGTATTAAAAGTGATACCCGGGAAATAACCTCTGAGCTTATCAATACCATACGCAAACTGCCTGATTATGCTTTCACCATCAATATTGTACATATAACTTTGCGCGTAAGCCGGGTTCACATACTCTACCCTTCCGCTTGCCGTTTGGTTGGCAATCAGCGCCTGTAACTCTTTTAAGGCTGTTGGGTCGACTTTTGCGGTCCTGTCCCAAGTTTCGGGTTCAATCTCCAGGTTAATGTTCCAGTATGGGTGTTTATTTAGGTTATCTAAAATAAAGCGGGTGTTCCAATCAGGGTAATGGCCCCAAACGCCGCCGTGGTAACCATCAATATAATAAGCCTGCTGGCTAAAAGCTTTTACACCGCACAGCATTAACGATGCAGCTAAAAAAGTGCTTTTTAAAAATTTATTTTTGTGTGATAACATGTTCGGTTTGGTTGTCTTCCTTTATCTCGAAACGGTGAGCTATGGGTTGATTAATAATATAGATCTGGTCGGTTAACAGGGCGATTTCCTTTTGCCATGCATCACGTATAGGTTTAAGGCGGGCTTTGTAATAAGTATTAAGTGTTATACCTACAAAAAAGTCTTTTTTTGCATACTTCTGTAGCGAATCAACCGTGGCCTGGCTGTCATTATGTAGCAAGCCGTGTGGTTTCATGATGGAGTATTGCAGCCACCAGTATTCGCGCAGGCGGCGCTCTATAACCCAGCGTTCTTCGTTCAGATGCATTACTGCTAAGGCCTGCTGGTATTGCGGTGTAGTGGTTATTTCGGCAAGATTTACCCCAGCTTGCAGTTGCTGTCCGCTCCATTTACCAATGGGTTTACCATCTATGCGTACTTCGTAATTTTTACTTGCACCAAGGTTTTGTACCTGTAAAACTTCCTGGTTAAACTCCTGCTGAAACGGGATAAGCTTCAAAGCATCAGCTTGGGTACGCGCCTCTTTACCTACGCTTTGCGCCATGGTATCAATTGGGTAAGGCAGGGCGTTTGCCTTATACGTATAACTTAAGCCGTTTTTTGTAACGGATAGATTGGTTAACAGGCAATTCTCACTCTTTATAACTGATGATGTTTTGGCGTTGATATCAACAGCAGCCACTTTTTTGCCTGCAAAGCCCTGTGCCTTTAAAAATAAGTAGGCCATTACCATGTGCCCATCCACCGTTGGGTGAATCCTGTCGAAACTCTGCATAGAGAAGGTAGAATCCTTTGCCTGCTGTTGCTCGTCAATGGCAACCATAGGCGCGTTGAAATCTAAAAATTCCCAATTATTTTTCTTTGCTGCCTCCTGCTGAAATTTCACCACCCGTTGTATGGCCGCATTCTTATTATACAGAACCCCTGGTTTTATTTTAGCCGTGCCATCATAAGGTGATGTACCGATCATAATTTTTCTAACTTCAGGGTGCGCCTTCAAATGTTTCTGGATCTTTAAAAAACTATTAAATGAGGTAGCAACCTTCGCATTGTAAACCGAATCGGCTTTGGCGCCGGTTAGCCACTGATAGCCGGTATCATTCATACCGAACGTTAAGGTCATTACGTTTGGATGCCTGTCGAAAACATCCTCCTGCAGGCGCTCGTCAATTTGTTTGGCAACATCACCGCCTATCCCTGCGTTAAAAATATCGATACGCTCTTTTGGCATGCGGGTCATGTAATACAGCCAGATGTAGGAATGGTAATGCCCGCCATCGGTGATGCTGTTGCCGGTAAAGGCTACCCTTTCCCCCGCCTTAAAAGGTTTTATTTGCTGGGCTAATGCAATCCCTGAATATATAATCAGGGCAAATAGTATGTATAATCTTTTATGCATATAAATCGATTTAGCTTTAATGGATAAAAAAGCTTATTTCAAGGCTTTTTTTATTGCAGCTTCTGCAAGCGGTTCCATTACTTTATAACCTGCCATATTTGGATGTACGCCATCCGTACACAGTTCCTTTTTAAGGCCTTTCTCTTCATTAATCATCGGCGTATAATAATCTATATAACCCAATTTATTTTGTTCGGCGTAAGCTTTAAGCATCGCGTTAAGTTGTATAATTGATTGTATCGGGTTTACCTTTGGATTCCACGGAAACGCAGCAGCAGGCAAAACTGATGAAAGTACAACTTTGATATGCGCGGCTTTAGCCAGCTCTGCCATTGAAAATATATTACCCGCAACGTTCTCAATTTTTGAGGGACCGGTATTCCCGGCGATATCGTTAATCCCAGCTAATATCACCACTACGGTTGGTTTCAGGTTGATCACATCCTCCCTAAACCTTACCAGCATTTGCGGAGTGGTTTGCCCGCCAATACCACGGTTTACGTATGATTTACCCTTGAAGAAATCGGGATCGGTATTTATCCAGCCTTCAGTGATCGAGTTACCCATAAAAACCACGCGCTTTTCGCCGGGAGCGGGTGCCGGTAGTTTTTCGTTATCACCTTCGTAGCGTTTTATCCAGGCCCAATCATTATGTATACGCTCTTCTACAACTTTATGGAAATTGGCCCAGGCTTCGGCTTTCTTTTGTTCTTCGGTTTGCTGTGCATGTGCAGTAAGTGTGCAAATAACAACCAGGCAAAGAATAATTTTTATTGTTTTCATATGCATTTATTTTTTAGCAACTACAGGTTCAGCCCAGTTATCTGTGCGGAAAGGCACTGCAGGTAAACCGTTTTCATTTTCCAAATTAGTAACCGGGTAATTGGTAAAAGCATAACGTACAGCAACAGGTTTTTTAACCTGCTTAGTACTTAGCTCGATAGTATTATTGATGATTTTTGCCTCCGCTGGCCAAAACACCTGATCGGCGCCAGCTATCATAAAGAACTTTGGTTCGGCTCCATCAGTAGTACGCAACTTCGTTTTTACACTTGCCGGGGTAAAGTTTACAATGGCTTTTTTCTTCTTAAACGCCACATAGTCTACATGCGGGCCTTCATAATTGATATCCAACATTCCGTAAGTGCGGTTTAAAGCTATCCTGGCTAACCTATCCCCTACCGGCTTTTTATTGGTTGGGTGGATGTTTTTCGCATCGCCCACATCCATGGTAACTGCCATAGCTGTGTTATTCATTGCCGAGATCTTTTCCTGCACCTCGCGGAAGAAGGCATAGTCGTTTAACGTAGAATCAAACTTTTCGTAAGCATGCGGCGCAACCTGTACATAATAAAATGGCAGGTCGCCTTGCGCAAAGGCCGTGCGCCAGCTTTTTATCTGGGCATAACTTAAGCGGAGGTAGCTTTCCCGCTCGGCACGATTCGATTCGCCCTGGTACCAGCAGATGCCTTTTATAGATAGGTTATAAAACGGATTGATCATGGCGTTATGGATCAAAAAAGGCTGGTACACCCTATCGAACGAAAACACACCATCCAGTTTTTCTTTTGATTTGGGATCATCAAAAAAAGGTTTAAGATAAACCCTGTTCAACATCGTATCGGCAGCCATTACATCTTGTGCCACATAAGCCTGCTCCCATGAGCCTCCTATACCTGAGTAGATCAATCCGATCGGGATATCCAGTTTGCTTTGCAATTCTTTACCAAAATAGTAGCCTACCGCGCTAAAATCCTTCACGGTTTGCGGTGATACCTTTTGCCAGTCGCCTTTTAAGGTATCTATAGGTTTGGTATTCCAATTAAAGCCTACGTTTAATATTCTGATGTTAGGAGAAGTTGCGGCTGCAACCTCTGTTGCGGCGTCCTTAACCTCGCGCATAGCGAATTGCATGTTAGATTGTCCGCTTAAAAACCAAGTATCGCCTATAAGCAGATCAGTTAGCATTATTTTTTTCTGATGACTTTCCGCTGTTAGCGTATGAGCAGTATAATCACCTTTTTTTGCTTCCGGAACGTTGATAATGGCCATGAACTTATTATCGGCACCAGCAATAACCGTAACGGGTTGCAGCATCCAGTCGGCTTTAACAGTAACCGCTTCGCCCGAAACAGCCTGCCCCCATACTTTAAAAGGTTTGTTTTGCTGAATAACCATGTTGCTTTGCAGCACCTGGTTAATTTTAAATGTTACCGAAGCATTCTGCACATCGGCAGCAGCTACCTTTTGCTGTGCAAAACCAGCTTGCACGATAAGGCATATCGTAATAAAAAACGGTAAAGCTTTAAACATGTAATGTTGCTGTTAAAAGAGACCTAATTGGTTTATAAAAACAAATGTATATAAAACTGATTTAATTTAGTTAATCGATTTAGCAAATATTGTAAAATTGTTCATACAATGTATACAATGCATTGACTGGCATCTTTATTTAAAAAACTTTACCCGTATAAATCGCGGCCTGTAAAGGTGGGGATGCTTCTGCAGATCTTTTATAAACTCTACTGAATTGATATTGTAACTGATCAAAAGCTCGCCCGGTTTTGAAAGGCTTGGGTGCGCTTTAGCGTTATAAACTACAAATGTATTCTCAAGCAGGTCGGGTTTACAATCCCACAGTTTAATTACAGGGCCAAAAGGCCCTGTAAGGTTATCAGATAAGCGCATACCAATAGTCGGGCTCATACCATCCACCTGAAAAATGAGGGCATACCTGCCATCGGGTAAGCGCGATACGCTCAATTCGTTTGATACATGGTTGGTAATATCGGCTACCTTGCTCATATCGCTTACCCATTGCATGCCGTCCCAAAAACGCCATTGGCTGTAATCATCAAAGTTTTTTGGCAGCACACGTGCAACCATCAGGTTTTTAACCATGCCGCGCACACCATATACATATATATAGCCATCTGCATTTACGGCACCTGCACTTTTGGTATTTACATATACACCTGCACCAAATGAGCCGATATCTTCTTTTTCATCCGTAAGATAAAAGGGAGTATCTTTTTGTTCTTGTACGGTAAAATACGGAGCATTTGCAATATTTAGTTTAATAAGCGTGTTACCTACTTCGTTAAAGCCAAATGCACCTTCACTAACATTCCTAACCCGATAGCCAAATAAGTATAAAGCCTTGTTTCCATCTGTATTTACAAACCCATCGCCAAGCCAGTAATAATCGCTTTTGCGTGTTTGAGCGGTAGTTGGTATAAAAATCGACTCGGCAGATCCATCCTTATTTTTACTCCAGTAAAAGTTAATATTCTGTGGATTTGGTTCATTCCCTTTTAATAGCGCAACAGAGTTGTGGATCATTTTGTAGCCCGGTTTCATGGTACTGTCTGTCACCTCCCCTATCATGGTATCGCTAAATATGATCAGGATTTTATCACTCTTTTTACCAGGGCCACCTTCAACACCGTTTAAAGGGATAGTATAAATACCATCGCCCCCAAACCAACCCGAATACCTTTTTAGTAAACCAGTCCATGCTGTATCTGCCTCAACAAAAAACCCGACTGACTCCGACCCCAATTGCTGCACAACGCTTTTATGCTGTGCATTTGCATAACATAATGTAATAAATACGGCTAAAACAGATAAACCAATTTTCTTTTTCATCGGGGGGTAATTATATCGGTACTAATCTATTTATTTTTTTAAAAACTACTGTACCCATCAATATCTATATGCTTTGTCTATAAATATTTTACACATTTTTTATCCTAAACAATTATTTAGTTAATAAATTGGTGGCATGCGTAACTTTTTACTACTACTGTTATTATTCACCCCTGCTGCCTTATTTGCGCAAATTACCATTACCGATAAAGTTGTAAGCGTTACCGATAAAAAGCCTATTGCGAATGCCAGCGTTTTTTTAAGCAACTCTAAAGTCGGTAATATGTTGTTAAAGGATGGCTCGTTCACCTTAAGCAATGTAAAGAACGGGCAGTACGACCTGGTAATTACCTGCATTGGCTTTGAGCCCCTTCACCAAAATATATTTGTGCGCGGCAATGATATCCAATTACCCACTATTGCCCTAAAAAATAAAACAAGCCTGCTGGGCAAAGTAAAAATAAACGGTGGTAAACGCAAACGCGATTATAAACGCGAACGATACATCAGAATATTTACCCGTGAGTTTTTGGGCCGCACAAAAAACGCCGCAGAATGTAAAATTTTAAACCCCGATGTCTTGCAGTTTGAGTATGATGAATCTACTGATAGGATGCATGCAACATAAACCGATTTTTTGGTTATTGAAAATAAAGCGTTGGGATACCGTATAAATTACTTGTTGGTGTCATTTGAATTTGACCCAATAAAGGGAACCATGTATTACACCGGCCCATCAGTATTTGAACCAATGAGCGGTACAGAGGCACAACAAACCGCCTGGGAAAACAAACGTGTAGATGCATACAATGGCTCGATGATGAGTTTTCTACGCGCATGTTTAGCCAATAATGTATCAAGGGCGAATTTAAGGTATTTGAATTATTCAGAACACCAACAGCCGGTAGGCCATCGGACAGTTTAATAAATGCTAAAATTAAATTTTACGATAGCAAAACGGCCGACCCAAATAAATCACTTAGCTATTGGATAAAAAAACGAGATCGTCCAAAATTTGATCAATATGCAGGTAAGGTATTAAAAATAAACGATTATTTGAACTTAACCGATGAGAAGGGGATTTACGCGTTTGGGTATACTCCAATACTTAATTTGATGATTAATTACAAACACCCCCAAAATGGGTCAAACTACCATACCTCGTTTATTACATTTTTGGATAATTTCACATACTTTGATAGTAATGGTGTAATATTTACCCCGTTAAAAACCATTGTGGAGGGCTACTGGCAAACACTGCGCATGGGCGATCAGCTACCTGTTGATTATGAATTACCCAGCGGGCGAACAAGATAGCAGCAGCCAAATATTCCCATCTTTTTATCAGCGACTATAATTACCATGATACAATATAGCATTGCAGCTGGCTTATTTACTACACAACATAGATATACCCTTAGTTTTTCACCCTGTTCTTTTCACTTTCTGCGCCATCGGCATTGTGTTTTCGTAAATCAGCTATGGTTTTACCAAAACGGTAGTTTAATGATAGCACAACCGTTCTTGAATCGCCACGGTTTAAATAATTGGCCTTTACATTAGCAAGGTTGTTGATCTGCCCGCCATTATTGAATGTGTAAAACAAATCATTCCCAACAATGCTCATACTGAGTGAAGGTGAGAATTTTTTGGTGACTGCAGCATTAATTTTCCCCCTTGCTGAAGCGATAAACTGCGCGTTGGTGACCTTACTCTGGTAACCACCGTCAATTTGCGTCGTCCAGTCCTTCGGCAATTTAAATTGAAACACCGGGCGAATAAAGTAATATGTCCCCTTTGTATCAAGCGTGCCGGTATAAAATTGGCTAATGGTATGGATATTTACAACCCTACCAGAAAAATGAAAGTTAAGCCACTTTGCAGGATCAAAACTCGCGTCTATACTAATACCCTTATTGATGCTTTTCCCAAGGTTCCCGGGGCGGCTGTAATAAATACCGTTTACTATTTCTATCGTCTCGTTCACATCATCCTTTGTCTGGCTATAGTTAAGGGTTGTGGTAATGTTTTTCCAGGTGTGTGACAACTCCCAATCATCAGTATATGATGGTTTAAGGAAGGGGTTACCGGTATAGTAGGTAAACTTATCCAACGGCGACAAAAATGGGTTAAGGTCTTCATAATAAGGGCGGTCTATCCTGCGGCCATAATTAAAGTTTATGCTATGGCTGCCCGTACTATCTAATTTGTATTGAATATACGCGGTTGGAAATAAGCCGTTATAATTTCTCTTAAAGGTCGAATCTGGTTTTTGTATGTTGCCCAGTTGGTGACCATCAGACGCGGTATTCTCAAACCTAAGTCCCAATTGAAGTGAGATCCTTTTCCAATCTTTATTGACATTTAGGTAGCCTGCACTGATCTGTTCCTTATAAATAAAATGGTTGGTTTTATCATAGTCGGGCGCTGTAACACCTCCTTGAGTAACAAAATAGTCGGCTATATTATCGGTTTTGGTATAACTACTTTTCAAACCTGTTTCAAGCTTAAAACCACTGTTTAAGGGGTGAGTATAATCTGTTTTGGCCGACCAAATATTTATGTTTGACGGCAGGTTACCAGTCAGCAGATCCTGAGTGGAAATATTACCATTGGGTAGGTACCCTGTGTTGTCAAAAGACTGAGCCATATTGGTTTGATAGCGCAGGTAATCAAAATCAAGGGTTAATTCTCTTCCCTTTTTATCATACTGATGGCGATAGTTTACATTTGCTGTCCCATTCTTAAAGTTACGGTGCTGGGCATTTAAAGCTACAATGGTAGAATCAAGATTACCGTTTGTGTTTAAAAACCTGCTCTTATTTATAGTGTTCACATCGCTGGGACTTATTAATCCGTTAACAATAAAACCAATCGTCGATTTCTCGCTTACGTAATAATCAAACCCAATTTTTGAATTATAGCTTTTTGATGTACGGCGAATAAATGAGTTTTGCAAAAAATCGTAATCAGGTGCGCCAGCGTCGGTAAAAAAATGGCGATTAATATCCAAATCGCTGAACCCATTGGCTGTATTATAGCTAAAGTTCCCGAAAAGGTTCAATTTATTATCGCGGTAAGTAAAATTCAACCCGTTATTTGTCCGTCCGTAATATCCCTGCGAATAACTGAGATTTATGCCGCCGTTAAAGCCTTTTGCTTTATTCCTTTTTAAACGAATGTTGATAACACCGCCATTACCGGCCGCGTCATATTTTGCGGGCGGGTTGCTCATCAGCTCTATTTGGTCAATAGTTGCAGACGACAGCGAGCGCAGGTAGTTATCCAGATCGGCGCCAGAGAGGTAAGTAGGCTTATCATCTATAAAGATCTTTACCCCATTTTTCCCCTTCAGGCTGATGGCACCGCTTTGATCTACCAATACACCCGGCGATTTCTCCAGCACATCCATTGCTGTCGACCCAGCGTTGCTGATCAGGGCATCAACGTTTACCACTGTGCGGTCTATCTTTTGTTCAACAAATTGCTTTTGGGAGGTGATAACAACTTCTTTTAACTGTTTGCCTGTTGGCTGCATTAAAGCAAGCAGCGTGGTATCTGGTTTTAATAAGCCACTTTTATAACTGGCAAAACCCATCATACTAATATTAAGATAATATTTGCCTGGTTTTAACTGGACAAAGCTAAACGCACCGACGGCATCTGCCAAAGCCGTTTTAACAAGTGCTGAATCTTGCATCAGGTAAACGCTTGCACCATCAAGCGGTTTTTGACTGCTATCAGTCACTTTACCGCTGATGCTTTGGGCGTTTACAAAAGTTGAGGTAATAGAAAGCCAGGCAGCTAAAAAAGCCGCAATTTTTAATTTCATGGTCAAATGGTTTTAGGAATTTTTAGGCATAGCTATGCCCGTTTATGTGATTGAATATTTTTTCAGATAAACTTCTGCTTATTTTTTATCGTCGGTAGTGGTATCGTAATTATTGTACAATGTCCAGGTGCTTTTACCTTTTGATACGGGTACAAATTTATCCTTGTAACGCTTTTGTACGTCATCCGTCTGGCGTATACCATTAACAATTAAATCGGTGTTACTTAGTTTGAATGATATATGTTTGTCATCCGAGCTTATAAGTTGGTCTTTAATTAGCTCGGCTGTTACCTGTTCGCCAATGCTCGGCGCTTTTGATTTTACCGGTTCATCAGGTGTTGCCGCGTACTGTTTTGCTGTAGTATTATAGTTAAGGCTTCTATTTTTATACGGACTTAGGTCCCCCGTTAATGGCGATAATGGCTTTGTATTAATTGATGTTATAGGAGTTATGGGTTGCGTGCGGCCAGTATTGGGTGTTATGGGGGTTATTGGGGTTATAGGCGCTGTTGGCGATAACCGGCTTTGCCTAACCGAATCTTCAAACGCCATTTCCTTTTGTTTAGTTATAGTTACTTCATTCGGTTCAACAGGTGCAGTTTGCTCTGTATAGGCTTTTACCGGTTGTGCAACCGCACTGGCTTTAACCTTAGTTTTTTTGGCTGGTTGTGGCTGTACAGGTATAGTATCTGTTGCCGGGATAATTGATTGTGTAAGCGCTTTTTGGGTTTTTACAGCGAAATGCTGGATCTGTTTGGCATTGGTAAACGCTACGGTTAATAGCCCCGCTGTAAACAGTGTTATAAATAATATGGAACGTTCCCTGAAGTTTAAAGCATTATTTGTGCCGGATGCCATACGTTTTACACGATCCATCAACTGGCTGCGCCTGCCAGGAAAGGCCATTGCATAAGCCGGAGCCGATAACTGGTACTCCTGACAAGAAACCAGGGCACGGATGTAATTCACTTTGCTGCTGGTTTGTTCAACTGCAATATCATCGCAACAGTTCTCCCTTTCGGTACGAATAAGGGCCGATAGCCATAGCACCGCGGGGTTAAAGAAAAAGATGATCTCCAGGAAACTTTGCAGTAAATTCACCAGGTAATCCCTTCGCTGGATATGGGCCAGTTCGTGTATTAAAATAGCCTCAATTTCAGCAGGCGGTAAAGCGGTTAATAATCCCGCGGGAATGAGAATCAATGGTTTTAAGTGCCCTATTACCATAGGAACTTTCGCTATGCCCGATTCTGCAATGCCCACTACCCTGTTTATACCTAAGTGAGCGGATAATATCGCTACTCTTTTGCCCCAGTTTTCATCAACTGCAAACAAATTTTTACGACGCAAATGGTATAAGCTTTGCAAACCCGTAGCTAATTGCAGGCTGCGAGCCAGTACTATAAAAAACCAAACCAAAACTATACTTTGTGTGTGGTTATTAACATATTGCATTACCTGTTGTGGTAAGCTGCGTTCAACATTAGTAAGATTTGAAATAGCTGAAACATGGTAAATAATATCGCCTGTTGCTACTTTAGCAGATGGCTGATAAAACTCATAACAAAACGTACCGATAGAAACTATAACGAACGCCAACATTGTTCCTACCATCAGTAAGTAGCGGTTAGCGGCTTTGGCTTTGCGGGTAAAAATAATTATCAAGCCCGTAATGCCTGCCAATATCACTCCCTGCCATAATGAGTGGATGAGTGTTTGCCCCAATGCAATATTAAAACTATCCATTATTATTCCTCCAATTTTTTAAGAATGTCTTTGATCTCCTGCAACTCTTGCTGAGAATTCTTTTTATTACCAAGTAATTGTAATACCAGCTTACTTGCCGACCCTTTGTACATAGCGTCTACAAACTTATCCAGCAGGTGCGATTTAGTTTTTTGCTCCTCTTCGGCAACACTGTAGATATGCTTCATCTGGCTTTCGTCACGGATGAGCATCCCCTTTTCGGCCATCAGCTGCATAAACTTTAAAGTAGTAGCGTAATTCACCTCTTTTTGCTTTTGCAGTTCGTCGTTTACCGTGCGCACGGTTGCCGGGCCTATTTCCCACAGTACCTGTAGAATTTCCAACTCTGATTTTGTTGGTTCAACGGGTTTGTTTAACTCTTCTTTACTCATAACAATCCAAAGGTAGAAATTTTTTCCTATGTTCCAAATAAAACATAGGATTTTTTTTCTACCTTTAAATATATATCCAGTTTGACTATAAAATAATGATTTATACAATTATTGCTATGTTTTCATCATGGCTGGTTCAATCATTTATTATTTAAAACATACGATGGCCAGATAATGCAATAACTAAAAATGGAGATGAATATTAAAGAATACTTTAGCGACAAGACAATAAACTATTCCCCTTCATCCAGATATTATTACTGACCAGACTTGCATAGCAGGCCGGGGCCGTTTAATGCGTGAGTATTAACACACTCACTCAGATAATTATCTGGATAGCCTGCAGGTATTAACGGGAGCTATTTTAATAATGACGGAATTGATGCCACCTTAATAACAAACACCAACTTTTAATAGATATAGAAAAAATTAGGTTTATTTCCCTAAATAGTCAATGATATATGTGCCTGCCAATATCTTATTACCACGCTTAAGTACTTTTAAGGTAACAGGAATAAGGGCTAAAGATAAAGCCCCTTCTGCAGGAACTGCTAACTTTTGTTTCCCTGTTAAATGTTTTATTAATATTTTTTTCGATACCCTGTCGTAAACATCTACCACACCGTTACCCAAATCTATCTCAACTGTTTTCACCTCTTTATAAGGGTTGTAATACAAATAAGAAGGGATGCTACGGTCGGCATAGAAGTCTGTTTTATTACAATCCAGTTTTAATATGCCTTTTACATTTGTGGTATCAACTATTGCCCCCAGCATACCTACCCATGCTGAACCATAGATGCAAATATCAGTCATAGATCTGTACTGCTTTACCTGGTCGCCAACTGCATATGGGCCCTTATCGGTAAGGATACCTTTAAATATGGCAAAATCATTACCGTGATCAAGATCTTTGCGCAAACCTTCGTAACTTATTACATGATCGGGGTCGCCTTGCCAAATGCCACTGGTCTGCCTGTTTTTGGGGTGTTCGTCTGCATAAAATAATCTGCTCGCATTAGCCAGGTTTAGCAACCATTTACCAATAGTTTTAGAATAGGCCGGGTTATACTTAACAATTGGCACTAATGCCGCTGCATGCGAATAGGTATTCATCGCAAAAGCATATTGCTCCTCTTTTTTTTGCCCCACCAACCCATACACATCATCATCACCCCATCTTTCGGATATAACACCCCAGCCATCGCGGTCAGAATTATTACCATCAAAACACCAGTTCAGCATCTTGATTTCATCATAACTGGTACCTAACTCGGCATTCATCCTGACAGCCAGATACGCACCATATGGCATCATTACTTCATAAAAAGGGCCTTCCTTTGCAGGGCGATACTGCAAAAATGCCATACACGCCTTGCTGGCTTTTAGGTATCTGTCATCTCTTGAATTTTTCCAGGCGGTAAACTCCAGCCAGGCCAACCCTGCTGCTGCGTCAGGTTCGTGCCACACACCGTTATAAACGCCTTTTTTTTGTTCCAGACTATATGATGTAAAGTTAAAATCAGGGAACGGGCGATTTACAGATAGGTTATTGATAATATCCAGCCAATGCGCTGCATTTTTCTGCATAATTTCCGCCAAATCCTTTTTGGCAGGGTACTGGTCTACCAGCATACTAAAAGCCATTCCCGGCCATATCTCGTACCAAAAGGTATTGCCCATTTTAAGGTTACCTTTATTCATAATCAGGTTTGCACCATTGGCGGCATTATAAAAATGCTTGGTCATGCCTACAAAATCAACGCCATTAACATTACTCTTATCAATTCCTAATAGCGAGGCCCCTAACAGGGAGCCCATTACGGGTAAAGATTCATACTCATTTGTTCCCTTTTGCCTTATTGAGCCCACATAGCTTGGTAAACCGAACGAGCGGCCGGGCATATTCACATGGCTATCATCCCACCAAATTAACGGTAGTAAGGCACCTTTTGCATTAAAATCATATAAAAACGCATCCTGTTTAATACCAATCTGTTTCCAATTTTTCATTTTATATGGTGTGGGCATATTTGGCATAGCGGCAACAACACTTATATCAATCTGATTAATTGTTTTTTGTGCTATTACACTCCCGGAAACAAACAAAAGCAAAGAGCTATATAAAAAGAGATTTTTCATAAATTTCAGTTTAACAGGCTAATGCTTTACTTTATATAATTTATAACCAAACATAAATATCACTGCATAACATATAATGGGCAGGTAATAAGCCTGAGCCACATTATGATCTGCTATTTTGCCCATTATAAGTGGGAAAAATGCACCGCCTACAACACCCATTGATATAAATGATGATGCCTGCTGGGTATGCTTGCCCAGGTTTTTAAGCCCCAAACTAAATATGGTAGGAAACATAATACTGAAAAAGAAATTGATCATCATCAGGGCTATGTAAGAGGTCCAGCCCCAACCCTGCGCAACAATAACACACATTAGGATATTGCCAAAAGCAAATATTGCCAGTAATTTGTTGGGAGCTATAAAACGCATCAGGTAGGTCCCAGCAAAACGCCCGGCAGCCATCATGGCCATAAAAATGCTCATATAACTGCCTGCGGTTTGGTTATCAAAACCCATTACATCGTGCCCGTAATTGATAAAGAATGCCCAGGTACCTCCTTGTGCGGCCACATTAAAAAATTGTGCTGTAACAGCCCATATAAAGTGCTTATGTTGATATAGCTTCTTCCCCGGAGCAGTATCAATATTCACTGCTTCCGGATCAACTTCTGTATGCGGATCTGTCAGTGCGGGTATCTTTACCAATAAAAATGCAATAGCAATAAATACTATTATACACCCAATAGCAATATAAAGGCTTTTTACAGATGAAAGATCTGTTGAGTTGCCACCAGTTGCCCTTAATAAAAAATAAGAACCAATAGCAGGGCCAATGATTGCGCCTACGGCATTAAACGATTGCGAAAAATTGAGTCTTCGGTCGCTGGTACGCTGGTCGCCTAATGCAGCGGCAAACGGATGGGCTACTGTTTCTAAAGTAGCCATTCCGCATCCCAATATAAATAATGCTATACGGAAAAAGCCAAACGAGGCTACATTTGCTGCCGGTACAAACAAAAAGGTACCTATAGCAAACAAGGTTAAACCCAATACTACACCAGACTTATAACCATAACGCTTTAAGAACATACCAGCCGGTATGCTCATAATAAAATATGCACCAAAAACAGATAGCTGAATAAGCCCGGATTGAGATTTTGAAACATTTAATACTGTTTGAAAGTGCCTGTTAAGAACATCGCTCATGGAGTGCAACAGCCCCCACATTAAAAACAATGAGGTTACGAAAATAAATATAACCACATATTTCTTTTCAGTAAAAGCAGGTTTGTTTGTCATGATTCAAGAACGTTTATATTAGTAAATACAGAAGCACCTATAAGCGCCGCCTTCTCGCCCAATAGAGCGGTTTGTATAGTTATAGCAGGTAAATGCTCCCTTAGCTGTGGTAAAAAGTATGCCGACGCTCTGGTAATATTACCACAAAGCACCAGTACATCAGGTGATAACTGTTGCAGCGGCTTTTTCAAAAAATCAGCCATGTTAGCGGCAAATTCATCAAACACTTGTTTAGCATTACTATCATATGGTAGTAAAGCAGCCAAGGCTTTTACATTTGCTACTGGCTTTCCTGTCAATTCATAATAACGTTTCTGAAACCAGCGGGTAGAAAGGTAATCATCAGCAATGCTTTCTTTATATAGGTCACTGCCGTAATTAAGATCCCGGGCTATACCTTCCGTACAATACGCAGATCCAAAACCGGTGCCTAAGGTAACACCGGCCACCTTTTTATAACCGGCACCCGCACCAGTTAGTGCTTCACCTGCTATAGTTGCTTCGGCATCGTTACGGAAATGCACCAGGTTGCCGGGTATATTTAAAAAACCGGCAATGGCCTCCTTTATATTCATACCATATATCGCTTCGTATTTATTTAATCCCTTTATATAGCTTATACCTTTGGCATAATCAAAAGGCCCGGGCATTGCCACCCCAATGCCACTAATTTCGACATCAGCAGCAGATAGTGTCATTTTCAAAGCCGATTGCCAGCTCCCGATAATCTCGTCGGCCCCGGCCTTGCTATCAACTTCTAACCTTACAACACTGTTTTCTTCAATAATATAAGTATCTGTATTGCAAATTGCAGATGTAATGTGCGATCCTCCAATATCGGCAGTAAGTATGTATGGAGGTATGTTTTTATTATCAGATATTTTCATCAGGACGTGAGCATATACTAGCACATTGTATGTGCTTTATGAGGTTAAAAAAGGCAAGCGGCTTCACTGCCTGCCTTTTACCAATTAATCAACAAGGAATGTCGGCCTTGTAGTTTATAATAGCTGCCTATATAATAGGCAGCTATTATCCCTTAAAAATTAGGGTTTTGAGTAATAGTACGGTTAGAGTAATCTATCTCGTTTTGTGGTATCGGGAACAGGTAGTCCCTGTCATCCCTAAAAAATTTACCTTTATTGGTATTATATTTTACTGAGAATGCCCTCATTACTTCGCCAAAACGTTTCTGTCGTACAAGATCTTCACGTCTCCACCCCTCCATACCCAACTCGCAGCGCCTTTCATGCCATATAGCCTTACGCAACGCTGTTTGATCGGTTGTGGTTACATCGGGTAAAGATGCAGCTGTAGTAGCCGGTATGTAAGCCTGTTTTTGGCGTTGCGGATCTTTGGGTGGAGTTTGCCTTGCCCTCTTCCTTATCATATTAAGATAAGGTAAAGCCTCACTGCCTTTGTTATTCTCGTTCAAAGCTTCGGCGTATAACAATATTATATCACTGTAGCGTATAAGCCTAACATTATAACTAATGATCCATGGATTGTAGCCTAACCTAAGATATTGCGGAACTTCTATCTTGCGGTCATAGTATCCATCCGGTGAGCCCGTGTTATCCTGGTCGTCATTATCCTGCAGATAGCGGTCGCCCGTCATGGTAAAAGTATAGGTAATGCGCGGATCATCTGCATCAAACTCATTTCGCAGGTCTTGTGTTGGAGCATGGAAACCATAACCCTGATAACCCGGGGTATTACGTGTGGTAAAAAAATGAGGTATGTTTGAACCTATAGCTATATCTTTATCCTGCATACGGCTATCAATCACAAAAATAGATTCGGAGTTAAAATTATCCCTCCAGTTAGCACCGTAATCATTAAGCAATGAGTAATCGCCAGATTTAACCAGGGTACCTAAGGTCTCTTCGGCCTTTACATAATTTTGCTGAAACATGTATGCTTTGCCCAATATAGCAAGTGCGGTTCCACGCGATACGCGGTTTTTATCGGCATCTCCATATTCCGGATAAGATGGTAACCCCTTGCTGGCCTCGGTAAGATCTGTCTCTATTTGTTTAAATACATCTGCAGCACTTGCACGTGGTGTTGAAGTTGCTTCTGAAGGCGTAACCGGTTTAGTAAACAAAGGTACACCCCCTTCTGTAGTTACCAGTGCGTAATAACCAAAAGCCCTTAAAACCTTAGCTTCATTAATGTAACGGTTAATAAGGGTTTTATCGCCTGTTGCATCTGGCGCATAAGTGATAACCTCATTAGCCCTTGCAATAAGTTTGTATAATATAGACCACCGTTGCGCAACCAGTCCATTGGTTGGCGTTAAAATAAAGTTCGTCATATCCTGCGCCTCGCCGTAATCGCCGTCGCTACTGCCTCCTTTCCAGGCGTCATCTGTAGATACGTCACCAACAAAATAATGGTACTTGGCATATTCGTTCCAGGTAGTTCTTAACTGTAAATAAACACCGGTTAAAGCTTGTTGTATTTGCGCATCTGTTTTATAAAATGTTGCGTTTGATTGTGTGCCATAAACAGGCTTATCAATTGCGCTTTTTTTGCACTGGATGTTTAATAATACAAACATCGTCAGGCTGATATATATGATAATCTTTTTCATGTTTTATAAGTTTATATATTAAAATTGGGCATTTATACCTACCAAAACGGTTCTGGATGATGGGTATCTGATACCGTCGTAACCAAGGTTTAATGCATTATTGGCACCAATTTCAGGATCAAGCCCTTTGTACTTGGTTAGTGTAAACAGGTTTTGCCCGCTCACATAAAAACGGCATGTACGTAAAATTTTAATTCGTTGTAAAAATGCCGGGGGTACACTATAACCTAATTGTACATTTTGTAACCTTAAGTACGAACCCTTCTCTACCCACCAGCTTGATGCACGATAGTTATTATTGTTATTTGAGGTAGAAATTTTTGGATAAGAAGCATTATCGCCCTCTTTTGTCCACGCCTGTGTATAAGCATCAGCCAGTGCATTTTGATATCCAACAGTAGCCATGCTTTTTAGCCCGTTCCAGATATCATTACCAATGGTGCCCTGGAAAAATGCGGTAAAATCAAACCCTTTATAATTTGCACCAAGGTTAAAACCATAAATAAGGTCGGGATGCGGATTGCCTATATAGGTCCTATCTTTATCATCGAGTACGCCATCGTTATTAAGGTCGGCAAATTTAAAATCGCCCGGGGTTGCCAGTGGTTGTACTTTTTGACCAGCTGGGCCTACATAGCTATCAATTTGCTGTTGGTTTTGGAAGATGCCTTCGTACACATAACCGTAAAATCTTGACATCGGCCCGCCAACCTCAGTTTTACTCACGTTTCCGTACAATGGTAAACCACCGTTACCTAAATAAGTTACCTTGTTTTTATATATGGACACGTTACCACCAATATTAATACCTACCTGGCCTATATTATCGCGATAATTCACAGCTGCTTCAAAACCTGTATTATTTACATTACCGGCATTAGAGTACGGGTAATTCGGATACCCCGCGGCCGCAGGGATTGGTACCTGCAAAAGCATATCTTTAGTCGTTTTCCTGAAGTAATCTAAAGAGATACTTAGTTTCTCGTTAAAAAAGCCTGCATCTAACCCAATATTAGTTTGCTGGGCTGTTTCCCACTTAATATCAGCATTTCCAATGTTGGTTGGGATATATCCTTGGCTGTAACCATTGCCAAAGTACCACTGTTGCTCAATATTTGACCCAATAAGCGTGATAGGCGCATAGCTGTTTATACGTTGATTACCGGTTTGCCCCCAACCACCTCGTAGTTTTAAATTGGATATCGTTTTATCTAAACCAAGGTTCTTAAAGAAAGCCTCGTTGTTAATCCTCCAACCTAATGAGAATGAAGGGAAATACCCCCATTTGTTACCATTAGCAAACCTGGATGAACCATCTGCTCTAAAATTAACGGTAGCCAAATAACGATCGCCATAAGCATAATTGATACGGCCGAGATACGATAGTATAGAGGTTTCTAATTTTCCACCTGTTGCCTGCGCGCCTAAAGTAGCCGCATCAAGCACCCGGAATGAAGCATCATTGCCGGGAGCAGTTGTTTTATAAGCATTGATCCCGTCAGACATGTTCGATTCGTATGTCATTGCAACCATGGCATCAAACGAGCTTTTACCAACAGTTTTATTAAAGTTAAGACGCTGCTCAATAATGTTATTCTGCGTCCTGCCTGCATTGTTTGTTAGCTGGGTCTGGTCGCGGTATTTATCTTCGCGGTTAGCCAGGTTATTCTCTGTAAAAACAGAATGATAAATTGGGCTAAATAACTTAAATGTGCTGTTCTGGTTATCAAAATTATACTGCACAAAGTAGCTTAAATCTTTTGTTAGTTTTACCTTACCATATACATTGCCATACACGTTAAAGTTTTCGGTCAGTCTGTCATTCAATTCAAGCACAGATACAGGATTTGGGTTGAATGCCCATTCTGTTGGCGCATATTTATTATATTGATAATCTACAGACCCGGGATCAACCAGTGGGTTAATAACAGGTGTAAATGGATCTGCCTGCAATACAAAATTAAATGCCGGCAATGAACCCGTATCGCGCGACTGGAATTTAGCCAAACCTACATTTACACCTACAGTAATACGGTCAGACAGGTCATACTCATTATTAATCTTTAAAGTGATCCTTTTAAAGCGAGTGGTTATAATTGCACCTTTATCATCTAAATAGCCAAGGCTATAATATGAACGTGCCTTATCGCCACCATTGCGGATATTAAGGTTATAGTTTTGGGTAAGTGCTGATTGATTTACAGCATTCCACCAATCGGTATCAAAACCGCGTTTGTACTGTTGCTCAAACTTAGGGTCCAGTGTTGAACCTCCATTTTTGTATGCAGTTGTTATAAAGTTATAAAACTGATCGCTGTTTTGCATTTTAGGTGAGCGATAGCTGTCTTTAGTACCCAAATAAGCATCAAAAGATGTAACACTTTCGCCTTTTTTTGCTTTTTTGGTGGTTACTAATATAACCCCGTTAGAACCACGTGAACCGTAAATAGATGTTGCAGAAGCATCTTTTAACACCTCAATATTTTGAATATCATTTGGATTAAGGTTATTGATATTATCAAACAATTGCCCATCAACCACATATAAAGGATTATTATCATTTACAGTACCAAAACCCCTTATCCTTATCACTGCGGCATCACCTGGCTGGCCAGAATTGGTGGCTACGTAAGCACCGGCAACTTTACCCTGCAGCAATTGTGATACATTTGGAACAGCGTAATTCTTAAAATCCTTCTCTGATAATGATACAATAGCGCCGGTTAGGTCGCTCTTTTTTTGCGTGCCATAACCTACTACAATAACATCATTTAATGACCTCGATTCGGGTAAAAGTTTAATGTTTAATGTAACATTGTTATCTACAACAACTTCTTGTAAAACATAGCCTATATAGCTAAATATCAACGTACCTTTTCCATCGGGCACATTAACACTAAACTTACCGCTATTATCTGTAAATGTAGCTGTACCCCCATTTTTTAATTTAATAGTAACACCGGGTAAGGATAGATTCTTCTCATCAACCACGGTGCCGCTTACTTTAACTGTTGCCTGGGCGTAGGTTAGCAAACTGCTGCAAGTAAGCGACGTAAAAAATGCTAAAAAGCATAATATGCCCTTTAAGTGATTCTTTACGCTTTTGTTTTTAGGTGCAACCCTTCCATGGGTGTTTCCTTCTTGCGTAAACATTTGTAAAATTTCCATCATTTGTTTATTTATAATTGGTTGTTAGTACTTAGGAATTCTTAATAAGCTCTGCCATAACACATTTTAATTATCAATTTAATTCCCTTCCTTTTACACAGGAAAACCGGTTCGGCAAAATAGTCTTAAAACGCCCTGCAGGTATTTTACCTACGGGTGTTTGTTTATAATTTTAGTTGAAAATAACTGTAATACTAATTGGTATTATTACTGTCGTCTGTTATTGGATCTGGTTCTGAGGGTTTAGCAGGGTCATAAATAGCAACCCCCACCCTAGAATCTGCACACCCGTAATACAAATACCATTTATGTTTAAACCAAGCCATACCTTCAATAAATACCGTTCCGTTAACATATTGCCCGCTTTTTTCAAACGGTTGCATAGGGCGTAAAAATGGCACATCGAGCCTGGTTATTAACTTAGTAGGATCAGTTTTACTAAATAGCATTTGGCCCGCACTATAAGAGTTGCCATGGAAGCGTTTATCGCCACCCTCACCTGGATGATTCTTACCATTGTAAAGTAATATTATACCTTTGCCTGTGAGTATTGCCGGTGGGCCACATTCAGTAAGGTCACTATCAAAATAACCGGGCCTGGTGGGTGCCAGCACTTTTAGTTCGCCTTTATTATTTATGATCGGCGCCCAATCAACAAGGTTGGTTGAAGTTGCACCATAAACAGCCGTTTCGCCCCAATACATAAAATACTTGCCGTTTACTTTTGCAATAACCTGTTTATCGTTTTTTATATGTGTGAGTATAGAAGCCGACTTATGTGCCATATTAAAAAACTTGCCCTTGTAGGCATATTGAAATATAGGGCCATGCTTTTTCCAATGAATCAGATCTTTAGATGTTGCCACACCAAGGCGAGGCGTTTTACGGTTCCATTGTGTGTAAAAAACAACGTAAGTACCATTTTCTGTAACAGCTACTCGCGGGTCTTCACAGCCGCCTGGCCACTCGTATTCTTTTTGTGAATCATTCCCGGGGAAAAGTACAGGTTGAGTTTTACGCGTAAAGTGTAATCCGTCGCTGCTTTCAGCATAGCCAAGGCGCGAGGTACGCATTCCTATTTCAATACCCGTTTTATCTTCCGAGCGATAAAGTACCACAATCTTCCCGTTTTTAACAGCAGCTGCCGGATTAAATGTATCATTAGCTTCCCAATGAATCACTTTTTTGCTCATAGGGTCGTAAAATTCTGATACAGGGTTGGGAGATATTATAGGATTGACACCCACTGGCCTGGCAAAACCACCAAATGCCCATGCAGGCAACACATTTTTTTCTTGTGCGGTAGCTAACTGGGCATACAAAAACAGCGTGATAACCCATGTAAGTTTTAGTAAACGTTTGTTCATTTAACAGATATATTATATGTTATTATTAGCAGATATTTACAGATTTGCCGGGGTGTACAAGCTGTAATAATAATTGGTTGAATTACAAAACAATTATAGGCAATAAAACCGGTTTTGCAAACGTATTTGAAAGGATTATTAAATATTTGAAAGAAATGTAAAAAAATCAAAAAAACAAATAACACAATATGAAAATTTCAATAAACTCCGGTTATTGTTTATTAAATCGGTTATAAAAAATGCATTTTGCTAAATTGCACAACCGGTTTTCTATTATTAAAAAGTTATTTTTACGTTCTGTATAGTTAAACAAAAAGCCATTACAGGTATATATTATTGTTTTTTGCTATTAAATAAGTTAATTAGAGGAATATTAAGAAAATGAGCCGCTATAATGAAAAAGAAGCTATCAATTAACGATATTGCCAGTCAGCTAAATGTGGCAAAATCAACAATTTCTTTTATACTTAATGGTAAGGCTAAAGAGAAAAGAATAAGTGATGAGTTGACAGAACGTGTGCTAAAATATGTAAAGGAAAAGGGCTACAAACCAAATCAACTGGCTAAAAGCCTTAGCACCGGCAAAACTAAAATGATATGCCTGATGGTTGAAAAAATATCTGACTACTTTTTCTCACATATTGCTTATCACCTGGAAGAACTTGCATATAAAAGTGGTTATAAAATAATATACTGCAGTACTGAGAACGACCCGGAAAAAACCCGTGAATTAATCAATCTTTTTAGGGACAGGCATGTAGACGGGTATATCATAACACCACCGTTAGGTATAGAAGATGATATAATGGAACTTATAAACGAAGAACATCCAGTAGTTTTATTTGACCGTTATTTTAAAAGCATAGAGTCCGATTATGTTGTACTTGATAATTACCAGGGCACATACAATGCGGTTGCACATTTAGCCGGGAAAAATTATAAACATATTGCCTTTATTACTCTTCAATCAGAGCAATCGCAAATGGCAGATCGTGAAAGTGGTTATAACGATGCGATGCAAAAATATGGCTTGCCTCCTGTTTTTTTAAGAGTACCTTTTGAAAACTCGGCAATTACAACGGCTAATGACATTAATCAATTCATCAAAACCAATAACCAAATTGATAGCATTGTTTTCGCCACAAATTACCTGGCTTTAAGTGGCGTAAAAGCTATTAATGACCTGGAATTGCAAATACCAAAAGACATAGGTGTAATAGCCTTTGATGACCACGACATTTTTAACGTTTACAACCCAACCATCAGCGCTGTTGCCCAGCCACTTGAAAAAATGGCCTCTGAACTATTTAGGATACTATTAGACAAATTGGAGAACAGGGTACCAATCGGGCAGTTCCAACAAGTTGTTATACCATCTGAACTTATTATAAGGAGATCAATTATCTAACAAAATTCTCCGGCGTTATATCAATCACCCCGTCTTAAATATATTCCAATGCTAACTTTCTTTGTAATTAATAACAATATCAATATAGTCGTTTTTTGTGGTTTAAATACTGATTCTTATTTAGTCCCCAACTCTAAAACGGCTGTTTAAGTATACAAATAAAATACGTATTTTTGAAGCTCAGGCAGGCGCTTGAATCGGTAAGCCGTGATCATTTAGGATTGGTGCTGAATAAGTTTTGGACCTGCCGAGACAAGTATTTCGGGCCGTGTTCCACTTTATAATTATGAACTAGCCCTGTCAAGGCAATAATGGAAGAAACAAAGAATATCGTTAAGAAATTGCCAAACCAGGAAGTTGACTATTTTAAAATAGGCAAGATACTGGTTAGTCGTTGGTATTGGATAGCCGGTTCACTTTTACTGTTCATGCTTGGTTCATACGTTTATTTATGGTACACCCCTAAAACTTATGCTACCTCCGGAACCATGAAACTGGAGGAAAAAAAATCAGAAATATCTGACCTGGTAAATGTTATAAGCACATCAGACCGTGGGCCATCAAAAATACAAAGCGAAACTTCTGTTATTCAAAGTCCATCAGTTATTCTGGCAGCTATTAAAGACCTAAATTACCCAATAAGTTTCTATATCGAAGGGCGTGTGCGGACCAGTGAGATATACCCACAAAAGCCCCTTGAGATACAAATGCTTCGGTTTGATAGCCTGAACTTTTATCATGACATAATTACATTTAAAGCAATTGATAAAAACCACTTTAGGCTGGTATATAAAACAGCAGATAAAGTGGTTTCAGCAGATTTCCAATACAATACTCCAGTAACTGTAGGCCAAACTACTTTCCTCATCAAAACACCCGTAAATTATATAGGCAATAACACCGTTTACCTTTTTAAATTTAATATGCCTGAAGATTTTATCGGTCGGGTAAGGGGCGGTTTACGCACCAGCGAGATGGTAAAAAATTCCAATATACTTTTACTTCAACAAACCGATGCCAACCCTCAATTTGCGGCCGATGTGCTAAATGCGATTATGAAGGAGTATCTGATATACGACCGAAACCGCAAAACACAATCGGCTACACAGATGATCAACTTCATAGACGACCAGTTGAAATATCTTTCCGGCACTGTCAAAGGGTCGGAGAAATCTATTCTGGAATTTAAACAAAAAAACAAATTGATGGATGTTAGCACATCTGCCGAGGGAGCACTTGCTAAGGCTAAAGATATTGAGACACAACAGGCCATACTAAAATTACAATTGTTAGCAATTGAACAGTTAAGAGACCAGATAGATAAGGAAAAGAATAATGTAAACCTTAATTTCAATGCCGGGAAAGATGTAGACCCTGCCCTAAACGCTTTGATAGAAAGACTTGATAATTTACTTAATCAGCGTTATGAACTTTTAAAAACTTACAACAGCAACTCTCAGCCTATATTAGATATTAATCGTTCTATACTGCAAATAAAAAATAATGCTTTAAACAGCCTTAACATCACCTACGCAGGCGTTAAAAGAAATCTGGATTATTTAGATGCTCAGTTAGCTGTTGTCAATAAACAAATATCAGTATTCCCGGTTGCCGAACGCGACCTTATCGCTTTAAACCGCCCTTATGAAGTAAACGAAAAAGTTTATTCATTTTTATCCGAAAAAAAGCTCTCCGCCCAAATAAGCCGAGCCGGCATACTGCCCGGGGCAACAATTATTGAGCAGGCACAGCCAAACTTTTCGCCGGTAGCGCCAGATGAACATAGTATTCATAGATCAGCAATCATATTTGGTATCCTTACCGGCCTGGGGTTAATCATCCTTATCAGGGTGTTAAATCCCTATATATATGATAAAGAAACCGTTGAAAGCCTTACCTCTGTCCCTATTTTAGGTGTAATAAGAAAATTCCCAGAAAAAATAGATGAAGATAATGCCCAGGTATTGGCCATTAGCAGGCCCAAAACCATGTTCGCCGAGTCGATACGGTCGGTGCGTACTAACCTAAACTTTCTTGCGTCAGAAAAAGCCAGCAAAGTTATTTGTATCACTTCTGAAGTGGCCGGCGAGGGAAAATCGTTTGTAGCCATCAATCTATCAAGCACGCTCTCCTTAATAGACAAAAAAGTTGTTCTAATAGGTGCCGACCTGCGGCGTTCAAAACTGCATAAAACATTTAGAGTCCCTAATGATATTGGCCTTAGCACCTACCTTTCGCGTCAAACCGAATTAGATGATATCATTATAAAAACCGGGCAGGAAAACCTCGACCTGATCATCTCCGGCCCGGTACCTCCAAACCCTTCGGAGCTATTACACAGCCTGCGAATGGACGAATTGATAAAAGAACTGAAAACGATGTACGATGTAATTATGATCGATACTGCCCCCATTGGCCTTGTATCAGACGCTATCCCACTTATCCGTGTAAGCGATATCAACATTTTTGTAATACGTTCGGGCAAATCAAAATATTATGCGGCAACTATACCACAGCGCATAGCGCAGGAATATCATTTAGATAATACGGTGATAGTGCTTAATGCCTTTGCCGAAGATCTTTTACACTCTCGATATTATACAACCCGTTTTACGGGTGAAAATTATGGCAAGTACTACTATTACTCTGATTATAGCGGGTATGAAAGTTCCGGTTACTATATAGAGCATGATAACAAGAAGTGGTGGAACATTAAGCGTTGGTTTAGTTAATTAGTGTTCTTTTACAAATATGGCTTTAATGGTAAGGGAAAGCAGCTTTAAATGGTATCCTGTTTGCACCAATCCCCGTGCAGAAAAAAAAGCTTACAGCGCATTATTAGAAAAAGGTATTGAAGCATACCTGCCCCTTAACCGCCGCTTAAAACAATGGAGCGACAGAAAAAAATGGGTAGAAGAGCCTCTTTTAAAATCGTACCTCTTTGTGCGTATTGACGATAGCGCCCGTGCCGAAGTACTAATGACAAAGGGGATTGCCCGTTTCATATACTTTTCGGGCAAAATAACTGCAATGCCCGACAGGCAGATAGAGGAATTAAAATTATTAATGGCAAGTTCGCTTGAGCTTGAAGTAACTGAAAAAAATTTACAACCCGGAGAGAGGATAAAAATCAAAGCAGGCCCGCTTAAAGGTATTACCGGCGAAATAATAGCCTATCGTTCGCAAAGGCAGTTATTATTACGTTTAGAGCACCTGGGGTGCTCAATAATTATAAATGTTGCAGCATCATTAATTAACCGGCTTTAGCTTATTTTTATACAATAATCCGGGGTTGATATACATATCGCAACTACTACATAAGTTGCTGAAAAATAATAAGTTACAAAATACCGTTGTGACTTACGGGGCGAAGCTATATACAATAGGATACAATGTGCAGAATTGCGGGGCTTGTTACAAATGCCTTACAGGGAGACGAGATAAAACAAACGGTGAATGCAATGTGCACTGTTTTAAAACATGGCGGGCCTGATGATGAGGGTGTTTATTGCAGCACAGATACAAGGGTAGTATTTGGGCACCGCAGGTTATCCATTATTGACCTGAGCACAAACGGGCACCAACCCATGGCCGATGCCGGGCAAAAAGCCCGGATAACATTTAACGGCGAAATATATAATTACACCGAACTAAAAGCAGAGCTACAATTATTAGGTGCCAAGTTTAATACAGACACCGATACAGAAGTTATTATACAGGCTTATTTATACTGGGGCACAAACAGCTTTAGCAAACTAAGGGGCATGTTTGCATTTGCCCTTTATGATACCATAACAGGTGCTGTTTATTTAGTACGCGATACAATAGGCGTAAAACCCTTGTATTATTATGTAAATAATGGCCAGCTATACTTCGCGTCAGAAATAAAGGCGTTTAAAGCAGCGGCTATTACAACCGAGGAAGATACCCGCTGGCCGGTTTGGTTATTGGCATTTGGGCATATCCCAGAGCCTTACACCACGTTAAAAAATGTATTAAGCATTCCCAAAGGGCATTTTTTATGCTGGGATAAAAGTGGCACTTACACCATAACAAATTACCAAAAACCAAGCACTGTTAATTATATAACAGATATTGAAACCGCCCGCCTGGGTTTACAAACGCACCTTAAAACCGCTATACGCAGGCAACTGATAGCAGATGCCCCTATCGGTATTTTTTTAAGTGGGGGGATAGATTCGAGTTTGCTTGCGTTGCTGGCAAACGAAGAAATAGAGCAACTTAAAACCATATCGATATTTTTTAACGAGCAGCAATATGATGAACGTAAGTATCAGCATGCAGTTGCTAATAAAATAGCGGGACAGAATTTTACCCACCTGGTAAAACAGCAAGATTTTGAAGAAGCTTTTCCGCAAATACTAACTGCTATGGACATGCCTACTACCGATGGCATAAACAGTTGGTTTATCAGCAAGTACGCGCATCAGGATGGCTTAAAAACGGTTCTATCGGGCATTGGCGCCGATGAACTATTTGGTGGGTACCCATCATTCAACCGCATGAAACCGCTTAGGCACCTTAAAATGTTACCGTCAACACTTTTTACATTGATCAAGCCATTCAGTAGAAATCGCTATAAAAAACTGGCATACCTGGAAAACAATAATACCATAGCCGATTACCTATTTTTGCGAGGCTTATACGTGGCTGCTGACATAGCAAAACTAACAGGTATGGATGAAGATGAAGTAAAAGGCATCCTGTTTGATAATATTGATATACCCAAAATTGATGCATACAATAAATTACAGGCTGCATGGATGGAAACTAACCTATATATGCAAAACCAGCTGCTGCGCGATACCGATATGATGAGCATGAGCCACAGCTTAGAGGTTAGAGTACCGTACCTTGACGAGGATTTCCAGGCATACGCCGCGCAGATCCACCCAGATATACGGTTTAACGATCATCAACCCAAAAAAATACTAATAGATAGTTTTAAAGATGTTTTACCTGAAGCAGTATGGAACAGGCCAAAAATGGGCTTTACTTTCCCTCTGCAACAATGGATGAAAGATAATAGAGAAATTAGCGATGCGAACAACTATCATGGCAAAACAGCTAAAAAACTGATCAATAATTTTAATAACGGGCGAATACATTGGTCTAGAGCTTTTGCATTATACCAGGTACAGGGACATGTTTAAAAACATAACACTCTTTTCGTTACAAACATTTAGCACGACCGGGGGCATCCAAAAAATGACCCGCACGCTTTCACACGCACTTAATAGTATTTGTACCACTAACAATTGGAATTTTAAGCTGGCATCATTATATGACAATAACAGCGACCTGATGCCGCAGTACATTCCCAAAGAAAATTTTGAGGGTTTTAACAAGCGGCGGATTCCTTTTATGTTAAAAATGGGATTCTCCCGTCAAAAACAAGACGTTATTATATTAAGCCATATCAATCTGGCGCTCGTGGGCCTTTTGATCAGGCTCATCCACCCAAAAACCAAGATCTGGCTAATAGCGCATGGCATAGAAGTTTGGAGGCCTTTATCATTCCATAAAAGGCAGCTGTTAAAACAATGCGATAAAGTTATTTGTGTAAGCGCGTTTACAAAAACACAAATGTATAATTGGCACAAAACAGACCCGGCAAAATGCATTGTATTAAACAACGCACTCGATCCGTTCATGAAGATACCGGATAAGTTCCAAAAACCAGCTTATTTGTTAGATCGTTACGGCTTAACAGATAGCGGGCCTGTTATATTCACCTTAACCCGCTTGGCATCAACCGAACTTTATAAGGGACATGACAGGGTAATACATGCTGTTGCCGACCTAAAGCATAAATTTCCAGGTGTTAAATACGTTTTGGCCGGCAAGTACGACCATGAAGAAGGCATCCGCGTAAAGCAGCTTATAGCCGATATTGGGGTTACCAACCAGGTAATATTAACCGGTTTTATTAAGGAGGATGAACTATCAGACCATTTTTTAATGGCCGATGTTTTTGTGCTCCCCAGTAAAAAAGAAGGGTTTGGAATAGTATTTATTGAGGCCCTTGCCTGTGGCCTGCCTGTTATATGCGGTAATGCCGATGGTAGTATTGATGCTATACGTAACGGGGAATTAGGAACAGCCATAAACGCTGATAATGAAACTGAGTTGATCGATTGTATTGACAACCTATTATCCGAACCATTAAAATTGACGAAGCGCAAACATTTGAAAGATACTTGCCTGAAATACTTTAACGAACAATCCTATATTAGCACCTTGCAAAAACTGTTAACTGATGCCTGAACCGGAAGAGCACTGGGACCTGGAAATTAAACCAACCGGCAGTTTATTTGACTTAAAGTTGAAGGATGTTTGGCATTACCGCGATCTGCTTTTGCTACTTGTGCGGCGCGATTTCGTATCGTTTTACAAACAAACCATGCTTGGCCCAATATGGTTTTTTGTACAACCTATTATAACCATATTGGTTTATACCCTGGTGTTCAGCAACCTGGCCGGTATTAAAACCGATGGTATACCCGGGCCTGTATTTTACCTGGCCGGTACCATTATGTGGAACTACTTTTCTGAGTGCCTTACTAAAACATCTACCGTTTTTAAAGATAATGCGGGTATGCTGGGTAAAGTATATTTCCCACGGCTGATTATGCCGCTAAGTATTATTTTTTCCAACCTCATCAGGTTTGGAGTACAATTGATATTATTTATTGTACTGTTGGCATATTACATACTGGCCGGCAAGCCAATTGTGCCAAATGTTTATTTGTTATTACTACCCTTTCTTATCATACTTATCGCTGCGCTTGGCCTTGGCCTCGGCATGATTGTATCTGCTGTCACCACAAAATACCGCGACGTGTCTTTCGTGGTATCATTTGGCGTACCGCTATTAATGTATACCACTACAGTTATTTACCCGCTATCAGAAGTGGTGAAAAAATACAGCCATTATTCATGGCTAATTAAATTCAATCCCCTTACTTCTATTATAGAGACTTTCAGATACGGCTTTTTAGGCAAAGGAAGCTTTAGTTGGGAATTGTTGCTGTACACCTCTGCGTTTACCATTATAGTTTTACTTATAGGTATCGTAGTATTTAATAAGGTTGAGAAAACATTTGTTGATACCGTGTAATGGCTAAAGTTATAAAAGTTGAAAATTTATCAAAAGCGTACCAACTTGGCGATTTTGGAACAGGCACTTTATCGCGCGACCTGGAACGCTACTGGGCCCGCTTACGCGGAAAAGAAGATCCGTTTTTAAAGATAGGCGAAACAAATGACCGCACTACCCTGGGTACAACCGATATAGTTTGGAGCCTTAAGGATATCAATTTTGAAGTAAAACAAGGCGAGGCGCTGGGCATTATTGGCCGCAATGGCGCCGGGAAAAGCACATTATTGAAGGTTTTAAGCCGGGTTACCTCCCCCACTACGGGTAGTGTAAAGGTTAAGGGCCGGATAGCCAGTTTACTTGAAGTTGGTACCGGTTTCCACCCCGAGCTTTCGGGCCGTGAAAATATTTATTTGAACGGAGCCATACTGGGCATGCGCAAGGCCGAAATAAAACGCAAGTTTGATGAAATAGTAGCTTTCGCAGGGGTTGAACGCTATATTGATACGCCGGTAAAGCGCTATTCATCGGGCATGTATGTAAGGCTGGCATTCGCCGTTGCAGCGCACCTCGAATCGGAAATTTTAATAGTTGATGAAGTACTTGCCGTGGGTGATGCTGAATTTCAAAAAAAATGCCTGGGCAAAATGGGCGATATCAGTAAAGGAGAAGGCCGTACAGTACTCTTTGTAAGCCATAACATGGGTGCTATAAAAAAACTGTGTGGCACCGGCATCTTTTTAAATAATGGCCTGATCAGCATGGCTGGAGATATTGATACAATAATTGATAAATATTTACATGCCGAAACGGAGTTAAAAGCAATCTATCATATCCCGCTACCCGAAAACCGTGATGAGCAGATCGGGTATGCTTATAGGTTGGTTATTGAAGACGACCAAGGCAATATTTTACCGGAGATACCCGTAGGCCGGTTATGGCGGATCAAAGTTCTTTTCACGCTAAAAAAAGATATTAAACACTTCATTATCGCGCTTGGCATAACAACAGACCTGGATGTAAATGTAAGGACGTGCTGGAGCAATGCCCGAGATATGGCCGCGGGAAGTTATGAAGCTACTTTTTTTGAAAATGATCTTTTATTATCATCTGGCAGTTACAATTTAGTGCTCGGGCTTTCATCCTACGAAACCACTTTCCAGTACTTGGAAAATGTGGCAAAACTAAATATTTCTGATGTTCCGGATATAAATATTGACAGATCAATTTTACGATTTAAAAACGCAGGCTTGTTACTAAACCCAATGACGGTACAAGTATCAGGCATCAAATAATATGTTATTTTTTAATAAAAAGCCAACAAAAAGCAATCAATGGTTGAAAAAATCGTACTCACAATCGGGTGAGGACTTAATAGTTAAATTCATTTTTGACAATCTTGGCATAAGTCAGCCAACATACATAGATATTGGTGCCCATCACCCCTATTACTTAAGTAACACAGCATTATTTTATGAGTTGGGTAGCAGGGGTATCAACATCGAACCAGATCCATCACTTTTTAAAGCGTTTTTAAAAGAGCGGGAACAAGATAAAAATATAAACGTCGGAATAGGTGTCGAAAAAGGACTGGCCGACTTTTATATTATTTCTGTTCCCACCTTAAACACCTTCTCTAAAACAGAAGCTGAAAATTATATTAACGAGGGCGACTACCGCATTACTGAAGTTGTAAAGATCCCGGTAAACAGTTTAAAAAACATTATACAAGACCACAACAGCGGCAGATTTCCACAGTTTTTAAATGTTGATGCCGAAGGGATAGATGAATTGATTATAAGATCGATTAATTATGACGAGAGTTACCCATTGGTAATATGTATTGAAACATTATCCTTTTCTTCTTCAGGAAGCGGGGTAAAGAATACTGCTATTACAGACTACCTTACTCAAAAGGGCTACATGGTATATGCAGACACTAATATCAATACGATTTTAGTGAAAAAAGATGTATGGCAAGGAAAATTATAATAAAACTATTGCATTATTTAGGCCTTTATAAAAGCCCGTACGTTGCAATGGAAGTGTTTAACGCTGAACTTAAAAAGTTTAAAGAGTTAAACAACAGTGAAAGATTTTCAAATACTGATTTCGGTATTTATCCGTGTATGGATGATAAAACAACTACCACTTCGTTTGATGCGCATTACATTTATCATCCGGCATGGGCGGCAAGAATAATAAAGCAAATTAATCCCTTGCAGCACATCGATATATCATCTTCACTACATTTTTGCACCATATTGTCTGCTTTTATACCCACAAAATTTTATGATTATCGCCCGGCACTTTTAAACCTTGATAACCTTACATCTGAAAGCATCGATCTTACTGATTTAAGGTTTAAAAATAATAGCCAACCAAGCCTGTCATGCATGCACACCATTGAACACATCGGCCTTGGCCGATATGGAGACATGTTAGACCCGGACGGTGACATAAAGGCTATTAATGAGCTGGCACGTGTTTGTTCAGTAGGAGGCAGCTTACTACTTGTTGTCCCGGTTGGCAAAAAAAGGATATTATTTAATGCACACCGAATATATGAACCGAAAGAGTTCGCGTCCTATCTTGCAAATTTTAAAGTAGCAGACTTTTCATTAATTACAGATGATGGAAGTTTTATTAACAATGCCACATATGAGCACGCTGCCGAGCAAAATTATGGCTGTGGATGTTATTGGTTCATAAAACTTGCCGCATGATAATTGTTAAGTTACAAGGCGGTTTAGGTAACCAAATGTTTCAATATGCGGCGGCGGCAGGCCTTAACAAGGGTAAAATCTGTTTAGATCTTTCTTTTTTAAGAAAACATAATAAATCTACACCAACATTTACAGCCCGAAAATTCGAACTTGCCGTGTTTCCTAACTTGAAAGCAAACCTTGTTAACAGGCTGGTTTCAAAAACGCTTGATAGCAGAAAAGTCATCCACCGACTAATAAAAAAGATGCTTTTCCCCGGGTTAACCACAATTACTGACGCAACAGAAAACAAACAAGCCGCCGGGCAGAGAATAGGTCACAAAACAATTTACCTGGACGGATATTTTCAAAATGAAAACAATTTTAAACACATCAGGCAAGAACTGCTAAAACGCTTTGAATTTCCGGTGTTAAAGGGACCGGCGCTAACGTGGTCAAAAAAAATACAGATTGATGATAACAGTGTAAGTATACATGTACGCCGAAGCGATTATTTAAAACCGCATGTTAACAATTTTCATGGGGTATTGCCTCTTTCCTATTATCAAAAGGCGAAAAGTATCATAGCGGGTAAAATTAAAGCCCCCCAATACTATATCTTTTCTGATGACCCGGAATGGTGCGCGGCTAATTTTTCTTTCCCGGATAACCCGGCCCTGATCATTAAAAACACTAGCAATGCATGGGAAGATATGTGCCTGATGAGCCAATGCAAACATCATATTATTGCTAATAGCAGTTACAGCTGGTGGGCTGCCTGGCTCAACCAAAATGAAAATAAAATAGTGATAGCGCCTGATAAATGGTTTGTACAAGAGCCTGCAGACATTGTGCCTGAAACATGGATAAAGATTTAGTTTCTGTAATTATGCCTGCATACAATGCTGAAGCTTTTATTAAAGACAGCATAGGAAGTGTAATTGACCAGACATACTCTAATTGGGAACTGATCGTAATTGACGACGGATCAGCGGATGGAACCGCAGAAATTATAAAACAGTTACAGCTGTTAGAAGCAAGAATAACATATTTGCATCAGCCAAACGGAAAGCAGGGTAAAGCTCGAAATTTAGGAATACAAAAAAGCAAGGGAGACTACATCGCTTTTTTAGACGCCGATGATAAATGGACACCGGATAAGCTATCCGTACAAATGAATGTTTTGATTCAGGACAACCGCCTTGATTTGATATTTTCTCAGGGGTATAAGCTTACCGATACCCATATAACAGATTGCGACCTTCAGGTAAAAGGGCTATGGGATATTGATCATTTAACCGATTTTTTACAATATAATCAGATACCCATACTATCTGTTATTGTAAAGAAACACGCATTACTCCAGGTAAATAACTTTACTGAAAAAGCTGAAATTCAAAATGCAGAAGATTACCATCTTTGGTTAAAGCTTTTACTGAACGGTTACAAATTCAAATCGATAGCTTCACGATTGTTTTACTATCGTATACATGAAAGCCAGTCAACCTATCAAAACAGCAATATAGATACTCCCATTTTTTTTGTCTATAAGGATATATATCATTTGGCCCAAAATGCGGCTCAGAAGAAAGTGATTGTAAGTAAACTTAAATGGTACATATTTAAAAAAGAATTCCACGCGGAGTGTATAGAATTGTTCGTCTTTCATCTGAAAAACAAAGGCTTAAATATAATTTCATCGGCAATAAAAAAGTTTTTTGCAGGCCCAAAGCATTTGCAGGAAAAAATAGTGTTTAACCTCATATCTCTATTTGCTTAATTTGGCCTATAAACTAACCGTTTTAATATGTGTATACAATGAAGGTGATAGCATATTAAAAGCGTTAAGGTCTTTATACCACAATAAAATATACCCGCAAACGGATGTTGTACTGGTAGATGACTGCTCAACAGATCCGCACACATTGCGGATATTAGCATTACTCGGAAGCTTCACCCGTTTTAATATTATTAGAAGCGGGCAGAACCTTGGGCTCTCAAACTCCCGGAACGTAGGATTTATGAATGCCAAAACAGAATATGTTTTACCCTTAGATGCTGATGACACCCTACCCCCCGGGACATTGGATATTGTTTATACTACCTTTACCAAAAACAATGATGTTGATTTTGTAGCCGGCAACTATTTTTTTAATAATACAGCTATTAATGAAAGCCATATTGTTGACTGTAGCAGCATTGCTACAAACGGTTTTATTGACAAGAATAAACTACTGCTTAACTGGTCGCTTTTAGGAACAAGTCCCTGCAAAAAGAGCCTGTGGCGTAAAATTGGCGGGTATTCGCTTAAATATTCTTACTCCATACAAGATGTTGACTTTTGGATAAGGGCGATGCTGCATGGTGCTAAAGGTATGTATCTGAACAAACCGATATACACCTGGAACAGATCATCAACAGGAATGAATGAAAATTTTGACCGTTTGGATATGACAAAATTACTGGATGACCACAGGGATTTTTATTTATTAAACAACACCCTGCCAGAACTTAACAACAAAGTGTTTGAGGGGTATTATCCTTATAAACAAAAGGCGGTACTCCTGCCATTTGCCCGAAAACATTTTTTCACATTAACTCATAAAAACAAACTTCGTACGATATACTTTTTGATGACAAGCCTCTTTAAAAAATGAGCGCGATTTCAATAATTATCCCAACGTTTAATGCAAAAAATACACTTGAGCGGTGTCTGCAAAGCATCATTCATCAGGATTACACCAATTTTGAAGTTTGGTTTATTGACGGCGGATCGACAGACAGTACCTTACAGATCCTAAAAGATTACGCCCTCAAGTGGCCTTTTTTAAGATATATATCAGAACCGGATAAAGGCATATACGATGCCATGAATAAAGGAATTAAAATTTGTAACGGGGAGTGGGTATACTTTCTGGGTAGTGACGATACCCTGTATGATAACCACGTACTTTCTTTAATTGCAGCTACTACAACATGTACTGATGCAAAAGTTATTTATGGCAACGTAATTATCAGGGGCGAAAACCAGTGGAATTTAGACAACGTAATTTTTAACGGCGAGTATGATGTTGAAAAAATAGTCAACATAAATATCTGTCACCAAGCTATGTTTTACCACAAGAACATTTTTGAACTATTGGGCGATTATAACATAAAATACGTTACCTCCGCCGATCACGATTTCAATTTAAGGTGTTTTGCCGCTACCCCTTTTTATTATATTGATACCATTATCGCCAATTTCTTTGTTGGTGGCCATAGTTCTAATGTAACGGATGATAAGTTCAATGATGACCGTGGGGCGACCCTGATGAAATACTTCAAAAACCGTATTTATACGCGTTCCTTTATTAATTCAAGATTGTTTATACAAAAAGCGGCACTGTCTGGCAAACCAGACCTTACCTGGGGCGAAAGATTATACTGCCTGATGGCATATTTAAAGCTCAAAACACTGTCGTTGTATGTTCCCGGTTCAAAATAAGCTACCTGCTAAATGTTTAACACACCCATACTATTCCTGATTTTTAACCGACCGGAGGCCACAGCAAAGGTCTTTGCAGAAATACGAAAGCAAAAGCCGAAATATTTATATATCGGTGCAGATGGGCCTAGAGATGCTGTACCGCCGGACGCGGAGCTTTGTAAAAGATGCCGGGAAATAGCAATGGGTGTTGACTGGGACTGTGAAGTTAAAACATTATTCAGAGAGCTGAATATGGGTGCTAAATACGCTGTAAGCTCTGCTATCACCTGGTTTTTTGACCATGTTGAATATGGTATCATTTTAGAAGATGATTGTTTACCCGGTAGCAGTTTTTTTCCTTATTGTGAAGAGCTTTTACTTCGATATAGGGACGACGATCAAATCATGCATATTACCGGCGCCAACTTAAATGATAGTGTCAAATATGGTAACGGCACTTACTATTATTCAGAATACCCGAATGTTTGGGGATGGGCTACATGGAAAAGGGCCTGGGATAAAATTGATCTGGAACTTACTGATACGAACCGATACTTAGCATTGATCAAAAAAAAATTCAAATATTTCTCAGAAAGATTGTTTTGGGTATCCAGAATGGCACTGTGCAAATCAAATCAGGTAGATTCATGGGATTATCCTTGGATGTTCTCTATCTGGAAAGAAAACGGCATATGCCTTAACTCAAATTATAATTTAGTAGAAAACATTGGCTTCGGGCGCGAGAGCACGCATACAAAAGGTAATAGCGTCTATTTAACTCCCGAAGTAAAGGTCATAAAGAGCATTGAACATCCATTACACTCTACAATAATCCCCAAAGCCGAAGCTGCATTTATCTATAGCTTGCACGCAATAAAAAGACAAAACGTTTTTGAATTCTACTTACGGAAATACTTTATTCAAAGGTGCATGAACTTACGTCATAAAATAAGCTTAAAAATTAAAAATGGATTTTAACCCCGCTTATAAAAACAGAATAAAAAGGTTTTTTAGGTTTTTCCTGAAATATACCTACCCCACTTTGTATAGGTTGGAACTTAAGCACACTCACCTGGATTATATCCAATCAAAAACTATCGGTTCCAAAATAAGTCCAAAAGCAAATATCAGCGGTCCGGCACAGATCAATGATAGTGAAATAGGCGACTATACCTATATTTCTATTAACTCAAGAATATTGTCAACAAAAATCGGAAAGTTTTGCAGTATAGGCCCCAATTTTTTTTGTGGATGGGGTGTTCATCCAACCAATACTCTGTCGACCTCACCGGCGTTCTATTCGTTAAAAAATCAAGCGGGAATAACATTTTCAAAAACGGATAAAGTGATTGAAAACTTGCCTATCGAAATAGGAAATGATGTTTTTATCGGCATGAATGTGACTGTTTTAGATGGCGTAAAAATTGGCAACGGTGCAATAATCGGTGCAGGTGCTATTGTTTCAAAAGATATTCCGCCGTATGCGGTAGCGGTTGGTTCTCCAATCCAAATTATTAAATATCGCTTTGAACCCACAATTATTGAAAAGCTTTTAAAAATAAAATGGTGGGATTTTGAGGAGAAAGACCTTCAGAATGTAGAAGCATTTTTATTTGATATTGAGGGATTTATAACTAAACATGATAAATCCTAACATCAGTATTTATCATATATTCATCGTAATTCTAAGATCAAAATGAATATAAAACTGCCCGACTTGCAAAAGTACAAGGCTCGTTTTGTCGATAAAGGATTAAACTATCCGTTGCCTGTTGTTAAAACTTCTGCAACGGGCTTATTAAAGAGCCTGCCCCCCGCGCCGGCCGGCAAAACAGACTGGCCATGGACAATTGAGACAGACCCAGCAGTATACGCTAATAACACAGTCTGGCCTAAATTAACTATTGTAACGCCTTCATATAACCAGGATAAATTTATAGAAGAAACGATCAGATCTGTACTGTTGCAAAACTATCCAAACCTTGAATATATTATTATTGACGGTGGCAGTACCGATAATACAAAAAAGGTTCTCGAAAAATATTCGTCATGGATAAGTTACTGGCAAAGCGAAAAAGATAACGGCCAAAGTCATGCTATCAATATGGGTTTCAGTTTAGCGGATGGAGAATATTTAGCATGGATAAATAGCGACGATTACTATTTGCAAAACGTATTTCATACAGTAGCAAACAGGTTTTTACAAACCAAAGCAGCATTTGTATATGGTTATGGCTATAATAAAAGCGCCGCGGAAGATCTGGAATTGATCAAAGTTTTGCCCTTATTAGATTACTTTATAAAGATCCCCTCTCTTATACAACCATCCTGCTTTTGGAAATTTACTATCCACCAGCCTATTTGGGAAGAGTTGCATTGCGCATTGGACTATGAACTTTGGCTGCGTATGGTGAAAGGTACGCGTAAGAGCCTTATCACCGAGCCGCTTTCGGTAACAAATATACATGATGAAGCCAAGACACATGACCCCAAAATGGCAATGAAATGGCAGGAGGATCATTTGAAAATTTGGGCTAAGGATGCACATGGTTCCGTACCGGAATGGAAAAGAATAACCTTTTTACACAGGCTCAGAAAAAAGGCGTATGAAGTATTTTCCTTTATTCAAACGAAACGATAACTTGGTACCCCAATCACAACGGTTTAGATATATAGACGCATTACGGGGAATCAGTATTATCGCTGTGGTAATTCATCATGCCCACCCATACTTTGCCGGAATGACTAGTGATAAGCTGCCCACATTTTTTGAAAAAGTATTAAATAACGGCGACAAGGGGGTTACCCTATTCTTTTTAATGAGCGCCTTTACTTTATGCCTGTCTCTCAGCAACAGGAAAGCAACGGAACAAAAGCCTGTAAGGAATTACTTTATACGGCGTTTTTTTAGAATTGCCCCGTTATACTATTTTATAATTCTTATTATATTATTGGTTCATTTCAATTCGCCATCAGTTAGTTCTACCATAAGTAACCTGTTTTTTTTGCACGGTTTTAATCCTTACTGGATCAACTCCACCGTACCGGGCGGATGGTCGGTTGGTATCGAGTCTATCTTTTATCTGATCTTTCCTTTTTTGTTTTTCAACATAACATCGGCTTATCGTGCAATAAATTTAACGCTGATTTTTATGATTGTTTCCAAAATTGCAATCAGCATATTGTTCAAAAATCCAATGATAACCGATTATGTTTTATGGCGCGTTTTTGTTTATGAAAACATCATATCCCAACTACCTGTATTTTTAATTGGTATTTGCCTGTTCCAAATTCAAAGTAAACCCACCTTAAATGGAGGGAGCCAGCTCTATAAAAGCTATATTTTTATTGCCACAATCATTATCCTTGATCTGCTGGCCGGTAATATTTTAAAAGAACATTATTTGTTTGCAATAGCATTCGCATTTTTAGCATTTGGCTTGTCAAAATTCCAAACGCCCATTCTGGTTAACTGGTTTACTGTTTGGATTGGCCAATTAAGTTATAGCATATATTTAACCCATTTAATCATCGCCAACCTCCTTATAAAATTTAACCTGAACCACTATTACCCTGATCCTGTTGTTGACACTATCGTGCGTTTCTTTATCCTATTCTCTTCAAGTATTCTTTTTTCATATGCTACTTATCACATCATCGAGCGTCCATTCCAAAAAATCGGGCAAAGATTAATTGAAAAACTTGAAGCAAAAAAACTCATGCTCACACCTATAAAAGTCAAATGATCAAAAAAGTATTGAAACGGCTGTTTAATGTCATCGGCTACACGGTAACAAAAAACCCAAGGCAGGCTGCTAATGGTTTATCATCAATAAAAATTGGCAGTTATTATTTAAAAATAAATAATAACAACGGTATCAAATATTGCTACGAAAATTACAAGGATTACGGAAGCCAGCTAACCAGGCTAACCGCTTTGGTACACAAGTATCACAGTAATTTAACGGTGGTGGATATCGGAGCGAACCTGGGTGATTCTGTCTCGCTGATCAAATCAGGCGCAGACGTACCTGTTGTTAGTATTGAAGGGGATAAGGCCATAACCGGGCTTTTCAAAACAAATACAAGCCAGTTTAAGGATGTTAAATTAATCAACGCCTTTCTTTCTGATCATACCGGGGAATTAAAATGCACATTTTCTAAAGAGGGCCATAACCTTACACTAAACACATCGGCAACTGAAAAAAAACAACAAGTTATTGATGTTCTGGATATCGACACCTTATATAAAAATGGAAGCATTGATAAATACTGTAAACTTTTAAAAATTGACACGGAAGGTTTTGATCTAAAGATCATTAAAGGCGGCAAAACTTTTTTATCTGATATAAAACCAGTTATCCTTTTTGAGTTTAACCGCGATAATTTAGCGGATACGGAGGTGGATGCGTTCACTATTTTTCCGTGGCTTTTAGATAAGGGTTACAATTTGATAATGTTTTATGAAAGTGACGGACGATTTATGTTTTCATCTGTCTTAAATAACCTGAGCTTTTTACGGCAATTGTATGAATACATTGATGGTAGAAACGCTAAAATATATTACACGGATATCGTTGTCTTTCATTCGCAGGACGACCGGATGGCAAGAGATTTTATTAGCACTGAAGAAAAGCACCGTCTTAGCCATTCATGAACATAGGCCTTGTTACCCCATATTTTGTAGACCGTGAAACCATCAATAGCGGTTTGGCCAATCACTTTTTCACACTTGCCCAAGGGCTTTCAAAGCAGGGCCATTCGGTTGTGGTGGTACATATCCGGCCGCAGTACCCCGGTGAAGACAATCTATACGAAACACAACTGCTTGCCCCGCAACTAACAGTTTTAACTTATAAAGCGGTACTACCAAAATGGCAAAAAAAACTATGCAATAACAGGTGGGCCCTGATTGATTTTTTGCTTAAAGTAAACTGCATGCTGATCGCAGCGAAAAACCTTGGTAAAATTGCTAAAACTCATCAACTTGAAGTTTTTGAAACAACCAGTTTTTTTTCGCTATGTTATCTATACATGTTTCTTAATCCTAAAGTTCCTGTTGTTACGCGCGTAAGCACCACATTTTTACAAATTATGGATAACTATTACCCTTTTAAATCGAGACTATACCGATTGATAGGGCAAATAGAAATATGGGCGATAAGAAAAAGCAAACATCTGATCACTCATGCTCATGCTCATGCGCTGGTAATCGCTGATCTTTACCGGCTAAATATTAACCATATCCAAATCATCCCACATGGTATAGTCAAACCATCGGATATTTATCCCGGCCCCAAAAATAAGCCTGCATTAAAGGTACTTTACGTTGGCCGGTTTGAATACAGAAAAGGTATTGATGTTTTATTAACGGCCATCCCTATAGTTTTAAATAAATACCCGGATGTTACCTTCGAATTGATAGGCGAGGATAAAGATAATTGGCATAAAAAAGAGTTCCTGAAAAGCGCGCCAGAAGAGTTAAGCAGTAGGGTGATATTTATGGGAGCGGTAAACAATCCGGAAACCAACCAGGCATATGCAAACTGCGACATCTTTGTCGCCCCTTCCAGGTATGAATCTTTTGGGTTGATCTATGTAGAAGCCATGAGTTATGGCAAACCGGTTATTGGTTGCCGGGTAGGCGGCGTTTCAGAAATAATTACCGACCATGAAAACGGACTATTTGCAGACCCCAACAATGCGGAAAGCTTAGCCGATAAAATAGTACTGTTATGTAAAAATGATGCCTTAAGGACGGCTATGGGCATCAATGCAAAAAAAACATTCGAAAAAAAATTTACAGACGATATACTGGCAACCCATTCGGTCGATTATTACCGGAAAGCCATTTCATCCTGATATAACAACCTGTGTTTATATCCGTAATTATACCTACTTACAATCCCGACCAAAGCCGGTTGATCAAATCTCTACAAGGATTAAAAGAACAATCCTTTCCTTTGAACGAATGGGAACTGATCATCGTTGATAATAATTCTGCCCCGCCTGTGGAGCTTAACTTAAGCTGGCATCCAAATCATCAAATTATCCATGAGCCGGAGCAGGGGCTTACATATGCCAGGATAGCTGGCTTTAACCATGCAAAAGGCAATATTGTGATTATGGTTGATGATGATAATATATTGCATAGAGATTATCTTCAAAACGCTATGGACATCTTTCTCTCAAATCCTGATCTGGGAGCTATAGGAGGCCGTTCTATTCCTTTGTTTGAGAATACACCGCCGTTTTGGTTACAAGAGTTTTATAGCGCCCTCGCTTTACGCGATATGGGGGAATCAGTCATTACAACTGGCTGGGAAAATCTATATCCTGATTGCGCACCTATAGGTGCCGGTATGTGTCTTAAAATGGAAGCGCTCGGAACTTATATGCATAAAATAAGCAATGGCAATAAAATTATTACTGACAGAACTGCGAGCAGTCTAGCTTCAGGAGGCGACAATGATATAGTGATCGAAATTTTACGATCCGGCTGGCGGGTAGGTTATTTTCCAACACTGTATTTACAACATATTATTCCCGTCCAGCGGATGCAGACCGGGTATTTGGCCCGGCTTTTATATAGTACCAACAAATCGTGGGTACAGCTTTTAGAAAACCAAGGGATAAACCCATGGGCAAAAATGAATAAAATTGCCGCCTGGCTCAGAAAAATGAAGGGTTGGTTTGCATATGCAGCCTGGAAAAACCCTGTTCAGTATATAAAATGGCGCGGTGCATGTGGGCATTTTGATGGGTTGGCCGATTATAAATAAGTATAGGCTTCAGAACATTACGTTTGTCTTAAATTATATCAACTAATTGAAACAGGTTTTAATTAATTATCTGTACCGGTACCCATTATCCGCAATTAAAAAATATAGGCGTTTTGGCGGATATGCCAACTATAGCCGAATGTTACGCGGAAAATCTTTAATGGAAAAAGCATCCTTCAATTTACCGCCCGTAACTTCAAATCCTGCTGGTTCCCCGGTTTATTTTTTAACCGGTAAAAACTATCTGTATCAAACCTTATTCTGTATCCAATCATTACACAAATGTGGTGTAGATAACCTTCGATTCATTATAGTTGATGATGGCACTTTCGACATCCGCTTAATAAAACGCATAACCAAACAACTACCCGGCGCGGAAATCATTACCAGGGAAACAATAGAAGATAACCTGCAAAAATATTTGCCGGAGCATCTCTATTCCGTTTTACATCAAAAAAGAAAGGTATACCCGCACATAAAGAAGCTGACCGATATACATACCATCCCCGGACCCGAATGGAAACTGGTACTTGATTCTGACATGTTATTTTGGAACATGCCAACTGAAATGCTTAATTGGCTTAAAACCCCCGACAACCCTATTCACATGATAGATTGCGTGGAAAGCTACGGTTACAGCACTGCGTTAATGAAACAACTTTGCGGTAGTACGGTACCAAATCTGCTGAATGTTGGCACCATAGGGTTAAAAAGTTCAAATATAAACTGGACAAAAGTAAACGAATGGGTGAAAATATTGGAAGAAAAGGAAGGCGCTTCTTACTACTTAGAACAGGCTTTAACAGCTATGCTCATCGGAAATGCGGAAACTACCATCCTTGGGCGAAACGACCATATTGTTAACCCTAATAAGATAAACCCGGGTGATATTCTGCATCATTATGTAGATGTTTCAAAAAAGATGTATTACCAGCATGCCTGGAAAAAAATATCCGACTGATGAGCATCGGGAAACTTTTTTATAAGCTATTTTACCGCCCAACTTTATTCATTCGTTACCATTTGAAACATTTTGGCTTACCAGGCTGGATAAAGATGCTTCGCGGTGAGAGGCTTATGAAAAAGGCAGCAATAAATGCATTGCCTATTCATCTCACAACAGATAATAAAGTTGTTTCCCTGTGTTTTTTAAGCGGTGATAGATATTGGCATCAAACTATATATGCTATTAAAAGCCTGCATAATAATTTTGGAGAGAACTTTAGGGTCAAGATTTATTCTGACGGTACATTAAAAGAGCATCAGGCTGCTATTATAAAAAGATTCGCCCCTGCAGTTCAAATCACGCCTGTAGAAGCTGTGGTCAAGTACTTGGATCAGGTTTTACCCGAAGAAAAATATCCTGTCTTAAGATCATTACGTAACTGGCACCCTTTTTTTCTGCGGATGATAGATATTCATTGCACGCCCGGATGGTCGGTTCACTTGGATAGTGATATGCTTTTTTTTAAACAACCGGATCATATCATAGAAGCATTTAACCAACGCAAAGCCATTTATATGCTAGACCCTGCAGAGGAATCACACTTTGTTGATAAGCCCTCGGTATTGAAGGAAAAATACGGCATAAATTGCCTGGCCTCTGTAAACGGTGGCATTATAGCTTATGATAACGATAATGTTGATTATACCGATCTTGAACAAAAGGCCAGCTTACTAATGAACAATTATCCGGAAGCTGGCCCCGCACGCATAGAGCAAACGCTTATGAGTTATTTGCTTTACCGCCAAAATGCAGAACCTCTTGATAAAAAGACATATAGCATTCATTATGACAGCCAAATATATGTGAGCGATGATGATATCGTAAGGCATTATATTTTCAAAGCAAAACTTCCTTATTTTCAGGACGAATGGAAAAAGATCCCCCTTTAGTTTCTATCTGTATGCCTGCTTATAATGCAGGTAAGTATATATCAGAAGCTGTTAATTCCATAATTGCTCAATCTTATCAAAATTGGGAATTGATTATTGTTAACGATGGGTCTACGGATGATACAGCGGAGGAATTAAAAAAGATCACGGACGAGCGGATTAAGATATATGATCAGAACAACCAGGGCCAGTGTGCTGCGGCGAATAAAGCGTTCAGTTTTTCAAAGGGTGCGCTAATCAAGTTTATGGATGCCGATGATATGATCTCGATAAATCATATTTCAAGCCAGGTTGCTACCTTGTCCGGCACAACTAAGGACATTGCCTTCGGTTCCTGGGGTAGGTTTTATGACGATGACATTGAAACATTCAGTTTAAATACAGAAATAATCAAACTGGATATGCAACCATTTGATTGGCTGGTTCAGTCGATGACAGGGAAACAAGTAATGTTACAATGCGCCCTTTGGCTTATACCCCGATCGATAATTGATCGCGCTGGCTTATGGGATGACCGGCTTTGTTTAATAAATGATTTTGAGTTTTTTATCAGGTTGCTTCTGCATTCCCAACAACTAAAGTACAGCGAAAATGCCATTCTTTATTACCGAAGCGGCGTTCCGGGGTCATTATCCGGAACCAGATCCGCGAAAAGCGCCCGATCGGCTTATAACTCCATTAACTGGGGTACACAACACTTATTAAAAGTTGAAAACACACCCCGGATACGAAAGATCGCAGCCGATTGCTTTCAAGACCTCATTTACACGCTTTATCCGGATCATAAAGCGATTGTAGAAGAAGCCAGGCAAAAAGTTAAGGAATATGGTGGGTCTGATATTCCCTTTCAGGCGGGTGGGTTTACAAAAATCCTTGTTCAATTAATGGGTTGGAAAGCGGCCAAAGTAATTAGGTCGCGTTTTTATAAAAGCATGAGCAAATAATGAAAATATTACTTCTGATGGATCCGTTTATACCGGTGCCGCCTGAACATTACGGCGGGATCGAACGTGTTGTCTACGATATTGCCGAACAGTACGTAAAGCTTGGGCATACTGTTACCATTGTTGCGGGTCCCAACTCTAAATCGCCCGACAGGCTTATTATGTACGGGCAAAATGGCCCGTTAAACCCGTCGGTAAGCTTTAAATTATTAGCACAAGTATTTTTTATATTAAAAAAGGAAATTAAACAACACGATGTGATCCATAATTTTGGTCGCTTAATATTTCTTGCCCCTTTTTTAAAAAACAAGATCCGCAAGGTGCAGACCTATATGCGCTATGTAAACCGCCGCAATATCAAATGGTTCGACAATCTCGGTCCCGTAAACCTTTCTTATACGGCTGTTTCAAATGCAATAGTAAACACGGGTAAAACAAATAACAGCCATTGGCATACGGTATATAATTGCACCCAAATTTCACGTTTCGAATATAAAGAAAATGCATCTCGGGATAGTTACCTCGCGTTTTTAGGCCGCATAGAACGTTGCAAGGGTTTGCACAGCGCAATAAGTGTTGCACTTCAGACGGATAAAAAACTGATAATCGCAGGCAATATTTCAGACCTGGAGCATGAACGAGAATATTTTGAGCAGGAGATAAAACCTCTTATTGATAACAAACAGATATCCTACATCGGTCAGGTAAACGATACGCAAAAAAACAATCTTTTAGGCAATGCAAGCGCCTTGCTTACACCTGTAGAATGGTTTGAGCCCTTCCCTATCATCATACCAGAAGCTTACGCCTGCGGTACTCCGGTACTTGGTTTTGACAATGGCGGTATAGCCGAGGGCATTAATCCTGGAATTACTGGCTTTGTAAGCAGCAACGTGGCAGAAATGGTTAAACACGTTAACCAGATCGGGGAACTTAGCCGGCATGCCTGCCGCCAGAAAGCTGAGAATGATTACAGCGCGAAAAAAATAGCCAATGATTATCTGTCGATATACGCCATAACACCCAAATGAGCATGATGCATAATACAACCCTTCAAATAAATCTTTCCCCGGGCGACGTTAATTATGCCGATCTTACAGTACCTGCCTTGATCAACCATCATCGCAATATTAAAGATCGTTTATTGGTGGTGGATTGTTGCCGCCCACAAAAAACAAAATTGGTTGATCCTGATACAAAATATCCTTTAAACATTTTTCAACAAAATGTGGAGCGCATCACAGCAATAAGCGAACGCTTCTTAAAAAGCGGCCTGGTAACGGATGTTTATTACTTAAAACCGGGCGATGAACTTTTTAAACACCTCTCAAAAAAATACCTTAACGGTGTTTATGATTGCACCCACGGCGCCGGCGGCACAGCAAATATGGGCTATTGGGCCGGTATAGAACTGCCTCGCACAAAATATGTGTTACACTACGACGGCGATATTATTTTATATCAAAAGCCTGGGTATTTTTGGCATGAAGATGCTTTGGGCTATTTAAACGAGGCAGATGACAACGTTTTTGCGACACCACGCCTTTGCCCGCCTTTAGCAGGTGCCGCAATTGACATGCCCTCCATTAAGGAAGGGAGGCCCTATACATCACATCAGGGATATTGGAAAAATGATTGGTTTTCTACCCGTCATTTTTTGGCAGATAGGGAAAAGCTCGACCGTTTTTTACCCCTCGTAAGGGGTAAGCTGAGGATGGAACTATTTATCAGGAAATATGGCCGGAGGGCATTTCCTCTTGACCCGGAAATTGTGTTGTTCAGGTCATTACCACCTCGCGGAGGAAGAAAGATCACCCTAAAAAGCGTTGACGCCTGGATCACCCATCCACTTAACAAGCCACAATCTTTTTTAGATATTTTGCCACAGATGATCAATATGGTTGCTGAAGGGAAACACCCTGATGAACAGAGAGGCCACGAAAACATAATACCAGATGCCTGGATAAACTACCTTGGAAAACAATCTTAACAATATAAAGGCACATATCGTACTGGTAACATCCGGTCAGCCAACATTAAACCCAAGGCTGGTAAAAGAAGCCGATGCCCTGGTAAGTGCCGGCTATCAGGTAACCGTTATATACCAACATTGGAATGCCTGGGGTACAAAGTATGACACCGGCCTGCTAGCAAAAAAAGCATGGCGTTGCATACGGGTTGGAGGGGCAACTAACGAAAAAAGATCGGTTTATTTACTAAGCAGAATCATCCATAAAGCCGGCAATATCGTTGCTAAATATTTCGGATTTGGGTTAGGGGCGGCCGAACTGGCCTTGGGTAGGTGTACCATATTATTGTATAAGGAGGCATTAAAGCATCCGGCTGATCTATACATCGCTCACAACCTTGCAGCGCTGCCCGCGGTAGTAAAAGCAGCCAAAAAAGCCAGGGCGAAATGCGGTTTTGATATGGAAGACTATCATAGGAACGAAGTGCATGATAACCCTAAGGAATTTGATGTCCGGCTTAAAACTTATATTGAAGAAAAATACATCCCGCTAACAAATTATTTAACGGCAAGCAGCAAACATATTGCGTATAATTATCAGCTTATTTTTCCTTCAAAAAAGATCGTTCCTATTTTAAATGTTTTCCCAAAAAACCAGCATGAACAAAACATAAAAACCGGCAGTACCTTAAAACTATTCTGGTTTTCTCAGTCGGTTGGTTTAAACCGTGGTATCGAAGATGTATTAAGGGCATTGAAATTATTAGAGCCTGCAGCAATAGAGTTTCATATATTGGGGCAGCTTACTATCCCGGTCAAAGAGGCGCTGGCGCAGATCATAAAAACATTAGAATTTTTATGCCAACCTGCTATATTTTATCACGATCCTATACATCCTGATAGCCTGATACAGTTTGCAAGCCAATTTGATATAGGGCTCGCCCTTGAGACCGGTTTTTCGATAAATAACAAAATGGCGTTAAGCAATAAAATTTTCACCTATATCAATGCTGGGCTGGCAATTATCGCAACTGATACGCCTGCACAGAAATACCTTATCGATAAGTACCCTTTAATTGGCAAATTATATAAGCCTGACGATCATGCTGCACTTTCAATCATCGTAAGAAATTACATAGACCACCCCACCCTGCTCAAAGACACGAGACAAGCTGCTTACCAGGCTGGGCAGGCCGCTTTAAACTGGGAAACTGAGCGCAGCAAATTTCTTGCTGTGGTCACAAATACGCTCTCCAATTGAAACGGCTTCTCATTATCTCGCCCTATTTTGCACCGGTTAACGCGGCAGATATGCAACGGGTGCGCATGAGCCTGCCCTATTTTGCCGATAATGGATGGGAAGCTGAGGTAGTTATGGTTGATGAAAAATATACCGAAATAGCTAAAGATGAACTGTTGCTGCAAACAATACCCGGCCATATAAAAATACATACAGTAAAAGCATTCGATAAGAGATTTACAGGTAAGTTTGGTTTGGGCAGTATTGCTTTGCGCGCGCTTTGGTTTTACAGGCAAAAGGTAAACCAACTTCTCACTACCGCTAAATATGATCTGATCTATTTTTCAACCACCCAGTTCCCGGTATGTGTTTTGGGTTCTTACTGGAAACACAGATTCGGCATCCCTTACGTAATTGACATGCAGGACCCATGGCATTCAACTTATTATCAGGATAAGCCCGAGTCGCTGCGACCAAAAAAATATTGGTTCTCTTATCGTTTAAACAAATATCTGGAACCTGTAGCTATGAAGCAGGTTGACGGCCTTATCAGTGTTTCTGAAAGTTATATAACTGATTTAAAAAGCAGGTATCCGCGCATTAGTCGCGTTCCTGCTGCTACCATTACTTTTGGCGCGTTCGAGAAAGATATGGAAATAGCCATCGCCAACCAACACCTTTTTACGCCTATATTACAATCCGGTTATCTAAATATCGTTTATGTTGGTCGTGGCGGTGCAGACATGCACCAGTCAATAACTACTATATTTGACGCTGTAAAGCACGGGCTTATTAATAACCCCTCTTTATATACACTCGTTAAAATATATTTCATCGGAACAAGTTATGCACCGACTGGCGAAGGGAAAGCAACCATCCTGCCACTTGCAATGCAATATGGCCTTGAAGAACATGTTGTAGAAATCACCGACCGTATCAGCTTTTTTCACACCCTTATTACTTTAAAACAATCCGATGGGTTATTTATGCCCGGGTCTGATGATCCGAAATATACGGCATCCAAAATATACCCTTACCTGGCAACTCAAAAACCGCTTCTGGCCATTTTTCATCCTTTAAGCCCGGCCATTAACGTTTTGAAGGAATACGGAGCAAAGTATTGTTATACCTTTGAAAATATACAAAGGGATGATATTGACCGCTTTATTTCTGACCTTTCCGCAGGTAAAGAGAACATACAGCATTATCAACCAGGTGCCATTGAAAAATACTCCGCGCAGCAAATGACAAAAAAGCAATGTCTGCTTTTTGATAAAGCATTAAATGGAAAAAATTAAAAGAACTTTTGGGTTTATCTTCAATCACCCCTTGGGTAAAAGGCACCCTGCCCGGGCCTTGTTAAAATTTCTTTACTGGCAATTGCAAAGTAACCTGGCGCCTGCAAAACTGATCATTAAATCATTTATACATCCGGTTAAATTTTATTCCCGCAGGGGTTTGACAGGTATTACCGGGAATATTTATACAGGATTGCACGAGTTTGATGACATGGGTTTTCTTCTGCATTTCCTGAGGCCCGGTGATATTTTCTTTGATATAGGGGCAAACGTAGGGTCATATACCCTATTGGCATCAGGCGTATGCGGCGCAAAAACAATAGCGATAGAGCCATCAAAAACTACTTTTTCTTTACTGCAGCAAAATACGGCACTAAACGGACTGCAAAAAAAAGTTACGCTGGTCAATGCCGGGGCAGGTGCTGAGCCCGGCAGCTTATCTTTCTCAAAAAATAATGACACCACTAATCGCATCCTGGCAATCGGAGAATTACAGGGCAACGATTTTGAACAAGTGGATATCATCACTATCGATTCTTTATCGGCTACATATAGCCCTTCACTCATAAAAATTGATGTGGAAGGTTTTGAAACAGCTGTTTTAAACGGCATGCCTAATACTTTAAAACACCCTTCACTAAAAGCAATTATCATTGAACTTAATGGAGCAGGATGGCATTATGGTTATGATGAACAGGATATTCATCAATTGCTCCTGAACAACGGTTTTAAACCCTATGCATACGACCCGCTGAAAAGAGCGCTGGAGCTTTTACAGCTCTATGGCACTTACAATACCATTTATTGCAGGGATAGCAGTTTTATTACCGAGCGCTTAAAAACCGCCAAGCCGTTTAACGTAATGGGTGAAACTATTTAACATGCGTTTAGCCATCGTCACCACACATCCTATACAATATTACGCGCCGGTGTTTAGACTGTTACACCAGCGACGAATTATTCAAATTAAGGTTTTTTACACTTGGGGAGAAGGTGCTATTCAAAAGCATGACCCAGGTTTCGGCAAAAATATTGAATGGGATATTCCCCTTTTAGACGAATATCCTTACGAGTGGGTAAAAAATACAGCTACCGACCCCGGTTCGCATCATAACAAAGGTATTATCAACCCCGACCTGATTTCCCGGATCGAAGAATATAAGCCCGACGCTCTTTTGGTTTTTGGCTGGGCATATCACGCACACGCAAAGGTTATGCGTTATTATAAAAGCAAACTTTTTGTTTGCTTCAGGGGAGATTCTACTTTATTGGATGAAAAATCATCGTACCGTGCCGCAATTCGAAAGCTATTTCTAACCCGGATGTATAAGAATGTAGATCATGCATTTTATGTTGGATCCAATAACAAAGCCTATTTCAAAAAGTACGGTTTAAAAAGCGAACAGCTTAGCCTTGCCCCGCATGCGATAGATAACGACCGTTTTGCAGCAGATAGGTCGGTTGAAGCTGCACGGCTTAGGAATATTTTAGGTATAGATAAAGATAGTGTACTGGTTTTGTTTGCGGGAAAGCTGGAAGAAAAGAAATCGCCCCTGTTATTGTTGGATGCTTTTAAAAAAGCTGGTATAAACCACAGCCACCTTTTATTTGTGGGGAATGGGGCATTAGCGAACAAATTAAAGAGCGAGGCCGATCAGGCGGCGAACATACACTTCATGGATTTTCAAAATCAAACATCTATGCCGGTCGTTTACCAGGCGTGCGACTTGTTCTGCCTGCCTTCAAAAGGCCCCGGTGAAACATGGGGGTTGGCTGTAAACGAAGCCATGGCATGCGGTAAGGCAATCCTGGTTTCAGATAAAGTAGGTTGCGCTGTTGATCTGGTCAGTAATAACGGCGTTATTTTTAAAAGTGAACAAACAGATGAACTGATCGCTGTTTTAAAAAGCCTTTGTGCAGATAAAACTATTTTGACAAAAATGGGAAAACGATCTGCGGAGATCATCCGTAATTTTTCTTTTGTAGCTATTGCGAAGGCTATTGAAAGTAAATTGACGGAACATTACAATCAAAGATTTATATTGCCGGTTACCCGTAGTTAATGGAAAAGAAGATAGCTTTTGAAAGAATATTAGCCTTATACATACCATGGGCGCTGGCATGCCTGTTTCGGTCGGATGCTTTGCTTTCTTATTTTATTGCCTGGAGCGGATCCTTTTTTATATTTTATATCACGCTGTGCGGCTGGGTTAAACCCTTACCAAACGACCGCCCCATTGGCGAACAACTCATGCGGCCTATATTTTTGGTACAGATTATTTTTGCCGGTTACACCTGTTGCACATCTATCTTTTACCTGTTTAATGTTTTAGGTTATGATAATTTCAGCAAGTCAAATACACTTGTTTTAACCGACGGCAATATGTTAGCCCTTACGGCGCAGTGCCAGCGGTATTATTGTTTAGGCCATGCCGCCTTTGTAACCGGCATCCTGCTTTTCATGAAATATCCTGTAAAGCATAAATTTAAAGTTGAAAATGATAACCTGGCAAATCTTTTATTTTATGCTGCGATCATAGCATTGCCTTTGTCGATAGTTTTTATGAAAGTGCCTGGCCTGTCTCAATTTTCAAATCAGTTCTCTTCCTTAAGTTTTGTAGCAGGTACACTTGCCTTAGCTTTTGCGATACCGCAAAAAAAAATGCTGAACACAGCCATATCACTGGGTCTCTATTTTTCCAACTTTTACAGCGCACTCACATCTGGCTTTAAAGAGCCTATTATCATAAGTGTTCTAATACTCGGCATATTTTTATATCCTACGTATAAAAAAGTGGTATTAGCTATTTTCGTACCTGTTTTACTCGCGCTTTTTTTCCTGTTACCCACTTATGCCAAAATATTCCGTCAGAATGCATGGGGAGATCAGGTATCTGCCGATGATGCCTCACAACTTGCATTAGATGCAGCGTTAAACCCGGGCGATGATGTTGACGATACAAATTGGGGGTTCCTGGTTTTTCGCCTAAGTGAAATAGATATGTTTACCACATTCATCAGTTCGACTCCTGAAAAAATTGATTATTACCATTATGATCTTCTTGAGCAATCTGTAGTAGCGATCATCCCAAGGATATTTTGGCCGGAGAAGCCAAGTACTGAGGACCTGGTTATGGAACGGGTGTATGACGCCGGCGTTGTTTACAGGGGAGCGAATGTTTCTGCCAAACCAGCCTTTATTGTAGATGCCTACCTGTCATTTGGCCAATTCGGTATTTGGATATTTTTATTTGTGTATGGCGCGGCGGCACAATTAATTTCTTTAAAAGCCGAAAAGCTGTTCGGCGGATATCTTTTAGGCACAGCGTTAATATTTTCAGGGCTTTTTCAGATATTCTGGCGCGGATTAAGCCTGGAGTTTATTATCAATTCTGTTTTCTGGAGTTATATCAGCATGCTAATTATCGCGTGGGTCTTACGTTATAAAAATATAATTCGGCCGATTTGAAAATATTACACATTATTGCCGCTTATAAACCCGCTGTAATTTATGGTGGCCCTACCATGTCGGTAGCCATGCTATGCGAGGAACTTGTGAAAAGCGGCGTACTTGTTGAGGTTTTTACAACAACAGCCAATGGTGCTACAGAATTGCCTGTTACAACCAACACACCAACAAAAGTAGATGGCGTAACTGTAACTTATTTTAAACGCTTAACAAAAGACCATACGCACTTCTCCCCTGCTTTGTTAAAGGCTTTATGGAAACGCGCTACCGAATTTGATGCTATCCATATCCATGCATGGTGGAACCTTGTATCAATATTTTCATGTTTAATAGCGTTGCGCCGGGGCATACCGGTTATACTATCGCCCAGGGGTACGTTAAGCAATTATTCATTTACTAATAATAACACCGGTAAAAAGAGGTTTATCCATAAATATTTAGGCAAAAAACTGCTGGCCAAATGCCACATGCATGTTACATCGGTAAGGGAAGCCGAGACTATTACAAAGCTTGTTTCACCAAAAAGTATCACAACAATATCAAACTTTGTAAAGATCGAAAATGCCGGGATGAATGCTCTTCCCCCCGTATCTTTTCCCCCGCTAAAGCTGCTTTTCTTTTCGCGCATCGAAGAAAAAAAAGGCTTAAATCTATTGCTCAATGCATTGCCATTGCTTACTGTGCCCTTCCATTTAACTATTGCAGGCAATGGTGATAAAAGCTACATTGATCAATTAAAAGCATTAGTGCATCCGGATATGATAAATAAAGTAACCTGGGGTGGCTTTTACAACGATGATAAGTTTGACCTGTTGCGCCGGCATCATTTAATGGTACTCCCCTCGCACGATGAAAATTTTGGTAACGTTGTTATTGAAAGCCTTAGTGTTGGGACAGCTGTGCTGGTAAGCGAAAATGTTGGCTTGGCCGGGTATGTGAATATGCATCAGTTAGGCTGGGTTTGCAGTACAAATACAGCATCTATAAGTGAAACTATAAACTATATTGCCAATAAACAATATCAGCAGCTTGAAATAATAAGAACTTCTGCCCCGGATACCGTACGCGGGGATTTTACAGGTGATAAATTGGTACAGCAATATATTGGTCTTTATAAAAAACTAAAGTGAACCAGCATTTTTCATTTATCATATTAACCTATAACGAAGCAAGGCACTTGCCCAGGCTGCTCAGTTCTATCGCCGGTTTGCATGCCGAAACATTTATAATGGATTCGGGAAGTACGGATGGTACATTGAGTATTGCTACTGATGCAGGGGCAACCATTTTACAGCATCCGTTTGAAAATCATCCCAAACAATGGGATTTTGCCCTCAAAAATTTTGCTGTTAAAACTCCCTGGATTATTTGCCTGGATGCCGACCAAATTGTAACGCCCGAACTTTATAAACAACTGGACGACTTTAAGGATGAGGACTATAAGGATGTTAACGGTATTTACTTTAACCGTAAGAACTTTTTTAAAGGTAAATGGATAAAGCATGGCGGCTACTACCCCTTTTACCTGCTCAAAATGATCCGCTTTGGTGTGGGATTTTCGGACACTAACGAAAACATGGACCATCGGCTAATTGTGCCGGGGAATACCATCATTTGGAAACAGGGCCACCTGTTAGAAGAAAACCTGAAAGAAAATAAGATCAGTTTCTGGATAGAAAAACACAATAAATACAGCGACCTGCTTGCACACGAAGAACTGGAGCGCATGCTTAGCATCAGGCAACAAATTATAAAGCCACGTTTTTGGGGTTCGCCAGATGAGCGTACCGCCTGGCTAAAACAACACTGGTGGAAAATGCCGCGTTATACAAGGCCAATGCTTTATTTTATATACCGTATTATATTTAAACTGGGTATTTTAGATGGGCGCACCGGCCTCATCTTTCATTTTATGCAGGCTTATTGGTTTAGGCTGGTAGTGGATATTAAAATTGATGAACTGTTAAAACAACGTGAAAGTGAAAACAGGTAAAGCAAAGTTGAGCCCGCCTGTAATATTTGCCATAAAATTTGTGTGCCTGTTTGGCCTGCTATATGGTTTTTATCTGGGTTACCTGAGCATAACCTCTCCCGGCGGGCACTATATTGCTTTTTTTGATACCCACCTTAATTTTATTGCATGGTTAAGATCCCTACTGATTGAAAGCAGCGCCGCTATCTTAAACCTGCTTGGTTACCAAACCAAAACAGCTGCCGACCAGATGCTTGTTGTTGGGCGCAATATGGTGTATGTGGGTTATGATTGCCTGGGCTTTGGTGTTATGTGCTTTTTTACTGCTTTTGTATTAACCTATCCTGGCATATTAAAGCCTAAATTATACTTTTGGGCCACCGGGTTAATTACAATACAACTTATCAACCTGTCTCGCTTTGTAATACTTTCGCTTTACTGGCATCCAAGTTCAAGTATTTATCTGTCAGATCATCATACTATATTTAACATCATAGTTTATATCTTTATTGCTATAAGCGTGTATTTCTATACCCGCTACCAGGATCGTTTAGCTAATTAAGAATAATCTGCCTGTATTCTGGGGGGCTTCCGTTATATCATAACTGCTGCCTTAATATGGGGCATATTCTAATATACTTTTGCCATAAATAAGGCGATATGGCTATTAACTACGCAGCAAATCAAGTATGTCCGTTTTTGAAAGTGATTTCAGAAATGAAGTATCTGTTTTAATAAGGTCGTTAACAAGCTTTTGCTTGGATTCCTGCATCTCCATTATTTTTTCCTCAACCGTATTTGGGCATACCAGCCTTACGGCTACCACGTTATTCTTTTGGCCAATACGGTGCGATCGGTCTATCGCCTGGTTTTCTACAGCGGGGTTCCACCATGGGTCTACCAGGTAAACATAATCGGCCTCGGTTAGGTTAAGACCAACGCCGCCAGCTTTTAGGCTAATAAGGAATACGCGTATCTCGGGGTTGTTTTGAAAACCGTTTACTATAGCCTCTCGGTTTCGGCTGCTTCCAGTTAACCAACTGAACCCGATACCACGCGCTATCAGTTCTTTTTTGATCAGTTCCAGCATGGTCACAAACTGCGAAAAAACCAGTATTTTATGCTGTGGCGATCTACCTTCTATCTGCTCCATTAGCATCGATATCTTAGCCGATTCATCGCCCGGTGGCTTTTCTCCTTTAAGTAACATGGGCGAATCACAGATTTGACGCAGGCGGGTAAGGCCCTTCAAAACATTCATCGGGCTGCGTTTCAATACATCATCTGTAGTGGCAGAGATATATTCCCTAAACTCTTTTTCGTAAGCATTGTATATACCACGCTGCTGCGGCTGTAATTCGCAATATAATACCATCTCGGTTTTTTCAGGCAGTTCTTCGGCTACCTGTTGTTTACTACGCCGTAAAATAAATGGCTTTATTTTGGCCCGGAGTTCTGCAGCACGTTTGTTGTTCTTAAACTTGTCAATAGGTACGGCATAAATGTCCCTAAAGTACTGCTTTGTGCCCAGCAAACCGGGGCAAGCGAATGAAAGCTGGCCGTATAAATCGAATGTGTTATTTTCTATAGGTGTCCCCGTAATGGCAATTCGGTTGCGTGCTTTCAACAATCTAACAGCCTTATATCGTTGCGAATCGGGATTTTTAATAGCCTGTGATTCATCCAAAAAAATATAATTAAACAGATAGCTCTTTAAAAAATTCACATCTGTAAGCAATGTACCATAGGATGTTAATATCACCTCGAATGTATCAAACTCATGAGTATCCCTGATACGGTCGGCGCCATAAATAGTATGGATACGGATGGACGGTGCAAACTTCTTCAGCTCCATTTGCCAGTTAAATATTAAGGAGGTGGGCACAATCAGCAAATTGGTGTTATGCTTTACCTTGTCCCTTTGCGATAGTATAAATGCAATAATTTGTAGGGTTTTTCCAAGCCCCATATCATCTGCCAAACAGCCGCCAAAATTTAGGTCGTCTAAAAAATTGAGCCAATTTAGGCCTTGTTGTTGGTAATGGCGTAGAGTGCCCTTAAAATCAGGTGATAGAGCCACATCTTTAAGCGATTCAAAATCCAATACTTTTAGCTGCAAATTCCGGATATCTATTTTGGCCTCCTCATCCAGCATCGCATCGTCAAAAAGCTCGGCTACAGTCTGAAAGTTAGTTTTGGGTATAAGCAGCATATCATCCACTATGTCACCCGAATTAAAATATTCGGCAAATTTTTCAATCCATTCTGCAGGCAAAATCCCCAAGGTGCCATCGTCAAGCTGCACATATTTACTTTTATTGCGTACGGCTTTATTCACCTGTTTTAAGGCTGCGCGTTTACGCCCAAAGCGTACGTTTACCTCTGTGTTGAACCAGTTAATGCCGCTTAATACCCTTATAGTAATATTCACCTTATTTGGATTTAGTTTATTCCCCTCTAACTCGTTAAATCCTAATACGGTGATATTATTGGCCATCCAATCCTCAAACACATTCAAAAACCAATCTTCCTGTAAAAAGTATTTTTTATGCAGATAAAAGTAAGGCAGGTCGTCGCCTTCCAGTTGCTCCGGAAACCAGGGATGCTGCTTAATGAGCAGGGCAATAAATGCCAGTTCGGCTTTATCATTTCGTTCAACTAAAAACTCTTTGCCCCTCGCATCCTTACCATATATCATCCGTTTGGTGCGTACCGGGATCTCGGCCTCCCCGTAACGCATTACAGGCAACAACATTACATGGCTGCCAAAATCCGACAGGTAAATGATTTGCTCTGTTTGTTTTGTAAAACCCTGCTGTTGCAACTGAACAGGTGTAGCAGGTTTAACGTGCTTATACGCAACCAGTATATTGTCTTCAAGTTTAGATAAAAACCCGGTCTTAAACTCCGTGAATTTAGATTGGTGTATCAATAAGTTATCCGGTCGTTTCTTTAGCAGGTCTATCAATGCCAATACCTGCAGATTATCTACCAGATAAAGGATATTATTCAGCAATACAAAGTAATTGAACCGCAGGTCAATATCTTTAAGCAGATATTCTGTATGGCCAATTTTTACCGAACCCAACACCTCAAAAAAATGGCCTTTGGTATTTACTGTTAACTTCACATCGTGCGGAAACAAAGCTATTTTAACAGGCACTACAGATGTTGCTGTAATGTTTTCTGATAGTGCATTATCATGGTAATAAAAGGGATAACCGGGTGTATTTTTTGCAATGGCCCGCAATGCTAATATATCTTCCCCGGTACGTTTGGAGTTGAGGTGGTTTTGAAATTTGTTGATGCCCGTATAAAACTTCAGCCGGTTATTGTCCTCCGTTTCCCAGATCAGATCTAAGGGGTTTACCGGCGCCATTGGATTTTTGATCTTGCCTTCTTTTGTAGTTTGGGCATAGTATAGTTCGATGAAAAGGTACTGGTAATATTTATGCTGTTTAATAACCACACAAACTGTTCGTTCATCATCCTCAACGCGGTGACGAACGGTTGGTATGATCAAATCACTCAAACCAGATAAGCTTTCTTTTGTAACCGGCATTAACGATGTGCTTACCGGGCTAACGCTAACAATTTTATGCTGGTAATCCAGTTTAAAATAACGGTCAAGGTCGGGGTCATTTTCCAGCCCGTAATCATAAGCCGACCGTTTCAGCTTTTGGTGGCGAAGCTTTTTATTAAAGAAGATCCCCAGCTCATCCCGGCGGGTAATAGCACCCAATACAAGCGCCTGGTGCTCACATAGTTTTCCCGGCAGGCTATCGCAATTACAGGTGAGCAGGAACCCATCAGCTTGCTGCATAACACCCACAGGCGGGAATGTACCGTTACCCTGGTTGATAAATACCCCCTCATTAACCGCAATATGCTTTGGGGCAACATCCTTGTACTGGCCGGCATCAGGGTAAGCGCCTGAAGCGGAATTATTGGCAATAACAACCTCGGTAACATCCTGTAAGGAGATATCCCTCAAAATAAAAACATGGCCGGTTATATGGTTATCCTGTACGTTACTCACCCCAATTTTGCTAATGCCGAAGGCGCTAAATATCCTAAGAATAAAGGATAAAGTTTAATTAACTTATAAACACACCAAAGCAAACGCAACTATTTTTTGAGTTTTACAAAATATTTTACAACGCGTTCTGTTCCATTTTTTAAATGGGACATATGGCACAAACAAAACACCGGTAATATAGCGGTAAAAAACGCTTTTTAATCGCCTTTTTACGGCCCTGGAACGCCCTTTTTAGGAACTATAAAAGCAGAAATAGAATAAATTGCTATTAAAATAATACCTGATTTAAGATAGTTACTTTTTTAAGGCCTGCCCCATATTTTCTACTAATGGAACAAAAACGGAGCAGGCCTTTTTGGATCATCGTACCGATTAACTGATGTAATCCCAGGCGCTTTGGTAACCGCCAATTTGCTCGGTATAACTCATCATATCCGCATAAAACGGCAAACGGGTAATGGTTGCGCTATCACCTATGATCACCAGCTTTTTGCGTGCCCGGGTCATGGCTACATTCATCCGTCGGGTATCGGCCAGGAAACCGATAACACCATCTGGGTTACTGCGCGTCATGCTGATGTATACCACATCCCGCTCCTGCCCCTGAAAACTATCGATGGTGTTAATAGAGATCCTATCAACATAGGGCAATAACGCGGATGCTGCAAACAACTCTTTCAGTACCCTTATCTGGCTTTTGTAAGGCGATATAACAGCAACAGTAGGGAAAGGCGTGCCTTTAGCTTCAATAGTATCGGCCAGTTGCTGCAAATGCTTCAACAGGAATACCGCTTCTTCGGGGTTTACAGAACTTGTGCCGTCCGGCTTTTCATCAAAGCCACACCCGGCAGTATCTACCAAACTCATTGGCTCATCACCATCAAAAAGTAACTGTTTGGCTACAGAAGCATTTGCCTTTAGGCGGTCGCCATAAAACTCTTTTGATGAGAAACCCATAATGGCCTCATTCATACGGTATTGTTCATCCAGTAAAGTAACCGCGTTGGGGTGCAGTACGGCGCATTTTTCAAGCAGTGTGGTACTAAACCCGTTGTTAGCGGCTTTAACCGATTTTATGGTTGGCGGTAGCTGGAAGTGGTCGCCCGCCATAACAAGCTTTTGTGCTTTTAATATGGGGATCCAGCAGGCGGGTTCAAGCGCCTGGCCGGCTTCGTCTATAACAACGGTGTTAAACTTTAAGTCGCGTATGGTATAGTGGTTACTGCCTACCAATGTTGCCGTAATTACTTGTGCCTTAGATACCAGGTCATCTATAATAAACTGTTCTATCTTGCCCACATCTTTAATCATACGGTGCGCTTCATCAAACAAAGCTTTGCGCTGGTCGCGTTCGGCTTTACCAAAGCTGCGTTTGTATTTGTGCGCCATATCTTTATACCCTGCAGCCTGCTTTTTTAGCTGTTTAATATCTTTTGTATAAGCATGCGCGGCCATCTTGCTATCCAGCGTAAGCGCGGTCAGCTTTTCTGATACCTTTGATGGGTTACCCACCCGAAGCACATTCAGGCCTTCATTCGCCAGTTTTTCGCTCAACAGATCAACCGCAGTATTACTCGGCGCTACAACCAGTACCTGTTTGCCATCCTGTTTAATGAGGCGTTTAATAGCCTGCACAATGGTAGTAGTTTTACCCGTGCCCGGGGGGCCGTGTACAATGGCCACATCCTGTGCGGCCAATACCTTTTGCGCAGCCGAATATTGAGATAGGTTTAGTCCTTCAATCGGGGCCTCGTATATTTCGTTGAAAGAGGGTTCTGCCTGCCCCGTTAAAACACGGATAAGTTTACCCTCAGGTTTATCTGCTAATGCCGAAGCCTGTTTAAGCGCGTTCTGCATTTCATCGTAGCTGTTATTATCAAAAAGCAATTCGATACCCAATTTGCCATTGCGCGACCAGTCTGGCAGTTCATCGGTAAACAGGGTTATTTTAAGGCGGTCGGCGCTGGCGTAGGCAATAGTTCCTTCCACGCGATCTGTACCGGCATCGTGGTTAGAGAACAGCACCGCCGGCGCGCCAAACTTAAACTGATGCGATATATCTTTATTTGTAGTGCGCTCAATTTCAACCGTCAGGTAATCGCCGCGGCTTGGCTCTGAACCGCGGATGGCAATTGGGTACCAGGTTATCCCTGCCGCTCTCCTATCGGTAACTGATGTTGTTTGTGTAAGTTTTAAGTACGATTCCCTGTCTTCGTCGCGCTCGGTTTTAAGCAGCGAGAGTAGGTTTTTAAAATAATCCATCGTTGCAAAGGTAAAGCAAATGTGCCGCTAAGCCCAATAGGTAGTAAGGGTTTTAGTAACCAGCGCGCTTTAAAAACACTAAGCGGGTAACCGGCTCTAATATTTATCTATGCACATCCATTTAACTACACTGTTTTTACATTTCTATTATTTATTTTTAAAATGTTTTGCGCCCATAGTCGTCTTTATCTTATGGCAAAACGATTTCCACTAATATTGATCATTTGGTTATTGACCGATATTTACTTTTTTCAAGCTGTTAAAACGCTCACCGCAAATCCAATCATTCATGTTGCTTATCGCCTCATCGACTTCGTACTCATCGCAGGCATGGTTGCTATTATATTTGTACGGCGCAGCGGGAAAACCGCCCAACTGCTAATTACCATGTTAATGGCATTTATGCTGCTAACCTTTGTACCCCGGCTGTTCTCATTACCAGTGTTACTCGCTGAGGACATCACCCGCCTTTTCCGCGACTTTCCGCAACGCGCAATTTGGGTAAGCGAATTAACTGTAGCACTTGCCGCCGTTATATTTTTTGTGGTTTTATTCGGCATTACCCGCGGCCGGCACTTTTACCGTGTACGGCGCGAAACATTATATTTCCCTGACCTGCCGGAGGCTTTTGATGGCTTTAGCGTTACCCAACTCTCGGATATCCATTCGGGCAGTTTCACCAGCGATAGCGGTGTACAAAAGGGGCTCGACCTGGTGAACGCCCAGGCCAGCGACGTTATTCTTTTCACAGGCGATCTGGTCAATAATAAAGCTTCGGAGATGGATCGCTGGATCCCGGCATTCTCTAAACTCCAGGCTGCATACGGCAAGTTCTCTGTATTGGGCAACCATGATTACGGCGACTATGTACGCTGGGAAAGTGAAACTGCAAAGCAGCATAACCTTGTTCGTTTAAAGCAGGTACATGGTGATATTGGTTTTAAGTTATTGCTAAACGAATCGGTAAGTGTTAACAAAGACGGGCAATCTATCACCCTGATCGGTGTGGAGAACTGGGGCAAAGGCGGTTTCCACAAATATGGCGACCTGGAAAAGGCGGCAAACGGTATTGCTGACGGAAGTTTTAATATCCTGATGTCACATGACCCATCGCATTGGGATGCGGTAACACTGGGGCATCACAAACATATCCATTTAACGTTTGCAGGGCACACACACGGTATGCAGTTCGGCATTGAGCTTTTTAAATTTAAATGGAGCCCAATTAAATATGTTTACAAGCAGTGGGCCGGGCTTTATGAACAAGCCGGAAAATACTTGTACGTAAACCGCGGATTTGGTTTTCTGGGCCTTAAAGGCCGTATAGGCATGTGGCCGGAAGTTGCCGTTATCACCCTTAAAAAGGCTTACTAAATAAAACAGCCGGGAGATTTCCCGGCTGTTTTTAAGATATCTTACACCTTTTATTTCCGAAGAAAAAGAAACCTGCCGCTATTTAGCGCCAACCCAGTGCAGGGGCAATGTGTTCTAAAATGGCAGAGATTACATGAACATTGTAATCAACGCCCAAAGTGTTCGGTATGGTTAAAAGCAATGTATCTGCTTCTTGTATTGCTTCGTCACCGGCTAATTCTTTGATGAGCTTATCGGGTTCGGCTGCATAGCTTTTTCCGAAAACCGCCCGTTTATCAGCTTCTATGTAACCAAAGCTATCAGATGCTTTTCCTTGCTGCCCAAAGTAATATCTGTCCTGTTCTGTCACCAGGGCAAAAATGGAGCGGCTTACCGAAACCCTTGGTTCGCGCCCGTGCCCTGTTTTTTTCCAGGCTTCTTTATACAATCTTATTTGTTCGGCCTGCTGGATATGAAAAGGTTTGCCGCTTTCATCGAACTTTAAGGTTGAGCTTTGCAGGTTCATACCGTTTTCGGCTGCCCAAACCGCGGTAGCGTTAGAGGCAGCGCCCCACCAGATGCGTTCGCGCAACCCGTCTGAATGCGGCTCAAGGCGTAACAGGCCTGGCGGATTCGGAAACATTGGATGTGGATTAGGTTGGGCAAAACCTACACCTTTTAATTTATCCAAAAAATCCATAGCCTTTTGTCGCCCCATATCGGCATCGGTTTCACCTTCAGCAGGTTCATAACCAAAATAACGCCAGCCCTCAATAACTTGCTCTGGCGAACCCCGGCTGATACCTAATTGTAACCGCCCACCGGATAGCAGGTCAGCAGCGCCGGCATCTTCTACCATGTAGAGGGGGTTTTCATAGCGCATATCAATTACTCCGGTCCCAATCTCTATTTTGCTTGTTTTAGCACCAATGGCCGAAAGCAAGGGAAATGGGGAAGCTAACTGGCGCGCAAAATGATGGACCCTGAAATAGGCACCATCCAAACCAATTTCTTCTGCAGCTACAGCCAGATCAATAGACTGTAGTAAAGTATCACCTGCAGTACGGGTTTTATAGGCGGGATGGTCTGACCAATGCCCAAATGATAAAAATCCTATCTTCTTCATCCTTAGCTTGATTATTTACCGGCAAAAATAAGCATCAATCCTGTCCGCAGGGGTCACGGCTTAGTAATAATGATAAGCAGCTATCAGATCAATTTATTAAAAAAAGGTTTTACGGGGATGCCTCACTACTTTATGAATAAAGTAGTGAATATCAACACTTTTTAAATTAATCATTATAACAGTCAATTAGTTAGCGTACCACAGGGAACCAACCTATTTTACACAGCTTTAGAGGTCAAAATTATTCAGCAGCTTGATCTCATTGCGGTATAACAGAATTTTACCGTTATTTTCCAATATTTTAAGCAGACGGGAAATAACCACTCTGGAGGTGGCCAGTTCATCAGCGATCTGGTAATGGGAAGCTTTGATCACACTGGAACCGGACAATCTTTTCTTTTCTTTGAGGTATGCGATCAGCCGGTCATCCAATTTATGAAAAGCAATGCTTTCTATGGATTTCAACATCTCGGAGAAACGCTCGTTAAAGCTCCGCATAATGTAGTTTTTCCAGCTGGGATATTTGCATAACCATTCATCCAGCTTGCTATGGGGTATCGCAATAATGGTGAGGTTGCCTTCTGCAATAGCTTTCACTTCGCTTTTCTTTTCCTCCAGGCAACAGCTGTAAGCCATGGAACAGGTTTCGCTGCTTGACAAGTAATAAAGCAATATTTCGTTGCCGTTATCATCCTTTTTCAAAACCTTTAGCGTACCCTGAACAACGAGCGGCATCATCCTGATATATTTGCCGTAGTCCATTACCAGTTCGCCGTCTTTAAAAGAACGCAGTTCGCCGAATTCCTCAATTTCCTGCATGAGGGCCGGTTCAAATGCAAAGGCTAAATTAACAGGTTCATCCATGCAGCTAAGTTAACAGTATTGGGCCACATTATTCCAGCTTCCACCGTTCACTACATTCGTAAAGCCGTTCTTTTCCAATATTGTTTTAGCCTGCCCGCTCCTGCCACCGCTCTGGCAGCACACAACAATGCTTTTTTTGTTTTTAAACTTAGGCAGTTGTAATGCTAACTGATCCAGCGGGATGTTGATAGCACCTTTAGCGTGCCCACCGGCAAATTCGCCTGCTGTGCGTACGTCAACTATAAATGCACCTCCTTTTATCAAAGGTTCCAACCCAACATCGGGCGTACCTCCAAATAGTTGTTTAAATATATTCATGATCTTATAATTTAATTTTTAATCCATCAATTTTTTATACCCGCCGCCTTTAAGATCAGTTCCAGCGGGCAAAATTTTGTAAATGCAGATTGCAGCAAATTAGCCCCTACAAATAAACCCAACCATAGCCAGTTGATATTTACGGTGTAAGCCAGCGCTATGCTTGTTAACACAATGGTGCCGGCAACGGCACGTACAATTCGTTCTTTCATCATTATTTGTTTTTTAAGTTTATACAGCCCTCTCTACCGGCATAATAAATGCCCGGATGGGAAAATCCCCCTTAAGCTTTTCGTTATAAATTTTAATCAGTTCAAGGCCTTTCCCGGCATTTGCTGCTGCGGTAAAAGTGAAGATCATCATTGAATCTGCATTTTCGCCACCACTGGCAAACCACTCCTCAAGCAGGTTACCTGTGGTAATATCCCGGTGCCCGGTGATCTCATTAGTACTGAAAACATCGATATTTGATTGTTTAAAGATCCGGGCAACGTCTTTTAAATATTCTTTCAGGCAGGTTACGATCAATATTTTCATAATTCTGTTTTTTTAGGGTTAAGGTGTGTTTTACGCATCATTTTAAAGTACAGCAGCGGTACCACAATCAGCGTTAAAAAAGTGGAGGTAACCGTACCGCCCATCAGCGAGATGGCCAGCCCCTGAAAGATCGGGTCAAACAAGATGATCACTGCGCCTAAAGCCACAGCACCGGCGGTCAATAATATCGGCGTGGTACGTACGGCACCGGCTTCAATAATCGCCTGTTTAAGCGGGATGCCCTCATCCAGCCTGATATTGATAAAGTCGATAAGCAATATCGAATTACGCACCATCACCCCGGCCAGCGCTATAAAACCGATCATGGAGGTCGCGGTAAAATAAGCATGCAGCATCCAGTGGCCTAAAACAATGCCGATGAGGGATAATGGTATTGCAGCCAGCATCACCAGTGGCACGGTAAAATTCTGGAACCAGCCTACGATGAGGATATAGATCATGATGATCACTACCGCGAATGCGATCCCAAGGTCGCGGAACACCTCGAATGTGATCTGCCATTCACCGTCCCATTTCAGGCTGTAATTATCTTCCAATTCAGGCTGATGAGTGTATTCCTCTTTCAGCGAGAAACCTTTGGGGATGCTTACCGTTTTTAAATGCTCGGAAACGTCTGAGATCGCATAAGAAGGGCTTTCCAGGTTGCCCGCCATATCGCCCAGCACATAAACCACTTCTTTCTGGTTTTTGCGGTAGATGCTTTTGGGCCTCATCTGCCGGGTTACGGTAACCAGGTCTTTTACCGGCACGGTATTACCCTGCATCCCTATCAGCTTTAAATTCAGCACATCGTCCATACTGCTTTTATCTGCATCGCTCAATTGCAGTTTAATGGCAGTTTGGTTATAGGCGGCTGGCCGGGCAATGTTGCCCACCGGCATACCAGATAAACCCGCATTAACAGTTGCGGCGACCTGCGCAGTAGCAATACCATAACGCATCGCTTTTTCTTTGTTAACTTCAATGTGATACTCGGGTTGGTCATCTTCTACCATCCAGTCCACATCTACTACATTAGATGTTTTGTTCATGAGGTTTTTCACCTGCTTGGCTACCTTGATCTGCTCGTTATAGTCGGGGCCATAAATTTCAGCCACTAAGGTTGACAGTACAGGAGGGCCGGGCGGAACTTCCACTATCTTGACGTTAGCACGGTATTTTGCAGCAATGGCTTGTATGGGGCCGCGCATTTCTTTGGCAATGCCGTGGCTCTGAATGCTGCGATCTTTTTTATCCACCAGGTTAACCTGGATGTCGGCTACATTGTCTCCTTTTCTAAGATCGTAATGACGCACCAACCCGTTGAAGCTAATTGGCGCTGAAGTGCCGATATAAGTTTCGTAATTCCTGACGAGTGATTGCCCGGAAACATAGGAGCCGATGTCTTTGGCTACTGCCTGTGTTTTCTCCAGCGTAGTGCCTTCCGGCATATCAATTACCACCTGAAACTCATTCTTATTATCAAAGGGCAGCATTTTAACCGCAACCGCTTTGGTGTAGAACATTGATAATGATGCAAACAGGATTACTACGATGCTCAGGATAAATGTCCAGCGTTTCCAGCGGGTTTCAAGTAATGGCTGGATGGAAGACCGGTATATTTTATAAATGCGGGTTTCTTCAAGCAATTTGGGTTTGCTTTCTTCGGGTGCGGTACCATCATTTTGTTTTCCGCGCAGAAAAATGTAACCCAGGTATGGGGTTAAAGTGAGCGCAACAATCAGCGATAAGATCATGGCGATAGAAGCACCGATAGGCATTGGGCTCATGTAAGGCCCCATCATACCGGATACAAAAGCCATTGGCAATACCGCAGCGATCACCGTAAACGTAGCCAAAATTGTAGGATTCCCTACCTCATTGATAGCATATATCGCAGCCTGTAAAGGCGGCAGCTTCTTCATTTTAAAGTGCCGGTGCATGTTCTCCGCTATGATGATAGAATCATCAACTACTATACCCGTAATAAACACCAGCGCGAACAGCGTAATGCGGTTTAGTGTGTAATGCATAAAGTAGTACGCAAACAGCGTAAGCGCAAAGGTTACCGGCACAGACAGAAATACCACCAAGCCACCGCGCCAGCCCATGGCCAGCATTACAAATACCGTTACCACCACAATTGCGATAAACAGGTGGAGCAGTAGTTCACCTACCTTGTCTGATGCACTTTCGCCATAGTTACGGGTAACGGTTAAATGCACATCATTAGGCAATAAACTGGTTTTTAAGTGCTCTACTTTACCCAGAATCTGTTCTGAAAGTTTCATTGCGTCCGCACCTTTCTTTTTGGCTACAGAAAGGGTGATGGCCGGGTAATTGGATCTGAACACAGCTGCATTTTTAGTATCGGCTTTGCCATAGCCAAAAAGCACATATTGGCTGGGGGTTTCGGCACCTTCGTCCACTTTGGCTATCTGCTTCAGGTAAACCGGCTGCTGCTGGTCAATTCCCACTACCAAATTACCAACATCATCTGATGAAGTGAGGAAATTTCCGGTTTCTACAGAAAATGCGGTATCCTTCCGGAGCAATGTGCCGGCAGGCAATTGCATGTTGCTGCCTTGTATTTGTTTGCTTAATGATAAAAAGTCAACATGGCTTTCGGCCATTTTATTTTTATCCAGCAATACTTTTACCTCCCGGTTGCGGCCACCAATGATGTTGACATCTGATACATCGTTTATTTTTTTGATCTCATTCGCCAGTTCCTGGCCCATCTGCTTCAGCTGGTAATCGTCGTACTTATCGCTCCAAAGGGTCAGGCCTAACACCGGCACATCATCAATTGCCCTGGTCTTGATCAATGGTATCGTAACACCCTGCGGCATTTTATCCATATTCTTCATCAGCTCGCTGTACAGCTTTACTAACGAACGTTCTACGTCTTCGCCCACGTTAAACTGAACGATCACCATCGCTTGCCCCTGTAACGAAGTAGAATACACGTATTCAACCCCCTTTATATTTGAGATCATTTTTTCAATTGGTGCGGCAACTTTGGTTTCCACATCTTTTGGGGATGCGCCGGGGTATCCGATAAATATATCGGCCATTGGCACTTGTATCTGTGGTTCCTCCTCACGCGGGATCAGGAACGTACTATAACCACCGATGAGTAAAAAGGCAAGCATCAACAGTATTGTTAATTTCGACTGTATAAATGCCTTCGCTATATTTCCTGCAAATCCTTCTTTCATGTCTTTATTTAATTTTAACGGGGGCACCGTTATATAATCTACCATCTGCGCTAACAATAAATTGTTCATTTGCTGCCAGCCCGCTTAATACTTCCACCTGGTTCCCTTGTATTCTGCCCAGCCTTACCCAACGGAGCAAGGCGGAATGGCTACTGCCAATGGTATATAAACCGGTCAACTGGTCTTTATATTGAATAGCAGCTACCGGCACCATTACCTGTGTACCGGCTGTAGCTTTGATGGCCGTTGCTACCGGGATACTTACATTGGCATACATACCGGCAAACAGCCCTTTCTTTTCATTATCCGGGATATCTATTTTGATGAGGAATTGCCCGCCGCTGTTTGCAGAAGACTGGCTGACCTGTGCTATTTTGCCATTGATAATTTTATGAACAGCATCGATATTTACCGTTACCAATGCACCTTGCTTTACCAGGCCGATCTCGCTTTCCGGTACCGACGCACTTACCTGGTAGCTGCCGGTCTGTTCAATGGTAAGCAGCGGCATTCCGGGATTGGCCATACTGCCGGCATCCATCATTTTCTGAGTAACCGTTCCGTTAAAAGGCGCGGTTAGGTTGGTATAGTTCAACATTGCGTTTACTTCGTTACGTTGCTGCTTAGCGGCTTCCAGGCCTGATCGGGCCGATTGGTATTGCAGCGCGATGTTGTCCAGTTCTTTGGCAGAGGCGCTTTGCTGTTTATATAGCGTCGTAAAACGGTCGTAGTCTTTTTGCGCATTTTTAAAAGCGGCATCAGCTTGCGCTATCATGGCGTTTGTCTGTGCCCGCTTGGCCAGTATGTCATCGTTGCTGATGGTTGCCAATAGTTGACCCTTATTTACCGGGTCGCCTACCTTAACATAGATTTTAGTGATATAACCCATTACCCGGGTGCTGATGTTGGCTGTTTGACCGGCTTCTACCCGGCCGCTCACCGTTAATCTCTGTTGGGCATCCGCGGCAGGCAGGCTAACCGTAACTAATATTGCGGTATCGGCACTGCTGCGTGTTTCCTTTTTAACATTGGATGAGCAGGAACTAATGGCCAGCGCCACTATAGCGGTGAGTAGTTTTAAAACCCGGTTCCTGTTAATATATTTTTTCATGTTCAGATGGTTTATTTGGTGGTGGTAGTAGAGGTTAATAGCTCAATGTAGGCACGAGTTACCCTGGCCGTAAACTGCGCCTGGGCAAGCGAAAATTTTAATTGGGACAACTGGGTATTTGCAGTCAGCACATCAGTAGTATTGACCAGTCCTTGCTGATAGCGGTTCTGCAATATCCTCAATGCTTCGGCCGACTGATCGATGGCTGCCTGGTCCCGGACGATTTCAAAACGGGCATCAGACAGGTCCCGGCAGGCTTTATCCAGTTCCAACTGGCTTTGGTCTTTTTGCTGGGCTAATTGCATGGCCAGTTTCTGCCGTTCCAGTTTCTGCGCTGAAATCACGTGTTTGGTTTTATTGCCGTTAAACAGGTTCCATGATAACCGGATCCCAACCAAATAAGCGTTGGCACCGAAACCGGTTAGGCGGCTGTCATTATACTGGTAATTGCCAAAGGCGTTTAGTTTAGGGAGGTAGCTCATCTGGCTGGATTTGATCATCAGGTCCGATGCATCTATAGCCTTTTGCATCGCCATAAAGTCTGACCGGTTCGCAAATACTTTTTGGGTGCTATCGGTAACGGGCAAGCTGGATTGCGGCTCATCACCGGTCATATAGATTGTGCCCATGGGCTGCCCCATCAACAAACTCAGGTAATCTGACGCATTACGGATGTTGCTCTGGGCTTTGGCAAGGTTACTTTGTACTGAAGTAACATGCACCTGCGCGTTCAGCAGGTCCGACTTCTGGATCAAACCCTGCTTAAAATGATCATTAGTGTATTTATACACCAACTTTGCGGTTTGGTAAGCCTCTGTCAAAACCTTAACAGCTTGGTAGGTTTGCTGCAATTGGAGGTAAGCTTTGGTAGTTTCAAAAGTCATATACTCCCGGGTACGCTGAGCTTTATATTCGTAAACTTCAGTTTGTTTTTGGGCTCCTTTACGCATGTACAACATATCTACATTGAGCAAAGGCTGTTTCAACTCAAGTTGAGCCATGTAATCGGGTGTTGCCGACGGGTGATTTAACAAAGCGGGGTTAAAGTCATTTTGAGTAATGCTGCCCTGCTGTAGTTTAAAACCGAAGGCATTGAGTGGATTATTGGTGCTCATAGCTGTGTAAGACAGATCGGCCTGAGGCAGGAAGATAGCCTCGGTTTGCCGGTAATTTGCCGCAGCGATGTTTCTATCCAGCCCGGCCTGTTGAATATTGCTGTTATTGGCTAAGGTAGCTGTTATAGCTTCGCTCAGGCTTATGTTTTTGGCATTTTGCTGCGCCAGTGCTGCCGAAAACAAACCAGTATTAGCGAGTGCCGCCAATACCAGTAGTTTTAAAAAATGCTTGGTGCTGTTCATTTACTTTTTATTTGAAACAAAAGTAGTTTCAGCAAAAAAGTTAAACGGTAACATTTGTTACTTACGGCGCTTACGGCCGGATTCCCTTGCTTACATTTAATAAACAGAAAGAAAAGTAAATGAAATACTTTAGATCATTCCTCTTTCATTAACTGCATCTTCTTCATTCCTAAAAACGTGGTGAGAGCCACCAAACGCCCCTGGATCCGGCATGCTTATTTAACAGGTACAATGTGTGACCATACTCATTTTTATAGATGACGGCTATCGTTAAATCAGTAGTTGCCAAACCCGACATTTGTGGTATTAAAATCAAGAAGATGAATACCGAAATAAAGGATGAAGTACTGGCAGTAGAGTTACAGGAACTTTATTTAACCGCCAAGCAATGGTTGAGTGACCTCGACTTTCTGGAAAGTGAAGAACGGTTTCTGCGCAACCAATTGGCTTTATCAGCCTCCGGAAATATTTTAAACAACCTAACCGCCCGCCTGAATGAGGTGGGGTCGGCCCGACAAAAGCTGAACGACTCAACCCACGAATTTTTAAACAAATTGGAAGGTTTAATCGTTCTATCTGAAATTGTGATCACCCTTCAATTGGTTGAAGAATTTATTAGCTTGCAAACAGCTGTTGCGGGCGCTCTAAACACATTAAAATCTATAAAATACGGGCTGATCTATAATAAATGGGCGGCCTGACAAAAAAACAAGTACACCAATTTTGACAAAAAGTATTTTTATCGCCTCTGCCGAGCCATATAGTGGCAAATCTATTATCGCCCTTGGGCTTGTGAATATGCTGCTTGGGAGAGCACAAAAGATCAGCTATTTAAAACCCGTTATCAATGCCGGCCCGGAGGGCCAGAAAGACAGTCATATAGAAACAGTCATCAGCCATTTCCAATTGCAGCAAACTTATGCAGATGCCTGCGTATTTACCCGGCAGGAAGCATTAGACCTGGTGAAGGAACAGCGTAACGGAGAAATGCTTGATACCATTATCAGCCGTTTTAAAGCGATGGAAACCTCCTCAGACTTTACCATCGTGGAAGGCAGCGATTTCGCCGGCCAGGCAACTGCTTTTGAATTTGAAACGAACAAGCTTATCGCTAAAAACCTTAATGCACCCGTCATACTGCTGGTTTCGGGTCATCACAAATCAATAGCTGATATTTTGCAGGAAGCGCTTAATTTCTGGCAGGCCTACCAGGGCCAGGATATTAAGGTAGTTGCCGTGATCGTTAACCGGGTACAACCCGAACATGCCGATGATATTCGTGTATTACTTGCGTCGCAGCTTCCGGAGACGGTTCTGGCATCGGTCATCCCAAGTGATAAAGCCCTTGAGAGCCCTACGGTAGGCGAAATATTTGAACAATTACAGGGCAAAATACTGTTCGGCGAGGATTTACTTGAAGGCCCGGTAGATAATTTTGTGACCGGGGCGATGCAGGTACCTAATTTCTTGAATTACTTGAAAGAAAACGTACTGATAGTAACTCCTGGCGACCGGGGCGATATTGTTATTTGCTCCCTTCAGGCAAACCTATCTTCCAGTTACCCCAGGGTAGCCGGCATAGTATTGACCGCAGCCACCGCGCCAGACCCGCCCGTGATGCATTTGATAGAAGGTTTGCAACATATTGTGCCGATCATGACGGTGGATACAGGCACTTTTGAAACCACAAATAAAGTTGCTGCGGTGCGTTCGCGAATACGGCCCGGTCAGCATAAAAAGATACAGCTTGCCATCGACACCTTTAACCGCTATATTGACCTTGATGTACTGAATAAAAAAATCGTAACCTTTCATTCGGATGCCATGACGCCGCACATGTTTCAGTATCAACTGGCACAGTGGGCTAAGCGCCAGAAAAAGACAATCGTTTTGCCGGAAGGGAATGATGACCGTATCCTACAGGCAGCAGCACGACTTATCGCACAGCAACTGGTCAATCTGATATTACTTGGAGACCCTGTAGAGATTGCAGCATCTGTCAAACGGCTGGGCATTGATCTGAATCTTCGGCAGATCAGGATCGTAGATCCGGCCAACGCCCCACAATATGAGGAGTATGTGCGTACGCTATATGAATTACGCAAGAACAAAAACGTAACCTTAGAAATGGCGCGCGACCTGATGACAGATGTATCCTATTTCGGTACTATGATGGTTTATAAAGGCGAGGCGAATGGCATGGTATCAGGTGCTGTGCACACCACCCAGCATACCATTCGCCCGGCCTTGCAATTTATCAAGACACGGCCTGGTATATCTACCGTATCTTCGGTTTTCTTTATGTGCCTTTCAGACCGGGTATCGGTATTCGGCGATTGCGCGGTAAATCCTGATCCTACCTCCGAGGAATTGGCAGAGATCGCCATTTCTTCTGCCGATAATAGTAAACGTTTCGGCATCGAGCCGCGTGTCGCCATGCTTTCTTACTCTTCCGGCACATCCGGCACCGGCGCAGACGTCGACAAGGTACGCAAGGCAACACTAATCGTTCAGGAAAAACGGCCGGATATCAAAATCGAAGGGCCAATACAGTATGATGCCGCCGTTGATCCCCTGGTTGGAAGGCAAAAACTGCCAGGCTCCACCGTGGCCGGGCAGGCGAGTGTGCTGATATTCCCCGACTTGAATACCGGTAACAATACTTATAAGGCAGTACAGCGTGAGACCGGTGCGCTGGCTATTGGCCCAATGTTACAAGGACTCAACAAACCGGTAAATGATCTCAGCCGCGGCTGCACCGTAGACGATGTTTTCAACACCGTGATCATAACCGCTATACAGGCACAAGACGCAGTCCTTTAAATTCAACTTATAACGATGTATACACTGGTAATTAATTCGGGCAGCAGCTCTATCAAATATCAACTTTTTCCCGTTGACTCGGACGAAGCTCTCTGCAGCGGTCTTATCGAGCGCATCGGACAACAAACAAGTCAGATCACGCACAAGTTGCTGGCTGAAGGCCGGCAACAGACGATCCGGCTTGATGAGCCGGTTCCCGACCATGCCGCAGGCATGACCGCACTTACCGCGCTGCTCACCCGCCCGGATATTGCCGTAATCAAAAACCAGGGCGATATTGCTATTGTAGGCCACCGTGTAGTACATGGAGGGGAAACGCTTACTGCTACAACGGTCATCACCCCAGAGGTTAAAGAAAAGATCATTGCCCTGTACGATCTGGCACCGCTGCACAACCCGGGCCACGTTAAAGGCATTGAAGTTGCCGAGGCCCTGTTCCCCCGGGCGCTGCAGGTGGTAGTGTTTGATACCGCTTTTCACCAAACGCTGCCTGCAGAGGCTTATCGCTACGCTATCCCTGAACATTTCTACACGGAGGACGCGATACGGGTTTATGGTTTCCATGGCATCAGTCATGAATTTGTTTCGCGCGAGGCCGCCGCTTACCTCGGCAAACCGGACGCAAAACTGATCACGATTCATTTGGGTAACGGTTGCAGCATGGCGGCCGTACATGGTGGCCGCTGTATAGACACAAGTATGGGCATGACACCGTTAGACGGTTTGGTTATGGGCACCCGTTGCGGTACTATTGACCCCTCTGTATTGCTATATCTGAGCGAGCAGAAGGGCTACACCAGTGCTCAAATCTCTGACCTGTTAAACAGGCAAAGCGGTATGAAAGGATTAAGCGGGCATAGTGATATGCGTGACGTGAGCGAGCTGTATGCTGCCGGCGATACCGCAGCAAAGCTGGCCTATAGACTTTATACTTACCGCATTAAAAAATTTATCGGCGCATACGCAGCCGCTTTAAACGGTTTGGATGCAATAGTTTTTACGGCTGGTATAGGCGAGAATGATGCACTTACCCGCGAGCTGGTTTGCAGGGAAATGGATTTCCTTGGGATAAGCCTTGATAGTTATGAGAATGCGAAACACAAAATCGGGGTGCGTGATTTGAGTACTGGTGCTGCACGGACACGCGTATTAGTTGTTCCAACAAATGAAGAATTAGCCATAGCCCGGAAATGCCGCGAACTATTCGGGCACCCACACTAAGCAGTTTTTACTTAAATAAATATATTATAAACTGCAGACTTTAGATATAAGTGTATTAAAATGTACATGGGTAGGTACTGCTTTCCCCGTGTCATAGTCGACTTCCGAAAAAGCTTCTGTTGCCCCGCCCTATCATCACGTCAGGAAATATTGAAGTTTATGAGATTCATGGTTGGCGTCGTTCAAAGATCCCCCCATGTACAGGAAGTATTTTGATGATTAGCGTGATAATTCTGGTGCTGATCCGAAAAAAGAAAGTTAATTTATTAGTTTAGTATAATTACATTAATGCCTTTGACTAAATGAATACCCAGGAAATTATATCGATCACCATAGTTTTAGCCGCTCTGTTCGCCTATATTAATCACCGGTTAATCAAATGGCCACCAACTATTGGTATTATGGCTTTGTCACTGATATGCTCTGTGGTCCTGGTAACCTTAGGTAATTCAAAATCGCTGTTATCTGAAAAAGCTGTACAGTTAGCCAACTCGGTCGATTTTCAGGATGTGCTTATGAATTTTATGCTGAGTTTCCTTCTTTTTGCCGGAGCCATCCATATTGATGCCGCTAAATTAAAGGCAGAACGATGGCCGGTTTTATTGTTGGCTACTATCGGTATCCTGGTTTCCACATTTCTCGTGGGGGGCATGACCTGGTTATTATTTGGCTTTTTCGGTATGCCTATCCCATTTATTTACTGCCTGCTGTTTGGCTCGCTTATTTCACCAACAGATCCCATTGCCGTGATGGGGATCTTAAAACAGGCTAAAATACCCGAATCACTGGAAGTGAAGATCGCCGGGGAGTCTTTGTTCAACGACGGCGTGGCTGTAGTGATATTTATTAGTATCGCTCAAATTGCCCGATCGTCAGACGGAGCGTTTTCCCTTACAGAAATTGGCAAGCTTTTTTTTCAGGAAGCTGTAGGGGGGCTGGCTTTCGGAGCAGTTCTGGGTTACCTGGGTTTCCTGGCCCTCCGATCTATAGACGAATATAAGGTGGAAGTTTTAATTACGCTTGCTATTGTAATGGGAGGTTATACGCTGGCCTCCCACCTGCACGTTTCCGGGCCATTGGCAATGGTTGTGGCGGGCATTGTAACCGGGAATAAAGCTAAGAGCGAAGGTATGTCTGATGAAACCCGTGATTACCTTGGTAAGTTCTGGCATTTGGTTGATGAGATATTGAACGCCGTCCTATTCCTGTTTATCGGCCTGGAAATGCTCATCATCAAAATCAATTCAACCGTCATGATCATCGGCGCAATTTCTATCCTTATCGTGTTATTGGCCCGGTGGATATCCGTCATATTTCCAGTGATGTTATTGCGTTATAAGATCAAATTTGAAAACAATGCCATCGCCATTCTGACTTGGGGGGGCTTGCGGGGCGGTATATCTGTTGCATTGGCCCTATCGCTAAGTGCTGGCATGCACAGGGATGAATTTGTACTCATTACTTATATCGTCGTAGTCTTCTCGATATTGGTTCAAGGTTTAACCATCGGTAAACTTGCACAAAAATTGCAGGTAAAATCTCAAAAGTAAATTTATGAGCGACCTGTTTCGTCAAATTCGTTATCTGCTTACTCATCGTTTTAATCTTCAGGAAGATAAAGCCGAAGAGTCGGATATTGTCAGTTCCATCCGAAAAAACGTTGATTTCAGGGGCGCAAATCTTTGGGCGCTGATCTTTGCCATTTTCATCGCCTCTATAGGCCTTAATGTTAATTCTACAGCTGTAATTATCGGTGCGATGCTTATTTCGCCAATTATGGGGCCGGTTATGGGTATCGGTTTAGGGATTGGCATTAATGATCTGGAACTGGTTAAAAAGGGAGGCAAAAACTTACTCGTTGCAACTATCATTGCGATCATAACATCTACAATATACTTTTCCATCACCCCTTTACATGAAGCCCAGTCTGAATTGCTGGCAAGAACATCACCATCAACCTGGGACGTTTTCATTGCCTTTTTTGGTGGCATGGCTGGTATGGTTGCTGCCTCGCGAAAAGAGAAAAATAATGTGATCCCGGGTGTTGCTATCGCTACGGCTTTGATGCCCCCCTTATGCACGGCAGGGTTTGGCTTGGCTATGGGAAAGTGGTATTTCTTTTTTGGTGCGATCTATCTTTATTTTATCAATAGCGTTTTTATTGCCATTGCTACATTTTTAATGGCCAGATACCTAAAAATGCACAAAAAGGTTTTTGAAACGCCTGGTGCTGAGAAAAAAGTAACGAGATACGTCATCCTGATTGTTGTTATTACAATAATTCCCAGCGTATATATGGCCTACCGTATTGTAAACAGAAGCATATTTGAAAGTAATGCACGGAAATTTGTTGAGGAACAATTCCATTTTGACAACACGCAGGTAGTTTCAAAATCTTTCAAGTATAGCAGCGATAAAAAAAGTATTGATTTGCTCTTGATCGGTAACATTCTCGATAAGCCGGTAATTGATTCATTGAAGCTCCATATGAATAAATACCGTTTGAATAATGTGACCCTAACCATCCGCCAGGGCTTGGATGCAAGGCATCAGTTAAATTTTTCACAAATTAAGGCAAGTATTTTAGAGGACGTTTTCAGCAGTCGTGCTGCTACCGACACCATTCGTGTGATGCCCAAAAAAAATGTTGCCATAGATAGTGTGGTGATTTTGGAAATGAAATTTCTTTATCCTACATTAAAAACTTTCGGCGTAAATAAAATAGCTATTCGCACGGCAGATTCACTTCGTGTTGATACGCAAAAAATTGCGATGGCCCGTTTCGGAAAACCATTACGCAAACCCGACGTTGTAAAATTACAGCAATGGTTGCAACAACGCTACCAGTCGCCATCACTTAAGTTGATCATCCAATAAAGCCAGTAATGAAAAAAGCCAATGTTGCCCATCCTAAATTAAATGAATTACAGGCAACATCCATCTGCGGCAATGACATTAGTTCGTCCTGTTTATATGTTTCGGCGTTAACTATTGCCTACGCCGGTCAGTATGCCTGGCTCTCTTTGCTGATCGTAGCATTGGTATTGTTCCTTTTCCGGAAAATATATGGAGAGGTTGTAGGAGCTTTGCCTTTAAACGGTGGCGCTTACAATGTGCTTCTTAACACCGCCTCAAAAAGAACAGCCTCCTTCGCAGCATGCCTTACTATACTTTCTTACATGGCAACAGCGGTTATTTCTGCCTATGAGGCCATGTTCTATTTTCATGGCATCGTTCATTCACTGCCTCTTATTCCAGCTACGATCATGATCCTGCTTATTTTTATGATGCTTGCCATTATCGGAATGGGCGAATCCGCTGTTGTGGCGGTCATTATCTTTATCACGCATTTGGCTTCATTAAGCCTGCTGGTTTTAACATGCTGCTGGTTCATTCTGAACAATGGCTTTGCGATTTTTCTGGCTAACTGGCACTTGCCAGTTAGCTCAGGCGGACTGGCGATGGCCCTTTTCCTGGGCTTTTCAGCAGCCATGCTGGGTATTTCGGGTTTTGAAAGCTCGGCAAACTTCGTGGAAGAACAAAAGGATGGCGTATTTCCAAAGACCCTCCGGAATATGTGGCGTGTAGTTAGTTTTTTTAACCCGGCTATTGCGCTCCTCGCCTTAAGTATCATTCCGATGGCTTCTATAAATAATCATCAGGAATCTTTACTATCGTTCATGGGGCAAATTGCAGGCGGAAGCTGGTTGAGTTATATCATTTCGATTGATGCCGTACTGGTATTGAGCGGCGCTGTATTAACTTCTTATGTAGGCGTGACCGGGCTGGCAGAGCGTATAACCCTGGACCGCATTTTACCCAACTTTTTTCTGGAAAAGAACCGCCGGGGAGTAAATTACCGCATCGTTATAGGTTTTTTTTCGCTGTGTGTTTCTATCTTATTAGTCACTAAAGGCAACCTGGCCAATCTCGCCGGTGTTTATACGTTCTCTTTTTTGCTGGTTATGGCACTTTTTGGAATAGGTAACTTATTGCTCAAAGCAAAAAGAAGTAAACTGCCAAGGGTAGAAAACGCGCCGGTAATTTCCGTTGTTATTGCCATTGTGTTCATAATAGCCGCTTTTTTAGGTAACATGAAACTTAATATCCTTTCGTTTTACGTATTTATTAAATACCTGATACCTGCTATGTTATTCATCATTATTATGCTGAACCGTGCCCGAATTATCCGTTATTTGATTTATTCTATCACCTATCTTAAAGAACCTTTGCGTAAGTTGATCCTAAGCAACGTCCGTTTGCACCGTGCCCTTGTAAAAATCAAGTCGCAGGAGTTGGTTTTTTTTACCCGCGGAGATAACGTATCTATTTTAAATAGGGTGATGATTTATGTTGAGGATAATGAACCAACCAAACGCCTTAAGATCGTTCACATCGCTAATGAGGACAGCAATAATGATAGCCTTAGAAAGGATATAGAGGTTTTGGACAGGGCTTATCCGGAGATCGACATTGATTTCGTAGAGATTGACGGCATCTTCGGTCCGGAGATCATCGATCAGCTATCCAAGAAATGGGATATTCCTAAAAATTTTATGTTTATCGGCGCTCCAAGTAACAAATTCCCATATCATGTTTCCGAACTTGGCGGTGTCAGGCTAATTATGTAATAGCACTTATAAGGGATATTAATAACGCATACCAACTAATTATTGACAAACTGTCCCATTGGGCAAAAGGCCTCGATAATGTGGAAGAAATCAATCTGCGTGATACCGTTATCCGGACTTATCAGGGCCAAAAGCAAATAAGGATATTATAAAGAAATATCTGAATTTATTGTTACTTTTCTGTATTTCATTTGCAGTTATGATGAAAAATTCGTATATTATCCTAAATCACCCTATTCTAACTTGGCCAATCGCCATTGTTAACCACTTAAATATGTTTATTATGAAAAACCAAATAAAGAATATTCTTATACCTGTTGACCTCACTGAAACTTCATTAAATGCTTTGAACACAGGCATTCAAATGGCAAAGCGGCACTTGGCGCAATTACATTTACTTTACGTACAGGATTTTATGGATCATTATCCTAAAATGGGACAGATGGTTACCCTTGAACCAATAATGGACGAGGTGTATCTAAAAGACAAAGTGCTTTTAGAAAAGATTGTTCAGACTGTATTTTGTACCCATCAGGTCAACTGCTCTCTGCAGATCACCTCAGGAAACCGGCCTATAATCATCTCCGACAAAGCAAGAGAATTAAATATCGACCTGATCATCATAGGCACTGATCCCAATATTGATAAAAAGTCTTACTTAAACGATAGTCTTCCCTATAAAGTTCTGCAACATGTGGACTGCCATGTGCTGACCGTCCCTGCAAGCAAAGAAGTTAACCGTTTCGAGCGGATCATTTTCCCGGTAACCAGCCAGGAAAACCCGGTAGAAAAGCTTAAGCTGTCCCAAAGCTTTATTGCCGGCAACAATGCCCGTGTATCCATAATAGGATTGGTCAAAACGCAGGATCTGACTTTCTTAAGTACGATCAGGAATGTTTCCGATCAAATAAAAAGAAGAGTAAGCCGCTTTGCAGAATCTGTGACGCGAAAATCTGTTTACACCTTGAATCCTGCTAAAGACCTGAAAAAAATATGCGAAGACGAGGATGCCCAACTAATAATAGTGCAAGGCAATACAAATAGGAATTTAAAGCAGTTTTTCTTTGGTAATTTCACCCAGCGGATGATTCGGAATGCAGAGGTCGCCGTACTGTTTATCAATAACCTTTCTGGAACGGACAGGCACAGAAATTTGGTAACTCAAACGCATGTCATTAAACTTTTAAGACATCAGGGAGTCTAACTTAGATGCATCTACTCCAAAAAAAAATCCCCTATATACTTTTTTTAATTTTACTGTTCCCCTTCCGCTCCGAAAGCTGTTTTGCACAGAACGTGGTGGCAAGAAACCGGATTTGCGGAAAATGGGAAAATGAGGCAAAAACGCTCCGCATTCAGATATCTACCCAGGGTAACGACTTTATCGCTAAAATTATCTGGTTCAGCGATACCGAAGGGAAACCTATGAATTACTGGAAGGACAAACGTAATCCTAACCCCAAATTGCGGAACCGTACGATTTTGGGTATGAGTATTTTAAGAGATCTTAAATATAATGATAAAAAAGGCACTTGGGAGGATGGGATCGTTTATGATTCCAGGCATGGTAAAGAATGGAATGCCTCGGCTAATATCAATAAAAAAGGACAATTAAAAGTACGGGGGTACTGGCATTTCAAATGGATTGGTAAAAGTATGATCTTTAACAGATTAAAATAATTCTATCAAAAAGCACCTTTCGCAAAAGGTAATAGGCATACAAATTCCACCCTCTTTTGCATTTTTATTATATTTGCAATAGACCATGGTGAAAAAATATAGTTTAATATTTCTTTCTGCATTGATTATAAATGCTGTAGCATTTTTTAACGTGGCCTATTTGCCTTGCCAGGTTAACCATGTCCACGTCAATTCGAAAGCGCATTATTTTAAGCCAAACACCCTGGTTGACCTTTTAGGGCAATTTATTCTGAAGCATACCGGCCAGCATGACGAAAAAGACAGTTATCAAATAAAATTTAAAAAGCGTTATTTAGTCTGTCGTTCGTCCGGATACAATTTGGAATTACCTCACAGCGAAAGATTTCCCTTTCCTGATTATGGTGGTATTAATAATGCAGTAAAAGACAGGCCTATTCCAATCTTGCAGAATTTTGTTTCACTACACTCCAAATTCCTGTTTAGGCTGAGCCCATTTTGAGTATTTCGTTAATATAACAGGTCTTTTTTATAAAACTGCTTAACCGGGGTATAACAATAATTGCTTATGCCAACGCCTGGTCATATAAATTAATATCATTAATATTCATCTATGAAGCTGAAAAGCCGCAGAGAAACCCATTTGGTTTTTCCAGGCAATTTGCAAAAACCTAATTAATGCTATCAATCGTGATCAGCTATACATAACTGTTTTTCTGCAGCCCCTCAACAAAATTTACCGTTTTATATTATATAAATATTATATAAACAATGTTAAATCAATTAACAATGAAAAAAAAATTATTCATCGTAGCAAACAGGCTACCAATTACGATCGAGATTACCGAACACCAATACACTTACAGACCATCGTCGGGTGGGTTGGTATCAGCTATAACTACCTACTTAAGTAAAAATGACAAAGATGATTTTACCGAGAAGGTCTGGGCTGGCGTGCCGGGATGCAATGAGGCCACATGGAACAGCATCACTCCAGTTAGCCAAACCGGAGATTTTAAATATTTACCAGTATTTACAAACGCTAAAAAATATGAGTTGTATTATAACGGCTTTTCAAATTCATTGCTTTGGCCCCTTTTTCATTATTTCCCATCGTTTGCTGAATATCGAACAACTAATTTTGACGCATACATAAGCGTTAACAAATTATTTGCAGCAACTCTGGCAAGCCAGGTTACAGCAAATGACGTAGTGTGGATACATGATTACCATTTGCTGCCGCTGGCAGCTATGTTAAGGGAAATGATTCCAGGTCTCACAATAGGTTTGTTTTTACATATTCCTTTCCCTGCTTATGAAATATTTCGCGTAATCCCTAAACATTGGCAACGCGAAATTTTGTCAGGTATGATGGGTGCAGATCTTATCGGTTTCCACACAGTAGAATATGCATCATACTTCCTATCCTCTGTTGAGATGACGATGAAAGCAAAATGTGACGGCAATATTATTACCTGGCAAAATAGAAAAATTAAAGTCGAGTCATTCCCGGTAAGTATTGATTTTGAACTATTCAATAACGCTTCCGAAAGGGAAGACATTAAGCTAATACAGCAAAATTATCTAACGCTTAAAGGCGATAACAAAATGATTTTCTCGGTAGATCGGTTAGATTACACTAAAGGAATTCAAAACAGGTTAAGGGGCTTTAAAAAATTCCTGGATAAAAACCCGGACTATATAGGCAAAGTTGTATTTGCCCTTATTGTGGTTCCATCAAGAGATGGCATAAAAAAATATGCGGAAAGGAAAAAGGAGATAGACGAATTTATCGCAAACCTAAACAGTACCGTAGGCACCCTAAGCTGGCAGCCGATAATTTATCAATATAACCATCTGAGTTTTGAAGAATTAGTAGCACTTTATACAACGTGCGACCTGGCACTTATTACTCCGCTACGCGATGGCATGAACCTGGTTGCAAAGGAATTTGTAGCCAGCAGAAAGGATGAGCGAAGTGTATTGGTGTTGAGCGAAATGGCCGGAGCTGCAAAGGAGCTAACTGATGCTTTGCTAATTAACCCAAACGACATTTCAGAAATTGCAGCTATGATAAAGCAGGCGATTGAAATGGATACTGATGAACAGGCACAACGTATGCAGGCCATGCAAACGCGCATTAAACAATACGACGTTGTTACCTGGGCAACAGATTTCTTTGATCAACTACAGGAAACCAAAAAATTACAAGTAGAATTCAACATAAAAATGATAGACAGTTTTTCTCGGGCAACGATTCTAAAAAATTATGCGCGGGCTAAAAAGCGTTTATTATTATTCGATTATGATGGAACCCTGGTTCCGTTTTCTAAGCAGCCAGCGTTAGCGTCCCCTCCAGATAAAGTGATAGAAATTTTAAGTCAACTCTCTGCAATCCCGGAGAACGAAGTTGTTATCATAAGCGGGCGCGATAGTGCAACGTTGGAAAAATGGCTGGGAAAGTTGCCTGTGGGACTAATTGCAGAACATGGTGCTAAAATGCGCCTTAAGCAATTGAGTTGGGAGAATAAAGTTCATGCAGACAATAATCACTGGATGCATTCCATTGAAGCCATAATGAATAAATATGTATCTAAATGCCCAAATTCATTTATCGAAAAAAAGGAATTTGCATTAGCCTGGCACTATCGCAACGCCGATATTTCTCAGGGTGACTTGCGGGCCAAAGAATTATATGAAAATTTAATTGAGCAGACATACTCATTGCCGCTAAGCGTCTTAAATGGTCATAAAGTTATAGAGGTAAGAAACAAGGGGGTTAGTAAAGGAATTTCTACGTTAGAATTGTTATCGAAGGATAAATATGACTTTATACTCTGCATGGGCGACGATCAGACCGATGAAGATATGTTTAAAGCATTAACCGATGTTGACAACTCCTATACTATAAAAGTTGGGCAGGATGCAACTTTTGCCCAATACAACCTGCAGTCGCCTTATCTAGTGCAGTCATTTTTAGATACTATTATTTCATATCCAAAAGAACCGGTTGATTTGATTAAATAGGTAAATTTTCGTTATGGTGAATACCCTCTGTTTTACGATATCGGACGGTTGGTAAGCTACCGGGGAAATTGTTTTGTACAAATTTAATAAGGTGTTCCCTAACCATGCATCTTAAATCAAACGCATCTGAAGAATTTCGGGCGCTTACGAGTGCCCGAAGTTCTACAGTATGTTCTTTACTGTCTGTAACTTGGAGGATACCTACCCGCTTATCCCAAAGAACATTGGTTTCTAAAAACTTGCTTAACGCCTCTCTAAGCAAATCTATTGGTACTGCATAATCCATATGGAGGAAAACTGTTCCTAAGATCTGCGAGGTTGAACGTGTCCAATTTTGAAAAGGTTTTTCGATAAAGTAATTGATCGGCAAGATCAGGCGTCGCTGATCCCAAATATTAAGAACTACATAGGTAAGGGTAATTTCTTCAACACGCCCCCACTCGCCTTCAACAACAAGCACATCGTCAATCCTTATCGGCTGCGTGAAAGCGATCTGAAAGCCGGCCAGTAAATTGCCTAAAGATTTCTGTGCGGCAAAACCTATAATAATCCCACTTATACCTACTCCGGTTAGTAACCCGGCACCTAATTTTCTAACATTATCAAAAGTTAATAATATAACAGATGCAGCGATCAAAATCACCGTTACTTTTATTATCTGCCTTATAAATTGCATTTGCGTCCGTATTTTACGCTCTTTCAAATTATCGCTTTTATTCAAATCATAGAGGTGATAGACATAATCTTCAAAAACGTTAAATGCTTTGAACAGAAGATGTGAAAAAGAAATAATTAAAATAATGCTTAACCATCTGCTTGCGAAAATTATATAGGTGTTCTTTAAAGCAATAAACGGCAATAAAACCTGGAGGGTTAATATTGGTATAAAATGGTTTAACGGACGGCTTAAGTGAGTGAGGATAGAGTGCGGAAATGAATATCGGATGTCGTCTTTTTTATGATACCTGCCTAAAATAAAAGTAATAATACTTTTAAATAGTAAACCAATTAAAAGCACAAACGCAATTATAATTGAATTCCATAGCCAAAAGGGCAGTTGTTTTGATATTTCAATTAGTCGAAAATTCATTATTAAAAGAGATAATTAATAAATCGGGACCCGGTAAATATCAACAGAAATAACCCGCTCCCCTACATTTATAATTCTCACAAGGATGAGAATGTTTAAAGATGAACACTTTGTATTGTTAATTCTCAGATCCAGGCTATGGATCGCGAGGCTTAATTAACTTAACTGGTTAAGTGCAGAAATTTTTTATAGCCAAAGAGATTTTGGACGCCTCATTTGATGTGATAGGCCGCAAAATGAGCGGCCTATCACATTATTAAAATTAGTCATTGATTAAACCAGTTCACGTGTATAAATCGATTATTTTGTTTAACTCAACAACTTTGCTTTGCCTTTTTCACTATCTATTGATATATAGAGGAAAATGGAACCAAATAACAACATAACACCCCCAAAATACGGGGGAATTTTAACAGACCATCCGCCGTTAAGGGTTGTGATGGAAGCGGAACCTCCGCTATCATCTGGGTTTTGATGACTTTTGTAAAAAACGCTACCACCAATTATCAGTAATAATCCGACGGCAATCAAAATGATGCTTAACTTTTTCATAATTGTAAATAAATTAAAACCTGCCGGGAAAGCGATAAATTTGACTTTCAAAAATGGGTCGCTAAGCGATAGGGTTACTAAGACTACACATGGCAGCGCATAATGTTTGCTGTAATTATTATGCTTAATTAGTTCGGGTTAATACAAAAAGTAGCCAGAGACTATTTATTAATTAATTCATGATTTTATTTATTATTTAAATCATTTAGCTGTCTAACTATAAGTTGTATTTCATCATATTGCTCAGACTCAATTGCCACTTAGCACAAATAAAGTTCACAGGTAAATGATATCAGTTCATCAAATTGGCCTATTGCATGTTAGTTTGACTTAATTAACAGCAGAAATACAATATAAAAATTGCAAAATTATATTTTGCAAAACATTTTTACCCTTATCTTGTTAAATAAAAATGGAAGATTTACTGAAGCTTGAAAATCAGATCTGTTTCCCCGCGTATGCGTTCTCCAGAAACCTGACTAATTTGTACAGGCCATTGCTGGCTCAGCTTGATATCACCTATCCGCAGTATTTGGTATTAATGGTATTGTGGGAGCATAAAACGCAAACTGTAAATCAGTTAGGCGAAAAGCTCTACCTGGATACAGGAACGCTTACTCCGCTACTAAAAAGACTGGAACAGAAAGGATTGATAAACCGTACCCGGGGCAAACATGATGAGCGCGTGGTGATGATTTCTTTAACAACTTCAGGCGCCCAATTAAAAGAAAAGGCAAAGCATATCCCGATGGAATTAGTTAAATGCGCTAATGTATCAATGGACGAACTTCTGCAACTGAAAACCCTTTTAAATAAAGTTTTAGATAAATAATGCGTACTACCAAAATACAAAATATTGCCCGTATAGTTCTGGGGGCTTTCTTAACCTTCGCAGGAGCAAGTCACCTCACTTTTAACCGGACGGAATTTTTAGCACAGGTACCCAAATGGCTTCCTATCAACCCCGACTTAACAGTTATTTTATCGGGTGGTGTAGAGGTATTTTTGGGTTTAGCCCTTATTTTTGCGATCAGGTACAAAAGATGGGTTGGGATTACTGCGGCCATTTTCTTTGTACTCATTTTCCCCGGCAATATCTCACAATACGTTAATAAAGTAAACGCCTTCGGCCTTAATACCGATAATGCACGGCTTATAAGACTCTTTTTTCAACCGGTCCTTATCCTATGGGCGCTTTGGAGTACCAACGCTCTCAAAAAGAACAATCAATAATATAACATTAAAACATCACCAATGAAAATTTTATTTGTAGTTACATCACACGATGAATTAGGCAGTACCGGCCACAAAACCGGTTTTTGGGTAGAGGAATTTGCCGCACCGTATTATAAATTCACTGACGCCGGTTATGAGGTAGTGGTAGCCACCCCTAAGGGTGGCCAGGCACCTATTGACCCCAACAGCGAAGCACCTTCTGCGCAAACTGAGGCTACCAAACGTTATTATAATGATGCAAAAGTACAGGATGTGATAGCTCACACCCATAAGCTTGACGAGATAAAAGCGTCGGATTTTGATGCGGTATTTTACCCGGGTGGCCATGGCCCGCTTTGGGACCTGGCTAATGATGCAAAATCTGCACAATTGATACTCGACTTTTATAACGCCGGTAAATTAGTAGGTGCAGTTTGTCATGCACCCGGCGTATTCAAGAATGTAAAATTTGATAATGGCGAACCTTTTGTTAAAGGTAAAAACGTAACCGGTTTTACGAATACAGAAGAAGCGGCAGTAAAACTGACCGATGTTGTACCGTTTTTAGTTGAAGATGAATTGAAAAGCCTGGGCGGAAACTATAGCAAAACCGACGACTGGGGCATACATGTGGTTGAAGATGGTTTACTAATAACCGGGCAAAACCCTGCTTCGTCAGAAGGTGTTGCCGAAAAGATGATCGCCCGTTTAAAATAATAATAAAGAGACCATTTTAATAAAATGAAAACATTATATACAGCGGATGCAACCGCAACCGGGGGCCGCAACGGCCATGTAAAAAGCACTAACGGCGTATTAGACCTGGAAGTTAGGATGCCCAAAGCACTTGGCGGTGCCGATGACGACCATACCAATCCCGAGCAATTATTTGCGGCAGGTTATGCAGCCTGTTTTGACAGTGCCCTTAATTTAGTGATCAAACAAGAGAAGGCTATTACCGGAAGCACCGCTGTTACTGCAAAGGTAAGCATCGGGCAAAACGATGCCGGAGGTTTCGGCCTTGCCGTAGAGCTTGATGTTAATATCAGCGGTGCGGAACTTGAAAAAGCTAAAGAATTGGTAGATAAAGCGCATCAGGTATGCCCCTACTCTAACGCCACCCGTGGTAATATAGAGGTAAGATTAGCGGTTACCAATAATTAAAAACTTAACTGCGGACTTTACACTCGTAAATCCGCAGTTTTTTAAATTTATATACAATGTCATTAATAGAAGACCTGAAGTGGAGATATGCCACTAAGAAATACGACCCGACAAAAAAAGTAAGCCGGGAAGATATAGATAAAATTGTTGAAGCCGCACGGTTAGCGCCCACTTCATCAGGCTTGCAGCAGTTCCGTGTACTGGTTGTATCCAATCAGGAAATCAAGAAAAAACTTGCACCAAGCTCCCTTAACCCCGAGGTGATGGTTGATTGTTCACACGTGCTGGTTTTTGCAGCCTGGGACAGGTATACAGCCGAAAGGATAGATAACATTTATGATCGAATTACCGATGAGAGAGGCTTGCCTCAAGGCAGGTTCAGCAGCTATACTGATAAGATCAAAAACATTTATCTGAATGAACCTGCGGAGCAAAACTTCGTACATACTGCCCGTCAATCCTACATCGCCTTTGCGATGGCTATTGCACAAGCAGCCGAACTTAAGATAGATAGTACCCCGGCTGAAGGATTTGACAGTAATTTAGTTGATGAGTTGCTTGACCTTAAATCTTTAGGGCTTAAAAGTGTTGTTCTGTTGTACTTAGGTTACCGTGATGAAAACGATTGGCTTGCACCAATGAAAAAGGTGCGAAACCCAATTGAAGACTTTGTGATAGAAATTAAATAAGATAAATATCTCGATAACCTGTTAAGGTTAATTTTTAACAGGTTATTGAGTTTTATCTATGCTGTATTTTATTGATACAGCATTTCATTAAATAACTAACTTTTTTCGTGAATATTCATTACTACGCCCAATCTCACGAGTTTGGATATCAGGCTTAGCATAGACTAACCTTCCGAGCGTAATACGTATTAGTTTCTGCGGCTGTAATTGTCCCGCTTTGTGATGATCGGTCATGCCAGTAGCTTCTATCAGGCTTTCATCTATGAGTATGCATTATCTTCCTATCATGATGATGGTGCCGTTTAAAAGGTTAGTTATCCCTGCCTGATTTTCTTTTCCTAATAAATGAGTGCACGGAAACAGTGGCCCTACTTTTCTTGCATAACTTCCGGATAGTAGTTGGGAGTGTTCCTGCTATTAAATTCCATACACAAAGTGAGTTATAGTCTACACTTAGCAGTGTTATCATTTTATAAATTTCATTACAGGCAATATTAGTGCATCACTTTTAACCAAAGTTGCCCTAATGGCGATTTATTTTAAATTTCACCTTTAAAATCTTTAATAGGGATCGATTATTGCATCTTTCTCATTTATGAACAAAAGGATACTGATTATTGATGACGACGAAGATATTCTGGATATCCTGCATGTCGTTTTTAAAAACGATGGATTTAACGTTGTTATATCTAATACTGGTGAAGCGGCAAACCAAATCCATTTGATCAATCCTGATCTGATTTTATTAGATGTTCGCATCGAAGGGTCGGCCAAAAGAGGTGACGAGATTTGTGCAGAGATCAAGGCGCAGTCTGCTTTTAAAAATTTGCCCGTAGTTTTGGTTTCTGCTGAGACCGATCTGGCGATGCTTGCGAATGGGTGTGGGGCTGACTTTTACATAAAAAAGCCTTTTGATATCTATGATTTGCTGATACAGGTTAAAAAACGGTTGGCTTGATTGCGTCCAAATCTTTTCATTAATTGTACATTTGTTTTTAATCTCACCTAATGGAAAATAATAAAGACCGTTCAGTACCTGGAAAAATCACTCTTGGTGATAAAAAACTGCAAATATATTTCATTAATAATCTTGACAAAATTTACCAGGCAAAACTACATTTGGTAAAACACCTGCCTGAGATTGCTGACGAAGCACATTTTACTGATCTCCGACATGCTATTTTGGAAACATTGGAAGATGTTGAAAGGCAATTAGCCCGAATGGACATCATTTATACTATGCTGGATGCAGAAAATGGAAAAGGCAATTGTAACGGATTAATAGGCTTGGTGGATGATGCATTTGCTGATATCAAATTGCATAGTAAAGAGCCTGCGCTACGCGATATGTCCATCGCCTTCTACATGCAAAATATTGAAAGTATGGAAATGGCGTCGTTTCAGGTGCTGGAAATGGCAGCCGTTAAATTAAAAAATAAGCAAGTTAAACAGCTTATTAAAGAAAATTATGATGAGGCTAAAGCCGACCGGACATTATTGCTGCTGATAACCGCTAAATATGTAATGGCTAAAGATTAGGTTACAAGATTGTTGGTGGCAGGAATAGATTATCCACCTTGGCAACAATATTGCCCAAGGGAGTGTTCGGTGACCGCCTGGAATAAATAGAAGAATCTTCCGATCAGTAAATTAACATCAATAATACCGCCATTTGGACCATTTCTTTTCTGACAATTTACAGGCATGATCATCAGGCTATTTAAGGTTACAGAGGCGGTTTACGCAGTTACCCGGGCCGTGTTATATTTACCTTTCAATTGATCAAGCCTGCAGCGACGCTATCGGGTAATGTAAGAGACCGGATGTATACTTATTTCTTCGCGGAACGATGCTGCCTACACAATCCGCCCATGAAGAAAAGCTTTTTGACTGGCTGTCCGCACATGCTACAGTAATGGGCGAAGCGTTCTCCGGGCCGACTGCTTCTATCGATCTATCTCTTTGGCGTTTGGTCACCTCTAATTACCTGTAAATAGCTTTGTTAATTTAAATATTGGTGGATCCTCTGCAATAAAAAATCAAGATCAAAGGGTTTGGACATAAATTCCGTCGCCCCGGCCTCTTCTGCGATCTTCTGGCCATCCCGACTGGCCGAAATGACGATCACTGGCAGTTCATGCGTTTGCGGGTTATTACGCAGGCTTCTGAGCACCTGATCCCCCGATAAGACTGGCATCCATAAATCCAGTAATAAAAGATCTGGATGCTCCCTTTCTATCGTTTCATAAATATTTAAACTATTCTGAACCGGAATAATAGTATAACCGCTGCCTTCCAAAATAATCGCCAGCATTTCTAAAATGCCTTCGTCATCATCACAAATCAAAATTGTCTTGGTATACATCAGGCAGCATGTTTATTTAAAGGAAGTGTGAAACTAAATACCGAACCCTGGCCGAGTTCGCTCTCTACCCAAAGTGTACCTCCGTGGTTTTTAATTATCTGGTCGCAAATATATAATCCTATCCCCATTCCCGGAAACCGCTGTTGAATATCCCCAACGCGATAAAAGCGGTCAAAGATCTTTTTGTGATCTTCCACCCGGATCCCCATCCCGCGGTCTTTAACAGATAGCTTTACAAAATTGCTCACGCGGGAAAGATACACATCGATCTCTTTATGGTCCGGAGCGTATTTAATGGCATTGGATAATAGGTTATTGATGACCTGCACAATGTGAGATTCATCTGCGGACACATTTTCATTGGTACTGCCGGATATTTTGATTTGATGGGACTTGGTCGCTACCTGAATAGTTTCTACTGCTTCATGCACTGCCTTGTCAAAATCGAACAAGTCCTTGTGAAGCTCTATATTGCCGGTTTGGATACGGGATACATCCAACAATTCTGCGATCAGATTATTCAGGCGGTCTACATACACACCTGTCTTATCCAGCACAGAACTGAATTTTTCATCCAACCCCGGAGGTACCATGCGCTGCATAATTTGTACCAGCCCTTTAATGGTAGTCAGCGGGGTTTTTAGTTCATGACTGGCTATAGACAGAAAATCATCTTTTCGCCTTTCTATCTCCCGGCGGTCAGTAATATCTTCAATAGCGATCAGGATACGGTCTTTATACTGGCCTTCCAGCTCGATACGGTGCGCATTCAGGATCATTAATTTCTTACCAATATATGGAAAGTCATGCTCTACTTCAAACTCTTCGACGGGATTATTGGTGGGCAAAATACTTTCCAGCAGTTCTTTTAACGCGGGAATATTCCACTGTCCGTTCCCCAGCTCATACAACAACCTCCCCTCCGTGTCTTCGGTTGTCACTTTGAAAGTTTTCAGGAAATGATCGTTAACGCTGAGAACCTTAAATTCTGGATTTAAAACAATCAGGCTTTCCCTAACGGTCTGCACTATACTGGCCAGGTAATCTTCGTTTTCTTTCAGGCTTTGTGTGCGTTCCGCCACACGCTTTTCCATCAGTTCTTGCTGCTTACGCAGATCCTGTTCAGCCTTTTTTCGAAGAGATACATCATTTTGAACCCCGATAAAGTAATTTACTTTTCCGTTTTCATCCTTGATGGGTGACATAAATAGCTCATTATAAAAAAAGGTGCCATCTTTTTTATAATTACGGATATCTACAACGCAATTTTTTCCATTTTTGATCGCATCCCGCAATATTGCCCGCTCTTTCTGGTCGCGGTCCTCTTTCTGCAAAAAACGACAATTATGTCCTATTATCTCGCTTCGGTCGTAACCGGTAATTATCTCAAACGCTTTATTACAATAAATAATAGGATTATCCGGTAAGCGGTTATCTGTTAATATGATTCCCGAAATTGAAGCATCCAGAGCTTTTAAAAGCAGATTAAAATCTTCTCGAGTTGTCTCGTTAGAGAGATCGAATGCGCCGTTTTGTAAACTGTTCAAGTCGATTAAATTTATAGTTAATGATTTGGGGTTATATACAAATTCCCTGCCAGTAGAGTTAAGTTTTTATAAAAGGACAGATTTTTAAGAAAAAAACACCACCACAAAAGTTGACCTGATCATGTGGGCATTTCGGAGATATGTTACCCCCTATCCCGTGTCAAAACTTACACCCTTTTTGCTGGCAAATATATTCGGCCGATGCTTTAGTAGCATAAACAACGATAATTATTACCAATTTCAATTTATCCTGCCGTCGTACAAGTTATAAATATCTTTGCAACCTGATAATTCCATGTACCTATTGCTCTTACTTCGCGGCGATAACCCCTTTTAAGTAATACATGCGATAAAACAACCAGTGATTGCTTTTTGTTAGTTATACATCATACTTACCCTTCTGGACATTTATCGTGATTACCTGGAGTGTTTGAACCGGCAAGCATGGGGCGAGCTGCAAATTTTTGTTGCTGAATATTTGTGTTACAATGATCAGGAAATAGGTTTGACCGGATACCAATCGATGCTGAAACAGAATTATAGGGACATCCCTAACCTTTATTTCCGGGCGGAACTGAGATCGTTATGACCTCTTGTTGGGCCCATCCGGATCTTCTACCGGGGCGCACTGCACGTGAAAATATCAGGCCGAAGACTAGGCAAAGTATAAACGGGCAGTGAAAATATAGCCGCTATTACTGTATGATCGAAGTAGGGTTATCATCTTACTATTGGATCCCAAGTACCCCGCTGTTCCGGCGGTGCGATATGATTTCCCCAGTCATACATAGCTTTCAGCACCGGAATAAGCGTTTTGCCCAGTTCGCTTAACTCGTATTCCACCCGCGGCGGTTTTTCCATATAAGTATGACGGATAATCAGTCCATCCTCTTCCAGTTCCTTCAATTGCTGACTGAGTATTTTGCGTGAAATATCAGCCATTTGCACACAGAGCTTGCCAAACCGGACCTTCCCCCCGTTCAGCAAGCGCACCAGTATAATTGGTTTCCATTTGTTCCCGATGTAACCTACCGTTCTTACAACAGCGCAGTTTTCGGGATTTTGCAACATCTTTCTCATTTGTTAGTTACCAATAGGTTACCACTATTTTGCTTTAGTTACCTGCTGGTAACCACTAATAGCAGTAATGCCTTCAAATATAAGCCATTTGCTTTAGTTTCTTTGTGAAACAAAAGTAATTATCATAAAAATATGGAAACACAGAAGCAACAGATTAAAGACCTTGAAGGAAAAATAGCACTGGTAACAGGCGGCACCAAAGGTATAGGTAAAGCGATAACCGCAAGACTATTACAGGCCGGAGCAACCGTAATTGTTACAGCAAGGAATGAGCCGGATGAGCATAATAAGCTGTATCATTTTATTACTGCCGATCTGGCTAAGCGTGAAGATATAGAGAAAGTTGCTGCAGAGATCAGCGAGCGATTTGGCGGTGTTGATATTCTTATCAACAACATGGGGGCGAACATTTTTCCCGGCGGCGGCTTCGGTACGCTTGCTGACGAGCACTGGTATCAGGCGCTGGAGATCAACCTGCTATCTTCGGTGCGGTTAGACCGCGCCTTATTACCAAAAATGCTGGAAAATAAGAGCGGTGTGATCATCCACATCTCTTCTACAAGCGGGCAGTTCCCCATCTGGGAGTCGACTATGGCCTACAGTGCGGCCAAAGCGGCGCTAAATTCCTACAGTAAATCGCTGGCCGATGAAGCTGGCCCGCATGGCGTCCGCGTACTTACCGTTTCTCCCGGGCTAAATAAAACAGAAGCGATGTCGGATTTTTTGGGTCAGCTGGCAGCCAAAGAGGGTATCACGTTTGATAAGATGACCCAAAGGCTCTTTGACCGTGTTGGAGGGGTACCGCTGGGCAGAATGGCTGAACCGGAAGAAACGGCCGAGCTTATTTACTTCCTGGCATCACCAAAAGCATCTTATATCAGCGGAGCGAATTATTTTATTGACGGGGGTAATTTTCCGGTTGTGAAATAACGCTTAACTGGCTATTGGACTTTTGACATTTACAGTCTTAAGCGGACTTGTTGGATCATTAGCAACCGGGTCTAAAGGTTAGTTAAATTAAAAGAGGGTCGCCAGTTCGTGCAACCCTTTTCATAAATTTCTATGCCGGGGTCTGGTACCATCGGGGTGATAAGCTGATCGTAACAATAAAGATTTCAAACGATTCAAGAGGCAGCGCCTATAGCCATTTAATATTCCATTACTACTATTTTTGCCGCAGCAGATCAGAGGGCGAAAGGTGGGATTGCTTTTTAAAGATAAAGGAAAAATGCGATAAGGTTTCAAAGCCCGGTTCCACAAATATATCAGATGGCCTCTGATTTTTCTTTTCGATGCCATCCCGGACAAAAGGCCGAGTGGGCCTGATCGGTGCGGCCTACTAATTGAAATATTTTCATGATGATTTCATTTTTGTTATACTCAAAGATCCACCATATAGCCCTCCCATTTACATCGTAAAAAGGCATCGACAATAACCATAAGTTATTCGATTTACTACCATTTGAGGACAATAGTTATTGAACACTTTAAAAAAATAACGGATAACTACTCGAAAGACAGACTGCAAATCCCTGAAAGGCATATTGTTTTATTAGAAGCCCCCTAAAAGCCCGGCAATAGCTTTAATCCCGTCGGTAGGTCTTGGCGAAACGCATAAACAATTCAGCCAAAGATGATGGTTGACCATGTGGTTGAATAAAGTAGAATGGCCGTTCAATGACCAAATCTTTAATATCTATTATTTTAAGGGTATTTGTCTTAAGCTCATTCAATATAGACTGAATTGAAAGAAAGGCGAAACAATTACTATGCAATAAGTATGATTTGATACTTTCTGTGCCACCTAATTGCATCTCTGTTTGAAGATCTGATATTTTAATGCTAAATTGCTTAAGTGCATGGGCGATTACATCCAGTGTGCCTGATCCTGGTTCGCGTAGTAAGAGCGGCATACTTTTTAACTCTTCTGGTTTTATAGCGTCTTTTTTAATCGTTTTATTTTTTATACTACAAACCAGCACCAGTTCATCTGCTATAAATTCCTGGTATTTGAGCTGCGGATTACGACGAATTCCTTCTACAATACCGAGTTCAATGTCTTTATTTACCAGCGCCTGTTCTATTTGCTCAGTATTCCCGGTAACCAAATTAACTTGCACATCTTTAAATTTTTGATGAAATTGAGCGAGAACCGGCGGTATCACATACTGCGAAACGGTATTGCTGCCACCAATACGGAGTGTGCCTGCATGTTGTTTCACCAGCAGGTTCATATCAAACTCCAGTTCTTTGTAGACCGATAATAGCTTGTCTGCATATTGCAATAGCATTTCACCGCCGGGTGTTAAAACGATTTTCTTATTTCCGCTGCGTTCAAATAACGATGTTTTATAGGCGGCCTCCAATTCTTTAATATGTTTAGTTACCGCAGGCTGGCTAATGTATAATTCTGCCGAGGCTTTGGTAAAATTTAACCTTTTGGCTACGGTATAAAAAACCTGTAATCGAAAATCTAACATTTGAATGTTTTTAAAATAAGTTTAAGCTACTCTTTCATTTCTTAGTATCAAAGGAAACACCAAAATGCGAATACTAATATAATTGCTATGATATTAATTGTTTTGCCCTAATAAAATTGTCTTTTAATTAAATTGTGACGTGTTAGTTTTGTAATATATTTTGATCTCTAATACTACGATGACATCCTCGGCGGACTCCCTGTTCGCAAGTGTAGCTACGCCGTATTTGTTGGTTTATTGTAGAGAGTCGATCGCCCGGAATACTTCGTTAAAATTACGCCCTGTACATGTAGGATATTGATCACCAACTTAACCTTTTTATCAGGCTCAATTATTTTCATATTCGTCGGTTATTTGGTTTTAAATCCGTATTTGCGGTAAATGGCTTTGGCTGTTGGGCTGATTAAAAAGTCCATAAAATCTTTAGCTGCCTGTGCATGCGGTGCATTTTTCATTTGCCCGGCAACATAGGTGGCGGTAATATTTTCTTTGGCGGGTATCTCTACCAGATCGGTTGGATGGTTTAGCATTTTCTGGTAATATGCCTCACTATACCATACAGGCGCCGCGTCTGCCTGATTATACATGATGCGCATAGGTGTTTGGCGGTGGTGGATCTGCGTAAGGTAGGTAGTGCTATCTTTTACCTTGTCGTCCATAATGGTTTTACGTAAGGTTTCCTTTCCAGCCAACACATAGGCCTCTTCTATGGGCTTGCCAATACCCTCCCATTCAGGATTCGGCATACTTACTCTTATTGCTGGTTGGCCAAGGTCTTTCAAACCCGTTATACCTTTTGGGTTTCCTTTTTGAACCATAATTGCCAACTGATTATAGGCGTATGGCTCTGTCCTGCTGAAATATTCGGGCATTTGATCGATTTTGTTTTTTCCTGCAGTATAGACGTCAGGCTTTAAAGTGATTCGCATATTACCAATGGTAATGGAGCCGCCGGTGATCTGTTTGGCTAATATCCCTGGTGGCAATGTTTCTGCGAAGATGCGCTGATACTGCGGGTGTTCCTTTTTAAAGGCAGCCATCAGATCATCTATGCACATAAACTGGTTTCCTGCAAAGAATACAACTAACTGTGGATCGTTAATGTCGCCAAATAAATCGGGTACGTTATCTACGCCAGGCACGGTAAACATTACCTTACTTTCCGGCGGTGTGTTCCACGGCGGATCAAAGCGATGATCCTGTGCTTTTACCTGGCTGGCCAGGGTGATTGTTGCTGCGATTGCAATTGTTATTTTCTGTAGATATTTCATGTTTATTATTTAAATTTAATATTTAATTGCGGTAATACTTAGGGATGTACAGTTGCCCATCCTTCATACTGGCGTAAAATGATCTCTCCGTTACCACTTGGCACCAGCGAAACAAAAGGGAATAATTGGTCCTTATTTATTTTTCTTTCCTTTAAAGTGTTGTTGCATTGTGCCAATACTACACCTTTGGCTTGCAGGTCTTTCAGCGTTTGTTCGTAGGTGCTGTTTTTCATATAAACCGCTACACCATCACCAAAAGCAATTAATTCTACATGCAGCTTACCTTTAAGCCGTGGATCTTCTATCGCGTTGTCAATATTGCGCAAGGTACTTTTAATCTTTTTTTCGTCGTTGGAGTTGATGATGTACAACGCATTATAGTGTTTGAGTTTAGCTTTAGCGCCGGTAAAGGTGGCCTGGTTAGTTTTTTGCGCACTGGCTGGTTTTACAAAAGCCAACAGTGCGAATGCTGCGAGTAGGAATGTGTACTTTTTCATGGTTTTATTTGTTTATGATTTTTTATTTGATTAATTCTTTTTGTGCTTCTTTAATTGGTTTAAAAGGTCCGAATTTATGCTGCTTTTCGCTGAAACCGTCAGCGTAAGGGCCAAATGGGAAGTCGATAGGCTTTTTCTTCAGGTCGCTCCAATCCTTGTGTTGATCTTTGTGCGGCCGGGGTTGTGAATTCACAAAAGCGGCTACGTTCCACGCTTCTTCGTCTGTCAGCTGTGGGCTTTGGTAGGTTGCACCAAAAGGCATATTGTTTTTGACAAATCCGGCAAAGTTGGTCAGCCTGTACATTCCGGCGCCATCGTTATAACTATGCTTTCCCCATAACGGTGGGTAGGTATATGTTTTTTTATCTATATTCAAAAGGCCTTCGCCATTAGAGCCATGGCAGCTTTGGCATTTCATTACAAAAACCTCCTTGCCTTTTACGGGATCAGCTGCGTGATCCATAAACGCTATCTTTTCAGTGGCGTTACCGAATAGCTTTCGGCCTTTTTTCACATCCTTGCCTACCCATTTCATATAGGCCAATATCGATTGTACTTCTCTACTTGATGTATCAGGTGCCTTTCCTGCTAAACTGCGCTCAAAGCATTCTTTAATACGTTCAGAAGCGGGCTCCACCTTACCACTACGCCCACTCATTTTAGGGTAGCTACTTATAAAACCCGCATAGTCGTTTCCAAACAATTTAGTACCAGCGGCCAAGTGGCAGTTTTGGCAATTCATTCCATTGGTTATCATGGCTACGCTTCCTTTAGGCCCTAAGTATCGGGCAGTATTTGCGATCAATTCCCGGCCATAACGAATGGCACCACCCGCTTTACCGACCGGAATGTCACTTACGTCAGGTGCTTTCCAGGCGTCGGCCGGGATAGAACGGGGCGTCGTACCGATCGAGGCTTCTATTGACGGGGTAATACTCCCGGTCACTGTGGTTGGCTTCGTTATGGTCGGACCCATATTCGCCAAAGAAATGATGATGATAGCGATACAGGCAATCGCGATAAAGCTAATATATACCATATATCGCGAAAGCTTGACTACTGCTTTAACGAGATCTTTTTGTGATTCTGGGTTTTCCATTTTTTACTGTCCTTGGTGATTGATATGTCAAAAGTACAGTTAGAACAGTTGTTCGTTATATCGTAAAACGTGATGATCAATAACCAAAAGTTATCATAAATGAATTGAATTCTTGGTGAGAGATAATTATCAAAAAATACCCTTCCTATAATGGCCTGTACTAAAATACATTCTCAGGTACGCGAATAAATCGCAAAAAAATAGGCTGTTCACGATATGATACAGCTTGAAGAGAGCAAGGCCAATTAAATTAGTCTTGCCATATTGGTGGATAGAAAGAAACAGTATTCTTATATCGTTAAGCAAACCAATACCAGTTAAAATAATTTTGCTTGAAATAAGTATTCGCGAGCCTAAATCTGGCTTCGTTCATCACAATAAAACTCATCATGTGTTCGCCCGTGAAATTTTATTACCTCAGTATATTCACAACAATTTTATTTAAACAAACGCTTACAAAGAATCTCCAAATCGTCTCCGAAGACATTCTTGGCAACAATAACACCGTCAGGACCGATCAGGAAATTGGAAGGGATAACCTCAATATGATATAGCTTTTCTGTTACACCATCAAATTGTGCCAGATCTGAGGTCTGCGTCCAGGCTAATCCATCTGCTGCGACAGCTTTTCGCCAGGCATTGATATCTGTATCCAGGGAAACTCCCAGGATATTCAATCCTTTTGTTTGATACTGATGAAATATCCTGACAACATTGGGATTTTCAGCTCTGCAAGGGGGGCACCAAGATGCCCAAAAGTCTATCAATACATACTTGCCTTTGTAATCATTTAAGCTTACCGTTTTGCCATTTATATCTTTTATTGAAAATCCAACGCCTTTACTTCCAACCGTGGTTGGGGCTAATGTTAGTAATCTGTTTTTAAAATTATCTGCAAAGCTGTTTGCATAGCTGAGTTTTAATTCTTTGGCATATTTGACCAATACACTCTCATTTTTAACCTCATCAAGCGTTGATGCAACAAATACACCAGCAAGGGTTTGTTTATTCTTTTGAATAAATTGCAGACTCAGTTGATCAGCTGAATCAGCTATCGCTTTGATAAAGGGAATGTACTTTTTCAATAATTTGTCCCGATCAACACCTTTAATTTCATCGTTTTGAAAAGCTTTGAGAATCATATTTCTACTACTATCAAAATGGCTCGCTATTTTTCTATAATCCAATAATTTAAGAGACTCAGCTGAACCTCCAATTTTATACTCATGAGTGGAATCGGAAAGATCTGTCCTGAAATCAATTTTCTCACCATTTTTTACAATTAAATTAAAGTCATTATTGTCAATTACTATTTTGTAAATCTGTGGATTAAAGGTGGTATTAGAAAAATTGAACTGCCCGTTGGTTTGGATTAAGGCGGAATCCACAGCTTTGAAACCAGCGCTGTCGGCCTCAAACAGGTAAACGGTCTTACTGGCGTGATGTCCAACCAAATGTCCGTTAATTACAAAATAATCATTAGCAGATCGGCAGCTTAAGAAAACACTCATTCCAGTTACTAAGTAAAATAATTTAAACATTTTTTGTATATGAGGGCGCATTTCTATTTTAAAATTAAGTGTTAAGCGAAAACAAAATTGCGCCGTGATGCACGCTACTCATTTGTAGCATATATCACAGCGCGCCTCTAATTCAATAATAATTACCTGATCATAGCATCTAATAATGCGGGGTCTAAACCTACGCTGGCATAATGCCGGCGAGCAATTTCCAGTATAGTAAACCCGTCATCATAGGCAAGCATATTTCCCTTTTCAAAATTATCTATGTAAATAAATCCTCCGGTAACTATAAATAGAACCATTGCCGGCTCATTTGCTTCCGGCGCTACAATTAAAGCGTGGGCTTCGCCGGCAGGCTCATAAATAAATGTACCGGGTTGAGCTGCCCAATCGTGTTCAAGATATCTCCAATTACCTCTAAGGGTGTAACCTACTACTGATGTTGAATGGAAATGTGGTGGCATTTGCGCACCAGGGTCTGCTCTTAAGATCACGATAAAGCCACCATTACTTAAACTAAACTGACAGGGCTGAAAAGCAACACCCGGGCCAAATGGTACCCAAAGGCGCTCGTCATCCAGGTTGGTATCCACCGTGTAGTCAGAAGTTTGGCGCTGGCCTGGCTTCAAGCCATCTGTAAAAAAACTAAATTGTTGAACTGGCATATTTCGATATTTTTCGACGACAAATTACTTAGCTGGCTTAGCCATCTCATAGCATAGTTGTCTGTTATAAATAATAATGCAAAGCTATAAGCTGATAAAAGGTATTTAGTATACTTATCAAACAACTAATTGCATATTTCAAATAAACACAAGCGTATGGAACTTAGAACAGCAACAGTATTGATCAAATAAACGCTACTGGCTTTTTTAGCAAAGCAATTTTCTAATTATGCTTATACTGATTGGTAGTTTTATTGATTATTATCTACCAGCTTGTAACCCTGTCCACGAATACTTAAAATCTCAAGCGATGATTCGCTTTTAAGAAATTTGCGCAAACGGGTTATGTAAACATCCATGCTTCGGGCGTTAAAGCGACTGTCTTCTCCCCATAGTTGAAGTAAGGCCGTTCTGCGATCCAACAATTGATTTTTATAGCGAATAAGCAGACGAAGCAAATCACCCTCCCTTTGAGAAAGATGAGCGGTATCTCCTGCTCCTGTAATGGTAAGATGCTGGTGATTAAAAAGTAAGCTTCCTAATATTATGTCACCTTCAACAGCTTTGTCGCATTCCGGCATTTCGCTTCGTCGTAATAAAGCTTTAAGTCGCAATATTAGTTCTTCTATACTGAACGGCTTTTTCATATAGTCATCGGCACCAAGTTCCAAACCTTTTAACACATCCTCTGTCTGTGTTCTCGCTGTCAAAAAAATGATCGGAACATGTGTGTTAGTCGTTCTGATATCCCGAACTAAAGAATATCCATCTTTTTTGGGTAGCATAACATCCACAACACAAATGTCTGGTTTAATTGAATGGAACAAACTCCAGCCTTCTGTGCCATTTCCAGCAACGCTTACAGTAAATCCACGGCTTTCGAGCGATTCTTTAATGATTGATGCAAGTACAGGTTCGTCTTCTACCAATAAAAGGCTGGTTTTATTCATCTTAAAGGGAAATTAATTATAAAACGGGAGCCTTCATTCAGTCTGCTCTGAACCTCAATTTTTCCTTTCAGGAGCTCTGTCAATCGCTTTACATGGCTTAAGCCGAGTCCGTATCCTTTAACGTCATGCAATTCCCCGGTATCTACCCTATAAAAGTTATCAAAAATAAAAGGCAGATTTTCTTTGCTTATTCCCTTACCGGCATCACTTACAGAGAGTTGCCAATTTTTTGGAGCTACAGAAAATTCAATAATAATGTCAGTATCATTCCCTCCATACTTAAGCGCATTGTCGATGAGATTACTTAGTATCGTATCGAGTTTATCGGGATCGGTATTGATTTCCGTTGTCGGCGAGCTAAGTTTTAGTATAATCCGATTATCTTCAATCCCACTGAACCGCTTTGTGACCGCTTGTATCAGCTCCGACAAATCAACCCGCTGCCAATTTACCGAAACAGCATTACGCTCTAAACTACTTATCTCAAGAATTCTTTCCACCTCGTTTTCCAGTTTATCTAAAACTGCATTATTAATTCCCGTATATCGCGAAAGCTTTTCAGGATCTGAAGCTACCCCGAACTGCGCGATTGCTTCATTGGACGATCTCAGAATAGTCATCGGCGTTCTTAACTCATGCGTAATGTTGCGTATAAATTCATTTTTCATGCCATCAAGTTTTAGTTGCCGCCGGATGATGAAGCCCATATACCACAAGCTACCTGCTGAAAGGAGGATCAGCAGCACCGATACTAAAGCGGGTAACAAATTGTGGCGTAACAACCATTTATTACTATCGACTACCGCGCTGATCACCACTGCCGATTTATAATAAGATATCGTAGCAGCAATTTCACCGGGACGTACTTCAGCAGGAGATCCGCGTAAGTTCAAGGTTACCGGTACGTCAATCCCTTCTTTTCTTAGGAGTTCCTTATAAATTCCCGTTAAAACTTTCAGGTCTATCGGCTTATGCAACTGTTGAAGTAAAAGCCGCGCTATCAGCGCCTTTACCACGGGCACGTTTCGCTTATCGATAGCAACAGTACTCATTTCGGCTTTGAAGAGCTGCTTACTTTTCGTGGAGTCTAAAGCTACTGCGTCCTGATCTGGAAGGGTTCGCATAAATACGGTTAGCGAAGGCACTTTATAATTAAGTGAGGTAGGCAGATCTATTTGCTGCAATTGATATTGGTCTACGCTCTTTTCCAGGGCATTTGTTGCCGTTACCGAAAATATATGCTGCGCGTTGCGGTAATTATTATAAATCCAGTATAACTGAAAAATCAGGATACTTAACGCAGTTAATACTGCGATGCCAAACGTAATTGTTAGTTTTTTTTTCAAGATGTTACAAATATAAGTGTCTTTAATGCAGCAATCTACCTTTGTTAACACTAGTTAACACTAACCATTCTCCAGTTAACAATCAGCAGCCATTCCGGTGATAGTTTTGTAGAAAGAAATTAAGTATGAAAAAGATTTTAATTAGTGCCTGTTTGATTTGCCAATGTATAGGTGTATTTGCCCAACAAGTTGACAATACCCGCTACAAATTGCCGGATGGTAAAATTGTTACTTACGATAAACTGGATAGCGTAGAAAAAGCATGGGGAAGCAAGCAATTTCGCATGCAACATGATGCCAAACAACCAGATCTTGTCTTTATATCCCCAATGACTAACGATATTGTGAAGGCAATAGACGGAGATAAAGCTGAACTGAATAAACTGCTCAATCAACCTGCACCTGACTTTACGCTAACCGATTTGGCAGGTAAACGCTGGACGCTATCTTCGTTAAGAGGCAAGACCGTGGTATTGAACTTTTGGTTCGTGGCGTGCCCCGGTTGCGTTGAAGAAATGCCTCATTTGAACGATTTAGTAAAAAGTTACCATGGCCAGCCGGTTGTATTCCTTGGCTTGGCATTAGATGATGCAAAAGCGCTAAAAAACTTCCTTACCCAGCATAAATTTGCCTATAATTTGTTCCCTAAAGCCGGGGCAGTCAGTAAACCTTACCATGTTAGTATGTATCCAACTTCCTTTGTGATCGATCCAAATGGTGTCATTCGTTTTGCCCAGCTCGGTGGTGAAAACATCGAACAACAAATTACAGATACCATCAAAAACTTTGCTAAACGCTAATTAATTGCCGGCCATATACCATTTGTAGTATAAAGGGTATATGGCTATATGATCAGCTCACCCGGTTGTAACATTCTCCATTTTATCAATTAGGGCATATTGCTTTACTTATGGGAAAATATAAACATGAAAGCTTAGTCGATTATTACGAGCGTCGGCCTGAAGCCAACACAGGCGGAACGCCCGTCGGTATCTTAGGATCTATGCATTTAAACGTGTTTTACCTTGATGGTCATTATTCCCCAGGAGCGTACAAACGGCGGAATTTTTATATAGTGGCCTTGATATTGAACAAGAGCAGTGTACAGATCAACGACGTATGGTATAATATCAAACAACCCGCACTCCTCTTTTCTACACCGGCGACCTCTTACGAATGGCGCACCCACCTCAATAAAAGGAAGGCCTGGATATGTATCTTTACCGAAGATATGCTGTATACGCATCAGTATAAAGAATCGATGATCTATACATCATTAACGCAGTTCAATAACAATCCAGTCTTTCCGCTCAATGCTTCTCAATGCCGGGAAGCAATAGCTTTATTTGAAACAATGAATGCCGAACTAAAAGCAGATTATGCGCTCAAACAAGAACTGTTGAGGAATTATTTGTCGATCCTGTTTCATTTTGGTAATAAACTTTCATCAGCCCTAGTGGGCAAAAGTACGCGGACTGCATCATCCAGGTTGACTGACGCTTTTGTAGATCTGCTCAACCGGCAATTCCCGATCCATGTACCGATGCAGACCCTAAGCTTAAAATCGGCAGCCGATTTCGCTTGCCAATTGTCCGTTCACATTAATCATTTGAACCACGCTGTAATGGAAACAAAAGGAAAAACGACTACAGAACTTATCGCAGAACGACTGTTGTTTGAAGCCGTATACATGTTGCGCCACAGTCAGTTAACCGTTTCTCAGATCGCTTACTGTTTAGGCTTCAAAGAAGTAGCCTATTTTCATCGCTTTTTCAAAAAAAGACAGGGTATATCTCCGGGCCAGGCCCGGAGATAAGGATTAACCACTTTTATCACCATCATAAATAAGTTGTTTGCATAATTTTATGATTAAAGTTTTACAATCATTTTTCCTTCGTTGCGGCCTTCAAACAAGCCGATAAATGCTTCGGGTAACCTGTCAAAGCCTTCCTATGAGCCACACGCTGATTAGCCAAGTAGAATAATTTCAAGTGACGTAGACCGCAGAATTGCATGGAAAGAGTGATATGTTTAATTAAGCTATTATTTATACCAACTCGCTCGCCGGATTCAACACAAAATTTGCCGAGTCCACGTTTTTTTTGTTTTCAGACAGGTCGTTAATAATTTAATTTCTATCCAGAAATTTAACCAGATCATGAAAAAGTTCATTTTGCTTTTTGTTGCGGTAGCGCTAATTATAATAATTTGTATCCAATTCTTCAGGCCTAACCTTAAAAACCCACCGGTAACACAGGATTTTCAGGCACCCGAAGATGTGAAAGCCATCCTTGTAAGATCTTGCTATGACTGCCATTCCAACCAAACTAATTTACGCTGGTTTGATCAGGTGCAGCCTGTATTTTGGCAGGTAGCGGCCCACGTTCGTGATGGACGAAAAGTACTCAACTTTTCAAATTGGGACAAACTGGCTCCTGCTGACCAAAAGGCCAAACTATGGGAGGCTGTTAATCAAATTGAGCAAAGCGCTATGCCGATCAAAAGCTATGAGATGGTACATACAAGTGCTAAAGTATCTGCTCAGGATTTAGCCGTCTTGAAGCAATACCTTAATGGAATGGTACATAGTATGCCAAATGATACGGCCAAAATAAACGCACGTGACCAGCAACTCAAGGCTATGCCTGAGGCGCTAAAAACTAAGGTGACTGAAAGTTTAAACGGTATCACTTATATTCCCGATTACAAGAACTGGCAAGTCATCAGTACCTCAGACCGATTTGACAACGGCACTACGCGGGTTATTTATGGTAACGATATCGCGGTAAAAGCTGTAAAAGAACACCACATCAACCCCTGGCCTAATGGAACTATATTTGCAAAAGCAGCCTGGGATAAGTTGGAAGATAAAGACGGAAATGTAACAACCGGTGCTTTTAAACAAGTGGAATACATGATTAAAGATGCCCAGAAATATAAGGCTACCAAAGGCTGGGGCTTTGCCCGTTTTAAAACACCAAAATTAGTCCCCTATGGTAAAACGGCAATGTTTACTACAGAATGTATAAATTGCCACAAGCCTATGAAAAACAATGATTTTGTATTTACTTTTCCAATCAAGAACTAAAATGAAACGATTGTCTTTTTTTATCATAAGCGGGTTAATTGTATTAAGCAGTTGTGAGCATCCTACCAATCCTGACCAACTGATCAACAATAAAGCTTCGCTGCCCGCGTCATTTAAATTATCAGATTTGCACCAAAAAGTAATAACCTCTTTTATCAACAATCGAGACAGCACCATGAGTATTCTTTACGGCAATAAGCAGGCAGGCATAATAGCAGGTAAGGATGTACGATCAGGCGTACCTGGTGCCTCCTTCACTTTGGTTACCTGGCATCAGCAGAACGACCCGCACTGGTTTGGGGCCCGTATACCCGGGGAATTAATTTATGTTGAAACACTTCATACAGATACGGCTGAAGACAAAATAATAGATTATCAAAAATATTCCGGAAAAAATTTGGTTAAGTTAGCAGATACTGCGGGCCGTTCGTCACGTATCCACTTTATACTCTCGCAAAATCCGTCAATTATTCCATGATCTTTGAAAAATATATACAGCAGGGTAATAAACGCATTTTTATTGTTTCTCAAAAGGTAATTTGGGCATCGGCCGCTTTTATGGGCATTCTTGCCTCGGTCCCTAAAATCCTGCAATTGAAGGTGAGCCTAACCGAAGTTGTTATAGATTGTATCATCGCTTTTATTTATTCGCTGTATGTATGGTTTTACAATTTATACACACTCCCCAAATTTTCAAACCAAGCGTTAACCACTCGTTTTTTTGGCCTTAGGCTCATTAAAAGTTTGGCTTGGGGGATTTTAATAATTGGCTTACTGGTAGTTTGCAATCAAATTTTATTTGAAAATAAATTGATCGGCTCAATGATGCTCATGTACCAGTTTCGGGGCATATTGATCAACCTGACTATTTACATGTTTTTATATCTGCTTTATCAAAGTTATATTAATCAGATAATAGGTATAAGGTATAGAACTGGAACGCACCAAGGCCGATCACCTGACTGCTAAATATGAATTGCTTAAACAGCAAGTGAACCCACATTTTTTATTTAACAGTCTGAATACACTTAAGTCAATGGTTGATTTTGGCGACGAAAATGCGTCCGATTTTATTGTCAAGCTTTCCGATTTTTACCGATATTCGTTAGAAAGCCGACAAAAAGACGTGGTGCCGATAGAACAGGAATTGAAAATGTTGAGTCCTTATTTTTTCCTGATCAAATCGAGATTTGAGGAGGACATTTCCATTGAAATTATGCTTAGCGCCAACCATAATGGGGTATTGGTGCCGACATTTACTTTGCAACTACTTGTTGAGAACGCCGTGAAGCACAATATCATTTCGCTCGACCAACCTTTGCATATAGAGATCGTGTCGGACGGAAACCGTATACTTGTTCGTAATAATCTTCAGCTAAAGAACATACCCGAACCATCTACTAAAATTGGTTTGGAAAATATCAACCAGCGATACATGCACCTGGCGGGTAAAACCATTACAGTTGAAACAAGTAATAATTTTTTCACCGTAGCTCTTCCTGTAAATGAATATATTAGTAATTGAAGATGAATTGAAGACGGCAAGGGCGTTAATTAAATTTATATCCAATGTTCGTCCCGGTGTAAAAATTGACGGCCCGATACAGCGGGTATCTGCCGCGGTCGATTACTTAAAATCCCATGCTTCGCCTGATCTGATTTTCATGGATATCCAGTTGGCAGACGGCTCAAGTTTTGAAGTATTTCAGAAAATCAATGTCCAGTCGCCGGTTATTTTCTGTACTGCGTATGATGAATACGCGCTTGATGCGTTCAAGGCAAATGGGATTGACTACATACTTAAACCTTTTTCTGAAGAATCATTTAGATCTGCATTTGAAAAATTAGACCGGGTGACCAACGCTCTCAGCGGTAATCAAATATCACCTGAGCTTATTTCACAGATACTCAAGATTAACCAGCAACACACAGGCAAGCAAAGTTTTCTCGTTTACAAAAACGGCAAATACACAACTATACCTACTAACAACGTAGCCTATATTTTTGCACGGAACGAGCAAACCACACTGGTGACTTTTGACAATGACTTTTTTACTTTAGATCAGTCATTAGAAGAAACATCCGGCCAGCTTGACACTAAGAACTTTTTTAAACTCAACAGACAATACCTGCTCAATTTTAACGCCATCAAAGAAGTCGAGCATTATTTTGCGCGAAAACTTTTGATCAAGCTAACTATTCCTATAGAAGAAAAGCTGTTGGTAGGGAAAGATAAGAGTACACTTTTTCTCCATTGGCTCGGGAATCGTTAACAAACAATTTTTTTAATTTTTAATGCATACTTATTGCCAAATGGTGGTAGCCCAAAATCAGAGTAAAAATTAAGGTATTCACTTTGCTATCTTACTCCGGCGTTGTTTTCATACGCGTTCTTGCCCTGTTTTTATAATTTTGAATGGTACCCTCTTTATCCTTATTTAATTCCTGTATTAAGTTATTAGCACCCGGAGGGTTATATTTCGATCCCCATACCATCAATTCCATGATCACTGGGATCAAGTCGATACCTTTTTCAGTAAGGTTATAAATAAATTTATTTTTCTTTTCAGCGGAAACCGTGGATTTTATAAATCCATTTTCTTCCAGCAACTTAAGTCGGTCTGCAAGAATGTTTGTGGCAATCTTTTCTTCCGACGCTATAAAATCACCGTAAGTTGATTTATTCGTAAATATCAGATCCCTTAAGATCAATAACACCCACTTATCCCCTAAATAATCCAGTGAGTAAGATATTGGACAATTTGATCGATGTTGAATTTCTTTCATGACATTAATATGTTAAATAACACTTGCAAATCGAAAGTAAAATAATTTACCTTTGTTTACTTGCAAATAACAAGCAAATTTAAATATAATTTCCACATAAAAAATTGATATCATGTCATTAGTTCCATCATTTGAATGGCGATACGCTACGAAAAAATACGAAACTTTCCCCAAAACAGTACCGGCCATACTTGCGGATGTTATTCAGATGGTTCGCCAGGAACCTTGATCACTTGGCTTGCAACCTAATAAGTTTTTATTATGGAAGACAAAGACAGGCTGGAGCAGATCAGCCGCGCAGCAAATAATCAACAACAGGTTACCACCGGCGCACACGTAATGATAGTGACAGTGGAAGCTAACGTTGATGAAAAGACTTTTATCGGTTACATTAACAAAGCAGCAATTGCGAGGCAAACCGAGCGCAAGAATCTGAAGCCACTGGAACAATTCGTAAACAGCATGTTAGGCAACACGGCTTATAACCTGCACATCACGTGGACCAAAAATCAGGCCTCCATAGCTATTGGACCCTGCTATTTATGTTAGGCCACCGCTCATCGAAAGATGAGTTTGCCCAAATCTCTAAAGTTCGTAAACCTAAAGAAGAAATATTTCAAGCTATCTGATTACAAACACGCAAACTCAAAACTAACACATTAAACAAAAACAATAAAAACCAAAAAATAGAAATCATGAACATTACAAACAAAACAATCCTGGTAACCGGCGGTGGTTCGGGAATTGGTTATGCAACAGCAAAATTTTTAGTTAAAAAAGGGAATAAGGTTATTATATCTGGCCGTAACCCAGAAAAGCTAAAAAAAGCAGCATTAGCGTTAGGCATTGATTACATAGTTTGCGATGTGACTGATGCAGATGCAGTTAAAAGCCTGGTTACAAAACTGGAAACTGCATATTGTGATCTCAGCATATTGATCAACAATGCCGGTATAGGCTTCGTTTATAAACTGGGTGAAGGCGCAAACGCAGTGGAAAAAGCAAGACAGGAATTTGAAACGAACTATTTTGCCCCGGTTAGACTGATCGAAAATTTGTTACCACTATTGAAAAAACAACCTGAAGCGGCCATTGTAAATATTTCATCAAATGTGGCTTTTCATCCACTCGTGGTTTTACCGACTTATTCAGATGCTAAAACAGCCCTGCATTCACATTCTGTGGCTTTGCGTTTAACCTTGTCAACTGATACAAACATTAAAGTGTTTGAGGTAATGCCTTCCCTCATCAACACAGAAGCAACCAAAGACATGGGTGGAGAGCAACATGGTTTGCCACCGGCAGTTGCTGCTGCGGATATTTATAATGGTTTGAATGAAGATCGTTATGAGATTTTTGTTGGTGAAGCCGGCCAGCAGTACGCTGACTACTTGGCTGACCCAAAAGCAGCCATAGCTAAATTTAACCAGGGACTTTACTAAGTAACGGGCTATAATTAGCTATTAAGCTACGCTGCTCCTTTTAGGGGAACAGCGTAGCTTAATAGCCATATTTAACCAAAGTAAAATTAACATAAGGATATACACATTAACAAACCGTTATGTCTGATAGAAGAGATTTTATTAAATAAACTGGCCTGCTATAAATGGCAGGCATCGTCGGTGCCAATCGTATAGCAATAGCTGAAAAAGTGAACAAGGTTTTTACCCCAACAAAGTAATAGTTCCGGCGGGCAATGAACAAATGTTTCCAGCAGCAAGGGATGAACTGGCGATTATCCCGGTAATTAATAATTTGTTATTTACAAACCTTGTCGCTCGCTAAGCAGCGCAATTACCAGTTCACTTTTACTTCGGCATTACCCGGAACTGTGTATTCCAGATGGCCTTCTTTGGTTTTCTGACCTTTCAATGCCTCTTTGCCGTTATTCACAAAAACTGACAGAACCGGCATTTTATCATCACCAGTTTTCACCAACAAAAGTCTCGCCTGCAAACGTCCGTCGCCCGCAAGCCTGAACTTCGCCGGCCGGTGTTTTTTCGGTAAGAACCCATAGGTCGGATAATCCGTGTAGATCATAAAGGGCTGGCCTTCCACCTGCATATAGTGCCTCGGTAAGATCCCGAAAGCATTACCCGCGCCATAAACTTCCTGACCTACACCGCCGGACTTTTCCCAACCATCGTGCAGATCCTCCACAGCGATGTAGAGATCAGTATCGAGTTCCCCGGTTTTTACTTTTTCCTCCAGCATCTCTTTTGGCAGCATTGGCGGGTAATAGTAACAAGCGCGGTCCACCAGGTACCGGATATATTCTGCCATTAGCAAACGTGCCGAAGTAAGTATATCCTCATCTTCTGCATGGCGCAGGTAATCATGAAACGCGCAAAACACCTCCTCCTCTTCGTAGGCCGCTGTATACGGCGCATCACTTAGCGGAAACAGTGCAAAGAACGACGGAAAATTTACGCCATAGCCGTAGTTACAGTCCCATAGCCGGACATTTTTAAAGATATTGGCCAGGCACAGATAGCTCAATTCTTTATAGACTTCTTTCTTGGTGATCTTATACAAGCGCAGTAAAGCGCCCGCTGAAAAAGAGGTATTATTGGCCTGATAAAACAGCTCGAAGCCAAGCCCTTTTAATTTCAATGCAGCTTTTTCAGCTTCAGCCAGATAGCGCTTTTCGCCCGTTAGCTCCCAAGCCTGTAGCATAATATGCGCGTACAAGCCAGGCACATCTTTTTCACCTCCTTTGCCAGGCTGAGTTTCCGCTTTCACTACCTCTAACGTATCCATTTTATAAAACACTGGCCATTCATACTTAAAATGATGCGCAACCTTAATAGCAAAGCCTATGGAATCTAAAAACAGTTGTTTAGCGATCTTATCACCCTTAAGCGCCAGGCGAGACAAGTTCAGCAGCGGATGCTGCAGGTACCACGCATCCATAACCAGCGGCTTTTTGTGTTCTTCCTCTCCGTTTAATTTATCCAGCGCCTGCGGGTGCCAGCGCATAATTGTGCCCAAATCTTTATTATAAAAAGCCTCCAGCCCGGCTTTGATCTTTTTCATAACCGATAATTCGCCATCGTTCCACTCTACATAATCCAGTAACGGCAGCAGGATTGCCAACTGTACCATTATCTCCGGCGGGGTTTGGTAATCGCAGACATAGGCATTGAAGTAATGATTACCGGCAACCTGTGCCCAGCAACCCGGGCTGTCCTGCAAGTCGAAAAGGCCCTTATCGAGAATTTCCGGCCAGTTTTTATATTCTGTAGCTGGCTTAGGTAATTGCAAATAAATAGCAGCCAGCAGGTCCAGGTATTGCCTAACCATCGCAGGTTCGTCTGCCGGCACCTCGTCACTCAGCGCGATAAAGGCATCACTCAGTATATAGCTTGCACCTGCTTCCAGTGGCTTATTTTTCAACGTTGGAGGCAAAGCAAAGCCGATCTCGGGCCATTCGCCACCAACAGTATCCCCGGCAGAGGTTTCTGTCTGCTGGTTATAATCTGCCAGCGCAGTCAGATTTTGCATGTAAAGCACCGAACCGCCCTTCGCCCCTGCTATTGTAAAATATAATTGCCCGGATCGTGTTCCCACCTGGCTGGCTTTCACTTCACCCTGCGGTAAACCTATGGGTACAATATCCCGCGGCCAATAAGGAAATAACATAGGCGTTGCCGGCATCAGCGTAGTGGTTAAGCGTAATACGGGTGTCTCGCTTTTAGGCAACACGCACGTTACCTCATAATCTCCTATACCGGAGCCAATTAAAAATGTCAGTTTTCCATCTTGCTCTTTCGGCTCTTCAATTGCCAGCAGGTCTTCCGGCGAATAAGCAAGGCGAAAAGCCACCTGTTGTTTATTGGTCCACGTAACTACCAGCCAGCAGGTTTCGGCCAATGTATGAACACGAAAGAAATAACCAACATATTCATATTCATAAATAACAGGTAATTCTGCCGCAGCCAGTTGCTTACTGATATTATATAGCCAGGGAGATACAGGTTTTGCCATAGATCTAAAAGTTGTTAACTAATGTTTTCACAACACATAGGTTAATATTTATGTTTTGTAATTTATTTTTAACTAATTTTATTAATTTAAAAAACATAGTTTAGCAACTAAAAGTTGTATAATTACACTCATTAAACATCATATTATGCTTTATCAGATAAAAAAATGAGCGCTGAAAAAAGTGCCGAACCGGAATGTGTTGCGCAATTGAGTACTTACCAAACTAAACAGCAATAATGATGAGCATTTTTTAAAAGGCCAGCGGGTGATCAGCCCTGCAGGAAAAGGTGAGATAGTCGACGCAATGGGTTATAAAATATTGGTTAGGCTTGATAACGGAAACACCGAAACCTTTTCCCGCAGCTGACTTTGAGGACGATAGCAGCCCTGGCTTATCGTAAACAGTGTGTGTAGCGATAACGATGAACTTTTAAATATTTATATCGACTACCTTGCGATACACAACTTGAAAGTAAATGGTATCAATTTAGTTAACTATTAATTACAAACCAGGAAAAATTTTATTTTCGCCCTTTTATGTGGATAAGTTTCTTACTTGAGAGACACTATGTCACCAATAATTGTTTTTCCATTTTAGATAGTAGATAAGCCATTACATTCATGTAGTATTGAAATTGATCAGGAACCTGCAATTTTAAAATTGCTGATAAATAACCTGGCGCCGTTTTCAGATTTATTAGGGCCACTGATATAAAAATACCTGGCTGACCGGGGCTGAAAAAGATTTGTGTCCGCCAGTTTGATGTCATCCAGATACACAGCCATTTGATTACCGCGTACGACCAACTTAACATGCAACAGGCGGTTAGCGGTTGCCGAAAGATCAAACTTAGTGTTTGCCTCCTTTTTTAAATCATAGTTGCCTATGTTAACAGCATCCGCGTCATAATAATGCAGCTGAACAAAGGCGCCGCCGTTGCTGATATAATCTCTGGCAGCATTGTCTTTCACGAAACCGAATGATATGGGCGATATGTCTTTAATTTGTTCTGCCTGGGCCAGTATGTCAAACTCAAAAGTAAAGCTATTAGGAAGGGAAGCAGGCCTGTTGAGCTTATAGGTAATGTTATCTTGAAGTATCAGCCATTTACCCTGTTGGCCCTGGGGCCGGGCAATCGTTGCCGCGCCGCTTGTTTTAATGCTGCGCGGGCTTGTGCCGATATCGTACTTAGCGAAATCTTCGTTAAAATCAAAATTTTGCGCTGCCACCTGAAATATAGTAAGAGTGCTAAACAGTATAAGCAGCCCGGCGATCAAAAGATATTTTTTCATAATGATAGAGATTAAAGTGAAAGATCAATTATAGGGTGCTGAAAATTTCCCTTCGGTAACGGTAACGTAATCATCACCGCCAAGAAGCTTTAGCTTTCCCGAAAAGGTCCCCTTAACGCCCCATTTGGTCAAACTGGTAATAGTCAAGATAAAGCTACTACCATCAAGGTCTCCGCCATTATATATAGTTGTACCTACAATCTTACCATTCTTTATATCCTGGATATAGTATTTCCCGGAAAGCAACAGGTTGCTTGTACCATTGGAGGTATAGGTTGTTTCTTTTGCACCTTCCTTAAGTTGCATATCTATACCAAATCCGGTAACCATATCCTCCTTTTCCCATCCCCCTACCACTACGAAATGTACGGTATCTGTAGCGGGTTTGTCATTGGCGTTCACATGGTAATTAAACTCACGCAACTTGCCGTTGATCTTACAGGTAAAGAATTTCTCTCCGTCTCCTGTTGCTGTTCCTCCGTTTTTTTTGCAGGCAGACAGACCCATTATGGCCAGCGCCATTACAATAATGCATGCAAATTTCAATTTGGATGTTATGCTTTTCATGATATTTAATTTAAATAAAAGAACTGCCTGCTGATGTACCTGGTATCACTTCAGCAGACAGCACAATTGTTCGGGTGGTATCACCCATGGTATTGTTTAATTATTTTAATTTTATTGATATCTCACCGTCATCCATGCCGTCAATATTCTTTTCAGCAAACACTTCCGGAGAAGCTTTTTGGAGGGTTTTAAGAATATCTGATGTAGAACCCGAATGCTGAAGCGTAATCGAAGACCCCGATGCGCCGTATTTCATCTTGGTGCTTTCAATCCCTTTCACTGCCTGCAGTTTATCATTAATATTTCGTAAGGTTGCAAAGTCAACGCCGCTAATTTTCACGGTAGTTTTTGTTTCAGATGATGAAGAGCTATTCTTCTTTTTGCCAAAAAACCCCAGGATTTTATCGCCGGTACTTTTTGTACGGTCTGCTGTATGACCAGCCCGGTCAGCTTTATCGGTTGCCCTATCAATTTTGTCCAGAACAGCCTGTGCCCTGGTAGTCGTGAAACCAAATAATATCAGGCCTGCACAAATGATCATGATCTTTTTCATAGTTTATTGATTTTATGTAGATGTATGTTTTCACTCAACAATTTCGTAACCGCCTTTTTAATAAGTATAATCGTGGGTAAAATCTGCCGTTTTGGTAACGGTAAAGTCTTTTTCATCGTTTTTAACTTCACCGTTTATTTCTGCCTTATAGCTAACTTTATAAGGCGAATCTTCTACATTTAAACATTGTATACCAACGCTAACCGCAGTTAATGGCTTAACGGATTCTATGATATAGGTTTTAGTGTTTCCGCTAAAGTTATTTTTACTCAGGCTTACGGAACTTTCGTTGTTTTGTACAACACCGTTTACCTTCCAAACAGTAGCGTCTTTCGGGTCGTTGGTTAACCCTACCATTACAAAGGATAGATAAGCGGATGCTGGCGCGCCTGTTACTGTAACCGTAAATTTGGCGTTACGCCCGTTAGAGGGTGTGGGATCGTTGCTGCTTTTTTTGCTGCATGATGAGAAACCTGCAAACAAAACGGCACAAATAGTAAAGGCAATTAAATTTTTAAAAAATGATTTTTTCATAGTTATTTGATTAAGATAATAGATAGACCGCAAAACTATCCGTTGGCCCTGGCACTTAAAATCCCCTTAATGGTGGTTTTTTTTCTCCTGATTTTTAGGTATTTTATCATTAGTGGTCATAACTTTTAGCAGGTTCTGAATTTTTAGCTGCATATTTAAATCCGGCAGGCCATATCTGTTGACCTGCCGGTGATTGAAATGAAGAAAATTTATCTGATCCTTATCTGCCTGCTGATAACCGTCCACGCTTTAGCGCAGCAACAGATCCCGCTAAATGAAAAACAGCACGTCGACAGTTTGGAAAACGTCCTGCGGTCAAATGGACCGGATAGTGCAAAGGCCAATGCTAATTTCCAATTGGTTGAATACTGGAAATTCAAGGATACCGTGAAAAGTAAAACGTATTTAATGCGCGGCAAACAACTTGCAGCGAAATACCCCTATTTTAAAGCATTGGCGCATTTTTATGAAGGGCAGTATTATTTTAACTGGAACGCGGCTAAAGCTGCTGCTGCCTTTAAAAAAGCGGAAGAGGCCTTTTCGGCGTTTAACACCCCGAAAGCACATGGCAGGCGTGCAGCTGCGTGGTTCAACTACGCCATAATGAACAGAGATACCAAAGGATACGAGTTTATTACCCGCATTATACTTGAAAAAGTTCTGCCGGAAGCTGAAAAAGCTGGTGAAAAAGTAATGCTGGCGCATTTCTACACGCAGCTCTCTACCGTATTAATGAACAATTACCAGTTCGCCAAGGCGGCGACCTATAATCAAAAGGCAATTGAGCTGTTGCAAACCGAAAGCCCACGCTCAACCAATCTTTTGTTTGCTTATCTGAGTGGTGTAAGCATCTATTGCTATGACGGCAAATCAGCAAAGGCAAAGCCTTTGTTAGCAAAAGCTAAAGCGATAATAAGTGCATATCCCGAATCCGTAAACTATCCGTTGTATTATTATAACGAAGCTTTATACTATTTTACTGTTAAATCTTTTGAACAGTCGCTGGTAAGCGCTGATAAGGGAATTGTTCTTGCAAAAAAATACAATCAGAAACAATTGCATCAGCAGTTCCTGTTCAGAAAATATGAAGTATACGGACAGCAGAAAGCGTATGCCAAAGCCAGACAAGTTTTACTGGATATTACAAAGGATGGCACGCTTATGGCAACCGCTAATGATAAGGCGACGATTTACGCAGAATTGTCAAAAACCAGCAAAAACCTGAATGACTACAAAGCCGCTTACTTCTGGATGAATAAGTATCAGGTACTAACAGATAGTATCCACAAGGACCAGACCGGGCTAAAGATCAATGAACTGGAGACCCGATACCGCACTGCGGAAAACCGTCAGAAAATTGCTGCTTTACAGGCGCAAAACAAACAAGCAGCCTTGAAAGCCAGGAATGAGCATTTATACAACTGGCTGCTGGCCATCGGTTGTTTATCGCTGCTCATTATGCTTGGACTGGTGATCCTGAATGCGAAAAACAACCGGAAACTTGCGGCTCAAAAGGAGATCAACTATCAACAGCAACTCCATGACCTGGAGCAAAAACAGCAGCTTAAAGTAACCAAGGCCATGCTTGATGGCGAAGAGCATGAACGGGAACGCGTTGCCCGCGACCTGCATGACGGACTGGGCGGAATGCTGGCGGGTGTAAAAATAGGTTTATCGGGTTGGTCAAACAATAACTCGGACCTATCCGGGGACAAAGACCTGAACCACATTATTGGCCAACTGGACTCTTCGGTTTCGGAGCTGAGGCGTATCGCCCGTAATTTGTTACCGGAAACGCTTCTGAAGTTTGGGCTGGAAGTGGCGTTGAAAGACTTGTGTGAGTTTTATATGCGCGATGAGTTACACATTGATTTTCAGACTTTTCATATCCAAAAAAACATTTCGCTGAGCGTACAGCTTAGCATATATCGCATGGTACAGGAGCTTATTTCTAATGCTATCAAACACGCGAAGGCTTCAAATATAATGTTACAATGCAGTCAGAACGATCACATTTTTTTTATAACCTTTGAGGATGATGGCTGCGGATTTGATACGGCTATGCTCGAAAATAAGAAGGGTATGGGTTTAGATAACCTTAAAAACCGGATCACTTTCTTAAATGGCAAGTTTGAATTACAGTCAATTATCAATGAAGGAACAACCATTAATATCGAACTCAATATCGATGAAGACGCCTAAATTACTAACCGCGATAGTTGACGATCACCCTATTGTGATCGAGGGGTTAAAGACATTGCTACAACATGAGGATAACATACATCTTGTTGGCGGTTTTTGCAGCGGCGCGGATATTCTTTCGTATATCAGGACTAATCCAGTAGATCTCATTTTGTTGGACATTACGCTTCCTGATATTAATGGAATGGAACTATGCCATATGATCAAAAAGGAATCAGTAATGGCCACTATACTTATTTTAAGCAATCATACTGAGAGAAGCATTATCATGCAAACCATTCAAAATGGTGCCAGTGGCTACTTGCTTAAAAACAGCGCTGTTGAAGAGCTTAGATATTGTATTTCAGAAGCGGTAAAAGGAAACATCTGTTATAGCAAAGCGGTGATGGAAATAATTAGCCGGCCATCAAAAAATGAATTACAGGGGGCACCGCGTCTTACCCGGAGGGAGAAAGAAATACTGTCTATGATAGCCTCAGGCAAGACCAGCCAGGTGATTGGCCAGGAATTATTTTTAAGTCCGCTTACTATTGATACCCATCGTAAGAACCTTATTCAAAAATTTGGGGTGAAAAATGTAGCCGAACTTATTATGGCTGCTAATCAGCAACAAATATTATGAGCTTTCTTAGTGAGGATTGCAGACATGATATAATGCAGCTACTATATTTCAACTGGAACAAAGGTTTATATAATTATATATCCCACTTGTTGAGTTAACTACATCACAATAATTTGAAATCTGTTCAAAACTTATAGAATCGTAGTAATTTTTATCATTTATCCTAAGGTGTGCATAAATTTATGGTTGATCATAGTTTATATGAATGATCGGCCTGGCAGACCTTTTATTTAAGCGCCTGATCGACCAGCTTCCTGAGTTCGGCGTATTTCTCTTGTCTTCCATCTGATTTTAGGTAGAAGGCCATTAAGAAAGCAGAGTATCCTTTCTCATTGTCTACCCAGGGGAAGCTGCCGAACAGGCCTGGGCTGCTCACGACACCTTTGCCCATGATCCATTCCCCGTAGCCATAGCCCAAACCTCCCGCCTCTGCCGGGCTGTAGGACACTTTCACAGCCGGTGAAATCCTGTTGACCTGCATCTGTGCAATACTGCTTTCTGACAATACGCGTTTGCCATTAAACGTTCCTTTGTTGAGGATCATAGCAAGGAAATTCATATAATCACCGGGCGTACTAACGGCACCACCGGCCGGTAAGGCAACTTTCCCCTCACCAAAATCAGTCTGCTTCATTTCCAGCGGAGTCGCTATCCGCTCGTTGAACAGGGTTTCAAAACTTTTGCCGCTGATCTTTTCGATCACCGCACCGGCGATCTGTAATCCTGTATTGCTATATCGAAACACCTTGCCGGGCTGGCCTTCCATAGGGTAAGCCGCGATCTTACCGATCTCTTCTTCCATGCTGTTCACCAGCCCCATTTCCGCCAGGTTTTCCCGCAGATCGGGAGACCGTATACCGGTTAGATGAGAAAGGCATTCGCTGATGGTGACCGATCCTTTTTTATTTTGAGACAATATCGGAAAGAATTTCCCTACGGTATCCGTCAGCTTTAATTTACCCTCATCTACAAAGGTCATCACCAGGGCTGCGCTCAGCCATTTGCTGCAGCTGGCGATTGGTTGCCGGGAGCTCGCGGTATAACCGCTGAGATCGGCTGGTTTGCCCTGCTTCTTTGCGATCAGTTTAACCAACATTTTATCTTTCATACCCATATCGTTTACCGCATGGCTGTAAACCACTTTTCCATCTTTGCACACCATCAGTATGAGGCGCCCCCCCATACCGGAAACCTGTTCATCAAGCCATTGGTCTACTTTGGCAAAAGGCTGTTGGGCGCGGGCACTGCCGAACCCGGTCAGTACCATAAATAGCACAATGATTTTTTTCATTGTATAGGGCTTGATCAATTACAATTAGCAATCCTTGGATTATCAAGGCTGTTGCAGGGAAAAAGGTATTTGCTTTGTTCGTATTTGGGGCTGGGGTTATCCGTAACCTCCAGCGGGGCCATGAATTCACCTTTATACCCCGGCATAGTCACCTGCTCGGCAGAGCCATTGCCCAGGGCCACATTCTTACCGGCCTGGCTGTTGTTAAAACTATAGTCGATCAGCGCATCCAGCAAACGGTACACCCCGTAATAATCATAGGCGTCATAAGCGGAGCGGCTATTGGGCAGGTTATGTTCCGTGGCGTATTTGTAGCCGGCCACCGTCGATGATTTCAGGTAACAGTAGTCTTTTTCCGCATTAGGAATACTGATGTTCTTAAAGATGTCTATGGCCAACCGGTGATCGTTATAGACATCTTCATCATACACCTGGGTGATCATCCTTGTATTGGCCGGGAAGCTTGCCAGCTGCGCTGGCGTGATCTGATAACTGTACCAGGGTGCCATCGTGAACAGGAATCGCCCGTCCTCTCCCCATCCTTTTTCAGTAAAGGCCTTGTAGGACAACCCGATAGACGCCCCACCACCAAAAGAATGCCCCATGAAGCCCACTTTTTTGGTATCGATAATATTTGGGTAATCAGCAGCAGCTTTAGTGAAGCCGGTCCATAATGTTAAATAACGATGGTCAATACTGATGTCCATTGTCGGGTAAGGCACAAATACGACTACATAGCCCTTTTTTGCGATAAACTCGAATAAGCCCCGGTTATATTCCTTATTCTCACCACCATAGGGGTGAGAATAGAAGATCGTCGGCCGAGCCGAGGTAATTCCCGCAGGATAGAAAATGGTTACTTGAGTGCCGGGATATTCGGTGTTGGGAAAACTGATTTCGGCGACCTTATAGATACCGTCGGCACCGTAGCCGGATGACGGACGGGAGATCGGCCCTGCAAGGTCATCATCTATGGGCTCGGTATTCGTGTTACTGTCGCTTTTTTTTGAACAGCCCGATATCAGCAGCAATAAAAAGCTCATCTTAATAAGAATAGATTTCATTGTATATTTTTTGTGAATGAGTGTGAATAAACGTACCGCTATTATTGCTGACCCATTTTTGCTTTCATTTTTTCTTTTATCTCTGCTTCAAATGCCTGGTATTGCTTATACTGCTCGGCAGTAAAGATCTTTTTCAGTTCCCCGTCCTTTTCTTTTTGCAAGGCTTTGATCTGTTTAAACTTAGAGAATTTGCTGCCATTGCCTTTGATGATCGGATCGTTTTTTAACGCATACTTCAGGTTGATCGCCTGTACCTTGGTAAGCTGCACTGAATCCAGGCTAAGCTTGTTTTTCATCAGGCTGGTCTGGAACAGCGCTCTTTCTTCCGGTTTTTTATCCTTCATCCCGGTGATATTTTGTGCAGTGGCCAACTGGGCGAACAGCATCACCAGCAGGCTTAACGTAAGGGTAAGCGCTGGTTTGTTTTGTTGATTTTTCTTTTTCATGTTTTTTTATTGATGTTAATTGTTTAAGATCCTTCAGCTAATAATAAAAGGGATCAATGCACAACAACTACGCGCCTGCGTAGAACCGGGCGTATAACAACAACCCGGGCGGGTGCGGCTACACCGGGCCTGATGACCGGCCTGCGTACGACCACAATTTTCCGAGCGGGTCTGACAACTACGCGTGTTTGGGCATGGGCGTAACCTATTCCAGTTAATGCTAGTGTGAGGATCAAAATGAACTTTTTCATAGTTTAATAAATTTAATTTACTTGTGTTTTTATTCTAAATGTATGACCGGATCATATAGGCAGAGTTTTTACATTCGGGGTGAAACATCTTAAACGGGGGCTGAATTAACCAATGGTTCAGACGAACTTGCCGAAATATAAAGGCGGTATAGACCGATCTGATGTCTCATTTACTTCGTTTTTATTAACGATGTAAAGTTTACAAATAAAACAGGGAGCAGGTAGCTAAGATCAGGTAAGGCTGAAAAATCCGGGGGCGAAGTGTTTAGGTATTCATCCAGCTTTTAAATTCGGGTACACGCGCTTTACTGATCAGGATGCGTTCTGCCGGCTCCGGTTTAACTTTTACGGACAGCCTGCCATTAAAATAAAAGTCAGCTTCCAAGATGGCCGCCCGGTTAATGATAAATTGCCGGTTCGCCCGAAAGAACAATTGGGGATCTAATTGCTGTTCCAGTTGCTCCAAGGTAAAATCCAGGATGTACTGCTTTCCGTCAAAGGTATGTCCGTAAACCATTTCGCTCTCTGTATAGAACCAGGCGATCTTTACCGTTTCCACCGGCACCAGCTTATCCCTATAATGCACCAGGAAGGATTTTTTGTAGGACTTAACACTGGCCTGGAACTGTTCCAGCAGCCGGGTGAACATGGAACCATCCGGCACCTGTTCTGCCGACCTGAACAGGGTTTCAAACTTTTGCAGCGCACGCGCCACCTCCTGCTCATTAAAAGGCTTCAGGATATAGTCGATACCGTTATTTTTAAAGGCTTCAATGGCATAATCGTTATAAGCGGTCACAAATATCACTGGCCGGTTAACCCGGGCTTGTTTGAATATCTCGAATGATAAGCCATCAGTCAGCCGGATGTCCATAAAAACAAGATCATAATGATGCAGATGTGCATTGAACCAGCCTACCGCTTCTTTGACGCCGGTAAGCATGGAGATGATACTTATGTTTTCATCCAGGTGCTCCAAGATATGCGCCAGGTTGCGGGCCGTAACCGGTTCATCTTCGATAAGTACTATCCGCAGCGCTTTCATCGGGTTAAAGGTAGCTTAACTGTAAATATTTCGTTCGACCTTTCGATCTCAATTTCGCTTTTCACCAGCAGGCGAAAACGCTCGTTCAGGTTTACCAGACCAATCCCGGTGCTGCTTTCCGGCACGGCTATTTCCTGGAGATTGTTGCTGACGATCAGCTGTTCTTCCATAGTATAGATACGCACGATCAAAGGATTTTCTAAAGTGGCGGAATTGTGTTTGGCGGCATTCTCCAATAATGGCTGTAAGGACAGGTGCGGGATCATCGCCTCCAGATAAGGCTGCTCAACGTCAGTTTCCAGACGAAAAGCCTCTTCAAAGCGCATGTTCAGGAGTTGCACGTAAGATCTAAGCGTTTCCATTTCCGCCGCAACCGTTACCAGCGCTGTACCCGAACGCGCAAGCGCATGGCGGAATACTTTAGACAAATGAAAAATATAGAACTGTGCCAGCGTGGGGTCCTCCCTGACAATCCCGGACAGGCTGCTCAGCGAATTGAAAAGCAGGTGCGGATTCAGCTGTTCTTTCAGCAGTTCCAGCTGTGCTTCCAGATACGCGCTTTTTAATTGCTCATGGTCTTTGTCTTTTTGTTTACTTTCCCTGAGCAGCAGCATTATCCTGATAATGATGGCGATCAGGACGGCACTCAGTCCAAAACGGGCAAAATATCCCATCCTATACGCGCCGGGTAAATGGTTACCTGAAAAAAGAGTATATTGAATGAAATTCGCGGTCACCATGAGCAAAAAAATCAAAAGTCCGTTAGCAGCGAAATAAATGCCATACCGTTTTTGTTCCCGGAACCTGACGAAGGCTATATCTTTTTTCAGGTTCAAGTAAAATAGCAAGCCGCAAAACGCCAAATTAAAGAAGAACTGGAAAATCAGCTCCCCAAGATCGAATTGCCAGTAATGCGCCATGATACCATCTGGCCGTAAAGCCAGTAAACGGGCCGAATTCACCATCAGAGCGATCAGCAGGGAGCTATACCCGCAAATGCGCTGTTCATTCTTATCCATCCCCTAAATTAACCATTTTATTTCCGTTGGCTATATATGGAAAAGGTGAAGCTGCTAAAATAGCAGGTGAAATACGATGATGTAGGGGGTAATATCTATCGACACCCAATCGCCTTTTTACCATCTGCCCCCAACTCTGGTCCTGTGATTTGGATCGTTGCTGCTATTGTTCCTGCTGCCGACTTTCTTTTTTCCTTTGCTCTTGGAACAGATGTTTCATTTCCTTTTCCTCCCTGCTCAGTTCTTTCATTCCATGTACTTGCAAAGCGCGATGCTTCAAGGCATTGACATACTCAGAAGATTATTTCAACTCCCGAGGATAATCGAATAGCGGATAGGTATAAACGTAGCCCACAATAAATCAGGGTATAAAACCTATATCGTAAGTTTCAACACTAACCAGATCGAGTATGAGATGCATAGAGAACAAGTAGACACACAGATCAGCTACAAGTTTCTCAAGAAATAATTCAAAATAAAAAAATAAATGGAGGCAATCTACTGAACAGTGCATCTCCGGGAACTGGTGTGTCCCAATTAGGTTGAAGATAGTACTACCAACTGTTTGCCAGCCATTTAAGATATTGAATTGCCTTAATACGTTTTGTATATATTTCATTTAGCTTTTCCTGTGTTTCAACCACTTTTTGCTCGCGAGAATTTATCAGAAACAACGAACTTTCGCCCATTTTAAACCTGGTTTCTTCTCCATCGAGTAACACTTGGTTGTTTTTTTGTATTTTGGTATTTATCAAAACCTGCCTATCAAGATTTATAAAATCATTGCGGTAGTTATTCCATTTTACAGTTACCAGGTTGCGCTTTTCCAACAAAGAATATTGCGCCTCTTTTATCTTAATTTTACTTAGAATGTAGGCTGCCCTTTGCTTGGTGAAGGTTAGCGGCATAGCAATAGAAAACCCCAATTTTTGGTTGTTTTGCAACCAATCGAACGTAACATTGTTAAAAAGCCTTCTACCTGAGTTAAGAATGCCAACATTTACGTTAAACGTGGGTTTAATTTCTTCTAATTTTAATTTTCGATCTATTTCCAGTTGGTCAACTTTAAAGCTATAATCTTTTACATCAGGGTTTTGGGCAGAAATAGCAGCCGGTTCCTTCAAGAGCAAACTATCAGGAATTGACATACTAACCAAAGCAGAATCAGGCCTAATATTAAGTTTGGCCGGATCTGTAGGTATTAAATTTTCAAGCCATAAATATGCCGCAAGATCATTCTTCTTATTTTGTAGCAACGTTTGATATTCAATCAACTTTTGCTGCCTGATTTGTAGCAAGGCTAACGCTTCCAGTGTATCAATTGCCGGCCTATCGCCATTTTTAAATAATAAGGCAGTACCGTTCAAACGAACCTGTGCCAGATCCACGGCTTTTGAAAAAACCTGCGTATTCAACCAGGCATTCAGCCATTCTGCATAGGTGGTGGTAGCACTAATAAAAAGGTCGTTTAGCATTTGCTGCTGGTCGTTAGCCGCAATATTTTGATAGATAGCTGCCCGTTGTAAAGCTGCCCTGCGCTCATCGATTACTAATCCTTTGCCTAACGGCACCGAAAGCCCCAAATAGCTTAAGCCCTCAATAGGCACTTTATTTTCCGGGTTGACGTAGTAACCATCGTACTTGGTGTAGCTTCCTTTCAGGTCGGCACCATACCAAAGCGGCACTTTAACCTGGGGCATCAAATAGTCATAATACGTAGTTCCATTAAATATTTTTCGCTCACTGTTAACCTCAATTTTGGGGTCAAAACCACCAATGGCTTCCCTGCGTGTGTAAAAGGCCTTATCTTTATTCAATCCTGCCTGCAATGCAATAGGATGATAAAGTTTAACCAATCCAAGGTATTCGTTAAGTGTTAATAATTGGTCCTGCCCAAAAGTGTTTACACTCATCAGGCATAAAGTAAAAGCTAAGGTTAGTCGTTTCATTTTTTAGTTTCAGCTTTACTCTTATTAGTGCTTGCGGCTGTGTAAAAATTTGGCGGAAAACCATTAAGCTGCCTCCACAACTCGTACCACACCGGTACATTATTAAGTAATGCAATAACCTGGCATCCGGTGCCAAACCGCACATTTGCCGGCCACTTTTTAGTGCTTTCATCGGGCTGTATCCATACCTTAAATTTGCCCGACGCATCAATGCTGTTATCAATGGCTGCTACTCTACCTGTAAATAAGCCATACGATGCCTGCGGCCAGCCAGAAAATACAATAGCCGGAAACCCATCAAATTGTACCCGCACCAACTGGCCATTGCTAATCAATGGCATATCATTAGGGTCAACCCCAATTTCAATAGCTTTTTGAAAGCGAAGTGGTACTATGGTAAGTAATTGTTCTCCGTCTTTGACTGTTTCACCTATACCAGCCTTTATACTTTGCACCACCTGCCCGTTTTGGGGTGCAATGATGTAATGGAAGTTCCCCCGGGCTTTATAATTAAACAATTGGTTTTTAAGCTTGGATATTTCACCCGCACCACTCGCCGCAAGGGAAAGTGAAGTAAATCGCTCTCCGGACACCTTTGATATCTTCTCTGTATAATCTTGTGACGTGGCTGACAGTTCAAGCTTAATGTTTAATAGTTCATTCTTGGCATTATAAAACTTATTCTCGGTGCCTATTTTCTTTGATAAGGCATCCTGGTAATATTGCTGTCGCTGTTCATATTCAGTAAGTGATTTTAAACCGGCCTGATAAAGCTCCTTCTGCCTTTTTAATTGCACATCAGCTATATTAAATTGGTTGGCCGCCGCGGCCATCGCTATACTGTCTGATTGTACCTGCAACCTATACTGTTTTAACTTGTTATTAAGTTGGCTGATCTTAAGATCAAGGCTTTGCTGCAGCGCAGACATTTGCTGGTCGGCTGTTTTAACTTTGCTCTTGTAAAATTCATTTGCATCATCTTTTGCCTGTAACTGTTCAGACGTACGTTCTGTAAGTTCCGGGTCAAGATATTCGTCTTTGGTTTCGGTTATTTGCAGTAAGGTATCTCCTTTGGTGACCATAGCGCCGTCACGTACATACCATTTGGCGATGCGCCCGGGTATCATAGTATTTACTTGTTGTGGCCGTTGCTGCGGATCAAGTGTTGATACATTACCTTTCGAACGAATATTTTGTGTCCACGGCAAAAACAAGGCGACCAAAACGCATATGGCAATACCTGCAAGCCATCTAACTTTACTGGTATGGTCACTCGCATTCATAGCCGTTTTAAATGATTGGTATTGCAGAAAACGAGTAGTTTGTGTATTCTTTTCCAAAAACATTGTAACTATTTACTTAATGTAATAAGCTTGTCGCACCCGTTGGTTAATTCTTCCAGGTCTGATACCGCGATCAAACTAAAACTTTTGTCCTTTATCAGTTTATCAATAATTAAACTACGGTGATCATTTTCAATCCCCTGCCAGCCATTCTCCATGATGATCAAAGCAGGTTTTAACAGGAAACATCTGGCCAATAATATTTTTTGTATTACACTGTAGGAAAGCTTTTGTCCCTGCGGATCAAGCAGTGTTTGGTAGCCATCCTGATTTTCGTAGATGAATTTCTGTAACCCTACCAATTCGCAAATTTCAGCTATAAAGGGGAAGTTTATTTTATCATTGCCCATAGTTAAATTTTCGAATAGGGTACCGCTAAACAGCTCCTCCTGAGCAAAAAACACAGCCACACGCGAGTGTAATAGTTGTGATGGTATGTTTTGCAACGGTACGCCATTAATTAAAATTTGCCCGCTAAAACCTTTGTATAGTCCTGCAATAATTCGCAGTAATGTTGTCTTTCCAGAACCCTCCGTTCCATTAATACAAAGCTTTTCTCCAGGTTTAACATCAAACGTAAGCTCATCAATAACGGTCCTGCGTTGGTTGAAAGAAAAGGTTAAATCTTTGACAGCTACATGTAAAGGGGCATCTAATAATAAAGTTTCTGCCGGTAATCTGTTCGTTAAGTTATCCTGGGGCTTTTGCAATACTTTGTCAAGCTTCTCAATCGAAGTCAAAACGTCATACATGGTTTCCAAACTTACGATCAGCTTTTCAACTGAATTAAGTACGGCAATGATAATAATCTCTGCTGCTATAAACTGGCCTAAATTGATTTGCTGGTTCAAAAATAATAATGTTCCAATAATTAACATTGCGGCAGTTATGAGCACTTTAAACGCAATTAATATACGGTACTGAAACACCAGCACTTTAAAATGCGAGGTTCGTGCATCAAGGTACCCAACCGTAATCTGGTCGGTCTTCTTCATATGCAATTGATGCTTTTGAAAAAATTTAAAGGTTTTAATCGCCCTTGATATTTCTTCCAACCAATGACCAACCTGGTACTTGTAGTCACTTTCTTCCATACTGGTAGTAAAACCTTTATGGCTGCTTGAATAAAATATAATGCAAACTATAGCTAAAAGCATTACGCCGAATATGATGAAAACAGGATGGTAAAAGCTTAAAAGCGTCAGGCCAAAAAGCATCTGGATAGAAGCTCCAGGAATATCAAGCAATAGTTTAGATAGTCCTTTTTGCAAGCTTGCCGTATCAAAAAAGCGATTTACAAGCTCAGGCAAATAATAGCTGTCTATACTTAAAAGATCAATACGAGGTATACGGTAGGCATAGGCAAATGTAAGACGCGTAAAAATACGTTGCTGAATACTTTCAGTTACACGCATTTGCATTATTTGGATTATCCCGCTAAATAAAACACCTAATACTACAAATGAGATTAACACCACCAGTGATGCTGACAATACTCCTCCAAAAAGCAAACCTATAATTGCTTGTATCCCTAATGGAAGCGAAAGCTGAATTAGGCCGGTAAGCGTAGAAAAAAAGTATATCTGCCCAACTTCTTTTCTTTCGAGGTTGATAAGTTGTAGTAATTTTTTTCCGGCGGTTCTAATAGAAACATCGACCTTAGCTGACATTGAGTAATGGATCTAAATTTATCTCAATAAAACCTGTAACCTCCACTTCATGATCGCGGTCGATACCCTCACTCAAAATCTTCCTTATAACGTCGCTGGTATTTTGTAATTCTTTTACTTTTTGTTGAATCATACCGATGTTGCTATCGTTTCGCTCCATAGCGGTAAGCATTTGAATATTATGGTAATTTATCTTATGATTATAGAAACTCATAATTATAGACAGAGCCTCACTTGATTTGAATGTGCCGGAAATAAGTTGATGTTTTTGGGACATGATCTTTTTTTTATATAGTAAGTTTAATTGTTTCTTATGGCTGGTTTATATGTTCTTAGTTAGATAGAAATTCAATACCATTTTTAATATCATTTTCGATTACAGTAACGACAATCTCTTGGTTGGTTGACCTGGGTTTGATTTATGTAATTCTCCCCATATTCAAGTCTGCATTTATGCCATTTGCTAATGTTAATTTTATCATATTGATTATTTTGATTACGGGGTAAATTTCTCACTAACCATCCATATATTTTTATTTATATTTATAATGGTTGATATTAATATTATTTATGATTTGTACATGGCATCAATTACTTTCACCCGAGCAAAAGGTTAAAATTGTCATAGATGTAATTAAAAAGAAGAAATAAGGCTCAATGATTGGGATGGGGAACGATACGCCCGTCAGCTGCAAAACAAGATTGGAAAAACGACGGGCGCAGTAATTTTGGAAGTGCTGTAGAAAATGCTAATGTCGCTTAATGGCTTATAGTTTAGATAACCTGCCCCGGTATTCATTAATACGATATACCAACGACCGATTCTACAAAACCTTAGTTTTTAGGTTAGGAATGATGGATATACTAATCTCTTTACATTGACAATTAGTGTATCAGAACACATAAATAAAAAATAATGCTATTGAACTTCATTTAGAATTTTCACCATTATGATATGACTCTGCGAGTTAGAAGCATATAAAAATACATGTTCTTAGATAAATCATAAATATAATTAATGAAAATCATTTAATTTATAAATAAAAATTTATAATAGGTTTTATTCAGTTTTGTGCCATAATTATTCACAAACGGAAAACTCAATTTATGAATTTTAAAAAAGTGGCAACGCCATACCCTAACTCAGATTACAAAAAAGGTCTCCCTGATCTTTTCAATAGCCTAACGACTATCTTTTTTTCGATTTTATTCTTGTGTAACATCAGTTTTCTCTGTTTGGGTTTCCATCATCAGCAGTGGAGTTTTTTGGGTTTATTTCGAATAAATGGGTTCACACTTCTGATGTGGGCCGTAGTAAGTTTTTTCAGTACTGTGGTAAGTATTTATAGCGCTACCTATTTAAAAGGGTTTAAATATCATGCGCATTTTACAAGCCTTTGCTTCGGGTTTACAATAGCCGTAATGTTTTTGGTGGCCAGCGACCATGTGCTGGCTTTACTGATATCTTGGCTTTTGATGGGGTTATTTATGTCAAGACTTATAGGTGTAGATTCGGATTGGGTGGAGGCAAAAGAAGCTTCCAGGTTTTCACAAAAGTATTTTCTGGCATCAAGTATACTATTAGCGGTGGGAGTTTTATTACTGGCTTTTAGTTCGGGATATTACACAATTAGCATTATCAATGAAGTATTAGATGGTTTATCAACGCCGGTATTATTTGTATCTGCCATTTTTATAATAACAGCGGCATTAATTCAATCTGCTATCTATCCTTTTCACAGATGGTTATTATCAGCGATGACGGCACCAACCCCGGCATCCGCACTTATGCATGCCGGATTCGTAAACGGTTCGGGAATTTTGCTTACCATTTTCGCAGCTCTGCTGCTAAAAACCCAAGTGCTTACGCTTCTATTTATTGTAGGAGGTATTACAGCAATTATATCGCAATTCACCAAATTATTACAAACCAATATAAAGCAAAAGCTGGCCTGTTCAACAATTGCACAAATGGGTTTTATGATCATGCAATGCGGACTTGGCTTTTTTAATGCGGCAGTAGTCCATTTGATTCTGCATGGGTTTTATAAAGCTTACCTCTTCCTTTCCTCCGGGGAGAATATCCAGGCATCCGTACCCCAAAAGCCATTACCAATCCGGATCAAGCCGCTCCAGGCGGTCGCTGTTATGGTCGCTGGTATTCTGGGAGCTTTCATATTTGCCAGACTAACCGGGAAAGGTACTTCTTTGAATAGTGGTATTTTCCTAACGCTGATTGTAGCGATCACGGTGGGTCAGGCAACTTATAACATAGTTAAGCAAAGCGCATTGTCCAATACACAAAAAGTATTCTTGCCGATCTTATTATTTCCATTTGGGATAGCTTGTTACGCGTTAATATATAATAGGGTCACCCTATTGATGAAAGACATGCCATATGTGGATATGCCTTCTTCCATTTCCCTTATACAACTACTCTTTGGTGCAGTGTTTCTGGCGGGATTCTTTATCATGAAACTCGGTGTCTACAAAAAAGTGCCCTGGATCTATGTGAATTTATTAAACATATCGCAACCCTATAAAAGAACAATATTCATGTCTAAAAACAAGTCCATATGAGCAACCTGAATTTAAATGATTGTGTTGAAGAAGCAGCCTTAACAATTGGAAAAACATGGCCGCTTTATGGCTTCGTCACTTCAAATCCCTTATCTGGCTATGAGGGACTAGCCTTTGAAAATGCTATTAAAGAAGCAAAAAAATACACAGGAGGATCTGTTTTGCCAACTGGTGCCATGTTCCGTCAAGCATGGGAACGTGGAGAATTTGATAAAGATATACTTCAGGAAATGCTGATAGAAGCCGGTTTTTTCCAGCAAGCGGAATATTACCTAAAGGAGATGGAGTCGATCAAGGCAACGCCACTAAGCAACAGTGCTCACAAACTGGATAGGATAGTTACTAAATGGCTATGCGCTTTCATGGATGAAGGGATGGCCGAATGGGAAATGCCGGGGAGATCAAAAGGATTTTTCGCTTCCTGGCGCAAATTGGCTGTTTACGATCGGGAAATAGGTACCACCTCTATTGCTGAAATACCTGAGACTGCGGACGAAGTATTAACACAGGTTTTAGATGGTTTCTCCAAAGCAGAACAGCTAGACATATGTAAATACCACATTGCAGCCCTGCCGGGCTGGACTGGTTATATTAAATATCGAATGACGGAGGGTTCACCATGGCAGCATAAATGCCCGGTTAGTTTAAAAGATTATCTGGCCGTACGATTATGGGTAGCGAAGCAGATCAATCAGGAGAATATTACTATACCAGCAACGGCGGAACAACACTCCGAATTGTCCAAATTGCAGTTAACATGGCTAAAAGCATGGGAAAGAAGTTGGCAAAAGCAAATGGCAGCGCGGCTGAGTAAAAACTTAACAAACCTGCGAACTGTGCCTAATGCTGAAAAAGATCCTGCCGTTCAGATGGTATTTTGTATCGATACCAGATCAGAGCTGATCAGGCGGCACATCGAGTCAAAAGGTGAATATGAAACTTTTGGTTATGCAGGGTTTTTCGGGATCGCCACGGATTATCAGGACCTGAACAGCGGTCTGATACGTAAATCCTGTCCACCCATATTGTCTTCCGCTTACACAATCAAGGAAACCCCGTTACCTGGTAAAATAGCTGAGGTTGCAAATTATCAGCGCAAAAAAAGTTATTTCAAATTTGCAGACTTTCTTTCAACCCGCATGAAAAATATGCTGCCTTCTGCATTTGGTTATGTGGAGGGTACAGGGCTATTCTATGGGGGAGGATTAATTTGGAGAACGCTCTTCCCAGGGTTTTCCACAGGGAGCAAAGATATAGGCGCAGATGCTCATGAAGCGATCTGTAGAACTGAAATATATTCCAGTTCGTATGAAAAAGTTAAGGAAGCGATCCCTTTGGAGGAAAAGGTTGCTATAGTGCGTTCAGCCTTTGTATTGCTGGGCTGGAAAAGCTTCGCGCCACTGGTCGTATTTACCGGGCATGGCAGCCACTCTGCAAATAACCCGTTTGGATCAAGCCTGAACTGCGGCGCTTGTGCTGCAAGTCCGGGGCGTCACAATGCCAGGATGCTGGCCAGGCTCGCTAATCTGCCCGAGGTAAGAAAATTACTAAGTGAAGAGTTTGGAATTGATATTCCCAATACAACGTTTTTTATGGGTGCGGAGCATAATACCGCTACTGACGAAATTGTTCTTTTTGATGCCGAAGTACCCGAATCTCATCGCCTCATTACGCAGTTATTCAAGGCGGATCTGGCCGAAATTAGCCGTTCAGCCATCACTGAAAGACTCGGAAATAAAAATGGTGCAAAAATAGCTCGTGAAAAATCAGAAAACTGGGCTGAAACTCGGCCTGAATGGGGATTGGCTGGAAACGCAGGATTTATTATAGCCCCACGAAGTATTACGAGGGATATAGATCTTGGCAGCAGGTGCTTTTTGCACTCCTACGATTGGCAGGCGGACGATGAGGGATTTTTCCTGGAAATGATTATGCAGGGCCCAATGGTTGTTACGCAATGGATAAATAATCATTACTACTTTTCTACAGTTGATAACGATAGATTTGGAGGAGGATCAAAGATAACCCATAATGTTACCGGCAAATTTGGTGTGGTACAGGGCAACGGAGGCGACCTGAAAATCGGACTGCCACTGCAGTCTGTCAATAGTTCAGACTGTGGTATGTTTCATCAGCCCTTAAGACTATCGGTTATCATTCAGTCTCCTTTGGACAGGATAGAAGAAATACTTCTGAAAAATAATCAGTTAAAACAACTGATAGATAATGAATGGATATATCTAATGGTTTTGGACCCATTGTCTAACAATGAGATAAGGCTTTATCAAAAAAATGGTGACTGGCCTTTGATTACTAATGAAAAAATGGAGGATTCGGTTAGAATATAATCAAGAATTATGAGTGAAGCAGCTATCAAGTATTTTAGGGGGAGGAAACTGGTAATAGCGACGATGCACGGCAAAGAAAAGGTTTTGGCTCCTATACTGGAAACCTCCCTCGGTGTGGTAACTGTCTTGCCGGAGGAATTCAATACCGATAGCTATGGGACTTTTTCGGGAGAAGTCGAACGCGAAACAGATCCGCTTGAAACTGCCAGGATCAAATGCATTGATGCCTGTAAGAAATCCGGATGCACTTTGGCAGTATCCAGCGAAGGATCTTTTGGCGCCCATCCGACAATGCTTTATGTGCCGGCTGATGATGAGATAATGGTGTTGATGGACATGGAGAATGATATTTACGCCCGGGCCCGGGTTGTAAGTACCAAAACAAATTTTAACGGAAATAAATTCGAGGACTGGTACAGCGCCAGGGAGTTCGCTGAAAGAGTAAAGTTTCCCAGCCATGGTCTGATCATGACGAACGTTGTGCGGTCAGACGTGATCAAAGGTATTGATGACTGGAAAAGCTTTGAACAATATTTTAAAGCGCATTTGAAAAGGTATGGCACTGTATTCTTAGAAACAGATATGAGGGCTATGTTCAACCCTTTGCGCATGGAGGTGATTGCAGAGGTCGCAGCCAGATTGGTCGAAACCGTATTGCGCGAATGTCCCTCATGCAATTTTCCCGGATATGATGTTTCCCAAGTAAATAAGGGATTACCATGTGGTCAATGTGGACTTCCTACCGAAAGTACACTATCATACTATTATGAGTGTAAAAAATGCAGTTACTCCAGTATAGAAAGCTATCCGAATGCCATACAAATTGAAGATCCGAGATATTGCAATTTTTGCAATCCCTGATAAGGACGGGATGTAAGCGGACAAGGTAGTTGCTTAAGGATATTAAGGAACGAGGCTACATTAGGGAAGGGTATTATGCTGATCTTGTCTTAGTCGACCTTAACCTGTTAACTACAGTTATGCAAAAAACTTAATATATAAATGCGGCTGGTCTCCTGTATCCGGCCAGACCTTTCATATCACTGTAACTCATACTTGGGTAAACGGAAATCTGGTTTTTGATAACGACGGCGGTATCTATCCGTGTGTAAACGCATGCGTTTGGCATTTGAAAAAATCAGTTGAACTATGAAAGCGCTTCCCGCGCAACATAGTTTTCAAACCAGGCAAATTTTTCATGAATTATCCGACCCTTTTCCTTTTGAAGATGTACCAAAAAAGCAGCGGCTACAGGAGAGAAAGACTTGTTTTTTAACCAGATCATATTCCAAACGGAACTTAAGGGAAGTCCTTTGACGGGAATGATGGACAGCTCTCCGTTCATCAGTTCATTCTTGATGCCAATCAACGGCATGACCGAATAACCCAGTCCTGCTATCACGGCCTGCTTTACAGCTTCGTTAGAGGTAAGCTCCATTTTTTTCTGAACATGGAGGTTGTTTGAGGAGATGTATCTTTCCATCGTATACCTCGTACCCGAACCTTCCTCTCTGTAAATGATTGGCAACTCCTCCAAAATATTTTGGGTATTGCTTTTAATATCGCCCACTTCCTTTCCTGCACCAACCAGATAAAGCTTGTTTTTCATTAACTCTATAGCTTCTATCTGAAGTTTTTCAGGAAGAACGGAAACCAATGAAAAATCAACTTCATTCTTCTCCAAACTTTCGATAACCCGAGCCTTGTTAGTCACATCAAGAACAAGCTCAATTCCCTGATGACTTTTTAGAAAATCTGATAAAAAATAGGGAATGACATATTTACCTGTGGATACTACTGATAATTTCAGCCTTCCGGAAAGTTGTCCTTTATAAGCTAGTGTTTTGTAATTGATTGCATAAACCTCCCCAAGAATTTTCTCAACTGCTATGGCTATCTCAGCACCGAAATCGGTAACATACAACTGTCTTCCTATGACTTCTGTAAGCGGAATTTCAAACTGGTCCTGAAGATTCTTCAACTGAATGGAAACAGCTGGCTGTGTGAGATGTAATTCTTCAGCAGCTTTGGTTATGCTCCTGGTTTGTGTAATCTTTAGGAAAATTTGAAGTTGATGAAGTGTGTAGTGCATAAATATATTTAATGTTTTACATTGCTAATATAAAGAAAAATATATTAGATCGGTATAGACTGACTAGGCAAAGAGACTTCTAATAGTAACAAAACTCAAAAATATACCAATTGGTCTTATTTGTAATATGTTGATAATTTGACACTTAAGAAAATAAAACAAAGATTTTTATTTCCTGTCAAAATTTACAAATGACTGATTTTCAATCATATAAATAAACTACTTGCCGATACATAAAGTGCTATACAGCTGATTACCAGTAAGTTATAGGATTTCAGTAGAAACAATTTTTTGACCTGAATTTAGGTAATTTTGATACTATCCTGTTACCGGAGTGTGGAAACTTGGCAATAGTAGGCATTATTTTGCAATATTTAAGTAGCAAATCAGAATTATCTCAAAAACTTAATGCTAATTCTGGTCCATAATTCAGATGCTTACCGCTCTTCCATCCAATTGAGAAAACTATGCGACTTTTCTTTATTAATTAGCAGTTTTCCGGGTGTTTCAATTACCAGTTTAACGTAGAGCTTACGTAAAAAATAATGCTCTACCTCCTTAATTGATTTAAAGTTGACCAGGTACTGCCGGTTAACCCTAAAGAATTGTTTTGCAGAGACAGATGCAGTAATCGTGTCCAGCGACTGGGTAAGCGCATACTCCTGCCCGTCGAAGCACATCATCGATGTCGAATCATTACGGATGTAGAAAAACGCAATATTGTCCGTTTGCACCGTCGTATACTTCTGGTTTTTAAAGACCAGAAAACTGGTTTTACCGCTGGAAGGGTTAAGTATAGAAAGCAAGGCTTCCAGATTTGGCGAGGTAGTTTGCTGAAAGAAGTTTTTTAAGTCATCTACCTTTCGCAATGCTTCTTTGATATCGTCTTTTGAGAAAGGTTTTAGCACATAATCGACACCATTACTTTTAAAAGCCTCCAGCGAATACTCATCAAACGCTGTACAGAACACTACCGGACAGGTGATCTTTACTGATTTGAATATCTCGAAAGATAGGCCATCTGCCAGCTGGATATCCATAAATATCAGGTCGGGTTGGGCACCGTTGCTCAGCGCTTCTACCGATTCTTCTACGCTTTGATATGGGCCGGTTATTCGCGCGTCAGGTTTAAGATTTTTTATGATCGTTTCGAGCGATTTAGCCGTCCGTAATTCGTCTTCAATAATTATAATGTTCATAAATAAGCGGAAGTTTTACTTTAAAAAATTTTTCATCGTTAATTATCTCAATTTCTTTTTCGAGCAGATGACCGTAACGTAAACCAATATTTTTTAGCCCTACACCTGTTGAACTGACCTCGCCTTTTTTAACCTGCAACATGTTTTCGACAACGATATACTCGCCATCCTCATAGAGGCGGATTTGTAATGGATGTTGTAAGGACACTATATTATGCTTAATGCAGTTCTCTATCAGCAATTGGAGCGTAAATGGTGGAACCAAGGTTTTCAATGTCCTATCCGTTAAATTATTGGTGAAGGTAAATCCACCATCAAAGCGCGCACGTTGCAAAAATAGGTAGGCATTCAGGATCTCCATCTCTTCATATAAATGAATCAGATCAAGTTTTCGGCTTTCTAAGGTAAAGCGGTAAAAATTGGATAATTTTAAGATGAAATCTACCGAGTCTTCGTCTCCGGTCTCGACCATAGCTTTTAGCGTATTCAGGCTGTTGAATAAAAAATGGGGATTGATCTGTTGCTTAAGCATTTCGTACTGCGCGGCCAGGTTATCTCCTTTCATGCATTCCAGTTCCATGTTGACGTGCTGGTTTTCGTAGTTCTGCTGCAGCAGATTTAAAAACATATAGAAAACGAGATTGATCAATATACCCCGAACCTCCACCATCAGCATAGTCGGCCCGAAATTGATGTGAGAAAGGATCAACTGCTGCACCCAGGCCAATGCAAACATCACAATAAGACCGAAAAGCAACGATCTCAATAGTCCGCTGTACGAAATGCTTTGCTGTCGCTTATGACCAGTCTTGCGGGATAAAATATAAATATTGAAATACCACATGAGTACGGCAAATGATGATGTCAACACTGCATTCACTATCGCCTCAGCGGGGTTAAATTGATGTGAGGCCAATTGCGGTACAGACGATAACAAACCCAGTATTAATGAGCTGATCCAAATGGTAACGTGCGATATATGAAGTTTCGTTTTTTTCATTAACATGATTTATCTAAAGCGGACTATATAGCAAAGCTATGATTTTGCTAAAGTATTAGTAGCGGTTGATCTTTCCGCAACCTGAAACCTTCAACTGGACATATCTACTGCTGAGCCGGACATATAATAGAGTGACCTAAGCGCATTAATCTATTTAAACAATTTTGTTAAACAAAAATATTAAAACTTATATTTGCCGCGAAATGAGTATTACAATAAGTGCTTTATCTTACCATCATCCGAATAAGGAGCAGTTATTTGAACAACTTACTTTTACCATCAATAAAGGTGAAAAGGCTGCGCTGGTCGGTAATAACGGAGCGGGTAAATCAACGTTGCTTCAGCTGATTGCAGGAATATTACAGCCGTCCGCAGGGAATATCTTCACTACTTCTGTACCTTGGTATGTACCCCAACATTTAGGGCAGTATGATAACCTCACCATTGCAGCGGTACTAAAAGTTGATTATAAGTTAGCGGCCATCAAAGCCATCACCGAAGGCAGTACAGATGTTCAACACTTTAACGACCTGGAAGATGACTGGGAAATTGAAGATAAAGTAAATGCTGCCTTAAGCAGATGGCATCTTGGTCATCTTTCGCCGTCACAGCAAATGGCGGCCATTAGCGGTGGCGAAAAAACAAAAGTATTTTTGGCTGGGATTGATATTCATAACCCTGAAATCATTCTGCTTGATGAGCCTTCCAATCATTTAGACATGAGTGCCCGAAAAGAATTATACGAGTTAATCAGCAGTATCAGGGCAACCTTACTGGCCGTAAGCCATGACCGTACTTTACTTAACCTGCTTCCGGAAACATTGGAACTGAGCGCTTTCGGTGTAGAAGCTTACGGTGGCAATTTTGACTTTTACAGGGACCAGAAGGAAGGTAAAGTAAATGCTTTGCAGAACGAACTGCACGAGCAGTCGAAAACCTTAAAGCAAACCCAGCAGAAAGCGCGTGATGTAGCAGAAAAACGGCAAAAGATCGAATCGCGCGGACAGGCTAAAGGTAAATCAGGGTCTTTGCCGCGCATTATTGCAGGTGGTTTAAAAAGCAAAGCTGAAGGCAGTACGGCTAAAGCATTGGATGCCCAGGATGAAAAGCTTTCGGCTATCAGTCAAAATATCAGGACTATCCGGGGGCAGATTCAACAGTATCATGCACTTAAAATAGATATCGGCGCATCTAACCTTCATCAAGGAAAAGTGTTGGTGGATGCGGCTGGTCTGACTTACAATTTTGGTAGCGGTCCGCTTTGGCAACCGCTTACTTTTCAGATACGTTCTGGTGACCGTGTAAACGTCAAAGGCAATAACGGTGCAGGTAAAACCACCTTACTTAAATTGATCACAGGAATATTAACACCAAATGGTGGTAGCATCAACCTGTCAGAATATACCTATCTGTATCTCGACCAGGACTATTCGCTCATTGACCCTACCAGGACAGTTGTTGAGCAGGTACAGCATTATAACAGCCGCAACCTGCAGGAATACGAGCTCAAATCGCTGCTGATCTACTCGCAGTTTGAACGAGATGCCTGGGACAAGAAATGCGAAGTGTTAAGCGGAGGCGAAAAAATGAAGCTTTCCCTGTGTTGCCTGGCAGTAAGTAACCATACGCCTGACCTACTGATTCTGGACGAACCAACCAACAATCTCGATGTGAAAAGCCTGGAGATTCTCACTGCAACTGTTAAAGATTTTAAGGGAACACTGTTGGTGATATCGCACGACGAGTATTTTACACGTGATATAGGAATTGATCAGGTTATTGAGGTAAAAAAGAATAATTGATAATATGCCAGCTAAGGACACCGGAACAGAACAACTCATAAAAGCGACTGCCAAACGTATTTTCTTCGCCGAAGGTAAATTGCATGCCACCACACAGGACATTGCAAACGCCGCCGGCGTTAACCGGGCAGCGCTACATTACTACTTTAGGACAAGAGATCAGCTTGTGGCTGTAGTGTTCAATGAATCTATGCGGGAACTGAGCGAACGTTTGGGAACGGTAATGGCATCGGATCAGTCATTTAAAGAAAAGGTAAGAGAATTGATTGCCGTGTTTATGAAAGAGATGACGGCCTACCCGTACCAGGAAACGTTTTTGGTCACCGAGATCAATACTTCAGGTATGGACCTCGTGAAGGGAATCAACGAAGTACCTGTAAATGCTTTCTTAGATGAGGTTGAAACGGAAATGAATACAGGAAACATTGAAAAGATGCCTCCCCGGCATTTCCTGATGAACCTGTTCTCTTTACTTTCGTATCCGGTTATCATGTCACCAATTTACCGCCAGTTCTTTAAAATGAGCCAGGAAGACTTTGCTCAATTGCTTGCCGAACGCGAACAACTGATCTATCAGCATATTTTCAAATAAAAAAGCGGAAACAGCTTTTAAGATTGCTCCCGCTTCAACCAACACAACAGTCATTAAACTGCTACATTGATCTCTACATTGATATTACCACGCGTAGCTTTTGAGTAAGGACAGGTTTGGTGTGCTGCCTCTATCACGGTTTTTGCTTGCTCCGCTGACAAGCCGGCTAACTTAACATTCAAACGGGCTTGCAGATAAAAACCACCTTCGCCGGTTCCAAGGTCAACTTCTGCATCAACCGCCAGGTCTTTTGGCAGAGGGATTTGCAGACTTGATGCATTATGACGCATGGCCCCGATAAAACAGGCTGACCATCCTGCGGCAAACAACTGTTCGGGATTAGTCCCATTGCCCGGCCCGCCCGGTGTGGAAAGGCTTATGTTTAAGCGGTTATCCTCGCTGGTGGCATTACCCTCCCTGCCGCCTGTAATGTGTACTTTTGCTGAATACAGCACTTTTGTGATGGCTATTTTGGCAGTATTTTCATTGCTAATTACATTCTGATTTTCCATTTTATTTAAAGTTTACTTGTTTGCTTTTTGTTGAATATTATTTGGTAAGGCTATCTGCTTCCACAATAGCATCTGCAAATGCTTGCGGTGCCTCTTGAGGTAGATTATGGCCGATACCGCCCGTAATAGTATGATGAATATATTTACCGGTAAAGTGTTTTGCATAGTCCCCCGGGGCCGGGTGTGGCGCGCCGTTTGCATCGCCCTCTAAGGTTACGGTTGGCACTTTGATGGCGGGCGTTAAAGCCAGTTGTTTTTCCAAAGCATCATATTTTGCTTCACCTTTCGCGAGCCCCAGCCTCCACCTGTAATTATGAATGACGATGGCCACATGGTCGGGATTATTAAACGCTGTGGCAGAGCGGTTGTATTCCGCATCAGGAAATTTCCACTCCGGAGAAGCGGTTTGCCAGATCAATTTGTCGAATTGTTTGGTGTTGGCAGCATAACCCGCTTTTCCTCGTTCAGTAGCAAAATAATACTGGTACCACCAGGCTTGTTCTGCTTTTGGCGGCAGCGGAGCTTTATTACCTTGCTGGCTGCCGATGAGATAACCACTTACAGATACCAGAGCATTAACGCGTTCAGGCCATAATGCTGCAACAATATCTGCGGTGCGTGCGCCCCAGTCAAAGCCGCCTAATGTGGCTTTTTGGATATGTAAGGCATCCATGAAAGCAATCAGGTCGACAGCCAACGCTGCCTGCTGCCCGTTGCGTACGGTTTTTGCTAAAAGAAAGGTCGTACTGCCATAGCCCCTGAGATAGGGTACGATGACACGATAACCCCTTGCTGCCAATACTGGTGCAACTTGTGCGTAACTGTTAATATCATACGGCCAGCCGTGTAGTAAGATAACCGGTTTACCGTTTGCGGGCCCAACTTCGGCATAGCCCACATTAAGCACACCGGCTTTGATTTGCTTAATTTCTGTGAAAGCTTTATCAGAAGCATCTGCCTGGTGATTATTTTGGTTAACAAGAGGCTGGGCCTGTAACAGATCTGCACTGCTGAATAATATAACGGTTATCATTATGGCGGCTGAAATTATTAAAATGCGGCGTCCGGTAGTTGTAATTTTTTTCATGGCGATTGATGTTTATATTGCTATGATTGAAGATTGTTATTTACGCTCTTTCGGAATTGTTACCTGCTTTTTCAGTGTCGGCTTTGGTATAAGTGGCCGGATAGAGTTTTCTGAACATGATGTAGGTGATAGAAATCGCAGTGAAAGCGACGATGGCATCAACAGTCGGAGCAAAGCCAAGCACAGCCAGTTTAGAGAAAAAAGCAAAGGTGATATCGAAAAAGATGCCTGCAAATACCCATTCTTTTAACTGGAGGAAGCGATCAGGGATTAGCAATACTGCTACGCCCAAAAGTTTAGCGACCCCAAGAATGTAGATAAAGTGTTGAGGGTAACCCAGTTTTACAGTAATGTCCCAAACGATAGGATTTTTAGTGATTTCAAAGAAACCGCTTGCGCCAAACCAAAGTGAGATAAAAATGGCACCTGACCAGTAAATTGTTTTTGATGTTTTTAAGTTCATGACGTTGTTTGTTTTAATTGTTGACACAAAGTTGTGCTAAAACAAACCCCGGAATGAGCAGATAATGGTTCAAGCGGACAGATCAAGGCACGAGTTAGACATTAACCATGCTGGCTAAAATTTCAGTTACCTTTCTTTGAGCCTCTCACGATGATCTTTTCCCCACTTGATCATATGGAGGATAATATCAGCAAAGGAATAACAGTAATCTGTCGGCGAATATTCTACGGTCACCGGGCTGGTTGGCGTCACCGTGCGTTTAACCAGTTTGTTCGCTTCCATATCTTTAAGCTCCCGTGATAGCATACGGGTCGTAATACCGGGAATACTGCGCTCAATTTCCCGAAACCGTCGGTTACCATTGCAAATGGAATTGATGATCGGCAGTTTCCATTTGCCGCCGATAACATAAATAGTGTCCTGCAGGGCCTGTACTTCTTCCCGCTGGTTTCGTGGATTAGAAAGCACTTCTTCAGCCAGTCTATTTCGCTCATCTTGATTCATTGCTGGTATACTCTATGATACTGGTAACAAAGTTATACCAATTATGCCATAGGTTTGCCTAAAATTTATTGAAATGGAAAATTTAAAAGGAAAAATAGCATTAGTAACCGGCGGCAACAGCGGAATTGGTTATGCTACCGCAAAAGAATTAAAAGCGCAGGGCGCTGAAGTGATCATTACCGGCAGAAGACAAGAAGCTATACATGCCGCGGCTCAGGAATTAGGTGTTACCGGGTTGCTGGCCGACCAGGGCAGCGTCGTTGCTATTGAGCAGTTAGCTAAAGCCGTGAAAGAAAAGTTCGGTAGAATAGATATCCTGTTTATCAATGCCGGCATTGTAGGAGGCGCTTCGATAGAAACAGCGACCGAAGAAACGTTCGACCAAGTTGTGAACATCAATTATAAGGGCGCTTATTTTACACTCAGCCGCTTCATCCCACTTTTGCCAGAAGGCGCGTCAGTCGTTTTTCTGTCCTCTAATACCGCCAATATGAACGGCGCGAATTCGTCAATCTACTCGTCAACCAAATCTGCGCTGAACTCCGTTATGCGTATCGCTGCTTTGGAACTCGCTCCATGCATGATACGCGTCAATGCGGTTAGTCCAGGCCCGACGCAAACCGAGATCCTAAACAAGCTGGGCTTGGATCAAGCTACGCGGGAAGGTTTGGATGACTGGATGATCGGGCAGATCCCATTGAAAAAAATCGGCACAGCGGACGATGTGGCTAAAATGGTGGCCTATTTATGCGGAGATGCTGCCAGCTTTATTACCGGAGCTGAGATCATTATGGACGGTGGTATGAGTCTCTAACGATATAATCACCCTTTATTTTTACACCCGGCTTTGGCGCTGGGTGTTTTTGTTAAATTAATTACTGAAAAATTGGGCTTTAAAAGCCACAGGCGTAAGCGTCGTCTTGTTCTTGAACAACTTATTAAAGGATTGCGGGTATTCGAAACCTAACTCATAGGCGATTTCTGCAACAGAAAGGTTGGTGTTGGTCAAATACTCTTTTGCCTTGTCAATTACTTTTTGATGGATATGCTGCTGAGCGCTTTGCCCTGTTAAAGACCGTAGCATATCGCTTAAGTAACGTGGTGATAGATTAAGCTGATCTGCCAGATATTCTACGCTAGGCAAACCGCTTTGCAAACCCTGACGGTTGTCCAAATAACGGACAAGTATCGTCTCCAGTTTGGTAAGCAGATCATGATTGACAGCTTTGCGGGTAACAAATTGCCGTTTGTAAAAACGGTTGCCATAGTTCAGCAACACTTCCAAATAGGATACGAGCAGATCCTGGCTAAAATCGTCGATATTATTGGTGAGTTCCTGGCCGATGTTTTCCAGGACCGATACAATAGTCCCCTTCTCTTTTTCGGATAAATGCAGCGCTTCATTGGTGTCATAAGAGAAGAACCCATATTTGCTGATACTGGTACCCAACTGATATCCGCGCAAAAAGTCGGGATGAATCAGCAGGGAAAGCCCGTAGTATTCCGTATCCTTATCAATAGCTAAAAGTTGATGAGGTGCGGTAAAGATCATACCGCCCTCATCAAAGTCGTAATAGCCTTGCCCGTAACCGATCCTGCCGTTCAGCGTGTGTTTATAGGAAATCTTGTAAAAGTCCAGGATCAATGTTTCTGGGAAACGTTCCCTCTCAATATTCAGTCTGGTATTGTCTATCAGACTGATCAGCGGGTGCGCAGGACCGGGCAAGCCAACCAGCCGGTGCAGTTCAGAGATGCTATGAATCGTTACAGGAAACTGGTTGGACCTTTTCATTTTGCTAAATTAAAACTTTCCGTCACCAAACACCATACCGCCGAGTTCCTTGCGAAAGGCTTCTGCGCCGATTTCATTTCTTCTCGCGTATAACCGTTTAGCGTCTTCGCCAGCTATATAGCGTACCTGATCTTTACCGTCTGTTGCCGCCTCATAAACCACATCAGCAATCTGTTCTGCAGAAGAGAGATTATCTTCTACAAATAAGCCAAACACTTTCTGCATAGCTTCTTCATAAGCCGGATGACTTACCGGGTCCAGTGATCTGCCTATAAAGTCCGTTTTAATGCCACCTGGTGCTATTGTTTTAACACCAATATTGAACAGGCCTAACTCGAATGATAAACTTTCATTCCAGCCTTCCAATGCCCATTTTGTGGCGTGGTAGATTGAGTTTAATGGAAAAGTTAAAAAGCCGCCCATAGATGTGGTTGTGATAAACAGGCCACTTTGTTTTTCCCTGAAGTGAGGAATGAATGCCCTGGTAACCTGTATGACCCCTAAAAGATTTGTATTCAACTGACGGGCCAGCTGTTCGTCACTTACCGCTTCCAGCGGGCCGACAAGGCCGTAACCCGCGTTGTTAAAAACAACATCAATATCGTGCATGGCAATAGCTTTGTTCACAGTATCGGTTATTTGCCCGGTATTGGTTACATCAAGTGGAAGCAGGGTGACTTTTTCCAGTTGGCGCAGCTCTGTACCATGATCCGGATTGCGCATGGTGGCGATGACATTCCAGCCCTTACTTTGAAATAATTTGGCGGTCACTTTGCCTAATCCTGTTGAGGCACCTGTGATAAAAATTGTTTTGCTCATTTTTTTACTGATTTGATAACACAAAGTTCAGCAGCAGAACAAGCCCAAATGTATCCGTATTGAGTTTCTAAGTGTCCAAAATAACGGATTGATTATCTATCCAAATAACATGGTAATCGTTAGTTCAGGTTGGTTAAACTCAGTGCACCCTAAAACTGTTAACACCAACTTTCACCTTTTAATTTTCGGGGTTTAGGATCAGTTGTGTCCGGTTCAGCCTTGTTTCACTCTCCCCAGTCACTTTCTGCCCATAGTTTTGAATCAAATCAAAAGATCAAATCCATGAAAATGATAAAACTTTCAGTTATCTGCGCTGCCGTTGTACTATTAATGACATCTGCGGCCTACGTAAACCATCACCATTTCAATAAACGCAAAGCGATGGATTCTAACTCCGGTCAGGGTTTCGCTGTCCTGGAACTCTTTACTTCTGAAGGTTGCTCGAGTTGCCCGCCTGCCGACGAATTGCTGGAACGCATTCAAAAAGACGCCGGTAATAAACCGGTTTATGTACTGGCCTACCACGTAGATTATTGGAACCGGCTGGGCTGGAAAGACGTATTTAGCAACCCTGATTTTTCTAAGAGGCAGTACTGGTACAACAGCAAGTTTACGAGCCAGGTTTACACGCCGCAACTTATTCTTAATGGTAAAACCGAGTTTGTTGGGTCAGACGAGGAACAAATCAGAAATACGCTAACCGCTGCCCTTAATGGAAAGCCCATTACTACCCTAAGCCTGCAAGGGCATCAGGTTGGCAAAAATCTAAACATTACTTACCTGTCTGAAGGCCAGCCGGTGCAAGGCAAGCTAATAGTCGCCATGGTACAAAAGCATGCCGTAAGCATAATAAAAGCAGGTGAGAACAAAGGCCGAACCCTTACACATGCACAAATAGTGAAGCAATTCAGTACGTTTTCTTTATCACCTGAACGCAAAGGCAGCGAAACGGTAGTATTACCAGCCGGTTTCGACACCCAAAAATGGGAACTAATTGGCTTTATACAGAACCCGGATACAGGCGAAATATTAGCAGCTGCCAAAACCTCTGTTCCTTCACCTTCTGCCAGTCTTTAATCTATTCTCAACAATTAAATCATTTATACAATCATGAAAACATCATTTAAATCTTCAGAAAACCTTCGCTTTTTAATTTTTACTATTCTGTTTATCGCAGCACTTGTGAACTTAGGAACCGATGTAGCAAATGCGCAACCCAAGGGTATAAAAAACATTGTATTAGTACATGGGGCATTTGCAGACGGTTCTGGCTGGAAGCCAGTTTACGACATACTGGTCAAAAAAGGATACCAAGTGAGTATCGTGCAAAATCCATTAACATCGCTGAAGGCGGATGTTGATGCCACCAACAGTGTGATTAACCGGCAGGACGGAAAGGTGATTTTAGTAGGCCACTCGTGGGGAGGGACTGTTATCACCGAGGCCGGTATTAATGAAAAAGTGGCCGCATTGGTGTACGTTGCAGCCTTTATGCCGGATAAAGGAGAGACTACCGGTAAATGGGTTGCCGCTGCACCTGCGGCGCCAGAAGCCGGATTTACTGCACCGGACCAGTATGGATTTGTTTACTTCGATCCCGCTAAATTTCGCGGTGGATTTGCGGGTGATTTAAGCCAGGCACAAAGCGATTTCATGGATGTTTCACAAGTCCCCATTATAGGTAAATGTTTTGAAGAACCGGTTAAACAGGCAGCTTGGAAAAACAAGCCCAGTTATGGTATTATCGCAACGCAGGATAAAGCTTTGAACCCATCAACAGAGCGTAATATGTATGAACGTGCTAAGGCTAAAATCACTGAAATTAAAGGCAGCCACGTCATATTTATTTCTCAGCCCGAAGCGGTAGCAGAGGTAATTATTAAAGCAGCAACTGAATTACAATAAAACACATTATTATTAATCCTTTTAAACACCTAATATGAAAACTATAGAAAGCGTTTATGTGAACGGACAGTTCATTAAACCACATGGCACACAAGTCGTAAAAATAAAATCTCCTTTGGATGAAGAAGAGATCGCACAGATTACCTATGCTGATGAGCAAGACACTTTAATGGCCATCGAAGCCGCTAAGGCAGCTCTTCCAGCCTTTGAAGCCAGTACAAAAGCCGAACGAATCTCTTATTTAAAAAGAATCAGCGTAGAAATTGAAGCACGGATAGACGACCTTATCACTGCGACTATATTGGAATATGGAGCACCTAATGAGCGGGCGAAATGGGCTAATCTGATTGCCGCTACCACTTTTGCCAATCAAGCTAAATTGCTCGAAGATTACGCTTTCACAAAGCAGGTGAATGAGTCTACGGTGGTGATGGAACCAATAGGTATTGCAGCGTTGTTCACACCATGGAATGCAGTAGCAGGATCAATCGCTATTAAGGTGGCTGCAGCTATAGCTGCAGGCTGTACTGTGATACTTAAACCAAGTGAATTTGGGGCATGGCAAGCTCAAATCATCATGGAGTGTATTGCCGCAGCTGGCCTTCCTGCCGGTGTGGTAAACATGGTAAACGGAGACGGCACAGTAATCACTAAACCAATTATGGAAAGTGCTGACGTAACTAAAATATTCTTTACCGGCTCTACAGTCGTTGGCAAATTATTGGCCAGGCAGGCTGTTGATACCATGAAAAGAGTGACGCTTGAACTCGGTGGAAAATCGGCAAATATTATCCTGGAAGATGCGGATTTGAATAAAGCGATTCCGATGGCGCTGCAGGCTGCTTTTATGAACAATGGTCAGGCCTGTATTGCTGGCACCAGGTTATTGGTACCTGAATCAAGAATCGATGAGGTAAAAAATTTATTAGTTGTTGAAGCTGCTCAATTTGTTGTAGGCAACGCGTCTACCGTTGATGTCAGGATTGGCCCAATGGCCAGCCAAAAACAGTTTGACCGTATTGAAGAATTTATTCAGACTGGTATAACTGAGGGCGCAGAAGTGCTGTTTGGGGGCTTAGGGAAGCCTGAGGGTCTTGAAAAAGGCTATTACGTTAAACCGACCATTTTTATCGGCGTCCGGAATGACATTACTATCGCACGGCAAGAAATTTTTGGCCCTGTACTTTCAGTGTTAACCTATACCAGCGAAAACGAAGCTATTAAAATAGCGAATGAGTGTGAATACGGTTTAATGGCTTACGTAAGTTCTGCCGATGAAGAACGCGCCCAGTTGGTTGCCCGTCAGCTTAAAGCAGGGCGGGTACTTATTAACACATTAAAACACGACCCTATGGCTCCTTTTGGAGGCTTTAAAAGTTCAGGGATCGGACGTGAAAATGGGATCATTGGGTTGGAAGAATTCCTGGAGCCTAAAACATTGATTATATAATTTTATTAAAGAGTCGGTCCGTTTGTATCGACTCTTTAATTTATTAAATACCGCATAATTACTTATGCACCCAAAAGGAGATGCACGAGTATTTTAAATAAATTTGAAATAAGTTAGTAACAGATTTTCGACATGACAATTTTAAATTGAACTTAAATATTCTTCATTAAATCAAAAATCCATTTTGCTGGGCTGTTAACTTATCATATTACATATTTTCCTCACCTTGCCGCGATAGTCCCTTTTAAGTTATTCGCTTACGATAAAACAACTAGTGATTGCTTTGTGTTAATTATACATAATGAATCCCCTTCTGGACATTTATCGCGATTATCTGGAATGTTTGAACCGGCAAGCATGGAACGAGCTGCAACTTTATGTTGCTGAATTTGTGTGTTATAATGATGAAGAAATAGGTTTGCACGGATACCTTTCCATGCTAAAACAGAATTACCGAGAAATCCCCGACCTTTATTTCCAGGCGGAACTGGTGGTAGCCGATTTATCGCATGTTGCTTGCAGATTAGTTTTTAATTGTTCACCCGTAGGTACCTTTATGGGGTTACCTGTCAATGGCCGTAAGATCCGCTTTTCAGAAAATGTCTTTTATGAATTTCGTGATCATAAAATCTTTCAAGTCTGGTCAGTGATTGATAAGGGAACGATCGAGCAGCAACTTCATTAGCCTACATTTCTTTCTGCAATTATCTTCATCAAAAAATGAAAAAAGTTCCTACACTCGGATAGGGATGTTTATCATCATTACAAAAAAGCCTTCATTATCCGGTTACCACCCCCATCCTATGAAAACTATACAGTTAACATACCAAATGAACTACTGGCGGTGATATTCATGATACCCACATCCAATAGATTCAGGGGTGCCCGTTTGCCAGGTACTAAGCTAAAGCCTGGGAAATGGATTTGGCATAAAAGCTTATATTTATGGTTTAGTTTAAAGTACTATGAAGGAACAATTTTTTGTCCATACAGACAACTATGTGAAATTCACACCTGCAGAAAAAGACCTGCTTGCTGCTGTTTTGACTTTCAGAAAAGTGAACGCAAAAACTGAATTAGTTTCTTTTGACAAGCGGACAGATCAACTATTTTTCCTGCTCAAAGGTTGCATCAGAAAATACTATGTAAAAGATGGGGAACAAATTACTATTCACATCTTAACAGAAAACAACTTCGTCAGCGCTTTTGACAGCCTGATGACAGGGTCTCCAAGCAAGGAAGTAATTGAATGTCTTGAACCCTGCGAACTACTCACACTCAAAAAAGCGGATTTAGAAACATTATACCATCAGATCCCTGGTATGAATGAGTTGGTCAGAAAACTTCTTGAGCAGACACTCATTCAGTTCCAGCAGGCACTGACCTCTTTCATTTTAGACAATCCTGAAGAACGCTATAAAAAACTGGTGGCCAAAAATCCTGGCATATTACAACGGGTACCGCAACATATGTTTGCAACTTACTTAGGCATTACAGCCACTTCTTTAAGCCGTATCAGAAAACGTATTTTAGCAAAAGCATAGCATTTCTTGTCTTTTGTAAACGTTTATCGCTTTTTCGGTTGCCAACTTTGCATGGTAATATAAACAATGCAAATATGGACAACATCTTTTCAAAGCAGAACAGCCTGAATAAAGGCTTGATCGGCACCCTCATTTCAGGTTTATGCTTTTTATTTACGCTGAGTGTAGGTGCTCAAACAACAAAAACAGCCATTACAGGTACCTGGCTCAACCAGGAGAAAGCCGCTAAAATTGAGATTTACCAGCAGGGTGACCAATTTTTCGGCAAGATCGTCTGGCTAAAAGAACCTGACGAAAACGGTAAACCCAAAACCGACATTAAAAATCCGGACAAAGCCCGGCATAAAGATCCCATCATAGGTTTGGTGATGTTAAAAAATGTTGAATTTGACGGCAGGTCGACATGGAAAGGGGGAACCATTTACGATTCACGGAGCGGCAAAACCTACTCCTGCTACTTAACGCTGCAAGCGGACAAATCATTAAAAGTTCGCAGTTATGTGGGTGTTTCACTATTTGGTCAAAGCACTGTCTGGACAAGAATAAACTAACACAAAAACTCAAAGCGATGAAAAAAGTATTTATTACAGGCGGCTCGGGTTTTGTAGGTCAAAACCTGATACCGATGCTCATAGCTAACGGCTATCAGATAAATGCATTAGCACGTTCAGCGAAGGCCGTTCATATCGTAGAAAAATTAGGAGCAACAGCCATCAAGGGCGACTTGAACGATAAACATGCCTTGGAATTTGGTGTAAAAGATTGCTCGACCGTATTCCATTTAGCAGCCTCGGTTGATTTCTTTGCTTCAGAAAAGCAACTCAGAAAACTGCACGTTGAAGCAACCGAACTATTATTGAAAGTTGCAGAAAACGCCAATGTGAAAAGATTTGTTTATTTAAGCGCTGCTTCGGTCATTATGACCGGCAAACCGGTCATCAACGCTGACGAAACTTTTGTATCCGATAATATTATCGACGGTTATTCGAAAACAAAACTCCAGGCAGAAAATCTTGTGCTGGAAGTAAACACAAAAAGCTTTCAAACCATTGCAATCAGGCCACCACTCATTTGGGGGAAAGGAGATCCGAATACATTAGCCGGTATCATTGAAGCAACGAAGAAAGGACAAATGCAGTTTATTGATAAAGGCAAACACCGCTTTGTAACCTGCCATGTTCTTAATGTATGCCACGCGCTGATCTTAGCTGAACAGACCGTGCAAAATGGCAAAGCCTACTTTATTACAGATGGGGAAACGCTGTATTCAAAGAATTTATTAAAAATTATGTTGGTACGCAGGGTGTCGTCGTTCCTGAAAGATCTGTTTCACTGAGCATGGCAAAAGCAGTAGCAGCTGTTATGGAATTTGTCTGGAAAACTTTCCGTCTTGCAGGACATCCACCGCTTTACAAAGGGCTTATCAATGCGCTGGGAATGACATTTATTATCAGCGACAAAAAAGCGAGAGCAGAGATCGGCTACAGGCCATTGGTAACGATCGAACAGGGGCTTGATAGCATGAGGCATAGCGATTCATCAGAGAAGGTTAGCTGATTAGGCCTCGCCTCATTTTCCTGCTTATACTCCTGAGGCTTTTCTAAGCCCCTGACGGACGCCTTTTTGCGTGCATATTTATAGATGACCGGCGATGGCGAGATTAAATTGCCCGTCGAAGGTGAATATAATCCGGAACAGCTGTTTGGGACAAGGGAGGCATTGAAAGCCGGGCGATGTATGGAAAGGCTCTTTATCAATTTGGTTAATTAAAAACGATATTGACATGACTTGAAGTGGGGTTGGTAACTGGCGGACACGTTGGCCGTTAGTGTCCACCAGTAGAGAAATTTACTTACAGCAGATCCATATCCCGCGCCACGTAATAGCTGGGCACCAGCGGGCGAAAGCTGGTCCGGCTGCGTAGCTTGAAACTGTCCAGGACGCCTTCGAAGGGATCGTTCAGCGGACCGGGGTCGGCATCAAAGGTTTCCGCTGCTTTTCCCACTGAGTCGGCCAGTTCATAGAGGCTGATCGGCGCGTCATCTGCAATATTGAAGATCTCACCGTTCAATCCGTCTTGCTGTAGCAGGATCAGTATGCCCTGGGCAACATCGAGGTGGTGTACCATATGCATGCGGTACCCGGGATGGCGTTTCCACTGCTTGAGAACCGGTATGATCTCTTCGATATGCGGGTCGCGGTCGCCGTAGACAAAGCCTAAGCGTAAAATCCTTACGTCCGGGTGAAGTTGCAGTAGTTCCTGTTCAGCGGCGATTTTACTGGCGGCATAAGCTCTTGGATCATTAATATCGACATGATCAGTCTCTTTGGCTGGATGGCCGTAGCCGGCATGGTAAACATTGCCGGTGCTGGTAAACACGAAACGCTTAACACCGGCAGCCAGAGCGGCCTTGGCCAACGAGACGGTACCCGGATGATTGGTTTTTACAATACCTTCATTATCGGTGAAAGTACGGAATAAAGCGGCCAGATGGATCACGGCATCCATACCCGCGACCGCCGCGGGCAACGTAGCGGGTTCATATAGATCGCCAACCACTACCCGGGTTCCCGGCAGGGCTTTGGCTGCATCGCGTACTAAAATTGTAACCTCATAACCTTTGGCTATGAGGCGCGGTACTAAACGGCTGCCGACTTTTCCTGTTGCGCCTGTTACTAATATTTTCATAGCACAAAGTTGCCCGAAAAGGCACATGTACACAATCGATAATCAAACCAAAAACTATGAATTTCAAACCTTCCGAAAGGTATTCGGCGTGGTACCCGTCAGCCGCTTGAAATAATTATTGAAATAGGCAGGGTATTCAAAACCCAGTGCATAAGCGACGTCGGCCACACTCCAGTCGGTATATTGCAAAAGCGCTTTCGCTTCGGCAGCGATGCGGGCGGCGATATGGGCCGAGGTCGGTTTGCCGGTGACCGATTTGACCGCGCGGTTCAGGTAATTGACGTGCAGGGACAGCCGGTCTGCAAATTGTTGCGGGTTCCGCAAGCGCAGCGGCCCATTCGGCCGTTCGATAGGGAACTGTCTTTCCAGCAGGTCCAGGAACAAATGCGTAACCCTCCCCGATCCGTTTTGAAATGCGGCATGTTTAGGCGGCTGGATACGCAGGGCTTCATGAAGAACAAGGGAGATACAGTTCCTGATCAAGTCACTTTTATAAGGGTAGTCTTCATGGTAGGCCGCCAGCATTTTGCGGAAGATACTTTCCATAAAAGCCTCATGTGCGCTGTCGAGCGGGATCACCGGGTTGTCGCCCACACGAAACAACGGCGAATCGTGCAGTTCTCGGCTGTTCATAAAAGCTTCGGTAAACAGGCAGGCGTACCCGCTGGTCCGGTTCACGCGGCTCACCACCGAATGCGGCACATTGGGATTAACGAAGAAAAGCACCGTACCCTTGAGCTCCAGCAATTCCTCACCATATTGAACGGTCATGTCACCGTTGACCAGGCCCATTTTGTAAAAGTCGCGCCTGGCGCGGCGCAGCGGGAGTTCCTGCGATGCCTGCAGCTCATGCACCCGAAAACCTTTCAGCCGCAAGTCTTCCATATTCACACCCGGAATTTCCTCTGTCATTCTGCAAAGTTAACAAAATCAAACCTTAAGCGCATAGGCAGATTATCTGCTTATCAACCACGCGATCCGATTATTCTGTCAATTGTGGTTGATCAAATCTAGCAAAACCGCGTCATGCAGGAAATCTATTCTGAGAAATGCTTTCTTTTATGCCATTAAAAGTTGATCGATAACCATTAAAGTATTGCTGTGATTTAATCATGATCGCCTAATGATAAAAAATAGTATTATCATTTCACAATGGGATCCCAGATACCCCGCTGTTCCGGCGGTGCGATCTGATTTCCCCAGTCATACATAGCTTTCAGCACCGGAATAAGCGTTTTGCCCAGTTCGCTTAACTCGTATTCTACCCTCGGCGGTTTTTCCATATAAGTATGACGGATAATCAGTCATCCTCTTCCAGTTCCTTCAATTGCTGGCTGAGTATTTTGCGTGAAATATCAGCCATTTGCACACAAAGCTTGCCAAACCGTACCTTCCCCCCGTTCAGCAAGCGCACCAGTATAATGGGTTTCCATTTGTTCCCGATGTAACCTACCGTTCTTACAACAGCGCAGTTTTCGGGATTTTGCAACATCTTTCTCATTTGTTAGTTACCAATAGGTTACCACTATTTTGCTTTAGTTACCTGTTTGTAACCACTAATAGCGATAATGCTGTCAAATATAGTGCATCTGCTTTAGTTTCTTTGTGAAACAAAAGCAAAATAAATAGAAAAATGGAAATACAGAAGCAAATGGTCAGGGACCTCGAAGGAAAAATAGCATTGGTAACGGGTGGCACCAAAGGCATCGGTAAAGCGGTAACCGCGAGATTATTGTAGGCCGGAGCAACGGTTATTGTTACGGCACGGAACGAACCGGATGACCATAATAAACCCTATCATTTTATTACTGCCGATCTGGCTATCAGTAACTTGCTAACCATTAATATTACTCCTGTTTTTGCCGCAGCAGATCAGAAGGAGAAAGATTAAAATGCTTTTTAAAGGCGAAGGAAAAATGAGATAAGGCTTCAAAGCCCAGTTCAACAAATATATCAGACGGCCTTTGATGCTTCTTTTCAATCAAAAAATACGCTTCCGCTAAACGCCGGCGTACCAACCAGTGGTTTGGCGCATCGTCAAATATGCTTTTAAAATCCCGTTTGAAGGCCGACAGGCTGCGTCCGCTCAGGTAAGCGAAACGTTCCATGCTAACATTGAATTTATAGTTACGGTTCATAAACGCTTCGAGGTTTATTTTTTGCGGAATGCCGTAATCAAACAATACACCCGCCATTTCAGGCACTTGCTTCAATAAGATCAGTAATAACTCCTCCCGCTTCACATCAGCAAATAATGGCTCCAACTTTCCGGACTTATAATAAGGAACCAGTGAATGAATAAAGTTCGCTGTCAGCTCGTTAGGCGGCAAGGATAAAACCGCTTCTGCAGACCTGAATTTGCCGGGCTCAGCTTGATGGGCAACCTGAAATTTCTTTAAAAAGCTCTCATTCAGGGTAATAAATACTTTGGCAATTTCGCCATCTACCTTCTCCTTAGCATAGCGCAGCAAGTTATTTTTACGAATGAGTGAGGCCTGTCCCGATCTGAAAGTATAGGTTTTGTTCCCGTCATACAGGCGCATAGTCCCTTTGATCACATAGCAAAAGGTATGCTCCGGAACAAACTGTTCTGCCGATATTTCCCCAATGATATAAGTTTTCACATCTCCCATTGCATATCAAATTTACAACATTTGCTTAAACCCGGGTTAGTAAAGCACGGGTTTCAGCCACAACGCGGTCTTGAAATCCGGTATCCTGAGCTAATTTAGAACCCAGCATCGGCCGGCCTTTCTCATCGAAATATACGCCGGTTTTCCCCGATTGGTCTGTCAGGATGCCCGTTATGGTTTTGGCTGTTTTTTCGGGTGTGCTTTTATATTGGGCAACGGCAGGGAACAATGAGAATATTTTGCCAAACAGGTATCGTATAATAGCATTGGTGTCCTCGCCGCCAAGATTGGTTCCGTGGGTTATTCCCGGCTCCACTGCATTGATACATAGCCTCGGGTTTTCCCGTGCCAACGCCATAGCCGCTACCAGAATGCATTGCTTTGACGTAGAATAAGCGTCCATTCCTGCCATTTTAGAACCTTCTGCCAGCCACTCCCCGCGGGCGCTGTCTTCGGCCGAGATATAACGACCGCCTTTAAACCCCATCATTTTTACGGGTTTACGCTCCGGGTCTTCAATGGCGGATACCACAAATAATACATGGGCGCCATCTGGAAGATGAGGTGCCAACGCTTCCGTCAATGCAAAGGGGCCGAGATGATTGGTTGCATAAGTCAGATCCCATCCCTGGGCGCTTTTACGCGCCTTCCGCGACATGATGCCAGCGTTATTGAGCAAGCCCGCGATCGGCAAACCAAGATCGAGGATCTGTTTTGCCGCATGCCGGACGCTGCTGATATCCGATATATCGCAAACGATGGATACAGCTTGCTGTCCGTTTTTTTCGATAGCCGTTTGTACTTGGGCAAGTTTTTCTTTATTACGGCCAACCAGGATCACTGTGCCATATTTTGCCAGTTCCATGGCCGTTGCCAGACCTATGCCTGAAGTTGGGCCGGTAATGATATAGGCTTTCTGCTTACTTGTCATCATTTTTCCTGTTAATGTGTAGGACAAAATTACACGGACTAATACTACTGAGTTATCCTGAGAAGCCCAGACTGACTTTCCTGAGCGGCTCAATTACAGACCACCAAGCCCTGTTAAAAACATCTCAAGGAAAAAATGGATTTATTCTTCACCTCGCTGCGATATTCCCATTTGAGTAATACGTTTGCCAAATAAAACCAGCAAAATCTTCTGTTAACCATACTCTATGAATATCCTTCCGGAAATTTATCGCGATTACCTGAACCGGCAAACATGGGGCGGGCTGCAAATATTTGTTATTGAATATTTGTATTACAATGATCAGGAAACAGGTTTGACCAAATACTGTTTATCAATCACGATTTTACCTTCGCTGCCATTTACAATATTGCGTCTGGTATTAAAATCTGTTTATCTTCTTTAATATTTGTTCCCACTTTTATCTTTCTCATTAAAATTTTGTTTTAAGTCCGATTAACACTTCCAGCCAATGACTACACTTAGCCATGCATCAACCTCTTGAGCCAAACGGAGAGGATTGTTCCCCTGACAATGTGCATCAGCACCTGTTTCTGCATCAAGTATAACCAAACTCTTTTTTGACGAGGGAATTGCAGCGTGCCATTCTTCTGTTTGTTTCCTCCAAACAGCACCTTCCTGTGTGCCAAGGACAGAAAGAAATGGAACATTCACCGTACTCGGGTTCACAACTACGCTTTTCCAATTTTGAAGTGGTTCAGGTGAATCGGTAGCTCCAGCCTTCCACATTACCACCTGAAAATTTTTGCTTGCTGCATCCGACATGACAGCCTCACCAGCCTTTTGTTGTTTTGCAACTTCGGTAAATAGTTCGTAAGGACAGCTAAGTACCGGTGTAGCAATAACCGCTGCAAGTCTCTTTTCATAAGCCGCTGCGCGGCAGGCGAAGTAGTCCCCAAGACTCATGCCTAATAACGCCAACCTATTGGAGTTTACTCCAAAACAGGAGATCAATTTATCGATTACCATTGATATGGGACGTTCAGTCTCGGGCTCCCAGTAAAGTCCCTGTTCCTGTACAAGCCCCTGACCTGGTAAATCGACTAAAGCTACTGAATAGCCACGGTAAAAATAGTAATGTCCCTGAGACAAGAACCTATCTTCATGACAGGTATCTGCTCCGCCAATTACCAGCACAGTTGGTGCAAAAGAATCGTTCGACTGATAGAAATGCCCAGGTAATTCGCCATTTTTATATGGAACACTAAAACGTTTCACCGGAAGTTCCAATTCTGCCATAGCTTTATCGAATAGCCTTTGACTGGTGTGAAATAACCTCGTGAAACAATCGCCCGGCGCAACAAATTGCCACGCCATACGATAACATACAAAAGCTTTCAATCTGGCTTCCCCGGCAGCACGGTTACATCTGCGCTCAATCCATGTGTCGGCTTGTAGATCAAGCAATTCACCCTGACGTTCAAATGCTTGCATCCAGGAATCTACGTTTCCATCCTCAATTTGATTGGCAACATGAAATGCTTCACCTGCAGACAAGCCTCCTGCCGGCCCCAGCCTAGTGCGCCAATAAAAAACAGATTCATATTGGGATCTGCGAAGCGATAACGTTGATTTAGTCGTTGTGACGGATTGAAACGATTAAGGTTTACATTTTCTTTTTGCATGATCTTGAACTATAATGCAAAAATATCCGCAGTTTTATTGATAAAATATACAAAAAAAAATTTAAAAATAGTCGGATAACTTTATAAATGAAAGCTATGTTATTGAAAGTCTATTATCATTTAGCGGAAAATTTCGGTATGTTTTTTCCTGATGATACCTGGGAAAAGTTAAGGAGGATATATTTTAAGCAATTAAAAATATTCGACTATTGGCCAGAAATGGTGATGAAGCTTTGAACATACTTTTTGGGCTTCTTACCAATATGCTTTTCAAAAACCCTTGTAAAGTGCCCCAGGTTCTCAAACCCCATCTCATAGGCCGCTTCTGACACTGACATGTTGTTCTCACGCAAGAGCCGTGCAGCTTCCTTCATCCGCAGATGCTGGTAATAGTCGTATATGCCCATCCCAAAGACCTGCGTAAAGATCTTGCGTAATTTTAATTCGTTCATACCGGCGATCTGCTTTAGTTCTGCAATGGTAACGGGGCGGCTCAATGACGAGGCGATTTTGTCCCTTACCTTATAAACAGCCTCAATTTCTCTTTTGTTCAGTTTCCGACCGGCAGTAGCATTCTTACGTTTTTTTAAACTTTCAAAAAGGTGGAAGAGCAACTCCATGGCCTTCATCTTGTAATAAAAGCCTTTCATAGCGTTTGGTTCTTCCCGTTTCACTATGTCGTTTACGGTACGCAAAATATCATCAGTCATGAGTTCTTCTATCCAGAAGTGGTTAGCGCTATCAAAAACGTATGCAAAGTCTGCAGCCTCTTCCCGTAAAAAGGCTTTCAGGTACGCTGCGCTGACGCTGATGGACACGTGCGACATCCGTGTACCTTTTTTAAAATGCAACGTTTGGCTTATAGCATAGGGAAATATGCGTACAAATGGTGGTTCCATCGGGCCACTGACATTATTGTTTTCAATTTGGTCTGTCGCACCACCATCGACTATGTTGTAAAATACAAAACCTAACCCATCGCTTATGCCGGACTGACCGGTAACACGCGTAAAATCATCCTTCACATCGAAAGCACCAAAGTGCATCGCCATCTCAGGCAAAAAGCTAAACCCTTTAAAAAAGACCACCTCAAGATGTTGCATAAGGTCCTCTAAAATAACGCCAAGCCTGTGGGCAAACTGACGAACATCGTTGTCTATAAGATCAGCGCTCTCCATTTTTATTTTTTCGACCATTAATAGTTGTTTATCGAATATTTTACTTATAAAACTACCGATAATTTTGCTTTGTAAATAAGAGTTTAACAATAAATAAATTGAAAAATGAAAAAAAAAAGTATTGATTTCTGGTGCTAGCTTTGCAGGACTGACATTAGCATACTGGCTGAATAAATTTGGTTACGACGTAACCGTTGTGGAATTGGGAAAGGATTTGAGAACAGGTGGCTCGCCCATTGATGTGCGTGGTGAAGCATTGGATATAGCAAAGGAAATGGGTATTTATGATCAGATCAAAGCCGGTGAATTTGTCCATACCGATGAGGTCGTGGATGCCGACGATCATACACTGGCTAAATTTGCCATTAATACTTTGCCGGAATACCTGGGTGATATCGAGATTCACCGCGGCGACCTGGTAAAAATTATCTACAGGGCCCTTCCGAAAGATGAAGTGGAGATCATTTTTGGCAATAGTATAGCCACATTGATCCAGCAGGAAGGTCAGGTGGAGGTGTCTTTTGAAAAGGGGGAGCGTAAAACCTATGATCTGGTATTCGGAGCAGATGGCACCCATTCTATGATAAGGAAACTTGTTTTTGGACCAGAGGAAGACTTCAAAAACTTTCTCGGCCTCTACTTTGCATTTGCCAAAGCGGATCAGATCCAAACAGGCAGGCCTCAGTCAACCGGCATCGTGTATCGCGAATTGAGCAAACAGGCCGTGATCTATCAGTTCAAAGATGCAGCGAACGCTATCCTTCTGTTCAGGGCACCCAAGTTAAGCTGGAATTACCGTGACCGCGAACAGCCGAAGCGGATCTTAAAAGAATACTTTGGGCGTAACACCAATTGGAAGATCCCGGGCATTTTGGATGCCATGCTCGTTGCTGATGACCTTTACTTTGATGAGGCCTGTCAGATCAAAATGCCATCCTGGACAAAAGGCCGGGTGGGCCTGATCGGTGATGCGGCCTATGCGCCGAGTTTTTTTACCGGTATGGGTACCAGTTTGGCGATGCAGGGGGCAACGCTGCTGGCGAAGGAATTACACACCCATGAAGATCACCAAAAAGCTTTTGCCAATTATAATGAAAGGTTTAGACCCTTTGTGGAGCGTGTTCAGGCACGCGTCACTTACAGTTTGAAGATCCAGTTGCCTGAGACAGAGGAAGAACTGCAGGCGTCGATCAGGGCTTTGAGTAATGACCAATAATTTCGTATTTAATGGCTCAGTTATGATACAGGCATATTTGCTACTATAAAAAAATTGAAACTGTACCGGAGGATTACTTCAACAGCGACCAACTATGCATAAAAGGATCGCCTGTGGTTCACGATGTGGTAGAAATGGTACAAGTGTCACCGAATCATCGTCGATCCTGCCGCAGCCAAATCGGCTACACATCTCACCAGATCGGCTACAACTAAAATCAGCCATTTTCAGAAATTTGCCTGAATAATCAGAAAGATATGAAAAAAGGTATCGAAGGAAAAGTAGTAGCCATTACCGGTGCCAGCAGCGGGATCGGCCAGGCCACGGCAGAATTACTGGCCAAGTACGGTGCCAAAGTGGTGCTGGCCGCAAGGCGCACGGATAAACTAAAGGACATCGTTGCTGCCATCCTGCAGAATGGTGGCGAAGCTGCCAGCATAGAAGCAGATGTAACACGTAAAGAAGATGTAGAACATCTGGTTACATTCGCTTTGGCCACCTATGGGCGGCTGGACGTGATGATCAATAATGCCGGTGTCGCACAGTTGTACCGTATGGAAGAGCTGGATGTGGAAGGCTGGGAACAAATGATAGATATTAACCTGAAAGGAACGTTATACGGTATCGCGGCAGCTTTACCTGTATTTAAAAAGCAGGGTTCAGGACATATCGTCAATATCATCTCTACGGCGGGCATTGCCATCGTTCCGCAAATGGGTGTCTATGCCGGCACCAAAAATGCGGTTCGCACGATCAGTGAGGCTTTACGCCAGGAATCCGAGGGCCGCTGGCGGGTGACGGGCATTTCGCCGGGCTATGTTAAGACGGAGTTCGTCAGCAACATCCGGAACGAGGCACTCAAAAAGGCTAACCAGGAAAAAGCCGATCAGATCTCCATTCCTGCCTTGTCGATCGCGGAGGCGGTGGCCTATGCGATCAGCCAGCCGGACAATATCGATGTCGGCGACATCGTCATTCGCCCTGCGTTACAAGGATAAATTTATATTTACACTATGGATCCAAAAGCACATCATTTCTCCGACATCAGCGATCTGCTCATCATGCTGGATTTGCCTGCGCCGTCCCATCCCCTGATCGCGCTGGTTAATTATGACCGGATGGTCATGGATCTGAGTGATGCCGGCAGCTGGTTTGTGCTGGACTTCTACAAGATAACCTTTAAAAGGACATTTAACGGAAGCGTCAAATACGGACCAGGCAGTTATGACTTTAAGGAGGGCGGCATGGCTTTCATCTCGCCTGGTCAGATCGTGCAAAAGACGGCTGACCGGGGCGATTATGAGGGCTTTGCGCTGTATTTTCATCCCAATCTGCTACGCGGTCACTCCCTGGCCGAAAAGATCCACCAATATGGTTTTTTTTCCTATGCGGTGTCAGAGGCTTTGTTTCTTTCTAAAAATGAAAAAGCAACGATGAACCAGCTTTTCCAGGCGATGGCTGTGGAGCTGGAGGAAAGGATTGACCAATTCAGCGAGGAGGTGATCATTTCGCAGCTGGAACTTTTATTAAACCACAGCAACAGATCTTATCACCGGCAGTTCATGACCCGCAAAAACGCTCATCATGACCTGATCGGGCGGATGAATACCTGGCTAGATGAACATTTTGACAATGCCTTGCTAAACGGTTTGCCTTCGCCACAGGACATCGCCGCTCATTTGCAGGTTTCGCAGCGTTATTTGTCCGACATGCTGAAAACGCTGACGGGCAAAACCACCCAGGAGCATATCCATCTGCGCTTGATTGAGAAAGCCAAAACACTGCTCAGCAACAAAAGTCTCACGACTGCCGAGATCGCTTATCAATTGGGCTTTGAACATCCGCAATCATTTAACAAGCTGTTCAAGCAGAAAACCAATCTATCCCCGCTGGAATTCAGAAAGGCTTTTAATGATACCTGAGATCCGGTCCGGCAATACCCGGTTAATGAGTCGGTAGCTAAAGGAACCCCATTTACATTACCACGTCCGGACATTATCGTTGCGGTGAACGATCAACGAGAACAAACGGGAAGACAATATTAATAGCAAGACCTTTATGATCATGCGAATGACTTTTTTGAAATCCTATACCGAATGAGGTATATCTGGGATTGTTCAGGAAAAGATATGTTTCCATTATGGCGTCTGTAATGGTCTCCGGCCGGGCTTTATCAACGCCCGCCTAAAATATTAAGCGGTACAACCTTTTATCGCTCACTTATACCCAATTCTCCGCCCGGTAACGCCGGGTCAGGTCTGTAAGATGCACATGCCGGGTCGGGCAATATCCGATTTTGTCTTGCTCGGTTACTTAATACATGGCCCGAAAAAAAGGTTAAAAAGTTGTTGCGGGTTTCTCTTTCGGTACCGAATAAGACGTTTGCGGAACATAAAATAAGAAATCGATCAAATTGGATGACAGCCCTCAGCCTACCACTACGCACCATCGCTGTCTGCGGTGCCACTGGCAACCAGGGCGGCGCTGTCGCCGCCGCTTTGCTGCGGACGGGCCGCTGGTCCGTTACCGCCCTGACACGTGACCCGGGTTCCGTTGCGGCGCTCCGACTGGCGGAACTTGGTGCCACTGTTGTAAAGGCCGACCTGCAGGATGTCAGTTCGCTTCAGCGCGTCTTTTAAGCTTTATGGGATCAACTTGGCTGTGCAGATCTAAAGTTATCAAACCTTGCTTATAAGCGCGTTTCAGTGCATTCCTGAACTTGGCAAAATAATTAGCAGCAGTATTTCTGGATATGGGCCTGCCACGCCTGCTGATTCCCGGACCACTCAACATAAAGTTCTTGTAATCCTCGCACATAAATTCATCCAGATCGTTAAATATCAGATCATGTCCTGCGAAAGCAACGAAATGACGAAAAGACATAGCGTTATTGTCGCAGTCGGAATTGGTTTTGGTATAGATAAATTCCTTAAAATAATCAACAAAGCTCGCTGAACGATCCCTGTCGGACACAAATCCATATTTTCTATTTTGAATGTCAAGCATTCTTGTTGCACGTAAATTTTCAATCAGTTCCATGGTCTCGGAATTGTGCCGTCGTTCAAGATTAGTTATTGGCTTGTCATAAGTGAATAGATCTAAAAACTCGTACCGCTGCGGCTTCCCCGTTTTAGGATTTCGGAGTGGTGGTGAAAAATCAAGAAAAATAGAGTGACATCCTTTTGTTAATGCTTTTTTACGAATGTGTACTTTAGCCATTTTGTACTTGTGGATTGAATATCCTGTCAAGGTCCGCTTTGGCTACGTAGGTGTACCAGCCATCCTGAAACTTGAAAAGGTTATTCCGTTGAATGATCCGGTAAAGAGCGCCTTCTGAAATGTTGAATTTTTTCTGCGCTTCAGCCATATGATAGCATTCCGAAATCGGTGGAGGTTTGAGCTCCTTCAGTTGAACTACAGGAGGTAGCTCAAATAGCTTATCAATGTCATTTCGGTAGACAAGCGTTTTTCTTTTAGATAGGTTTACTGCATTGAGTTTGCCAATATTGATCAGATGGTAGATCATTTTATCAGATGCTCTCAAGAGTTTTGCAGCACTCTTGACGTTAAGAAATTCACCGGATGTTCCGTCCGGGTCTTTCGCATCCATGACTTTTTTTACGACTTCGTCCATTGTTGCCATCTTTCCGTTTCGGACTTTAGCCTTGTAGTTTCGCTTATTGCAAAGTCCGCTGCAAAACCTGGTTACGGTGGTCTTGGCCTGAAACACATTGCCGCATTGCTCACAAATCCTGTTTACTGTAAAATTCGAACTCATTTCAAAATCAGCTTTTTTGCATTTGCCAAAATTTTGGCAAACAAGTCTCAGGGCGATAATTTCGCCTTATACAAGGCATTAATAATCAGATTATTACCCTAGCAAGGGGAGATAACCGGCGAGTTAACTACTGATGATGGAGAAATTAATCATCGGTTGTTAACTCACCCAATTTTAAGGGGAATTAAGCGTATATAAGGCCCAATAAGCGGAAATAAGAGTATATAAGCGACTTAATTTCTCCCTAAAAATCTTGCCTCACATTTTTTTGGTTTTGAGTAACAAGATAGTACCAAATATAAGAAATACAATGCTAATTATCCAAGAATTTAGACAAGTTTAAAAGTCATAACTTATTAACAATGAGTTATTTAATTGTCAGCGTTTTGAAGTATTTGACAGGGTCTACTTGCCGATACAGAACTTACTAAATATATTCTCCAGCAAATCATCCGTAGTAACAACACCGGTTATTTCACCTAAATAATGCAGGGCCTGTTTAATATCCATCGAAAGGAAATCAGATGTGACTGTATCTATCCCACTTAGTACCCTTATCAACGCTTCTTCGGTTTTTTGCAGGGCTTCCAGGTGGCGAATGTTGGTTACCAGTGTTTCGTGGCCGCTTAGTTGCTCTTTTATGGCAGCAGTATATATCTTATTTTTCAGTTTATCAATATGCCGCTTTTCTTTGGCCGATACGATGATTGCTTTATCTGTATGCGGCAAGGCTAATAACTGCTCCTGATTTAAAAGATCGGCTTTGTTTGCCACTAATAACATGGTTATACCAGGTTTTTGCAGGCTTTCTATATCGCTATTCAAGTTGGCAAGTGTTATTTGCTCGGCATCGTAAACATAAATTAATAAAGCGCTTTGGCTTATCTTTTCCATGGTACGCTGTACCCCTATTTGCTCAATAGTATCGGTCGCTTCGCGGATGCCTGCAGTATCTATCAGGCGAAAGTTGATACCCTGAATATTTAGCACCTCCTCAATAGTATCACGCGTAGTGCCGGGAATATGACTCACAATGGCTCGCTCCTCGTTCAAAAGCGCGTTCAGCAAGGTAGACTTCCCTGCATTAGGTCGGCCTGCTATTACAGTATTTACGCCGTTTTTTATGGCGTTACCCAATTCAAATGATTGTATCAGGCTACCAATAACACGGGTGATCTCGTGGGTAAGTTTTTTTAACTGATCGCGGTTGGCAAACTCTACATCCTCTTCGGCAAAATCAAGTTCAAGTTCTATTAATGAGGCAAACTGAACCAATTGCTCGCGCAATTGCTGTAGCTGATTACTAAAGCCTCCGCGTAATTGCTGCAGGGCTATTTGTTGCGATGCTTTTGAGTTGGAGGCTATCAAATCGGCAACGGCTTCAGCCTGCGAAAGGTCGAGCTGGCCGTTTAGGAATGCTCTTAGGGTAAACTCTCCCGCTTTAGCAGCACGTGCGCCGTTTTTGATCAGCAATTTAATAATGGACTCGATGATATAATTAGAGCCGTGACAGGATATCTCAACCACATTCTCGCGGGTGTATGACCGTGGTGCTACAAATAAAGATGCAACCACTTCATCCAATTCTATATCACCATCAACAATACGCCCAAAATGCAGCGTATGCGAGGCCTGTTTGGTAAGGTCCTTACCTTTCCAAACCCGCTGCGCAATAGTTATAGCATCAGGGCCCGACAAGCGGATAACCCCTATTGCGCCTATGCCGTTTGGTGTAGCAAGTGCTACTATGGTTTCTTCTTTATTATCAGTCATTAGTCCTTTGTTGCATTTGCCAACCTCTGCAAAAGTAAAACAAATTACGGTTGAATAGTTAACCCTGTACCTTGTACTACTTTACAATGACCATTAACCCATGACAAGTGACTTAAAAAAATTATCTTCGCCACACTATGGTAACTTTTTTTGAAGCCTTGCTCGATACTATTTCTGTACACCATGTTGGCAACCAATCTGTAGGTGAAATGTACGCCCTGTCTGCGCAGCCGCTGGCACTAAAGGACGAAATTATCCCAAACCTGCTGATGCAATATTTTTTAAAACCATTCGAGAAAGCGAACGAGGTTTACCACCTGATGCACAGCAGTGGCGACCTTGCTCTTAACGAACTGCATAATTTTGCAACAAAGGTGTTTGAGCATAAGGAGCGGTTCCATGAGATGTCTGAACAGATTGCTAAACATTTGTATAAAGTTAGCACCCACCCCAATATAAAAGGTGGCGAACTATACGTTGTTTATTTTAATAACGTACAGATAGAAGGCAACCCACTGGATGCCATCGGGATATTTAAATCTGAAAATAAAGAGACCTATTTGAAAGTATACCCGGACCAGGGCGGTTTCGCGGTTGATTATGAGCAGGATGCCATCAACATTAACAAGCTGGATAAAGGTGTACTGATATTCAACATCGAAAAAGAGAACGGCTACAAGGTGGTTGTGGTTGATAAGGTGAGCGGCGGGCAGGATGCCGCGGTTTACTGGAAGGATGAATTTCTACAATTAAAGATCCGCAACGATAGCTTTAACCAAACCAGTAATGCGCTGGGTGTGTACAAAAACTTTGTAACCCAAAAGCTCGATGATGAGTTTGAAATGAGCAAGGCCGACAAAATTGACCTGCTGAACCGCTCAATGAAATACTTTAAGGAAAAAGAGACCTTCGACCTGGATGAGTTTAGCGAAGAAGTGATCAGCAATCCCGAAGCCATTGCATCCTTTAAAACATTTAAAAGCCAGTACGAGGAAGAGTTTGATGCCCCTATTGGCGATAGCTTCGAGATCTCGGGCAACGCTGTTAAAAAACAGGCACGCATTTACAAAAGTGTTTTAAAGCTGGATAAAAATTTCCACATCTATATACATGGCGATAACAAGCTGATTGAAAAGGGTTTTGACGATGACAAGGCCATGAATTACTACAAGGTATATTTTAAAGAAGAGGCTTAAAGCATGATAACAGGCGGGCAAATTTTAATTATTATATTTATTGCTGCTCATTTACTTGTGGCTGCATTGGCTATTTTTAAAACCATTAATGCGCCTGTTTTATCTAAAACTCAAAAGCAGTTTAACATTTTGCTTATTCTATTGCTCCCGTTTATTTGGTCGGTACTTATTTATTTTATCCTGAAAAAAGATATAGCCTCATACGAGGCAAGGAAGCATATAAACAGGTCTACTGATTTTTACGAGAGCGGTATCGCCATGAATAATTCCGGCGCTCATCATTAACACCTGCTTAATCCATTAAATATGTAACCTACTATTCTACAGTGTAGTCTTATGCCACCATGAGCCTTACACAGCCTTTACATCTGCGGTTAACTTTTAGAAACCTGCTGATCTTCCAGTTCTTCTTTTTTCTGATGCACGAGTTGCACGAACTTGCCCATATTATAACGGGGCGGATACTATGCGGCGCCTGGGGTACCCGCGATTTTAATGTATGGCAGCTTTGCGAAACCTGCAATATAAGCTATCCGCAGATAGCCACCTTTGCCGGGCCTGTATTTACGTTTATAATGCTTTGGCTGGGTAGGTATTGGCTAAAATATGGCAAATCAACCCAAATAAGATCATTAGGTATTGTATTTATTTTAGGCAATATGCCATTTGGCCGTATTTATATGGCAGCAACCGGTTCGGGCGATGAGGTTTACGGGCTGCGTTCGCTATTGATGAATGCCAGCCATTCGAATTTGATATGGATTAAATTACTGGGTTTTGTTATCGTCGCGCTGATTTGTGTGCCGCCGCTTATAACGGCTTATCGTGCCATAGTCAATAAGCATAAGCTTATCATATTTATAGCTTTACTCATTCTACCGTTAGTATTAGATACCATTATCATGCTGGTCTTCTTAAACGGATTGATAACGAAAGGGATATTAAACCAGGTATATATAATGGGTACACCTTTACTTGTAACACTCTGGCTTTTAAGCTGTTTAATAATCGTAGTTGCCGGGTATAAATCCTTAACACATTTCGCGGTTATACGAGGTTAATGTGCACTGCAATAATAAATGATTAAATAAATTATGTTATCTATCCTTTTATGTAAACTAAGGGTAAAATGAGCGGTTTGCGACATCATATTATTGACATTTGACTATTTGTAACCTATCTTAGTTTATTATTAGATAAAGCAATATGAGTACTGAAAAAGCTATTTTGGCCGGAGGTTGTTTTTGGGGAGTAGAAGAATTGATCAGGCATTATCCGGGTGTTATTTCTACTGTTGTGGGTTACACGGGTGGTAATGTGCCAAATGCAACCTATCGTAACCATGGCACGCACGCAGAAGCGATAGCAGTGGAGTTTGATCCCTCGGTTTTATCTTACCGTAAATTGTTGGAGTATTTTTTCCAGATACACGACCCTACAACACGGAACAGGCAAGGCAATGACGTAGGTACATCCTACCGTTCTGCCATTTTTTATAGCAACGAAATTCAACGCGATACGGCAAATGCACTGATCGCAGAGATGGATGCGTCAGGCGTTTGGCCGGGTAAAATAGTTACCGAAGTGGTGCCAGAAACCGATTTTTGGAATGCGGAAGAAGAACATCAGGATTATTTACAAAAGCACCCTTATGGCTATACCTGCCATTTTGAAAGGCCCGACTGGAAATTAGCTTAAAGCTTCTTCGAAATAGGCCAGTTTCATGAAGCCCATTACTTCATCGTTAACATCATTAGTGTTCAGCATCCTGAAATGATGGTTAAATTGCTGCTGGCCGGGCACCTGCGCTATTTTCTGAAAACAGAGATTATCCGGATACTCCCGCTTAAAGGGGAATACTACGTGTATAAAGTTTTTCCCTAACTGCGTTATATAAGCAACTCGTTTATGCCCGTTATCAATCGCTATCATACTTTTTAGCGGCACTATTTCAACATTGTCCATTGTGCTAAAGCTATTTATGAAATGGTTAAACAAGGCAAGCGTGTGTTCGCTTTTGCCGGTTAGAAAATGGGATAGGTGATATTCTTCTGAGGGTGCCAATGGGAATTAGTTTTCACTAATGTAAAAAACTATTGTCATTTCGCACGAGGTACGAGGAGAAATCTTTTACAATTGCATCCGGAACTTTGCATGTTCGGTAAGATTTCTCATCGCTACGCTTCCCTCGAAATGACAGGGTGGCAAATTCGGCTAATCAAACTCCGGCAATATTCCTTCTATCCCCCAACGCTCTTCGATACCTAGGCCAAACAGGGCGAAATCATATTTAACCGGGTCTGTCGGGTCAAATTCTTTGAGGCGCTCGGTCAGTTCGAGGGCGGTTTGCCAGTCGGTTTGTTTGCGGCTAATCAATTTGAGTTTGCGGGCCACGCGGTCTACATGCAGATCACAGGGGCATATCAGGTCGGCAGGCTTTAGTTTGTTCCAGATGCCAAAATCAACGCCGTTGTCATCTTTACGCACCATCCAGCGCAGAAACATATTCAGCCTTTTACAGGTTGATTTTTGCGAAGGAGACGATACATGCTTTTTTGTACGGTGCGGAAAATCGGGCAGGGAAAAGAAATAGGAACGGAAATGGTTGAGGGCCGCTTCGGCACCAATGTCAGTCTGAGCTTGTCGAATACCAGAGCCGGGCACAAATGCATCCTCCAAACTCTCAAAATTCTCATAATGCCACCTAAAAAACGATATAAAATACAGCGTATCTATATCATTAAAAGTACGGTGCTTAAAATGCAGTAGTTTTTTTAAGTCGGGTTCCTCGTGGTTGACGATAAAATCGTAAGGTGCACCATCCATCAGGGCAATCAATTCCTTACACTTATTAATGATGGTAACCCTTTGCCCCCATGCCAGTGTTGCCGCCCAAAAACCCATGATTTCGATATCCTGATTTTTGCTGAACAGATGCGGGATGCTTACCGGGTCGTTAGCAATAAACTCCGGTCGGTTATATTGGGCTACTTTTTGGTCGAGGAAGGCTTTGAGGTTATCGTTCATAATTTTAGAATTAAGAAATAAGAGCCAAGAAACAAGAAGGTAACTTGTCGTCTTGGCTCTTGACTCTTATATCTTGGCTCTTTTTAAGCCAACGCTTGCTTCAAATCTTCTAACAGATCTTCAATATCCTCTACCCCTACGCTTAAACGCAACAGGTTGTCTACTACGCCGGCTTTATCGCGCTCGGCTTTGGGGATGCTGCCGTGGGTCATGCTTACGGGATGGTTGATCAGGGATTCTACCCCGCCCAATGACTCGGCAAGGGCAAATACTTTAAATGACGATGCAATGCGGAACGTTTCCTGCAGGTCGGCACCTTTCAATACTATTGATATCATACCGCCAAAATCGCGCATTTGTTTTTTGGCGATGTCGTGGTTCTTTGAATCGGGGAAACCTGGCCAGTAGATCTTCTCAACACGTGGGTGATTTTTCAAAAATTCGGCAACCTGGCGGCCGTTCTCGCAATGCGCTTTCATACGCAGGTGCAGGGTTTTGATTCCACGCAATACCAAAAAGCTATCCATAGGGCCTGGCGTAGCACCGCATGCGTTGTAAATGAACCAAAGCTTTTTGTAAAGTTCTTCGTCGTTCAGCATCAGGGCACCCATTACCACATCGCTGTGGCCGCCAATGTATTTGGTAACCGAATGCATCACCACATCGGCGCCAAGGTCGATAGGGTTTTGCAGGTATGGCGATGCAAAGGTATTATCAACCACAAATAACAGGTTTTTAGCTTTAGTTATTTTGCCTACCGCCTCAATATCTACTACCTGCATAGTTGGGTTGGTTGGCGTTTCTATCCAAACCAGTTTGGTTTTATCGTTCACATACTCATTGATAATGTCGGGGTTTGACAGATCAAGGAAATGGAATTTGATACCATAGTTAGCGTAGATCTTGGTAAAGATGCGATACGAACCTCCGTAAAGGTCGTTACCGGTTATTACTTCATCGCCCGGGGCCAATAATTTCATTACCGCATCAGTGGCACCCATACCGCTTGAAAAGGCTAAGCCAAACTTAGCGTTCTCCAATGCTGCCAAACAATCTTCCAGCGCCTTACGGGTTGGGTTTGTGCCGCGCGAGTACTCGTACCCCTTATTATCGCCCGGCGATTTTTGCCAGTAGGTTGATGTTTGGTATATCGGCGTCATGATAGCGCCGGTAGTTGGGTCGGGCTCTTGCCCTGCGTGTATTGCTTTTGTTCCGAATTTCATGGGATGGTGAGTGGTTGATTAAGTTAAGTGGTGAATAGTTGAATATCGGCGAGCAGTGTAAACCAACCACTCTCACAATCAACTATTCACTACTCACCCATTTTCTTACTTTTTAAATATTGAATATAACCAATTTATTAATTTCAAACCGCTTTCGTATTCCGGTTGAAACGATTGTAGAACTTCTTCGGTAATAATTTTTTCGTCCAAAGCGATAATCAAATGATCGAGTGTTTCGGTCAATGACCCTCTTGCCATTATACAAAACCGAATGTTATCCTGATAATGAAAGCGACCATGCCCTTCTGCCAAATTGTTACCTATAGAACGTGAAGAACGGATAATTTGGTCTGTCAGTCTAAACTTTTCATCAACCGGAAATTTCTTTACAAGATCAGAAACTATGTTTCTGATCTTCCTTGATTGCTTCCAGGTTTCTAATTCTGTGAAAGAGGCCATATTTATCAATTAGTAGTGTTTAGTCTTCGTTGTATCTTAAAAATGCATGTGCAGCTAAAACCACTCACCACTTAACCCAATCAACCACTCACCAATCAATTAATAGGCTCTAGCGAAAAGCACCCGCTGTGTCGACGGTTTACCCGTCAGGATGCATCTGCCTTCTTCCTGTTTATTGTTCAAAGGTATACAACGGATTGTAGCCTTAGTTTCATCTTTTATCTTTTGTTCGGTTTCGGCGGTGCCATCCCAATGGGCCGATAAAAAGCCCGGCTGCTCATCAAGCATCCGCTTAAACTCATCGTAAGTATCCACCTCGGTAGTATTCTCCGCACGGAAATCAGATGCTTTTTTGTAAATGTTCGCCTGTATCTCTTCCAGCAATGCTTCGATATGCGCTGCAAGGCCCTCCTGATTTACGGTTTCTTTTGTTTTGGTATCGCGGCGGGCCAGTTCAACTGTACCATTCTGCATATCGCGGCTGCCAATGGCAACGCGCAGTGGCACGCCCTTCAATTCGTACTCGGCAAATTTAGCGCCGGGGCGGTGGGTGTCGCGTTTATCAAATTTTATGCTGATATCTTTTGCACGCAGTTCTTTTGTTAAAGCATTTACAAAAGTGGTGATGTTCTCCAGTTCTTCATCATGTTTATAAATAGGCACAACAACAACCTGTATAGGCGCCAGCTTTGGCGGCAGTACCAATCCGGCATCATCAGAGTGGGCCATGATCAACGCGCCAATTAAACGGGTAGATACGCCCCATGATGTTGCCCAAACAAAATCCTGCTTATTATCTTTAGTGGTAAATTTTACATCAAACGCCTTGGCAAAGTTTTGCCCTAAAAAGTGCGATGTACCCGCCTGCAGTGCTTTACCATCCTGCATTAAAGCTTCAATGCAATAGGTATCCAGCGCACCGGCAAATCTTTCGTTTGGTGTTTTACGGCCTTTTACAACCGGTAATGCCATCCAGTTTTCGGCAAAATCAGCATAAACATCCAGCATTTGCTCGGTTTCTGCTATGGCCTCGTCTGATGTTGCGTGCGCGGTGTGGCCTTCCTGCCATAAAAATTCGCTGGTACGCAGAAACAAACGGGTACGCATTTCCCAGCGCATAACGTTAGCCCACTGGTTAACCAGAATAGGCAGATCGCGATAGCTTTGGATCCATCCACGGTAGGTATTCCAGATGATGGTTTCGGATGTTGGGCGAATAATTAATTCTTCCTCCAATTTTGCATCCTCATCTACAATAATATTCCCTTCTCCATCGTTTTTGAGGCGATAGTGTGTCACAACGGCACATTCTTTAGCGAAGCCCTCTACGTGGCTGGCCTCTTTTGAGAAAAAAGATTTTGGGATGAGCAGTGGGAAATAAGCATTTTGGTGCCCTGTTTCCTTAAACATTTTATCGAGCACAGCCTGTATTTTTTCCCATATAGAATAGCCATACGGCTTAATGATCATACATCCTCTCACGGGCGAATACTCGGCCATGTCAGATTTAATTATTAAGTCGTTAAACCATTGCGAGTAATCTTCGTCTTTACTTATGACACCTTTGCTCATTTTGTGATATTTGGATTATAATTGATCTGATATTTAACATTTAGCAGGGCTCAAATTTATAAATTTATACGTTTATTTGGCCTTAGAACTTTACATCCTTACAAAAATGAATAGGAACCTTATTAAAGGAATGATTTTGATCAGTGCTATAGCGCTGAGTTCCTGCTCCGTTAACAAAACCGCATCCACTTCAAAAAACGACGACGACGTGTATTTCTCGCGCGCGACAGCGGCCGAAGAGCCTGTTTATATTACCAGAAATAATGAATATAACCAGGAAGCCGACGACCAGGATAGCGACGATGACGATTATTTCTACTATGATGATTACTCATCACGTATAAACCGTTTCAGTTATTATTCGCCGTTTGGTTATTACGATAACTTTTACTCGCCCTATGGTTACGGCTATGGTGGCTATGGTTTAAGCATTGGCTTAGGTTTTGGCTATGGTTACGGCGGTGGTTTTGGTTACGGCGGCTTTGGCTATGGTTCGCCATGGTATTACGGAGGCTTAGGTTACGGCTACGGCTTTGGCTACCCTTGGGGTGGTTATGGCTATGGCGGTTACTATTCGCCATACTGGGGTGTTGGCGGTTATTACGGTTCAGGCTTCTGGGGATCTACGGCTTATAACCGTGCACGCCCTTACAGGGGTAATGGCAGCCCCGGCAGCCCGGTATTTGGCAACCGTTCGCGCACTTCTTATGGTGGTAACAACAGCGGCATAGGCTATATTCCAAACAGGGGTACCCGTGGGGTTAGTACAGGTAACGGCTCTAATGGCCGGCCCGCTTATGGTGACACCCGCGCTACACGTGGCGTACGTACAGATGCCAGGCCAACTTACCAACCCAATGTTGAGCGTTCTGCACCATCAAGCTTTGGCGGTGGTTCAAGAGGCGGCGGTGGCGGCTCAAGCAGTGGCGGTGGTGGTGGTGGCAGGCCGGTAAGGAACTAATTATTACTTCAACCTTTAAACATTTATGAAAATAAAATATATACTAAGTGTAATTGCTATAGTAGCATTTACCCAAAATACTTTTGCCCAATATTCACAAGATGCTATCAGGTTTTCACAAACCGTAAACGGGTCAACATCCCGAATTAAGGCTGTTGGTAACGCAGGTACTGCCGTGGGTGGCGATTTGAGTAACGTTAGTGGTAACCCTGCCGGGCTGGGCTTCTTCACCCGCTCGGAAGTTAGTATAACGCCCGAGTACGATAATTCAAAAACAAAAGCCGGTGCTTATTCGGCAACGCGCAATACAGTTAATTTAAATAATGCTGCGCTTGTAATTTACAACCAACTTACCAAGCCGCGTGGTGCCGATAAAAATAAAGGATGGCTTAGCGTAAATTATGGTGTTGCTTTTAGCCGTACTAATAATTTCGACCAGAATATTCATTACGGGGGCTCGAATAACCTTAATTCTATAAATGATTATTATGCCAGCCAGGCTAATCAGTTTGGTTTAGGCCCCGAAGGCAGTTTAATAGATGCGGCTTATCAGCAAAACCTGATAGACAAATATTCTACCGGCCCTAACCCGTCGGATTTTGAATACAGGAGCAATAACATTTCAGGTTCTCCTGTTGCACAGGAAGGCTTTATTAACCGTCGCGGAGGTCAATCTGCAGTCGATTTTTCTCTTGGTGCAAACTATAGCAATAAATTATACCTGGGTTTTAGCTTAAGCTTTACAGATATTAACTATGACTCATTCAGTACTTTTTATGAAGATGGCTCTTTGTCGAGGCTTGAAGGTACCCCCCCGGTAGGCACAACACGCGATTACTCGTCGTCTTACGCTCAAAACCAGTCAACAAGGGGTACAGGTTTTAGCGCAAAAGTAGGTGTTATTTACAAACCTGTAGAGGCAGTACGTTTAGGCGCAACCTTTACCTCGCCAACTTTCTATAATATTGATGATACATACAACGAAGGTGTTGCAACAAGCATCAATAAGGAGGCTGTAACATCACAAAACTCGGGCAATTACACGCTTAATTATAACTTGCGTACTCCTTTAAAATTAGCAGGCGGCGCAGCAGTATTTATCAAAAGCTTCGGTTTTATCACCGGCGATGTTGAGTATGTTGATTACAGCACTGCACATTTGAGCAGCAACCCCGATTATAATGCCGACAAAATTGATAACCCCGACATTAAAGGCTTATATAAATCGGCCATTAACGCGCGTGTTGGTGCCGAGGCGCGTATAACCAGTTTCTTTTTGCTCCGTGGCGGCTACGGCATACAGGGTAATGCCCTAAAAGATAATGGCAGCAAGATTAAAACTGCCAGCGGTGGTATAGGCCTGCGTTTTGGCGCTTATTATGTTGATGCTACCTATGCGCACTCAACCGGTAACCAAACTATTTTCGCATATGATTTGGGCAACGCAAGCCCTGGAGCTATGTTAAGAAACTCAAATGACAATGCTTACTTAACTTTGGGATACCGTTTCTAAGTTGGCAGTTGCCTGTTGGCAGCTTGTAGATATAAAAAAAGCGATGAGTATTACTCATCGCTTTTTTTATATAATTTATATGACTAATTAACCTGCAAATCCATTAAACTTTAAAATTTCTTGAATATTTGAATCATTTAATTCAACTTTTTTAAGTATGGCAATCACTAAATCAATGTCTTTTTGTGCTACAGCATCATCGAATTTTTCCCACAAGCCACTCACATATAAACGTTCATTAACCGTCATTCCGCCATATTTATTCTCCATGTTTTTTAGTCTTTGTCTGGCCCCTTAGTCCTCGTTCACAAATGAGCGCAACATCCAGGTATTCTTTTCTTTGAATTGCATAAAGCGGTTCACCATATCGTTGGTACCATCGTCGCCGGCATCAGCGGTAATATCCAATATTTCGCGCTCCATTTCAATAAGGGCCGCCATATCATCAATTATTGCCTTCACCATAGCTTTATCTTTTAAGCCGATGGTGTTTATCTCTTTAATGGTAGATGTGGTTATATAATCTTTAAAAGTACTGTACGGTGGCTTACCTAAAGTAAGGATCCTTTCGGCAAGTTCATCAATTGTAGTTAAAGCTGCGGTATATAGTTCTTCAAACTTAACGTGTAAGGTAAAAAAGTTTGAGCCTTTAACATTCCAGTGACAGCCACGTAGCTTTTGGTAATGGATATGATAATTTGCCAGCAGATCGTTCAGGTGATCAACAACCGGTTTTACTTTCTTTTCTTCTAAGCTTATTTTTTCAGCGTCCATGATGTATGTGATTTTTGTTTGTGATAACAGCCCCTTATGGGCTTTGTTCATCAAATTTAAGCATATTTAATATTATTAGCCATATTTGCAGCTTAAATGACAATGCTACAACCATACATTTCGCAAACCTTTAACAGCACCGTATGGCGCCTGCAAATTGACGGGCAAAAAGGTATTATGGCAGTTGAATTACGCAACGAACAGGATAAACAAACCAGTTTTGCATCGCTTAATTTAACTACCGGGCAGGTTTATTTCGATAGCCTGGTTATGCCCGAACGCTGGCTAACGGGTATCGAAGCTGTTTATAATGGTATAATGTTATTGCATTATTATAAACACGAGAGCGGGCCCGAGCATAAAACCATTATTGCTATTGACGCTAAAACAGCTGCCGAGGTTTGGAGCAACTATAACCTGGCTTTTGATCACCTGTCTGTAAACGGCCCTGTATCATATAATACCGGCATCCAACCCAAAAAATTATTGCTTATTGATATACTTACTGGCCAAACCCTTAGGCAGTATGATGCAATGCAGGATAAACCTTTTGAAACGGAGATAGTCATACCCTATATGATGCCAGCCAGCCAATTGGTTCCTGGCAGCCTGCCTGCAGAACCTTATGGAAATATGGTGCATTATCTAAACCATAATAGTTACAGAATTGTATCTTTGCACACTTTAAAAAATGGGGAACTGCTACAGCTTCTTTATATTTTAAAAGGTACTGAAGTGGTTTATTACGATTTATTGAACCAGCATATACAAAAATTACAACCCGAGGCGTTTGTATTACATAAAAACAGCCTCATTTATATAAAAAACAAGGCCGAAATAAAGGTTTTAGAAATATAAATTACTGAATAAGAATTTATTATGAAATTTAAAATACTATTATTATCCACTATTTTTCTTGGCCTCACCTCCACCATCTTTGCATCGGCCCCGGTTGATTCTGTAGGGGTTGAGAACCTGAACGGCAAAAAAGTGATCCTCCATAAACTCGACCCTAAAGATAACTACTACTCTATAGGGCGCAAATACGGCGTAAGCCCGAAGGTGATACAGCAATTTAATAACAATACCAGCCTGCAAATTGGCCATATTATTAAGGTACCTACCGAGCGGCCAATAATGGAAACGGTTAAACCAGCGCCCGCCGGGCAGCCGCCTGTACAAACCCCAACTAAAACTGCAGAACAGGCCCCCGCTAAACCACAGCCAAAGCCCGTTGAGCAAGCGCCGGTAAAAACGCAACCTGCTATTACGCAGCCACCCGCCCAAACCGAGCAAAAAACAGCACAGACGCCTGCAGCAACAGCCACCTCACAACAGTATAAAGTATCGGCACATGAAACGCTTTACGCCATAGCCAAACGCTTTAATACCACGGTTGAAGCCATTACTGCGTTAAATAATCTAAAATCTACAAACCTTACCGCAGGGCAGATATTATTGGTACCCAATGGCATACCTCCAGAACAGCCCGCACAAGCTACTACAGCAGTAGCGCCGGCGCATGTTGATACCGTTAAGCGCGATTCTACCTATGTTGCCGTGGTTGATAGTTTGGAAAACCATAAACCGGGCACAAATAAATATGGCCTGTTCGAAAAAAATGAGAAAGGTGTAGCCACCTGGATTGACGACGCCAGCCTTGACCCTAACAAAAAGCTTATATTGCACCGTACAGCCCCTATAGGCACCGTAATGCGTATAACCAACCCCATGAATAACCGCACTACATTTGCCAAAGTGGTAGGCCGCTTTACCGACAGCCAAAGTACCCGCGACGCAATAATTGTGATGACTAAAAATGTAGCGGATGCCTTAGGCGCGCTCGACAAACGTTTTCAAGTAAATATCAGCTACGGTACTCCTAATGAATAAACCTTATGTAATTGGCGTTGCCGGTGGCAGCGGATCTGGTAAAACCTTCTTTTTAAAATCTTTCCTTGAACACTTTAGCGATAACGAAGTGTGCCTGGTATCGCAGGACGATTACTATTTCCCGGTTGGCCACACCATGACCAAGGAAGAAAATAAGCTGTATAACTTTGATCTCCCCTCAACCATCGATCATGAGCACTTTGAGAACGACATTTTTAGGCTGCTGAATAACGAATCGTTCATGAAGCAGGAGTACACTTTTAACAACCAAAATGCTGTACCCAAAATGCTGGAGATAAAGCCGGCACCTATTATTATTGTGGAAGGCCTTTTCATCATGCACTTTGGCAAAATTAAGGATGTACTTGATATGACCATATTTATTGAGGCCGACGAACACGTAGCCTTGCATCGACGCCTAAAGCGCGATCTGGAAGAACGTGGCTACTCTAACGAAGATGCATACTATAAATGGGTAAACCATGTTGTACCGGCTTATAAAGAGTATTTGCTCCCCTACCGCGAAGTGGCAGACAGGATTGTCATCAACAATACACAGGAAGCGGCCGATATCATTAAAATAACAGACGAAATTTCGAAAGAATTACGCGAGAAGGTTTTGAGTTAAAATATTGTTTACTTTAATTCTGTTGAGGCTGTAGTTTCCCTTATAAACAGCAGGGCGTCAAAATCAATTCCGGGCCGTATTTGCAGCGTGCGCATGCGACCCCAGTTTGAGAAGATGTTGGTAATATTACCGCTTACATTGTAAATCGGGTTACCCTGCGCGTTATCCACGTTAATAAAAAATTTGGTAAACTTTGCTTTGGCAAATAATGCTGAAAGTGACGACGGTTGCATTTCAAAGTTATTAGCCTGGAAATTATCATCAACAATAGAATTGGTGGCCCCTTTGTAAGTATCGAGCCCAATAGTGTAGTATTGCGTTTGATACTTTTGCCTTACGTAATATCCCATCCCTTTACACATTGCCATAGTGGTATCTTTAGCCACGTGCACGTTATGGCTCCAAATAATTGTTTTGGCTTTACTTTCCTGCTGGGTATTGGCAATGTTATCTGCCATAAACTCATCTCTTGCCAACGGGTTAGTTACCAAAGTACCCTGGTATAATAACGAAAGGTACTTTTTAAACTTACCATAACCTTCTGTGGATTGACCTTTGGTTTTCACCTCATTATTTAAATCAGAGATAATAGCCTTTTCATCATCTGCCATTTCATATAAGTTACCAAAATCAGTTGCGGTTATCCTTTTAAGTACAGGTATGGCGGCTTTGCCATGGGCGTACATATCCGGATGTTTACCAAGATAATTTAAACTGTACCTGGCAGATGAATCAACATCGGCTTTTGTGTAATCAATATCGAAGCCAAAAATCGACACTTTATTTTTAAGCGGCTGGCTATCATTATATAATTTAATTTCCCGGAACAGATCATAGATCTCTTTGGTGCTGAACAAGCGAAGAGGTTGCATCAGTTTCTTCAAATCGCCTTTGCCGGTAAGTACATAAGTATTGATGCGGTCCATTACCGCGTATGCAGATTCGAACCCAACAGCTTTATAGTTTTTATGCGTAATAAGGTATTGGATAATACGGTTCTTCTCAACCGAAAACTCGTGTGTGCCATGTGAAGCCTCTCCTAACCCGAGAATGCTGTTATCTTTTAATCCGGCGGCCAGGTTAGGAAGATAATTCTTGTTGCTATCAATAGATACAGCATGGGCATCCACCCAATTTAAAGGCTGTTGCTGGGCAATACAATAGGTAAAAGAAAGATAAGTAAATAAGACGCTGAGTAATATTTTTTTAGGCATGTTATAAGTGCTTATTTAGGTTTTTGCAATTCCATTATCCACCAAACAATATATTGCACAACAACACATTGTATCGAATAAATAATTTAAAATACAATTATAAAGAATTTTATTCTGAATAAATAACTGAAATAAAATTTTATTCTGTTTTTTTATTAGCTATTTAAGATAAGATTACAGCAGATAGAGTTGGCAAGGTTGCCCGGGTATCAATCGCAGTTAAGCAACAGATCGTAGTACTTTTTCATTAAAACGGTATCGTAGTTTACAAGGGAGTTGTAGGCCTCGGTAACAAGCTCGTTCAAAATAGAGGAGCCAAGCTGCCCCGCCCCATTGGGAATGGAATCATAATAGGTAATAAGCTCTTTAACCCTGATAATTTCATACAATAGCTTCTGGATCAGATCCGTTTGTGCACCGGTCTGTATCCCTTGAGAGTTATTGAGAAAATCTAAAGGATCATTGGTAGTAGATGTCATTAGCAAATTAGTGCCGGCTTGATATTGTTTGTCTTTTATTATCCTTAATTAAACCAAACCAAAAAGGTTTAGGTTTTGTTTCAATTTTTTATTTTTTTTTAGACTAAATAGCAAAACCCTCGTAAAAGAGGGTTTTGCACTATAAATTAAAGCCGATTAGTTGTTATCAGCAGGCTTGTTTTGCTCAGGGCGAGGCAATAAGGCTTTACGTGAAAGCTTTAGTTTACCTTGCTTATCAACATCAAGCAATTTTACACGCACTTCATCACCTACGTTAAAGATACCATCCATGGTCTCAATTCTGCGGTGATCAATTTCAGATATGTGTAATAAACCATCTTTACCCGGCATGATCTCAACAAATGCACCAAACGGCATAATTGATTTCACTTTACCTTCATAGATCTCGCCAACTTCAGGTTTTGAAGCAATAGCGCGGATACGGCCTAAAGCTGCATCAATAGCTGCTTTGTTATCGGCAAATACCTGTACAAAGCCCTGGTTGTCTTTTTCCTCAATAGAGATGGTTGCACCTGTTTCGCGCTGCATTTCCTGTATGATCTTGCCACCGGGCCCGATAACCGCACCAATAAATTCTTTATCTATCTTGATCATTACGATACGCGGAGCGTGTGGTTTGTAATCCTCACGTGGAGCGGCCATGGTTTTAGCCATCTCACCAAGGATATGTAAACGACCATCTTTAGCCTGGTTTAACGCGTTGGTTAAAACCTCGTATGAAAGACCGTTTATCTTCAAATCCATTTGTACAGCAACAATACCGTTTTTGGTACCTGTTACTTTAAAGTCCATATCACCCAGGTGATCTTCATCGCCAAGGATATCAGAAAGGATAGCATATTTAGTACCCATTTCGTTAGTGATCAATCCCATCGCGATACCTGATACCGGGTTAGAGATCTTGATACCGGCATCCATCAAAGCCAATGTACCGGCACAAACCGTAGCCATTGATGATGAACCGTTTGATTCAAGGATATCTGAAACGATACGGATAGTGTAAGGGTTCTGATCTTCAGCTGGTAAAACACGTTTTAGTGAACGCATTGCCAGGTTACCGTGACCGATCTCGCGACGGCCTGCACCTCTGTTAGGGCGAACCTCACCGGTTGAGAAACCAGGGAAATTATAGTGTAACAGGAATTTTTGGTATCCGTTGATGAACGCGCCATCTATCATTTGCTCATCATCCTTAGCACCTAAGGTAACGGTGGTTAATGATTGTGTTTCGCCACGGGTAAACACCGCCGAACCGTGAGCTGATGGCAGGTAGCCAACTTCGCTCCATATAGGGCGTATCTGTGTGGTAGAGCGGCCGTCTAAACGTTTGCCTTCGTCTAATACAAGGTTACGGATAGCATCGTACTCAACATCGTGGTAGTATTTTTTCGCTAATGATTTGGTGATATCATCAATCTCGCCTAAAGTTTCGATGTAGGCATCACGTACAGCTTTAAAGCTTGCAGCGCGTTCTTCTTTAGCAGAAGCAGCACCTGCAATAGCGTAAACCTGGTCATAAGTAGCAGCGTAGATAGCTTTTTTCAGGTCTTCGTTGCTGTGCTCGTGGTTGTAAACGCGTTTTTCGGTTTTACCAACTTCAACAGTAAGCTCTTTTTGAACTAAACACTGTAATTTAATAGCGGTATGTGCAAATTTAATAGCCTCAACCAATTCAGCTTCCTGAATTTCGGCGCTTTCACCTTCAACCATGTTGATATCGTGCTCGCTACCGGCAACTATAAACTCTAAAGTTGCATTTTGCAGTTGGCTTAAGGTTGGGTTGATTATTAACTGGCCGTCAACTTTAGCAACGCGTACTTCAGATATTGGGCCGTTAAAAGGGATATCAGAAACAGATAAAGCTGCAGATGCTGCCAAACCGGCAAGGCAATCAGGCATAATATCTTTATCGGCAGATATTAAAGAGATCATCACCTGTGTATCAGCATGATAATCATCCGGGAACATTGGGCGCAATGCGCGGTCAACCAAACGGGAGATCAAAACCTCATAGTCTGACAAACGTGCCTCGCGGCGTAAAAAACCACCCGGGATACGACCGGTGGCAGCATATTTTTCTTGATAATCAACAGAAAGGGGTAAAAAATCGATACCCTCTTTTGCTTCCTGCGACGATACTACAGTAGCCAATAACATGGTATCACCCATTTTAATTACTACAGAGCCATCGGCTTGTTTGGCCAGTTTACCGGTTTCGATCTCAATGGTGCGGCCGTCACCTAAATCAATAACCTTTTTAATTACATTTAAACTCATCTTGTTTGTTTTGTGATACGCTTTTCATCTTTCGGAGCGCATCGTTTTTTTATGTGTGTGTATATTTGTTGCAAAAGTAAAAAAGCCATCCAAAAATAAACGGACGGCTTTTTATTAAAAACTTATAAAAGTTATTTGATGATATCCCTAAGCTGTAAAGCTTTGATAATAGCACGATATCTTTCAATGTCTTTTTTGTACAGGTAAGCCAACAATCCGCGGCGTTTACCTACTAATTTTTGCAGTGATAACTGGGTTGAAAAATCATGTTTGTTCTTTTTCAAGTGACCGGTTAAATGTGCAATACGAGTTGTGAATAACGCAACCTGACCTTCAGTTGAACCTGTGTCTGTAGCGCCTTTACCATGTTTTGCAAAGATCTCTGCCTTTGCTTCTTTACTTAAATACATTACCTGAATAATATTAAAGCGTAAATAATTCTATTAATTGGGTGCAAAGATACGCTTTAAATTCAAAAGTTAAAATGATTTTTAAGGGTTGGTGAATGGTTGATTGAGTTAGGTGGTGAGTGGTTTTCGGTTTCCCTCTTATGAGAGGGGTTATGGGTGGGTTAGTTGTTATGCTAATTTCAACAGCATGTCGCAATTAGCCCGCATATATGTCATTATTACACAGTGTGAGATAAACCTTGTTAAACATATTTTTGCATAGTTACATTTTGTTACCATATCCCGTAAAGTATATATATTAGTAAGTACCTGTTTAAATAAACCTTCCATGTCACAAACCGTTACCCCAAGAGGCAAAGCATATTCATTTTTCAGCATTTTAAAGCAATCGTTAAAAGGTGAACATGCGGACCTCACTGCCATCAGCATCAAAAGAGCCATTGTTTTATTAGCCATCCCAATGATGCTGGAGATGGCTATGGAATCGGTTTTCGCATTGGTCGACCTGTATTTTGTTGGCCATTTAGAAAACAGCAGCCACGCCATTCAAACAGTAGGTTTAACCGAATCTGTGCTTACCGTAATATATTCATTAGCTATAGGTTTAAGTATGGCCGCAACAGCTGTGGTTGCCCGCCGCATTGGTGAAAAAAACCCCGAAGCGGCTTCAAAAGCAGGCATGCAAACTATTGTGATCGCTGTAGTTATAAATATCATCATCAGCATATTTGGATTGTTACACGCCCGCGACCTGCTGCTGCTTATGGGGGCCTCTACAGAAACTGCAGATCACGGCACCCCATTCGTCCGTATCATGATGGGCGGGAGTGTGATCATCGTATTGTTGTTTTTAATAAACGGAATTTTCAGAGGGGCAGGTAATGCCGCCATCGCCATGCGCAGCCTGTGGATAGCCAATATAGCCAACATTATTTTATGCCCTATCTTTATCAGGGGCCTCGGCCCTATCCCCGCATTTGGTTTAACAGGCGCAGCTATAGCCACAACCATTGGCCGCGGTCTGGGCGTTTTATACCAGGTTTATAATCTGTTTAACAACAAAAATGCTTTAGTAGTACGTTTAAGCTACTTTATACCCGACTGGAAACAGATCAAAGCCATCATCAAGGTGGCGGCACCGGGCATCCTGCAATTTGTAATAGCCAGTTGCAGCTGGATATTTTTGGCGCAGTTGGTTGCCACAACAGGGGGCGATCAGGGTTCGGCGGGCTATCAAACCTCGCTGCGATTAATGATGTTCTTTTTGCTGCCTGCCTGGGGCCTTAGTAACGCAGCAGCCACACTGGTTGGGCAAAACCTTGGCGCAGGCCGGGTAGACAGGGCCGAGCAATCGGTATATCAAACCATAAAGTACACCGTTGTTTTTTTAGGGATAGTGAGTATATTGTTTTTAACCTGCGGCCATCTGTTCGCATCATTTTTCACCGATGACTTGGTTGTAAGAAAGGTAGCCACCCGTTCGTTACAAATTTTAAGCGGGGGTTTTATTATTTTTGGAATGGGGATGATCTTCACCAGTGCCTTTAATGGCGCAGGCGACACCTGGACACCTACCAAAATAAATTTCTTTACATTCTGGCTATTCCAAATTCCCCTTGCTTACTTATTGGCTAAATATTTTGAAATGGGCCCAACAGGTGTCTTTATCTCTATCCCCGTTGCCGAGATCGGTTTAACTATAGCCGCCTATATCCTGTTTAAGAAGGGCAAATGGAAAAAGACATTAGTTTAGGGAATTTATTTCACGCAGAGACGCAAAAGATTGAATTTTCATTGCGTTTCTGAGTGAAATATTTACTTTTTTGTCATTTACTTTTTTGTCATTTACTTTTTCTCCAATATTATTTCTTTCGCCTTATCTAACAACTCATCTTTCCCGGCTTTAATGCCGGCAATTGTTGGTTTTGTAACCACATCAATCTTAACACCCTTACGCTGCGTTTCCGTACCATCAGGATAATAGATGCCGATACCTGATATCATGGTAGATATCCCCCCGGGCAATGTTATTGGTGAAACGTTTCCATCGGCCCCTGCTGTTGTACTGCCAATAACGGTAACATTTGGTGAGCTTTGAAACGCCATGGTAGTATACTCGGCCTGGCTTTGCGATACCTCGTTCACAATAATCACTATTTTGCCCTTATAGGTTTCGTTTGCAGGCGGTATGGTTAACGGAGCTGTATAAGTGAATAAGCCCGGTTGGTAGATACTGCCGTTACTGAATTTCACAAAAGCCGACATATCTGTTTTAATATACGGGCCAAATGTATAGGGCATAAATTCTGACGGGTAGCAGCGCATATCAATAATTATCCCTTTAGTATTATTAAAAAGCTGTTTTATGGCAGGCAGGTCGCTGTTATGATACTTACCCGGGTATAGGTAACCTATGTTATTTTCTAACAGGTAAAATCCTTTCTTATCGGGGTCATTGTAATCTGCTCTGTAGTTTACTTTTGCTGTTGGTAAAGCCGGCACTGTCACTTTTTGCGCCTTATTATCCCGCTGGATGTCTAATTTAAAATCAGGGGTATTACCTCTCAGTAAATAAGCCGAAGGCAGATCTCTTAGCTGTGTTGAGTAGTTTGATGCCGGGGTATATGGTAGGTATTTCTTGATAAGCCCAGATAAGGGTTCGCCGTTGATTCTTTCTATCACATCCCCCGGTTTCACCAGTTGCTTTATATTTAAGGTATCATTATAATAGCCGGTTACCACCAGTTTATCTTCAACAAACTTAGCTTTAAAGGGCACTGCATTTTTACCTTTATAATCGTTAAGGGCTGTATTGTTCCCCCAGATATTGGCATGGGTATCATGCACACGCGCTATTAACGCAAGGCTGTTCAGGGTGTAATCGGTAGCATTTTTGGCAACTGCAAATTTGGGGATACAATCGGCAAGTACGTTATTCCAGTCCTCTCCTATTAAATACTTATACGGGAAAAAGTACTGTATCATATTCCAGTACCTGTACAGGCTAAGCAACCTGTAACCGGCATCGGGGTACTTCATTCCTGGATAGGCAAGTTCATTAATAAACTTCGGGTTCCCCACGCCGGGCTCCATGGCTATATAGTAGCTATTTGTAAAGTTTTTTTTATATAAAATACCCTGCAGTTTATCTGTAAGCGTTTTACCCAGCACAGTGCCCGTAAACAGCATGCCGTATGATGGGGATAGTTTAATATCATTGCCTTTGTAAGGTGTGCAATCAGCACACTTTGCTACTGTGCCAAACTTATCAAACCATTGCTCAAGTGCGTTGCTTAACTCGGCATTGTTTTTTGCTTTTAATACGGCGGGCATAACTCTGAATAGCTGCGCATCCATATTAAAATCGCCTTTAATAACATTGGGATGATAATATTTAATAAAACCCCAAACCTGCCCCAGGGCCGTTAAATTTGTTAGTTGTTGCTTATTCAAAACAACTGTATCTATTTTTGAACCGGTTAGAAATGCTGTATCTGCCAATGCACCAGTAAGTTCCTTTTCAGTGGCTTTTTCTATAGGCTGGCCATCAATAAATAACTTCATGTTATCTACCCACATCTTCCCGGCACCTACAAGCAATGCACCGGCATGTATGTTTATGGCCTTGCTGCCATCGTAAGGTAATTCAATCTTGTATTCCTGCCAATCGGTTGTACTTTTTGCGCCCCTGTCTTGCATATTATCAAAAGCCTGGGTACCATCAATACGCAGCCAAAGGCCGGCATAACCGTTGGTTACATTTTCGGTTTTGATGTAGCCCCTTAGTTCAATTTTTTGGCCTTTAAATGTTTTAGGGATATAATAATCTATCACACCAAAGCTCCCGCCCTCGCCTACCTTCTCGATAGAGAGCGCATATTTGCCTTGCTGCCTTACCAAACTATCTACCTTAACCGGATAATACTTTTGCTGCTCCGGCTGGAAATAAGTCTTCCACCCCGCCGCCCTGCTTTTATCAGCAGTAAGCAGCTCTATATCGCCGTTAAACTTAACCTGTGATGTCGCCCGCCCGCAGCTTATAAGGGTTAACAGCGTGGCCGATAAGATAATAAGTTTCATAAATTGTGTAAGTATTATTGGTGATGATATAACGGCAAAATACGTATTTTAATATCGACAGAGCACACCAACTTTTATACTATTAAAACTTTTGCAACCTTTACAACTTATTATTACTGATGAGCAACTACTCCACCTTTGAGACCGAACTGCGTGTTCGCCCTGACGATATAGACATGTTTCAGCATGTGCATAACAGTAAGTACTTTGATTATGTGCTTGCCGCCCGTTATGACCAGATGGAGCGCTGTTACGGTATGGCTATGGAAAAATTTATGGAGCGCGGCTTTGGCTGGGTAGTACGCACCGCGCATGTTGATTATAAGCGTGCCCTCACCATGGGCGATTACTTCATTGTAAAAACGGGTATAGAAACCATTAATGATAAAGGCTGCCGCGTAGCTTTTACCCTAACCAACAAGGCCACCAACAAAGTATGCTGCGACGGCTATTTTGATTATGTGATGATTGATATGGCCACAGGCCGCGGAGTTAAAGTCCCGGAAGATGTTATAGAGCATTACGGGATTTAATACCCGTGTTTAGTAACTACTTATCAGCATGTTATTAAAAATTCATGCTGTACCGTGTAGATACCCGAAGGTAAGGGTAGCGCTTATTCACCTCGGGGTGTTCATCATACTTGCCGCGCAAAAACAGGTACCCCGGTTCGGCTGCAAGGGAGAGGCCGTTTTTGAAAGCATACCGCACCTCGCTGGTAACCGTATGCAAAAAGTAATGCGATTTATTGCCGTTTATGGTATACAGCCATCCACCCCTGTAATCAACACTGGCAAAAAATTTAGAAGCTATGTTTAACCCCGCCCCGCCGTTTATACCAAACCCCGATGTATAATCATAATTACGGCCGTTAGAGTTATAGGTATTGGGTACCGCCGCCAAAAGCACCGGGCCGGTGCCCACGTTGGTGTTAATGGTAATCTTCTTACTCATCTCAAAGGTTGAGTACAGGTTAGCCTTAACACTTTGCGCCCCGTAAAAAAAGGCCTCGTTGCTTAGATAATCGTAATTGGCCGATAATATTACCACATGCTGCAGGTCCCGGCCGGTTTGCAGTTCCCAACCTGCCAGCGAGCCATAAACACTCAAATTGTTTACCAGCGAACTATCGTCCCGGCCAACTTCAACGTTTATAAAAATATTACTGAACGGGGTGCTAAAATCTTTGTACCGGTTACCATACATCAGTTTGGCGCGGCCAAACCACCCTGTTTTGCCATTTGTTTTAACATTACCTGTTATACTGCTAAAGCGGCGGGCTCCAATATCGGCCTCCATAGACACCAGCGACGAATCGCGGTCGCGGGGGTTACCGTAAACCTTGCCCCATTTACCATCAAGCAAACGATTAAGCCCGTTCATGGGGTTAGCTAAAAAGGCTGCAACCTCTTCCATTTGCCTGCCAAAGCCCCGGTGCCGGTTATTCACAATTTTGTTAGACAGGCGATAGCTCATCTCCCCTAATACAATCCCACCAAAGCTGGTGTTTATAAAATCGTTAGGCGATGGGCGTTCGTTTTCGCCAAAGGTTTCCCAAAAATAGCTACCCGCCATGGCAGCCGGTGCCGATTGCCAGAAAGAGTACCCATTGCTTCGGAACGCGCTGAAATAAAGGCTTCCCTGGTACGGGTGCCCAAACTGGTTGGTACGAAAGATATCCTGATCCCACGACCAGCTACCCGGGCTTAAGTTACGCCATATGGTTGCGCCGGTTACATTAGAATAAGGTGCATGTGCTATAAATTTGCCATAACTAAAGGGTATGGCCTGTGCCAGCCCCCACTCGGCAGCTGCGCGGCCAAAACGTTTGGTAGTAGCGGGTACCGGGCCAAAAAAAGGTGTGCGCGGCTCACGGTATTTAACCCTGGAGATGCTATCTCTTGTAAGTCTCTGGGCGTCCTGCGAGGTTTGGGAATAACCAATTGCCGGCGACACTAATAAAAATAATACTAAAAACTGCCGTGGTAAAAAATTCAATATGGTATGCTTTGATAAAGGTTAAGCCATCAACAACAATTCATTAAAATACTGTTAATGCAACAATTCTATAATGCATTTTGCCGTAAAATGGTTTTATAAAATTACGCACAATATTTATTTTATTATTAATAGCCATCTTACAAAACAAAAACAACTTTACGGCTTTATGTTATAAAGTTTTTTAGTTTTGATTTGGAGCAATTTATTTAATTTATAATATACTTTTGGAGCCAACAGAAAGCACTTTCCGGGATATTGTTGAGATATCACCCTTCCCTGTTTATGTATGCACCGGCGAAGATGCGATAGTAAGTGTTGCAAATAGCGCCACTTTAAAAGCATGGGGCAAAGATCGCTCAGTTATAGGTAAACCATTTACCGAAGCCTTGCCTGAGATGAGTGACCAGCCTTTTTTGGGATTGATAAAGAAAGTATATAAAACCGGCGAACCCTATTATACCAGTAATGACCGTGCCGATTTTTTAATTGATGGCGTTATACAAACCTTTTATTTTAAATTCACTTATCAGCCTATGCGCAATGCAGCGGGTGAAATATATGGTGTAGCATGCTTTGCTACCGACGTTACCGAACTTGAACGCGCCAAGCAAGCTGTTGAAGAAAGCGAAATGACGCTTTATAACCTGGTAAGGCAGGCGCCTGTAGGCATCTGCATTATCAGGGCCGAAGACCTGATGATAGAAGTGGTAAATGATTCATACCTGGAGCTTGTAGGCAAAAAACGGCAAGATCTGGAGAACCGTACCATATGGGCTGCTATACCCGAGGCTGCCGACCTTTACGCCCCGATAATGAATGAAGTAATAAATACAGGAACTTCATTTGTTGCTAAAGAGGCAGAAGTTTTATTGATACGTAACAATAAGCCCGAAATACTATTTATTGATTTTGTATACGAACCAGTACGGCATTTTGATGGTTCCATAAACGCTATAATGGTTATTGCGATTGATGTTACTGACCAGGTTACAGCCCGCCGTAATATTGAAGATGTTGAAGAGCGCGGAAGGCTGGCTATAGAAGCGGCAGAAATAGGCACATTTGATTTAGATATACTAACCCAAATAACTGTTACATCCGACAGGTTTAACGCCATTTTTGGTTTTGATAAACCTGTGCCCCGCAGAAAATTGCTGGATACCTTGCACCCGGAAGATCGCATTATTCACACGCATGCCCACGAGGAGGCTGATAAAACCGGCATCCTTTTTTATGAGGTGCGCATTATTCATCCCGACGAATCGATTCACTGGATCCGTACCCAGGGAAAAACATATTATGACAGCGATAACACCCCGGTACGCATGCTTGGCACAGTATTAGATATTACCGAATTTAAACGCCTGCAACAACAAAAAGACGATTTTATAAGTGTTGCCAGCCATGAGCTTAAAACACCCATGACCTCGCTTAAAGCCTCAATACAGATCCTGGATAAGCTGATCAAAACCAATGGCAGCTCAGAAAAGATCACGGCCTTTATAGAAAAGGCAAATATAAGTTTAACTAAAATGCAGCACCTGATAGAAAGCCTGCTTAATGTATCAAAAATAACAGCCGGACAGCTGGCATTAAACAAAACTTATTTTAAAGCCGGCGATATGATAACCGAAAGCTGCGATCATGTACGGATGGCGGGCGAGCATGAAATTATTGTAAGCGGAGATACCGATATAGACATATACGCCGATCGCAGTAAAATAGAGCAGGTAATTGTTAACCTGGTAAATAATGCGGTAAAATATGCACCCGACTCGCGCACAATCATTATTAATATTGTACGCCGTACCAAAACTGTAAAAATATCTGTACAAGACTTTGGCGAAGGAATTGCTTACGATAAGATCCCCCACCTGTTTGAACGTTATTACAGGGTTGACTCTACCGGGGTGCAATACTCGGGGTTGGGCCTGGGCCTGTACATAAGCGCCGAAATTGTAGAGCGCCATGGCGGCAAAATTGGCGTTAACAGCGAAGCTGGTAAAGGCAGCACCTTTTGGTTTACTGTGCCCATAAGTAATTAATTAGTATTAGTGACCAACCTGTAATGGTGAGCTTGTTGAACCATTCGCCGACATTGCCATACGTTCAGATCTTCGACAGGCTCAGACTGACAACTTTCCGCAGCCTGTCGAACCATTTGTCATACGCGCAAGCCTTCCACAAGCGCAAACTGCTATTCTTATTAGTTGAGGTTACTGTAAGATGAGTATCTTAGTACTCTAAACATATCTGCATGAAACTTTTTGCCCACATTATGATAGCCATAGTAGCTATTGAGCATATTTATATTTTATGGATAGAGATGTTTGCCTGGACAACCAAAGGCAAAGCTACCTTTAAAAGCTTCCCTGCCGAGTTGTTTGAGCAAACCACCGCGCTTGCAGCCAACCAGGGTTTATATAATGGTTTTTTGGCAGCCGGGCTTATCTGGTCGCTGCTTATTAACGACCCGGTATGGAGTAAAAACATTGCGATGTTTTTTTTAGGGTGTGTTGTAGTAGCCGGTTTGTATGGCGGCATTACGGCAAGCAGGTCAATCCTGTTTAAACAGGCTTTACCTGCCATTATCGCTATAGCAGCAGTATTTTTTGCATTATAAACCTATTAGGGTTTGCGCTGCAGGGATAGAAAATTTAAAAACGGTTTCCTTATCGTCCGATTCTACACCGAGTGTACCACCATGTGCGCGGGCAATTTCTGATGCTATGTAAAGCCCTAAGCCAAGGCCTTGCTGGTTGGGCACCACTTCGCCCCTTGAAAATGGCATAAAAAGCTTTTCGCGTACCGCGTTAGGGATCATCTTGCCCTGGTTTGCAATGGTTAGGGTAAATTCATTTTCGTTGCAAATGGCATTAACCGTTACCGGGCTATCTTTTTTGCCGTGGCTTAGTGCATTGCTCAACAGGTTTGAAAGCACCTGCAATACGCGCCTGGCATCGCAATAAACACAGCCTTTAATATCAAAAAAGGTGTTAATGGTTGTATGGGGCCAAACAATTGCAAGCTCGGTAATTACCTGTTTTAAGGTTTCTTCAACATTTTCATCATTGGTTTTGTCTAAAATTATCCCTTCGCCAAGGCGGCCGCGCGCAAAATCAAGTATGTTTTCTATCAGCGCCTTCATCCTGTACGATGAATTTTGAAGGATGTTGGCCAGGCGTTTTATACGTTCATCGCCTGGCATGCGCAACAGCATTTGGGCTACGTTTAAAACCGCCCCTACAGGGTTGCCCAGGTCGTGCCCTAAAATGGCTATAAACTGGTCGCGCAGTTCGGCGGTTTTGCGTTCTTCCACAAGTTTCAGTTCCGATAGGTCGAGCCTGTCCTGCGCATCCAGGTGAAAAGCTATCAGGTCGGCAAATAAGCGGAACATACCCGTTATCTGCGGGTTTTTCAACTGGTTGGGGCTTGGGTCTATAGCGCAAAGAGTGCCAAAAAAACGCCCGTCCTTCCGCATAATGGGGTATGATATATAGCTTTGAAAGCCATACATGGCCGGGGTATGGTGCTGTGCAAAATCGGGGTCTTGTGCAACATGGTCTATCACCACAGGGGTATTGTGCTGGCGTATCTCGTTACAAATAGTGGTTTCGAGCTTTAGCTCGCTGCCGGGTACCAGGCCAAAAGCAATTTCATCGCGCACTGCGCAGGTTATCCATTTATCGTCGGTAACACGGGCAACGGCAGAAAAACCCATGCCGGTGGTTCGGCAAACAACCTCTAAAATAGATTTAACCGCGTCTATACGGCTTATGGCATCTATATCCGCCTGTATATCTATTAATCCGATAATAATATGATTTAAATTCTCTTACAAATTAAATGCTTTTTACTGCATTTGCAACTGCAAATTATATTTCGCGTACAAAAGATGCACCGCGTACTAATAAAGCGTACCTTTGCAAAATTATTTTCTTTGAATAAAGTTTTCATCGACAATAACATATACAATATTAATACAATGAAAAAAATTGTCGACTACAGGAAACTTTTAGGTGTTACAGAAGCTGCCGAACTACAGGAATTAAAAACTACTTACCGCAGCTTAATGAAAGCCTGGCACCCTGATAAATTTCAGGACAGCCCCGAAAGCAAGCTGGAAGCCGAAGAAAAAAGCAAGACCATTATTGAAGCTTACCACTTTTTAGTAAGTATAGCGCCCGAAACCCGCGCGCAATCATTAGCGGAATATACGCTGACCACCTCTACCGCAGCCATTGTTGATTTTGAATTCAAATCGCAGGTGCTGAGGGTTGATTTTACCGACGGTAACTCATACGAGTATTTTGACGTACCCCGCGCGGTTTACGTTAAGCTGGTTAACGCCGATTCGCCGGGGAGGTTTGCACGCAGGCATATTTATAACGAATATGTTTACCGCAGCACCAGCAGGTTGGTAGCATCGGCCTAAGCCAAAATGTGGTGCAGGTATGACATGGGTTTTACGGCGGATATTTAAATTTGCCCGAAATCCCTTTTACAGAAATGTTTAAAAAGTACCTGCTCCCTCTATTATTCTTACTCATTACCGCCAATTCTGTATCAGCGCAAACCGACTGGAAACTAAAAGCAAATAGCGACGGTATAAAGGTTTACAGCAGCGAAGTAGCCGGTTCAAAATTTAAGGCTTTACGTGTTGAGTGCAATTTCCAGGCAACACTGGCGCAGATAGTAACCGTTTTGCTTGATGTTAAAACCTGTACCGAATGGGTTTATCATACAAAATCTATCACACTGTTAAAACAGCCTTCGCCGTCAGAGATCTATTATTACTCGGAAGTGAGCCTGCCATGGCCTACCAGTAACCGCGATTTTGTGGCCCACCTGATGGTAAGCCAGGATGCCGAAAATAAAGTAGTAACCGTTGATGGCCCCGCCGTTAATGGCCTTGTACCGCTTAAGGACGGCATAGTGCGTGTAACCAACTCAAAAGGGAAATGGGTAATTACACCGCTTGGTAAGGACGAGATAAAAGTTGAATACACCCTGCATGTTGACCCTGCCGGCAGCCTGCCTGCATGGCTCGTTAACATGGTAGCATCCGAAGGGCCTACCCAGAGCTTTAAGAAGCTAAAATTACAATTGAAGAAGCCGGAATATAAAAATGCCAATTTAGCGTTTATTAAAAATTATTAATCCATTTGTAATGCTGACCGATAGTTAGCATCTGTTAGTGAATTATACCTAACGTATGGCATGTTTACACGGCCTGTCATGGTGAGCTTATTGAACCACTTGCTGATTTTGCATGGCATTTAGGTCTTCGACAGGCTCAGACTGACAATTCTTTTTACGTCAATTATTCAGGATGACAAAGGGTCTCATAAAAAAGCCTTCACAACAATTGTTGTGAAGGCTTTTGTTTATTAATTACATTATTGCTTATTGTTTCGGTTTGCCATCGGCATCCAACTCAACAATAGGGTAACCTAACTTTTGCAGGCCGGGCAATATTTTTGCCTTATCGCCTACAACCAGTATTACCATATTATCGGTATTCAGATATTTTGCCGATAGCGCGTTAAGCTCGGCCGGGGTAATGGTTTGCAGGATCTTGTTCTGCTCATCAGCATACGTAGGCTTCAGATTATACTCCTGTATGCGTGAAAGGAACGCTGCTTTTTGTCCGTTAGTTTCGTACTTACGGGCATCACTCTGGCCTATAGATGTTTGGGTAAACTTCAATTCTTCAGGGGTGATACCTGTTTTTTGATAATCGCGGATCTCTTTGATAAACTCGTAAACCGAGCTGTCTGTAGCGGTAGCCAATACACCTGCCGAAGCGGTAAAGTCGCCACCGTATTTACCAGAGCTGAAGCCCGAACGAGCACCGTAGGTCCATCCTTTTTTCTCGCGCAGGTTAAGGTTGATGTGGCTATTGAATGCACCACCTAAAATGTAGTTGGCTATACCCAATTTGTAGTAATCGCCGGTTGCATCATAGTTCAGCTTATCCAGGTAACCAATACGGATCTCTGATTGTGCCGCACCCGGGATATCAACCAGGTACAAGGTAGTTTTATCAAAGGTTTTACCTTCTGCCGGTGTTGGAATGGTTACTTTTTTATCTGCCCATGCGTTAAGGAAAGCCAGGTTGCCTTTTGCTGTACCTTCGTTTACATCGCCCACAACAACAATTTGTGTTTGCGATGGGGTAAAGTATTTATCGTAATAATCCTGAACATCCTGCAGGGTAATTGCCGCCACGGTTTCTTCGTTACCACCTGTTGCATAAGTGCGCACGTTATCTGTTCCGTAAAGTATTTTACTGTACACGGTTGATGCTACACCTGCAGGTTGGGTTTTAGCCTGTTTTAAACCTTCGATAGTTTGTTTTTTGATACGGTCTAAAGCGTCCTGCGTAAATTTAGGGTTAAACAATTTTTCCTGCAGCAAGGTCATTGTTTTAGGCAGGTTTTTAGTTAATGATGATACGCTGATATACATCGCTTCGGCACCTGCACCTATGTTAATATTACTGCCTAGCTTATCCAGTTCTGAGTTAAATTGCTCGGCAGTATAGTTTTTGCTATCCTCGTTCATCATGCGGGCAACAATACCTGCAAGGCCTGCTTTTGAAGGATCATTAACGGCATATAAGCCACCGCCTTTTATAGATATGGATATAGATACCGATGGGATCTCGCTGTTTTGCGTGCCTATTATTTTAATGCCATTAGGTGTAGTGGCTGTCCACATAGCCGGAATCTTGATTGCCGGGTTTGCACCCACGCCAGGTTTAGCGGCACGGTCAAAATTATCGGTAGCTTTTTTGTAGGTAAGGCCGTTGTAGCCATAATCAGGTGCTTTGTAATTGGCGGTATTTACGGTATAATTATCGGGAGCTACGGCTGCAATTGTGCCACCTTTTGGCAGCACGCTTAATATAACCGCAGGTTTACCTTTGATGTATTTGTTGTATACACGCATTACATCCTCTTTGGTTACTGCCCGTATATCGGCCAGTTCGCGGCCAATCTGGTTAGGGTTGCCGGTTAGGTATTGCGCCTGTGCAAGCTCAGATACTTTACCGCTAACGCTTGATAAGCCATTGATAGCGTTTGCCTCGGCACTTGCTTTAAAACGTACTAAAGCATCATCGCTAACACCTGTTTTTTCAAACTCGGCCAGTGATTCGTCTACCAGTTTTTTAGCATCAGCCAGTGTTTGGCCCGGGAACGGCACCACACGCATGCTGATCTCGCCGGCAAGTTCGGTATTTGACGAGTTCATAGACGCTTGCGCGGCCTTACGGGTTTTAACAAAGTTTTTGTAGAAGATAGAGTTACGCCCCTGGCCTATAATTTCTGACAAAGCATCCAATGCCGACATATCTTTATCATAGATCTTTACACCCGGATAGGTGATAGACATTAAAGGCAGTTTAGCGTAGTTATCAGTGTATGACACATACCTGTCGGCAGTTAAAACCGGCGCCGGGAACGTTGCATTTTTAACAACAGGCCCGCGCGGGATGCTGCCAAAATATTTGCTTACCCATGCCAAAGTTTGTTTGGGGTTTAAATCGCCGCCAATGGTTATGGTTGCGTTGTTTGGGCCATACCATCTTAAAAAGAAGTTCTTTAAATCGTTTACGCCTACTTTGTTCAGCTCCTCTATGTAACCAATGGTTAACCATGAGTATGGGTGGCCGTATGGGTAAAGGTTTTTAGAAGTGTATTCGCTGGCCAAACCGTAAGGGCGGTTATCATAGTTCTGGCCGCGCTCGTTCTTAACGGTTGCACGCTGCACCTCAAATTTTTGCTGCGTAACGGCATCAAGCAAAAAGCCCATGCGGTCGCTTTCCAGCCAAAGCATTTTTTCAAGCTGGTTTGCAGGTACGGTTTCGTAGTAGTTGGTACGGTCGCGGTTGGTTGAGCCATTTAAAGTACCACCTGCTTCTGTGATGATCTTGAAGTGGTCGCCGTTAGCAACGTGGTCGCTCCCCTGGAACATCATGTGCTCAAAGAAATGGGCGAAACCCGATTTACCAATTTCTTCGCGCGCCGAACCAACGTGATAAGTTACATCAACGTGTACCAATGGGTCTGAGTGGTCTTCGGCCAAAATTACGGTCAACCCGTTCGGGAGCACATACTTCTCATAAGGGATAACCAGTTCGGTGCCTTTGCGGGTTACTTTCTCTACCAGCTTGGGCTGCGCAGCTGTTTGGGCGTTGGCCGTTATGGCCATTACCGCAATAGCCTGTGCGAGTAATACACATTTTAAAGTTTTGTTCATATGTTTAATGTTAGGTCAGTTTTTTTATCCCGAAGCCATTTTGCAGGACTTCAGGAAAAACATAATATTAAGAAAATATAGCATGATTTAACACACAAAGCCTCAAATTTCAACCCAATGTAACAGATTTGTGACTATATTTTTAGTTGCACCTGTTATTCGCTTTTATCCAGCTTACGGATCACTTTTGCGGGGTTGCCAACCGCTAACGAATCATCAGGGATATCCTTAGTAACTACAGATCCGGCGCCAATTACACAACGGTTGCCTATGGTAACACCCGGGCATATCACAGCCCCGCCCCCTATCCAGCAATCATTGCCAATGGTAACAGGTTTGGCGTTCTCTTTACTGCGCCGGGCCACGGCATCTAAGGGGTGGGTGGCGGTATATATCTGTACAGCAGGCGCGCAGAAAACGTTGTTACCTATCTTCACCTCCATCACATCAAGCACCACGCAGTTAACGTTAAAATACACGTTTTCGCCGCAGGTGATATTATAGCCGTAATCGCAATGAAAAGGAGGTTCGATGTACAGGCTTTTTGGCGCATTGGGGATTAATTGTTTCAGTATGGCTGCTGTGCCTTCGCCAACAACGTATTCATCAACATTAAGCTGTTTTAATAATTGTTTACAGTTTTTACGCTCGGTTGCCAGGGTTTCATCGTTTGCAATATAATATTCGCCCGAGAGCATTTTTTCTTTTTCGGTTTTCATAGGTTGTATTGTGTATGAGGCAATATCATTAAAAAGTAATGCTTTTCAAAGCCGTGTAACTAATGGCATATATATATGCCGTAAACTATTAAAATAACAACATTTAAATGTAATATATAGTTATTTGTACTGTTAACAGGCACTATTGGCACTGCCATATACGTTGTAGGTTAACATTTGGCTTGTTATTTGTATTAAACAATACGGCTATAACATAACAGTATGAAAAAGAATATATTAACACTCACTATACTCGCCCTTTTAAGCATCCCCACCATAACCTTTGCGCAAAAGCGTGAATGGGCCATGGTAAGCATGGATAAACCAACACCTAATGAACATGTTAAGGCTGATGACGGCAAATCGCCTTTTTGGGTTATAGTGTCTAACCAAAAGGAGTTTCAGATAGATACACTTAGCGCTATCAAATACCTCGATCCGCAATGGATGAGTGCTGTAGATTTCCCTGATGATGACGTAGTGAAGGCCAAATACGGCAAAGAAGCGCCAAAAGGCCTGGTTATAGTAACTATCGACGATAAAAAATTCCCGAATGCTTTTGAAGCACTAAAAGACCACATGGCCTTCATAGATAACTATGAAGAACTGCCATTTTATGATTTTACCACATTGCCCTAATGGTGTGGGTGGCAACACCAATAATGTTAAGAACATTTCATCATAAAATAAAAGGTAGCCCCCGCCCCTTCTGTGCTTTCTACCTTAATTTGGGTATCGTGGCAGCGCAAAATTTCGGCAACCAGGTAAAGGCCTATACCAAAGCCTGATATAGTTTTTATCTTTTCGTCCTTAACGCGGTAAAACTTGTCAAATAAGCGCTTTTGGTCGGTAGGGCTTATACCAATCCCCTCATCCCTTACATAAATTTTAACATCATCATCATTTTTGATGCAGCCAATAGTAATTTTGCCCCCTTTTGGCGAATATTTTATGGCGTTGCTTAGCAGGTTAATTAATACCTGCCCAATTTTATCCCTGTCGGCAATTATCGTTATATCCGTACAATCAACCACCTTAACATTGTGGGTTGATGTTAAAAATTGCGCGTCGCTTGCAATTTCCTCTATGAGGCTGTATAATTGAAACTCCTCCTTAGTAATGTGGATCTTTCCTTCCTCCAACCTGGCAAGGCTCAGAAAATCCTGGATCATGGATGTCATTTTTTTTGCCTGTACATCTGCCCTTGTTAAAGCATTTACTTTAAATGCATCTTCTTCATTCTTTGATCTCGAAAGCAATACCTGTATGTAAGTGCGTATAGATGTTAAGGGCGTTTTAAGCTCGTGGCTCACCATAGCTATAAAATCATTCTTCCTTAATTCTTCCTGCTTTTTCTCTGTAATGTCGCGCGCTATTTTAGACAGGCCGATGATATTCCCCTGTGCATCTTTTATAGGTGAGATTGTTAGTGATACATTTATTTTTTTATTGTATTTGGTAACACGCACGGTTTCAAAATGCTCTACACGTTCGCCATTTCTTAACCGGGCCAATATCATGGGTTCTTCTTCCAGCCGCTCAGGCGGCAGTAGTTTTAATATCGACTGGCCAATCATTTCTTCGGCAGTATAACCAAATGTTCGCTCTGCCGAATTATTCCAGCTGGTAACTATCCCCTCTGTTGTTTTGCTGATGATCGCATCTCCGGATGAATCGATTATAGCCGCAAGCCGGGCGCTTTTTTCGGCAGCTAAACGGCTTTCTGTAATATCTAATACGGTACCAATAAAAAATTCTACCTGGCCAAGTAAGTTAAAAGTAACTTTCCCCTGCGACCGTACCCAACGCACACTGCCATCATCAAAACGAAGTATGCGGCAATTCATATCATATGTGCCATCGCCTGCGGGATCCATCGCCTGCGGGATCAGTTCTAACACATATTGTTTATCGGCAGGATGCAGCTGCTTTGCAAATAATTCAAAATCTACCTTCACATCTGTTGCAAGGCCGTATATTTCCCTGCATTCTTTCGACCATGTTAATTCGCCGGTTAGTGGTTTATAATCCCAGGTACCCAGTTTGGTAGATGAAACAACCATATCCAGGCGCGCTTCAGATTGCTTAAGCCTGATGAGCATTTCTTTTATATCGGCATGTGTTAGTTCGGGCGGCAAACCTGTTTCATTGTCCATTGATAGCGCTATGGTAATGGTTAACTTCTAAATAATAAATTATTATGGTAAGATATTTAAGCGTACACAATATACATATAAGTTGTAAAATTGTTGCAGAGGCAGTTAATAAAAAAGCAGGTACCGTTTCGGGCGCCTGCTTTTTACAAATTGAATTAATAATACTTTACAAGGTTGCCATATCAATCACAAACCTGTAACGCACATCGCCTTTAAGCATCCTCTCGTATGATTTGGTGATGTCTTTCATGTCAATGATCTCGATATCTGAAACAATGTTGTGCTCGGCGCAAAAATCAAGCATTTCCTGAGTTTCGGCTATACCGCCAATGCCCGAACCGGCAAGGCTTTTACGGCCGCCCAGTAAACTGAATGCGGCAACTTTAGCAGGCTCTGAGGGTACGCCTACGCATATCATGGTACCGTTGGTACGCAACAAGCTCAGGTACATGTTAAAATCATGCTCCGCAGATACGGTATCCAATATAAAATCGAACGTACCTGTAGCGGCTTTGATCTGCTCAGGATCAGACGTTACCACAAAGTGGTGTGCGCCTAATTTTTTAGCATCAGCCTCTTTTTTAGGCGAAGTACTTAATACAGTAACATCGGCACCAAAGGCAACACCAAATTTAACCGCCATGTGGCCAAGGCCCCCAAGGCCTAATACGGCAAGTTTATGGCCTTTACCAACTTTCCAGTGCCTTAACGGCGAGTAGGTGGTAATACCCGCGCACAATAATGGTGCGGTGGCTGCAAGGTCAAGTTTTTCTGAAATATGCAGTACAAACTCCTCGCGCACTACAATAGTGTTACTGTAACCGCCATAAGTAGGCGTTTTACCATCGCGCTCATAGCTATTGTAAGTTTGTGTACTGCCACCGTTAAGGCAATACTGCTCAAGGTCCTGCTTACAGTTTTCGCATACCTGGCACGAATCAACCATACAGCCTGTACCTGCAAGGTCGCCCACTTTAAAATTCTTAACGTGGTCGCCCACTTTTACAACACGGCCAACAATCTCATGGCCGGGCACCATCGGGAAGATCCCCGGGAACCAATCGTTTTTGATCTGGTGCAGATCGGAGTGGCAAACGCCACAAAATAAAATATCAAATTGCACATCATGGGGGCCAACTTCGCGGCGCTCAAAACTCCATGGTGCAAGGTCTGTTTGGGCATCTTGTGCCGCATACGCTTTTGCTGGTATCATAGGTGTTTTTTAAGTTTTTGTGTTATAGTTTTTCATCGCTAATATACGCTCATATTAGCTTAATACTGTATCCGGGGTTTGTCATAATTGAAAATTCAATGCTCAAACTTACGATGCCGTTTCTTCTTAATTATTTAGCTGTCGCTGCGCTAACTCTATACCTGTTTCCGGGTATTTTATTAACTTGGCTGGTGCATTAGGTTTGTTATCAGAACCTTAGCACGGGGGCTAAGCATATCCTTATCATTCATAACCCAATTTGAAAACACTTAAACTGTTTTTATTCCTCTCGGTATCGCTATTTGCACAACAGCAATTACTGGCGCAAAAAGCCGATACCATGTTTATTACCGGTAAAAACAGCTACAAAATATTACCGCACATGGCCTATATTGAAGATACCAGCAGGGTAATGCCTATTGGTAAGGCAGTAGCGTTATTTAATAGTGGCAAATTTAAAAAGCCCGATGCCATAACTACCTTCAACGCCGGCATCACCTTTTCGGCCTTTTGGTTTAAGGTTATCATCAAAAACACCGACAAACGTGCCAGACTGCTATTTTTAGGGATACACGAGCATGTTGACACGTTGTGGTTATATAAGCAAACCGGCAATAAAGTACTGCCAGAGGTTTTTACAGGTTTTAACTACCCTTACACCAGCAGGCCTATCCCTAATCGCAACTTCCTGTTTAAAATTGCCATACCTGCCGATAGTACGTTCACTTATTATTTAAGGGCGCGTAACAATGCCAACTACATGTATATGCCCTTTGGCTTTAAAAATGCCGACAACTATATGGCAGATGAAACCGGCCGGTACCAGTTACTGGCTGTTTATACCGGGATATTTTTATTTGTGATTGTTTTTAGCCTGTTCCTTTATTTCTCGTTAAAAGATAAGCTGCACCTTTGGTATGCCTTTTATGTTTTTGCCACGCTGGTTTACCTGATGATGGAAGATGGTATTACCTATGAGTTTGTGCTTAAAAACTTCCCCGGTTTTAGATGGGCGCTTAATGAGGAATACTGGTGGTACGGTTGTATGCTTTTGTGGCTGTATGTAATGCAGCTGTTTACCAATCAAAAAAGAGATAACAGTAAATTTTACCTGCTTACCAAACTGGTAATGATATTACTGGGCTGCCGTATTTTTATAGAAATATTAATGGCCATATTCGGCATAAAGTTAAACAGCACATTAAGCGCCATAGTTTTTAACGAGGGCGATATTGTGTTTTGTGCCGGATGTATACTATTGCTGGCAGGCGTTATTGAAAAAGTAATACAGGGTTCAAAACAAGCTGTAGTATATCTTATCGCCATCAGTTTTGGTGTAATTGGCACGCTAAATATATATTTTAATTATATAGGTTTAACCAATATAAATTTAGTTGAGCCCAATGGCATGGTGGTTGGCTTAACAATCGAGATCATCATCCTTTCATTTGCGCTTACCGCCCGGTACAGCCTTTTCCGTAAAGAAAAAGAACAATTACTGATAGAGCTTAATAGCCAGCAACAGCAACTTACCGAAAAAATTGTAAGCACACAGGAACAGGAACGCCGCAGGCTGGCAGAAGACCTGCATGATGACGTTGGCGCTACCCTGGGCGCATTGCAGTTACACATCAGCAATTTGCCTGATGAGCAAATGGCCAATAACATTTACCTTAAAAATTATTTTGCTAAGGCACTTAGCCTGGTTTTAAAAGTTACCAGCGATGTACGCAGCATATCACACGACCTCCTTCCCCAGGATTTTGTAGACTCGGGCCTTTTTGAAACCATCCAAACCCGGATAAACGATTTGAATACCGGAGGCAATACCCAGTTTGAATTTGTAAAGGAGGGCGACGAAAAAAAGATAAGCCCTATTTATGCAATTACCCTATATCGTATTATTAATGAGCTGCTTAATAATATTGTTAAGCACGCGGAAGCATCTGAAGCCACGGTACAATTATCTGTACTTGACGACAGCTTACAAATAATTACTTACGATAATGGCATAGGCATGGACCACACTACTAATAAAAAAGGCATAGGGCTGCAAAACATACAATCGCGTGTGAATTTTTTAAAGGGCGACCTGATTACCGATAGCGGAAAAAATGGCACAACGCACATCATAAATATCCCAATTTAACAACCATGATAGATATCATAATTGCCGACGACCATGAACTTTTTGCCGAAGGGCTCGAAACTTTGTTAGCCTCTACCGGTGAATACAATGTGGTGGAAAAAGTAACCGATGGTAAAAAATTGATACAAGCTTTAAATAAGTTTACCCCGCAGCTAATACTGTTAGATATTAATATGCCGTACCTATCGGGTACGGATGCCGCGGTAATGATCAGGAAAAGGCATGCCGATATGAAGATAGCATTCATTACCATGTATGATGATCATAAAATATTAAGTTTTTGCAAGGCAAATGGCATAAATGGTTACTTGTTAAAACACACCAAGGCTTCCGAGTTAAAAATAGCGTTACAACAAATTATACGGGGCGAATATGTTTATACAACCCATACCCCAGCAGAACTTGCAGATATTCATGAAAACGTTTTTGAGGAAAGTTTTGCACGTAAATTAAAACTATCAAAAAGAGAGATAGAGATCATATCGCTCATTAAAAAAGGGTATAGCAGTAAGGAGATTGCCGGCAAGCTTTTTTTAAGCGGCTTTACGGTAGAAACGCACCGCAAAAATATTTTCAGGAAGCTACAGGTATCATCTGTTGGAGCGTTAATTCAGTTTGCTAATCAATATCAGTTGTAGGTTAAATTCTTGTCAATATGAGCCTGCCGAAGACCTATCAAAGCGACTAATGGTTCGACGGGCTCACCATGACATACATAGCAGACACACGTGAGAGTCACCTATCGTGGACCTACCTTTATCCTTAATGAAAACTTTTAATTTCGCTCATATTAACCATTTCTTCGCTTAAAAGGTCTACATTCTTTTTTATACCGGTTATGTTCATCACCACACAAAGCACTTCTTCGTTCTTAAATAATTCAATGCGTTTGCTTTTAAGATGATGCCTTTTTATCACTTCTTCAAGGGCTTGTAGCTGGGTTATATCTGCGCTGTTAAAACTAATGTTAAGCATTTTATTCTTATTCATCCGGCTTATCAGGAATTCCACTTTATCTACCAAAACCAGTATGATCATGGTAATAATAGTAAACACAAATGCCAGCGAATGATAGCCGATACCGGTTGTCATGCCTATGGCAGCAGCCGTCCATATTACAGCGGCAGTGGTTAACCCCATTACCGACATCCTATCTTTAAATATTACCCCCGCACCTATAAAGCCTATCCCGGTAATTATGTTGGCCGAGATCCTGTCATCCGCGCCGGCACCGTGCCTTGATACGATGGTGAATATGGTTGAGCCAAGTGTTATTAACACTATGGTTCTGAACCCGGTCGATTTATTTTTGTATTCCCGCTCAAAGCCTATTATGCCACCGCACACAACAGACATCACCATACTGATGATATCCTCCAGTTCAATTGTAAAATCCATACAGCAACAACATAAAACCTATACAGTTGTTCAGCCTCATTTTATTCTTATGGGCCACTATATTCAATGAAAAGGGGGTAAATAGCAAAGCCCATCTGTAATATAGATGGGCTTTACTTTATAAAAATCACCTTGAACAATTATACCTTAGCTTGCCACAGTAAACCCTGTAGAAGTACTTAGTTCCTTCCAGTTTTCCAGGTCGGCTTTTACATCATTCATTTTTTGGTAGGCAATATCATATGCATCCTGGCCCAAAAACAAATGCATAGGTGCTTCTGCGGCCTCGGCAACGGTAATAATGGCTGCTGCGCCTTTTTCAGGGTCGCCTGCCTGGTTACCATTAATATCATGCTGATGGGCCGCCTGTACATCCCGTACTGCTTTATACTCGGCAATCTCTTTTTTAGGTACACTTAACGAATCTGGGTTCAGGAAATTTGTCCTGAAGTAACCCGGCGAAACGATGGTTGCTTTTACACCAAATGCCTTTATTTCGGCAGCTAACGATTCTGTAAAACCCTGTACCGCAAACTTGGTAGCGCAGTAAATGCCAAAACCCGGAAAGTTGCCGGTAAAGCCGCCTATTGATGAGATATTGAATATATGCCCCGATTGCTGTGCACGCAGATGCGGCATAGCAGCACGGATAACGTTTAGCGAGCCAAATACGTTTACATCGAAATTAGCGCGTGCTTCCGCATCGCTTAACTCTTCAAGCCCGCCTACAAGGCCGTAGCCTGCATTGTTAACTACCACATCTATCTTACCGAAAAGGCTAATGGTTTGGCTGATGGCTTCATTTACGCTTTGCTCATCGGCAATATTTACAGCCAGTGGTAAAAAGCTTTCTGTTTTGCCTACCGCTTTTTCCAGGTCGGTAATGCTGCGCGATGTTGCAGCTACGTTATATCCTTTATTTAGTAATTGTTTTACAAGGCTTAGTCCCAGGCCTTTTGAGGCACCGGTTACAAACCATACTTTTTGATTGTTCATGTTATATGTTTTTTTAGATAGTTTTTCACTCTATTAGCTAAGGCTTTCGGCGAAGGTCATTGCATCCGTTTCAAGGGTGTACACGGGCAACTCAACGCTACTTAAAGACGTTTTAAGGCCGTTTTGGGGCGTTTTAGGGGCGTTCTAAGGCCGTTTTAAGCCGCTCATTTTTTTAATGAAATTGCAAATTTCAAACAGTAACCAAGGGGTGACTTTTACGCGCTATATGCCATCGATCTGCTCAACTCTTCGTTAAAGCGAAACTCCTTTTCCAGCTTTTCGAGTTGCGCCATGGCACGGTCATAGGCATCAGCACCTAACAGCAGGTGTAGCGGCGGGTTTTCCTGGTAGGCTACATTGATAATGGCTGTGGCTGCTTTTTCAGGGTCTCCGGCTTGCTGGCCGTCCATTTGCAGGTATTTGCTGTGGCTTGCCCTTACTGCAGTGTACTCTTCCATCGGGTTTTTAGCTATTATTAACGATTCGGGCGTTAAAAAGCTGGTGCGGAAAGCACCGGGTGCCACAACGGTTACCTTGATACCAAACTCGCGCACATCCTCGGCCAAAACGGTTGATAGCCCCTCTATAGAGAATTTTGTAGCCGCGTAAACAGACCAGCCCGTGCCCGGTGCAATGCCTGCTATTGACGAGATGTTAATGATGTGGCCCGATTGCTGATAGCGCATATAAGGCATTACCATACGGATAACATTCAGTGTACCAAATACATTTACGTTAAAGTTGGCATGGGTTTCATCATCGGTTAACTCCTCGATGCTGCCGCCAATACCGTAACCGGCATTGTTGATAACAACATCTATGCGCCCAAACGCCTTTTTTGTTTTGTGCATAGCGCAGCCTACACTATCCTCATTGGTGAGGTCAACCTCAAGTGGTAAAAAATTCTCGGCGGTTGAGCCTACAGCTATGACCAATTCGGCCAGATTACGTGATGTTGCTGCTACGTTTTGGCCTTTAGCCAATAATTGCTTTACCAGGCTGAGCCCGAACCCTTTAGATGCGCCTGTAATAAACCATGTTTTTGTTTTGTTTGTAATATTGGTGTTTTGCATGTTACAAAATTAAAACAATGGTACACCCAAGCGTTTGCACGATTCAAACAAATAACTACAAAATTCAAACAGACCTATAAGAAGAAGGCGTTGAACTGGTTTGTTTTTTAAAGAAATTGTTAAAATGCGCAGGTTCTTCAAAGCCAAGGCAATAACTTATTTCAGATACATTCCAGTTGGTGTGCCTTAGCAAAGCTTTGGCTTCGCTCGTCAAACGCTCTGAGATATGGTGGGTAGTGGTTTTACCCGTGGTTTGGCGAATAGCCCTATTGAGGTGATTTACATGAACGGCCAGCTTATCAGCAAAATCTTTTGCCGACCGCAGGTTAAACCGCTGCGAAGGCGTTTCTATCGGAAACTGCCTCTCCAGCAGCTCGGTGAATATAGATGTAATGCGCGAATTAGCATCAGGGTGCTGATACAGAACCTCTTGCGGCTGTATCTTTAAAGCATAGTGCACTAACTCGGTGAGGTAGTTGCGCAGCAGATCGTATTTAAAACGGTAATCAGAATTTATTTCGCCCAGCATCTTGTCAAACACCTGGCTTACGTATACCTCCTGTTCGGCGTTTAATGAATATGTGGGGGTACCGTTTGGCCCAAACATGGGCAGCTCCTGTATATTACGGCGCAGCATCTCTGTAAAAAACGATTCCCTGAAGATACAGAACGCCCCCGAGCGGATATCGCTATGATGCTCAAATGTATATGGAACAGTAGGATTAAAGAAAACCAGCGTACAACCGTCAATTTCGATGCTTTTATCGGCATAGTGCACAACGTTTTTACCACGCACCATACTGATCTTATAAAAATCGCGGCGTGCGTAAACTATAGGCTTGGCATCCGGCCGGTAACAATCTTCCAACCTAAATACATTAAAGTGGCCAATATCCTGGCCCAGGTTATCGGGTAGCCAGTTAAACTTTTGCTTGTAAAAATCTTCTATCGTTTCTGTAACTGCCATAAGGCAAAGTTACAAAATTCAAACATAACCAACAACAAGAGTATGTAAAAACACGACCAAAAAACGGCCTTAAAACGCCCCAAAACGCCCTTAAAACGGCCTTGAACGTCCAAAAAAACTATAAAATATCTCTTAAACGCCTACATAGCGCCTTCAATAAGCTGCCCGTAAAAGTCTGTAACGCTCATACCTGCTGCCCTCACCTGCTGTGGTATCAAACTGTTTGCAGATTGGCCCGGGGTGGTGTTCACTTCAATAAAATAGAACTCCTGGGTGCCCTCTAACAATATAAAATCTATCCTCACCATACCGCGACAGTTTAACCGAAGGTATGCCTGGGTAACTATATCGGCTATCTCCTGCACCTTATCTCCCGGCAGGTCGGCGGGGGTAATTTCTTCTGATACACCCGGGGTATACTTAGCTTCGTAGTCGAAAAAATCCTTCGAGCTAATGATCTCGGTAGCGGGCAGTACGGTAATTTTACCGTTTAAGCGGGCTATCCCTATGCTAAACTCGCGGCCTTTTATAAACTCTTCTATCAATATCTGCGAATCTTCCTTAAACGCCTTTGTAATAGCCTCGTGCAGGCCGCCTACATTATAAACCTTGCTCATGCCTACGCTGCTGCCGCCATTATTTGGCTTAATAAACAGCGGGAATTTCAGCGTTGAGGCAATAGTAGCGGTATCATGCTCGTCGCGTTGGTGCAACTGGATAGATTTGGCAGCATGCAAACCATGTATGCCATTCACAATGGCTTTGGTATAAGCCTTGTTCATGGTAATGGCCGATGTGGTAGCATCGCAGGTATTATACGGTATGCCTATCATATCCAGGTAGCCCTGCAGCTTACCATCCTCGCCGGGTGTACCATGCACGGTGATAAACGCAAAATCAAACTTTACCTTTTCACCATTAACAGTTACACTAAAGTCGTTCTTGTCCATATTAATGCGCTGGTCGCCGGTTTCATAAACCCATTCGTGGCGGTTTATCAGTATGGTGTACACGTTGTATTTGCTTACATCTAAATTGGCTGCAATATTTTTGGCACTGTTAATAGATACTTCATACTCGCCGGTAAAGCCACCGGCCAAAAGGGCTACGTTTATGGTTTTCATGATAGCCAAAGATAGTTTTTTTTGGTTTTGTTGGTGTGGCATTTCCCGCCATGCTCAATTTATTTCGGCACCTCCTGTAATTGGTGAAAGCTAAAGATCGGCCCGTTCAATAGCGAGGAATGCTGTTACTTATCTGCTTTAAGAAAGTTGTCTAATTCGTTTTCAGTTAGGTTTTTATTGATGATGGTCCCGGTTTTATCAATTAAAATATTCTGTGGTATAGAACGCAGACAAAAAAGCACAAACAAATTCTGATCGGGCTGAGTACTTTGAAGATAGCTCGGCCATTTTAAATTTTCAGCTTTGGAGGCTTTAACCCAATTTTCTTGCTTTATATCCACACTTAGTGACACAAACTGGACCTTATTGGTGTCAATTTTACTATATACGGTTTTCAAATGTTGCATCTGTTCCCGGCAAGGCCCACACCAGCTCGCCCAAAAATCTATGAAATAATATTTGCCTTTTATAAGCAGTGATTTTGCATCCACGTCTTTTTCGCCGTTGTTAACCTTGAAATCGGGAAATTTTGATCCGATCACTAATTTGTTAGAATTATTTAAATAGGTAGTTAAAAATTTGCCCTCGTCTGTTTTCAATAGATTTGCATCTATTTTCGAAATACATTTTTCTAAGGTTGCATTACTTATCATGCTCACAACATCGATCAAATTGTGCATGGTGTAATAATAATCCGGATATTTTTCAACTTGATTGATAACATTCTCCTCATAAGCCTTCCATTGCTGGTACACTGTAGAATTGTCGTTTTTTAAGGTTTTAGTGTTCTTGATTTTTGAAAGGAAATTTCCAGATGAACGGATTTTTGGTGGAGATAAAAAGCTTTTATTTGCATACAAGTTATTTTCGCCTCCTTTTACAGCCATTATTACCGCATCTTCATATCCGTTTGCGTTAATAATTTTGGACTTAGGATCATTTTCTGCAATTAAACTTGCTTGTGAATAGATAAAATCATTGGAAGAAGCGATGATTTTCCCTCCGGCATTATAGATTTCAAATTCAGCAACAAATTTATTTTTATATTCAACAGGCCATTTGAACTCTCCTTGAATGGCATTTTTGTCAATAAAAATACTTTCTAATTTAGTCCAGTTCCATGTTGTAGAAGTATTGTTAAATTTAAATTCAGACATCACAATCTTAAGCCTTGATGTTTTTTTCAAGGTAGATAAATTTATAGTTAGTCCCTGCGGTTCAATTCTTTTACAACTAAAAAATACAACAGTTACAAAAAGCAATAATTTAATGGTTTTCATTTTTATTTTTTAAATCAGCCAGTGGTTTGCACCACTGGCTAAAAATTTACACATTGCAGTTAGTGCCTCCATTGGTTGTTTGGTAACCGCCCCAATTACAAACGCATGTCCATGTGTAATTGTCGGTTTTTTTACCAGAGCATGTGCCATGTTTTACGTTTCCAGAGTCACCCGGCTCTCCCGGTTAAGTATGCCCACCTCCATATAGCCCACCAATTACATATTTATCTCAGCTCGCTGGTTTGTTAACCTATTTTTCTTTACTTAATAACATGCTTAGCGTTTTATTCAATTCCTCACCCCGGATGTTTTTGGCAACAATTTTTCCATTAGGGTCTATCAAAAAATTAGCAGGTATGGATGAAACATAATACTTTTTAGAAATACCGTCATTCCAGCCTTTTAATGCAGATAGATGTGTCCAGCCTAAACCATCCTTTTCAATCGCTTTTAGCCATGCAGTTTTGTCATCATCTAATGAGATACTCAACACAGTAAAATTTTGACCTTTATATTTTTCTGCTGCTTTCACCACGTTGGGGTTTTCTTCCCTACATGGAATACACCAGGCTGCCCAAAAATCAAGCAGCACATATTTCCCACGGAAACTTGAAAGGGTTACTATATTTCCCTTCGCGTCAGTTTCTGATACTGACGGCGCTATCCCGCCAATAAACAGGCTATCAATCATGTATTTTGATTCTTTTGCCCAAATATCCTTTTTTTGAGATGCAGCTAATGAATAATAGGATTTCCTGAAATCATCCTCAGGCATGTATGTAATCTGGCCATACAAAACGAACGGATTTATAGGGGAATTGGGGTGTTGTTTTATCCAACCTAAACTTAAATCTAATAGCTGATCGTTTAATAGGATTAACAAAGCATCTCTCTTTTGTATTTTAGCATTTAGTATAGCACTATCAATATTGTGGTTGTTACGTGTATAGTTATAATAATCTGCTCTTGCCCTACCATATTTCTCGTATAAGCTAACTGTATCTAATAAAGCGTGATATTTTTGATAATCAAGTGCGGTTGAGTTACCAGTAACGGATACGTTTCTTACGATCGAATCCCTCACAAGGATTGTTGCCTGCCCGGGGCATAAAAACAACTGGCTACCACCTTTTCCATTAGATAGAGTATAAAGAATGCTGCCATTTGTTTGTACGGAAAACTCAAATTTATGATCCTTTATTTTTGTTATAAGAGGCTTTTCATCTGCTAATCGTTTCGGAAGCTTTTTTGACAGCTTAATTTCAGTCCCATCTTTTAACAGTGTGGCGGTACCTTTTATAAGTAAGTTACTTTGAGAGTAACCGGCTAAAGGAACAACCAGCAGAAGTAAAAAGAACTTTGTTTTCAATACCATTAACTTTACAAGTTTTACCTCAAACCTATTTTATCTTCTTAAGTATTTTTTCCAGGCTATCCAACTCAACATTGCGTCCAATAAGTTCGCCTTTGTTATTTAGTACATAGTTGGCCGGGATACTTTTAACAACAAAGTTTTTAATGTTTTTTGAATTGCTTTGATCTGTTAACTCGGCAATATTATGCCAGGGGATTGAGTCCTGCTTTGATGCCCTGCCCCATTTCAATGGGTCTTCATCAATAGAAACTGAAATAATATCAAAGCCTTTATTTTTGTATTGATCATACAGCTTCTTCATATCCGGTATCTGCTGCCGGCATGGTGCGCAATAAGATGCCCAAAAATCTAACAGGATAATCTTTTTACCTGTATAATTCATTTTAAAATCAGATCCGTTAAGGGTTTTGCCTGCTAACTGCGGGATCACAGTACCGATATTTATTTTTTGAGCTGATTGTAAAAGCGCATCGGCCTCTTTATAATATTTGTTGTTTTTAGCTATTGGGCTTAGTGTAGCCATTGCCTTTTTGTATAAAGCATAATTCTCAAACATATCATACACTTCAGTAATTAAGTAAGGCGTTACAACAGTATTTGGGTTACTGCGTATAAACTGATGTGTAGCATACAAATAAGCATTCCTTATTTCATCCTCGGCTTTGGTGGCAGAATCCAAATATGCATTATATACAATATTTTTGTCGGCATTTAGTGCCTTATCCGCCTCATTAAGATAATATTTTCTTTTGTGTTGTAAAGTATCTCTTTTTAACTTAACAAGAGCATTAAACTCTTTTAATTTATTTTGATTATATGAGGATGATTGCCAATTATAATTATAGCTCAAAGCTGTTGGCCCATTTGCCGAGAACACATGTTTTTTTAAATTTTCAGCATAAAATACTATTTGATGCACCCACCTCCCTTTGTCTGATGCTGGTGTTTGAGTATAAAAAACCAATTCGTAAAACCCCTCATCGGGCAACGAAATAGTAAGGTTGAATTTCCCATTTTTTACAGTAGTTGAGTCGTATGCAATAGGATGGTTGGCATCCTCTATTTTAACTATTGTACCCTCAGCACTATCCAAACTACCGGTTATGGTCACGTTGGCACTGTGTTTACATGACAAAGTAAACATTGCAATTATTAAAAAAGGTAACCTTATCAATATTCTCATAAACAGTTTTCTACAAATTTGAGTATGTACCGAAAGTGAGTAAATTAATCCTTTGGCAGCCAGCTGCCAAAGGAATTAAAAAAACTATGCTACCGGGGCTGTCCCGCAAGTTTTACCTGAAACCTATTCTATCTTCTTAAGTATTTTTTCCAGGCTATCCAACTCAACATTGCGCCCAATAAGTTCACCTTTGTTATTTAGTACATAGTTGGCCGGGATGCTTTTAACAACAAAGTTTTTAATGTTTTTTGAATTGCTTTGATCTGTTAACTCGGCAATATTATGCCAGGGGATTGAGTCCTGCTTTGATGCCCTGCCCCATTTCAATGGGTCTTCATCAATAGAAACTGAAATAATATCAAAGCCTTTATTTTCGTATTGATCATACAGCTTCTTCATATCTGGTATCTGCTGCCGGCATGGTGCGCAATAAGATGCCCAAAAATCTATTAATATCACTTTTTTGCCGGCATAGTTTACCTCAAATTCGTTGCCGTTTTGGCCATACAAAGGTGGTGAATGGGCGCCTATGTATAAGTTTTTTATCGCCAGTAAAAGACCGTTAGCTTCATCATAATATTTTGTTTGCTTTACGGCCGGGCTTAAATCATCTAAAACTTTCTTGTAAAAATTATATCGCTCAAATAAATCAGGTACGCTGCTTATCAAATAGGGGGTTATTAAAGTGTTTTTGTTTTCGGGGATATATTGATGAATGCTTGTTAAATAAGCTTTTTTTAAATAATCCTGTATCCGGCTTACTGTATCAAGGTATTTACGGTATAAACTATCACTTCCCTTCGCAAGCGCACGATCCGATAAATTTAGGTAATACATTTTTTGATGCCATATAGTATCGCTTTTAAGAGAAACCAGTTTATAAAATTCATTAAGTTTATTCTGAGTATCTGAATTTGAACTAAAGTTATATCTATTTTGTAAAATTTCTGAAGGCCCGGAAGCTTTAAAAGAGTATGAAGCTTTGCTATCTGCATAAAACAAACAGGAGTGGCTCCATGGATATTTTTTGTACGGGGTTTTACTCGAAAAATCTAATTTATAAAATCCATTCTCCGGCAGTTCAATATTGATCTTAAATGAATTATTTATCACAAAGGTCGAATCATAGGTAATAGTAAAATCGGTATTGGTAACCCTAACCATCGTTGCATCAAGGCTATCAACAGCCCCTGAAATTAGAATGGATGATTTTCTTTTACAAGAGAAAATGAAACAAACAGCTAAAAACAAAAATATGTGCAGGTAATATTTCATTATAAAACACTTAAATAAATTAGCAGGCAGGGTTTCTGCCTGCTAATTATTGATTAATTATTACACCTTTCAGGATCGTTAGTTATCATAGACCCGTTACAAGAAGCCAATGCACTTAAACAATCAGTATTTCCTAAAAAGATTGTAGAATGTGCGCTGCAGCAATAGTAATCATCGGTACCGGAAGTCCCCTCACAGTTCGGATTTACTCCGTCGAAAGGCCCACCCGGTTACGTAATCTACTTAATACAATCTTTATCTCAGCTCGCTGAGTTTCATAAATTTCGACATAAATAAAAATTTTATAATTAGTTTATCTTTGCCGTAACCACGCCCCGGCAATTTTGGCTGCATGTATTTTTAAAGTGCATGCTCCTTTACTTTCGCGAGAAGTTTCTTTATTGCTATACCCTCAGGTATTTAATATATCATTACAGGATGGGCGTGGCTTTTTATAAGCTACATCAAATGCTAAAAAAATTTCATTAATATATTGTTGAAGTGCGTTTGCCGCACTGGGTTGCCCGTTGTTAAAGATGCCAAACAGGCATCAGTGGAGATACGAAAGGTTGACATAGGTTTTATTACTTAGTGTTATAAACCTATTTATTAAAAAGCAAGAAACCTATAACTATTTTAAAATCACGTAGTTTTACGTGGTTTTTTGATACTATTTTTCAAGCAAAACCCAACAATCCAGCAACCTGGTATAGCGTTGCTCGTGCGAGAAAAACAGGAATTCTTCGGTGCGCGTTTGGTACTTCTTTTATCCTGCTGGCACACGACCCCACAAAAGGAATTACAAGCCTGGGCGGATACGCTGCTTTTGGCGCCTTTTATTACCTGCTTGCCGCATTCCGCTTGTCGAAAGCAGTAAAAAAGATTGCTTCCGCATAACTTAAATACGCCTATCACGCCTGCCGGGGAATGGACTGTTAATTAAAAGACCTCCGAAACTCCAGCGGCGACAGGTTGGTTTTTGTTTTGAACAGCTTACTGAACGATTGCGGATGCTCGAACCCCAGCTGATAGGCAACCTCACTTACCGATAGGCTGGTAGTAGACAAGCTTTCTTTCGCCTTTTCGATAAGCTTTTGGTGGATATGCTGCTGCGCGTTTTGCCCGGTGAGCGAGCGCAGCATATCGCTCAAATAACTTGGCGACAGGTTCAGTTTTTCGGCAAGATAATGAACCGTTGGGATGCCTGCGCTGAGGGATCTTTCATCTGCGAAATAGGTTTCCAAAACACCTTCCAGTTGTTGCAGCAGGTTACTGCTTACAGCCTTACGGGTAATAAACTGCCGTTTATAAAAACGATCGGCGTAGGTTAGCAAAAGTCCAATCTGAGAAATGATCACATCGTGGCTAAGGTCGTCTATCCTGCTGTTCAATTCTTCGTCTATCATCTTAAAAACGGAAATAATAGTTTCCTTTTCCTGGTCAGACAGGTGCAGGCCTTCATTGGCTGTGTACGAGAAAAAGCCATACTGTTTTACCTTCTTAGCCAGCGAATAACCTAAAAAGTAATCAGGATGGATGAGCAAGGTATATTGGGAACATACTACCTCCCCGTTTTCTACACTACCCATTACCTGGCCGGGCGAAGCAAACAGCAGGCCGCCTGCATCAAAATCATAATAACCCTGGCCATACTTTAATTTGCCGCCAAGTTTTGGCTTGTATGATATTTTATAAAACCCAAGTACATGCTGTTGCGATGATTGGTGCAGCCCGGGCCAGGCAGGCGCCCCGTTGATCATGCTGATTAATGGATGCTTTGGCTGAGGCAAACCAAAAACCCTGTGGGCATCAGAGAGTGTTTCAAATTTAAGCGGGCTTTTCTCGTCTTTCTTCATTTCAATAACAAATATAACCATAACCGGCAACCAATTTAGTTGCCGGTTATAATGGGTTCTTTATTTAGCTACGCCCTGGGCCGAGCTGGAAACGGCATCCCATTGCTCCCACAGGGCCAAACGTTCTTCATAAGCGCCACGTGTCCATGCCAGGTTATGACTGCCCAGATTGAACCGAAGCGGCGGGTTTTCGGCATCAACAACCTGGAATAGTGCTTGCGGCGTGGCCTCGGGGTCGCCCCTTTCCAAATTCCTTAAATTTCCGAAAAACTGCTCTTTATAATCGGCATAAATATCCATGCCGGGCGCAAATTTCAATGATTCCTGGCTGCCAAATTCGGTAGCATACGCGCCGGGCTCAATAATGGTTACTTTGATGCCAAAATCTTTAACCTCTGCCGCCAGGCTTTCGTGTATAGCCTCGAACGCCCATTTTGATGAGCAGTAGTAGCCAATTACCGGCAATACTACATGGCCAAGGTTACTGGATGTACCCAAAATGTGGCCACTACCCTGCTTACGCAATAAAGGTAAAGCCGCCTGTATAACGGCAAGTGTGCCAAAAATATTGGTTTCATACATCGCTTTAACATCGTCGGCACTCGCTTCCTCAATAGTACCTACCAGGGAATAGCCTGCATTATTCAGTACAATATCCAGCCTGCCGAAGTGTGCGTGAGCCTGTTCTACCGCTGCTTTTGCCTGCCCGGGTTTGGTTACATCGAGTTCCAGCGTCAGCACGTTTTCGCCGTATTTGTCTTGCAGGTCGGCAATGCTTGCCAAATTGCGTGCGGTTGCAGCAACTTTATCCCCACGTTTAAGCGCGGCATCGGCCCAAACTCGGCCAAACCCACGTGAAGCGCCTGTAATGAACCAAACCTTATTTGAATTTTCTTTTTGTTGTGTCATGATCTCTTATGTTTAAATAACACAACAAAGGTGGGCAAGCGTGGTTACCTGTTTGTAGCCTAATTGAGGGATTTTGTAGTCGAAATGAGGGAGCGTCTTTTATGACTAATTTATTTCGGCACCTCTTATGCTTTGTGTACGCTAATAATCGGCCGCTCAATTGCCGCGGGAGGGTTGTTATTTTTCGCTTAATAAAACCGAACACCGGCTGTAAAGTTTCCATATTAGGTTGCAGCGGATACTGGCCCCTCGCCTAAGGTCCGTTCAGTATCAACGAATAGACCGGGCCGCAGGCAACGCCATAACAACTGAATATATACCCTTAAAACCGCCCTCCAACCATCAATAATTTCTATTCCACATCATTCAAGTCCCAAATCGCAAATCTAAAATCTGAAATTAAATCCCTATGTTTGAAACTAAATTTCCTTATAAAACGAATGAGTAATTTTTGGGCATATTTAAAAACCAGGCAATTCAGAAACACCATCCTTTTGGTGATAGCTACCATCATCGGCATTGTTTTAATAGCCTTTTTCAGCCTTAGCTCTTACACCCGCCATGGCCAGGGCATACAGGTGCCCGTGCTTAAAGGCCTTAATGTAGACAAAGCAATGGAACTGCTGAAAGAGCAGGGTTTTAGCTATAAAATTGATTCGGTTTACGTGCCCGACCAGGCTCCCGGCACTATTTTAGAACAAGACCCGGATGCCGGTACAAACGTTAAAGAGAACCGTACCATATACTTAACCATGGTTACGCAACTGGCACCACCTGTTGCCCTGCCCGACCTGATAACCGAGCAAAGTATTTACCGCGAAGCGGTGGCCACCCTATCAAACTACGGCCTTAAGGTTGGCGATACCTCCTACCGGTCGGACATTGCCCGCGACCGTGTGCTGGAGGTGCGCTTTGGCGGCCAGATCATAAAACCGGGAACCAAAATACCAAAAGGCTCCAAGCTTGACCTAGTGCTGGGTAATGGCGAAGGTGCAAGCGAGGTGGATATCCCCGAGTTGCTAAACCTTGACCTGGATGCCGCAAGGTTCTCTATAAAAGGTGCAGGCTTAACCGTTGGTACCATAACTTACGAGGGCTCGATAACCGATTCTACCAACGTAGTGGTGGTTTCACAATCGCCTATGCGGAGCGATTCGTTAAGTAAAACCAGCATCGGCACGCGTATTAACCTTACGGTATCACAAGGCAAACCAAGTAATGTTCCAAATTGATGCGGCAACATTGCAGCAACGCATACACAACGGCGAAACTTTAAACCTGCTTGATGTTAGGGAGGCTATTGAATACCATACCTTTAATATTGGCGGGCAAAACATGCCGGTTGGTAAGCTTAAACAGAATATTAACAGCATTTTTTACAACAAAACCGACGAGATAATCGTTATTTGCAGTGCAGGTATCCGCAGCGAAACCGCGCTGGCCATTTTAGCAGAGGCCGGATTTACCCACGTGGTAAATTTTAAAGGCGGACTGAAAGCCCTGCAAAAACTAAACAGATAAAAACAACACCCCTCATAACCTTATATGAAAAAATTTTGGATAGCGCTGGTGGTCATCATCGTATTATCATTAGCCGGCACCGGCATATTTTATTACCTGCGCTTTTTTGGCCCAAATGTTACCGATAAGCAGGAATACCTGTACATCAAAACAGGATCGACCCTTAAAGATGTATTTAAAACTATAAATGAGCAAGGTATAGTGAAGGATACTACATCATTTCTGCAATCGGCACAAAGCATGAAATATGTGAAGGTTAAACCGGGCAAGTATCGCCTTAAAAGCGGCATGAGCAACCGCAATTTCATCAATATGCTAAAATCGGGCAACCAGGAACCGGTAACCCTGGCGTTTCATAACATCAGGCTGAAGGACCAGTTTGCCGGGTTTGTGTCTAAAAAGATAGAGGCTGATTCTGTTTCGATAATCCGCTTGCTTGATTCGGCAAAATTTGCAGAACAGTACGGTTTTACTACCGATAATATTTACACGGTATTTATCCCTAACTCGTATCAGCTTTACTGGAACACATCGCCCGAGAAATTCTTTAAGCGCATGTATGCCAACTATGAAAAGTTTTGGACGCCCGGGCGTAAACAAAAAGCTGCGGAACTGAAATTGACCCCACAAGAGGTATCTGTTTTAGCATCTATTGTTGATGCTGAGGCCTTACATGATGATGAAATGCCTTTAATTGCAGGCCTTTACCTAAACCGCCTTAACAAAGGCATGAAGCTGCAGTCAGACCCTACCGTGATATTTGCGGTAAATGATTTTACAATTAAACGCGTGCTTAACCGCGACTTAATGACAAATTCGCCGTACAATACATATATGTATAAAGGCTTGCCCCCCGGCCCCATCATGATGCCGTCGGTAAATGCCATTAACGCTGTACTTGATTACAAGAAGACTGATTACCTTTACATGTGTGCAAAAGCAGATTTTAGCGGCTACCATGCCTTTGCTACTAACGAGGCCGAGCACAGAGTTAATGCCAAGGCATTTCAGCAAGCCCTTAACGACAGGAATATTAAACGCTAATGTTTGAGAATGCTACCAAACTAAGGGTGCGCTACGGCGAAACCGACCAAATGGGCTACATGTACTATGGCAACTATGCCGAGTTTTTTGAAGTAGGCCGTGTAGAGATGCTGCGCAGCCTGGGCTTAACATACAGCGGCATGGAAGCATCGGGCATTATGATGCCGGTGCTTGAGCTGAAATGTAAATACCTTAAACCCGCCCGGTACGATGAGGAAATTACCATCAACGTAATTATGGATAAGATGCCGGGGGTTAAGATCCATTTCAGGTACGAATTGTTTAACGAAAAGCAGGAACTGATACATATTGGCGAAACACTACTGGCCTTCATCAACATGAAGAGCAACCGCCCCTGCCTGCCCCCTGCCGATTTTATGGAAAAACTAAAGCCTTTTTTTGAGTAATTTTAGCCATAATGAAATGGGCCCATCGATTTTTACTGCATTTTAAGTTTTACCAGTTTATTACCGACTGGGCCAAAACGGTTTACATCCCCGGCTTTAGGCCCTTGCCACTTTACACGGTTATCGTTTTTTTTATACTGGAGATCCAGAAAACATCGCTGGCTAACCGTGCGGCGGCCCTGGCTTATAACTTTATGCTTGCGCTTTTCCCGGCCATTATATTTTTATTTACCCTGATAGCTTACATACCTATAAAAGGTTTTCAGAAAAGCCTGCTGGACCTTTTTGCTTTAATAATGCCCTCAAACGCCTATAATGCTTTCCATGATACCATTTTTGATATAATTGCACGCCAAAACGGCAAACTGCTTTCTATTGGTTTTATAACAGCTTTGTACTTTGCCACCAACGGCGTAAGTAATTTAATGCAGGCCTTTAATAAATCATCGCTGATACTTGAAACACGCAGCTGGCTTAAAAGGCGCTTTATAGCCCTTGTGTTAACAATTGTTATAAGCGTGGCGCTGCTTATAGCCATTGTTATTATGATAGCGGGGCAATGGGTTATAGGGTTTATAAAGGACGAACTCAATAGCGAAGCCAGATTTTGGTTCTGGCTCATCGCTTTTTCGCGGTGGCTTATTATACTGGTAATATTTTTTACAAGCATTTGCATACTGTACCGTTACGGCCCGTCAAACAAGCAAAAATGGAAATTTATTAACCCCGGTTCTATCCTGGCCACCTCGCTGGCGATATTAACTTCAGTAGGGTTTACATATTACACCAACAACTTCTCATCATACAACACTGTTTATGGCGCAATAGGTACGCTCATTGTGGTGATGATATACATGTACCTAAACTCCATGATATTGCTCATTGGCTTTGAATTAAACGCCAGTGTTGACCTTTCAAAGCGCACCATTCGCATCTCAAAACCGCGTTTCAACACCTTCCGAAGCAAAAAAACAGACGATTTGGGTAAATAACCCAATGACTACCAACCGCTTACAATTAATTAAAAAAAAGTTAACATGAAGTTTGGCAATTCGCCCCGGATTTGTACTTTTGTCCCCGGAGAGCTGGCAGAGTGGTCGATTGCGGCAGTCTTGAAAACTGTTGACTGTAACAGGTCCTGGGGTTCGAATCCCTAGCTCTCCGCAGAAAATACAAAGCCCTGTAAATTAAATATTTACAGGGCTTTTTTAATTATATTACCTTCCAAAACTCTATCTAATCGCAAACCCCTGTTGCGTCCTTCAAAAATCAACCACTAAAAAAATAAAAAGACGCAATGAAGGTTTGTAAAACATCACTTTTACGCCGTTGGCATCTTGTTGTACAGCAGACACAAACGTACTTTTGTTTAATTTTATATTAATATTTTCACCAAAATATCAGTGCCTTTATAAAAGGTAGTGCTTTATATCTCACCATCCTTTAGGTGTAGATATTTGACAACATAGCAATAGTTGTAATTTAAAATATGATATAAAAAACCATATTTTATTAAAACTTTTGTTTTAAGTTTGTTGTATTGTTAATAATAGCATGTTAAAAAGGGGCTTAAATACAGTTATTTGCATTTGGATAATAAATTCAATTGTATATTTCCACGCCCTAAATCCGTTTGCAGCAAACGGTATAAATTGTGATGTGCCCGGTGGTAAATGTATCGTATCAAGCACGTTAATTGATTCGATAATTGATATAGGTGAAAGCCTTTTTAACGATCAAGACCATGACCACGACCATAAAATAGCAACAAAGTGCAGATACCTGGTTTCCCGTAATATCAGCACTTCTGTTCCGGCTCCCTTCAATACTATTTTTGACTTTACAGGGGTATCTTATAAAATACTCAATACCATAAAAAATACTGCTTTTGCAAAAGCATCTCTCCCCAAATACTACAGTTTCCTGTTTAGGTTAAGCCCGTTTTAATTTTTTTTTTGATAAGCACGCATTTACGCTGAGTAAAGCGAAATTCTTTATGATGTGCACCATCAAAATGGTGCATGATGTTGAATATTATACCATCAAAAAAAAATGAAAAAATATAAATACGCAGGCTTGTTGCTGCCTGCTATAGTTGCGCTATTTGTCACGGGTTGCTCGTCGACAGCCAAAGATTCAAAAACCGAAAAATTACAAGAGCTGCCGGTCATTACATTAACAACACGCGACACGGTTATTGAAAAGCCTTATGTAGCCGATATCCAGGCCATCAAAAATGTAGAGATCCGCAACCGGGTAAGAGGTTTTTTAGAACATATTTATGTTGACGAAGGCAAATTCGTAAAACGGGGACAACCTTTATTTAAAATTAACGACAGGGAATTTAAAGTTAAGCTCAACCAGGCCAAGGCTGCTTTAAGTAATGCATTAGCAGATGCGAAGGCCACAGAGTTAGAACTTGGCCGTGTTAAAATGCTGGTTGAAAAAAAAGTAATATCAAAATCTGAGCTTGATGTTGCCCAATCAAAATTAAACGCTGTTGAAGCAACAGTGGCAGAAAGCCGCAGCATGGTGCAAAGCGCACAGGACCACCTGGAGTACACCCTTGTACGCGCCCCTTTTGATGGTATTATTGACAGGATACCGCTTAAAGCTGGTAGCTTAATAGACGAAGGCACACTGCTTACCAGCCTTTCAGATATCAGTTCCATGTATGCCTACTTCAGTTTTCCCGAAAACGAGTACCTGCAATATGTGCGCAACCTTAAAACTGCACCCGGCAAAACCAGCAACAAGGTAAAACTGGTACTGGCCGATGGTTTGGACTTTGCCCAGCAAGGTGATATTGAAACAGTAGAGAGCGAGATAGAACAAAGTACAGGCTCGATAAACTTCAGGGCTCGCTTTCCCAACCCGCAAGGCTTATTAAGGCACGGCGCTACCGGTAAGATCTATATCTCTACCCGGGCCGATAGTGTTGTTATGGTTCCGCAGCAATCCGTTTTTGATATACAAGACAAGAGTTATGTTTATGTACTTGATAAAAATAACAAATTGCACATGCAATCTTTCATACCGCTAATCCGCGTATCACACTATTACATTGTTAAAGAAGGGCTTAATGCCGGTGATCAGGTTTTGTTTGAAGGTACGCAGAATGTTAACGATGGAATGGTGATCAAACCCAAACCGCTCAAACCGGCTACCCGCTTAGCCATGCAATAATTGCAGCCTGTTTAATTAAATGTTGGCGCTTTGAAAAGCGCCACGGTTTAGTGTATACCAAATTTCCAATCATTTATGTTCGAGACCTTTATAAAGCGGCCTGTGCTGTCGCTTGTTATATCTTTAATTATTACCCTGTTGGGCGTACTGGCGCTTTTAACCCTACCCGTTACCCAATTCCCCGATATTGTACCACCATCGGTAACAGTTACCGCCAATTACACAGGCGCTAATGCAGAAGTGTGTGCAAAAGCCGTTGCCACACCTTTGGAACGGGCTATAAACGGCGTACCCGGCATGACCTATATGTCTACCGTGTGCAGTAATGACGGGCTTACAGTTATCCAGATCTATTTTAATGTTGGCGTTGATCCGGACCAGGCCGCCGTAAACGTACAAAACCGTGTATCAACCATTATAGATGAAATGCCCGAGGAAGTGATAAAAGCGGGCGTTACTACCGAAAAAGAAGTGAATAGTATGCTGATGTACCTCAACATTATGAGTGAAGACAAAGGCATGGATGAAAAATTCATCTACAATTTTACCGATATCAACGTATTGCAGGAACTTAAGCGTATTGATGGTGTTGGCCGCGCCGAGATCATGGGCGCAAAAGAATACTCCATGCGGGTATGGCTTAAGCCCGACCGCATGACAGCCTACAAGGTATCAGCTGATGAGGTAATTGCAGCTATCCGGGCGCAAAACGTGGAAGCGGCCCCCGGTAAAACAGGGCAAAGCTCGGATAAAGCACCGCAGCTACTGCAATATGTACTGCGCTATCCCGGAAAATTCTTTGAGCCCAAACAGTACGAGAATATCGTGATAAGAGCAGAAGAAGGGTCTGTTTTAAAACTAAAGCAGATCGCCGATGTTGAATTTGGGTCACTAACTTATAGTATGGTGTCAAATACAGATGGCAGGCCCTCCGCCTCCATCATGATCAAACAACGTCCCGGCTCAAATGCCCGCGATGTGATCAATAACATCAAAACACGCATGGCCGAGTTAAAAAAGAGCTCGTTCCCTGCCGGCATGAACTATAATGTAAACTATGATGTTTCCCGCTTTTTAGACGCCTCTATCCATGAAGTATTACGTACACTTGTTGAGGCTTTTATCCTGGTTTTTATAGTGGTATATATTTTTCTTCAGGATTTCCGCTCCACCCTCATACCAGCTTTGGCAGTACCTGTGGCCCTCATAGGTTCGTTGTTTTTTATGCAAATGCTGGGGTTTTCAATAAATCTGCTTACCCTGTTTGCTTTAGTACTGGCCATAGGTATTGTTGTTGATAATGCCATTGTTGTTGTGGAGGCTGTACACGTTAAAATGTCTGAACAGCACATGAACGCCATGGACGCCACCATCAGCGCTATGAAAGAGATCAGCGGTGCCATTGTAGCAATTACCCTGGTCATGTCGGCAGTGTTTGTGCCGGTAGCTTTCATGTCAGGCCCGGTGGGGGTTTTTTACAGGCAGTTTTCGTTAACACTGGCTATCTCTATCGTTATATCGGGCGTAAATGCGCTTACGCTTACACCGGCTTTATGTGCCCTTATGCTGAAACACAACCCAATGCCTAAAAAAATGAGCAGGGTGCAACGTTTTTTTGCAGGGTTTAATAACAAATATAACAAGTTACAAAACAGGTATTCGGGATTGATGACGTGGCTGTCGCCGCGCAAGGGTTTAACCATTGCCATACTGATTGTTTTTTTTGCTTTAACATGGGGTTTTAGTGTTATACTCCCAACTGGCTTTATCCCAACGGAAGACCAGGGCATGCTGTACGTAAACGTAACCACACCAGCCGGCGCTACCGTTGAACGTACCGAAAAAGTATTAGCCGAGATAGAACGCAGAACAAGATCGAACAAAGCCATAGAATCGGTTTCAACCTTGTCTGGCTATAGCCTGGTTAACGAAGTTGCCGGGGCATCATACGGCATGGCTATGATCAACCTGAAGCCATGGGACGAACGCAAGCAATCCTTAACTGATATTGTTGCCGACCTGGAAAGCAAAACCCGTAATATAGGCGATGCCTCTATCCAATATTTCCCGCCGCCAACAGTGCCTGGCTTTGGTAACTCCAGCGGTTTTGAGATCAGAATGCTTGACCGCAGTGGCCGTGGCGATCTGCAAAAGGCTTCCGAGGTCACCAAAAACTTTGTAAAAGCCTTGAATAATGCACCCGAAATATCAGGCGCTTTTACCAGTTTCGACCCAAATTTTCCGCAGTACATGATATCGGTAGACCAGCAAACAGCAGCGCTTAAAGGTATAACTATTGATAAAGCAATGTCGACCCTGCAAACCTTAATGGGTAGTTTTTATGCCTCAAACTTTATCCGTTTCGGGCAAATGTACAAAGTAATGGTACAGGCCTCGCCCGAGTACAGGTCCAAACCGGAAGATGTGCTGAACCTGCAGGTTAAGAATGATAAGGGAGAAATGGTTCCATTCTCTACTTTTATAAAAATGACACGCGTTTTTGGCCCCGAGCAGTTAACGCGTTATAATATGTACACATCAGCCATGATAACCGGCGATGCAGCAGCCGGGTATAGCAGCGGTGATGCCATTAAAGCTATAGAACGCGTTGCGGGCGAAACGTTGCCAAAAGGCTTTGCCTTTGAATGGTCGGGCATGACCCGTGAGCAGATCCTGTCGGGCAACCAGGCCATATTTATTTTCGCTATTTGCCTGGTATTTGTTTACCTGCTATTGGCGGCACAATACGAGAGCTTTCTGTTGCCTTTGCCGGTGATACTTTCCCTGCCTACAGGGATATTCGGTGCATTCTTTTTCCTGAAGATAACAGGCTTAGAGAATAATATTTACGCGCAGGTTGCCTTGGTTATGCTGATAGGATTGTTAGGTAAAAATGCAATCCTCATCGTAGAGTTTGCTATCCAAAGGCAAAAAGAGGGTGCAACCATACTTAAGGCTGCCATAGAAGGAGCGGTATCCCGTTTACGCCCCATACTCATGACATCGCTGGCATTTATTGCCGGGTTGATACCCTTATGTATAGCCGATGGCGCAGGCGCACTGGGTAACCGCTCTATTGGTACAGCATCTGCAGGCGGGATGTTGATGGGCACCATATTTGGGTTGATACTCATTCCCGGCCTTTATGTGGTTTTTGCAGGAATAGCTGCCCGAAAAAAAGCAAAAACAGAAGAACCCTTAACCGAACCAGAAGTAGAATTTTTTAATAAATAGAATAAACATGACGCTTAAAAAAGCAAAATCATATACGCTAATAGCAGGCATAGCGCTGGTACTTACAGCCGGTTGCAAAAGCTACCAGACTGTAGTTACCAAAGCTGATGTACACCTGCCCGACACTTTTATAAACAGCCGCGATACCCTATCTGTTGCGGCCCTCCCTATCAAACAATTTTTCTCAGACCAACGGCTCATCAATTTGATAGATAGCGCGTTAACCAATAACTACGATATGCTATCGGCTATGCAGCGAATAGAGGTTGCGCGGGCCAATCTGCGTTTTAATGCCTCTAAACTTTTGCCCCAGGTAAGCATAGCCGCAAATGCGGGTGTAGAAAAATATGGAGACTATACCCAAAACGGAGTGGGTAATTATGATACAAACCTATCGCCAAATGTTAGCGGCAATAAGCGTATCCCCAACCCGGTGCCCAACTATTTCCTGGGGTTTCAAAGCTCATGGGAGGTTGACCTTTGGGGCAAGCTCAATAATCAAAAAAAAGCTGCCTTTGCCCGTTTCCTGGCTACCCAAAGTGGCTATAAATTGGTGGTAACATCGCTTACAGCACAAATAGCCAACCTCTATTACCAGCTTATGGCATCTGATACCGAACTGGCTATCATCAAAAAGAATATTGCTTTACAGGAAAATGCACTGGAAATAGTAAAAATACAGAAACTTGGCGGCCGCGCTACCGAACTTGCCGTACAGCAATTTCAGGCGCAGCTTTTGCGAACCAAAGGGTTGCAATACACTACCGTACAGCAAATAAAAGAAACGGAAAATCAGCTTAATTTTTTAACCGGCAAATACAGCGGTACAATCCCACGTGATACATCGATAACTGCCGCTACCTTGCCTTTGGCTTTATCTGCAGGGGTACCATCACAAATGCTGCTTAACCGCCCTGATATCCACGCTGCCGAACTGGAGCTAACAGCCCTGAACGCCGACATTAAGGCTGCAAGAGCTAATTTTTTACCTTCGTTAAACTTAACGCCTTATGTAGGTTACAATGCTTTCAGGGCGGGTTTATTGTTTAACCCGGGCTCATTTACTTACGGCATACTGGGCGGGTTAACAGCCCCACTGTTTAACCGGAAAGCACTAAAAGCAGATTATGCACGTACCATTGCTGAAGGTAAGATCGCGGTTTACAACTATCAAAAGGCTATATTATCGGGTTTCCAGGAAATCACAAATAATTTAAACGGGATAGAAAACTATCGGCATGCTTATCAGCTTAAGCAGCAGGAACTGCACTCGCTGCAAAGCGCTTTATCCGTAGCAAACGATCTGTACGTTGTAGGTCGGGCAAATTATCTCGAAATAATAACGGCGCAACGTAGTGTGCTCGATGCTGAACTTGAACTGGCAAATATCAAGCGTAATATGCTGTTAAGCGCGGTTAATTTATATCAGTCTGCAGGCGGTGGCTGGCGATAGATATTAAACATTTCATTGTGGAGGGGGCGGTTCAGTTACAGATCGCCCTTTTTCATTATTTCAGAACGACGCCCTGGTCAACACGATATACCTGTGCGCAGGCCGGACATTTCAAATACTGATACAGATCATTTATTAATCAATACATTCTTCCAACATTTGATCAAATGAAAAGCAGGCTTAACACATCACTGTTAAAAACATCATTATGAAACAAATTTTGGTTCTTACAGATTTTTCGGACAATGCCGAACATGCCGCCAAAAATGCGGTACAGCTTAGTAAAAAACTCCATACCGGTTTGCTGCTTTACCACGCTTATGAAATGATGGCTATTGATCCATATTATGCGAGTTTACCTTATTCCCCTCCCCTGTATGCTTCAGAGGGTGAAGAACAACTTAAACTATTAACTGAAACATTAAAAAAAAATGATGCGGAACCTGAAGCGGACAGCCCGGTAAACATTCAGTGTATGATAGGAGAAGGAGATTTAGGCAAAAACGTAAAAGAGATAATCAATGAAAAAAATATAGCATTTGTTGTAATGGGGTCTAGTTCAGGCAGTGCGTTCGACCACTTGTTAGAAGGCCAGGAAACACTTAAAGTTATCAACAAATCGAGCCTTCCGGTACTAATTATACCTTCACATACCGATCTGAAAGAGGTAAAAAAAGTCGTTTTCGCTACAAACTATGAAAAAAATGACATTAATGCACTTACCTGCCTGGCAGACCTGGCGCGAACAATTGGATTTACAATTGATATTATACACATTGATGTATACAAATCAAAAGAACCCGACCTGTTAAGTGAAATTGTATTTAAACGATATGTAAATGGCCTAAATTTTAACGGAATCAGTTATCACGATATTAAAGGCAAGGATGTAGTGACCCGTCTAAACAGCTTTTGCAAAACTTCGGGTGCAGATATTTTGGCTATGGTACATTATCACCAGGATTTCTTTTCACAGCTTTTTGGAGCATCCAATGCTAAAAAAGAGCTTGCCCATCAACAAAAAGCCCTGTTCATTTTCCCTCCCAATTTTATTTCAGAGTAGGTTGTTTATGAATAACACTGTGGTCAGTATAATTATGCAATTAGTAATTAATTGAACATAAAAAAACGGAACCGGTGTTTCCGGTTCCGTAATGTCGCCATCAACGGCATAAAGCCCATGCTGCGAAACATTTACCGAAACAGGAATAAATTCCATCCATCGGTTACCCAAAATTACACTCCAATAGATTGCATCACAGGAATTCGGATCAGTTATTTTAGTGATTCTGGTCATTACTGGCCTATAGTAAACAAAAACTCTCTCTGAAACTCCTTCATTAAAATCACCTTTAGCTTCAATTCGTCCTGTATCTTTATTCGTAATGATTCTTGTGCGCAGGGTTCGCCATGCACCAGGAATACCAGGGGCTGCGATTTTGCAAACTGGCCCACCCAACCCAGCAGTTCTGTCTGATCGGCATGAGCAGACAAGCCCTCTATTTCTCTGATCTGGGCCTTCACAGGATAGTATTGGCCATGTATCTTGATTTCGTGCCCCTGATTAAGCAGAGCCCTGCCGCGTGTACCCTCTGCCTGAAACCCAATAAGCAGAATCGTATTACGGGCATCGCCTAAATAATGCTTGAGGTACTCCAGCACACGGCCGCCGGTTAGCATACCACTGGCTGCCATGATGATCTTGCTGCCACTCCGGCGGATAATCTTCTCTGTGTTTTTATAATCATGGTTAATAGTTACTCCGCTGAACATCCGCGCACATTCCTTCTCGTCAATAGTGAACCATTCCGGATAATGCTGTAATACCTTACCTGCTGATGCAGCCATCGGGCTATCCAAATATTCGGGGATGAGCGCCGGTATTTGTTTCTGTTGTTTCAGATGATAGATCAGGTGCATAACCTCCTGTGCCCGGCCAACGGCAAAACAGGGAATCAATATGTTGCCCTTATTAAAAATAGTATCATTAATTACCAGCGCCAGTTCCTGGCCTGTGTTGGTTTGCGCATGTAACCGGTCGCCGTAAGTTGATTCCATCACAACAAAATCAGCATCCTGCAAAGCCTCGGGCGCCGGTAATAATTCAGAATGCTGGCGGCCAATATCGCCTGAAAAAACAATTTTTTTTCCATAACAGTTAATCTTAACCGAGCATGCTCCGGCTATATGACCGCTCGGATGTAAACTGAAGCTAATTTGCTCGTTTAAGCTTATCACGGTACGTATTTCAGAAACTTTAAAATAAGCCAGTGCTGTTTCCACATCCTTTACTGTATAAAGCGCCTCGGCAGGATGGTGTTTGGTATAACCATGCCTGTTAGCTTTTTCGGCATCTTCTTCCTGTAGTTTGGCACAGTCACGCAATATCAATTCAGTCAAATCCCGGGTTGGCTGGCTCATATAAATATTTTTACGGTAACCATTTTTTACCAGTAAAGGAATATAACCACAATGATCCAGATGCGCATGCGTCAATATCACTGCATCAATTTCGCCCGGGTTAACCGGTGGCCTTTCCCAGTTCTTTTCACGTAAAGCCTTTACACCCTGGAACAAACCGCAATCAACCAAAATATTTAGGCCGGGGGTAATCAGTAAATGTTTTGAACCTGTTACGGTGCCAGCTGCGCCGAGAGATTGCAAGTAAACAGCCATTTTGTTAAAATCTTCGGGCTTTGGGGTTGGCAACAGGTTATCAGTGAGGTCTTCCATGAGTTTGTTATTTGATAATCTTTAAAGATAACCCCTTGTGGTGTCAAACTAACTGACCAGTATCACTATCGCCAGTGATGAGCATCATAACCCTCTTCTGTCATTGTACCGAGATTTGAATTATTAACCAATAAAATTAAGCTATGGCAACTTTAGTTAAATCTCACCACACTCCTTCTTTAAGATCAATGATGGAAGACTTTCGGAACAAAGACCGCTTTTTTGATAAACTTTTTGTAGACGGCGAATTGCTGCCGGCGGTAAATATCCGTGAAACAAAAAACTACTACAAACTTGATGTTGCTGTTCCCGGCTTTAAAAAGGATAATTTTAATATTACTACTGAAGATGGTATGCTCACTATAAGCGCCGAAACAAGCAAGGAAGAGAAAGAAGAAAAAGAAAATTATACCCGCCAGGAATTTTCATGCTCTTCTTTTACCCGCAGTTTTAAATTACCTGACAATGTGGAAGAAGATCATATCAGTGCCAATTACCAAAACGGCCTGCTTCAACTTGAGCTTAAAAAGTCAGGTAAAAACACCAGTTCTAAAAAACAAATAAAGATAGACTAAACAGAGAGCCAAGCTGCCGGCCCGCAAGGCGGATAACCTATAAACAATCAATAATGGAAACTTTCATAAAAAAATTCAGCGAAACCGGTATCAGCGACATTGCTGAAGTAGGCGGTAAAAACGCCTCTTTAGGTGAAATGTTTACCTGTCTTGCCGGTAAAGGGATCGGCATACCCGACGGGTATTCTATTACCGTAAGCGGCTTTCGGTATTTTACCCGCTTCAACGGACTGGATGCATCATTAAAAAAATTGATGGGTGGGCTGGACAGGGAAAATTTCTCAAACCTGGCTAAAACAGGTGCTAAAGCAAGAAAACTGATTATGGATGGTTTAATGCCAGTTGACTTACAAATGGCCATTATTGATGCCTACGATTATCTTTTTGACCGATCGGAACAAGAGGTTGCTGTGCGGAGCAGCGCTACAGCCGAAGACTTGCCCGGCGCAAGCTTTGCGGGGCAGCATGAGTCTTATCTGAATATTAAAGGCCATCAGGCGCTTGTTTCCGCAGTTAAACAATGTTTTGCCTCGCTATACACAGACAGGGCGATTAAGTACCGCGAAGATATGGGGTTTGACCACAGCAAGGTTTTCCTGTCTGTAGGCATTCAGCGAATGGTGCGTTCAGATATCGGCTGCTCGGGCGTCGGCTTTACCCTTGAACCCGAATCCGGGTTTCGGGATATAGTGCATATTGCCGGTGTTTGGGGTTTGGGAGAAAATATTGTTCAGGGCACTGTAACCCCGGATGAGTTTCTGGTATTTAAACCCTCTTTAAAAAACAAATTCAGATCCATTATCCAAAAAAACCTGGGGAGCAAAAGTAAAACGATGATTTATGGCGATGCAGCCGACAAAATGCACCCCACTGTAAATAAAGATACCCCCTGGGAACTTAGGGAGAGATTTGTTTTAAGTGATAAAGAGATTGAACAATTAGCCAATTGGGCACTCATCATTGAAGAGCATTATGGCAAACCAATGGATTTTGAATGGGCCAAGGACGGGAACGACCACCAGCTATATATCACACAGGCCCGGCCCGAAACAGTGCACAGCCAGGAAAAAAAGATATTTGTAAAAACATGTGCGATCATCGAAAAAGGTGAAGTAATAACTAGCGGTGAAGCGATTGGCAGCATGATCACCACCGGGGTCGCCCGCCTGTTAAGTTCCCCTGAGCAGGTAGACAGGTTGAATGAGGGCGATATATTGGTTACCGATATGACCAGCCCGGACTGGGACCCTATTTTGAAAAAGGTTGCAGGTATTGTAACCAATAAAGGTGGTAGAACCAGCCATGCCGCGATCATTGCCCGCGAACTGGGTGTAGTGGCCATTGTAGGTAGCGAAAAAGCCACCTCATCAATTAAAGAAGGAGAACAAATTACAATCAGTTGTGCTGAGGGTAAAAACGGACATGTGTATCGCGGAAAGTTAAACTGGAAAGAAACCGTTACAGATGTAAGCCAAATCCACCTACCTGAAACCGTTAAAGCACAGCTAATTATAGGCGAGCCTGAAAAGGCATTTCAACTCTCTTTTTTTCCTAATAACGGTGTAGGTTTAATGCGGTTGGAGTTTATCATTAATAACTATGTTCGGATCCACCCCATGGCCCTGGTCAAATTCCGGGATGTTACAGATGAAATGGATCGGATCAGGATAGAAAACCTCACACGCTCCTACCCAAAAAAGGAACAATATTTTATAGATAAACTGGCTGAAGGTGTAGCTACTATCGCCGCCGCCTTTTATCCTAAAGAAGTGATTGTTCGAATGAGCGATTTCAAAACAAATGAATATGCCAACCTGATAGGCGGAAAATATTTCGAACCGGAGGAAGAGAACCCGATGATCGGCTTCAGAGGCGCTTCCAGGTATTATAATGACCGTTACCGTGATGGATTCAGGCTAGAATGCGAAGCAATGAAAGTAGTAAGAAATGAAATGGGTTTAACCAATGTAAAACTCATGATTCCATTTTGCCGTACGGTAGCTGAAGGTAAAAAAGTAGTTGATTTAATGGAAACTTACGGCCTTAAACGAGGGGAAAATGGCCTTCAGGTTTTTGTTATGGCAGAAATACCGGCTAACGTATTGCTGGCTGAAGAATTTGCCGGGATATTTGATGGCTTTTCGATTGGCTCAAATGACCTTACCCAGTTAACACTGGGTATCGATCGTGACTCTGCACTGATTGCCGACTTGTTTGACGAGCAAAATGCAGCCAGCAAGCAACTAATTGTAATGATGATAGAAAAAGCTAACGGGCTCCATAAAAAGGTTGGTTTATGCGGCCAGGCGGCCAGTGACTCTGAGAGCTTTACCCGATTATTGGTAGAAACCGGCATTGATAGCATATCCTTCAATCCTGACGCACTAATTACCGGGATCAAACGGATCAACCTTGCTTTAGCATCAGGAAAAATAGCCGGGGAAAATACCTGCTCTATAGCAAATTAATGTTAAAAAAAATGGAATATTCAGCACAAAACAAACCCGGGCCAATAGAAACCATAGTTTTTAAAACAGTAGGCCACACTACTGGCTACTGGTGGTTGTTACTGGCAGCAGGTATGCTGCTTATTACAGTTGGTATCTGGGTGATTAACGATCCTTTCCAATCGTACCTGGTATTGAGCTGGGTATTTGCCTTGGGGATGATAGGAACAGGCCTGGCTGATATTCTTTTCGGCTTGCTTAATCGCCATACCGGTCGCTGGATATGGTGGCTTTTGGCTGGTGTTGCCGATGTTGTAGTAGGTACTTTTTTATTTAACAATACCCTTATCACAATACTTCTTTTACCTGTTGTGGTTGGGTTATGGACGCTTTATAAGGGGCTAATGGCAATTGGAGACGCTTTCCATATTCGGTCTTATAAGCTTGGAAGCTGGCTACGCTTATTATTTACAGCGCTGACTGTAGTGCTCATGGCTCTGTTCCTATTGCTCTGCCCCGTCATCGGCATTCAAAATATATTCCTGATCAGTGGGTGTGCTTTTGTTGTGGCGGGCGTTTTCCGTGTTTATATGTCATTTAAGCTACGTAGCTTAAAGCGCCCCACAAAAAAATTCAAACAATAACTCAATTAGCAGGGCGAACAATGAGTTGCTAATAATTAAGTTTACTGCTATTCCTTATTATAACTGCATACTACTTTACCTGACCTGCATCAACAATTTAGATGAGCGGCGTCATTAAATCCCCCCACCCGCCCAATTACCTTTACAGGATCAAATAGTATTAATAAAATCACAGGTTAGAACCCTATCCATATTAGTATGGCCATAATAACAAGCATTAAGGTTTTTTTTGGGGAAACCGGTAATATAGCCCGGTTTACGGGCCGCTTTTTTTCAACCGGCCTTAAACCCAGGTTCGAGATCCGTGAATTATTGAGCCAATGCTATATCATCGGTTACAAATCACTACCCTTAATCGCCCTCACGGGCTTTATTATGGGCTTGGTACTAACCATGCAGCTGCGGCCCTCGCTGGTTGACTACGGAGTAGAGTCGCAGTTACCGGTGATGGTAGGTATTGCCATTGTACGGGAGATTGGACCAGTTATTACTGCATTGATATTCGCAGGGAAAATTGCCAGTAGTATTGGTGCCGAACTTGGTTCTATGAAGGTAACCGAGCAGATTGACGCCATGGAAGTAAGCGGCACTAACCCGTTTAAATACCTGGTTGCAACAAGAGTGTTGGCTACTACGCTAATGTTGCCTGTTTTAACCGTTATGGGCGACGCGATCTCATTGTTCGGCGCTTACCTCGGCGTTAATATCAAATCAGTAACCAGCTTTAAGTTGTTTTTTACCCAGGTATTCCATAGCCTTAGTTTCGGCGATGTATCACCAGCCTTTTTAAAAACATTTTTCTTTGGTTTTGCCGTAGGCGTCATCGGCTGTTATAAAGGTTATAATTCCAGCAAGGGCACTCGCGGTGTCGGCAGTTCAGCCAATTCAGCCGTGGTGCTATCATCTGTACTGATCTTTATCATCGACCTATTAGCTGTTCAGTTAACAGACCTGCTTGGTTTAAATTAGTTTCCCGATGAAAACAGAAAAGCATTTTATAACAGCCGATGAAAAAACCGAAACTCCGGTCATTATCATCGACCACCTTTATAAAAAATTCGGTAAAAATGTGGTTTTAAAGGACTTTAGCCTGACTGTTAAAAAGGAAGAAAATGTGGTGGTTTTGGGTAAATCAGGATCAGGAAAGTCGGTATTGATAAAATGTATCATTGGGCTTTTAAAGCCCGATAGCGGACGTATAGAGGTTTTTGGCAAAAACACACCTGAATTAGACCATGATGAGCTGGACAAGATCAGGGCAAAAATAGGTTTCCTGTTTCAGGGAAACGCCTTGTATGATTCGATGACCGTACGCGAGAACCTGGAGTTTCCACTACGAAGGCATTGGATCGATTTTTCGCAAAAAGAAGTGGATGCCCTGGTAATAGAAGCTTTAGAAAATGTAAACCTGGCCCATACGGTGGATATGATGCCCGAAGAGCTATCAGGCGGGATGCTTAAACGCGTAGCCCTTGCCCGAACTATGATATTAAAGCCGGATGTGATTTTATATGACGAACCAACAACCGGGCTTGACCCCGTTACTGCAAGAGAAATAGATAGCCTGATATTAAAACTCCAAAAGAAGTATCATACCTCCTCTATAATTATTACACACGATATGAATTGTGTTAAAAACACCGCAGACCGGGTTGCTTTATTATTAGATGGAAAATGCTATGCACAGGGTAAATACGAAGAATTTGAACAATCAGCAGATAAAAATATTAAACAGTTTTTTGAATAAATAATATGGCAAAACAGGGAGAAAATAATATAAGGCTTGGCGTATTCGTACTTACAGGATTGTTTGTACTAATACTTTCCTTCTATATGATAGGCAAAAACCACAATCTATTTGGAAGCGATTTTAAGATAAAGGCCCGCTTTGCAAACCTAAACGGACTTTCAGAAGGCAATAATGTTTTGTTTTCAGGAATACAGGCCGGTACCGTAAAAACAATCGAGATGATCAATGACACCACAATTGAGGTGACCTTACTAATTGATAACAAGGTACGCTCTTACATCCATAAAAATGCTATAGCCGCCATTGGAACCGAAGGCTTAATGGGGAATAAAATTGTTAATATTCTTCCTTCGAGAGCAGCAAGCCCGGCAGTAGCTGAAGGCGATATGCTGGCCGCTCAAAAAATAGTTAATACAGACGAGATGCTGCAAACCCTGTCTAAAACCAATAACAACATTGCCATCATATCTGATGCGATAAAAGGAACCGTACTCAAAATTAACGGCAGCGCCCTGATGGAGCTATTGAACGATAAAGATATAGGCACAAGCCTGAAGGCTTCATTACAACATATCAATAAAGCAACCGCTAATGCCACCGAAATAACAACGGGGCTTAATGGCCTTGTGGCCGGGCTTAAAAAAGGCAAAGGCAGCGCAGGTGTACTGCTTTCTGATACCGTTATGGCCGGCAACCTCCAAACCGCGGTTTTGAAGATCAGGAATGCAAGCGATAACGCAGATCATTTAACGATGCAACTGAATAACCTGGTGCGCACCCTGGATGAGCATTTGAATCAGGGCAACGGATCACTCCAGGTTCTTTTGCGCGATACAACTTTTGCCCAAAACCTTAAAGCAACCATGGATAACCTTCAGAAAGGAACAGACGGATTTAACCAGAATATGGAAGCGCTAAAACATAATTTCCTTTTCAGAGGCTATTTTAAAAGCCAGGAAAAAGCCAGGAAAAAACAAACAAATGCAAAACCATAAGGCTCATCCTGATCTTTTCCGATAATTCAGGATTGCCCACCCGTTAAAAAATACGGCAAAACCAATCAACGCCAAAATCTGGTATCTGATATCGGCAAGCCCGCTTCCCTTCAGCATAACCATCCTCATTACTTCAATAAAATAGGAAACCGGGTTAAACCTTGTGATCAGCTGCGCCCAGGCGGGCATACTTTCAATTGGTGTGTACAAACCGCTAAGCAGGTTAAATATCATTGTAACAAAAAAAGAAACCAACATAGATTGCTGCTGGGTTTGCGCATATGTGGATAAGAGTAAACCCAACCCAAGTATGGCCAGCAGGTAAATAGTGGCAAAAACATAAATAGTACTATAATGGCCCAGCGGCACAATACCATAAACCAGCCGGGCTATCAGTAGTCCTATGGTTAACACCAGTAGCGCCAGTAGCCAAAACGGGATGAGCTTACCTAAAATAAACTGCATCTTTTTGATGGGGCTCACATTGATCTGCTCAATAGTACCCATTTCTTTTTCTCTAACTATATTATTGGCCGCAAAAGAGGAACCGATCATAGTTACGAGCATCACTAAAATACCAGGAACCATAAAAACACGATAGTTCATATGAGGGTTATACCAGTCGGCCGAAGCGATTTCTATGGTCGGCTGTTCGTCAAAGCGCTGGGCCTGTATCCATTGCGTACGAACCTCCTGGTTGTAATTCTGTATAATACCCTGCAGGTAAGCCCCACCAAGCCCCGCCTTCACCCCGTTAACAGCATCTACGGCAACAAAAAGCGAAGACCGGTTGTCTTTAACAATATCCCTTTCAAAATGGGTTGGTATCTCCAGGATCAGGTCTGTACGGCCCGATTCAATAGCCTTTAGCCCTTGCGGAAAGGTGGCGCTGTAATCCTTAAGCCGGAAATAGCCCGATGAAACGATCTTATTTACCAACTGACGTGAATATTCACTGTGGTCATGGTCTACCACACCAAGATTAATGTTCTTGATCTCATAATCCGCAGCCAGTGGCAGAATCAATAACTGGATCATCGGCATGATAAATAATATCCTGATAATGGCCGGGTCGCGGTATATCTGGAGCAATTCCTTCCATAATAAAATCTTCAACATCCTCATGCCAACCTGATCTTAAATTTGTAAATACTAAAGCCCAGCAAGGCAGCAGTCATAGCTATCAGGATCAATGTTTCGCGCCACACTGCGGTAAATCCCAAACCTTTGATCATGACGTCTTTCACGATAATAAAATACCATTTGGCCGGCACCGCATTGGATATTACCTGCAATGGAACGGGCATATTTTCTATAGGGAACATAAAACCACTGAATAACAAAGTGGGGAGAAACAAACTCATCATGGAGGTAAACATGGCCATTTGTTGCGTTTTTGCAGTATTGGATATTAAAATACCTACCGAAAGAGAGGTGATGGTAAATAAAACACTCTCGGCGATAAGCAGGCCCAGGTTGCCTGCTATAGGCACCCTAAGCGCATACACACTTAACAAAAGAATACTGGCTATATTTACCATAGAAACCAGCAGGTATGGGATAGTCTTGGCAATAATGATACGGAACGGTTTTAAAGGAGATACCAGGATCACTTCCATTGTACCCATCTCCTTTTCTTTTACAATAGCGATCGAGGTCATCATTGCGCAAACCAGCATAAGCACCAGTGCCATAACACCCGGAACAAAATTGTAAGCACCTTTAAGTTCCGGATTATACAACATACGTACCTGGGTATTAATAGTATATGGCAAGGATCCGGTTGGCCTGAGCGTTTGTTGGTAATCATTAATAATTGCTGAAGCGTAGTTAGTAAGCGTGTTGGCCGTATTGGGGTCAGTAGCATCGGCAATAAGTTGTATCTGGGCATGGTTGCTATGTAACAGATCGTAGCGAAAGCCTTGCGGAAACACTACAGCCATCCTGATCTGGCCTTTACGAAAAGTAGCTTCGATATCCTGGTAGGAATATAAATTTTTAACTATGTTAAAATACTGGCTGGCCGCTATTTTGGTTGATATCGCCCGGGTCGCTTCATCCCGCGATTGATCAAATACGGCAATTTTAGCATTCTTTACTTCGTTGGTTAGCGCAAAACCATACAGTATTATTTGTATGATAGGCATAAACACCAGAATGAACAGTGTCCTGCGGTCGCGCCAGATATGGAGCCATTCCTTTTTCACAAAAATCAAAAACTGTTTCATGTCTAATATATTAATCTCCAGATCGTTTTGCTTTTCTGGCCAATTGTAAAAACACACCGTCCATCGATGCCGAAGCATATTGCTGCATTAGGTTGGCCGGCGAGTCCAACGCATCTATCCTGCCATCTACCATGATGGATACCCGGTTGCAATATTCAGCCTCATCCATATAATGCGTGGTAACAAAAATGGTGATCCCTCTGCCAGCAGCTTCATATATCAGGCTCCAGAATTCCCTCCGGGTAATCGGATCAACACCGCCGGTCGGTTCATCCAAAAAAACAATGGCGGGGTCATGTACAATGGCGATAGAGAACGCCAGCTTTTGTTTCCAGCCCAGGGGAAGGGCACGCACAAGCGTTCTCTCCGCCCCTTTCATGTGCAACTGCTGTAAAAGCAGGTCAGTCTTTTCACGGATACGTTCGTCCCGCAGGCCATAAATACCCGCATAAAAGCGGATATTCTCGCGAATGGTGAGATCTTCATAAAGGGAAAATTTCTGGCTCATATAGCCAATATGCTTTTTGATTTGTTCGTTTTGTTTATACACATCAAAGCCGGCGACAGTAGCGGTGCCGGAACTTGGCAGGGATAAGCCGCATAGCATCCGCATAGCTGTGGTTTTGCCTGCGCCGTTAGCGCCGATAAACCCAAATATCTCGCCCTTTTGCACGGCGAAACTCACATTGTCCACCGCCGTAAAATCCCCGAAACGCTTGGTTAATTCGTGGGTTACAATCACGTTTTCCTTTTCCATCAGTCCTGCATTAATGCCATAAAACAATCCTCTATATTAGGTTCAATAACTTTTATGGCTGCTTTATTGTAGTTGTTTTGCACCGCAATTTGTTGCAGCCACGCCTCACTGTTCTCTTCTGTTTTGAATACTACATGGTGTACCTGGCCAAATGGGTAACAGCTTTCAACGCCAGGATCTTTTTTGATTGCTTTCATGAAGCCAAACATATCATCTGCACTTACAGACCATAACGTTTTTTTAAACTCACTAATAATGCCTTTAGGTGTATTTACCGATAGTAATCCCCCCTTTTGGATCAGCGCCACCCGGTCGCAAAGGCTGGCTTCGTCCATATAAGGTGTTGATACCAATATGGTGATCCCCTGTACTTTTAGCCGGTGAAGCATTTCCCAAAACTCTCTGCGGGACACCGCATCTACGCCGGTTGTAGGCTCATCCAGGAACAGTACCGTTGGCTTATGGATCAAGGCGCAGCAAAGCGCCAGTTTTTGCTTCATACCGCCGGATAATTGCCCGGCCTTACGTGTTTTAAACGGCTCTATCTGCTCATAGATTTCTTTAATAAGCCCGTAGTTTTGCCTGATACTGGTATTAAATATGGTTGCGAAGAACTCCAGGTTCTCCTGTACGGACAGGTCCTGGTACAAGGAAAACTTTCCGGGCATATAGCCAATGCAATTACGGATAGATTTATAATCCTTTACCACATCAAACCCGTTAACCGTGGCGTTCCCGCTATTGGCCAGCAGTAAGGTGGTAAGGATACGGAAAAGAGATGTTTTGCCGGCGCCATCCGGGCCGATAAGCCCGAACACTTCGCCCTGGTCTATCTCAAAAGAGATGCCTTTTAAAGCTTCAACCGTGCCATGCTCAGCCGGATAGGTTTTAACGATATGCTCTATCGTTACCGTTTTCATTTGCCGTCAAATTTCACCTCGCCATACATGCCGATCTTGAGGTATCCATCATTTTTAACACGGACCTTGACCGCATAAACCAGGTTGGCACGTTCGTCTTTGGTCTGGATGGTTTTGGGCGTAAACTCAGCTTTATCCGATATCCAGCTGATCAACCCGGTATAATTTCTGTATGCGGCAGAACCGTTGTCGACCATTACCTGCACCCGCTGATTTAATTTAATCTGCGCCAACTGGTCACCGGTGATGTAGGCACGTAAGGTAACGATGGAAAGGTCTGCTATTTTATACAAAGCTTTCCCGGCGGTGGTTATCTCTCCCGACATTGCATATTTAGTTAGCACCGTTCCATTTACAGGGTTAGTAATATGCGTACGCTTTAACTGATCGTCAATTTGGGCAACTGAGCGGCGCAACGGTTGGTATTCACTTAATACGCTACTATTTTGAGTGCCTGTTGTAGATTGTTGAACTTTTATCTGTTGCCGGTTAACGGTTATCTGCCTTTGTAATACTTCGATCTGAGTATTCCAATCATCCAATTGCTTGGTGGTAGCGGCATCGGCTTTGATCAGTTTTTCCGTACGATTCTTTTCCTTTAATGCGTTTGCCAGTTGTGTGTTCAATATGGCCAACTGATCTTTAAGCAATTGTACCTGGGGCCTTACGTCCATAGTTTTTTGATGTAATGAACGCATCGTGGCCTCCACTTGCGCTTTTTGCAATTCGAGTGGAACAGCATCAATAAAACCTACAATACTATCTTTTTTTAACATGTCTCCTTCATCAATGTTTAAGGCAAGTATCTTTCCGGGTACTTCTGCAGAAACGATAACCTCATCTACTTCAAAGGTCCCGGATGCATCCGATAACTGGTTCTTTAAATGGCATCCGGTAAGACCGATGTTCAGAAGGATGATGACATATAGATATAGCGGCGTTTTCATTATGGGTTGGCTTGTTTTTGAAGATTTCCGGTAGTATTTTGATAATTATATGCTTCTTGTAAAAGTTGTATTTGGTGCAGGATGAGATTTTGGCGTGCCTGATCCTCGGCATTTAGCTGGCTGATATAATCATGTGCGCTGAGTATGCCGTTTTCCAGTTGCGCGGCAGCGGCTTTTTTGACAGACTCCCGAAGTGCAATGATGGCCTGGTCATTTTTAAAAAGTTCCCTGTATTTTTCAATGTCTGCCAGTTGTTGCTTCCGGGTAATTGCTGTATTAAAAAGGAAAGTTTCTTTCTGGATATCCAGCGTCTTTTGATGGATCATTAAAAGCTCCTTTTGATTTTTAAAGGTATACCAGCCGCCAAGGTTCCAGCTTAATTTCACCCCACCGATGTAGTACCACGCAAACGCGTTGCTTAAGGGGTTTAACCCGGGGCGGCCATAACCTTCCTGCGCGAATAATCCCAGCCTTGGCCGCAATTGTGCCTTTAGCAGCTCCACCTGCAGATCATCCATTTTTTTCTGATCCTCGTAAAGCTGAATCTCGGGCCGGCTAATTTCAACGGAAAGCATGGGTAAAGCCGGTTTTTCTAAAATAGTGTTTTCATCTACCTGAGCACCGATAAGCAAACCCAACATTCCGAGGTAAGCTTTTCGCTCTGCGCTAAGATCAATGCGCGCCTGTTCTGCCTGCAAAAGCTGGGCAGTTAATTCATCCACGCTGCTCCTGTAAGCGGTCCCCCCAGCTACAAGCGCCTTTGCCTTGTCTATCCCATTTTGAATATCACTTTTTAACAGGTCATTTTGGCGTAGTTGTTCCGTAATCAGCAGCACACCAAAGTATAACTGGTTCACCCGGTCATATAGGGTATACAGGCTTACTTCCAGGCTTTGTTGCTGTTCAGTCTCGGTCGTCCGGGCTGTTTGGCGCTGATTACTGATCAGCCCCCCGTCATAGATCACCTGGTCAACCTGTACGTTTATTTTATATTGGTCACGGCTGTATTTGGGAATGCTAAAACCCGGTACAGGGATACTGAAAGGGAAACTGGTTACGGTTGACTGATAAGTAGCCTGCCCGTTGACAGATAGCACCGGCAGATACCCCCTGGATGCGTTGATAACAGAGTAAGAACCAGACCGCGCAATCAAGTCACGCTGCCGTATAAGCGGATAATTTTGTCTTGCCTGTTGGTAAGCCGCTGTGATAGTAAGCCGCCTGCCCGCCTGCCCGTAAGCACCAGGCAAGGCTAACAGCATAACCACCCCGGCGAAAGCCAGCCCCCGTCTGACCAATCCCTTGTTTAACCGCTGTAATTTCATATGCGTAAAGGTGTGGGTATAGAAATGTTTAGGGAATGATGGCCGTCATCCTTCAGGCATGATTCAAGGCTTATTATGTGTTGTTCATCATAAATTTTAGTATCCCGCATCATTCTTTACAGCGGCATTATAAGGCATGTTTGTTAGATAAATTAATGTAAACCGTTATGAACCTATTAACACAAAAGGTAGCACTGGTAACAGGAGCCGGGTCTGGAATCGGGAAAGCAATAGCTGAGCTTTTTGCCGAACAGGGTGCAAAAGTTGTACTAACCGATATCCATCAATCCAACATTGAAGCGGTTACGTCTGAGATTACCGCAAAAGGAGGAACAGCATGCTGCATTGCAGCAGATATTGCCAGCAATGCAGACGTACGCCTGGTGATGCAATATGCACTCAACGCCTACCAAACCCTGGATATCCTGATCAATAATGCCGGGGTAATGGACAATTTTACACCCGTTGCGGAAGTGAGTGATGAGTTATGGGAAAAAGTGATTGGTACTAATCTTAACGGCCCTTTCTTTACCTGCCGGGAAGCTATACCGCTTTTCCTTGAAAAAGGTTTCGGGACGATCATCAATATCGCATCTATCGGTGGGCTTTTCGGTGGTCGCGCGGGTGCCGCTTACACCGCCTCCAAGCATGCGCTCGTTGGCTTAACAAAAAACATCGGTTACCAGTACGCCGAAAAAAATATCCGCTGCAATGCTATAGCGTCTGGCGGCGTTAACACCAATATTGTTTATGGCATGGAGCCCAATCCTTTTGGGTTTGAAAGAATGAGCGCGGGGACAGGTAATGCGCCACCATCTGCAAACCCTGAAGCCATTGCCGAGCTTGCGTTGTTCCTTGTTTCCGAAAAATCGGGTTTTATAAATGGCGCAGTATTAACAGCTGATGGCGGCTGGACGGCTTATTAGGTTACCGCCATTGTATTAACAGGACCGCGGGTTTATTAATAGTTAAACTAATGATCTTAAAAGGCAAGGGGGCAGCCCCGACACGCCATTATTTTATCAGGATAATGCCGTATCATGGGCTTGATAGCTGGATTACTTACTCAATGAAAACGCGTGGTCTCCCTCAGGGGGGCGACGTCGTATTGCATCTGGCCTGTAGCATTAATTTGCTAAAGCTTCCTTCACGTCATCGTAAAGCTGCTTATGAAACTGATTTGTTGAAGCATCGTCAATATGCACCAAATCAAACAGCATTACCCCTTTGGTTTGCTGCTTTATCATCTTTATAGCATCTTTCATGTTTTGAATATTGCTCCATTGGGTGTTTCCCAGGTCTACCCCGCCATAATAAATATTTGCATTTTTCAACACCTGCTTTGTACCATTTATTGCCCCCTGCACAGTCCACCATCCTGCCCCGGTTAATGTTGGGGTATAATTACCTGTCATAAACATATCCAATAATTCTGCATAACCTGTATTTTTATAATTGGGAGATGCCCAACTATACCCATCTGCCGATGGATCATAAGTATTGCTGGCCCAGTTTACGCCTACGCCATAGTAAGAATCATACCACGCGCCCGAATATGAGCACAGGGGGAGGTGTGGTTTTACCGATTTTACCATATCGCGGGTTTTGCTTACAAAATCGCGGATGGTTTGCGCACGGAACTCAAGCCAGCTTTTATATTGCGGCCCGGTAACTTTTGGTGTTAACACACCGTTAACGGTAGTCCATTCAGCAACAATATCGGTTTTTGAAACAGCAGGGAGTTTAGCCCATTGCCTGAATTTTTCTAACGTAAAATCTGAAAAATCGGCGCTTATGTCATAATAACGGCAGTAATCTAATACAAACCCATCTAAATCGTAGTTAGAGATAACCTCCCTGATAAGAGACGACTCATATTCCTGCGCTAAAGGCTGCAAAGGGTTTAACAGCCCATATGTGTACACATCCGTTATTTTTTTAACATCGCCTGATTGTGTAATTACCTGGCTTTGTATATCAGAAAACGAATTATCAGTAAACACTTTGCCAATGCGGTTCCCGCCATAATTCATCCCCTCGGCAAAAATGCTCATAGATACAAAAACCTTAAGCCCTTTCTTTTTACCTTCTGTTATAGCATTTTTTAAATAATCAAAATCGGCAGCCTGTGTGGCTCCATTCCATGATTTTAACTGGTTGGCTATGCTTGAGTTATAACTTACCAAACCAGGGATGCCCTTAACATCAATAACAACACCTTTTACTCCAATATCTACAAGCTTTTGAAAAATGTTAGCCATCTTTTCTGCAGTGCCTAAACGCGAAAAATTCGCTGCTGCTTCAACCCATACAATAACAGGAGTTTTTTCAAATAGATTAGTAATTGCAGTATCTCCCCGGGTTATTTCAGGCGGAGGGGCAGCCGGTTTGGTGGGCGGTAACAGATCATCACTGCTGCGCTTGCAAGAAAATATTAAAACAGAACAAATTAGCAGGATAAGTATATAATTAAATTTGGTTTGGTCTCTCATCTTTTATTTAATAGGTGGTTTAAAATGGATAGGATGGCATTTGTAATAACCCCATCCTACCCATTACATTCAATACTTAAAACCCATTCGGGTCAATACAACTAAGTTCATACGCCACAACCCCGCCATTTGTAACCAGGAAATATACGGTCATGGTATACCCATCGGCAGATACGTTTCCTATAGCTATATCACCGGTTACATTCCAGTTAGGCGAAGGCGATGCTATATAATCAGCAGAGCCGTCAAATACATGGAAGGCAGCATAATCACCACTTGAGGTTGATGTTGATATTTTTGCCGGGTCGGTAACATCAAATATATGCATGGCGCTGCTGTAAGCGCTTGCATCGTCAACAGCAAAGTATTTAGCATTGTTAAATTCAAAATAAGCTGCACCTCCAATATTACCACGCGGGTTGTTTATAAAACTGGAATTAAAAGAATACTGTATAGACTCTGACACGCCATTTACATAGTTCATAAATGCCGGTGAGTTTGAAACAAAGTAAAAATCACTTGTTGGTAAAGCGCCCGTTGGCACTGCTTTAGCAACATAATCATACGTTTTTGAATAAGTAATCACCTCAGGGTCCTGAGAGATTATCTGACCTCCTTGTACTGTCCATTTCAGTACATTATTTGCGCCGCCAACATTTTTACCATCAGTAGTTGCCATAATTATGGCATTGGCGCTTAAATCGCCATAAACAGCCACTTTACGGCCATAAAATGCACCGGCTACAGTACTCCAATCGGTGGTTCGGGCTAAAAGCTTAGGTGCTGCATTTACGTTATCCCAAACATACAGGCACACGTTATTACCTGCATATAGGTTATTGATACCTACTATTTTTCCCTTACTATCATTAGCCACTGCATATATACCGTTAACACCGGTTACATTTAAATTCCCGGCCGTCGCGCCTGTTTTACGATTGTAGTATTTAATACTTGAACCACCAACCCATTCATTAGAATTTGGAAGCACAAAATAATCGCCGCTTATAGCAATAGATAATTGCCTGTAATCTTCAAATCCAAGGTCGCCCGATGATTTAGACCAAAGTTTTTTCACGGCACTAAAGCCCTTGGCCAGTTTTACCGGCGTGCCTAATTCTACACTAAATTCTTTGGTGGTTCCATCATCTGCCGTCACGGTGTATTTAACAGGTTTACTATAATCATGCGCTGCAGATGGATCGGGAGATATTTTAGCGTAATATGATAGTTCAACTATGGCTGTTTGATTGCTTAAGTTGACATCGGTATACGGTATAAACACTTTATTATTTACCACTACCCCGTTTATATCTGCTTCCTTCAGTTTAAATGAAACAATCTCGGCCTTATTGCTTTTCTTTCTTACCGCTGTAATTTTATAAACCTGCGTTTCTCCGTTTTGCGCCTTTAATGTATATGATTTAGGCGAAGACAGGTTTGTGAGGCCAAATGAAGGCATCATAATTGAACTATTAGGAATTGTCCCGGTAACGAACAGGCTATCCAAAGATGTTTCCTTGTATGATCCTTCAGGGTAATACCAGGGTATCTCAACAGTTATGTTACTGCCATACGGCTCTGGTGTTGTTGGATGAAACCCTCCCGTACCATCTGCAAAATTAACCTGCAGGGATGTTAACGTTTTTGAATCGCTTTTTAAAGCAAACTGAGGATCAATTTTGGCACAAGCTCCTATCAGGAACATACATGCTATTGTAAGTATTGAGTTAAATAATTTTTTCATGCGTTTAGGTCTGTTTACCATCCTTTAATTTGTGTAATGGCCGGGTTATTTACTAGTTCGGAAGACAAAATTGGGAATGCATAAAGTTTTGCCGGAAATTGGCGTGGAGCATCATCACAGGTGATGTAGTTATACTGATATCCATTACCGGTGTTTATTATCTTAATACCATGAACATATTTGCCTGTCAGGGTGCTTTCGGCGTCCTTCCACCGCCTTAAATCCCAATAATGCTGCCCTTCGCCTGCCAGTTCAATAGTCCTTTCCTTTTTAATCTGAGCAAGCAGCGCAGCCCCGCTTAAGTTAAGCGCTGGTAATCCGGCCCTGTTACGTACAGCATTAATACCCTTATTGGCATCCGGCGCATTGCTCAAATTAAATGCCGCCTCAGCAAAATTCAGGTACACTTCTGCCAGTCTTATCTCAACCAAAGGTTGCGAACTGGAAATATTAACCAGGTCTGTATGATTTTCATCCACATACTTTTTTAAATAATACCCCGTAACAGAAGCACCTCTGTTACTTCCACCGGCTGGCGGGTAAGCCGTCCAACCGTCTTTACCATCAACAAATGTTTCAATGGTTCGCCCTTTCCATTCTGCGCCGTTATATAATACTGTAGCCTTAAAACGTGGTTCAAGGGTTTCCCAGGGTGGTGTGGCAGTTACGTCGCTGGCGTGCCACGCAGCCCAGTTAACAGTACCGCCACCAGCTTTTTCATACATTTCAACCAACTCCTGTGTAGGTTCAACATCACCTCCAAACTGATATAAGGCATCATCACCACCGGGGCTTACAATAGCATCGTATGAGTGGGTTAATTTAGGATAGCTGTATTTAAACTCAAGGATTGCTTCTTTATTCCCGCTAAAATAAGAACCAAAAGCGCCCGAATAAGAGTCATTAAGGCCATATTTACTCATTTTCAATACCTTATCGGCAGCATCATAAGCAGACTGCCACCTCTGGGCATAAAGCATCGCCCTCGATTTCATGGCATAGGCCGCGCCCTTAGTAATACGCCCGGCATCAGCAGCTGTTTCGGGCAAATTTAGTGCAGCATAGTCCAGGTCTGCTTCAACCACGTTCCAGCAATCGTTTGCCGAACTAAGGGGATGGCTGGCTTCTGTTGTTAATTCAGTAATAACAACCACGCTACCATGGTTCCTCATTAATAAGAAGTACAAATACCCCCTAAAAAACCTGGCTTCGGCCGCTAAGTTTACTTTTACGCCGGCAGGCAGATTGCTTTTATCCAAACCGGTCATAAATTCATTAATAAGCCTGATATAATAGTAAGCGTTACTCCAGATATCTAATGAATTCTGATCAGATGTGATTAACCCCGGCGAGGTTGCATACAAATTAGCAATAGCGCCGTTTGAGCCTATTGTGCTGCCGGCTGTTTTCATAATGTCTGTTAACCCATCAGTATACATATTGCCCGATAGGTAAGCACTACCAAACAAGCCATAATAATTAAGAATTGGATAAAAAGAGTTTACATACAATTTTGCATTGGCTTCACTGGAAAAAGCCACACTTTCTGAGTATTTATCGGTGGGCTTAGGTTCCAAAAAGTTTTTACAAGAGGTAACCAATAGTATTACCATTAAACTTGTTATATAGAAAATATTTTTTTTCATTGTCGTATAATTTAGAAGGTTATGGAAACACCCAGGCTGTATGTTTTTTGTTGCGGATAATAACCGTTACTTACGCTTGGTGCTTCAGGATCAAGGTATTTAAACGCAGATGAAGTAAACACATTCATAGCTGCTACATATATCCGCGCTTCGCCAATACCAAGTTTTGTTTTTAGCAATTTGGGCAGGTTATATGCCAGCTGAACATTTTTTAACCGCAAATAAGCACCGTTAACTATCCACATAGATGAAGCCCAGTTATTGTTTGACCGCCATTGATTATCAAGCCTTGGATATTTACCTGAAGTGTTGGCCGGGGTCCATGAGTTTTCCACTAAATATTTAGGGGTGTTACCGCCATTATAAAATGTGCGGGTAAACTGTGTATCATCCCAACCAATCCCGTCATAATAACCCATTAATGCGTTATCGCAAATAGCTGCACCCTGTACCAGGAATGAAAGGTCGAAGTTTTTGTAGCTCGAGCTAAAATTAAAGCTGTAATTCAACTCGGGGATGCTGCTTCGGCCAATAACAGTTACATCCTGCTCATACGATATTTTACCATCGCCGTTAATATCCTTAAATTTAATATCACCGGCCTTTGCAGATGTGCTTACTACCGGAGACGACTTAGCCTCGGCATCACTTTGAAACAAGCCTAATGCAACCAAACCGGTTTTAGCCCCGATTGATCTGCCAATGAGGCTTTGATATTCGGGAATATCAGCAGACTGATCCATACTTAGGATACGGTTGTGGGCCCAACTTACACTACCTGTAATGGCATAAGAAAAATCATTCACCTTGTTTTTATGATTGATTACCAATTCAAGGCCGCGGTTGTCAACTTTACCTGAGTTAACCGTTGTTGGGTAATATCCGCCAATAGATGGTGGATAGGTGTTGGATACGCTGGTAAGTATATTGGTTGTTAACTTGTAAAAACCATTAAGCTCGGCGCTGAGCAGGCCGTGCCAAAACTCTATATTTAGGCCGATGTTTGATGTTTTTGCTTTTTCCCAGGTTAAATTGGTATTTGGATAAGATGTTGGCAACATACCGTTTACGTTACCCCCGCCAAGGTTTGCAACCGGGCTGCCGGATATATTCATAAACCTCAGGTATTCATATGAACCGTTTGTAACATCATTACCCAGTATCCCGAAAGATGCTGTAAGTTTTAAATTTGACACAGCTGTATGCCATTGCTTGAAGAAATTTTCTTCAGAAATACGCCAACCGGCAGACACTGACGGGAAAAAACCATACCTGTTATTGGCAGGGAAATTAGTTGAAGCATCAACACGACCCGAGAACTCAGCTAAATAACGGTTATCATAGGTATAATTTACCCTGCCTACATAGCCAAGGCGATTAACGGTAGTATTACTTCCGTACGGTTTATTGGGGTTATCTTTGGCAAAGCCAAACTGATCAAGATCTGTAAGATCAAAATTCTGTGCAGATGCACCTAAACCGGTTGTATTATAGCTAGACTGCTCGGCTACAATCAAAGCGTCGACAGCGTGCTTTTTGTTAAATGTTTTACTATAGTTTATAAATTCCTGCATTGTCCAGCGGGATGATTGCGTATAGCTCTCGCTCAACATTGCAATGGTACCATAAGGCGAGGCGGTTTCATATAAAGATGAATTGCCGCTTGCCGGGTCGGCTGTCCATAATGTATAGGGGGTGTAAAATGATTTTGTATGATAAAAGTTTTTATCATAACTCCCTACAACTTTAAATGATAAACCATCTAAAAACGATGGTTTGTATTTTAAAGACAAACTACTTTGTACGCCTGTATTATCATTGTTATTATAACCAGACAGGTCGCGCGCCGCGAGTGGGTTATCGCCTGATAACAGCGACGATGTTAAGTATCTCCCATCGGGTGTTTTTGCATTTAGGTAAGGATGTGCAATAATAATCTGGTTCATGAGGTTGGTTGATACCGAACTGCCGTTACCTGTAAAATTAGATACCTGCGGGCTGTTTGCCCCGGCAACATTGCCGGCCACATCAAGCGAAATAGAGAAATCTTTGGTTACGGTTGCATCCAAATTGGTTCTGAGGTTATACCTTTTATAGTCAACCCCCTTTATTATACCTTGCTGATTAAGGTACCCTAATGAAGTAAAATATTTAACAGACTGGTTTCCGCCTCTTAATGTAAGATTGTGCTGCATGGTTGGCGCTGTTGATTTCAGCACTTGTTTCATCCAGTTGGTATTGCCGTAAATCCCGTCAGGATCGCCATTATTTACTTTATCGACAACTGATTGAGAAAATGTATTGCTGCGGCCATTTATTTCGTCAGCATAATTATACCAGTTTACAAATTCCTTTCCGTTTAAATACTCGGGCATACGGGTATTTGAGCTTAGCGTATAGGATGTTGCATATGTAAAAGTAGGTTTACCATCTTTCCCTCGTTTAGTAGTTACCAATATAACACCAGTTGCACCCCTTACACCGTAAACAGCTGCAGATGCCGCATCTTTTAATATAGTTACCGATTCAATTTCTGAGGGATCAAGATTATTAAATGGTCTTTCAACACCATCAACCAAAATAAGCGGTGAGTTTTTATTTAACGAGCTGAACCCTCTTACATAAAGGTTAACCTGATCTGAGCCGGGCAACCCGGATGATTGGTTTGTTATTAAGCCCGGCAACCTGCCAACTAATGCCTGCGACAAGTTGGTTACCGGCACCTTGGTTAACTCCTCTGCCTGTACCGATGCAACAGAACCCAGTAACGAGGCTCGTTTTTGGGTACCATAACCAACAATTACCACCTCGTTTAAATTACTTGATGAAACCTTCATGATCACATTAAGGTTATTATCAGCCGATGTGGTTACCTCTTTTGGGGCAAACCCCATATAAGTAAAAACCAAAGTAGCAGGGGCTTTTGTTGCCTGTACGCTAAATTTGCCATTATCATTTGTTACTGTAATTTGCTTTTCGCCTTTAACAGATACGGTTACACCAGGCAAAGTTTGGTTCTGCTCATCTTTTACAGTCCCACTAATACTAACGCTTTGTGCCCAGGCTACGCCAACGGGGCACATTAGCATAAGGCAGCAAAAGCTCCAATAGAATAATTTTTGTCGTAAAAAAAACTTCATACACATTAATTTAAAAGGTTTACTTAAAAGGACAACTATATAAAAAGGCCGCATTGCATTCATTTTACTGAAACAGAACCCTATATATCAAAGCACTGGCAGCTACAAAACCATTACTATATTGAAATAAAAGCCATCGGAAGAAAGTTATGAGGCAAGAATAACAGTGCTTAAAGATGTTAGTGAACGATCTACCCAATTAATAATTTTTTTTAATAATTAACATAAATCGCTCTTTATAACATCCCCTAAATCAGCCTATTGCTGTTAAAACAAACCAAATCTATCTCATCAACAATCTCTCTATCACAAATTTATAATATATTTATTAAAAACAAAGAGATAATTAATAAATTTTATTATTAAGTCAAATAACAATATAATCCACAGAAAATGAGTTACAGAACAGCTATCATGTAAAATAAAAGCCCAAAGTACAAGTGAGAAGAAGCAAACTGCTTTTTACCTAAGTGCAGGGCGCACACAGGATCTTTTTTATTTTTTTTACTAAGTAATAAAAGACATTGCAAAAATGAGGATACCTCATGAAATACCGTGATTATTGGGCTTGCGCGGCACCCGATGCACACTGATTTGCAGGTATTGGGTTTATATATCAGTTACAGCAATATCCTTTGCGCTTCAAAAAATCAGTCCATATAATATAGGCCCCCGCTGTTAGGTGGATACCATCATATGTAAATCTAGCCGGCATCTGCCCCTCTTTGTTTGCAAGGAGGGAGTAAATATCTACATAGGTAATATTAAACGCAGCTGCCATATTTTTAAGCCGGGCGTTCATTACTTTAATTTCGGCATTAGTACCTGTATAATACTGCCTGTTAATTAATGTATCATTAATTGGCAATACACTATGAATGTACAATACAGTATGTGGCAAAGCAGTTTTTAGCTTTGTAATTATTTTTGTGTAATTATTAATAGTATTAGCAAGGGGGATTTTACGGCCAATGTCATTCACCCCTATCATGATAAATATTTTTCGAGGCTTTTCATTTATAAGTTCATCCAGCCTTGCCAATATCCCATAACTAATATCGCCGGCAATCCCCCTGTTTTTTACTGCAGGGCATTGCAAAAGTTCAGCCCAATCTCCCCAATGTGTAATACTGTTCCCTATAAACACAATACCACCTTTGGTAACAGGTAATTCTTTAAAATAGGCAACACGCTGATCATATAAGTAATTATGATACACAGAGTCAATAGCTTTATTTTTAGTAGCATCCTGAGCGTATATACTTTGGCTGAAACATACACCTAAAACAAAAAGCAGTGTTATTTTATACATCTTTTTATTATTTAATATCAACCGGAACCAAAACAAGAGGCACCGGCAAACAAGACGCGCCGGGAGGCGAATAAGTAATATGGATAGTTTGCTCCTCTCCATTTGTTGATGGGGTAAAAACCTGTACTACAATAGCTTCCGGCGCAGCTGTGGTGATCAGGCTATCAACAGGCAACTGAATAATACCCTCCTTATACTTTCCATTACTGACCACCATACTGGTACCCATACCACTACACCACTGGCTATTGCCCGAACTTGAATTCCAGATAATCAAGGCAAGGCCCTTACCATTGGTGCTTTTCCATTTCACTTCAATATTATACATAACCCCGTAATTACCCGCCAACTGAACCGGATCGCCCGAAACACCTTCATAACCCGCTACCCATTTGTCTTTTACACCATCGGCCAGCATAATTTGAACGGGCCCACTATCGGTATTATAAACACCATCGGTTGTTATTTGGTAATTACTTACTCCAAACAAGCCACGGCCGGCATTCTGATGGCTACGGGGTATAACATTTTTTATTTTATTTAAAACTGCAGCCCCTTTTAACTTTGGATCTGCCTGCACAACTGAAACCTCACCCGGCTGATCGATAACAAATTCATATATACCATGCACCAATTCATCATATTTAGCAATATAGGTTTCCAATTTCTCATCAATAGAAATAGCCGCGCCAGGCATTATAACCCTTACCACGTTCTCATCTTTTGATGCGAAATAATCAGCAAGGCCCTGCTTACCAATTTTAAAATAATTATTGCCTGGCACCTGAGATGAATATTTTAACATCCGCATATGCATTGGGCTTTTACCTGTATTTTTTAAAATGGCGGTAATCTTTCTGTCCATCTTAAACGGCTCTACCACACCGTTAACATTATATACATACAATCTTACCGTACCGGGTTGCACGCGCTCCTTCGATGCAATAGCGTCAGGTATACGCACATATTCAGGATCGTCAGAAATAATAAACTGCGGGCCGGGCAGTACCACTTTTTGATAGTCTATAAACGGTATTTTTTGCGTGAGGAATTTTTCCAATTTAACTACCCCACCCTGTTTAGCATGCCATATGGTAGTATTCTGTTCAGCGGTAAGCTGCTGACCGTACGCCAATACACCATGAAACAAAAGAGCACTTAACACCAGCCTTGCGGATACCTTTTTGCTGAGGAATACATTTTTCATATTAAAAACAGATAAAGTTTAAACAGTACAATTACAACCCGAAGTAAACTCGGGCATCTAAAACGATAACGATTGGACATCATGAAGAATACCCGCCGGCAAACTATTACGAGACTTTGACTTTTGATTTATAACCATTTACACCGTAAAATACGATGTACAAATAGCAGATAATGGGAATAATAAATGTTATTTTCCAGTCGAAATTATCTTTTATAATACCCATAGCATAAGATACTATTGCGCCTCCTGCTATTGCTGTTGATAGCAACCCTGAGCCTTTAGCTGTATGGGAACCCAAACCATCTACCGATAGTGAAAAAATAATGGCAAACATCACCGAATTAAACAGGCCGACAGCTATCATGGCCCAAACAGCCAACAGCCCGGTAGTATTAACAGATATTATAATTAAGCTAACAGCAGCTATACTACAAATAACAAGCACCAACTGTGGCTTTAATACCTTTAGGACAATTGCGCCCAAAAGGCGACCTACAAGCATGCTACCCCAGTAAAACGCTACATAGCTATTGGCATCATGAACCTCCACAGATAGCGTTTCGGCAACATAGTTGGTAAGAAATGTACCCACCGAAACCTCGGCACCTACGTAAAAAAAGATCCCTAAAATACCAAAGTTGAGGTTCCGGAACGAAAAAACGCTTCCTACTTCTTTTTGCCGGGGGCTACTAGCAGATGAGCCAATAACGGGCAGATTTAAACGTGATACAATTACTGCTATTAAAATAAGCAACACCGCAATACCCAAATACGGATACTTCACTGCTTCGCTGCCTACATTTTTGTGCTGCAATTGGGAAAGGATAAAATAAGCCCCAAAAATTGGCGCTACAGTAGTACCCAATGAACCCACCCCCTGGATAAGTGTTAATCTGGACGATGCTGTTTTAGCGGGTCCAAGTATGGTAACATAAGGGTTGGCGGCTACTTGTAACAATACAATACCAATAGCTATGATAAACAATGCGCCCAGAAACAAAGAATACTGATGAAATACTGATGCCGGATAAAACAACATGGCACCTATTGCCGCTATTGAAAACCCGGTAACCATACCCATTTTATACCCGATACGATCTACTATTTTACCCGCAGGGATAGATACCAAACCATAGGTTAAAAAGAAATAGAACTGCACAAGTGATGATTGTGAGTAACTTAATGAAAACCCGGCCTTAAAATAAGGAACCAGTGTATCATTCAAACACGTTATTGCCCCCATCATAAAGTACAGCACCCCTAACGATACCAGCGCCGGTACATAATTTTGCTTGCTGCCGGGGTAAGAGTCAATAATCTTGCCCTGAAAAGGTATGTTTGCCATTATGCGTTGATTAATATTGGGTTTTTCTGCATTTCTGCCAGCGACTGTAAAACATTGCTACATTGCAATAATCCCCGCGGGATATGGAAACACCCCTTCCACTTGCCGCCCTTTAATTGCATTAATACTTCGCCCTGACGGTTAAGATAGCCAAACCATTCTCCATTTTCTGCATCAGGAAAATGAGCGAAGGTATAATCGTGCACTTTTTTAAACCATACTAAACAACGCTCATCATTTGTATGATAATACCCTTTAATAAGCGTTATCAATGTCTCTATATGTACCCACCACAATTTCTGATCCCACTCCAGTTGCAGTGGCGGATGGCCCTTGACGTCTTTAAAATAAAAAATACCGCCAAATTCTTCGTCCCAGCCGTAAACCAAGGTATCAATTGCTATATCTACAGCTTTTTTCATCAACTGATTATCTTTTTTACGATCAGCCAGATCCATAATAAACCACATGGCCTCTAAAGAATGCCCGGGATTAACCAAACGACCGTCAAATGAATCGGAGAAATCGCCATTAGGGGTAACGCTCTCCAATATCAACCCAAGGTCGGGCTGATAAAAAACATCCATTACTTTTTCAATACCTTCATTTATAGTCTTTTCAACAATCTTAGCGTCGAGCAAAAACTCCATTTCCAATACCAGGTTACACAGTATCATCGGCAACGAGAAACCTTGCAATGGCCGCGTACCGGGAAAAGCCTTGTTATACCCCCTTTTCGGGTCATCTTTCTTTCTAAGAATATTATTAAATGTATCAATAGCAATAGTTTTATACAACTCATTTTGCGTAGCCTTATAAAGCTGCGCAAATGCCATAGCAGCAAAACAATCCGAAAATATATTGTAAGGCTGAGTTAGCGGAACCCCGCTGCGGTTAAGGGAAAAATACCAGTTGCCATTAGTATCGCGCCCATGTTTAAGTAAAAAACTTGCACCGTGTAAAGCAAAATCCAACCACTCCTGCTTTTGCTCTACATTGTTATAAAGCATGGCAAAAGTCCAAACCTGGCGCCCCTGCAACCAAACAAATTTATCAGTATCAAAAACCTTCCCTTTAGTATCCAAACAGGTAAAGTATCCTCCGAGTTCATCATCTGCCGAATTATTAAGCCAAAAAGGTATAACATCATTTAATAAATTATCGCGATAGACCTTCGCGTATTCACTAAACATTATTGCATTATTTATCATATATGATTGAAGTTTGTTTTCAGGACACTAATTAAAAGCTAAGTAATAAATAATTTATTAAGATAAAATATATTTATAATTTTTATTATAAAGTGGAATGAACATTATTTCCCCTTAAAATGAGACGCTTTCCTCAGCGTCTATTTATATACCTGTAACATTCCGTTAAGTATGTGGATTATTAAAAAAACACTAATTAAACACTGCTATACCCTTACTCGTACCCAGGTAAATAGCATTCTTGTAAGCAGTAATTACTTGTACCCGATCATCAATCAGGGCACTATTTTTAACATTAAAAGTTTGCCAATTTTTTCCGTCAAAAACATTCACTCCCTTATTGGTACCCGCCCAGATATTACCCTTTGCATCAACACCTAACGAGAGGATCAGATCTGATGACAAACCTGAATTTTCTACATTATAAACTACCCATGTATTACCGCTAAGCCGCGCAAGGCCATTACAGGTACCTATCCATACATCACCTTTAGCATCATCCAATAAGGCATACACGTTATTATCAGGCAGTTTGCTATTTGCCTTATTATATAAACGCCATAACTTACCATCAAATAAACTAAGCCCATGATAGCTCCCAAACCACATCCTGCTTTTATTATCGGGCAAAATAGCAAGGATAGAATTATCGCCAAGCCCAACATTGCCCGCCTTGTAATTAATCCATTTATCTTTACCCGATCTTAAAACGCCCGCGCTAAAATCACCTACCCATATTTCGCCTTTATTATCGGCAGTTATTACATTGGCCGAACCCGAGGGCGCAGCTGCTTTAATTGATTCCCATTTTTTTCCGTCCACACTTGCATGCACTCCTTCACCCCATAACGCCGTCCATATCTTATCGTGCTTATCAATAAAAAAAGACTGCATATAAATATTAGCGGCGCCACTAAGCACCCATTCATTTTGTTCCTTTTTATACAAACCATATGATGTGGCTACCCACATAGCACCCTTACTATCAAACTGAATACCTACAATATCATTAGCAGGCGAAAATTCCTCCTTAATCCTGTAATTCAAAATGTGTTTTTGCGCACTTACATTTAATAATAGGGCAAGAAGCAAAACAATGGAGGTTGATACTTTTTTCATGATGGAGTTTAGTGGTTGTTATCTCATTAATTTATTGCTGCACTTTAAGCCAGGCCATATAATTTTTATAAAGTTTTTCAGAATCCGGATGACCTGCTGTAGCTATCGAACCAGGCTTATTCATCAAACCCATGTACTGGTAAATTAAAATATGCTCTACAAATGGCGAGATATCTTCCATTTGCTTTAAAACCCTGTCAAAACCGGCCGGCACTAACGCACTATTATAAACCTCTCCTTCAAACTCAAATATTTCCATATCAGCCCAAAGCCTTGACCGGCCCGCCTTTTGGTGCGATTTATAAAGGGTTTCGTAATATTTACCTGCAGTACCTACCCTTGCTTTTTTAACACCTATCTCATCCTGGTAAGCTACTATATCAATATCAAGCTTGTCAAGCTGGCTTACATACTTATCGTCAAAACGGATAGATTTTGTACCATAAGGAGCAATAAGATTAACTGAACGGGGTGTTAACTTTTTAGCTACCCGATTGCATTCGTTTACATATTTAATAGTGGTATCATCAACCGTATGCCAAAAACCCGACTCGTTGGGATAATACCAGCCATAAAAACTTTTATGATGAGCATACTTACCGGCTATTTCTTCCATACCCTTTTCACGAAGACCTGCCAAAGCAGGGTCAGACATCATTTTGCCTGTTTCTGTCCAGTCGGTCCAGAAGTCGTTACTTACAAAAAACTTAACCCCACATTCGTCTGCTGCTGATAAAACAGCTTCAAGTGGATCAGTACAAGCATACTCATACCTAGGCTGTAATGCCGAAGGATAAAAGGTTTTCCCATTATTGGCAACAGACATTAGCACCAGGTACTCCATCCCGGCTTCGCTCATTTCCATCACTTTTGCCCTCCATTGCGCTTCGGTAAAATTAGGTAATGCCGGATTCCAGTATTTACCTTCTGCATCAGATCCATGAGCAAACTCAAACCACGATCCGGAAATTGCCTTTATATTGGGGTTGCGTTTAAACCCGCCAGGCGATGCTCCAAACGTTTGATTCAAAAGCGCCAAAGAAGCAGCTGTAAGGCCGCTGCTTTTTATAAACTGTCTTCTATCCATGTATGTATGTTAACTATTAACAAGTTCAAATAAAGGCCTTACCTTATGGCTAACACAAAACTAATTTTTAATTTTAAAAATCAAAAAGAAAATAATTTTTTTTATAATGTTTACTTATATTTAATATAATTTTACAAAACTTATAATATGGGAAAATTAACCCGGCCAGATATATTCAGTTTAAGTAAATTTATATATCCAATTAATTGTATTTGAGCGTATAGTTAATGAATTGCATTTGTTAATTTTTTTCGTAAGTATTAACTTTCATATATTTTTTCCACTTTTACAAATGACCTTTTTTAAAGAAATCAACGACGAAACTATTACAGGCGTTGCCTATAAAAATGTTTATCTCAAAAAATCAATCATATCGTATCTTGCCAATAACGGGGTTTGCACTATTCCTGAGTTAAGTAAGGAGTTTAATTTAAGTGTACCGAAAGTAACCCACATTATTACAGATCTGATTGCAGACGGGCTATTGAAAGACCATGGCAAATTGGGGTCTAAAGGTGGAAGGCGGCCACATACTTATGGGCTGATACCCGAATCGGGTTTTTTCCTGGGGGTTGACGTTAAACAAAGCCATATAAACCTGGGGTTAATGAACCTGCAAAAAAACCTGGTAAAAATTTCAGAAAATATCCCTTACGAACTAAACAATAACCAGGAATCGCTTAAATCGTTATGTAAACTCATCAAAACGTTTATAAAAGAATCGGCAATCCCAGTAAATAAAATATTGGGGCTTGGCTTAAACCTTACTGGCCGTGTAAACTGCGCTACAGGTTACAGTTATAGCTTCTTCCATTTTAATGAGGAGCCCTTAAGTAAAATAATAGAATCAGAAATTGGCTTAAAAACCTTTTTAGAAAATGATTCGAGGGCGATGGCTTATGGCGAGTTTAACTCAGGCGTGGTTAACGGTGAAAAAAACGTTATCTTTTTAAACCTGGATCATGGCTTAGGCATGGGGGTAATGATTAACAGTCAGCTTTATTACGGAAAATCGGGGTTTGCAGGTGAATTTGGGCATATACCTTTATTTAATAATGAGATAATTTGCCATTGCGGGAAGAAGGGCTGCCTGGAAACTGAAGCTTCTGGTTGGGCGCTTACAAAGCTGTTTAAAGAAAGTATCGAATCTGGTTCATCAACTACTATAACGCAACAAAACCACGCATCGGCTACCATTCGTTTAGAAGATATTATTGAAGGAGCCCAAAACGACGATTTTTTATCTATTGACCTTATTGCTCAAATTGGCGAAAAATTGGGTCGGGGTATCGCGCTCCTAATCAATATTTTCAATCCCGAACTGGTGATCCTGGGTGGTAGCCTTGCCTCCACAGGCGATTATATTCGCCTTCCTATCAAAAGTGCTATCAACAAGTATTCCCTTAGCCTCGTAAATAATGATACACAATTAAAAATATCAAAACTGGGCGAAAAAGCCGGAATAATTGGGGCGTGCCTGTTGGTTAGAAACAGGTTACTTGATTTAAATTGATTTTATTAATTACTGTTATGGGCCTATCCTAAGCAACAGCCTATCTGTTAAAGGGGTACATTCTCTTTGACACCTCTTAACGGTGCTCAAAGCGCCCGGTTTTATTCACCAGTACTATCTTATAAACAATAAGGTCTAACCGGGTGCCAATATCCGCTTCTTGTGTTGCCAGGCCATGCGAGGCATGATCTGATGGTTGCTCGGCAAAAGGCATAAGCCGATGGGTAAGCGCCATCATGGCTTGCTCCTTTTCTGCCATATCGGTAATCTCTTCAAAACGGCCCCAGGCTACCACGCTTTGCCAGTCGAATATACTGTTAATTTCATCTACCTGGAAACAAACCCGGGGGTTCTTCCGCATCATATCAATCTTTTTGCCGGGTATACTATGGCTAATTATCTCCCTGCCATTGTAAACGTAATTTACCGGCACAATATAGGGAAGGTCATGATCCGTACAGGCGACCCTACCGATGATCTGTTTGCTAAGTAAATGCTCTACCTGTTTATCGTTCAGTTCTCCTAACATAACGCGGTCTCCTTTACTGAATGCTTCACCGCAGCAATCAAGCGGGTAAGATTTTTCTGATCCATATAGTTAAAACCCTGATTCATCACTACTTTCTTTTGTGGGTCCTTTTGCAGCCACGCCCCTATCTTAAGTACTATACGATCTTTCCAAGATAGGTTTGCGATAACGCACCTGCCTGGTAAAAAAAACGTCTCTATAGACCTGCTGAGCGCCCTGCCGAGATTGTTACGGATAATTTCTTGTTGCTGACTGATATCATCAGCAGTTGTTCCACAAACTATAAAGAGCAAAACTTTCTTTTGGGCAAGTAAACCGGCATTTTGGTCGAGCCACTTGGATACAAGCAGTTTCCCAACATACACAGAACTACCTAAGATGATGATGTCATAACCGGCCAGTATTGCCGGTGTTGCGCGGTCTAAACTAAGCATAGGAAGCCGTGTCGCTTCAGCTAACCAACGCGCGTATTGTTCCGTTGCACCATACCTGCTCTGATAAATGATTATCCCTTTCATGGTGTATATTAATTTTATACAAGTTTAACCTTTGCGATTGTTTAAGGGAATGACTCCTGTCATGCCATACCCTGACGAAGATCACCCGGACAGTTTATATTGCACCCAACTTGGTTTTCCATATTTTCCAAACGTTTCATGTCGGGCACTGTAACCAAGCTATGAAAAATTGAAGTTCCGGCAGAAAATGACCAAAATCCCGCTTCGACTTGTCGGCAATCATATATGTTCCTAATACGAAAATCGAAATTAGTGCAATAAAAAGCATATGAGGAATAGAGAATTAGCAGCTAAAATCATCAAAAAGAAACAGATGCCCTACGGAGTTGATCAGGGATCCGGACGTCAGTTTTATGGCGTATTTTATCGTTTCCGCTTGTTATTCTACACTGGTGGGGCGGTTTCTGTACTGTTGGTTGCCTTGCTGGGGACCCTCTCATACAACGCACTCAGTCAACAACCACATAATGGGGGCCGCGTCAGAGTCATTGTGGCCGGCGGCACTGCTGTTGTGCTGGGTATTGTGGGCTTTTTAGTTTATATAGTACTTAACGAGCTTAATACCCGGTTTCGTGCTTACCAGCAGGAGCACGAACTAAACCAAATGAAAAGCAGTTTTGTTACCCTGGCTTCACATGAATTTCGCACTCCGCTAAGCTCAATCTTACTTTCCGCTTCATTGATAGAAAAATATGCCGGCCAACTGGATCAAGAGAAAATAACCAAACATAGCCTTAAGATAAAACAAACTGTGCATAATTTGGAGGGTATACTGGAAGATTTCTTATCACTCGAAAAGTTGGATGCCGGGCGGGTCAGCGCACAATATGAATGGTTTGATCTGCCAGCATTATGCCGGGATATTTTAGCAGACACCAAAATCATGGCCAAAAGCGGTCAGGAGTTAAAGTATGAACCAATTGGTAACGCCACTATGGTTAAGCTAGACCAGCGACTGATCAGAAATGCGCTCATCAACTTACTGCACAATGCTGTTAAATATGCTGGCGACCAAGCACGCATCTGCCTCATCACTAGTATCAGCGACGAATACTTAAGTATCAGCGTTAAAGACAACGGTGCCGGAATAGCCGAAAAAGACCAGGGAAAACTTTTTACTGCTTTCTACCGGGTTAATGAGTCAGGCAATATCCCGGGAACCGGACTCGGATTGGCAATAGTAAAACGCTATGTAGAACTCATGAACGGAAGTTTCCGCTTTTATAGTAAACCCGGGATAGAAACCTGTTTTGAAATGGAATTCCTGTTGGTTGACTAAGGTTTATCGGCTAATACCTGCGAATATTTGGATAGAGTAGCAGCCCGCCCAGATAGGCAACCAAAATTAGACGAAGTGTTATATGCAGCTGCCATAAAAATCAATAATGGTATCGATTGTTTACTGCTATACTCAATTTAAGAAAAAGTCTTCATACTCTTGCCCATAAGTAACAATAAAGCATGTATTGCCCTCCGCTGCTCAATTCAAAATAAAATCTACCTGTTAAGACTGTACAAGATCATCTAAAAATAACTCGTTCACTTCGGTCAACCTGTACAGGATGCGCAGTTTTTGATCATTTTCGATTATTTAGATAGTCCTTATCCCAAATTACTCACCCGAATCTTGGCGAATAATGACGACCATCAGCCAATGACCTGACGGATATCATCAATCAAAATCCGAAAATACCGGTACTTAGATATATGAAGACGATTTTAATATTGACAGATTTTTCTGAAAATGCCACCTGCGCAGCAAAGGCTGGATTAGTGTTAAGCTCCAAATTAAAAACCGACCTACTACTATTCAATACTTATATCGACTATGCCACCCTGCCCTATGAAAGCGGGGGTGGATGGGATGTTGATGATTTCTCCCTGCGCAAGCAGCACAGCATACAGGGGCTGGAATCGTTAACTGAAGGGCTGGAATCCATTGCAGTAAAACTGTTGGAGCCTGCCGGGCACAAGCCTGCTGTGCAATTCCAAGCTTCAAACTGCGACCTTGGAATGAAAGTAGCGGAAATCATCAAAGCACAAAATATTGAACTGGTTGTTATGGGTGCCCGTTCCATACATCCCGATGATCCTTTGCCCGGCGCTGATACCAGTGCGGTGATCAAAAATACCAGCCGCCCGGTATTGGTTATCCCTACTAACACAGATCTCTATCAGATTCGTAAAATAATTTTTGCCACGAACTTCGACGAGTCCGACCTGAAGGCTATTCGTTACCTGATGAAGCTCGGCAATTTAATGAACTATCAACTACACATTATACACGTGAGCAAGCCAGGTGAGGATAAGATGACGGCTAAAGAGCAGGCCTTTAAAGAGCAGCTTGAACTGCTCAATTACCAAGGGCTCAACTATCGGAAAGTAAATGGCAAAGACCTTGTTGCCCGGTTAAATGAGCTTACCGCCGAAGATGGGCCTGCTATTTTAGCATTTTTGCATCAACAGCTCTCGTTTATGATCCGGTTATTTTCGCGCAGCAAAACTAAAGCCGCATTAGCCAGGCAACGCACAGCATTGTTGATCTTCCCGTCAAAAATGAGCAATTGAACTATTACTGGTTGTCAATACCCGTTTTGGTGCTTGCAAATTTTCTTGCAAATAACAAGCCCTGCGCTGTTTAACTCACTCATTTAGCAATCAGGCAGATACGATAGAATAAAGCTTATAGAAAAAGGTAAGTAAAAATGAAAGTCAATAAGTATTGCCATCATAAAAATAAACGGCATCAGATAAATCATTAAATAAAGTATAGTGATATCAACAGATCCGCGGGTAACGGATCCGTTGATAGAAGTGGTTTAATAAGCGCTTTCAGCTGTAGTTACCCTGATTAGTTTGGCGTTAACAAACTCGTAGATTGCTGCCGGAGACTGTTCCCGGCCATATCCGGAATGTTTAGTGCCGCCAAAAGGCAATTCAGGTGCAATACCAGTCACATGGTTAATGTACACCATGCCGGTTTCGATCTGACGGGCCACCTTAACTGCTCTTTCGTTATTTGAACTGAATACGCTGCCGCCCAAACCATAGTCGGTGGCATTGGCCAGGTTAATGGCAGCCTGCTCATCCTTTACCTTGTAAAACATAAACACCGGGCCAAATATCTCTTCCTGATAGGCTGCCGTTCCTGGTTTGATGCCGGTTAGGATAGTAGGTTCCATAAAAGCACCGGGACGATTTATACGATGCCCACCGGTAATCACCGTCGCACCTTCTTCAACCGCCTTTTGAACTTGTTTAATTACATCCTCCACCGCTTTTTCGCTGCTTAAAGGGGCCAGATCGGTTTGTTCATCCATTGGGTCACCTACTTTTAATCCAGCAAATTTAGTTTTCACCTTTTCCATGAACAGGTCGGCTATGCCTTCCTCTACAATCACCCTTTTAGGCGATACGCAAACCTGCCCGGCGTTCCACATCCGGCCACGTACAGCAGCCTCGGCAGCCTGTTCTGCATCAGCATCATCCAACACAATAAAGGCATCGCTGCCGCCAAGTTCAAGGGTAGATTTTTTTATATATTTACCGGCCGCAGCAGCAATGGCAGAACCAGCGGGTTCACTCCCTGTAAACGTTACCGCTTTTATCCTTTTATCTGCCAATAGAGCATCAATTTTGTTTCCCGGAATAAATAAGTTCTGGTAAACACCTTCAGGAAACCCTGCTTCCAGGAAAATTTCTTCCATGACCTGCGCACATTGCGGGACATTAGAGGCATGTTTCAGCAACATGGCATTTCCTGCCATCAGATGGGGTGCTGCCGAACGGGTGATTTGGTAGAACGGAAAATTCCAGGGTTGGATGCTGAGTAAAACCCCAATTGGTTCATAACACAGAAAGGCTGAGCCTTCCGGCGTCTCAAGCGGCTTATCCGCTAAAAACTTTTCACCGTTATCAGCATAATAATCGAAAATAGCGGCACAAAGTTCTACTTCGGTGCGGCTTTCCTTTACCAGCTTTCCCATCTCCAGGGTGGCCAGTTCTTCCAATTGTGATTTTCGTACACGCATCAGGTGGGCTACTCTGCGCAAGAGCTGCGCACGCTTCGCTTTTGGCACGTTTTTCCAGTTTTGAAAGGCTTTATCAGCAAGAGCAAGCTTCGCATTGATCTGCTCATCCGTCATAACTTCGAAAGATTTAATAAGTTGATTATTAAATGGGTTTACCGTTTTTATCGGTGATACCTTAGCTACTGTTTCCATTTTATTGATTTTAAAAGTTAATCAAATTTAAGAACCGGTTAGCCTGTAGAAATGACACGGGACAGCCCTGTAAATGCGCCTGCTCACTTTTCCTTTTTAACTTATAAAAATAAAGATCAAGATCAAGGGTGGAAATTGAAATATTAAGGAATAGATAGCCACCGTCCGCAAACCAAGCCGAATGCAGCAATCACCTGACTACCTTAAGTTTTCCTTTTGTATTATTGCCTTAAACCTGATCAAAAGCAGCTAATGCCACCGGCAGACAGTTAGCCACCCCACTCAATCCGCAAACAGTTAGCGTGATTAATATAGTATCTCTGATCTCTTCCCGGGTAGCGCCAAGGGTTTTGGCCATAACAACATGATAAGATATCGCTTTAGAATCGCCCAGGGCCGACTTAATCCCGATATAAACCAGTTGTTTTGTTTTTGAATCCAGGCCGGTAGTTTGTTTTAAAGCATCAATTAATTGATCAAATGCTCTGGCGACTTCCGGGGCCTCCTTTTCAAATATCTCCAGGGGGTTTGTTTGTTCGTTCATATATTTTTTTTAATAATTGATGCTTGTTAACTTTAACGGGTACCATAGCCTATCTGTAATGCGTAATAAATAGTGGCACAGCCAACTGTGAGATAAGTTTATCTGCCATACTGCTCCTAAACCATCTGGAAACAACGCCACGCTGGTAAGCCCCAAGTACCACCAGTGGGTTTAGTTTTCCATTTTTGAGATAGGCAACAATTTGTTCATCAGGATCTCCCGATAGAATGATATATTTTGCCAGAGGGCAGTGGCAGCGTATAAACTCGCGTATCAGTTTATTTTCGGGTAAATCCTTAGGATTATCTTCACCCGAAACATAAATCACCTCTGTTTCAAGATCCCGAAGCAATGGAAGTAAATAATTAAACATCTTGACAGCAAAAACGGAAGAAGGACTGCCATCATAAAGTAATACCACTTTTTGTATATCCTGGTATTTAGATGGCACCACCATCACCGGGCACTGCGTTTCGGAAAGCACGTTATCAATAAATGTGGTAGGGGCTGCCTCATTGATATTGTTCATTGTTTCATGGGCACCAATCATTAGCAGATCGCTGTAAATACTTTCTTTGATCAGGTCTTCAAGCGGAAATGTTTTATCGTTGTGAATAACACAATCAACTTCCATCCTTTTACACTGTTCTTTAAAAATTGCAATAGCGTTATGGCGGGTTGCCTGATCTTTTTCCAATAAGTGTTTTAGTTTTACCTTGGAGATGCCCTGGTTGCCAACCATATCAAAAAGATGAAAGCTGTGGTATAAATAACCTTCCGGGAAAACACCTGTAAGCAGCGCGTTTGTATCTGCCGCCATACGGATGGCATACTTCATCGTTGCTTCTGAAAATTTCAATCCGTCTAATACAGCGCTTATCTTTTTCATCGCTTTTAACTTAATGTAAAGTTTTTAATAGAAACTAATTGTGAGTTTTTAATCTGCTTTTTGAAATGTCAGTAACGGAACTTTACCATAAAAACAAAATTCTTCAGCATTACCCGGGAATAATATCCTATCCATTAACGATCGGTTTTGATGGGTAAAGAACACCACTACTGATGGCTTTTGATCTTTTACCACTTCGTCAATGCCCTCTACCACCGTATTTTCAATATTGATCTTTTTGTATTCGACATGTACTTTATGATTAAACTCTTTTCCCAGTGTAATTTCATGGAGGGGTTCGTCATTCCGGATGAGGTGGAGCATATCTACCCGGGCGTTTATCGGGCCGGCAAAAGCAATCACTTTCCTAAGCTCGCGGTTGTATCCTTTAAAATCGGCTGCATAGAGTACTTTTTTTATAGGTTTTAACCGCCAGGTTTTAGGTACAGCTATCACTGGCAGTTCGGAACGCCTGATCAGGTCGCTAGTATTAGTTCCGAAAAGTTTTTTGATCATACCGGCACCGCGCGTGCTGATACAGATATAAGTTATGGCCACCTTTTCTGCATAAGCCAAAATACTTTCTACGGTATCTAAACCATGTATTAACTGTACCCTAAAGGCAACTTTGGGTATGTTTGGTGCGCGCACAATTGTCTTCATAAACGAGGACAGGTCTTGTTGAATTTTCTTTTCTGCCCTTTGAAAATAAGTTTGGTACGTTTTATCACTCCAGGATGTGGCTTTTAGCACATAAAAAACATGCAGGATAATCAACTCCGCATTTCTTTGTTTAGCCAGTTGCATGGCGAACCTGATGCCGGGTTTTGAACTTGCAGAAAGGTCAGTTGTAACCAGTATTTTTTCCATAATTGTTTAGTTATCGCATGCTTAGTGGCCTGACTGAGGGAAACATGATCGACTGCAGGCTTCGGTCCAGATCATATATATCTGTGTAACTAACAAGCTTTCCATTTAAAACATCGCTGGTTAGGTAAACTACTTTAACAGGCATTACTTTATTAAGTGTAAACGTTTTCTTTTTATATGATATAATTGCCTCCTGCATTTCTTTTAACCGGCTAGCTGTACCGCTATTCTTTAATAGTAATGCTGCCAGGCTATCAGCATTTGCTATGCTAATCCCGCCTTTACTTAAAGCCCGATCGGCCTGTTCAAATGCAGTTTTATCTGGTGCATCATGCATCGATACTTCATATATATTTGGAAAGCTAAATAAGATAGCCCCTGAAGTATTATCACAACCGGCAGCCTGCCTGGCGTAATACCCGGACGGATCTTTGATGATAGACGTAAGTACGCGACGGTCTGCCTTTACAAATGCACCCTTCTTATCATATATAGTGATCTGATTATTCTCGAGGTAATGATGATCTTTAAGGGCATTGGGCAGCACTTGTTTAATAAATACACTGCCCGCAACATTACGATCGGGGCCTGTTATAATATATTCTATCTGGCTTTGCAGCTGCGGTGTAGGTGTTGAAGGCCTCCCTACAATCACTTTAAATTCATTAACTGTATCAGCATAATAATACTTCAGGTTAAAGGCCGGGATATTCACAAGTATGTAATTATCCTCTTCAATTGCTGCCCAGCGCAGCCGTTCCATGTTCATGGCAACATTCTGCAATTCGCCTTCTGGAATTTCATAACAATTATCTGAATACCTGATAGACGAACTAAGATACTCCTGTAAGCGTTGGTATTCTTTAGATTTAGGCTGCACGCCCGCTAATACTTTCATCAATTTTTCCTGATCCATCGCATTTGCCATGACAGTTTCTGCACGAAATTCATTATCTGTACTATCAATAAAACCGGGTGTAAACGATGGATTGAGAACTCCGAAATGCAGCTGGTTAACAAAAGTGATCATATCATCCGTCAGCATGATCTCAAAACGCGCCTGCTGGGTCAGAGATACGTGGTTTGGCTTCTCAAAAATATCATGAAGTGTGCTTGGCAAATGTTCGTTATAACGATAATCGTTATAAGACAGTCCAAACTGCAAAACGCAATCTAATAATAGCATGGATGCCCAGGCCTTATCCTGGCGCGAAACGGTAAGCCATTGCGGGGTATAACTCTTCTGCTCATAAAAACGCTTGGTTGATATGGGGTAATTGAGCCATAGTTTACGCCCTTCCAACAGTACCCGGATCTCGGATGCCAGATCTTTCTCCTCAGTTTGCTGTGCACGCGGCACGGCATACAGGGGTTGGGTAAATAACAGAACCAACAGTAAAGCCGCCAGGGAAAAAGCCACTTTTAACGGTAAACGCAATAATTTTTTAATCTCCATTTTACTTCAATTGATACCGCATTATAGGTACAAAGTTGCATGGAACTATAGATGGGAACAATGACGGCGATCACCTCATATTTTGATAACGCACACATCAGTAATTACTAACCGCAGATTACAGTAAAGACTTATAGTGATGTTGATTGGGAGTTTAAGAAGTTTGCAGATCGGCCCAAACGCTAAAAGTTACAAAGTGGCATCATTAAAACATTTGGTTATCGCGTCAAAAAGCTCTTTAGGGTCAAAAGGCTTACGAATATAGCCGCTGGCACCCATTGCCAGCCCTGCATTTACTTCCTTTTTTTCTACACTGGCTGTCAAAAAAATGAAGGGTATAAATCGGGTAGAAACATTCGCCTGCAATTCGTTAAGTACCTCGTAACCGTTTGCTTCTGGCATCAGAATATCACACAACACCACATCAGGTAAATGCTCCCTGGCTAATGCCAGCCCACTTTTACCGTTTAATGCCAGGATGACTTTATAGCCCTCCAACTCAAGCAGCTCACAAGTATTTTCCCTTATGTCATTGTTATCTTCTATAAGTAAGATCGTTTTCATATATCCTGATTTAATGGAATATAAATAGTAAAAATCGTTACCTCGTTCGCTTTACATGAGTAGGTTATTTTGCCTCCTAATAACTATATATATTGTTTAACAATGGCAATCCCGACCCGGCGCCCTGTATGTTTATCGCATTTTTAGCCCTGTAAAAATCTATTAGGGGTGATATTATATTTAGCTCGTTCATCATAACGTAATTTAAATTCATGATCAGCTAAAAAAGAAGGAAGTGTAGATTTATAAATTAAAGCTAAGTAATAATGAATTGCATTCCAAATAAATTACAACTTTTACGAATATTACACATTGCTTTTAGGGAATCGCTTTGATAACCGGCTACTTATTTTCACCCTCAATGTTCTATGTTTTAAAGGGCTAAAAATGCGGTGATGCAAGGCGCTGTTTGGTAATGGTAAAATTTACCAGCCTAAATATCTGTGTGTATGAAAATTAAAGTAGTTGGGTAATTATTTTAGTGCCCTGAGTGAAGTAGTGATATAATCGCCGAGCTGTATGTCCTCATTAGTTTCTTTGGCGCCTGATCCACTTAATGGCTTCAAACCAATACCGGCAATAAGTACCAGCCAGGCCGCTAATTACAGTAGTGCCGTGAAAGATCAGGTAATTGGATGCTGACGGATATTTAAAATGGATAAGCATTCGCCCGCAAGTTTACTTGCATTAACAGAAAAATCATTCGAAAGTACAATGACCCATCGGCCATAATAAAAGTTCCTTCTTCTACAATGAGGCTGTCGCCAACAAAAGTTTCACGTTTTTAGGGTTTGATATTGCCATCACGGATCACTCGGCATAGGGGCTGCAAAAAATCTTTCAATTTTTCCATGGCATTCCTGCTACGCCCTTACCGGTAAAGCCAAATCCCTTCAACAAATACAACTGATGTCGCTAAAAATACAACGTCCCCTTTCTTTCCATTCATCATATAAATAGCCGCCGAGAGCCTGACAAAAATAACCGATGGCTATATTGCCAGGCTCTTTAATGCATTAATCACACTGCTTTACTTTTAAAGCGAGTTTATTGTAGCCCTGCAAAGGCCGTTTTTAATAATAATCTGATAATATATATTTTATATAAATTGATTATCAGACCACTATTTTACATCCAATCAGCTGCAAAACGGTTGAATTCATGTCGCAGTTCATTAAATATTTTCTCTTCGTTCAGGTAACGCTCACGTATACGGGTATGTTCGGCGGCAACATTTTCGGAAATAAGGTCGCCTGTTGTCAACAATTCAGCCTCTATGGCCTCGTCATTGGCATGGATGTCATGTTTTAGTTCATTAAGATAGTTCTCGTGAATCAGCAATTGATTCTGAAAATGGTCTATCTTTTCCTGTACCTCGCGGGCAGTATTATCGCCGGCTATCTCTTGCAGTCTTTCCTGCAATATACCAAGCTCTTGTTTATAAAATGCAATGCCCCTCAAACCATCATTGTTCAGGTTTTTGATATGTTTAATATTGACGTAATTTTTCATAACACAATATTATAACATGCATCTGCTAACAGGAATGACTTGCGGCAGCCTAAATGGTGATTTTCCTCATATTTTGTTTAATAGATGTATGAATTATCTCCTTTGCACCGCATAGCATTTACGGGTTAAAGACTTCTATAATAGGCATTAATAGGATTAAGATAGTATCCGGTTTTATGACCGTCATCATTTTTTTAACCGGGGCTCATCATTTTCAGCAACCTGCGTCTGTTCTACCTTTACCGCCGTACAGAATCACTTTTAATAAATCATTGCAGTGAGCATGGGCAACCTTATAGAAAATTATACCTTATGTATTAATTGCGGCTCTTCCGGCCTCAAATTCAGGTTATATAAAGCAGCCATGCGCACACTGAAATTAAGCGGACAAGTTGACCGGATCGGACAGAAAAAATGCAGCGTTGAAGATCGAAGATCACAACGGCCGGTTACTTCACAGCAAAACCGGGCATTTCCGGGATTTTAAATCTTCAGCCACCGAGTTTAAATAAAAAATTAGTAATGGAAAAAGAATTGATTAACAGCACAGCCGAAACATTGTCACCCGATCTTCTGCAAAAAATAAATGCTTACTGGCGTGCCGCCAATTACCTGTCTGTGGGCCAGCTTTACTTAAGGCATAACCCATTGTTGAAGGAGCCGTTAAAACTGGAGCATGTTAAAAATATGCTACTGGGCCACTGGGGCACAACGCCCGGGCAAAATTTTATTTATACACATTTAAACCGCATTATTAAACAATATGATCTCAGCATGATATATGTTTCGGGGCCGGGGCATGGTGGCCCGGCTGTTGTAGCGGGCACTTACCTGGAAGGCACTCATACTGAGGTTTACCCCAACATTACTCAGGATGAAGACGGGCTGCGTAAACTATTTACACAGTTTTCTTACCCCGGTGGTATATCCAGCCATGCTTCGCCACAAACGCCGGGATCTATCCACGAGGGCGGCGAACTGGGCTATTCGTTAAGTCATTCTTTTGGTGCAGTAATGGATAACCCCGATCTTATTGTGGCTTGCGTAGTAGGCGACGGCGAGGCCGAAACCGGCCCTTTAGCTACCGCCTGGCATTCCAATAAGTTTTTGAACCCGCTAACAGATGGAACCGTACTACCAATTTTACACCTCAATGGTTATAAGATCTCTAACCCCACCGTCCTTGCCCGTATCAGCCATGAAGAACTGGAACAGCTGTTTCGTGGTTATGGCTGGAACCCCATCTTTGTTGAGGGTGATGAACCGGAGCAAATGCACCGGGATATGGCCAAGGCCCTGGATTATGCGGTAGACCGTATAAAGCAGGTAAAGTATGATGCAAGGCATCCAAACGGATGCCGCCCACGCTGGCCAATGATCATCCTACGGTCGCCAAAAGGTTGGACCGGCCCTAAAGAGGTTGATGGCTACAAGATAGAGGATAATTTCAGGTCTCATCAGATCCCGCTGTCCGTTTCTGCATCAGCACCGGCCGAACATTTACAAATGCTGGAAAGCTGGATGAAAAGTTACAGGCCGGAAGAACTGTTTGATGAAAAAGGAAAACTGATTGCCGAACTGCAAGCACTGGCACCCGAAGGCGATAAGCGCATGGGTGCCAACCCGCATACCAATGGAGGCAATTTACTGCGTAACCTGCGCCTGCCCGATTTCAGGAACTATGCGGTAACAGTTGAGAGCCCGGGTGCGGATGGCGAAGGCGATACCCATGTTAGCGGCCGCTTTTTGCGGGATGTGATAAAAGAAAATCAGGATAAACGCAATTTCCGCATCTTCGGCCCGGATGAAACAGTATCCAACAGGTTAGATGCGGTATTTGAAACTACAAATCGCCAATGGGATGCTCCAATAGCAGAGCATGATGAGTTTCTTGCTGCTGAAGGCAGCATAACAGAGATGTTAAGCGAACACCAGTGCGAAGGATGGCTGGAAGGCTACCTGCTAACCGGCAGACATGGCTTATTTAACTGCTATGAAGCCTTTATTCATATTGTAGATTCTATGTTTAACCAACATGCTAAATGGTTAAAAACCACTTCAGAAATATCCTGGCGCAGGCGAATTGCATCACTGAATATATTGCTTACTTCTACCGTATGGCGACAGGATCACAACGGCTTTACGCACCAGGACCCTGGCTTTATAGATCATGTGGTAAATAAAAAGGCAACTATTGTACGCGTTTATTTACCACCCGATGCCAATTGCCTTTTGTCTGTAATGGATCATTGCCTGCGCAGCTATCATTATGTGAATGTAATTGTTGCCGGCAAACACCCGGCACCGCAATGGCTCAATATGGATGAAGCTGTGGCGCATTGCACCCGCGGCATCGGCATCTGGAAATTTGCCAGTAATGATCAGGATGCGGAAACGGATGTAGTGATGGCCTGCTGCGGCGACGTACCTACGTTAGAAACCTTAGCGGCGGTTTCCATTATCCGTGAACACTTACCCGATATAAGGGTGCGTGTCATCAATGTGGTAGATCTGTTTAAGTTGCAAAAGAGCACCGAACATACACACGGGCTAAACGATAAGGACTATAATGAACTGTTTACTACCGATAAGCCAGTGATATTTGCTTTCCATGGCTACCCATGGCTGGTACACCGCTTAACTTATAACAGGGCAAATAATACAGGCATGCATGTGCGCGGTTATAAGGAAGAAGGTACCATCACCACATCTTTCGACATGACCGTGCTAAACGAAATGGACCGCTTCCATCTGGTGATGGATGTAATAGATAGGTTACCGCAAACCGGAAGCAAGGGCGTTTACCTAAAACAGCTATTACAGGATAAACTGATAGAGCATAAACATTATATCAACATTAACGGCAAGGATATGCCAGAAATACTCAACTGGAAATGGAAACAATAGATCTGGAAATAGTGACCATGGAACTGGACACCAACATTCCGGAAAGATACAACTACCACCGTAGCTATTATGTCAAAAAAGCTGACACTAACATTATTACGGTAAGCGCAAATGATTTTAAGCCATTAAAACACCGCCCAGGCATTACAGCATCTGCTGTTTATACATTGAGGCCTGGTAGCGAAGATTATTACAGTACTACCAATTTGATAAAAGCAATGGAAAAAGCTAAAGCAGGCGCACTTACATATATAAAAGGCCTGATAGATATGGGGCCGGGAGGCACCGCGGCATTATTACAGTACCGTATAGACCATTATGAAGACCTTAATATTAACCTGATAGATGCCAATATCCAGTTAGTTGAACAGCGAATGAGCAATGACGGTAGTTTTAAATGGATACCTTATCGGATTAAAAATTAAAGCATGCTTACAACAAATGAGTTTTTTAGCTATGAGCCGGATGCTAAGTATAAAACTTCGGTCGCTTATTTCTCTATGGAGTTTGCGGTAGATCAATCATTAAAAATCTATAGCGGCGGGTTAGGTTTTTTATCCGGTTCGCACTTACGGAGCGCTTATCAACTTAAACAAAACTTGCTCGGCATCGGTATTTTATGGAAATATGGTTATTACGACCAGGTTAGGGACAGAAATGCTTTGATGAAAACTGAACTGATCGAAAAAAATTATACGTTTTTACAGGACACCGGAATAATTTTTACAGTTGCCGTTCATGACGCCCCCGTACATGTTAAAGCTTACCTGCTACGACCAGATACTTTTGGCACAGCCCCATTATTTTTACTGAGTACAGAAATTGCGGAAAATGACGAACTGTCCCGCTCCATCACTCATTGCCTGTATGACCCGAACGAGGCAACACGCATTGCACAAACTATTGTACTTGGCGTCGGAGGCGCTAAGTTGTTGGATATTTTGGGCCTTGCACCCGATATCTATCACATGAATGAAGGCCATTCCGTATCATTAAATTTTTACCTGCTTTCAAAATACAAAAGCCTTGAAGAAGTGAAAAAGCGGGTTGTTTTCACCACCCATACCCCAGAAATGGCCGGGAATGAAGCGCACAGCTATGATTTACTCAAACAAATGTCCTTTTTTTATCATTTGCAGGAGGCGGAGGTAAAATCCATGCTCGGTCTGTATGGAGATCAATTCAACTATACCCTTGCAGCGCTCAAATTTTCGGGTAGGGCCAATGGCGTTTCAAAACTTCACGGCGGAGTTGCCCGGCAAATGTGGGGCAACAATCCCGGCATTTGTGAGATCACCTCTATTACTAACGCCCAAAATAAAGCTTATTGGAAAGATGCCGCCCTGGAAGCCGCTATTTCAAGCAATGATGACGGAGCAATCATTGCCAGAAAAAAAGAAATGAAACATGATCTGTTTAAAGTAGTGGCCGACCAATGCGGTAAACTTTTTGATGAGAACATACTGACCATTGTTTGGGCCAGGCGCTTTGCCGGATATAAAAGAGCTGACTTGATCATGGACGACTGGGGGAGATTTATTAGTTTACTAAACCATGCCGATTACCCGGTACAACTGATTTGGGCAGGCAAACCCTACCCGGAAGACATGGAAGCTATTGGCCAGTTTAACCAAATCATCACCCGGGCAAAACCACTGGCCCGTTGCGCTGTGTTAACAGGGTACGAACTGGCACTATCGGCACTGCTTAAAAAAGGATCTGATGTTTGGCTCAACAACCCGCGGCTTTACCATGAAGCCTCGGGAACAAGTGGCATGACGGCTGCTATGAATGGCAGTATAAACTTATCTATGCCGGATGGTTGGGTACCGGAATTTGCCCGTGATCGCGAAAATTGCTTTTTGATACAACCCGCGCCGGATTCTCTTTCAGATGTCGAAAAAGACCTGCATGAAAATAAAAACCTGATGGATGCGCTGGAAAATGACGTGCTGCCTATGTATTACAATAACCCGGTGCAATGGCTTACAATATTAAAAAAGGCCGCTATGGATGTAGTGCCTGCATTTGAATCGGGGCGGATGGCAGATGAATATTACACCAAAATTTATAGACCCAATACTTGATAAACGCATCTGTTTTCTTTAGATCATCCCCTGGATAATAAATAGATAGCTTTGTAAATCATATAGCGTGGAAATTGATTACAAACAACTGCTTTTGTGACGGCGATCAGGTATTATGCAACCTGTAAAGCTCAACTTTACAGTACATCAAAACCCATCCCAATATGGAAAAGATCCTTTTCATCCACGATGATTCTCCCGGTAATTTTAGAGCCTTAACATTTGCAATTTCACTCGCCGGTAAGATGGATGCACAGCTGCTTTTGGCCCATACCTTTCTACCGGCAAAGGTTCGAAGAGAAAAAGTAATCGCCGGTAATACCGGCAGCAAGCTTACCAGGATACCCGATACCAGCCCCGCGCTCCCTGAATCAAACGCAAACAAGACCTGCGAACTTAACATTTTGGGCATGAACGCGAAGCAAGCCGCACAACTGATAAATAAAGAGGGTGTGCGAATGATTATTAAGGTTGCTGTTGAGTACCATACCCCCACCAGTTTGAACCTGGACACCCTGTTGAACCACATATATTGCCCGTTATTGCTGATCCCGGATAACTGGTCATTAAAAGATATGGAACGAATAGCTTACCTAGCCGACCTGCGTTATTGCCAAACACATATCGTACGCTACCTGGCCAATCTCGCTGCTGCCTGCGGGGCTAATCTTTCTGTTGTGCATCTTACAAAACACGGCATGGTACATATGGACGAAGCATACGCGCATCAGCTTTTCAATGAGCAGGTACGCCGGAAGGTTAAGTATGAACAGTTGGGTTTTAACTATACCAGGGAAACCAATTTGATTAAGGCTGCCGATGTGCTAACCAACGGCATGCACAACGACCTGCTGGTGATGACCAAAAACCGCTATCATTATAACGAACTTGTAGGGCCTGCTATCAACAGCACCCTTCCATCACACATTCATTGCCCCTTGCTGATTTTTCCGGGTTGATAAGATGCTTAACGCCAAAGAAACCAGAACAATAATTATTGACAGATTTCATCATTTAACCCCGGCAGAAGTATTTACCCGGTTAAACTGTAGTGATCATGGCCTCAGCGCAGGAGAGGCTCGTTCGAGGCTTGCAAAATATGGCCGTAACACCATACAAAAAAACACCGGAAATTCTGCCTACAGGCTATTCTTTTCGCAGTTCAAAAGCCCGGTTACCTTATTATTGATAGTGGCGGCATTATTGTCGGCCGGGTTGGGCGATGTAGCAGATACGGTTATTATCCTGATCATCGTACTAATCAGCAGTTGCCTGGGTTTCTGGCAAGAAAGAGGTGCAGCCAATGCTGTTTCGGCATTGCTAAAACTGGTTCGCCTGCATTGCGATGTATTACGAGACGGTGCAAAAAAAACCATCCCGGCTGAAGAAGCGGTTCCGGGGGACATTGTGATCCTTACAGCCGGAGACATCATACCGGGAGACAGCCTGATATTAACCTCACAGCAACTGTTTACTGATGAAGCAACGTTTACCGGGGAAACCTACCCTGTTGAAAAAAACGCAGGCATATTGCCGTCGGACACATCATTAGCTAACCGAAGCAATACATTGCTGATGGGGTCTCATGTAATTAGCGGAAAGGCTACAGCATTGATCATCAAAACCGGCGTCGCCACAGAGCTTGGCAAAATATCTGCGGGTTTACAATCTGCTTTGCCCTTGACCGAATTTGAAAGGGGTATTCGCCGATTTGGCTACCTGCTCATGGAGATTACCCTACTACTGGTGATCATCATTTTCGCGATCAATGTATTCCTGCATAAACCTGTACTGGATTCACTCCTGTTTTCCCTGGCGCTATCAGTAGGTTTAACTCCGCAACTGTTACCAGCTATTATCAGCGTAAATTTAGCTACCGGCGCCCGGCGCATGGCTAAACAAAAGGTGATCGTGAAGCGATTGTCGGCGATAGAAAACTTTGGAAGCATGGATATCCTGTGTTCTGATAAAACCGGGACGATCACCGAGGGTAAAGTAATGCTAAAGGACACGCTGGATACATCCGGACACCACAGTGATAAGCTGTTGCTTTACAGTTGGCTAAATGCCTCCATGCAACAGGGTTTTCATAACCCTATAGATGCGGCTATTTGTGCCGCTTATAAAGGCGGAGTAAACACTTATCAGGTTCAAACCGAAATACCTTATGATTTTATCCGCAAAAGGCTGACCATACAGGTAAAAAACGACAAAACTAATTTGGTCATAACTAAAGGTGCTCTAAAGAGTGTATTGGAGATTTGTAGCCAGTTAGAGACTACGGATGGAAAACTGGTTCCTATATCATCTGGTAAAAATAGCATCCTAAAACGTTATGAGGAGTTGAGCGGGGCAGGATTCAGAACATTAGGGGTAGCTTACAAAAACGGTAGTTCTGATATAGACTTTACTCGAGAAGATGAAAAGGAAATGACTTTTTTGGGCTTTATTACACTATTCGACCCACCAAAAGCGAATGTGGCCGAAACGATCTCAAAAATGAATGACCTGAGTGTACGGCTCAAGATCATTACCGGCGATAACGCATTGGTTGCAAAAAGCCTGGCCTTGGCGCTCGGCATGAAAAATCCCCGGATACTTACAGGGGCCGGTTTACAAAAAATGAGCGATGCCGCGCTTATCCACCAGGCTCCGCTGACACATATTTTTGCTGAGGTAGAACCCAATCAAAAGGAACGCATCATTTCGGCACTGAAAAAAGCCGGCCACGTGGTGGGGTTTATGGGCGACGGAATAAACGACGCACCTGCATTGCATATTGCAGATGTAGGTATTTCTGTAAATACCGCTGTTGATGTGGCCAAAGAGGCTGCAGATATAGTTTTACTGAACCCGGATCTAAGTATATTAACAGCCGGTATTGTAGAGGGCCGGAAGACGTTTGCCAATACCATGAAGTATATATTTATGGCAACCAGTGCTAATTTCGGTAATATGTTTAGCATGGCAGGTGCATCGCTATTCCTCCCGTTTCTGCCGATGTTACCCAAGCAAATACTATTGACCAACCTGCTAACCGACCTGCCGGAAATGGCCATTGCCACCGACCGTGTCGACGAGCCTGACATCCGGTCACCACAGCGCTGGGACTTGAATTTTATAAAACGTTTCATGCTCATCTTTGGTTTGCTAAGTTCGGTATTTGATTACCTCACCTTCGGCCTGCTACTATTTATTTTCCACGCGGATGAAAAGATTTTTCAAACCGGCTGGCTGGTTGAATCGGTCATTTCTGCCACGCTGGTGGTAATGGTAGTGCGTACCCGGCTCCCCTTTTTCAAAAGCCTGCCCGGGCGCTACTTGAGTGCAGCTACCCTGCTGGTGTTACTACTGGTGCTGATACTTCCGCTTACCCCTTTTACCACATGGTTTGGCTTCACCCGGTTGCCCATGGCTTATTACGGCTGGATACTGCTGATCCTAACGGCATATATATTATGCGCTGAATTGGCTAATTACTGGTTCTACCGGCGTATTGCAGCAAAGTTAAACCGGAGGGTAACAAGGTAGCTACTTTTGAACGGTAGCCCGCTGGTAAAACTTATCGGTAAGCGTTGCGATAAATTCTTTTTGCCCGGGATAGCTGTCTCCAGTTTGGCCATTATGACACTCGCTCTGGTGAGCCAATAATTGATCATGCCAGTTACCTATTGCCTCCTGCACTTCATCCAAATAGGTGGTGTTTACCCCAATTTTAAGTACATCATGAACCAGGTGTTCATTATAAAGCAGTACTTTGATACGTTTGCGGCATTCATGTAATTGCCTGGCCGATGGTGATAGTGCAAAAGCGCCGGTTATTCCCTTCAGCTCATTTTTATAGAACCAACGGACATTTTTTGTGGGAACAGGTTTTATTATTTGTTTGAGTATACGACGCGCCTTTTTGATTTTCTGCAATTTTTCGCCGGCGTACTGGCAAAAGTTCCTCCCCTCTTTATTAACTGGCTGCCTCCGATGTGTTAATTCATTTTTGATAAAGGAATTACGCAGTACCCCAGCCCTTTTAAATATTTTTTTTACAGGTTTAAAAAGTTGTTGAAGTTTTGCCGGATGCGCAGCCATCCCTGACAGGATCAAAAAGGCCTCTATCTTTTTTACCTGTACCCGGAATTGGTGCAAGTCTTCCTGATCCCCGCTTTTTAAATAGGACTTCAGGCGGGTATTCATAACCTTCCATTGTTTATTAAAGTATTTTATCGCTGTGTGCCTATTCATGAATTACTGCTTTATACTTAACAGTGAACAATCAATACCGGCAGGTTATTCATTATTCATCAGCCATCAGCCGTGCCCAAATAAGTAAGCGGGATGGCTATAAGCTAAAGATAAGGATTCGTGAAGCCCCAAAAAATGACGCAGATCAACGGGGAACCGTCCGGTTTCGCAATATTCACCATTATCAGTTATCAACCTTGTTTATTTAAAGGATAGCTATATGCATAGTGCCAATGAGCTGATGACAGCTTTGGCTGATCATCATTATCCCTAACCACTACCTGAAACATAGTGATTGCTATCATGTCGGGAAATGATAGCGATCATACAAGGGACGAAAAAAACACACTTTATTTGATCTTTAAAAGAAGATAACTTTAAAAATCATATCATGTTAGGAGAACTTGACAATAACACCCTGGAGGAACTACTCAAGACAGAGTTACTTGGCCGGATTGGTTGCCATAACAACGGCATAACTTATATTGTACCAGTACATTATGTTTACGAGTCCCCTTACATCTATGCCCACTCGGCCAGCGGTATGAAAATAGACCTAATGCGCAAAAATCCGGAAGTTTGCTTTGAAGTAGACCATGTCGAAAATTTCTTTAACTGGAAGAGCGCCATTTGCTGGGGAACCTTCGAGGAACTCACAAGTGTTGAAGAATCTGAACAAGCGATGCAGAAGCTCATCAGGCGGATAGAGCCCTATTTAGCTAAAGCCGAAGACTCGCATCCTTCACACGGTATAGCAGATATGGCCCACGATATCGGCAGCTCCAAAGAACTTGTTCTCTACCGGATCAAACTAAACAAAAAGACCGGCAGGTTCGAGCAAAGAAATACGCCTCCCGATCGCACACAGGAAATTTAAAAACAACATAATTTACTTATACCGGGTTACCTAATTGAAAGTGAATTATACATATGTCCCGGTTGTAATCAACGCCCTATATAGTTATCTGGACCAGGGCTCAATTAAACTTGTTAAAGTAATGGTTCTGATCAACGCAAATCCATACCAGCCGGAATTATCATCACCGGAATTTTTTGTTTTTCGAGCAATGATTTTGCATTTGTGCCATTTAACAACCGGTGCAATAAACTGTGATGATCATGTACCAACACAAGCACATCCGAACCATTACTTTCGCACAAATCATTCAGCCGGTTAACCAGATCCTTACCTCCGATATTTTGATAACTGATACCTGGAAAGTTGAATTTGGCAACATGTTTTTCAAATGATGTTTGTTGCATCTGATCAATACTTTCTTTACCCCATAGTTTTACATGTACAATTTCCATTGCAAAACCAAACAATCGCCCAAGCCTGGTGAGGTAATGTATGGCATTCAGATCAGCTTCGTCAAAATCAGTAGCTATGGTTAGCTTCTTGAGCTGCCTTAGCGGATGCCCGACTGGTACTATTATTACCGGCCTGTTACTATGATTAATCACTGATAAAGTATCACTTCCAACAAGTATATGATCCCAGGTACTGCCGCTACGGGCTCCCATAACTATCATTTCAACATGCTCTTCTTTAAGCAATTCTTTAACCTGGAGCCCCAGGCTGCCCATACTTTTACGACAATCGATGCTTGCGTGATGGTCCGCAGCCGGTAAGGCCGCAATCAGCAGCTCCAGATCTTCTTTTAAAAAATTCAGTTTCTTTTTACTATCGTCTATCCACGTTAGTTCCTCTAACACCCAGGGATCGCTACCATTTTCTGACAGCATTGCCGGCTGACTGATAAATGTATTGAACAGGATGAGGTTAGCATGCAGTTTAGCGCTTAGCATAACGGCCGTTTCTTTTACCTGGCTGCATTGGTCGGTAAAATTGGTGAGCACAAGGATTTTTTTCATTTTAACTATCTAATTTATTGAACAGCGTATATAATGAGGCCTCATCGCCAGTTTTTAATGTTAGCTTTCTTTGATAACCAGTAATGGCACCGGCATTTTACCGGAAGCTTTTTGCGTGTGACTACCATTAAACATCTGGTTAAAAAAACCATGTTCCCGATGCGCAAAAGCAATCATATCAACATGTGCATGTCGTACCAGCCAATCCAGGCCGTTTTCTACATGGTTACTTTTTACTACTTCATAACTAACTTTTTGATGATTATTTTTAGAGATCAGCTCTATTAATAATTCTTTAACGATGGCTGTATATTCCGGATTGTCATGTCCCTGATCTATATGAGCGAGGATAAGCTCCGCGCCAAGGGCCTTAGCAAAACCCACCAATTTATTAATTACCTCTATCTCTTTTGCGGGCTGTTTAAAATCGCTGCTAAAAGCTATTTTTTTTATCGGTTTGGCGGTTACGCATTCCGGAACAAGCAGCAAGGGCCGTGTAGCGGCTTCAATCATTTTCCTGGTATGATTACCAATCATCAGGGTTGTAAGCACGTCATTCGCGTGCGTACCAATCAGGATGATATCGGCCTGGTTGGCTTGTGCTGCTGCATTTACAACATCTGTTACAAAGCCGCCCTCATGTATGCAAATTATTTCAGGCTGGTAACCTATAACATCACCTTCTGCCATCATCGTATTTTTGAGTTTAGCCAGTTCTTTATCACTATCTTGTAACATGTCATCATAAATATCTACAGGCCATGCTACCATGCCATTTTGCGGAATCTCTGCCGGGATATTCATTACGTGGCAAAGCAATACCCTGGCCCTAAGCTGCTGGGCAAGCCGGTAACCGTAAGTAGCAACGTGCCGTGCGTTTTTGGATAGGTCAGTGGCTATCAATAGTGTTTTCATCTTTAACTTTTTCGTAAAGTTCATTTATCCGCAATAAAACAAAGTTGACATATGACAGACCACAGCATGATCCTGGTCATTTTATATAACCGGGTACATGAGCAATTTTGCAGATATTCGGAAACTATGTTTAAAACGGGATTGGTTTTGTCTGGGGGTGGCGCACGCGGCATCGCCCACCTCGGTGTTTTACAAGGGCTGGAAGATATAGGCATCCGGCCGAAGGCGATCGCGGGAGCAAGCGCAGGCGCCGTAATAGGCGCACTTTATGCCGCCGGAAATTCACCTAAAGAAATCCTGGAATGTATTAAAGTGACTGCTTCACATGGGTTTATCAATAAATTATTACCCGGATCCGGTTTATTTACCGTAGCGGGATTAACGCAGCTTTTTAAAGACACAAATCTGCCCCATCATTTTGAAGAGTTAACTATACCATTGTTGGTAGCTGCTACCAACCTGCTTACCTCCCAAACAGTTACATTATCAAGTGGACCGTTACATAAGGCCCTCATTGGCTCGTGTGCCGTACCCGGGGTGTTTATGCCTGTACGTTTTAACGGTGGCTATTTGGCAGATGGCGGTATTCTGGACAATTTGCCCGTGAAAGATATCCGTAAGGTATGTGAAGTACTTATAGGATCGAACGTTAACAAGATGCATGGAACGTTGCCTGAAAAAATAAGCCGGTTACAGGTATTAGACAGATGTTTCCATTTAATGTTAGCACATCAGGTAGCTGCAAGCGCCGTATTTTGTGATCATTACCTTGAACCGAAATTGTATCATTCCCCGATGTTCGAATTAAAAGATCCGGACAAGATGTTCAATGCCGGTTACAGGGCCGTAATGGCGCAGAAAGATAAGTTTTTGCGAATGGGGTGATGCCGTAATAAATACTTTTTTAGCTTAAATCAGTTCTGTTTTCAAATCAGGATGCTTTGAGAGATGGTAAGCCGGTTTAAAAAACTATTGAAAAGGTGTGCAAATTATTGATGAATAAATACTGCATGTCCCAACCACATACATTGCATATATTTTTTACAATAGTTAAGCCAAGGCCTGCACCGTCTGAAGTACTTCCTTTTTGGAAACGGTCAAAAATTGCCTCGCCATCAAGCGGAACGTCTGAACCTGAATTCTGAATAACAAGCCTGTCGCCCGTTAAATAAATATTAATATTGCCCTTAACCTGGTTATGCCTTATGGCATTACTAAGTAGGTTGTTAAGTAAAATATCTATAAGGTACTTACTAACTACAACCTCTTTGTCTTCCAATTCGGCATATATCTGTATCTCTTTTGATGTCAATAATTCCTGAAACTGCCTAAGCTTATCGTTTATTAATTGTTGCAGGTTTAAGGTATCGTTATCTGCTATCAGGTTGTTTTCTATCTTAACCAACAATAATAATGATTGGTTAAGCCGGGATAGTTTACCAGCGGCGCCGTAAATATCCTGTATCTGATCAAAGTGTTCTTTTTTTAATGTTTCATCCTGTATCAATGTATCTAATTTGGATGTGATTACAGCAAGGGGGGTTAGCATTTCGTGCGATGCATTCTCGGTAAAATGTTTAAGGTTCTGAAAATCATTTTTAACGCGTGATGACATTACCCCGATAGCGTTATCCAGATCATTGAACTCATCAACTTTATTGTTTGTTAATTTAAATGAGCTGCTCTCAGATACATTAAAGGCTTTCATGTGCGCCAGTAAGCCAAAAAAGGGTTTCCAAAGGTCGTTTAGCAAATACCTGTTAGCTAAAGATAGTATTGTTAATACCACCAGCATAAGTATTAATGTAATAGCAGTAATTATCTGCTTAAGATAAACCGTACTCTCGCTTGATATAATTATCCTAAATCTATAATTATCACCTTTAAAACTAAGTCCGCCTTCAAATGCCCGGCCGCTTTTATCGCCACTTTTGCGGGGGTTAACATAAGTAGTATCAAAATACCTGGGCTTGCTATTCAGCAAATTGGTTTTTATAAATTCAACCTGGTTCTCATCAATATCAAATTGTTTAGGAAGCTGCTTATATTGTTGTATATATGAAATTACTTCTGATACCTCTTCACCAAGTTCTTCATCAAGGCGGTTATTAGTTATTGTATTAATGGCAAAAAAATAAATAACAGCACCAACTACCAGTACCGATAGTGTAACTATGATATTTACTTTATTATAATGCGCAGCCAGTTTCATTTATCGGTAAATTTATAACCAATGCCATAAACCGATTTTAAATAGTCATTTGTAGTAACGTCGAGTATCTTTTTCCGCAGGTTTTTGATGTGCGAGTATATAAAGTCGAAATTATCGTGCATGTCCATTTCATCGCCCCATAAATGTTCGGCAAGTGCGGTTTTAGCAATTACTTTTCCTTTATTGGCTATAAAATACAAAAGCATATCATATTCTTTACGTGTTAAAAGTATTTCAACATCATTTATAAAAACCGTACGGCCAATAAGGTTTATAACAATCTCGTTAAAAACAAGGTTATTATTGCTGTTGGCAGCCTTACGGCGAAAAACAGCAACTATCCTGGCCTTTAATTCGGCCAGGTGAAAGGGTTTAACCAAATAGTCATCTGCTCCTATATTGAGGCCTTTTATTCGGTCGTCTAAAGAATTCCTGGCTGATATGATAATAACAGCCTCGTTTCTCATCTCTTTTTTCAGATAGTGCAATATTTCAAACCCTTCCCCATCGGGCAGCCCAATATCCAGCAATACAAAATCGTATTGATAGCCAGCCAGCTTTGTGATCGCAGTTGCGAGATCGGCACAGCTTTCGCATATGTTATTATCCTCACTTAGATATGTAAGCATATTTTCCCGAAGGCCCTGTTCGTCTTCAACGATAAGTATTTTCACGTATTTAAGTTACAATAATTGATGCAATGTAGCGGGTATTAGCGCTATTTAACAAAACAATCTGAATACAATCTGTATTAGAGCAATGCAATCACCACATTAAGTTTAATTCAGTTTTTCTTCAGTTTTTACATCTATCTTTAAAATTGTCAACATTATAATTCATATGGCTATAATAGAACCAACCCGTCACGACCTGCAACACCCAACAAAAATCAAACGATATTCTTTTCCGTTGCGTCTTTGGCACTGGGTAAATTTAATTGTGATAAGTGGTTCATTGATCACTGTGCTTATTAATTCAACAATTACAGATGACCATGCTACATCGGCATTGATGAAAGATGAGTTACAAAAAGCGGGTTCAACAGTAACAAATGAGCAGGCACGAGCCGCCGCGCATGCCTTAAGCGACAGCGTATGGGGGATACACATCTATTTTGGTTATGTGCTGGCAGGCCTGCTTGCCTTTAGGCTGATATTGGAGTTTTTTCAACTGGCCGATCAAAAGTTTATTCGCAAAATAAAAAGTGCTTATCATCAGTTTAACACCGTCAAAAAAAACCGCGAAACGGCCAGGCACGAACTTACTGTTAAAGCTATCTACGCCTTATTTTATGCATTACTCATTATAATGGTAATTACGGGCTTGTTTCTTGCTTTTGAGGATGCGCTATCAGCTTACAAATCCATCAGGCATTCGGTTAAAGAGGTGCATAGCTTTTGCATGTACCTGATACTGGCGTTTATTTTAGTGCATATTGTTGGTGTTTTACTGGCCGAACGCAAAAACGAGAGGGGCATCGTATCTGACATGATAAACGGCGGCGCCCAACACAATTGATCTAATCCAATGAATTATCAGACACAGATACACAGGGCGTCCAAATCGCGCTTAACCGAAAAACAAAAGGAATATAACCGGGTAAACGACTTAATTGTTGAATTTATAAATACACTTACCGATACTAAAGACGCGGAATTTTTGTGGTTAGAAATAACTAAAAAAGGCTATAAAATGAGTATTACATCATTTTATAGCCGCCTTAAAAAACTGGTTGAAGCTGGTTTAATCATAAAAATACACGTTGCTAACAACAAGTTTGTTTATAAATCTACCCTTTACTAATTACTTAAACTTTAGAGCGAGCGTTACAATATTTGAGTTAAGCCCTGTGGAACGCATATAATGCCCGGCCCTTAACTCTAAAGAGGTAAAATGCGCATTGCCAAACACACCATTAGGCGGCGATAACCTGATATTGGCGCCTACAAAATTGCTATGAAGGCTGGATAAGTCATAATCGCTGGTATAAAATTCATCTGTAGGGTTATGCTGGCCATATGGTTTAAAGTAACGGGTACCAACCTGCGTGTTATACCGGTAAAACGGACTAACTGAAACAAATGAAGTTAGCTTTACCGGGATCTCCACTTCGGCGGTATGTGCCCTTATGCCCCAATTATCCATGTAGTACCTGTAAAAGGTGCGGATGATAAAGTGATCATCTAAAAAGTAATTAAATCTTACACCAATCGGAAGCTTGTAGCGGTTATCCGGCAGATTCTCCACCCGTTCCGATCCATCGGTAAAATAATCGCGCTGATATTTTGTTGCCAATAAACCATGTTGGTAAGATGGTTCTACAATAAGTGCAACCTGCAATCTTTGTGTAAGTACCTGTGAAAGTGAGAACGATGTACTAAATGAATTTCGCGGTTTGGAATCCACCGGGCGGTTATCCTCACGATCAGACCCTGAACCGTACCCTGGCGGGCGCAATTCTACCGGTAATATCACCTTCCACTTATCTAAAAACACCTGCGCCTTAAAATCAAATTGAGTGTTTTTGTTTTTTGACAGCCTTGTAAAATTGATGCCTGCCCCTACCGATTGATAGTCAAACTCATGTGAGTATGATGCAGATAAACCAAATGCGTTGCCTGTTTTATCATTTGATACCGTCCAATTTAACGATGGATAGATACGGGTATCCTGCATAGATGCAGACGATACACTATTAGGGTCTATCTTATCTGAAGATGCAGAAGTGTAATGATCAACCCCCAATTCAAACAGAAATGTATGCTTTTTACCCGAGCTGCTATATTTTGACATTTGCAGATCAAACGTGTTGGCAAAATCGGTTAGCTTTTCGGTACCAATACCGCCGGTTACGGCAGAGTTATTACCGTTTTGATGGTAATAAGCCGAAACAAAATTGATCTCATCAATTTTAAGCTTTCTTGATTCATAGTTAGTGGAATCTTTAACAGGCTGCGGTTTTGTTTGCGCGTGCGATGCCAATATGCCCATGTACATGGCAAGTACACCTAAATATATTTTTTTCATTTACTGTATGTTAATATTAATTACACCCGCAACCACCACCGCTTTTACCACCGTTGGCCCCCGAACCGCCTTCGCGATAAAGCTGAAAGCTTTGTTCGAATTTTTGTGACTTACGGGCCGACAGTTCCATCTCCGTATCGTTTAAGCGGTTTTTTTGATATGGTTTTACTGATACACAAGAAGAAAGACTATACATTGCACACGCGCAAATGATAGTTATTAATCGTAGGGGTTGTTTTATCATGCTATTTTATGTTGATATTTTTAGACGTATAAACTTTACTATCATCCGTAATAATTACACAGGCCACATTTTGTAACTGGTTGATCAGATCGAGCCCAACATATGCGCCCATTACGGTAACCGGGGTAGCCATAGCGTCGGCAAATTCAGCACTCGGGCTTATAATGCTTACACTTTTTATTCCGCTTACCGGCAGGCCTGTCTTTGGATCGATTGTATGCGAATATTTTTTGCCACCAATAATTACATACTTGGCATAGTTGCCCGATGTGGCAATGGCCATGTTACTAATGTTCAGTGTTGAAAATGGTGTAGTTTCCTGGTCAGGATCAGCAATTGCTATAGTCCATGGCTTACCGCCGGGTTGTGTGCCCCAGGTAATCAGATCGCCTGCAGCGTTTACAATGCCGCTTTTAACTCCATTTGCCTGTAGCACAGCTTTTGCCTTATCAGCAGCATAACCTTTACCAATACCGCCAAATCCTATGCGCATGCCTGCTTCTTTTAAAAAAACGGTAATGTTTTGGCTATCCAGTATTACGTTTTTATAGTTAATTAACTTTACAGCGGCCCGGGCTGTGGCAGCATCGGGCAATGCTTTCATGTTCAGGTCAAAATTCCACAAGCTTTTATCTATCGACCCATAAGTAATGTCAAAAGCGCCCTGCGTTAATTCGGATATTTTTAATGACCGTGCTATCAGATCAAATACTTCCTGATCTACTTTAACCGGGGCAATACCGGCATTCTTATTTATCTGGTTGGTTTGGCTGTCATCGCTAAACGTTGTCAACAGTTTTTCTATCCTCCTTATCTCGTTGATGGCCATCCCTATCCGTTGCTGGGCCCATTCAGCATCATCGGCTACTACACTTATTTCAAAGCGATTGCCCATAAGCTTAAGCACCTGCTTATGAACTATCTCACCAATTATTTTTTCAGCGCTTTGCATTTGTAGATTCGGTTATCTGCGCTACAAATGCTTCAGGACTTACATTCGGGAATCCTTCCCATTTTTTTAATACCTTGCCATTTTCATCAACCAATAAAGTGAGTGGAAATTCACCATCTGGGTTGTATTTATCTGCCAGCGTTTCGTTACGTTTTACCTGGTCTTTAGGTAATTGATTTTTTTTCTGACGCGGAAAATCAGCCCTTACCAGCAAAAGATGATCAGAAGCGTAGTTTTCAAACGTAATGGTTTCCAGTATCTCTTTGCGCGTACGAATACAAGGGCCGCACCAATCGCTGCCCGAAAAGTTTATTAAAATAAGTTTATGTGTTTTTTGTGCTTCCTTTTGCACCTGGTCAAAATCGCCCGACCAGGTGATCGCAGGACTCATCAGCACAAATAAAATAATGGCAAATAATTGTTTCATGTTTTAAATTTTAAGAGTATATCCTTAGCGATACACCGGATAAACTTGTGTTATAAACTACTAATGAACGATTAGTAGGCCCGCCGGTAACCACGCCCTTTTCGGTAAAGGTAGCCCCATGGTTATTACAATAAAATTGACTACTGCCTGACTGATAAACTAACGGATAACTTTGATGGGTACATGACTCTTGTACGGCAATATAAGCCCCTGCTGCTGTGCGGGCAATTAATATACCTTGAGATACTAAGTAACCGCCATTGGTAGCCAGTGCTGAATTCGAAGAAGCACTAAGGTCGAGTGTAAAATCAACACTCGTAGGGGCTGGTGTAGAAGGGCCATTGGCCGAATCAGAACCTTTACTGCAACCCAAGCAGCCCATTATAGTTAAGGCCGCGGCGCTCATGCCAATTACAGAAAAAAACTCTTTCCTGTCCATCGTTTTTTTAGAATTCATTTTGCAATTAATCAGGGGTTATTAATTTCAATAATTGTATCCTCGCAATACAAGCGTTTATTTTATAATACAAGTTTAAACGCCAATTCTGTATTTAATATGAATTTCGGGCTTAGAGTAGTGATTTAACACTTTTTTAACAAAATGGCATTATTTGCCATTAATTAACTTTGCCATGGCAAAAGCCGCCCCTGCTGCCAGCGCGCCAATTATAACAACTTTAAATGCGCCGCTTATAGCAGGCTGCCCTGTTAGCTTACTTTTAAAATACCCAAAAATAAACAGGCTTATAAGGGTTACTATGCAGGAATAGTATAGAGCTGTTTGAGAACTATCAATTAAAATATAGGGTGAAAGAGGTATAACACCACCAACTATATAAGATAAACCAATAGTAATTGCACTTTTTGTAGCGCGGTTGGCGTGTGGTTCTTCAAGGCCTAACTCATAACGCATCATAAAATCAACCCATTTGTCTTTATCTTTTGCCATTTCATCGGCAATTTGTTGCTGCAAATTTTCTGATAAGCCGAAACCAGCAAAAACCTCTTTTACCTCAGCTTTCTCTTGCTCGGGCACACGTTCAACCTCATCATATTCGCGCTTTAACTCAGAATTATAATGATCAACCTCGGTGCGTCCTGCTAAAAAGCCCCCTAAACCCATTGCTATTGATCCGGCCACAATTTCTGCGATCCCGGCAGTGACAACTATACCTGACGAACTTATGGCACCACTTAATCCAGCGGCCAGGGCAAAGGGTACTGTTAAACCATCCGACATGCCTATAACTATATCCCTGATCGTTTCAGAACCTTTAACGTGATCTTCTTTATGCATTACTTTTGTAAATTAAACCGTGCTTAAGTGTATAATATGCGACTTAGTTTTAAAGATACATTAGAAATCTGATTTCATTCTGAACAAAGACAGATAGTATAAATACAGGTTACCTATCAAAATCGGTAGTTATTAATTTTTTTTGAATTAAATATTACTTACGCTTATTTTGATACACTAATAACCGCAGCCCGTTAAAAACTACTACCAAAGTTGAGCCTTCATGACCACTAACCGCCGGGCCAATACCAGAAATTCCAAAAATAGTTAGTGGAATTAAAATGACAAACATAACTAACCAGGTTTTGCCTGATGATTTCCCCCACCAGTACTAAAACCAGTGTCATGATCCCGATAATTACCTTGTTCCTGATAGAGAACGCGATAATTTTATCAAACATAAAATGTAAAAATTAATACGAATACGAAAAAGCCTTGCAAAGTTTATTGCGGGCAAAAAATCTAAAAATGTCGTATTAACCTATTTGAGGGGGTTGCCAGATCTTAATTAGCTGCTCCTGAATAGCGGGGATGCTGTAATCAGGGTATTCACGGCTTATCGGTTTTATAAAAATGGGAGCACTAACTGCCGCAGATATAAACCTTGCGGTAGAACAGCATGAGCAAATACAAAATGGCGGGTAAGCTTCCTGTGCCTGTTCTAAGTATACTGGCTTTATCTTATGTAAGATTGGCTTTGGGCCATAACTATTGCAAGCATCACTGTTATAAGGAACAAGCATACTAAAAGTAGTGTATTGGCTTTGTGGCTGTAATGATAATCATCTATGTTTATTTGCTTTTTCATAACCTTATTTTTTATGATATAAAGATCTGATATGCAGACGGGTTAATTAATGATACGAGTCATCCAATAAGCTGACCTGGCACAGCAACAAAAAAGGCGCCCATAAATTACGGCACCTTAAAATTGTTAGTTTGTAAAGATATGTAAGCATCTTTTTATTTATGCTCAAACAACCAACTAAACGGTTTATATTTTCGTTTGGGCTTCAGTCCGAATTGCTTTATACTTTTCTCCCTTATCAATTCTGTAGCTTCATTTATATCATCAGTTACCAAATAAAATTTCTCGTCATCAGGCCCAATGGTTCCATCGCGCTTCATTACGGCTATATGTTCAATTAGTTCTTTGTGGTATTCCTTTCCAAAAATGATGATAGGGAAATTTTTTATTTTATGTGTTTGAATAAGCGTAAGCGCTTCAAAATACTCGTCAAGTGTACCATAACCGCCGGGCATCACGACAAACGCAAATGAGTATTTTACCAACAGTACCTTCCTTAGAAAAAAGTGGGTCATGTAAACCCATTTGTCCAGATATGGGTTGGGTTTTTGCTCTACCGGCAGTTGAATATTGCATCCTACAGAATAACCGCCTGCATCTTTCGCGCCCCGGTTAGCAGCTTCCATCAGCCCTGGTCCACCACCCGTTATAATAGTAAAGCCCAATTTTGCAAAGGCTGCTGCGGCATTACGGGTAAGCTGGTAATAAGGATGATCTTCCGTAAAACGCGCCGACCCAAAAAAGGTAATACACGGCCCCACAAAATGTAATGCGCGCAGCCCATGTATCAGGTCTACCATCGTTCCGATCGTAAACTTTAATTCCTTTAGTCTGGAGTGCGGCCCATCCAAAAACTGTATCTCGGTACTCTTGGTCATGCTATTTTAGATTTATACTTCTGCTATTTGCAAAACCACCCTGCCTGTAATATCGCCTTTGCGCATATTATCAAAAATTTGATTAATATCCTCCAGTTTAGCGATATGGATGTCCGCCTTTACTTTACCTTCTACAGCAAATGCAATAGCTTCCTGCATATCTTTACGGGTACCTACTATAGAGCCGCGTACTGTATAGCGGTTAAGCACAGTTTCAAATATCGGCAGGTCAAAACTACCTTTGGGCAAACCATTTAAAGCAATAGTGCCTTTTCGGCGCAGCATGCCTATCCCCTGCTCAAAAGCAATTGGCGAAACGGCTGTAACCAATACACCGTGCATGCCGCCTGTAGCTTTCTTTAAAACCGCTCCCGGGTTTTCATTCAGGGCATTAACTGATAGTTCTGCACCCAATTGCTTGGCCAGTGCTAATTTATCGTCAGCAATATCTACCGCGGCAACGTGCATACCCATGGCCTTTGCATATTGCACAGCCAAATGGCCTAAGCCGCCAACGCCAGATATAGCCACCCATTCGCCAGGTTTTACTTCGGTTTCCTTCAAACCCTTGTAAACGGTAACACCCGCACAAATTATGGGGGCCATCGCGGCAAATTTTATCCCTTTGGGGAAATGTGCTACGTACCTGGAATCGGCTAATACATATTCGGCAAACCCACCGTTAACGCTGTAGCCTCCATTTTTTTGCTCTTCGCAAAGGGTTTCCCATCCTGTTATACAAAACTCACAGCAACCGCAGGCGCTGTAAAGCCATGGCGCACCAACTATGTCGCCAATAGCTACATTTTTTACACCCGTACCTAAACTCACAACATAACCAATAGCCTCGTGGCCCGGTATTAAGGGTAACTGTGGTTTTACAGGCCAGTCGCCATTTGCGGCATGCAGGTCAGTATGGCAAACACCACAAGCAATCACTTTTACCAATATTTGGTTATCACCCGGGGTTGGCACCGGTACATCTTCAATCACCAGCGGTTGCCCAAATTCGTGGATAACAGCTGCCTTCATTTTTGTTGGGATCATAATTATATGTTGCACTTTTACAACAAAAGTGTGGTAATAAGCATTACAAATGAGTGATGCCATAACACTAAAAACATGACCCTGATCACATTATGTAAGCACTCATTACACCGTACCAGATATTATTATGACCGCTGTTTACTTAAAAATCAGACGATTATGATCAGCGTCATTTTTTAAACAAGTACGCCTGTTTATATTTGGGTATAAACGCTATCAGCATGAAAACTATAAGTTTTAACTTTAACCACCCGGTGAAAGGGAATGCGATATTATCGCCAGTTAACTGCCACGGCGGCTTATGCATGCGACTAAAAGTTGAAAGTTCAAAAGATAATTCACTGGAAATACCGGTTGACAGTTGTAAGGAGGGAAAGTGGAAACTTACACTTGACTGGGAGTATGACGGGCGTATATTTTCTCACCAGGAAGATTTTGAAGTAAGGAAACCTGTTATTTAAACATCTGGCCGATAAACAGTCCTACAATTAACGCAACAACAATCAATCCCCACCATATATACTGTCGGGTATGCAGATCGTTTACTGTTTTCTTAAGACTATTAATCTCTGTTTCGTTAGCAAGTTTAAGGTTTTGTAAGCGCAGGTTCTGCTGTTGTAATTTGGCGAGTGTGCTCCCAATTTCAAGCGGCTTTTGCTGTTCTGTATGATAACGTCGGGTAAAGCCCCCTTGTTTAAGAAACTTTTCTCCTTTGGGTTTGAGGATAAGTTTCTCGGGCAACTCATAATCGCCGTGTAGGCCTGATTTGGTTATCAGGCCTTCCCGGGTCAGCACTTGTACCATAGCAAAGGCGGTGGCTTCATCGTGGTCAAAAAGATCCAATAATTGCAACCTTGTTAAACTATCGGGTATACCAAAAGCCTCAAGCACGGCATCTAACAGCTCACATTCATATTCATTCAGGTCCGTCATTGCGGCAAAAATAACAATATACACCTTTCATTCCATCCACTTTTATTTGTACAATGTATCCCTGAAAAACCCAGCCTATGGCACCAATAACGATCTAAACGCCAGGCTATCGCCCTTAAAAGCATCAAAATCAACTACGTGGTTTACACCATTAATGTGCGCAGTTTCCGAGTGTTGCCAAAATTGCCATGGTGTATCTTCGGTAAGGTTTAATTTATCGCGGTTATAATGGGCTATCCATAAAGTATAGCCATCAAAATAACCCTTCAAATAGTCATTATAAAAACTAATTCCTGTGTAGATAATCGGGCGGACCTTTGTTTTCTGCTCGATGTATTTCAGAAATTTGGCCAGTTCTTTCCGCATTACCTGCGGGGGTAATTTATCCAGGGTTTCTATATCAGCAACAGGGGGCAGATCCCCTTTTTCTATTTCCACGTTCTGTAAAAAGAACCGTGCCTGCCACAAGCCGTCTTTTTTAGGCCTGAAATAGTGATAAGCGCCACAAGTAATACCTGCCTTCGGCGCCTCGCGCCAGTTCCGTTTAAAATAGGGATCGACAGTTAGCAGCCCCTCGGTTGCTTTAATAAAGGCGAACGAAATGCGAACACTGTCCTCTTCCATTTTACTTACTTTATCCCAGTTTATTTTGCCTTGTGCGTAAGAAACATCAATACCATGTATTTTATACTGCGCGGGTATCTTTATCTGAAAACTTGTATACGTACGATAGTTAGGGTTACCGCCTATATCTGTGATCCATCGCCAGGTGGTAACGGCAGTTTTCAGCACATAGCCATAATAAAACGGCGAGCATAAAACAGCAATTACAAAAGCCCATAATGTTACTCTAACATAAGGAAATTTAGCAACAGTTGCTTTTTTACGGGTTACTTTTCTCTTAACTACGGCTTTTTTTACGGGCGATAAAGGATTTTTCTTGGCAGGCACACTACAAAGATAAAATCAATTTTTGTGTTGCCTGTTAAAAAAAGCAAAGGAGGGTTATTGTTTAATATGCTAAACAAGCTGCCTGATCAGTTTTTCAACCAGGGCGTTTTATGACTGCCCCCAACCTGATACTATAATGCATCTGCAGCCCAACTTGCAAGAGGGATTAATATTTGTAAACTGAATGCCATAACCCACAAAAACAAAAAACTACTGGTGCCAGGCGCTGTTAACCATATAGAATTTTATATAAATCCTTATGGAAACTTCAGATCTGAAAAGAACCGCCGCGCGTTTAATGGATAAAAACAAAGGTTTACTGGCGATGGACGAAAGCACAGGTACCTGCAATAAACGATTTAAAGCGCTTGGCATCCCGCAAACAGAAGAGTACCGGAGGAAATACCGGGAACTGATTGTAACAACGCCGGGCCTTGAAGAATGTATAAGTGGCGCTATCCTGTTTGATGAAACCATCAATCAATCTGTTACGGATGGTACTTTGATGATAGATGTTTTAAAGCAAAAAGGCATAATACCCGGAATTAAGGTTGATGAAGGTACTATCCCGCTCGATCGTTTCCCGGGAGAAACCATAACAGAAGGACTGGATGGGTTAGGTAAACGCCTGTCTGATTATTATGATAAAGGGGCACGGTTTGCCAAATGGCGTGCTGTGATCACTATAGGTGAAGACATCCCAACGCCTACCGCTATTAAAGCAAATGCCTACAACCTGGCCCGGTACGCGGTATTGTGCCAACAAGCTGGCCTGGTGCCAATTGTTGAGCCCGAGGTTTTAATGGATGGCAACCATTCGCTGCAACAATGCTCTGAGGTTACCCACCAGGTATTACATGCCGTTTTTAACGCATTGTTTGATCAGCATGTAGAGTTTGAGGGCATGATACTGAAACCTAATATGATACTACCGGGACTGGAAAGCCCTGTTCAGGACAGTATAGAAACGGTGGCTGATGTAACCATTGAATGTTTTTTAAGATGTGTACCGGCTGCCGTACCAGGTATAGCCTTTCTTTCGGGCGGACAATCTGAACAATTAGCTTCAGAACGGCTGAATGCCATGCATATAAGGTTCAAAGATAAAATGCCCTGGGAACTCACCTTCTCCTTCTCGCGTGCTATTCAGCAACCTGCCTTAGAGGCCTGGAAAGGCGATGACCATAATGTAGCTATAGCGCAAAAGCTACTCTACCACCGGGCATGGTGTAACAGCAAAGCACGGCGCGGAGAGTATACACCAGAGATGGAAAAAGAAATATTATAGTAGATGGCAGTGGGCTTACAAATCGTAGCAAAATTTCAATAGAGCTGCTTACAAGCTTAAACCGTAAACTCCGATTTGACAAGATAAATAAAAGCCCCTACAGTAATGCCCTTATTTGGCATAGCTGCAGGGACTTTTTATTTAGAGGGGGGATGCGTTAAGCAGTTGTGTTAGGGCAACCGCGGGCTATCCAGTCGGTCAGCGCGGCTATCACATCCGTTTGCTGGGGTGTTTCGGCATTGTAAGGTGCGTTTGGCTGCGGCATCTGGCCAATCTCCCCATCGGGCGAGAAAGGGGTATTGGGAGCACCCGATAGTGCTAAAATAATGTTCGACGTTTCCGGCGAACCCGGTACCAGGATCCTAAAACCACTTACGCCGGGTACATCCTGCGTAATAAATTCATCATAGGTAAGGTTGTTCCAAAATACCGCGTGCGGGGCCAGGCCCGGTGAAAGGCTGTTAGCTGCTACAAAAGTGTTGAGCAGGTTTTGCAGATCTGCATAGTTGTTAATTGTTGTTGCCATAGAGCGTTTGATTTTTTATTCGTTTAAGTTTTTGTGAATTTAATTACCATGCGGCAGCGGAAAGCCTGACGGGTTTTGATTGACCGGTATACCACCCGGATAAGGTTTTACAGGCTCGGGGATAAAACGGTTACCCGTTGTGGCGATAACACTAAAATCGCCCCCCAGGAACTGCCCCTGCGAGCCGTGGCACCCCATACATCCGCCCATAGTAAGTCCAACGTATTTTTTGGTTGTGCTGTTAAGCACAAAAACGTGCGCAGCATCCGGGTTGGGTATATTGTTATTTGGCGGGGCCAGGCCACCCTGAAAGAACTGCAGGGCATCGTTGGTTTCGGTAGCAAAATTTGATAAAAAGAATTGCTGGGCGGGCACTTTGCCGCCCGGATCGTTCTGCGGCATAGCCTGAATGCCGATAAGTTGATAATTTGCCCATACTACGTTAGATCCGTAACTGGCCCGTAACTGGTTTTGCACCTTTTGATTGTAAGCTACCAGGTTAAACGCGCTGCCTGCTCCCGGAATAGGGAACTGCCGTATAGCCGTGATAACGCCCGAATCGGGTAAAGCACGTGGCAATTTAGGGCTTGTATTACTGAGCGGATTGGTATTGGTAAAGCGGAAGCCGTTCTGGTCATTACTTACATGCTCAAAGGTGGCGAAGGTAAACGTAGGTACATTTGGCGTTTTTTGAATAATATGCAGGGCTACCAGCACCAGGGTATCATTATTAGCAATAAGCCCACCACTTGCGGCGGTGGTATAATAAATACCAACCGTCCAATGGAAGGTTTGCAGGTTATCCTTTGCAGCGTTATAGTGGCGCCAGGTAGCCTTTATCTCTAATGAACCATTTGGTAACTGGAACAATGCACCTGTAGGCGGCATATTATTAGTTACCAGGTTTGCGCTTTGCGCCAGCGCCGGCCTGCGAAGGCTAAGATTATTGAAACCCGTTTGTTTCAGGTAATTAAATATTACCGGGTTGCCTTTTGCCTCATAAATCAATGAGGCATTAACTGATGCCTTGTTTAATGCCTGTGTTTGTGCAGGTGTTGGCTGGCTGCCAATACTTTTACGGATCGAATCGGCTTTTTGGGCCAGCGGCGTGAAATACATATTGGCCAGGGTTATTTCGCTTGCCTCATCCATATTGTTAAAAAGGTTCATGTTGGTAGTTGGCGTAGCCGGGGTTATTTGCACATAGGATGGGTACGTGTAATTAGGGATGGCGTTAGGATCAGGAAGCACATTGCCCGAAGCGGTTTTGTACGATGGGTAAAGCTCATCCCTGTGGTAAAATGTTTCCCAAACCACAGTGCCACCGGCGCCTGTAGAACCCAGGCTGTCCGTATCCGAAGGTTGCCCGCGGAAGAAGCCTGATAAGCCCGGTGCAGGGTTGGCATTTACTTTGGCCGGCCAGGTAAGGGCTACAAACTCCTGCCATGCAAACTGGGCTGCCTGTTGCGCATCTGAAGGGTCGGCGATATCTGTAGGCACGGTGCTACTTAACGGTATCGTTGCATCTGCTGTTAACACTTCTTTCTTCCCTGGTGTATTATTGCAGGCCAGGTAAATAACCGGGCAGCAAATCAGGGCAATTACCCACAGCTTTCTATTAAAAAGCAACGGCGTTATATTCACATTTTTTTTCATGATAAGGATGATTTAAGGTTAACGTACTTCCAGTTTATATGGCGTGGCGGCGACGGCCAAACCTGCTGCACTGAATTTTTCAAGCACTTTTTCGTTCTCGGCCTGTTTAGCCCGTACTTCTACATCAAAGGTTGCCTTCTCAACCTGCTCGTCGGTATAGTTATTCAGTTTAAATGATGCAACTACATCCAAATGCGTAAGGCAGTTAGGGCACCCCCTTACGTTCTTACGGCTTAGTACTGAATGATAGCCCAATAGTTCTCTTTTCCCGTCAAGAATAATGTAAGCGGCAATGATAAAAGAGCCGTTTATGTCCCCCCTATTGATATCGGTAACAAATAATTGTTTCCGGCTGTTCCTGCTGTTGATCGGGATGGGTGTTGTCATCATTTCTTTTGCTAAAGGTGTTACAGGTTTTTCCAATGAACCCAAGCTGTACGTAAAATGCAGCTGGGTTTCGATATTAATGCAGTCATCAGACGTGTACACATCCGATGGCTTGTGCGGGGCATACGGATATAGCAATTCGCCATTTTTGGCGAATGGATAAAGCGGGGATTTAAGGCTGAATTCCGAGTTCATCTGGTAACCCGGTGTTGGCCCCTGCGAATCGCTGGCTTTGGTGCCCGGATAACCGGCAATGATATCCAGATGGTTGGTAAAGCCATTTTGTTTTTGCCATAACCAAAACATCCTGTCTACATTGCAATGGTGAAAATAAAAGATGGGGTCTAAACCGGCGGTTTCATTATCGCCCATATCACCGTTGGCATCGGTAACCGGCGGGGTAACAGTACGGTTAGGGCCACCTACTGAGATATGCACATCGTTATGTGGTTGCTCAAGCGTCTGTACAAGATTCTCCGGGTTATCATAATTATATTTGGCGAATGAGGTGGTATTTGAAAAAACAGTATAATTTGGCGCGGTAAGGCACATTTTATACAGATCGTTAACGGTAAGCATCGGGCGTTTAGGGTCGGTACCTTTGTCGCTTAGCCATTCCACTACGTTCTGGTTCAGGTATTGGAGCCTCTCCGGGCCCGAGAATGTTTTATTGTAAGCCTCGCTTTGTGCCGCCTCTTCAGGGGTACCAACTAATCCCGAAAGTGGAAAACGAACGGTTTCGTAACCTTTAGGTTTGGTATAAGGCGAGCCATTGATCTGATCGATGATCGTAACGGGGAAAGTGAAAGAACGCAGCGGGTTATTAATAGATACGCCATCAAGCATAAATTTTTCGTCGGTAAGGCACGATGGAATGCCATGAGCTAACGAATACTCGTCGGTCTCGTCCCAATAAGGTAGCATAACATCGGCGCAGCCCGGTATGCTTTGCAACGCCTGCTCCAGTTTGTAAAGGTACACCCGGTGCCAGGTTGGAAAAAGCACATTGCCATGCATACAGTAACCGCCCCAGTAAGCCACATCAGTTTCGCCCGGGCCGCGGAAAGGTTCTCCGTGAAAGCCGCCCAGCATAAAAAATGACCTTGGGTCGTCTGGTGCCAGTTCTTTAATGCCACGCCAGGCACGCATAAGGTCTTCTAATGGCTTTTTCGTGCCATGTTCGTAGTCGCGTTGAATTTCCAGGATAGAGCGACGGGTTCTTAGTTGTTTTTTCATGATCGGTTTAGGTTTTTATAAAAATTTATGGGGAGGTAGCGTGTAAGCAAACTATTAAGCAGCGAGCCACTGATAATGAGAGCCATGCCTGCCAGTGAGATCCATTTTTCGGCCGGGAAGACAAACCTGCCGGTTATAAGCAAAAGGCAACCGCACACACTTATAAAAAATGGCAGGTAACCTTTACTGGCCGTTTTTTTAAATAATAGCAGTAAATGGATGAATAGCATGCCTATCAGCACAGGTAAAAGCCACCCCATGTAAGGAATATTGGCCAGGCCTATACTGCTGAACATGCTCATATAAACGGCCCAGCAAAACGGGCATTTTGGGAAAAATGCTATCAGGATGCTCGTCAAAACGGAGGGAATAGCTTTCACGGTTTTTTTAGCGCTGCGGGCCCTGGTGCGTGGCTCAGGCAAAGACATATCAGCATGGCATGTACAAGGTTTGGTTGGCATAATATTGATTTCAAAAACGTTTCTATCAAATTACTTAACGGTTTGAAGCACAGCATAAAATGAGCACACCACGCCTGCGGGACTAATGCCGCCATTGCCGTCAGGATGTGGGATAACACGAATGACACTGCCTACCAAAGTTGGTATTTGTTTTATGCCGTTTGGAATATGCGGAACCAAATAACACAGGTATTCATACACCCAGGGCGCACCATCTACTACTCCGGAACCCTGAAACCAAAGCGTACCTGGGTTACCGTATTGTGCAGAACCCGTGAGTTCAAGTGCCCAACCTGTATCGTAAATACGGCCGGTAAGTATACCATCGGCAGAGATATTGATTTGAAGGTTACCGGCCCCAAACTTTAATTTGTTAAATTCAAGGGAAAGGTCGGGATCGTTGAGCAGACTTCTGTAGGTGTATAACCCTGAGCCCTGTTGTTGATTGTTTGACATATTGTAAATGGTTTAGGTGTAAGGATATAATGTGATAAGAGAGCAATTTATTGGCTCATTAAACGGAGTGCCCGAGCGGTAAAATAGTGCCGGGCGGCAGTTTAGCTTTACGGTTGTATACCATAATGTTGGCTACCTGCAGGGCTACATCTGCCCCATTATACTGCTCTACCAGGTATAACGCCCCGTCTATACCTGAGGTAATACCCCCTGTGCTAATAAAGTTACCATCGTGCACATACCGTACATTTTCTACCAGGTTAATGCCTGGATAATGGCTTTTTACATAATCCATAGCAAGATAATGCGTGGTTGCTTTGCGACCTGCAAGCAACCCGGTTTCTGCCAGGGTATATAGCCCCACACAAACAGAAAGAATGGTTTTGCCCTTTTCGGCCATTTGCTTTACATAGGCTACAACCTCCGGCTTTGCCGGGATAGAACTGTCGTCCGCGTCATTGGCTATTCGCCCCGGGATGATGATCAGGTCAGGATCGGGGCAGGTTTCAAAAGTAAATTGCGGGATAATTGTTACCACACCACCTTCGCTAACAATACGCGCGGAGGTAGCCGCTACGGTATATATGTTGTAAACCGGTGCTTTGTGGAAGCGATTGGCATGCAGAAAAACGTCGACGGGGCCGTTCATATCAACGAGTTCGACGCCATGAAAAATCAGAACAGCTATTTTCATTTGATCTAAAGTAATAAGGTTTAGGATTTAGGTATTTTTTTGCTTCTTCGGGAGCTTTAGAAATTGTTTTACCCGAATGGCAGAATCGCTGTTACACTGTCCTTTTAAATTACAAGCCGTGTAAATGTCTTGTTGTTATTAACTTCAGGCATTCTGAAGTTTCAAACATCGAAATGACCAAGGGCAGCAATTGATAGAAATTAAACGTCCTGATTTCTCTGTTTGATTATACAAATTTCAGTTATTAATTGAGTATTCCTATACGTAAAACTACGTGATTTTAAAATCACGTAGTTTTACGTGGTTTAAGGGGCGCTATAATATATTGTTAGTGCCGATTATTCATAAAAACCTAGTTTGTTTAGTATCTATATCTTTGAAAATTACGCAACATGCGTTATCTTAGGATAAGATTGAGTGATTATTTTGCTCAAAGCAATTACAGATTAAGAATAAAAAAAATGGAACATAAAGCCAAAGCAATCCGCCCGTTCATTGGGTCTAACAATTTTGAACTTTCACGAAGTTTCTACCGGGACCTTGGTTTCGAGGAGACTGTACTTACCCATAATATGTCTGTTTTTAAAGCCAATGATATAGCATTTTATTTACAGGATGCCTATGTAAAGGATTGGATAGATAACACTATGATATTTTTAGAAGTTGATGACGTTGATCGTTACTGGAAAGAACTTTTGGCTTTAAACCTTACTGCTAAATATAACACAGTTAAACTAACCCCTCCCCGGTCCCAATATTGGGGTAAAGAGTGTTTTGTACATGATCCATCCGGCATACTTTGGCACTTTGGGCAGTTTATTAATTAACTAAGCCTTTCAATAAGTCTATCACCTGTTAGCTGCATACAGCTTCTCTCCTGAAGCATACCCCCATTTAGGTTAATCCAATTATTATTCTGTTAATAATCTTTAAACTCCTGGCTAATTTTAGTTGGTTATGTAAAAAAATGCTTACACTTTAATTTTTGTATTAAAAAAATAGAAATGTATGATTTTCAAAAAAACGCATATTTATATCATTAAAAGATATCAGACATCTATCTAATCGCCTTATTTTTTAAATATATCTATTAATATTAATTTAAAAAAAATAAATACGAATTATCAAATTCTTAATTAATCGTAAATTATTTTGTTTAATCAAAAATTAACACGCAGTTTTGCATTGTTAATTAATTAACACCGTGCTGCTATCAGCCCGCAATCAATACCCAATACCCACCTCTAATTACCTATTAATTTAAACATATTCTGTTTACAGCATTCGTGCACCTTTAAGGCTGCACGCCCGGTTTTTTCCGGCAAAATACAAAAACGCTATTTGTTCTTTATAAGATCAGTTAATTAGGAAAGGCGTCTTCTTGAGCGTAGAAGGCGGCTTTTATTTTATAACCAAATCAATTTTATTAATTAATGTTTTATGAACAGGAGTAACCAATATGAATAAATTACTATTACTCATTATGTTATTTTTTAGTGCCGCTGTAGTTACAGCGCAAGCCCAAACGGTAAGCGGTACCGTTACTGCACGCTCAGACAAAGGCACTTTGCCCGGCGTTAGTGTGAAGGTGAAAGAGGCTGCGGGCGGCACAGTTACCGATGCAAACGGTAAATTCAGCATCAATGTACCAGCAGGTGGCAAAACCCTGGTATTTTCATTTGTGGGCTTTACCCCGCAAGAAATAGCTATTAACGGGCAAAGCACCATTAACGTAGCCCTGGTAGAAAGCAGCCAGGAACTGGGCGAAGTTGTGGTAACAGCACTTGGCATATCCAGATCAGAAAAATCAATTGGCTATGCCGCACAACAAATAAAAGGCGAAAACCTAACCATGACCCGACAGGCCGATTTTAACACCTCGTTAGCGGGCAAGGTATCGGGCGTGCAGATACTTGGTGGTTCGGGTGCTAAGTTTGGTACATCTACTGTACGCATAAGGGGTGTTAACTCCCTATCGGGCGGTAATCCTATTTACGTGGTTAACGGCGTAGTAACCGATCCAAACGCGGTAAACAATGATGACGTTGAAAGCCTTACAGTACTTAAGGGCCCTGCTGCTACCGCGTTATACGGCCAGCGCGCGTCTGAAGGTGCTGTGGTTATTACCCTAAAAAAGGGAACAAACAAAGGTATAGGTATATCAATTAACCAAACCACAACTTTTGAAAAGGTTTACACCCTGCCACAATATCAAAATGAATATGGTGGTGGTACCAGCCAAACCTGGAATGTGTACAACTACAAAGCCGGCGACCCGGAATATCTAAAGAATTTTAACGGTATAAAATATTACAACTATTCTGTTGATGAAAGCTGGGGCCCGCGTATGGATGGCACTATGTATGCGCCATGGTATTTTTGGGATCCAAGCAACGCTGGCTTTGGTAAACTTAAACCTTTTGTTGCGCAGCCAAACAACGTAAGGGATTTTTATGATACCGGTATTACTACAAATAATAACGTAGCTTTCTCAAAAGCCGGCGACGATTATAACACCCGTATTTCATACACCAATTTAAACCGCACAGGTGTTAGCCCAAATACCAAACAAAGGCGCAACAATTTAAGTTTTAACGGCGAATTAAAGGTAACACCAAAATTAACCGTTAGTGCAAACGTTAATGTTTTCCAGGAGAACCTGAAAAACGTACCAGCAGAAGGTTACGGCACACAAACTTCGGGTTCGTTTAACCAATGGTTTCACCGCGACCTGGAAATTGACAAGTTGAAAAATTACAGAAGACCAGATGGTACTTACACCACGTGGAATATTACCAGCCCAACCAATCTGGCACCAAAATATTGGGATAACCCCTATACCGAAGCTTATGCAAATACAGCCGAAGCTAACAATAACCGGGTATATGGTAACTTGACCGCTGCCTATAATTTCACCAAAGACCTTAAACTATCTGTTATAGCCAGGGGCGATTATTTGAACCGCGATGAAAACAATCGCGTGGCTTCATATACCATCAACCCAGATGCTTATTCAGAGAACAGCTATCAATACAAAGAGTACGATTACGTGGCAGCGTTAGAGTACAATCATCAGTTTGGTAAAGACCTTTCCTTCCGGGCCGGCGCATTCGGCGAATCAAGAGAAGATGTGGCTAAATATCTGATCAGCAGTACTGTTGGTGGCTTATCAATACCCGAAACTTATACTGTACTTAACTCTTTAGACAGGCCAAACACAAGCACATTTCATAGCACTAAAGTGGTAAATAGCGTATACGGCTACGCATCATTAGGCTACAAACAATTCTTATATTTAGATTTAAATGTTAGGAATGACCAATCATCTGCTTTACCAAAAGGTAACAACTCTTATTTATATGGCGGTGCCTCGGGTTCATTTGTATTTACAGAGTCGGGCCTGATACCTAAAAACGATGTCCTTACCTTTGGTAAATTAAGGGCTTCGATAGCCAAAGTTGGGTCTGATATCGACCCTTACCAAACCGGCCAAACCTATAATATAAGTACTACACCTTACGGCAGCAGCCCTGTGCAATTTGTACCGGCCAGTTTACCAAACCCTATCCTTGAGCCAACCCTGTCAACTTCATATGAGCTGGGTACCGAATTGCATTTCCTGAGGGGCGACCGTATCCGTTTTGATTTTAACTATTATCATCGTAACACCAAGAACCAGATACTGCCGTTACCGGTTAATGGTACAACAGGCTATTCAACCATTGTTATCAACGCAGGTTCAATTCTCAACCATGGTATCGAGATCTCATTAGGTGGTACACCGGTTAAAACATCCGATTTTGTTTACGACGCCCAGTTCAATATAGCCTTTAACCGTAACAAGGTGGTTTCGTTATACCCCGGGTTCACGGTACTGCGTTCGGCTCCTGACGGCAACGGCGGAGCCGGTCTATCCGGTTTCCAGGGCGCAGGCGCCACAGGCTTTGGCTTTGTGGGCTCACCATCATTTGGTGTTAACAGTGTAGAAGGGAAGCCATATGGTGAATTAATTGGATCCGGTTTCCGCAGAGATGGTGCAGGCAACATAATTGTTGATGCAGACGGTTTTCCGGAAAGGGATGACAACGTAAACCTGGGAAATATACTACCTAAATTCACAGGTGGCTTCACTAATAACATTACCTATAAAGGAGTTACCCTTGGGTTCTCTTTCGATTTCCAATACGGAGGTAAATTTGTATCGGTAACGCAGCAAAACCTTGCCGGATCGGGCCTTGCCTTATCAACTGTTGGCAATAATGAAAATGGCGTACCAAGGCGCGATGATCCGTCAAAAGGTGGCGGTACATTGGTAAAGGGCGTACATGAAGATGGCAGCCCTAATACAACCTATGTTGATACCCGCGACTTAAACGAGGGTTACTATAGTGCCATTTGGGAGCAATATACATACGATGCTACCTATATTAAATTAAGAGAGGTTAGCATTGGTTATAACTTACCCAAAAAGTGGTTTGGCCGTACACCGTTGCAGTCTGCACGCTTTTCAATTGTAAGCCAAAACCCATGGTTAATATATACCAAGGCTAAAGTTAAGGGCATCGATCCATCGCAGCTGCAAACATCGTTTTACGAAGGCGGACAATTGCCTGCAACCCGCACCATTGGCTTTAACCTTAATTTAACCTTTTAAGAAAAAGATTATATGAAAAAGTTTTTAAATAGATTACTGTTAGCTTTTATTGCCGGCACCTTAATAACATCGTGCAAAAAAATAACAGACGATATAAACGTAAACCCCAACCAACCCGCCAGCGTATCCACAGGTTATATGTTTTCAAGCGCCCTGCAGTTTTTAGGCGGCACAGGCGGTGGTAACGCAACAACCAATATCAACAGCGCCGCGGGCGAGTTATACTCACAGTACCTGGCTGAAACATTTTACAATAACGAATCGAGATTTGCATTGGCACAGTATGACTATCAACCATACTACACAGGCCCTTTACTTGATTTGAATACTGTAATAGAAACCAACACCAACCCTGCTACCAAAGATAAAGTAACAACTACTCAGTTTGGCTCAAATGCAAGCCAAATAGCGGCAGCACGAATATTGAGGGCGTTTATATTTTTAACAATAACCGACCGTTGGGGCGATATCCCTTACACAGAGGTTTTAAAGGGGAAGGTCAATTTCACCCCTAAGTTTGATGCGCAAAAAGACATATACACCGACTTATTTAAAGAGCTAACCGAAGCACAGGCACAATTTGATGGCCCCCTTGGTAACGATATTTTGTTTAAAGGCGACCCACTTAAATGGAAACATTGGGCTAACTCGTTACGCGCTGTTATGGCTTTACGTTTAAGCAAAGTTGACGCCACAACCGGCAGCTCAGAGTTTAAAAAGGCGTTAGCAGATGGAGTAATGACCTCGAATGATGATAATGCCACTTACCTTTATCTTTCGGAGCAAAATAATGAGAACCCATTTTATGGCAACTATCGCAACAGATACGACTACGCTGTTAGTGGTATAATAACCGACAACTTATCTGCCACAGACGACCCACGCCTGCCTCTTTACGCACGCAAAACAGCAGATAGCGTATATTTCGGCTTGCCATATGGTACCGCAGGCGACGATTTAGATCAGTACTCTGTTGGAACCCGCGACCTGAGTTCGAAGGAAGATCCCTTCCAACCGGGTAATATTTCTCAAATAAGCGCCAGGTACTCAAATCAAAACTCGCCCACCACCTGGACGAGCTATGCGCAAATATTATTTGCACAGGCAGAAGCAGCACATTTAGGCTGGATACCGGGCGGCGACGGCGCTGCAGCAACTTTTTATACAAATGGTATTACTGCATCCTTAGCACAAAACGGTGTTACCGGTGCGGCTGTTACAACGTACCTGGCTAAACCCAATGTGGTGTTTAACCCGGCAAAAGCTGTTGAGCAAATAATTACGCAGAAATGGATAGCCAATTATCTTGGCAATGGCTGGGAATCATGGGCAGAATATCGCCGTACCGGCTTCCCTAAACTGTTAGACCCTGTACCGACAGCGCTGAATGCCGATAAGCATATCCCGCGCAGGCAGCAGTATCCGCAATCGGAAAACGACCTTAACAAAGCAAATTACAACGAAGTGATTGCAAGGCAAGGCCCCGATGCTTTATCAACCCATGTATGGTGGGATAAATAAAATGATCTGCTAAAAAGAAAGGCCCGGTTAACAATATACTTTAACCGGGCTTTTCTTTTACATTAATCTTGCACCATCCTCACAATAACTAAATTTCCACAAGGGAAATCTCTCGCAATAAAAGCAACCATATAATTTATTATGATTCAGTATTTTATTCGGTAACAATACCATATATACAATTTTTTAATTTGTTAATTAACTAATATTTCCTGATATTTCAATTATTATCTATTTACCTTTTAAAAAGCTCTCATGAAGAAAACTCTACTCATCTTTCTTCTGTTGGTAAATTGTTGTGCCTTTAAGGCAATGGCACAAACCAAAACAATTACCGGAACAGTCACTTCAAGCACCGACAATCAAACCATCCCCGGTGTTACCGTAAAAATTAAAGGAACAACTACCGCAGTTAGTACGGATGCCAACGGTAAGTATTCTATCAATGCAGCTACCGGCCAAACACTGGTATATTCCTTTATTGGCACCATTCCCGCCGAACGGGTTATTGGCGACGAGGGTATTATAAACGTTAAGCTGCAAGACGATGTTAAAACCCTGCAACAAGTTACCATCACAACTGGTTTCGGCGTTAAGCAAAGTCAGCGCGACTTGACATCCTCCGTACAGGTAATAAAAGGATCGGCCGTGCAGGCCACCCAGCGCGAAAACTTCGTCACCGCTTTGCAGGGCCGTGTAGCGGGCGCAACCGTTACCAGCACAAGCGGCCAGCCGGGCGCATCGGCATCAATTGTATTGCGTGGTATCACCTCAATAGGCAACAGTAACCAGCCCTTGTTTGTGATAGATGGTATCCGTGTAACAAACGATGCACTAAGCCAAAGCTCGCTCACATCAAATGGTGATAACCGCAGGCAAGATTTTACCAACCGTATAGCGGATGTTAACCCTGATGATATTGAAAATATCACCGTGCTCAAGGGCGCTGATGCGGCAGCCGTTTACGGTTCGGACGCAGCTGGTGGCGCTATTGTTATCACCACAAAAAAAGGGCAAAGCGGTAATGGCGCCGTTACTTACGATAACAACTTCAGCTTTTCTAATGCGTATCGTTTCCCGCAGGTGCAAAAAACATTTGGCACAGGTTCGTCAGGTAACCTCGACCCACTTGTGAGGACCGCTTTTGGCCCGGCTTACGCCCCCGGCACAACAACGTATGATAATCTGAAAAATATCTTTCAAACAGGTTTTTCGCAAGAGCATAACCTGGCGCTTGAAGGCGGCAACGACAAGGCTACCTATCGTATCTCTACCGGATACCGGCACCAGGGCGGCGTTTTGCCGGTGGCTTATAATGACAAGATCTCGCTACGATTTGCAGGGTCGGCTAAGCTTAGTTCAAAATTAACCAGCAGCGCCAGTTTCAATTATTTCAACATCGATAACCGTAAGTTAAATAAAGGCAACTCGGGCACGTATATTAACGCTCTTGCATGGCCAACCAATGATGATGTACGCAATTACCTTAACCCTGATGGTAGCCGCCGTACCCTGTTGCCGCCAAAACTAACCAATGTGGTTACAGATGGAACGATAGATTTTGATAACCCGCTATGGGATGCCAACAAAAACATTAGTCGGGATAAAACAAACAGAATGGTAGCCAATGTAGATCTGTCATTCGACCCGGCAAGCTGGATAAACCTGCGTGCATTGGTTGGTGTTGATTTTTACACTACCAACGGCAATAACCTGTTAAGCCAGTACAGTTCATCCTACCAAAATTCGGCTTTAAATAGTTTCGCTGCTACCAACGGGATCTCATCAGGCGGTATTATCGATAATTATAATGACAATAACCTGCTTACAAACGGGTCTTTATTCGCTACTATAAAAAAGAATTTTGGCGATTTCCGTACAACACTTGCCGTAGGTGCCGAAATTTACGATAACCGCGACCAGATAAATGGCGCTTATGGTGAACGCTTTTTACAGCCCGATTTTAACACCATCAATAACACCACCCCTACCACGCAGCGTAACTCGAGCAATTTTTTCGAGACACGCCGTATAGGTGAAATTGCCCGTTTAGGTATCGTGTATAAAGAAATGATCACCTTAAACGCCACCGGCAGGAATGATTATTCGTCACGCCTTTCGGGCACCAACAACAACACTTTCTTTTACCCGTCCTTTGGTGCAGGCTTTATCTTCACCGAATTGCCGGGCTTAAAGGATAATAAAGTGCTATCATATGGTAAATTAAGGTTCTCGTACGCGGGTGTGGGTAAAGACCCGTATGCGCCCTACAAGATCAAATCGAGCGTTATACAACAAGCCACAACAGGCGGCGGTTTCGCCTATGATGTTACAGGCAACAACCCCAATTTACGCCCCGAAAAAGATTACCAGCTTGATTTTGGCGCCGAGTTACAGTTCTTTGGCGGCCGCCTGGGTGCCGATTTTAGTTTTTACCAGTACCGCGCTACCGATCAGATCTTTGATCCGCGTATCAGCTACGCATCGGGTTACATACTTGAACTGGTTAACGGCGGCGAGATCCGCAACCGCGGGATAGAGGCACAAATAACCGGCGTACCGTTTAAATCGTCAGATTTTACATGGAACACTTTTGTAAACTTTACCCTAAACCGTGGTAAGGTGATAAACCTGGGCGACCTGCCTGAGTATTACAATTCCGATACCTGGATCTATGCTAACGCACGCTCCAGCTTATTCCCTGGCAGCAGTTTAACCAACATTGCTACTTATGATTATGCCCGTAATAGCAAAGGACAGATACTGGTTGACCCTACCAGCGGCTTACCTATATCAAACAACACCTTTGTTACCACCGGCGACAGGCAGCCCGATTTCACCATCGGTTTTGGTAATAATTTCACTTATAAAGCATTCAACCTTTCCTTCCTGTTCGATATCAGAAAAGGTGGGGATGTATTTAACGGCAATGAATTATTCCTTACGCGCTATGGCCTAAGTACCCGAACTTTAGATAGGATGCAGCCGCGCATCATTCCGGGCGTGCTAAAGGATGGCAACGAAAACTCGGCCAACCCAACGGTAAATACCATACAGGTTACCCCATTTTACCAAACCGCGTATTACTCCAGCGCTATGGAATCTGACTTTGTAGAACACAATATTAATTGGATAAGGCTAAGGGATGTTACCCTTAATTATACCTTCCCGCAATCGGTGCTTGGCCACCAAAAAGTATTTAAGGCAGCAAGCATATTTGTTACTGCTACCGAGGTGTTCCTGCTCACCAATTACTCGGGCGCCGATCCGGATGTAAATGGTAACAATTCCTCCACAAGGGGTTCGGGTTCTGCCGGGTTTGATTACGGAACGCTGGCATCTCCGCGCACCGTATCTGTTGGTTTAAGGGTTAAATTATAAGCAAACAAAACATGAAAAAAATTATATATACCATTACTGCCTTATTTAGCCTCAGCCTGGCAAGCAGTTGTAAAAAATATGTTGATATAAACGATAACCCCAATGCGCCTACCAGCGTAGATGCCAGCACCCTGCTGCCACCAATATTGGCTGGTATGGCACGTGGTAACTGGTACGATAGCCGTTACATTGGCCAGTATGCCCAAATATGGGGCGCACCCTCTGCCAACAACGTTTGGGACCAGGAAGGTTATGTACCCGGAAGCGACTCGGGTGGCGAAATGTGGCGCACAATATACTTTAGCCTTGGCCAGAATGTTACCCTGATGCAGCAAGACGCCGAAAAGAAAAACAAGTACGATTACCTGGGAGTGAGCTGGGCACTACGTGCCTGGGGATGGCAAAACGGCGCCGACGAGTACGACTATATGATAGTGAAGGAAGCATACGACCCTACTAAGCTTACCTTTAATTATGACGCACCAGAAGTGGTTTACGCCGAAGTAGTTAAAGATTGTCAAAAAGCTCTAGACTACCTGAACCTTGCCATAAAAACCGATGGACTGACTGTTGGCCCCGACCTTGCTAAGGGCGATTATATGTATTATGGCGACCGCGCTAAATGGAAAAAGTTTGTATATGCTATACTGGCCCAAAACATGCTGCACTTTACTAACAAAGCCAGCTTTAAGCCCGATATGGTAAAAAAATATGCCGACAGCTCTTTTGTAAATAATGCCGATAACGCCAGCGTGCAATGTACGGGTTCGCAATCAGGCGATGCTAACTTTTGGGGGCCAACCCGTGTAAATCTGCCAAGCTTCCGCCAGTCGGACTATATGGTTAAATTGCTTGATGGCCGCATATTTGCCGGCGCTGCTGCGCAGGACACCCTTGCAGACCCACGCTTGCCATTGTTATTAGCCCGCAGTAAAGACAGGGCATTCAGGGGTGTAGTAGCCCCGCTTGGTGATCCAAACACTGCTGATGCTAACCTATCCATCCCGGCTATGGCAGGTGCTACTACGGCCAATTCTGCTACAGCATCGGCCAAGTATATTTTTAATGATAACTCAAGGGGCGTTCTCATGACCTATTCTGAAGTGCAATTTTTTGCTGCTGAGGCACTGTTTAAAAAAGGTGATATGGATGGTGCCTATACTGCCTACAAAAATGGTGTGGCCGGTGCACTTGACTTTGTGAGCAACCCGCCTATTGCCAGTTCATTAACAGGTACACAAAAGTATATTAGTCAGGCGGCTATCGATGCTTATATGACAGGGCCATCAGTACGCCAAACTGCGGCACAGTTACAACTGAGCGATATACTGCAGCAAAAATTCATTTCGTTGTTTGTATGGGGGGCGCCCGAAGCATGGTCTGATATGCGCAGGTATGATTATAGCACTCAATATTTCCAGGGATATGTAAAGCCAACCACTATTTATGCCGATAACGCAGGCAAGCAGGTGTACTTGCTAAGACCCAGGTATAATTCTGAATACATCTGGAATGTACCGGCCCTTAAACTGATAGGTGCCCTCGAACCGGATTATCACACTAAAAAACCATGGTTTGTTTTACCGTAACATCTATACACATGAAAAAGACATTATATATAGCTTGCAGCCTGCTTTTAATAATAGCGGGTTGCACAAAAACTAAAATAACGCAGCAGGGCGATATGGCTGTGGGTGCACAAATAAAACTGATACACGCGGCACCCGGCGTACCAGCAGTTGATGGTTACGTGAACGGCACAAAAGTATCAGCCATTACCACCTATTCGGTAACGGATAACATGATCGTAACCTCAATAACTACCGGCTTTCCGTATTTAGGTGTATTCCCATCAAGTAATTACCTCGTTAGCCGGCCCGGTAGTACAAATATTAAGTTTGTAACAGCCACACCAAAACCCGTATTGAACAATCCGCAAACCTTAGTGCCCACGGCAGTTGCAGGCGAAATTACCCAACCCACTACTGACGGCGGTGCGTACTCCGCATTTTTGATGGGTTTACCCGGTGGCAGTACAAACGGATTAACAGTTAAAGTTGTTGAGGATAAATTCCCGGCGCCAATTGCAAGCAAGGCATTTATACGCTTTGCCAACATGGTACCCAATGGCACGGCTGTAGACCTGAACGGCACTTTTACTTTAGCCGGTGCTGCAATTGCAACAAAAACACTAATTACCAATACAAGCTATGGTACAGTAACAGATTTTGTACCGATAGATGTTAACCCGGCAAGCACCACTAACTATAAGTTTCAGATGGCATTGGCGGGTACATCAACCACTTTTGGGAGTATAACTATTGATATACCATTGGCCCCAAACAGGTATTATACGGTAATAGGCCGTGGCCTGGCAGCAAATTATACAGTACCAGGCACTGGCATCATCCTTAAGGCTACAGCCAGGCCAACACTGCCTGTGACAAACCCTGAAACCAAAGCGCCCGAAATTTATTACAATGCGCCAGGTATTACTTATTATACAAATAAATAAGTATAGCTCAAATAAAAGCCTTGCAGAATTACCCTGCAAGGCTTTTATACTTTAGAATTTCAAAACCTAATAGTACGCGGTTTGTAGTTTAAACTATGGGCAAACAACATCAAACATTCCCCGGCGAACCTGAAGAGATGCCGGATAAAAAAGAACAGCCGGAAATAAAACAGCCGAACGACCCTAAAGAAACAGGTATACCGCAGGAAAACCCGGATGACATACCTGTTGAACTCCCACCGGATAAAATACCCGGCGAAGATGACAGGCCCGTAGTTAGCGGGTGATAACTTCTACCACCCCGCCATTTGTAAATAAACTGTGCGGTACAAAGTAACCAGCAATGGTTTTACCATTTACCTTTATTGCGCTCAGCTTACGGCCCTTACCTACATGTTTTATAGTTAACAGTTTACCGGTACTGGTTTTCCAGTTCACCTGATCGAACAGTGGAACGGTTACCAAATATTGCGGATCAGTAGCCGAAAATGTGTATAAGCCCAGGGAGCTGAATACATACCAGGCCGACATTTCGCCCGCGTCATCCATCCCTGAAAGTTCCAGGCCTTCTTTGCCAATTCCGTAAAGATGGTTCAAAATATAGTCTATTTTCTCCTGCGATTTCCAGGGTTTATCTACAAAGTAGTAAGCAAATGGAGCTTCATGGTCGGGCTGATTACCCTGGCAATACTGACCTATCATCGTTTCTACGTTACGTGCAATGTAATTGGGGTTCCAGGGCACAGTAAAAAGCGAATCGAGCTTTGCTTCAAATTTTTTCTTGCCGCCATACAACGCCACAAGGCCATTCATATCATGCGGGGCATAGAACGATACCTGCCAGGCATTCGCTTCCCTGAACATGTATTCATAATAAGGATGTTCCGGGTCGAAGTTTTTGATAAACTGCCCGGTTTCTGCTGATCTGCCACGCATAAAGTTAACCGACTTATCAAAAACGTTCTTGTAGTTTTTAGATCGTGCCATCAGGATGCGGTAGTTAGCTGTATCACCCAGGGCTTTTGCCAGTTGCGCCAATGAGTAATCATCATAAGCATATTCCAATGTTTTAGATACCCCTGCTTTGCCTTTGGTTTCCACCTCCCCTTTTTCTACCTCATTATCTGAGATGTATCCTTTCTCTATATATTCTTTAATGAATGGGCGCGTTCCGCCTTCTACATTGGCATTACGTAACAAAAGCTTGTAGGTACCCGGCACGTCAAAATCTTTAATGCCACGCAGATAAGAGCCTGTAATAGACGATGCTGCATGGTCGCCGTGGAAAAAGGTTGGAATAAAACCTGTTTTATCACCCATATCTTTTAAGGATTTGATCACATCAAGCGTTATTTTTGGCGATATCAGGCTCAGCAATACATCTTTGTTCCGGTAGGTGTCCCACAATGATGGAACGGTATAGTAGTTAAACCCGGTTTTAACAACCTGATTTTTAACATCGGTATATTCGCCGTTAACATCGCTTCGTAAGGCGGGCCATAACAACGACCGGTACAGCGATGAATAAAAAAGTTGTTTTTGCTTAGCGGTTCCGCCTGTGATCTTAATTTTAGATAAAGTGGCTTCCCATTTTTGCGAAGCTTCTTTCCTGATAATATCGAATGATTTAGCGCCTATCTCCTGCTCCAGGTTTTGTTTGGCGTTTGTAGTACTTACGTACGACAGCGCTATTTTCACCTCCACAGGGCTGTTACCTTTATCGGCTAAGTGAACCAAAGCGTGTCCATCCTTACTGCCGTCCTCTTTATTTTCCAATCTTTCAATCGGAGTATTAACAGTCGCGTAAAAAAATATACGGCCTTCGCCTGCTTCCTGGTAACCTTGCAAGGCATTCCCAACCTGCTCTATATGCCAGGCCGATACCCGGTTATTGGCTTTTCCAAGGTCGAAAAGAATTTGCCTGCCTGTGTTATCGTCAAATGCATACCGGTGATAGCCGCACCTCAAGGTAGAAGTAAGGCTTACGTTTACTTTGTAGTCTTGCAGGTACACACTATAAAACCCTGGCTCTGCGCTTTCCCTTTTGTGCGAGAAGCGCGAACTGAATTTTTCGTGTGAGCCCGATACCGGCATCAATGGAATATTACAAAGGTTCCAATGCCCTTTATTGGTATGCGTAAAACCATATATCACACTATCCTCGTACTGGTAGCCTGCGCCCGACCCATACGCCGTAATAGGGCTTAATTGCACCATAGCATTTGGCAAAGAACTGCCCGGGTAAACCAGGCCAGCCCATGAACGCCAGCCTTTTGGTAACTGGTAACCCAATACCTTGGGGTCGTTGAGGGGTGCAGTACCAATAAAAGGGTTTACATACTTTGTTAACGATTTGGTTTGCTGCGCTTTGGCAAAATTGCCCGCAGCCACCAGCAGTAGCAGTGCTAAAAAGTTTTTGGTCTTCATTATATAGGTTTATAAAAGTAAGACTCAAAAACAGGCCTTTGCCCCCAAAAGCAAGCACATTAAACCCAAAAGCAACGGGTTTGTTACAAAGGAAAGGTGTTGCTATTTCTGAAATACCAGCACCTTAGTGAATGGCGGCACAACAAATTAAAATATCGCAATTGTAGTTAAAAATGCCCTGCACATAACAAGTAGACCATTTTTATTGCTATAATATTTTTATTTTTTGCAACCCATTATAAAAATAACAACCCACACAAAGCCCCGCGAATGATTCCAGACAGGCAAAAATGCATAACATTATAGCAAGCGGTGCCAATAGCACAACCCAACCCAAAATAGCTGCGATAAGCATTGTGGTTACAAACACCAAACCCATGCCAGCGGCAAAGCGCTTGGGCCCACGGTCGGTTGGTTTATAAGCAACTTTAAAAAGCTTAACAAATACATTGGCCAATGCGCCAAACAGGCTTAGTTTCGGGATAAAAAAAGCGCGTACAAAAAAGTCGTACACCAGTAGCATAATAAGCCAGTTGTACCCCGTTAACAGGAACCCGATCCCCGTAAACAGCACTAATAAAGCTATTATCCTTATTTTATTTTCGTTCACTTTTACGTGCTCTATTGGGCATTGCAGGTCTTGGCTCATTATTTTTTAATTAATAGCTATAAAACTTAGCTTGGAAAACAAATATAATAATGCAAAATGTTAAGTATTGTAAAATTAATGTGAAGGTTTTGCAGGCGGGTATATTAGTTATTATATTTATCACGAATGGCTCAACCGGAATGTTACGGTTAAGTTATTAAACGCACATATTGTTGTTGCTGATAGGAAGCCCCCCGCCTAAACGCGTTACTCTATCAATTCACAATATTATATGAAAAGCTCTTATCGATCCGTTTATTTTAAGCTGGTACTATTAGCACTGCTAATAAACAGCAGCTTTGTGGCTAATGCCCAACTTTCGGCGTCAATGCCTTATCAACGCGATAAGGCCGACACTATACAAACCATACCATTTACTGACAACAAAGAATACACTTCTGAAAGTGCGCCAGCCAAAGCTTTTAGTGTTTTTGACGATGATGACGATAATTCGTTACAAAAAACAATTTCTCTTAACCTGAGCAAATCGCAGGAGCGTAAGCAGTTGATGAGCTATTTAAAACAGCTTGAGTTGGGTAACACCATTGCCGAAAACCAAAAAAACAACAAAGCCCTCTATCGTTTCGCAAACCTGTTTGCAAGGCTAAAACTGTACCCGCTGGCTATGAAATGTTTTTTTAAAACCATTGATCGCGAAAACAAAAAAGCTAAAAAAAATGCAGATAAACTGGTGGATGCAGATGATAGGGTAAACATGGACGAACTGCCCATTAACATCAAAGACGACTCATTGCTAAGCGTGCAGGCCGAAAAAGCAAAAACCACCAAAAGTAAATACACCAACTACAAACGTATTTCGAATACATTTAACGATGGAAAAACCGCTATAGCCTACGCCCTGCTCTTCCATGTAAAACAGCCCGTATCGGGCAAACCCAAGGTTTTTGTATTTAGCAATACCGGCCATACTTTTATCACACTGATAAAATACAATGCCGATTCTACCTATGTTTCCTGTTCGTTCGGCTTTTACCCAAAAAGCGAAAAGATCTTATTTGCCACCCCCTGGGACCCATCATCGGCATCCCAGTTTAAAAATGATGCCGGCCACAAATGGGACGAAGTTGTAGGTAAATTTATCTCTCAAAAGAGTTTTGAAAAGATCCTTAATCTCACCAAAAAATATGGCGACCTGGAGTATCACCTCAGCAATAACAACTGTACCGATTTTAGCCTGGAAGCAGCGAACCTTGCAGGGTTAAGTATCCCCGAAACAAAAGCCAAATGGCCTTTAGGCTACGGGAGCAACCCAGGCACAACAGGCCAAAGCTTAATGGATGGCAAATATAATAACACTGATAGCCAGCCCAATGCAAATATCTTTAGAAGCCTTAATATCACCCTTGCCGAAAAGCAATTTATTTACCCGCCGTCCAAAAAATAGCATTAGTAAATAGCCGGGTATAAGCCGGGTTATCAAACAGAATTGGCGAGTGCCCCATAAAAATATACACGTTGCGCGCTTTATAATGCGGGTTAGTCCACACTACAGGATGATCACCCATTTTAACTTTTAATTGCTGCGGGTTGTAGCTATTTTCATTTACACTGGCCAGTACATGCACATTTGGCCGTGGGCTTTTATCGTACGTATACCACTCCTCCTGCCTTACCAGGAATGATGCAGGTACGCCTTTCATCACCGGGTGCTTTTTATCTTCTACATTTACCCGGCCTTTTGCAAAGGTTGCTATGTAATCCTTCCACCTGATGCCGCCCATAAATTTTGAATACCAATTCCACATCGGGTAACCGTCAAACTCCCCCAATAATGTAGCATGATGGAAACCTATCCAACCACCCCTGCCTTCGGTGATATATTTTTCGAATGCCTGGGCAGCCTTATCTTTCCATGCATAGGGCGCATAATCAAGCTGGATGAATAGTTGGTAGTTACTCAAAAAATCGTCGTCAATTTTATCCGTATTCTGGATATAATCAATTGTAAATCCCTTTTGCGCTGCCAATTGGTTAAGCCAAACTTTTGCCCGTTTAGAGTATTCTACATGGTGCCCGCCGTTCTCATATAGGGCCAAAACTTTAAAGAGTTTAATTTTCTTTGCTTCGGCAGCAAGGCAGGTGCAAATTATACATAACGCAAATAATACTTTTCTCGTCATCGGTGCATCAGTAGTATCAATGGGATTAAAATATGCCCAGAAATTTTTTACGTTTTTTCTTAACAGGTGTGGCTTTTATAATTGCCGAATCTACTGTGGCCATTATAGCTCTCTTTGCGGCAGCCCTGCGTTCAGCTGCTATTTTACGGTTGTATAATACCCTTGCTACACTATCCTGGTTGTAGGCACGGGCCATAAAGGGTGGTTTCAGGTAATCGCGGGCATCAACATATATGGGAATAACGTTCCCGGAGGCTGCATCTTTGTTAAAAAAAGCCGAGTAGAAAAATAAGACCATAAATAGGCCGCCAAGGGTTAACACCAGGCCAAACGCACTTTTTGGCAATAATACTTTCGATTTATCGCGCTCATAAATACCTTTTTCTTCATTATACCTTAGCCCCCCCTCTCCTGCCAAAAACTTAATAGACGACAATTGTTTATCCTTCACCTCCTCGTCCTGCTGGTAACGTGCTATCACATGCTGCAGGCGCTCGTTCTCGGCTTGTATAGCCGTAGTACTCATTTTACCATCAGCAGCAAGGCTGCCATTTATAATGGCCTCATGCAGTTCAACACCACTTTTAAAACGCGCATCGGGATTTTTTTGCAAGCATTTATCAATAACATCAAGCAGCCATTGGGGCACTTGCAATTCCTGGGTTTGTTTCAGGGTGCTCCAACTATCAGGAAGGCTTTTCTTGCGGGCCTCGCGCAAATCGGGTACGGGCATTTCCATATGGGCCAGCATAATGGCATTACGCCCGGTTTCACCGTTACCAGTAAGCGGGAATGGTACACTGCCGGTTAGCAGTTCATACAAAATTATGCCATAGCTGTAAACATCTGTTTGCAGCAGCATGGCGCCGTCGTGCTGCTCGGGGGCCATAAATTCTATTGCCCCGGCATGGCGGATGCTGCTCCGGCGTTCTTCCTCGCTCATTATCGCAAGGCCAAAATCCAGCAATACATAATTGCCCGTATGGATATTATATTTTACATTATTACTTTTTACATCTCCATGCTTAACCCCCACTTTATGACAGTGTGCCAGGGCGTTAGCCAGTTGATCAGCCACCCTGATCACCTCTTTTAGCATAAAGATCTTTTCGTGCGGGGGCTGTAGCAGTTCACAAAGGTCGGGGCCTTCAATGTATTCCATCTCAATGTATGGAAGTGAGCCGCTCTCGGTAATACCCGAACTCAATATTTTTACAACATTGGGGTTAGGTTCTTCGTTTACCTTTTGCAGTTTGGCAACTTCATTACTAAAGTTGCGGAAGTTTTTATCCTCTTCGCTTTCGGAATGTATAGGTGTTGGCAGTAGTTTTACAGCGGTTAGCACCGGCCCCATGCGGCGACCTTTGTACACCGAACCTTGCCCGCCCGTTCGCAGCGCGCCAAGATTTTCTAAGCCTTCTGTTATGGTAAATACTTTACTCATTCGTTGCTGTTTGGTAACTAAACTCCAACACTGCCGATTCGCCCAAAATGATCTGATCGCCCTCCTGCAACTGGTGACCGATATGTGTTGAGGTTAGTTTGATAATATCCTCGCTCTTCTCCGACCGTATCTTGATCTTATTCCTTGGCGGCACGCCACCTTCATCGGCAAAAAGCATAAAACGGCCTGCATCATTGTTCCACTCGATGCGGGCATGCTGGCGGCTTACATATTTATTGCTTTCGTTTGTGCTATCGCTCGGGAAGGCAATTTGGTTAGTGCGGAAAAAGCCATCATCGCCCTGTGCTTTTTTATCCCTGCCGATGTGGATCTTCTCACCATCGGATGTGATTTTATATTCCTTCTGATCGGTTTCGCCGCTTAATGCCCGCACATAAGCGGTAGCACTTTGTTTTATAAAATTCTTATTGGTTTTGATAAAGAACGCAACATCCAGTTTTTTAGAGCGGATGGCTTCCTCCGGAAACTCATGGTCGAAGATCACCTCCATCAGCCATGTTTCGGGCAGATTTACGGCATAATCGTCAGCAATACGCTGTACTTCGTCTTTAAACAGTTCAGGCTCTTCGGTATAAACAGCAGCCTCATACAGGGCTTTTTCTGACGATGGGCAGTTGATGAAAAGGTTTAAGCCTTTGATATTGCCGCCTTCCCCACCTTCAGCCTTTTGCAGCTCCTGCTTAATAAATTGAAGCAGCTCATAACGGATGCTTTTTACATCCACAGGCCTGTTTTCCTTATCGTTTTTAAACAAATTGAACATAATGGTGCGTAGTACTCTGTTATTATTGAACCCTAAAATCAATTATATATTATGCTAAACCCGTGGGTTATTCACTTGTTTGCTCTTTGATGCTTTTAATATATCCTTTTTCTTTGAGGAATGGGATCACGTGCGTAGCTGCAAGCCTTACCGCATCAGATGAACCTTTTGTTGATTCTATTCTCACACAAACTACAATATTACCCGTACCGTTCTCTTTCGGCGCGAAGAACACGTACCACCCATCGTTTATCTGCTGCTTTTTCCAGATCCGTTCGGGCGTACCGGTTTTACCTGCTACCGCGAGGCCAAGTATCCACTCTTTTGGTGCGCTTTGCTCTATCATATACTGGCGAAGCAACGCGGCATATTGAGGGTCGTTTGTAAGCTTGGTGCCCGGCTTAACCTTAACGGTCGAATCATTCACTTTCAACACGTACCTATTTTGCAATATCGTGCCATGATTAGCTATAGCTGCAGCCATACGTGCTACCGAAGCAGGGGTAGCTATCAGCTCACCCTGCCCCCATGCCATGCCCGAGATACCCTTGGCCCTTGTTTTACGGATGTTGTTTGGGTTATACTTCGGCTTGGTGTTAAACTCTGTTTTTCGCCAAAGTTCCCGCCACTTTTCTTCCTGCGCAGCGTTCTCTTTATCGCGGCCATAATAGTAGCCGCCTACACCGTGCAAAAACATCCCGGTTTTCATATAAACGGTGGCCATTTGCTCCTGCAGATGCTCCTCGTTAGCCAGTTTAATGAAATACACGTTATTTGATTTAGCAACGGCACGTTCCAAAGTTATTACCCCTGTTTCATCAGGCTCCAAACCTTTGGTACGGATGCGTTCATAGCTTTCAACATTAAACTTACGGTCAGCCGCAGCCAGCCCCAGTTTATTAAACGATGCGATAGACGTTGCCAGCTTGGCGGTTGAACCGGGCTGTGTTGCCAGGGTAAAGCCAAGGTCCTGCGTGGTTGTCCAGGTATCTAACTGGTTTTGCTCGGCATAGCTCATGGTCAGCTTTTCCCAATCGTGTACGGGCGGCAGCGGGTAAACGGCCGAAGTAAGCACATCGCCGGTATTTGATTCCATCACCACTACAGATACCCGGTTATCCAGCAAAGAGGTATCCTGCGCTATCGAGTTTTGGATGCTGGTTTGCAGGGCCGCGTCCATGGTCAGTTTAATATCACGGTTTCGCTTTTTAAAGGCATCTACTTCGGCACTGTTAATGCCTGCCAAAAGCAGTGGGGCAATGGCGCTGTAATCGCGCTTAACTACCGTCATTTCTTTTACACCACGGGCCAGAAACCTGTCCTCGCGGTAACGGTTAGCAGTAACGTTATATTTTTCGGTCGGCATTTTAAAACCGCGCAGTTCGGCTGCATGCTCGTACTCGGCAAAATAACCATTCGGGCTACCGTTGAATACCCCGGTATTGGCATCGCCCGTCCAAAAGAACATCTGCTCATCAAAAGGATAATACCTGTCCAGACGCTTATGCATGGCCGAATCTATATTATACCCAATAGCTCCCGCCTGCACCAGTTTGCGGTGCTGTTGCACCACCAGTTCGGGTTTGCTGGTAGCCAGCAGTACGCCGTCGCGGTCGTAAATATTACCGGCTTCTAATCGGTTCATCAATATAGCAATGCGTGGGTTATAGCTAAACATACGCGCGCCGCTTTTATCGGCCACCAGCGCAGGTTTCACAACCCACTTTTTATTATCGAACGAATAACGCGATACATTTACCGAGAGCAACACGATACCCGCAACAGCGCCTATTAAAGCAGGCACCAGGTTTTTATCCTGCTGGCGCGATATATAATTCATTTGCACCGGCGTACCCCGCACCAATGATGCCGATAGCAAGAACCCGGATGCCAGTAAATTAGCTACCAATGACGAGCCGCCGTAGCTCTGGAATGGTAACGATACGCCTGACAACGGCAATGCCCCGGTAGAACCGCCCGCTATCAGCATAAATTGGACGAATGTGGAGACACCTATCCCCGCGCACAGGTAAAATAGGAACGGTGTACCCGTTCGCCGGCCAATGATGATGGAGCGATGCAGGTAAAGCAGGAACAGGATGAAAATACAGGTGATCCCTGTCCACCCGAGCTCCTCGCCCATAGATGGTAATATCATATCGGTATGCGCCTCGGGTATGGTTTTAGCAAAGCCTTCGCCCACGCCCTGGCCGCTTACGCCGCCGCTGCCCATGGCCCAAAGGCCGTTGGCAACATGGTCGCCGCCGTAAACCTCGTTATTCCAGGCGTCCTGCCAAATGGCTTTACGGTCCACAAGTCGTTGTACAGGGCCGGGGAACAGTTTGCCTAAGTATGGGATCTGGTCGATAGTTAAAAATGCCGCCATGATAATGAGCACCATCATAGCCGATTCGCTAAGTGATTTACGCTTGAACGCCATAAATAACGCCGCGATAGCCGCTGTTATCAATGCCGAAAGCCAAACATTCTTAACCACCCAAGATACGATGACATACAGCACCATCGCCCCTGCCATAAACATAAAATCGCCACGGGAGAAGGAGAATAGCACAATGAAGGTAAAACACACCACCATGGCCGGACCAAGATCGCCCAGTAACAGGAACAATAACAGGGTTACCAATATGGCTATTAAAGCGAATGAAAAGAACTGCCAGCGTTTGTTCCAGCTACTGTATTCACTGATGAGTTTCTCGTTAGCGGCAAAAAATCCCGCCAGGAAAAGGATGATCAAGTATTTTACGATCTCGCTGGGTTGAAAGCCGAACAGGTTTACCTTAACACCGCTACCCTCGGGGCCGGTACCAAACTTAATGGTCATGGCCAGCAGTGTGGCTGCCAGTACTACCCATGGCCAGCCGTTTGCCGCGTTGCGGTTATGCTTAAACACCAGCATACGGTAGATCCATGAGTCGGGCGTAAACCTTCGCAGTTTAAATTGTAGCATCACCAGCATAGCCACCAGGCCAATGCCGAGATACACCAGCATATCTTTGGCTAAAAACCTATCACGCAGAGGTTCTTGCAAACTTAAAAGCGTTAGGAATGATAAACCCGCGAGAATCATTACCACAGGTAATATTAACTGATCCGCTGTGCTAAATTTCCACGACAGGATAATGTGCACCAGCAAAAAAGCAGCAATAAAACTACCCGATATGATCAGGAACCATTTATTAAACTCGACCGGTGTACGGATAATGAGCGACTTCTCCTTTTTGAGGATATTAAAATCTTTAGTAGAAAAAAGCCTGATGGTATGCGGTTGTTGGGTAAACTTAAAGCTGGCATCATCATCCAGGCTTTGGATGCCTTGCGATGTACCAAACTGGTAACCGGGTTGTAATGGCAATACTTTAAATGCTTTGCCTTCGGGCAGGTTTTTAAAGCCGGCAATGCCTTGCTCATTGGTGCGGGCATAGGCAGTTAAGCTTTGCAGGTGCTTTTTACCGGCACTATCCGGCGTAAATATCTTTTTAAAGCCGTTACCGTTTTCGGTTATCAGCTTAACGTCTTCAATTTCCTCATCATTGTAAATACTATCCTGCGGCAGTATCATTTCCAACTTCACTAAAACGCCGGGTACGGGTTGTTTTTTATTGACAATGCTTACACTAATATTTTGTTCGCCAAGGGCCAGATCGGTTTCCTGCGGCACTTTAACGGGGTTGGTTTTTTCGCTTACAAACAGCAACGAATCCTCGCCGGTATAGCCCAGCAATGATCGCGAAGCTTCTACCCTGCTTTTAAACGATTTGCCGCCCTTTATAAAAGCATCATCTGCGCCAATAAAGTATTTGCGTTTGTTAAGCTCGCCAATGTTATCAACCCGCGTAGTACCAGCCGATGCATTGGCAACGGTTGTGGTTATCAGGTCAATGTCGCGCTTGTCCTCAAAATAATACCCTTTGGTGAGCAGTTTTTTTAATTGCTCTGCCGGGTCGGGCGCGTTGAGGTTGATCATGGTGCCATCTGCCAGGCGCTTGTCAACATCAGCAAAACGGGTTTGCAAAACCGTGTGCAACCTGAAGAACAAAAACACGAACAGAACGCTTACCAGCAGCAAAAAGATGCGTTCCTTCCAACGGCTTACCGTTTGTATTTTATCGGGCTCCATTCGGTTTAACAGGGGTTTGGGGTTTAGCGGTTTGTGGATTTACTTTAGTTGCCGGGAAATCAGCATTCACAGGCTTGCTGTCAGGCAGGTCATACTTGCGCTGAACAGGCAATTTGCAATTAATAAACTGCGTGTTTTTTAAAAACAAACCGGTATTACCCAAGTCAATACCTGTGCTAAAATCTTTAAATTTTAAATTATCCAACACCACAATCTTACTATCTGTAGCTATAGATAAGGCGGGGCCTTTATAAGCTGTGTCGCGTTGCAAAGTGATGTTACCTTTCACCCGTACGTATAGGGTATCCTGATCTATATGTAGCGTATCGGTAATAATAATAGGCTGTTTAAACGAAGTATCAGACAGTACAAGCGTATCGCCTTTAAAAGCATCAATGGCGTCCTGTAATTTTACCTCATCGGTATTACGCATCTTTTGTACCACCGGGACTGCTTGCCCAAGCGGCGTAACTTTTTTTTGATTGGTAAGGAATAACCAAATAGTTGATGCCAGGAACACCAGGCACAAAAAGCCCAGGATAAGCGTTAAACCACTATTCTTGTTTTGGCCCATAGGTGCTTTATGTTTAAGTTCGGGTTCGGTGTTTTGTTGTTTAGGGCGCACCGGCGTAATCCCATCATCCGTTTCATTATTCCTTTTAATGGGCGGGGATGCGGGCATAGTAGCCTGCGGCCTTTGCTGTGTTTTATCATTTTCTACCAGTACCACAGTCACATTATCGCGGCCGCCATTGGCATTTGCAGTATCTATCAGCTGTGCTGCCTTATCCTGTAAAGAAGTGTTTTGGGTGATGATATCTAATATCCCGTTCTTATCTACCAGGTCGGTTAAGCCATCGCTGCAAATCAGCAGCATATCGCCCGGTAAAAACGGCGATTGCCCGGTTTCAATAAAACTCTCATCGGTATCTATCTGGCTGGTAAAACCAAGGGCCTTGTTTATTTCGTTACGTTTAGGGTGGTTCATGGCGGCATCTTCGGTAAGCCTGCCGCTATCCTCTAAAAAGCCTACGAAGGAGTGGTCTTTAGAGATCTTTACTAACGAGGTATCGCGCAGCAAATACAAACGGGTATCGCCTACATGCGCGTAAAAAAACTGGTTGTTATCCAAGTCAACCAACGCCATGGTAGCCACGCAGGCCATGCTTTCCAGTTCTTTATCTTCCAGTTTCCTGTCAGAGATCTGCTTACTGGCCAGCTTAAAGGCATCTATCATCCCGGGGATGATCTCGCCCTGTAAGCCGCTCAATCTATCAATAATTACCGTTTTCGCTATATCGGCAGCCACCTCACCGCCGTTATAACCACCAACCCCATCAATTACGGCCGCCAGCACCATGCGGTTGCCCATTACCTTTTGGGTAATAAAGGTATCCTCGTTATTGGTACGTACCCTGCCTGTGTCGGTTAATCCAAAATAATTTTCAGCCATTGCGTTTACCTGAGTTTTTAATATCAGCAAAATGGGTCACCAACAGGAAAAACCCAATTACCAATAAGCCTATGGATAATATTTGCGACATAATTAATATGGCTTTATATTTAAAATTTATTATTTAACCGCAGAGGGCACGAAGAAAGAAACACAAAGGTCAATGAGGCTTGTTTGATCATTAAACCTTTTGCTTAACTGTTTGCGTATCTCTGTCCGTTCTGCGGTTAAAAATCACTTATGCTTTAAAAAGGTTTAAACCGATAATACCGTTCAGCAACATGCGCGAGTTTACCGGCAGCTCTACCCATTGCGGCGAGTTTACATCGCTGCGGGCTATGGTCACTTCATTCAGTGTTGTTATTTCACCAAATGATGCCAGGTAAAACTTACCATCGGCCTTGTTATACTTTATTTGCAGGTGCGGCGCGTTCACCCAATCGCTCGGTATGGTGAAGATGTTTGAGTCGTCGCGGGTTTCTTCAAGCCCCGATACAATGATCTCTTCGTCCTTCATCAAATACTCCACCTTTTTACCGGCAAACTGCTGGTCGGGGATGATGGTTTCCAGTCGCGCAACTGTGCTCTGTATTTTGGCGGCCTTTTGTTCTTCAGGTTCAAGCTCCTGCTCATACGGGATCTCGAAATATCCCTCGCTATAATACGTAAAGCCTTTTAACGCTTCCTGGCTTACATCAAAGGTTTGGGCTATACCTGTTTGCCGCGGGATGAAAGTTACCCTAAGATTTTGCTCCTTCTGGTTATTATCGGGCAGCAGTTTGCCGATAAATCCTTTATCGCCACGGGCATAATCAGGGTGCGATACCAGCCTGAACACCCATTTGGAACCGGATGGTTTTACGGTTTTACCGGCCGCGCGGTATTCTTTCAGGATCTCATAAAACTTGGTTACCGTTTCCTGCACAATAAGGCCAAAGATGCCTTGTTTATCGGCAACAAATTCCTTGTAATCGTCGGCATTAAAGCTAATGATGAATTCGTGGTAGAACACAACCCGGTCGGCAAATGAAAGGTCTTTGATCGAGTCGCGGAATTTTTCTACAATATAACTATAAACCGTATCGGGCGTAAGAGCTTTAGCCTTTGCCTTCTCAGTACTTTCGTTGATTAAAAACCAATCCTGTATGCCTATACGCTGCCAAAAATTTGGTGTTGAAGCCATTTAAAAAATTTCTAAATCCTAATTTCTAAATTCTAAATCCGCCTCCGGCAATTATCCGGATTACTGCTGGTTACCTGTTGTATCCGGTTCTGTTTTAGTAGTATCGGGTGCCGGTTTTTGCGGTATCACTACCGGCTTTTTAACTACGGTATCTTGCTTTAAGGGGATTGAATCCTCCTTGGCGTTATCCGCCGGGAACCTCGATCCATAATCGGGTACACCTGTACTTGTATCCGCTTTAGTACGTAACGAATCCTGTTTTACCGGGTTTGGATTGCCTTCCTTTTTCAGGAACGTTGCATAAACCGAAAACCCCATAAAAAGCACCAGTAATACCATCACCGTATAATAATATGGTTTTGATAATGATATCCGCGCCCCATCCTCAACTGGCTCTGCAGCCACATGCTGTTTAACAATTGGCGCGCCCGATTGTTGGTACTGAAGCAATTGGTTGTGCAAGCGTTCGTTCTCGCTGCGCAGGGCGGCGTTACTAAGGCCGCCTGCAATATCAAAACTATCTGATCCGCTGAGACTGCCGGTTACAATAGCATCATGCAGTTGCGTACCGTTGCTAAACCTTTTTGCGGGGTCCTTTTCCAGGCATTTCTCTACCAGTTTAAGCAGCCATTGCGGTAGCTGCATTTCGCGGCCTTTCTTTTCCTGGTCCCAGGTATCTGGCAACGAGTTTCTGCGCGCGTTGAGCAAGTCGGGCACCCGAGATTCGATATGTGCCAGCATCACCGCGTTACGCCCGGCATCGCCGCCGCCATGCAGCGGGAAGGGCACTTCGCCGGTCAATAATTCATACAGAATTATGCCGTAGCTATAAATATCGGTTTCCAGCAGCATCTTGCCCTCATGTTGCTCGGGTGCCATAAATTCAATAGCTCCCGCATGGCGGATACTGGTACGGCGCTGCTCCTCGCTCATGATGGCCAGGCCAAAATCAAGCAGTACATAGTTGCCTGTATGGATATTATATTTTACATTATTACTTTTCACGTCGCCATGCTTTACCCCCACCTTATGGCAATGCGCCAGGGCGCTGGCCAACTGATCGGCCACGCGGATAACCTCAGTAAGCATAAAGATCTTTTCATGGGGCGGTTTAAGCAATTCGCAAAGGTCGGGGCCTTCAATATATTCCATCTCAATGTATGGGAACGAGCCACTATCGGTAATGCCCGAACTCAGGATCTTTACTACATTAGGGTTTGGCTGCTCGTTAACTTTCTGGAGCTTGGTTACCTCGTTACGGAAGTTACGGAAGTTCTTATCGTCCTCACTTTCGGTGTGTATGGGTGTAGGTAGCAACTTGATGGCCGTTAAAACAGGCCCCATACGACGGCCCTTATAAACCGAGCCCTGGCCCCCGGTGCTCATCGCCCCTAAGTTTTCAAGTCCCTCTGTTATTGTAAATACTTTACTCATTTATTGTTTAAAAACATTGCCCGATAAGGCAGGCAAAAGGTATGATGTTAAATACAGTGTAAATTACATTTAATACGCCTGTTTGTTGTATGCAATTTGCAAATTTTATACATACAACGTTAAAACGTACTATTACTTCATTAAGTGCGGTTTGTAGGTTTTAACATTTTCACTTATTAATAGCTATTCGCAAAAAAGCTATTTACACCCTTTCGGGAGCGCTTTACCATACCGTATATTTATATCACCTAACCTTAAACACATCACAATGAACAAACCACTAAAATGGGGAGCTATTTTATTTGTTGCAACCCTGAGCGCCTGCGGCGGAAATCAAAGCGGCAATACTGAAAAAGCACTACAGGGCACACAACAAGTACGTTATCTACGTAAAAGTCTTTACTCTCCAAAAGCTGAAAAAGACATGGCTGACCTGAAAAAAGCCCTGGGCATTATGCGCGCCATGGATTGCGACAGCACCAGCAGCTGGTATTACCAGGGGGCTATCCATTGGGTGCCTGATACTATCCCCAACAACCCTTTTTGCGCCAGCTATCATTACCCAAAAGACCTGAAAGAGGCCTGGGATAACTGCACGCATACCAAATCAAAAAAAGAGGTGATCCACTTTTTGGTATGGCACAGGCTGTATATTTATCATTTTGAAAAGATAGTACGCAAACTATCCGGCGACCCAAATTTTAGTTTACCTTACTGGGGCTATACCGATACCGTGAACGCGCAGCAAAGCCGCACCATGCCGGCTATTTACAGAGATACCAAATCGAGCCTGTATGAAAAAGCCCGCTTGGACAGCCTGAACAACGGCGCCCCCTTACACGGCGAAATATTGGAATTTATTGATCTAAAAAACCTGTTTGATAACACCACCTACGCGGGTTTTAATAAAAATATGAACGCGGCACCTCACGGGGCCATGCACGATTATATTGGCTATGGTAATAGCGAGGCCGGCAAAGGCATGTTTAACTCCATTAAGCAAAAATTTGACAAAGGCGGCGGTTTGATGCAGGATGTAAAAACCGCTGCATACGACCCTATCTTTTGGGTGCACCACGCCAACATAGACCGGGTTTGGCAAAAATGGACCAACACCAATAACGGACAGGAAGTTACCCTTGCAGAGTTAAAATCTGTACCGTGGCCGTATATTTTCTTTGATGAGAACGGCAAAAAGGTGCAATACACCATGGAGGAGGTTATGAAGATACTATACACTATGGATTATGATTACGACGACACCCCTGTGCAAGGCAAACCTGCCAACGTGCTAAAAGCAGCTCCGCTACAGCTACAGGCTAAAAACGCACTGGCCTCGCAGTCACCAAATGTAGTAGTGAATAAGGGGGTTACCAATTTTACGGTAGCCAACAATACAGCTAAAACCAATTTATTAAAAAGCAATGCTAACCAAAAGGTATTTATGAACGTTACAGTATCATACACCAAAGCGCCAAAAGGTGGTTACGAGGTGTTTTTGAACCTGCCAAAAGGCGCTGTGGCTAATTCAAAAAGCGATTACTTCAGCGGTTTTATGACCTTTTTCGGCGCCGACCATCACTCGGGTATGGAGGATATGAAAATGGAAGGAATGCCCACTAAAATGCAGGAAACATTCACTTTTGAAATATCAAAGGAGTTTAACCTCTCTAAAGCGGGTGGCCAACCCAACTTTAACATCTCCATCAAAAAATATGGTGGTGCACCGCAGGAAGAGTTGAAAGTAGAGAACGTATCTATTATTGTTCAATAAAGGCACATCATAATTAACAAGAAAGGCCGCGATATCACTATCGCAGCCTTTTCTTGCTTAAAACACAAAAATATTTTATAGTTCGATATTCAGCGGGGCGTAGTTGGTATTACGGATCACATCGGCAAATACCTTGTAAGAGTACATACGCGATTGATGGTCGAAAATATGCGAAGTGGCCATTACTTCATCAATACCGGTTTCATCCACAAATGAGGTTAACTCCGCCCTGATCTTCTCCGGCCCGCCGATGAACGAATAAGCCAGCATTTGCATTACGGCTTCTTCCTCAAACACGTTCCATACACTGTCCATACTTTTAACCGGGGGTGGCAGCAATTGCCTTTTACCGGTTACCACACCCATAAAAAATTGTTTTACAGATGTGGCCAGGTACTCGGCTTCGCCGTCGGTATCTGCAGCAACCACATTTACACAGGCCATAACGTATGGCTTTTGCAGGTATTCGGAAGGCTTAAAATTGTCGCGGTAAATTTTAATAGCCTCCATAAAATACGTTGGTGCAAAATGGCTGGCAAAAGCGTACGGTAAACCCATAGCCGCTGCAACTTTGGCGCTATCGGTACTTGAACCCAGCACCCATATCGGGATTTCCAACCCCTCACCAGGGATAGCCCTTACCTTACTTGTTGCATTATCTGCCGAAAAGTAGGTTTGCAGCCGCACAATATCCCTCGGGAAGTTATGTGCCGCGTTAAAATTTTCGCCACGGATGGCAAGGGCGGTCATTTGGTCGGTACCCGGCGCACGGCCAAGGCCAAGATCAATCCTGCCCGGATAAAGCGATGCAAGCGTGCCAAACTGCTCGGCCACAATAAGCGGCGCATGGTTTGGCAGCATAATACCACCCGAGCCTACCCTTATTTTTGAAGTACCACCGGCAATATAACCTATTAATACTGATGTTGCAGAACTGGCCACATTCATCATATTATGATGCTCGGCAAACCAATAACGTGTGTAGCCAATTTTTTCGGCAAGTTGCGCCACTTCCATGCTTTTTTTGAAGCTGTCGGCCGGGTTGCTACCCTCTACAACGGTGGCGAGGTCCAATACGGAATACTTTATATCTGATAATTTCTTTGCGCTCATAGTCTTCTTCTGTCAGATGGATTAACATCTTATTTTAGCAGATGTTATTCAAAATTAATGCTAAATAGCCCCTATTGCAGCTGCAACTATATTATATGACGTTGCAGTCACATTAATCAGGGAATGGTGACAAAAGGCAGGCAGGCAATGTTAAGGCTATCGGTCATTTACTCACCCCGACTGCGTTTCGCTGGTCGCCCCTCTCTGGTACGCAAAGAGGGTGAAGAAATTATCAAACCTCTTTTCCGCGCAGCGAAGAGAGGGTCGTCAAACGAAGCAGCGACCAGGTGAGTAAACTAACGAAGCTAAAAGAACCTTGGTAACTATCCCCTCAAATTAATATCTTAGCGCAACAGAATTGGTTTAGGATTATGGTAGATAGCCCCGAGGGTATATATATATTAAACAGGTTGCGTACCGAACTGCCCACGCAGTTTCATTACCATAATGCCGACCATACCCTTGATGTTTATCAATCAGCTGCTGCCATTGCTAAGCAAGAGAACTTAAACGAAGCGGATACCAAACTGCTGCTGCTTGCTGCCCTTTACCACGATTGTGGTTACCTGTTAGGCAACCACGACCACGAGCTATCATCCTGCAAAATAACCCGGGAAGCTTTACCAAAATTTGGTTATAATGAGGAGGATATTGAAAAGATCTGCATGCTAATTATGGCAACACAGCTGCCACAGCAACCTGCTAATCTTTTGGAACAAATTATTTGTGACGCCGACCTTGATTACCTTGGCCGTACCGATTTTTTAACTACCGGCAATAAACTCTATCGCGAAATGCTGGCCTTTGGCAACATCAGCAACATAGAGGAATGGGATAAGTTGCAAACCACGTTTTTGCAAAACCACCGGTACTTTACAGCCTCATCTTTAAAAAACAGGCAGCCAAAACAACAAGAAAATTTAAGAACTTTACATACTAAAACTTCTATTGCCGAAATGAGTACAGCGCCTACTGCACGATCAATAATAACAGACACTATTTATACCATAGCGGGAATTTTGTTTTGCGGGTTTGCCTTAAAAAGTTTCCTGATACCCAATGGCTTTTTTGATGGCGGGGTTACGGGGATCTCCCTGCTAATACACGAGCTTTACCATTTTAATATTGCTTACGTAATTATCCTGGCAAACATTCCATTTGTTATTATGGGGGCCTTACAGGTAAACAAAACCTTTGCTTTGCGTACAATGCTGGCTATAATCGGGCTGGCCCTTTGCCTGCTTTACCTGCCTTATCCCGACAAAATAACATCCGATAAGCTGCTTGTGTGCATATTTGGCGGTGTGTTTATGGGTACGGGTATTGGCTTGGCCATACGCGGCGGCTGCGCACTTGATGGTATAGAGGTGCTGGCGCTATACACCGGTAAGCGCATTAGTTTTACCATAAGCGAGATCATACTGGGTATTAACGTTGTTATTTTCCTGATAGCTGCTTTAGAGGTAAGTTTTGTTACATCCCTTTACTCTATCATTACTTATTACACAGCTTCGAGGATGATCAACTTTGTGATTGAAGGCCTGGAAGAATATACCGGCGTTACCATTATATCCGGCCAAAACGTTGCGATAAAAGAAATGCTGGTAAAACAACTTGGCCGTGGTATTACTGTTTATAAAGGCGAGCGTGGCTTTTTAAAAGAAAGTTTTGATGTACATCACCCTGTTGATATTGTATTTACTGTAGTTACCCGTTTAGAACTTAGGCGCCTGAAAAATATGGTACATGAGATAGACCCGAAGGCGTTCATTTTCACCAGCATTATTAAAGAAGCCGCGGGAGGAGTGCTGAAGCGCAGGGCAAGGCACTAACAGGGAATAAATCTAATGTAGAGACGCGATACCTCGCGTCCCAATACTGGTCTAAGTTTTCAACTTAGACCTAAAACATGGCAAGCTTTCAGCTTGCGAAATAAAACAAATAAATGAGCCGAAATTTATTAACAGAATAAGGCTGTTAAGCTGAAAGCTTAACTCATTTTAGGTATAAGTTGAAAACTTATACCAGTAACAGACGCGAAGTATCTTCTATTATCTTAAACCCGCTCCCGCTACTCTATAACCTCGTAAGTATTTACCGGCTTAAGCTTATTTTTCAGCGTAAATTCGCCATTAGGTTTGCACCGGAACGATTCTTTGGCTTTGTGGAATACATCCTCTGTAATGATGATCTGCCCGGCGGTGGCTATGCCCTGCAGGCGCTGCGCCAAATTCACCGAATCGCCAATAACAGTATAGTCCAGGCGTTTTAGGGAGGCCGAGCCGATATTGCCCGACACCATCTCGCCCGAATTGATCCCTACCGAAATATTGGGTTTAAATTTTTTGCCGTTGCCTGCGTCAATTTCCGGCTCGTCGCTAAGGTGTGCTTTTACGGCCAGGGCTGCATCTATCGCCCTATCCAAATGAAACTCTCCCCGGAACACCGCCATGATAGCATCGCCCATAAACTTATCTACATGGCCGCCCTGGGCAATAATTTCTTTTACAATTTTATCAAACAGGCCGTTAAGCAGGTTAACAACCGTATTGGCAGGTATATGCTCTGTAATGGCTGTAAAGCCGCAAACATCAACAAACATCACGGTAGCTTCCAGCAGTTCGTTCTTCATCAGGCTGCCTTCAAACTCCTTGTGTGTCATAAAATTCAGCACATTCTCGTCCACGTACATTTTCAGGATGTTGTTCTCTTTAATAGCCTTTAGGGTTTCCTGCAATTGCCTTACGTAGGTAATTGTACGTTGCATGGTAATGTCAAGATCGTCAAAGTCAACCGGTTTCATCACAAAATCAAACGCGCCGCGGTTCATGGCGGTACGGATGTTCTGCATATCGCCATAGGCCGATACCACTACCGCCTTAAGTGTGGGGTTGGCCTCTGGTAAATGAGTAAGCAGGGTAAGGCCGTCCATTACGGGCATGTTTATGTCCGACAGGATGATATCCAGATCGGGGTTCTCTTTGATGCGTGCCAAAGCTTCTTCCCCGTTCTGCGCAAAAATAAACTCGTACTCGTTCTCCCTGATCTTGCGGCGGAACTTTTGTTTTACCAGTATCTCCAGATCAGCTTCGTCATCCACTACCAGTATCTTAGCCATTTTGTGTGCTATAAAGTTTTAAGTTTTTCTTTCAGTAAGTTAAAATCAAGCGGTTTGGTCAAAAAGTCATCAGCGCCTTTATCCATAGCCTGCTTGTAGTTTTCTTCATCGCCATAGGCGGTTATCATCATTACCACGGGCGGCGGCGGGGTTGGGAAATCCTCCCGGATGTGCGTAAGCAGCTCAATCCCGCTCATGCCCGGCATGTTAATATCAGATAGGATCAGCACCACTTCCGAATGCTTATCTTTCAGATAATTCAATGCTTCCTCACCCGATTGCGCAAAGTCGAACTCTACTTCGTGGCTCTTGATCTCTTTGCGAAACCGCTGTAAAAATAGCGGCTGAACGTCTTCTTCGTCGTCTACGACTAGTATTTTCATATAGGGCTTAAAGATATATAATTCAAATTTACGCGTTGCAATAATTTATAAACAGGGTAAACCAGCTTATGAGGCAACGGGCAGGGTAACAACAAACTCAGAGCCTTCGCCTTCTTTACTATTGATGTTGATATGGCCTTTATGTGCTTTCACAATAATATCATAGCTAAGCGATAAGCCAAGGCCGGTACCCTCGCCTGCCGGTTTGGTAGTGAAGAACGGCTGCATAATTTTATCCTTAATAGCATCAGGAATACCGCTGCCATTGTCTTTTACAATGATCTCTACATCGCTGCCTTTTGGCGTTTTTATAGTACGGGTTGATACCTCAACACGGGGTTTAAAATCGCCCCCAATTGTTTTTTGCTTTTGATGCACCGCGTAAAACGCATTAGTGAACATGTTAAGCAACACGCGGCCAACATCCTGCGATACGATATTGATAGATGGCAGATCCGGGTCAAAATTAGTCACCAGGTCAGCGTTGAATGATTTATCCTTGGCGCGCAAACCATGATAAGCCAGGCGGAAATACTCATCGGCAATGGTGTTCAGGTTTGTGGGTTCCTTAACATTACTGCTGGCGCGGCTATGCTGTAGCATACCTTTTACAATACCATCGGCACGTTTGCCGTGGTGGCGTATCTTTTCCAGGTTTTGTTTAATATCGTTAGCAATAGCGGTAGCCTCTTCCATATCGCCTTTGGCCATCTCTTCCTCCATCTCCTCAATCAGCTCCATGCTCACTTCAGAGAAATTGTTTACAAAGTTTAAAGGGTTTTGTATTTCGTGTGCTATACCGGCAGTAAGCTCCCCTAACGATGCCAGCTTTTCCTGCTGTATCAACTGGGCCTGGGTAGCCTGTAGTTCTTTTACAGTTTCCTGTAATTCGTTACGCTGCTTGGTTATTTCTGCAGTGCGCTGGGCAACCAGCAGTTCCAGCTCGTCCTTACGCTCGCTGATGCGCTTGAGTTCGCTTTGTTGTTTTTTGGAGGTGGCAACACGCAGAAAGATCCAGCCGAAAGCGGCTAATTGCGCGGCCTGGAAATAATCATCATATTTTTTATAAAACTTTATGCTGATGAGCGCTACTATATTAGAGAGTATGGCCGCCGCTATAATTGGATAATGTGCATTGATCAATACATGGAAACGCTTAAAATCGGGTTCGCGCTTTAAAAACTCCACTACTCCCAACAGCAGCAATGCAATTATTAATCCTTCTATTTCATCGTTGGGCAGCAAATCATCCAGCAAAAAAGCTATCCCAATGGTAGATAGGGCTATCCCATATAGCGGTGCGTTCCATTTTGCGGTTATGGGTGATAGTTTTATGGCCCTGCGCAAGCGAATTGCAAGTAAAAACAGCGCAGCATAGGTAAAAAAGGTCATGCCTCGATAAAGTTTAAAGTTTAAAAACTAAGGTAATTATTTATCCTGAATTTAGCCTATTCCAATGCTTACATCGATTGAGGCATTTCCATAAAACTTAACAACAAGAAATACAATAACCTGCAATACAATATTACCATACACGCCGGCCAATACGTCATCCATCATTACCCCCGTACCGCCGGGTAAGTTTTCCATTTTACGGATGCCAAGCGGTTTTACGATATCAAAAAAGCGGAACAGCACCAGGCCTATCAGCAGGTAGTATAAATTGGGCGGGATGAACAGCATGGTTACCAGCATCCCGGCAACTTCATCTATCACTACGCGGTAACTGTCTTTGCCCCAAAACGGCTCTACCTTGTCGCCAACGTAAATGCCCAGCAGGGTTATTATAACGGTTACCCCTACCAGGTACCAGGGGCTTTGCAAAAACGGCTGCTGCCACATAAGCCATATAAACGGACAGGTAACTATAGCAGCCAGCGTGCCGCCGCCTTTTACGTATCCTATACCGAAAATTGATGCGATGAGTTTATTCATTATTAAAAATTAACCATGTCATTGCGAGCGATAGCGCGGCAATCTTATAGGATGTTCGGATATGCTGAGTTTGCCGCGTCGCTACGCTCCCCGCAATGATATCTTGTTTATTGTTAAACCAGGCTTAGCTTTTATCTAAAACGCCTTCGGCCTCTTCGGCTATTTCGGGTTTGATGATGTTCTTTTTAGGGAAGTTAAAGAAGATAGAAGTAAGCACCGGAATAATAAATACCGATACCGTAAATACCGATACGGCAATATCAGCTGTTTCGCCCTCTAAAAATTTTGATATAGGAGATTCCTTATCAAAATGCACAAATAATGAAGCAGTTAGCTTAACTCCCAATACACCGATAACCATAAAGGCAACCGTTTCAAGGAAGGTGAATTTTTCCATCAGCTTTACAAAAGCCTGCGCTACAAAACGCATAGCCAAAATACCGATGAACACACCGGTATAGATCAGGAACACGTGATCGGTAAAAGCCACGGCTGCAAATACGTTATCTATTGAAAAGGCAAGGTCCATCAGTTCAACCAGGGCAACAGTTGCCCAAAAGGTACCAATAAGGCCAACTGTTGATTTGTATAACCAATTTTTGCTTTTATCAACCGACTCTTCTTCATCGCCTTCGGCATTTTTAGCAGCAAGTTTCTTTTTAAAATAGTCAAAAGCGAGGTATAACAGATACAAGCCACCCAATGGTTTTAACCACCATATTTTAACCAGCCACGCTGCCAGAAACAAGCATACCCCACGCAGTACATAAGCCCCTACAATACCATAGCGCAATGCACGTGCGCGCTGATGTTTTGGCAGATCGAGCACCATGGTGGCCAGTACAGCGGCATTATCTACCGATAAAAGGCTTTCGATAACAATAAGGTTGAGCACAATCAACAGGCCCGCTTTTATATCAGGGCCAAGCAATGTGTGTAAAAAATCCATACGTGAGTTTAAATTATATCGGTGTTTAGCATTGTTTTTAAAATATTAGCCTGCACGTCAAACGCGTTCATGTGTGCCAAAAAGTTCACATCGGCTATCTTCTTATAGTCTTCGGCCAGCAGGGCCGTAATATTTTCGGGCAGGTTGGTTTTCATTAAACCTGCCTTGCCTGTTAGCTGCACATTTTTATCGCGCAGTTCGCGCATCATGCGCTCGCGTTTGCTTATCGTATTTTTCAAGTCAATATCGCCAAGTTTGCCCACATCGCAAAACAAAAGCAAATTGTTAAGCGGCGAGAACAGGAAGTACCTGTTCACATCCGTAAAGCGGTAAACTTCCAGCACAATATCATTGGCGCGCAATCCGCAGTAAAAATCAATCTTAAAATCATACTTACATAAGGCGCCCATCAGTTTACGCTGGATGGTTGCATACTCGTTGGTATAAACATCGGCAGGGTTATATTGCAGCAAGTCATAAACCAATTCGGTGGAGATACTGAAAAAGTAATCGCCAGAAAAATGTGCGCTGAACTTATTGATATTACCCGTAAACGGATACTCCGACGAGTTATCTGACAGCACCTGGAACAGCTTACGCAACGATTGGCTCATTTTTAAAGCCTGCCGCTGCTTATCGTTACTAAAATTATGCTCGGTGTAAACCGAATCGTCCATTTGCTCTATCAACTGGTTATTCAGGGCCACCTCCTTCAAAAGCAGGTCGGCCTGGGCCTCGTTGTTCTTTTTGATCTTTTTAAGCAGATCAATAAGGGTTTGGGTAAACTGGAGATGAAACATCTCCAGCTGGTTAATATCAAGCTCAGGATTGGTTTGAAAAAGCTGGTGCAGTACTTGGGTGCGCAGGTAAATTTTATAAATTACATCGTTATTAAAAAACACCGATAGCAGCTGTAGTTTGCTGATAACGCGTGTTGATGCATTTAATATGTTTAGCCTGTTTTCATCCATATGCCGGTTAACGTGTATTTGTTACATTCTTTTTGAGCTCTGCCTCTAAAGTTTGTAACTCCGTATTAAGCGTTTTCCTGTTTTGTGTACCCTCATCATGTATCCTCTTCACTTCGGTTAAAGTTTCAATTAACAATTGTGTGGTACGTTTTAAAGTATCCAAAGATACCACAGTTTTCTCATTTTCGCGGGCTACATCAATACTGTTTTGCTTAAGCAACTCTGCATTTTTCTGTAAAATGGTGTTCGTAGTGTCTGATATCTTCTTCTGCATCTCCACATTGGCCTTTTGCCTGTTCAGCGCTACGGCAATGGTGAGCTGGTTTTTCCAAACCGGGATGGTGGTTGATACTATTGACTGCGCCTTCTCGGCAATGGTGGTATTGTTATTTTGCACCACGCGGATCTGCGCCAGCGATTGCAGCATAATAAAGCGCACTACCTTCAAATCGGCAAGGCGTTTATCAAGGCGGTTCACATAGTCGCGCAGGTCAGCTATTTCATAATCCTGGTAGGCCGATGGGTTACCATCCATTACGGCCAACTGTTCGTTAAGCTCTTTATACCTAAGCTGCCCGGCAATGATCAGCTCTTCCATTTGCTTAATGTAATCTACATTGCTATCAAACATGGTTTGCAGCGATGCATTATCCTTAATAGAATTTACACGGCCTGCTTTTATTTTATTGGTGATCTTATCAACGTTGTTAACCACCAGATCGTACTTGGCAAACATCTTTTTGGTATCCATAACCAGGGTACGCAAAATAGGGATACGTGATATGATCCTTACAAACGCGTTTTGCTCCAGCTCGTCTACATCAATGTAATTTAATTCGTGCAGCAAGTCGGTAATTAAGGTGCCTACCTCGCCCGAATCGAACGTACGTACTGACGACAGGAAGGTATTGCTGTACCGCTCCATAGAAGCCTGCACATCCGTACCATAATTTAAAATAGAGTTTACATCGGCAGGGTTTAGGTCCTTGCCTTTTTCGCTGTATTTTTTTACCTCATCCGGGGTGATGTTGGTTAGGTCAACATTACCGTCTTTATCAAGTTTAACCGGGGTGTTGGTGCTTGCTGCTGCAGGTGTTGCATTAAAATCAGGCAGGCCGGCACCTTCGTTGGTTAGGTTGTTTTCCATTGTGTATTTTTTAATATTAATGAGATTCGATCCCCTCTTGAAGGGGTGCGCCGGGATTGTGTAATGGCGGGGGGGTGTGTTTAAACGCGTAGTAACACACCCCTGCCCCTCTCAAGAGGGGAACCCGCCGCGCAAATCCGGCTAATGTAATTTACAAAAAATTCCTCATTACCGTATTCACGGTTTCTTCCAGCTTCCTGTCTTTGGTTGGTTCGCCAATAGCATTGAATTTCCACTCATCGTTTTTAACGTAGAAAATCCCCATCACCATAGATACGTGGCCCCTGAAGCTGGCATCGTGCGCAATATCATACGTCGCAAAGATCTCGTTCACCCGTTTCGGTGTACCCTCATAAATGCGGATGGATGCAAACGGAATGGTGCCAAAATCCTGGCCTCTAAAGCTGTTCAGCACAAAGGCCACGTGTTTTACAGCCGGGTTAAGGCTGCCAAAATCAAGTGTTATCACTTCGTTATCCAAACCGTCATCGCCACCCATATCGCCGGTAAGGTCATCACCGCTGTGGCGCACAGCCTGGTCTTTTGATTTTAGGTTACCAAAGTAAACTACATCTATAAGTTTTTTATTCTCGTCGAACAAAGCGCAGCTGGCATCCAGGTCAACCGCTTCTTTAGACGAGCCGAAACCAAAAATACCTTTCTTTTCTATAGCGCCCCAGTTTATACCTACGCAAACGCTTTGCAGTTTGCTGCCGTTGCTTTTCTCGAGGCTTATGCGTTGCCCTTTTTGAAGATTTATTGCCATTTCCTTTTGTTTTTAGCTGTGAGCTAAAAGCAGAAAGTGTAAAGCTAAAACACCTGAGCGGCTCTCTGCTCTAACCTTTCTGCTTTTAGCTTAATTATATTTATTTAAATAATCCTGCAGGCCACCTTTCATACCGGCGCCTACTGCCTCAAATTTCCATTTGTTATCGCGTTTGTAAATACGGCCAAACTCTACCGCTGTTTCTATCGAGAAATCCTCTTCCAGCTCATACTTCAGGATATCGGTATTGGTGGCTGCATCAAAAATACGTACGAATGAGTTACGCACCTGGCCAAAATTCTGGCGGCGGCTTTCGGCTTCGTGGATGGTTACCACAATGCAGATCTCGGTTACACGCGGATCTATTTTAGTCAGATCAATCTTGATCTGCTCATCGTCGCCATCGCCTGCGCCGGTCAGGTTATCGCCGGTATGCTCAACAGCTTCATCAGGTGTTTTAAGGTTGTTATAAAACACAAAATACTCATCGCTCAGGATCTTTTTATTATCGCCCATCACAAATACAGATGCATCCAGGTCAAAGCTTGCCCCTGTTGATGATGTATTGGTATCCCAGCCTAAGCCTATTGTAAATTTAGGGGCATCAATAGCTTCGCGCTGCCCTTTTTGAAGGTTAATTGCCATATTGTATTTAGTTATAATTATTTAATTAAACGTTTTTTTATAAAGTTATATCCCATCCTGCTTCTACAAAGCAGAATGAGTTTCTTTTTTCACCCTCTTTGCACAGCAGAGAGGGTCGACCAGCGTAGCGTAGTCAGGGTGAGTAACATAGCCCACATGTAAAGTGCACTAATTTAACTCACCCGGTCATTGCTTTGTTTTACCACCCTCTCTCCGCAAGCGAAATAGGGTTTTAACCTCATCCGGCTCTTTCTAAAGCAGAATGTTCAAATAGTTGTTTTTTTATAAAGTTAAGGTTACGCTCATATGCTTCAATGGTATGGTACCCGTTACCCAAAGCCATGTTGTAAAGCTGTTCTACAAAATCGGCCGTTTGGTTTTCAATAAACATGCAAAAGCTGTCAAAACTATAGTTTAATATGTATTTTACAATACGCGTGTTGATGCAAAAATTACCGCTTTTGATGATGCCGTCCAGGTCGAAAATGCTTTTAACCTGGTAGTAGTTCAGGTAATTCTCTACGTTAGGGTGAATATCTGTATTGATCAATTGGGCAAAGTACAGCATGTGTATATCGTTATCCAGGCCATACGCATCAACCATTTTCATGATCATGCGCTCGTGGCTGCCGGTAATACGTATATCATCTAAAAACAGCAGCGTTTTGCCCTGCAAAAAATCTTTATCTATGTGGAATTGGTCGTTACCTATCAGGTTCATTCGCTGCTCGGCGTTTAACTCACCATAATCTTCTTTATAGGTGATGGTACGGTGTACCTTGGCTTCCTGTACAACGGATAAACCTTGTTCTGCCAGCCAATGGTTAATGCGATAAACAAACCAGTTCTTCATAGCAAAGGTGGCCGTTGGGATGAACGAATACGGACTGGATATAACCACTATTTGTTGTGTAACAGGGTTCTCCGTAAGGTATTCGCTGATAAAGCCATCTGCCAGCGCAATGCCAAAATCTTTTGATACCGCCCCATCGCCAAATTTAAAGCGACTATAATCACCGGCATCAAAGCCAAAGGTGGTATGGTGGTGTATATGGTGTAAAGAATATGTGGTAGATGTCATGACTGGGATTTAGCTTATAAGGCTTAAAATGGTGGTTTGGTTTGAATTGATAAGCAATGAGCTGATACCCATTTCATCCGCGGCCTGCGTGTCGTTCTTCGGATTGTCGCCGATGTGGATGATATTCTTCAGCGGGATATCCTTGTCCGGGTTACATATATCAATGTTATTCAGCATCGTTTTAAAAAATTCGGGGTTTGGTTTTGACATGCCCACCTCGTCAGAGTAAAGCTGAAAATCGAAATAGTTATCCAACCCGTAAAGTGCTAATACCTTTCGTAATGATTTTCCGGTGATGTATCCTGTGTTGCTCAACAAACTAAAAGTTGCTCCGCTTTTTTGTTTTAGATGCTCCAGCACCTCTGTTGTTACAGCCGAGTACATTTGCGGAGGGTATTTAAATAACAGATCCTCCATTTTAAGGTGCAGGGCTGTGTAATCTATATCGTCAATACTTAAGCTGTTGCCATTGATGAGGCTTATTACCATCAGGTACATTTCGTCGGCATCGATATTCTTGCCGGTTTTTTCGTTGATGGCGTTACACATGCCATCAACCTGCCTGAAAAGTTTATCTATCTCCTCAACAGATTTGCCTGTTTTATTAAAATTTTGCTGAAAAAAGTGAGCGCGCTGGAGTTTAAAATCGGGGTTTGATTTGATGAGTGTTAACCACAGATCAAAAGAGTAGTGCTGGTAGTAAAGCATGAGCAGATGAAAACGTTTATAAAATGCCTGCCCTTTTTGCCGGGCAAGCATTATCTAATATATAACGTTTTATGCTATTAATTTAATAATTTAAGATAAACTTTACGTTAATAAACTACTGCTGCAGTGTAAGCACATCCCGGTACGCTTTTATAGAACGCACAATGCTTTGAACGATCTCGTTCTGCCCTGTATCCGAATTAAGGTAGGCTTCTTCATCGGGGTTGTTAATAAAACCTGTTTCAATTAATACCCCCGGCATACCGCTGTTGGCCAGTACATAAAGGCTTTGCTCGCGAACGCCGATAGACGGGCGGCCGTCGGTCTCCGTGAATTCCATATTTAAGTACTCGCCAAACTTGATGCTTTGCTTACGGTATTTTTTGGCAAAGGCGCTTAGGATAATGGCATTTGCCGGGTCGTCGGCATCAAGGGCTTCGTATTGGGTCTGGTCCTTTTCTATCAGGATGGATGCGTTTTCGCGCATGGCCTCCAGTTGCTCACCGGCCCTTTTTATACCGTAGATGAGCAGCATTACCCCGCTTTGTTTATGCGCACGATAGGCGGTGCCTTCGGCGGATGAATTACAATGGATAGAGATGAACAGGTTACCCTGCGATTTATTGGCAATGTCCGACCGCCGCCTCAACTCGATAAAGGTATCGTCGGTACGTGTCATCACAATGGCGATATCCGGAAATTGGGTTTGAATAGCAGCTTGTAGCTTTTTGGCTATAGAAAGGGTCACATTTTTCTCGAACGACGACAACCCTTTTGCACCGGCATCCTTGCCGCCATGGCCTGCATCAATAATGATGGTTTTAAGCTTAAAACCCGCATTTTGAATAGTATCTGCCGCAGGCGTAAACGAACACAGCAGCATGTAAAAAGAAAGTGCGCCGACGGTAAAGATCAGCCTGAAATATTTTTTAGCCATTTATGTTATTAGGGAACGCAAATTTAACCAACATTGTATAATTCAATACTATAAATTCTCTTTGAAGGTCGTTTTTTGGCGTTTTAAGGCCGTTTAAAGGCGTTTTTAGCCGCCTTTGGTTTAATAGCAATATTGTTGCAAATCAATTAACTTTTACAGCACTTTTTTTGCTGCACTTTGGGCAAAGGCCCGATGCATACAACGTAAAGCCCTGCGCCTCGAACCCTGCCGGCAGCGTTAGCCTGGGCATATTCAATTCGTTTAAGCAGTACACGTTTTTACAAACGGTACAGTTAAAATGCAGGTGTTCATCGTGGTGATGGTTTTCCTGGCAATCGGAATGGCAAACGGCGTAGTTGGCCGTACCATTCAGGTCGAACACTTTATGGATAATGCCTTTTTCTTCAAAAACATTCAGTATTCGGTATAGGGTAACGCGGTCAATATCGTTCATTACACTCTCCAGATCGGGTTGCGAGGTGGCTGTATTTTTTGAGTACATCATGGACAGCACCCTTAACCGCGGCGCAGTTTTTTTAAGATTATGCTTTTGCAGCATATCCTCAAACTGGTAATTATTTTTCACTTGTGCCATTTTATAGTACAAAAATAATAAAATTATGCAGCCTGTTGCTCATCATGCGGGTGCGCATGCTTAATATGGAAAAAGCTGCCGCCCGCCTTGCAGGTACCGGCATATTTATAATTTACAAAATGCGCAAGCGCAATAGTAATGCCCCCTGCGGGTACAATTATAGCCTCCAGCCAACCAGTGGTAAACAAATGCCCAACAATAATGGTAACAAACCCGGCAATCAGCAAAGCTAAAGGTAAAATACGGTGGTGCTCTTTAAAAAACGAATTACCGATAGATGAGATACCAACCACCAGGGCAATAATGATCATAATCCACTCTACCCATGGGTTGGCCAAAAAGCCAAGACCAAGCAAAGGTAAACTGGTAAAAAATATAGGCACAGCCGCGCAATGTATAGCGCAAAGTGTTGAGGCTGTCATACCTATATTATCCAGCTTTATGGTTTTTAACCGTGTGATCATGCTGCAAAGATAACACAAATGCAACATTATTGTATTTATAATTGTTTATAATTTGTCAGGATTTTACGAAAAATCAGGTTTTTTAACTGCGAAATAAGCGCCTTTTTTCGCCCTCAAAACGGAAAAAATCGCCAAAAAACGGCCTTTAATGGTCGCAAATTATTGTATTTTTAGCCGCCAACTAAACAAATTTATGAAGAAGTACCTCCTGCTGCTTTTACTGCTTCCGGCCTTTGCTCGGGCGCAAACCAGGCCATCAAACCAAAACCTGTTTGACACCATCCCCTTTATTCCCGACCATACCACCGAACGGTTAGAACAATTCAAGAAACAGCCGGTAACACAGGGCGGCACTATTTTTTTGGGCAATAGCATTACCGAAATGGGTAACTGGCCAAAACTGTTAAACGATACTACCGTGCTTAACCGTGGCATAGGTGGCGATATTACCTATGGCATGCTTAAACGGATTGATGATGTGATAAACCGCCATCCTAAAAAGCTATTTATCTTGTTAGGTATTAATGACATCGGCAAGGATATCCCCGATTCGGTTATCGCCTATAATTACTTTAAGATAATCAGCAAGGTAAAAGCCGGGAGCCCCGCCACTAAAATATATGTGCAAAGCATCTTACCCATAAACCCAACTGTAAAGAACTTTCCGCAACATTATGACAAGGCCGAGCATATCCCACGGGTAAACGCGATGCTTAAAGCCAATGCCGCCAAAATGGGTTATACCTATATCAACCTGCATCCCCTGTTTATTGATGCACAAAACCGATTGGATGCCAAATACACCTACGAGGGCCTGCACCTTAAACCCGAAGCTTACGTGGTTTGGGTGGCTTACCTTAAAAAAATGAACTATCTATAATATTTATATCATGACCAAAACTAAAGTTGCCATCCTGGGAGCAGGATTCATATCAGATATCCACGTAGAATCGTACCAGCGTTTTATCCCCGAGGCCGAAATTGTGGCTGTTTATGCCCGTAACTTTGATAAAGCCAAAGCCTTTGCCGAAAAACACCACATCCCTGCATATTTTGATGATGTAGATAAGCTGCTGGCCGAAACCGATTGCCAGGTGGTAGATATTTGCGTACCCAACTACCTGCATGCTGTTAATACCATAAAGGCTGCCAATGCGGGCAAACACATTATTATAGAAAAACCGCTGACCGTTACCTTAGAGGAAGCCGACGAAATGATAGCTGTTTGCAAGGCCAACAATGTAAAACTGATGTACGCCGAAGAGCTTTGCTTCGCGCCAAAGTATGAGCGGGCAAGGCAGGTGGTAAAAGAAGGCGCCGTTGGCGAGGTGTACATGCTAAAACAAGCCGAAAAACACTCCGGACCGCATACCGATTGGTTTTACGATATAAACCTGGCCGGTGGTGGCGTATTGATGGATATGGGTTGCCATGCTATGGGCTGGTTCCGCTGGATGCTGGGCAACGCTAAAGTTAAAAGTGTATATGCTACTATGGCTACCGTTTTACACGGTAACCGTACCAAAGGCGAGGATAACGCCGTGGTGATTGTTGAATTTGAGAATGGCGTTACCTGCGTTGCCGAAGATAGCTGGGCCAAACACGGCGGTATGGACGACCGCTGCGAGATCTATGGTAAAGGCGGCGTTATTTATGCCGATCTGTTTATGGGGAGCTCGGCGTTAACGTACAGTCGCGAAGGGTATGGTTACGCTATGGAAAAAGCCGACACATCTGCAGGCTGGAGTTTCACCATATTTGAGGAAGTGTTTAACCAGGGCTACCCGCACGAATTAAAACACTTTATTGAATGCGTACGCGAAGATAAAACCCCGCTGGTAACCGGCGAGGATGGCCGCGCCGTGCTGGAAATACTTTACGCTGCCTATGCTTCTGCCGGGCAGGGTAAAAAGATAAGCCTGCCATTCCACCCAAAAGTTGACCGCCCTATAGACCTGTGGCTTAACCCTAAACAAGATTAACAATGAAAATAGCGATATACGATACCTACGACGCCATGTCTGCAGCAGCAGCCGAACTGGTTGCGCAACAACTGGCCGAAAAACCTGCATCTGTGTTATGCTTCCCATCAGGCGATTCTCCAACCGGAATGTTAAACTACATAGTACAATGGGCGAATGATGGCCAGATAGACCTGAGCCAAAGCCATTTTATTGCGCTTGATGAGTGGGTAGGCATGGATGAGAACGACGAGGGCAGTTGCAGCTATTATTTTAAACATCACTTTTTTAGCAAGTTAAATAAGCCGTTTAAAAGTATCACCATGTTTAATGCCAAGGCCGATAACCTGGATGCGGAATGCGAGCGCGTCAATACCTTTATCAGCAGCAAAGGCGGGCTGGATATTATGATGGTAGGCATCGGCATGAACGGCCACCTTGGCTTAAATGAGCCGGGCACCCCTGTCAACTTATATGCCCACCACTCGGCATTAGACCCGGTTACCGTGCAGGTTGGCCAAAAATATTTCAATAAAGAAACCGCGCTAACAGAGGGCATCACCCTTGGTTTACAACATCTTGCCGAAGCACGTAAGGCGGTACTCATAGCATCCGGCACTAAAAAAGCCGACATCATCCACGAAAGTTTGCAAGGAACAGTTACTACCGAAGTGCCTGCATCCATCCTGCAAACACTATCAAACGCTTTTATCCTGCTTGATCAGGATGCGGCATCCGGGTTGGAGCATGGAAGCTGAGATATACAACTTCGCATAAACAATTCATTGCCGTTGGCTAAAGTCAACGGATAAGCAGCAAAAATTAATTGGCTTTAGCCAAATTAAATAGTTTGGCTAAAGCCAATTACCCGCTTTTCTGTCCGTCCCATAAATGGGACGGCAATGATATTTGCTTAGTTATATAGCCGTATTAGTATCTGCCAACTTTCTTTTACGGATAATTTATTGCATCTTTATAATACCAATTTTTAAACTTCATGTCAATAAATTCTGCGGATACAAACGCGGCCACTACTGCCGCTAATACATTTGATGCTATAGTTATTGGGTCGGGCATAAGCGGTGGCTGGGCAGCTAAAGAGCTTTGCGAACAGGGCCTTAAAACCCTTGTTTTAGAACGTGGCCGCGATGTTAAACACTTAAAAGATTACCCTACTGCTACTACCCCGCCATGGGAATTTCCCTATCGGGGACGCATGAGCCTTAAACATTATAAAGAGAACCCACTGATAACCAAGGCAGCCGGTTACGGCGATGATTGCGACCACTTTTTTGTTAAGGATGCCGACCATCCCTACGTACAGGAAAAACCGTTCGACTGGATCCGCGGGTACCAGGTTGGCGGTAAATCATTAACCTGGGGCCGGGCCACCCAACGCTGGAGCGAGTTTGAATTTACCGCGCCAGAGCGTTTTGGCTATGGTATTGGCTGGCCTATCGGCTACAAAGATGTAGCACCATGGTACTCGCATGTAGAGAAGTTCATCGGCATCTGCGGCAATAAAGATGGACTGGAGGCTATGCCTGATGGAGAGTTTCAAACCCCGTTTGAGATGAACGTGCCGCTGCAACACATCAAACAATCCTTAAAAGATAATTATACCGACCGCCACCTGGTACATGCACGCTGGGCGCACCTAACCAACCCGCAGCAGGTTCATTTAGACCAGGGCCGCGGTAAATGCCAGGCGCGTAACATGTGTATGCGCGGCTGCCCGTTTGGGGGATATTTCAGCTCGAACTCTTCTACCCTGCCCTGGGCCGAAAAAACCGGCAACCTTACCATCCGCCCGCATTCGGTGGTGCATTCTGTTATTTATGACGAGAAACTGGGCAAGGCAAGCGGCGTACGCATCATTGATGCCAACACCAAAGAGGTTATAGAGTACCATGCCAAAGTGATCTTCATGAATGCTTCGGCATTAAATACAAACCTCATTCTGCTTAATTCAAAATCAAAACGTTTCCCTAACGGGCTGGGTAATGATAGCGGCGTGCTGGGCAAATACATTGCTTTCCATAATTACCGCGCTTCGGTTTCGGGTACCCTGGATGGCTATCTGGATAAATACTATTTCGGCCGTAACCCTACCGACCTGATACTGGTAAACTACCGCAACCTGCACCAGCGCGATACCAAATACTTTGGCGGTTACACTACCTTTATGAATGCCTATCGCGACCAGCATCCTAATGATAGCGAGAGCGGGCAGGTTGGCGAAAAATACAAAGATGATCTTTGCGAACCCGGCGGCTGGCATGTATTTGCCTACCTGCAAGGCGAAACCGTACCGGTAGAAACCAACCATGTACGCCTCAGCGATACCGAAAAAGACCAATGGGGTATTCCACTACTGGTAACATCAGTAGAATACCACCCCAACGACGACCTGATGACTGAGGATTTTTTGAACGAAACTGCGGCTATGCTGGAAAAAGCAGGTGTAAAAAACATCAATAAGTACAACAATAAGCAATCTCCCGGGTTAGATATACATGAGATGGGCGGGGTACGCATGGGTAAAGATCCAAAAACTTCCATGCTAAACGCCAACAATCAATTACACGCCTGCAAAAACGTGTTTGTTACTGATGGTGCCTGCATGACCAGTACCGGCAACCAAAGCCCATCCATTTTATACATGGCCCTTACCGCAAGGGCCGCCACATTTGCTGTTAATGAGATAAAAAAGGGAAACCTTTAAACCTGTTTGTATGAGAAAAATAAGCTTCGTTTTGTTTGCCGCCATAGCCATAAGTGCCTGTAATTCATCCGGCCGCAAAGCTGCCAACTACCAGGATAGTACCCAAACTACTGAACCCCAAACCGGCGAATGGGTAAATTTACTGGCAGATAGCACAATGGCCGGCTGGCATACTTACGGTAAGGGTGCAGTAGGTTCGGCATGGAAGCTTAAGGATGGAGAGCTGCACCTGGATGCCTCTAAAAAAGCCGACTGGCAAAGCGCCGGCGGCGGCGATATTGTGACCAATGATGAGTACGAAAATTTCGACCTGAAAGTGGAATGGAAAATATCGCGTGCGGGCAACAGTGGCATTATGTTTTATGTACACGAGGACACCACCAGGTATAAATACCCATGGCAAACCGGCCCCGAAACCCAGATTGCTGACAATAAAGAGAACGAAGACGGCAAACTTATCAAACACCGTGCGGGTGATCTGTACGATTTGATGTCGATAGATAAGGAGATCGTTAACCCGGCAGGTAAATGGAACAAAACAGAGGTAATTGCAGATAAGGGCAAGCTTACCATTTTGGTTAACCACGAGGTGGTATTACAAACCTCTATGTGGGATGCCAACTGGAACAAACTGATAGCCGGCAGCAAGTTTAAGGAGTGGCCCGGCTTTGGCACTTACAAAAAAGGCCGTATAGCCCTGCAGGACCATGGCGCCGATGTATGGTTTAAGAAAGTGGAGATAAAGAGGTTGTAAGTATTGGCCTGCGCAAGATTAGCGTAGCGTAGTTCGACAGGCTCACCATGACAAAACCTTGCCCGCGCAAGATTAGCGCAGCGTATCTTGTGTGAAACCATGTAACAAGCTTTCGGCTTGTGTAAGCTGAAAGCTGACTTTATGGTTAGTCACAAGCTGAAAGCTTGCGCCAGCGATAATTCCCCCTTCATCCTAAGCTTGTCGAAGGATTGGCACAGCGGCGAATGGTTAGACAGGCTCACCATGACAAAACACATAATTGCCCGCGCAAGATTAGCGCAGCGTATCTTGTGTGAAAGTATGTAACAATCTTTCAGCTTGCGCCAGCGATAATTATCTTTTACTTTCTGCGGACTTTTGGATTGCGTAGTTGGCTAACTTAATACCTACCTTTACCCCATGCAATTCCGCCAGGAAATATTAACGCTTAATGACATTAAACTGCTTGTAGATACCTTTTACCAAAGGATACAAGCAGACGAGTTGTTAGGCCCTATATTTAACGACCGCATAAAGGGTAAATGGCCCATACACCTGGATAAAATGTACCGTTTTTGGCAAACCATACTATTGGAAGAATACACCTATGATGGCCGCCCTTTCCCGCCGCATGCACAACTCCCGGTTGGCCCCGAGCATTTTGAGCAGTGGCTTGCATTATTTACCAAAACAGTTGATGAATTGTTTAGCGGTGATAAAGCTACCGAAGCTAAATGGCGGGCCAATAAAATGGCAATTATGTTTATGGCCAAAATTGAGCATTTCAGGAAAAACCCGTTTAATATAATGTAACAAATTAAGCTCGCGCAAGATTAGCGCAGCGTATCTTGTGTGAAGCATTTATCAAGCTTTCAGCTTGGGTCAGCTGAAAGCTGACTTTATGGTTAGTCACAAGCTGAAAGCTTGCGCCAGCGACCGGGCTTTCAGCTTGCGTGAGCTGAGCCTACATCTACATTGTTTCTATTTCATTCGGATGCCTTGGCTGCCAGATCGCATAATAGTAAGCCAGGCAAAATACCCCCATAAAAAATGGTATCAGCGCCAGGTGTTTATAGGTTATCCAGCCGTAAACCTGCAGGGCATCAAACTGCATAAACTCGCTTATCATCCAGTAGGAATTTGCACTTATCCAAAACGTGATGGCCAGGTTATGGAATAGCTCTGACGCCATTTGGCGTGTACGGTAAGCAATAACAATGGATATGATCAATGTGGGGAATATCATGACAATGCCAAGCGGTTTCCAGAACAAGCACCAGCCAATATCTTTAAAAAGCCAAAAAACAATATGGAGGTTCTCCATCCGGCGGTACTTAAGTGGAATGCTGTATTGTGACATGGTACCGCTAAAATAATAAAATATCTAATTTGTTCAGCAGCTTAAGCCAACCATTCAAACCAATTTTTTATCTTAAAATGGTATGCAAGTACCTCATCTGCGTTTACGCTGCTGATGATCTTCCATTCTTTCAACTCAGGTATAAACACGGGGTGCTCCAGTCCCGCTTTGGCAGCGGCTTGTGTATAAAAAGCAAACTTTGGCGGATGGTGCGGTGTACAGGCGTTCATGGTATATCCAAAAGCATTTTTAGCCATTACTGCAAGCGTAAAGCCTATACAATCGTCCTGGTGGATCATATTTACAGGCGCCAGGCCGTTTGGTATATCTTTTTTACCTGCAAAGAACCTGCCCGGGTCGCGGCCGGGGCCAACAAGGCCGCCAAAACGAATGATGGTAGTTTTAAAGCCGGTTTGATGCCTGAAAAGTTCCTCAGCATCAAAAAGTATCAGGCCTGATGGCGTGTTTGGTTTAGGGTCGCTTAGCTCGTTCAGCTCCATATTTTGCTCGGCGTACACGCCTGTAGAGCTGATGAGGATAACCTTTTTAACGCTGCCCTGATTAACAGCATCAATAGCACGCTGCAGCTTATGCACGTACTCCGCCCCTTCTCCTGAACGGCTTTTTGGCGGGATAGCTATAATTAAAACATCACAGGTAAAAAATGCAGGGTTCAGGGCGGTATGCTCTGCCGATAGATCAATAATGAAGGGAGTAATGCCTTCCGCTTGAAGCGTGTCGAGTTTATCGGCCGATGTGGTAGAGCCATTAACTACAATGCCTTTGGCAACAAGTGCCTTTGCTAATGCTAATCCGTACCATCCGCAACCTAAAATACTAACCGTCATATTACGGGCTAAGATAAACACTATACCCTCAGTTTGAAACCACTTGTTATATTTGTGCATGGACACACCGCAAACTTTACCTGTTTTAACCGATACCGAACTACGCGTACTGGGCTCGCTGATGGAAAAAAGCAAAACCACGCCCGATTATTACCCCATGACGCTTAACGGCCTCACCGCCGCCTGCAACCAAAAAACTGCGCGCAGGCCCGTGGTTGATTACGACGAGAACACCGTTATGCTGGCGCTGGATACCTTAAAACGTAAAGGGCTTATCTCTACTGCCACGGGTGGCAGCAGCAGGGCTACCAAGTACAAGCACAACTTTGGTATTGTTTTCCCGGTGGTACCATCAGAGGTGGCGGTGATCTGTTTGCTGATACTGCGCGGGCCGCAAACCCCGGGCGAGATCAACACCAACTCGGGCAGGTTGTATGAGTTTGAGGACCTGGACGAGGTACAGGCCATGCTGGAAAAACTTGCCGGCGGCGAAATGCCTTATGTATTGCAATTACCAAAACGCCCCGGGCAAAAAGAAGTGCGTTATCGCCATCTTTTAGGCGGTACTATTATTGAAGATGACACGCAGGACGAACCATTGCGCCGCGCTTCAACATCCGAACTGGAAGAACGCCTGAGTAAGGTAGAAACCGAACTGGCCGAACTGAAGGAGGCTTTTGATAAACTGATGCAGGAACTTAGTTAGTATGGTGACCTTCTTTTTCGTCAGCTAATTTACGCTCTATGCGCCTGTCGGGGATAAACCAGATAATAGCGACTATAAAGTACATGACAAAAGCTATCCATGAGTGGATGAATGATACGGCGATAGCGGCAGCGTAGATGCCTGTGGAGATCTTCCCCTTGGTATCGTTGCCAACAGCGCGGGCAAGTACCGAGTTTTCGCCATGGTGCTTAATAAGCGTACCCACCAATATACCGTAGGATATTGAGCTCATGATAAGCACCGCGCCATAGCAAATAACAGGCAGTTGGGCAAAATGGTTCTCGCCCATCCATGCCGTAACAAAAGGAACAAGCGATAGCCAGAACAGCAGGAACAGGTTAGCCCATAAAATAGCGCCGTTAACAGACTTTGCCGCATGCATCATGTGGTGATGGTTATTCCAGTAGATACCTACATAAACAAAGCTAAGTACATAACTTAAAAACACCGGCCCCAGATGGCGCAAAGCTTCCCAGCTGGCATCATGCGGCACTTTAAGCTCTAACACCATAATGGTGATGATAATTGCCAGTACCCCGTCGCTAAATGCTTCTAAACGTCCTTTACCCATAACTATGTTATTGCTTTATACACCCCCAAATATAGAAAACCCGCCGTCAACACAGATCATAGAACCGGTTACAAATGCCGATGCATCGCTTAAGAGCCAAACCAGTGCGCCTATCAGCTCATCCGGGTGGCCAAAACGTTTAAAGGGGGTTTGTTTTATAACCAGTTCGCCCCTTTCGGTGTAGCCACCTTCGGGTTTGGTAAGCAGGTTACGGTTTTGTTCGGTCAGGAAAAAGCCGGGTGCAAGGGCATTCATGCGGATGGCATCACCATAACGGTTAGCCAGCTCAACCGCGAACCATTGCGTATAACAATCAACCGCGGCTTTACCCATATTGTAGCCCAATACCTTTGTAATAGCCCTTTTTGAATTCATGGATGAAATATTGACTATGCTCCCCCCACCCGTTTTGGCAATAGCCTCGCCAAATACCTGTGTAGGGATAAGGGTGCCCCAAAGGTTCAGGTCGGTTACTTTTTTCATGCCATCTATTTTCATGGCAAAAATATCTTCGTTGGGATGTAGTACACCATCGGGCATATTGCCCCCTGCGGCGTTTACAAGCCCGTCTAAACGGCCAAACTTATCAAGCAGCAATGTGCGTGCGGCAATAAGCTCGGTTTCATTCATGGCATCAGCAATCAGTGCTATGGCTTTACCACCTTTTTTGTTGATGGCTTCTGCACGTTCTTCGGCAACCTGCCTGTTACGGCCTAATATACCAACTGCGCCACCGGCCTCTACAATACCGTTCACAAACGAATTACCTAATATGCCCGTACCGCCTGTTACTACTACAACTTTGCCTTCAAGCGAATATCTGTTGTTCATGCTTTATTATCTTAGATCTGTTATCGCTAAAGCATCCATATCGGTATAGTCCAGGTTTTCGCCTGCCATGCCCCAAATAAAGCTATAGCTGGCAGTACCGCTACCTGAATGAATGCTCCACGGCGGCGAAACTACCGCATTGTAATTGTCTGTTATAATATGGCGGGTTTCGTGTGCCTCGCCCATATAATGAAATACCTTTTGCCCGGCAGGTATATCAAAATAAAAATACGCTTCCATGCGGCGGTCATGCACATGTGCGGGCATGGTGTTCCAAACACTGCCTTCGTGCAAAATAGTTAAACCCATTACCAACTGGCAGCTTTTTATCCCTTCGTGGTGGATGTATTTATTTATGGTACGCAGGTTTGCTGTAGCCAGGCTGCCCAGGGTTACCTTCACTGCTTCGGCGTTTGATAATAACGTGGTTGCACATACGGCATGCGCCGGTGCCGACAGGATATAAAAAACAGCATGCTTTGCTGCACTGCTGCTTGCAAAATGTACCTCTTTTACCCCTTTGCCCAAATAAAGGCAATCGAGTTTATTAACAGGGTAGGTTTTGCCATCAGCAATTACCTCGCCATTGCCGCCAACATTAATGATCCCCATTTCGCGGCGTTCTAAAAAAAAATTGGCACGCAGATTTGGGTAATTGGGCAAGGCGATCTTTTCACCAGCCGGGTTAGCCACGCCAACGATCATTCTGTCGTAGTGGGTGTAAACCAGGTTTACCTTGCCGGGCTCAACCAGGTTCTCCATTAAAAAATTCTCACGGATCTTTTGCGTATCGTAACTTTTAAAATCCCCGGGGTGTACACTATGTAATACTTTCAATACTGCAGTTTTAGTTTATTAAACAAAATAACAATTTAGCCGCGAATACACGGTATCTTTTCGTAGCCCATCCAAAGTATATCTGGCCCCCTATTTTCTTTCAAGGGTATCGTCAGTAATATCAAACACATCTTTTAATGCTTTTTTAGCGGCATAGTATCCACACATACCGTGTACCCCACCACCGGGAGGTGTTGATGACGAGCAAATGTACATACCCTTCTCAGAAGTTTTATAAGGCGAATAACGAAGCACGGGCCTGGTAAAAAGCTGCCCAATATCTATCACCCCACCGTTAATATCCCCGCCAATATAATTGGGGTTATATTCTTCCATTTCCATGGCATCCATGGTATGTTTGGCCAAAATAATATCCCTAAAGCCGGGTGCATAACGCTCAACCTGTTTTTCAATGGCTTCCGTCATGTTATGTTTAGAGCCGTTTGGCACGTGGCAATATGCCCACGCGGTATGTTTGCCTTTTGGTGCACGGGTACTATCAAAAATGCTTTGCTGTGCCAACAGCGCGTAAGGTTTATCGGGATGTTTGCCGTTCCAGGTTTGCTGCTCGGCATCGCGAATCTCATTCAGGGTATTGCCAAGGTGTATGGTACCCGCTTTTCTGCACCCGTCAGATGTGAATGGAATAGCCTCATCTAAAGCCCAGTCTATTTTATAAACGCCCAGTCCGTAACGGTAACGTTCCAGCTGCCATTTGTAAATTGATGAGAACTTGTGCCCGGCAATCTGCAGTAATTGTTTTGGTGTGATATCAAACAAAAGTGCGTATGCCGATGGAAGTTGATGTAATGATGTTACGTAAGTATTGGTCTCTATTTTCCCTCCCAGCAACACAAAGTAAGATGCCAGTGCATTTGCAATACTGTTTGAGCCACCTACAGGAACCGGCCAGCCTTGTAAATGCCCGGCTGCCATTAATACCAGTGCTATGGCTGATGTTGCCATATTGGTTAAAGGCTGTATAGCATGCGCCGCCATACCGGCGAAAAGTGCTTTTGCCTGCTTGGTTTTAAAGCTTTTGGCTAACAGGGTTACGGGCTTCATGGCATCCAGCCCAAAACTTGCCAGTGCCAGCGGATGTTTTGGAAAATGCAGCGGGCCTAATACATCCGCGTCTATTAAAGGCCAGTTTTTTGTTACCGAACCCATCAGCTTTTTGTAGGCTTTTTCATCAGCCCCTAAGTGCTGCGCAGTTTCGTCAATACTACGGCATAGGAAAGCCGAATTTGCATGCTCTAAAGGGTGGGCGGCATCTATTTCCGGGTAAATATAACTCAGGCCATGATTTGCCAGCGGTAATGTTTTAAAAAAAGGCGAAGCTGAGGCCAATGGGTGTATGGCCGAACAAATGTCGTGCTTAAAACCGGGCAAGGTCAACTCTGCCGAGCGCAACCCGCCGCCTATCTCACTTTTACCCTCAAGCAGTAATACAGAAAGCCCTTTTTGCTGCATCAGTATAGCTGCAGCCAGCCCGTTGGGGCCAGAGCCAATTACAATAGCATCAAAATCTTTTTTTTCGCGGGCCATGGGCATCTCTTTAAAAGTCCGAGTAATCCGCAGGATATAAAAATGTTATATCCGCTTTAGATACATTGTTCTGAAATTCCTTTCGCGATGAAAGATCCTTCCATTGTGCATCCTTGCCAAAAGCATCCCAATGTTTTTCCCTGTCGGCCTTATCGTTAAAAGTGGTCAGGTACATCAGGTTAGGCATATGGCTACCTGCAATAACGCTGCCATAAAATACCGGATTAAAGCCAAGCCTGTCGAAAAGATCGGTTTCGCCGCTGTTAAACATACGTACTTTGTTATAATGTAAGGCCTCGGTAGGGCTTTCGTAGCTACGCAATTCATAAATACGCTTGGCCCTGTCGCCGGTTAATTTGGGGGCCACCGGCTGTGGGCGGGTTATAAATGCGGTTAATATTATGGTTTCTAAACGGCTGTAAGGCGGTTTATTGTAAGCGGCGTTGGTATAATCCTGGCTGTTTGCAGCAAAGCTGTTTGGCTGTTCGGCCGAGGCGTTAAGGGTTTCGATGCTTTTCCAGTTTTTAAAAGGGATAAAAACATAGATACGCCTGTCGGTGGTGTCTGTTTCTACCGGCTTAAAAACGCCAATATTTTTAAAGCCTTTTTGGTGCAGCAGGGGCAAATAAGCGGTTTTCAGGTAATTATCTATAGCACCCTCCTGCGCCGGTGTTTTAAAATGATAGACCTTTATCTGGTAGTAATAGCCCCCGGGTTGCGCTATCAGTATTGGCGAAGAAAGCATAAGTAATACGATAGATAGCGCAAAGCAAAAGAGTTTTTTATAAGATAGCATGGCGAAATATTTTGCGAGCTAATTTATCTAAAAAACAACACAACTGCATTTATTACTGTGCTACTTTATTTGCATCCCAATCAGCCAAAATATCCATCAGTTCCTGCAACTTTAAAGGCTTGCTTAAGTAGCCGGTCATACCAGCCGCAAGGCATTCTTCTCTATCTTCTACCATAGCATTAGCCGTCATGGCAATAATTGCAGGCTGGTGCTCCATGTTCTGGCGAATGAAACGTGTGGCCTCCAAACCATCCATTTCGGGCATTTGTACGTCCATCAGTATCAGATCGTACTTCTTATTTACCGTGGCGTTGATAGCTTCGTGCCCGTTCTCAACAATATCAGGCTTGTAGCCCATTTTATTGAGGATATATTTTGCGAGCTTTTGGTTGATGGTATTATCTTCGGCTATTAGTATAGTCATCGGGTGTACCCTGGCAAAATCTTCAGAGAATGGCGTTTTAACGGCCTGTACCTCTGTTTTTACATCGTTACTTATTTTCAGCTGCTCAATAATATGTTTGTATAGCAATTGGTGTTTAGTGGGCTTTGTTAAGGCTACATTAAACAAATGTGCGTTATTGCGGCTTTGTTCGTTACCCATTGATGTAAGCAGTATAATGGGTACCTGGCTATGCCCGCGTATCTTGCGTGCCAGTTCAATCCCATCCAATTCGGGCATATTCATGTCTGCTATAACGAGGTCGATATTAGCATTCTTCTCCAGCGTTTTCAAAGCACCCATGCCTGATGCTGCCATAACCGGGATAAAGTTCCATTGCTTTAATTGCTCTTCCAGTATATCGCGGTTGGTTTTATTATCATCAACAACCAGTATCTGTTTGTTCTGAATCTCGGCTGTGTTTAAATTCACGTAATTACGTTGTGCCTTTACACCCGGCCTGGCCAGTATATTAAAAGAGAAGGTTGTGCCTTTGCCCACTTTGCTTTTCACGTCAATTTCGCCCCCCATTAAGTTTACCAGCTTTTCGCTGATGGCGAGACCTAAACCAGTGCCGCCGTACTTACGGGTGGTGCTTGAATCGACCTGTGAAAATGCCTTAAACAGCCTGCCTATTTTATTCGGCGGGATACCGATGCCCGTGTCGCGAATCTCAAACAAGAGGTCGAACTGGTTATCGTGGTTGTTTTTTAGTTTTACACATATAAATACCTCGCCTTTGGTGGTAAATTTAACAGCGTTACCTACCAGGTTGATCAGCACCTGCCTAAGCCTAAAGCCATCAGCAATAATTTGCGAAGGCACATCGTGTTCCACCTGGTAAACCAGATCGAGGTTTGAGCGGGCGGCCTTTTCGGCAAAAACATCAAGTACGGCTTCTATACAATCGCGCAGGTCAAAATCCTGCTCATCCAACTCCATATTGCCCGATTCTATCTTAGAGAAATCCAATATATCGTTTATGACATTGAGCAGCGAATCTCCACAGTTTTTTATCGTTTCGGTATATTCCTTTTGTTCGGCGTTCAGTTTGGTATTTGCCAAAAGCGTTGCCATACCCATCACACCATTCATTGGTGTGCGTATCTCATGGCTCATGGTGGCAAGGAAAATACTTTTAGCTTTGTTCGCTTTTTCGGCCTCCTCGCGGGCTTTTTCTGCATCTTCACGCAAAACGCGCTCTTCATTTGTCATCTCGGCAAGGCGAAGGGTACGGTCTTCTACCTGTTGCTCCAGTATGGCTTTCTGCGCTTTTATTGATCGTACACGCACAATAAATATGATGTAGATGAGTACAGCTATTACTACTGCACCAAGTGTTTTAAACCACCATGTTAACCAAAATGGTGGTGTGCTGATAATTTCGAGGCCCGACGTAACCGGCGACCAAGACCCTTCCGGGTTTTGATATTTCAGTTTAAAAACATACGTGCCGGCTGGTAAATTTGTATAGGTTGCTGTATTGCGCGAACCTACATAGTTCCATTCCTTATCAAAGCCTTCCAGTATATACGCATATTTTTTTTTATCGGGTGATGTATAGTCAAGTGCAGCAAATTCCAGTGATATAACCGATTGCTTATGATTGAGCGTAATAGAGCGGGCATCTTCTATATCCTGCTTAAGCGGCGAATTATCGTTTTTATCTTTAGCAGGCGCTACTGTTTTATTAAACAATTGGAAAGCAGTGATAACTAATGGCGAAAAACCCTGCGGCTTTAGTATCTGGCCCGGGGTAAAAGCATTAAACCCGTTTACGCCGCCAAAGTAAAGCTTGTTATTACTGCCTTTGAAGGATGAATGCGACTTAAATTCCTTCTCCTGCAGGCCATCTTCTATACTGTAATTTTTAAAGGTGTGTTTAGCCCTGTCAAAAACCGAAAGGCCGTTGTTTGTGCTGATCCATAATTTACCGCTGTCATCCTCGCGTACGGCGTAAATGATATCGCTTGGCAAACCATCTTTTTTTGAAAAGTTGGTAAAATGCTTTTTAACCGGATCGAACAGGTTTAAGCCCGAAAAAGTACTGAACCAAATATTACCCTTGCTATCCTCAAAAATATCGGGGATGTTATCGTTACTTATACTATTTTTTTTGCTGTTGTACTGGAACCGTGTGAATTTACCGGTTTCCCTGTCAAGTAAGTTTATGCCGCCATCAAAAGTACCCACCCACAAGTTATTCTTACTGTCTTCCAGTAAGGAGTAAACCCTGTCGCTGCTTAAGCTATTCGGGTCGTCGGGATTATTTTTATAGACCGTGAATTTTTTAGTCTTCTTATTGTAATGGGTTAAACCATCATTATAGGTGCCAATCCACGTGGTATGGTCTTTTGAATGTACAAGCGCATAAATATTATTACCCCCCAGGCTGTTGGGGTTATTAGGGTTGTTTTTAACATTGGTAAAAACATTGGTTTTGGGGTTAAATATACTTAATCCATCTGCCCAGGTACCTATCCAAAAATTCCCTTCGTAATCCTGGTTAACGGTAAGCACATAGTTACCTGCGATACTGTTTTTCTCATTTTTGTTTTGGGTGTAATGGGTTATAGTGCCTTGCTTATGGTTAAATTTATTTAAACCGCCGCCATCTGTACCCACCCATAAATTCTGTTGTGGATCCTCGTAAAGGGCCAGCACAAAATCATTTGACAGGCTGTTGGCATCCGAGCTATGCCTGTAATGCGGAAAACTGGCCATACTACGCCTAACTACATTTATCCCCCCACTGTAGGCGCCAAGCCACATATTCCCTAACCTGTCTTTACAAATACCGTAAAGCGTATTTCCGTTCAGGCTGTTCTTGTCTATATCATCATGCTGGTAGCGCGTTACATCCCCTGTTTCGGGGTTTAGAATACAAAGGCCGCCGTTATCACTTCCTATCCACAGCTTCCCGTTCGCATCGGCATTTAAGCAGTATATGTTATTGCTGGTAATTCCATTATCAGCCCTATTTATGTACTGGTAATGGGTAAATGTTCTGTTTTTTTCATCAAATAAGTTAAGCCCGGCATTTTGAGTACCTACCCATAAGCGGCGCTTGCTATCCTCAAAAATACAACTGATGTTATTACTTGATATGCTCTTAGGGTTTTGCAGATCGTACCGGTACTTTTTAAACGTCCCGGTTTTTTTTTCCAAAACTTGCAGCCCGCCGTTAAAAGTGCCAGCCCAAACACTATTATCGGCCCTTATATATACAAAACTTACGTTATTGTCGCTTAGGGTACCGGCATCACTATCAATATGCCTGTAATGTTTAAACGTATTATTACGGGTATTAAGGTAATCCAAACCTCCCTGGCCGGCTATCCAGATATTGCCCCTTTCATCAACTGCAAGTTTGTTTAGTATATTGTTGGATATGGAGTTGGGCGTTTTATCATCGTGTTTATATTGTATGATACGGCCGGTTTTACGATCTATCTTATTGAGGCCTATAATAGTTGCCACCCAAATATTCCCCTCCTTATCCTCTATCATATCGGCTACCATGCTGCTTGTTATTGACCGGGGGTCCTGCGCATCGTGCCTGTAGGTGGTAAAACTGTAACCATCGTATTTATTGAGGCCATCGCGTGTCCCTATCCACATAAACCCGCGGCTATCCTGTATAATGGTTGACACGTTTATTTGCGACAAACCTTCGCTTGCACCTATATGCTCAAATTTCAGGCTTTGGTTTTGCGCCAAACCGGTTAAAGCACAAAGCACCAGAATAATTGTTATAAAATGCTTATACATTTAATACCGCAAATTGTAAATAATAAAAATTTATTAAGGGTTTATTTGGTTTACAATCAGCTTATACGAAGCATATTATAATAAGTTCAAAATATGCAAAAAAAGAAACAATACCGAAATTTCTCTAAAACAAAAAAAAGCTTACCGTACCGGTAAGCTTTTACTAAAAAAATAAAAATACTATTACAGTTCCCTAACCCAAATGTTACGGAAACTAAGCGGTTCGCTTTTATCGCCATGTGCCTGTAATTTAATTGGCGATGGGCCATGAGCCTTCCTGTAGGCAGGTGTGCCTATATATTGCGTTGGGCCTAAAAGCTCAATATTGTTTTCAACCAATACACCGTTAAATAGTACGGTTACACGGGCCGGGGTTTTTACTTTATCACCATCAAAAGTTGGGGCTGTCCAGATCACGTCATAAACGTTCCATACACCCGGAGGCCTGGTTGGGTTAGCAAGTGGTATAAACTGTTTGTAAATACTCCCTGCCATGCCGTTAACGTATGTTTTATTATTGTACGAATCTAATACCTGTAACTCATAACCGTCATCGCCTTTACCAATTGAGGCTAAGAAAACACCGCTGTTACCACGGCCCTGGCCTGTACCTGTAATGTTTGCAGGTACTTTCCATTCAATATGTAACTGGTAGTTACCGAATGATTTTTTAGTTTCGATATTACCCGACGATTTATTTACTGTTAATATATCGCCTTTTACATCCCATTTTGCATCTCCGCCGCTTGCCACATCTTTCCATTGGCTAAGGCCGCTTTTACCGTCAAATAAAATAACAGCGTCTGAAGGTGCTTCACCTACAACTTTACCTGCTGTAACCACCGGTGGTACCGGTTCCCATTTTTCGGTATCCTCGGGTTTATTTTGTGCATTCGCCATAAAGGCTCCTCCTGTTAGCAATGCGGTTAAAATTATCCTGTATTTCATTTATTTATTATTAATTGATTGGCTAAATTAAATATGCAACGAGTTTTTCATGTATGCACTGCTTTGCGCTATACTCTTGTATGGATCAATATTGGTAAAGTTTTCCTGTTCAACAATAAAGTGTTTGATGCCCGCAAGCTGTGCCTTACCCAGTATTGTTTTAAAGTCGATACTTCCGCTGCCAATTTCCGTATTCAATTCATTATTGGCTTTATCCATATCCTTAACATGCACCATGGCAAAACGGCCCGGATGTTTTTCAAAGATCTTAACCGGATCATGACCTGCGCGTACAACCCAGTAGATGTCCATTTCCATGCTTACAAGTGTTGGGTCTGTTTTAGCTAAAATGGTATCGTAAAAGGTTGTGCCTTCGGTTTCTTTCCACTCGAAATTGTGGTTATGGTAGCCCAGTTTTAAACCATGCGTTTTGCAAATTGCAGCTGCTTTGTTCATCTTATCGGCTATCGAATTAAAATCGGCAGCGGTTTTAATAAAATCGTGGTTTAAGCCGGGTATCACAATGTAGGTTTGGCCGATAATTTTAGCAGCCTCAATGTAGCTGTTAAACTCATCCATTTTGCCGGTACCAAAAAACTCATCTATACCATAGTGGCCGCTTGGTGTTTTTAACCCATTGGCTTTTAACACTGTACTAAACTCTTTTGCGCTAAGTCCCCAAAAGCCATTTTGTTTTGAGTAACCAAATGTTTCAACTTCGCTGTAGCCAGCTTTAGCAATTTTGGCAATTACGCCCTTTGGGTTCTTCGGTAATTGATCGCGTAAGCTGTATAATTGCAGGCCTACGCCGTTTTTACTTTTTGCCGAAAGTAACTGAGGTGCAAGTACCATACCTGCGGATACGATGCCCGCCTGTGCTAAAAATGTTCTTCTGCTCGTCATTATATTTATTTTGGTTGATGTAGTGTTTATTATAGACCTATCGGCCTGTATAAGGTTTAAACATCGCAAATATGCACGGCCTTGCGCAAGGATAATAATTTGTCTTTTTGCTTAGGGATAAACTCCTGCGCAACAAAACCCTTGTGCCCTACCTCTAAAACTGCACGCATAATTGCGGGGTAAAAAAGTTCTTGTGTTTCGTCTATTTCATTACGGCCCGGTACGCCGCCTGTATGGTAATGCGCAATATACTGGTGATGTTCGCGGATATTACGGATCACATCACCTTCATCTATCTGCATGTGGTAAATATCGTACAGCAGCTTAAAGTTTTCCGATCCCAGCCTTTTGCAAAGTTCAGCTCCCCAGGCAGTATGGTTGCATTGATAATCCTTGTGGTCAATTTTGCTGTTAAGCAATTCCATTACTAAAACAACATTGTGCTGCTCGGCCAGCTTTACCATAGGTTTTAAACCTTCCACGCAATTCTTCCAGCCTTCTTCATCGGTTTTACCTCTGCGGCTACCGCTAAAGCAGATCAGGTTTTTGTAACCTGCAGCAGCAACCTTTGGTATCATGGCCGAATATTGCTTATGCAACTGGGCGTGGAACTGCATATCGCCAAACCCATCGGTAAGGTTTATCTCGGCACCATTACACATTGACGAGAACAGCCCGTATTTTTTCAATGTAGGCCAATCTTCGGGGCCAACCAGGTCGATGCCTTTTATGCCGATATCCTTCGCGGCAGCGCAAAGCTGCTCAACAGAAATATCGCCATAACACCAACGGCATACCGCATGGTTTATATTACCTTTTAATTTATCAGCCATTAATTCTTTTTCGCCGGGTTTAAAAGACGAGAGCATGCCCGCTGTGCTTATTGCCGCGGTACCCGCAAGCAGGTTCTTTATCGCCGATCTTCTGTTTGTAGCTGCCATAGTTATACTTCTACCCTGCCTTGTGGTTCTTCAATATCCAAACCCGGTTGTGTTTGTATCTGGTTGGTATCTTTAAAGAAAAGAACAAACACCAGGAATACAAATGCTGCAATACCTGCAGGTATCAGCCAAATGGTTGTCCAGTTGTGAGCGGTGTCAGATATTTTCCAATGATCTACTATTGGCCCTGAAATGTACGAACCAATAAGCATTCCTACCCCGTAAGTTGCCAGTGTAATAAAACCTTGTGCCGCGCTTTTAAAACGTTCGCCTGCAAGGTTATCGGTATAGATCTGGCCCGTTACGAAGAAGAAATCGTAGCAGATACCATGCATCACAATACCTGCAATAAGCATCCAGTAGTTTGAACCGGTATCGCCGTAAGCAAAAAATATGTAACGTAATACCCAAGCAATCATACCCACAGCCAGCATTTTTTTAACGCCAAGGCGTACAAAAAACAAAGGCATCAGGGCCATAAAAGCAAGCTCGGAGATCTGCCCCATTGATTGTTTACCTGCAGCAGCCTTCATACCAACCTCGTTAAGGAATGGATTAGTAAAGTTGTAGTAAAATGCCAAAGGCACGCATATAGCAACCGAAGCCAGGAAGAAAATAAGGTATGACCTGTTCTTTAATAAGCCTATGGAATCTAAACCCATGATATCACTTAATGAAGTTTTCTGGCCCTTTTTAGCCGGAGGTGTAGCAGGTAAAGTAAAGCTTAATAAACCCAATACCAATGAAGCAATAGCCGCCATTTTAAAGGTTAATACTAATGAATTGCTTTGCTCCCAGCCAAGCCAACCGATGGTTAAACCAGCAATGATCCAGCCTGCGGTACCGAATATACGGATAGGCGGAAATTCTTTGCTTGGGTTTGCCATTTGCTTAAACGACACCGAATTTACCAGTGCCAGTGTTGGCATATAAACGATCATGTAAGCCAATATAATGGGGAAAAAACCATCAAAATTGGGGATAGTTGTGATATAATACAGCAACGCCGCGCCGGTTAAATGTAAAATACCCAAAACTTTTTGGGCCGAGAAAAATCTGTCGGCAATTAACCCAATAATGAAGGGTGCAATGATTGCACCCCATGATTGTGTTGCATAAGCATTACCGTTTTGTACACCGGTTGCACCTAATGTTTTGCCTAAATAAGTCCCCATTGTTACAAACCATGCACCCCAGATAAAAAACTCCAGGAACATCATGGTAGATAACTTAACGCGTGTTGTTACGGTCATAATTGGTTTTGGTTTAAATTGGTTAGGTTTAGTGTTATTTTACTGATAAAATATATTTTACCATTTCTTTAGCATCAGCTAACGGAAGATCGGCGTGTGCGGTCATTGGTACAGTGCCCCAGTTGCCGCTGCCTCCTTTAATAACCTTTTCGGCCAGCATATCAATATCGCTGTCTTTATATTTTTTGGCGATATCAACCAGCGCAGGGCCAATTACTTTGGTTTGCGCGTTGTGGCAGGTGTTACAATCGTTATTAGCCATTAAAGTTTCGCCTTTGTTGCCAGATGTACCGCTATTGTTATCAGTACCTATTTTGGTTGCAGAAGTATCTGCGTTTGGCTGTTGTGCTACAGCGTTATTGTTGCTTGATGCTGCGCTATCGCTTTTGTCGCCCTCGGCTGGTTTATTGCCGCCACATGCAGCTAAAGCTAAGCTTATACCTAATATTATGAATACCTTTTTCATTGTTGCGTTTTTTAAATTTATAGTCCTAATAGTGATCTGTTAAATGCGTCATCGCTGCCGGATGCAGCGAAATCATCAAAGGCACGGTCTGTAACCCTGATGATATGGTCTTTTATAAATTGTGCGCCTTCGCGTGCACCATCTTCCGAATTTTTTAAAGCACACTCCCATTCAAGCACTGCCCAACCTTTATAATCGTACTGGGTAAGCTTGCTAAAAATGCCTTTAAAATCAACCTGCCCGTCGCCAAGTGAACGGAAACGGCCTGCACGGTCAATCCAATCGGCATAACCGCCGTAAACACCCTGCCTGCCGGTAGGATTAAATTCGGCATCTTTTACATGGAACATTTTAATGCGTTCGTGGTAAATGTCAATGTATTCCAGGTAATCCATAGCCTGCAATATAAAGTGCGACGGATCATATAACAAGTTAGCGCGCTTATGGTTGTTAACTTTGCCCAAAAATCTTTCATAGCTAACGCCATCGTGCAGGTCTTCGCCCGGGTGTATCTCGTAACAAAGGTCAATTCCGTTCTCGTCAAATACGTTCAGGATAGGCTCCCAGCGTTTGGCCAGCTCATCAAAAGCGGCATCAACCAAACCGGCGGGGCGTTGCGGCCACGGGTAAACCATGCCCCAAATTAACGCGCCGCTAAAAGTTACATGCGCGTTTAGCCCAAGGTTTTTTGATGCTTTAGCGGCAGCATGTAATTGCGATACCGCCCATTTTTGCCTTTCGGCAGGGTTGCCTTTAACCTTATCGGGCGCAAAAGCATCAAAAAGGCTATCGTAAGCCGGGTTAACGGCTACCAGTTGCCCTTGCAGGTGTGTAGAAAGCTCTGTTATCTCTAAACCTGCCTCGTTCACTATCCCTTTTATCTCGTCGGCATAGGTTTTACTATCAGCCGCCTTTTGCAGGTCAATAAAACGCAGATCGTTGGTTGGCAGCTGTACGCCTTTGTAACCCAAGCCTGTCGCCCATTGGCAAATCGACTTCAGATCGTTAAAAGGCGCTTCGTTCCCAATAAACTGTGCTAAAAATATGGCCGGTCCTTTAATGGTGTTCATACGTTTAGATGGTATATTTAGTCCATTTTTCGTTACTACCGTTAGAGGCAACAACATTATTAATAAAAGCCATGCCCCTTATCCCGTCATCTACAGAAGGGAAATCAACCCATTCAGGTACTTCCCTGCCTTCAATTTTAGCGCTGAGCGCTATAGCGAAGTTGCGGTATAAGTTACCAAATGCTTCCAGGTAACCCTCAGGGTGACCGCCCGGTGTGCGGCAGTTTGAAGTTGCAGCGCCTGCTAAACGGTCAGTGTAGCCACTCCCTGCACGCAATGTCTCGGCAGGTTTATCAAACCATTTAATGGTAAGCGTATTTGGCTCCATTTGTTCCCACTCCAAGCCCCCATTCTCACCAAATACGCGGATAGACAAAGCATTCTCTTCGCCCGCAGCAACCTGCGATGCAATAAGGGTGCCTGTTGCACCGCCATCAAAACGAAGCAATACAGCGCCGTCATCATCCAGCATACGGCCATCAACCACAATGTTCAAAGAAGCGTTAAGCTCATCGATCTTTTGGCCTGATATATATTCGGCCAAATGTGCAGCGTGGGTACCAATATCGCCCATTGCGCCGGCTTTACCAGATTTAGACGGATCGGTACGCCATGAGGCCTGGGCATTGCCTTCGCGCTCTGAAAGGCGGCTTAGCCAGCCTTGCAGATACTCAACATATATTTTTCTTACTTTACCTAAAGCGCCGCTTTTAATAATCTCGCGCGCCTGCTTTACCATTGGGTAACCTGCATAGGTATGTGTAAGCAGCAGCATCAATCCGGTTTCTTCTACCTTGGCTTTCAGCTGTTTCGCTTCTTCTAAAGTAAAGGTGATGGGTTTTTCAATCACCACGTTAAAGCCATTCTCTAAAGCCTGCATTGCCGGGGCAAAGTGGGCAAAGTTTGGTGTAACAATGGTTACAAAATCCATACGTTCATCAGCCGGTTTTTGAGCCTCGGCTTTAAACATTTCGTCGTAAGTATTGTAAATTCTGTCTTCAGGCAGGAAAAGCAAGCGTCCGCTTTCCTGTGCTATTTCCGGGTGCATGCTCAAGGCACCGCAAACCAGCTCAATTTGGCCGTCCATGTTGGCTGCAATACGGTGTATGGCGCCTATAAAGGCATCCTTACCGCCACCAATCATGCCCATGCGCAATTTTCTGTTACTCATAGTGTGTGTATAAACTTTTTAAAACCCCTTAGCGGTGTAGCTAAGAGGTTCTAAAAGTATAAATTTTGATTTAAAAGTAAAGCCCTTATGCCAAAGGCAGAAAGGGCTTATTTAAAGTTCCTTATGAAAGCGCCCAGGCCCTATCGCCCTTTTTGTAAGGGTAATCGCCTACATATTTGCCCGGTACAGGTACATAACGCAAGGCTTTAGTAGCGCCAACTTCTGATGTAAAGAACCCTAGCAGGGTTAATTGTTTTATCATCGAGAAGTAGTGATTTGGATCCTCGGGCTTTTTACTTTTTGAGTAATCTTTAGCTTCTTTATCCAAATCGGTGAGTAACTCGGTACGTTGTTTGGCATCAGCCTCTAAAAATCCTTTTTTGAACTTTTTGTTGCTGGCTTCATTTAACTGACCGATACCTTTTTTGAAGATCTTTTGATCATCTTCTGTATAGCAATCCCTAACCATGATGGCCATAAAACCGCCAACATTGGCCGCTTTTGCGCCCGGTGTTTTTGTTTCAGGTAAAATGGTTTCGCCTACTTCATTTAAAAAAGCGGTAGTATCCTTAGCAAACAGGTCCTCAGTATTTACTGTACTTCCTGACTTACAGCCTGATATAAAGAGCTCGGCACCAATTACCGTTCCTCCAAGTATCAAACCAACTCTGCTTATCGCGTCTCTTCTATTCATTTTTTTATAGAATTATGAGTTAATATTATTTTTATTGATTTAGTGGTTTTAAGGTATCGGCCTACGCCTTTAACTCAAAACCAGGGCGGTATTCGCGTTTAATGTATTGGTTAACAGCATCAAAGTTTGTAACCTTCATAGCGTTGTTATCCCAGTTTAATTTAATACTGCCGCCTTTTAATTCATGGCCGCGTACTGCAAGGTTAGCCATTAACAATGCTTCGGTAAGCGGGCCGGCTTTCTCGAACGAGGAGCTTAACTCGGTTTTACCATAACCTGCTATACAACCTTCTACCCACTGTGCGTAGTGGCCATTAGCACCGCCCGGTACACGTGCCCATTTCTGAGGCGCTTTTGCACTTGCGGTACGTTCTTTTGGCAATAACGTTGCTGCGTCAGAGTAGGTACTTGCGTACATTTTACCTTTTGTACCGATAAATAATGTACCGTTACCTTCTTCGCCACCCCATTTTTCGCTTGCGCCTAATTCAATTGGCCTTTCGGGCTGTATACCACCATCCATCCAATGCAGGGTAACATCGCCTTTGGTTTTGTTTGTTTTAGGGAAAGTTAATGTAATATGGCTTGATGGAGGGCAGCTTTCAGGGAAATGGCCTTGTTTAAACTCATCAACATAAACACTACCTACGCTTGCCTGTACATCTTTTGCGTATTGGATACCCAATACACGGAAAGGTGCTTCAACAAGGTGGCAACCCATGTCGCCAAGGGCGCCGGTTCCGTAATCCCACCATCCGCGCCAGTTAAACGGCACTAATTTATCTACATAATCTTTTTTAGGCGCTGTACCTAACCAAAGGTCCCAATCAAGTTCTTTTGGGATATTTGGCTGCGGATCAGGCCATTTAATACCTTGTGGCCAAACAGGGCGGTTTGTCCAGCAGTAAACGGTATGCACATCACCAATCAGGTCGGCATCATACCATTCAGACATTAAACGGGTACCATCGTTTGATGCGCCCTGGTTGCCCATTTGTGTAACTACTTTATATTTTTTGGCTGCCTCTGTTAATAAACGGGCTTCCCAAATATCATGCGTTAGTGGTTTTTGCACGTAAACGTGCTTACCCAGCGTCATGGCATGATAGGTTATAATAGCGTGGTTATGATCGGGAGTTGATACCGATACGGCATCAAAGTTTTTGTGCTCCTTATCATACATTTCGCGCCAGTCTTTATAGTATTTGGCTTTAGGGAATGCAGCTCTTGATTTTGCAGCGCGACGGTCGTCAACATCGCACAGGAAAGCGATATTTGCTTTACCGCTTTTTGCAAAGTTGGCAATATCGCTCTCGCCTTTACCCCCTGCACCTACACCGGCTATGTTAAGCATATCGCTTGGTGCTGTATAACCGGTACCGCCTAATACAAAGCGTGGTACAATCATAAAGCCTGCAGCTGCCAACGCACCCGATTTAATAAAGTCCCGCCTTGACGGGCTGGTACTTTCGTTTGTTGTAGTCTCTTTTTCTTCAGTCATTGTAGTCGAATTTCAATACTGTTAAATGTTACCTTTTTTCAATTCTTTTACAGCAAAATCAGCTGCACGGGCGGTAAGTGCCATGTAGGTAAGCGATGGGTTTTGGCATGCTGCCGAAGCCATAGCGGCACCGTCTGTTACAAACACGTTTTTAGCATCCCAAACCTGGTTGTTACCATTCAATACTGATGATTTTGGATCGCGGCCCATACGTGCTGTACCCATTTCGTGAATACCACGGCCTAATACCGGCTCTGATGTGTAGGTTTGTACATCTTTAACACCAGCGTTCTCCAGCATTTCTTTTGCATCATTCATCATATCGATACGCATTTTACGCTCGTTATCTTTACACTCTGCATCAATAGCCAGAATTGGCAAGCCCCATTTATCTTTCTTAGTTTTATCAAGGTAAACACGATTTTCGTGATATGGAAGAGTTTCGCCGAAACCACCCATACCAAAGCCCCAGCTTCCTGGTTCGGTTAATGCATCTTTAAAGTCGCCACCAATATTCAGTTCGGCAATATCACGGCCCCAGCCACTGCGGCTGCCGCCACCCTGGTAACCAAACCCACGGATATAATCGCGCTTTTCGCCGTTTAAGTTACGGTAACGAGGTATGTAAATACCATTAGCCCTACGGCCAAAGGTGTATTTATCTTCAAAGCCTTCTACACGGCCGCCTGCACCCACACCTAAGTGGTGGTCCATTAGGTTATGCCCCAATTGGCCGCTGCTGCTGCCTAAGCCACCTTCCCATACATCGGTAGCCGAGTTCATTAATACCCAGGCACTGTTTAATGCAGATGCGTTAACGAAAACTATTTTGGCGAAAAATTCATATGTTTTGTTGGTTTCAGCATCCAATATCTCAACACCTTTAGCCTTCTTGGTGTCTTTATCGTAAATGATCTTGGTTACGATTGACCACGGGCGAAGCGTTAAATTACCAGTTGCCATTGCCGCAGGCAATGTAGCCGACTGGGTACTGAAATAAGCACCAAACGGGCAACCTAACCAACACTTGTTACGGTACTGGCAGTTAGTACGGTTATTATGCGGCACAGTGATATTGGCTGTACGGCCAATAATGAAATGCCTTGAATCTTTATAAAATTCTTTATAACGTTTCTGAACATCTTTTTCTACAATGTTCATATCCATTGGCGGCATAAAATCGCCATCAGGAAGAATTGGAACGCCATCTTTATTACCGGAGATACCGGCAAATCTTTCTGCATAGCCATACCAGTCATGCAGATCCTTATAACGGATAGGCCAGTCGGTACCGATACCATCTTTTGCATTAGCTTCAAAATCGGTATCGTGCCAGCGGTATGATTGCCTGCCCCACATTAACGAGCGGCCACCTACGTGGTACCCCCTAAACCAATCGAAACGTTTGATCTCGGTATACGGGCTCTCTTTTTCGTTGGTCCAATAGTCAAGGTTAGTTTCATTTAGCGGGTAATCGCGTTTTAAAACGGGATAATCCTCGATCATTTTTTGCGTTCGTCCGCCCCTGTGTTCAAATTCCCACGGGCCTTTGTTGGCATTAACATAATCTTTAATGTGCTCGATATTTTTACCGCGCTCTAACATGATGGTTTTTAAGCCCTTCTCGGTCAGTTCTTTTGCAGCCCAGCCGCCTGAGATACCTGAACCAATGACTATTGCGTCATAAGTGTTTGTAGACATAAAAGTATAGCGTTAAATAAATTTATTACGTAATTGGTTGTTCCGTCTAATGTATGAATAAAAATTATTTTACAAACCTTTTTTCATTGTGTTTTTTTTACACATTGCGCTTTTTCATTTCGCCTATGGCATGGTTTACCGCTCGGGCGGTAAAAGCCATATAAGTAAGCGATGGATTTTGGCAACTTGTTGATGTCATGCTGGCTCCGTCGGTAACGTATACATTTTTACAGGCGTGCAGGCGGTGCCACTTATCAAGCATTGATGTTTTTGGGTCATTGCCCATACGTACCCCACCCATTTCATGGATATCAAGCCCCGGTGCCCTGTGGTCTGTTGATGCCTGGATGTTGGTGAAACCCGCCGATGTAAACATCTCTGTCATCTGCTCCACATAATCCTTTTTCATTTTCTCGTCGTTATCATCATAATCAACCGAGATTTTTAACTGGGGAATGCCCCATGGATCTTTCAGTGATTTATCCAATGCAACATAGTTTGTTTCCTTAGGGATGGTTTCGCCCATCATGTGCGAGCCTACGTGCCAGCTACTCAGGTCTTTTTTAACCAGGTTATTTTTCAGGTCCTGGCCAATACCATCGCTGCTGTTCTGTTCCCAGCGGTATGCACTAAAACCACAGGCATAGCCGCGTAAAAAGTCGGTTTCCTGTTTATAAACATTCCTGAAACGCGGTATGTAGCCACCACCTGCAGGGTTGCGGCCATCTGTTGTCCATTCCTTAGCGCCATCGTACTCAGCGTTTATATGCGCCGAATAATTATGGAATGCTACATATTTACCCAGGGTACCGCTATCATTGCCCAAGCCATTGGGGAAACGGCTTGATGTTGAGTTAAGCAGTATCAGGTTGCTGTTTAAGGCAGCCGCGTTAACAAAAATAACCTCGGCATAGTATTCTATGGCTTCTTTGGTGTTGGCATCAATAACCCTTACACCGGTTGCCTTGCCTTTTTTATCGTCGTAAATAATAGATTCGACAACCGAATGCGGCCTTAATGTACAATGACCGGATTTTAACGCCCACGGAATAGTTGATGAATTAGCGCTGAAGTAGCCGCCAAACGGGCAACCGCGCTGGCATAAGGTACGTTCCTGGCACTGGCCCCTGCCCTGGTCTAAATGGATCTGGTTGGGTTTTGATAAGTGTGCACAACGTGCGCTTATTACGTGCCTGTTCTTGTATGTTTTTTTAACGTGGTTACTAAAATAGGTTTCTACAGCATTCAGCGGGAAAGCCGGTAAAAATTCACCGTCGGGCAGTTCGTCTAAACCGTCGCGGTTACCTGATATGCCTGCAAATCTCTCAACATAGCTGTACCAGGGTGCGATATCGGCATAACGGATAGGCCAGTCAACCGCGAAACCATCACGGGCAGGGCCTTCAAAGTCAAAATCGCTCCATCGCTGGGTTTGGCGTGCCCACAAAAGGGATTTGCCGCCGGTTTGATATCCGCGGATCCAGTCAAAAGGTTTTTCCTGAACGTAGGGATGCTCAGCATCCTTTACAAAAAAGTGAGCAGCATCTTCACCAAATGCATAGCAGCGGTTCACTATAGGGTTTGCTTTTTGCACGTCATCGGGCAGTACGCCATGATGCGGGAATTCCCAGGGATATAAGTTTGTTGTTGGATAATCTTTTAGATGCTTTACGTCGCGGCCACGCTCTAAAACAAGCGTTTTTAAGCCTTTGTCTGTAAACTCTTTCGCGGCCCAGCCACCACTCATACCCGACCCTATAACGATGGCATCAAACGTACGATCCTTTACACTATCAATATTTAAATTAGCCATTACGCTGTAGCTTTACTTTTAACCGGGAACATGGCATTATACCGCCCCGGAACCAATTCATATACTATTTGCTTCGTCATAAAATATTGGGATGTGGTGTAGCCAAACACAGTTTGGTCTTTTACCATTTTGTAGAAAGCTATCAGCTTTGTATTATCCTTATATTTTTCGTCTTTGCTTTTTTTGTCGATACCGCTTACAAACGTAACACGCTCTTTAGCGGTACTGTCATTAAATGATTTACCCAATTGTTTTTTGGCTTCGGCAGCAAAATCACTTAAGCCGGTAATAAAATCGGCACGGTGCTCTTTATCATAGCAATCATCAATCATTTTAAAAACAAAAAGATTGATGCCAAGATCCATAGCGCCGGGGGTATCGGTTTTGGGCAGTATGGTTTCTGTAAGATTATTTACCAGATTTTCCTGGTCGGCATCAATTTTAAGGTGTTTTAACTGTACAACAGCTTTACCCTTATCGCTTAAGCACGATGGCAAAACCGCCGCGCTGCCTAAAATAAGGGCCATGTTCCGTATCGCAATTCTGCGGTTCATATTCAAATTCAATAGTTTATAATGACCTGAGTGTTAAAAATACAATTAGGAGCCGTTAAAGTACCTTTAAACTCTTAATATCCCCACTTTTTCATGGTTTGTAAATCAATTTTTACACAATCAATCGGATCCATGCCCTGGTACGATTCCTGCTCAATTATCAGGTACACGGTGCCGCCGGTTTTTTTAGCTGCTTTTAATACCTCTTTTACCGGTAACACACCCCTGCCTAATATGGTGCTCTCATACCCTGTACCTTCGGTATTGGTAGCACTCTTCACCTCGTCTTTAACGTGCATAGAGATAAACCTTCCCGGATATTTGTTAATAATAGATATAGCATCGTTCTCACGGCCATACATATTACCAATATCCAGCTGCTGCGAAACCCTGTTGGGGTCGGTATTCTTCATGATATAATCAAACAGGCGCATATTACCTACCATGGTGGTAAATTCAAAATCGTGGTTGTGGTAACCAAATTTCATGTTATATTTTTGGCACAGTTCGCCACTTTTGTTAAACTGATCCATTGTGCGTTTAAGTAGGTCTGTATCATGGCGTACTTTCTCATCCATCCAGGGGCTTATTACAAATTTTTGGCCCATGGCGGCTGCATCTTCAACGGTATATTTCCAGGCATCGGTAAAATCGTTTGTGGCGGTATCCCAATGTGCCGAAGTCATCACGGTATGCCCGCTTGGCATTTGCAGTCCAAGGTCATCTAATACTTTTTTAAACTCTTTTGCGGTCCACCCGTAAAACTTGCGGTTAATATAATTAGCATGCTCTACGTGCTGATAACCCATATCTGACAACTTTTTTAAGGTGCCTGCCGGGTCTTTCATCATTGCATCGCGTACCGAGTACAATTGGATACCTACCCTTTGGATCTGGGCGGGTGCTGCAAACAGATCATTTGGCATTAAGGCCGCGGCAGTTGCCGCAATGGCGCTGTTTTTTAAAAAGGTTCTGCGTGATGATGTCATTTTATTGGGTTTTAATTGAGATTTAGTTGTTACTTATAGGAAACGCCGGAAACAAAAGATTGGTATTACTTACAAAGGCAATATGCTTACTATCAGGCGACCAGGATGGTGTATTGATAGTACCCTGCCCGCCATATAAATACGCAACTACTTTTGGCTGCCCGCCTGTAATTGGCATTACACGCAGGTAAACGTGCTTATAGAAAGGATGATCGCCGGGGGCAACTTCGCTTTTAAGGAAAGTGATAAACACTATCCATTTACCATCGGGCGATACATGCGGGAACCAGTTGTTATTATCATCGTTAGTGACCTGCATTTGGTTGCTGCCATCGGCATTCATGCGCCAAACCTGCATTAAACCACTGCGTACCGAATTAAAGTAGATAAATTTACCGTCGGGTGTGTACTCCGGGCCATCATCAAGGCCGGGCGTGTTGGTCAACCTTTCTTCAGGGCCGCCTGCAACGGGCACGCGGTAAACATCATACTCCTTATTACGTTCGCCGCAAAAAACCAGGAATTTACCATCCGGCGACCAGCCATGCATATATGAGGCGCCTTTGCCTGTTTCGGTAACCCGGCGTGGTTCACCTCCGGTTACCGGCACAACGAAACCTACAGAAGGGCTGCCATTATCGTTATTGCTTATGGTTAGCCATTTGCCATCGAATGATAAAACGTGATCGTTATTATTGCCTTTGGCCGCGCCTGTATTTAATACGACCGGTATATTTGTAGCCAGGTTATATTTATATAGTAAACCCTCGCTGTTGTAAATAAGCGACTTGTTATCAACAGTCCAGTTGGGTGCCTGTAATGATTTTGGGGATTGGTATATAATACGGCTGTTTTGCGTTTGCATATCCAGTATCTCGATATTGCTGCCCAGGTATTGTTTATAAGTCACCAGGTCGGCCGGAGCGGGTGTAACTATCCTTACATTGCTGAATATGGCTTTCTCTGACACAGCCGGGTTATGCGAGCAAACAAAAATGCCCACGTAAACCTCATCGCCCAGGTTAAGATCTATTTTTTCTTCGGGGCCAAACACATCACCTTTACGCGCTACAGACATGGTGTAGGTTTTGCCTTTTCTTTCCAGCTGGATAACATCGGCGGCTGTAATGGCCGACTTTTGCTCTTTAGTACTATCGCCATCGGCAACACGGTATTGCAGCGAGGTTAGCCCATCGCCATGTACAACAGCGTTAACATGTGCAGATGTGCCATTTAAGGACTTACGCACCATCAGCCCTAACTTGCGGTGTGCCTCGGTGCCTTTGCCAACAAACGCGGTATTTGTACGTAATATAAAATCGCCTTTTACGCGTTTCCACACAAAATGAAATTCATCCTTACCGAACCAGATATTGGTACCTGAGCCAGTAACCGTGTACTGCTGGTTGGCAGCATTATAAACAACACTACCTTTGTTTTTCACCGGCCCTACGTCACTATTGCCATCAAATATACCTGCCGGCCTGTTTTGCGCATAAATGTTCGCAACAAACACAGCACTTACCAGCATGCCGGTAAATAAGCAAATAGTTTTTTTGAGCATGAGCGTTAGGCTTTGTTAATTGGTTGACTAAGATATATATTCATTTATAAAAAAACCAGTTTAAACCAGCTTTAAAACAAAAAAGGGGTGCTTCCGCACCCCTTTTTTGTTTTAACCCGCATAACAAGTTAAAATAGTATCAATATGTGTTAAATAACTTCCGTTGCAAAGATCTGCTTACCCGTTGTTGGGCAAAAAACTGGCTTAGCTACTATAGTTTCTGTAACAGGTACTTTAATATAATCTTTATAGAACTGCTTTTTCGAATCGTGGTAATGGCTTATTGCCCCTACCATGCTCATAAATTTGATGTAATACCACGCACCGTCAACCTGGTGAGGCTTAAAGCCCGAACGCGCACTTTTTGGGTACAAGTGATGGTTATTATGCCATTCGCCGGCAACAATACCCGGCCAAAGCTGGTTAACCGACATGTCCTTACGGTTATGGTCTATTCCATCCCGGCGTTTGTCTTCGCCTTTTCCGTGGCCTTCATAGTTAAAGGTACGTACACCAACAGCCCAAAAACCGGCCGCGCCAAAAATAGCACATGCTAAACCCGGCCCGCCAAGCAGGTAAAATACGGCAAACCAAAATGCCCAGTTGGCAACAACACCCAATACCATGTGGAACGGGTTAGCAACCGACCCCCATTTTTTATACTGCGCGTATGTATTGCATGTAACGCCGGTATGTTTCATTAAAGTAAGGCAACGGTTGTAACCTTTCTCATCTAAATTACGATTAACAGGCTGGTGATTTGCATCAGCTAAAAAACAGTACAGGAAACCGCCCTGCGCGTTATAGGGATCGCCCGGGGTATCAGATAATGCATGGTGCACATGGTGCGATATAGCATAGATCTCCTCGGGAATAATTTTAAGGGTAAGGTTTTGAGTAAAGAAACGCCAAAAATTGTTTTTAAATTTAAAGGCGCCATGGGTACAATACCGGTGGTACCATATAGTACCATGCGTACCCATTACTATCATACTGTATACAAAAGCTATAATTAAGCCGGTTACAGAAAAATACTTAAATACAAACAGGAACAGGAACGGCGCAAGGAAAAGTACCATACCCCAGCTCATGAAAGAGAGCCAGTTTTTTTTATCCTTAAATACGTTTAAACGGGAAAAAAATTCAGAGAAAATCTGTTTGGGGGTTGGCTTTGAAAGTTCGCCGTCGGCGTTTTTCCATCCGTAAGATGGTTCTTGCAACACCTCGTGTATAAATGCCATTAGTAGCGGGATTTTAGTTTAATCAATTGGTTGTATAGGGGGACTTACGCATTAAAGATACCGAAAGGTTTTCAATAAATGTTAAAAAGTTTAATAAATAATTAATTTGTCATTAAAGTGTCTGGTCTATTGCAACATTTGTATGACGACCACATTACTCCCTGCAACAATTGTATGACGATGCCTTTAATATTTAAACTTAGTAATACATTGATTGTCATTAGCTAAATATCAACAGCCATGACAAAATTTATACCCCTTGTTCTTTTGTTTTGCTCTTTATTATTTCCTCATCATGTGTTTGCACAGCAGCCACGTGAAGTTAGCGGGACTGTTACCGATACGCTTGGCGCTGTGCCGGGCATTACTATTAAACTCATTTCAAACGCGGATAGTATAGTTACTACAAGCGATATTAAAGGCGCGTATCATTTTACGGGTGTAAAAGGGAAAAACTTTAAGCTAACGGTATCAGGGTTGGGTTACCAGGGGTTTACACGTAAGTACACTACTGATAGTGATACAAAGCCAATCTTGCTTCCCCCTATCAAACTCAGCATCCAGATGAATTACCTTGGCGTGGTAAATATTACTGCGGTTATCCCTATAGTTATTAAAGAAGATACTATACAGTATAATGCCGCAGCATATAAGGTGCGGGAAGGGTCGCAGGTGGAAGACCTCATCAAGAAGATGCCGGGTATTACTGTTGACAAGGATGGAAATGTTACCGCCCATGGCAAACAGGTAACCAAGGTACGCGTTAACGGTAAGGATTATTTTACCGGCGATGTGCAAACAGCCACTCAAAACCTGCCCGCCGATATTGTTGACAACATACAGGTAATTGACGATTACGGCGACCAGGCCAACCTAACCGGCATCAAAACCGGCGAACCTGATAAGGTTTTAAACATCACCATACAAAAAGGAAAGCGCACCGGCAATTTTGGGCAGGCCACGGTAGGCGCCGGTAATGATGACCGTTACCTTGCTAAACTATCGGCCAATAATTTTAAGGAGGATAGACAGATTGCCCTTATAGGTACCTGGAATAATAACAACACCAATTCGTTTAACCTGGGCAGCGGCGGCAGCGGAGGTGGCCGGGGCGGCCGTGGGGGCGGTGGCGGTGACGCAGGGAGTGGCATCAGTACGGCAAACGGCATAACCACAAATAAATCTGCAGGCTTCAATTACCGCGACGAATGGGGTAAAAAAATAACCGCTTACGGCAGCTATAGTTTTGCCGACAGGGACAGGCTAACTACCAGCACATCGCAAACACAAAACCTTTTTCAAAGCGGTGCAATTATTAATAATGATAACAGTACCGGCCGCACACATAACATTAACCACCGGTTTGGTTTTAATATAGAATACCGTATTGATACCGCAAATTATATGAAGATAAGCCCGAGCTTTTCTTATAATTCATCAAACAGCACCAACATCGATACATTCAGTAACATGCGTAAAAATACCCTGATAAACGGCAATGAACTGGCGCTTACCAATGCTACATCGCCAAGCGGCGGTGTAAGTGTGCTTTACAACCATAAGTTTAAAAAGAAGGGGCGTAACTTTAGCATCAATACAGGCATCAGCTTTTCAAAAAACACGCAGGACCTGAACGACCAATACACTACCCGGCAGGATAGCATTATAACCCCATTATTCCAGCAGATCAATACAAATAATAGTTCGGCAAGAGGGAATATTAACCTGAGCTATACCGAGCCGGTTGGCAAAAGCACCTACCTGGAAGCAAATTACAGCTACAGCCGATCAAATACCGATAATAACCGCTACAACTACAATATTGACCCGGTTACCGGCAAACAAACGTATGTAGATTCGCTAAGCACTTTATATAATTACCAGTTCGTCACCAACCGCTTTGGGTTAAACCTGCGCGGTGTTGAGGCTAAATATAATTACACCGTTGGTTTAGCCGTGCAACCTGCTACGCTCGATGGGCAGTCGCACAATTTTGAAACCTCAACCCGTACTTTTAATTACATACCCACAGCAAGGTTTATTTACAATTTTAAAAAGAACCACTCGTTAGCCATTAATTATACCGGCACCAATAACCAGCCTTCGTTTACGCAGCTGCAATTACAGCCCGATTTTTCGAACCCGCAAAACCGTGTGTACGGTAACCCCGACCTGAAACCCGAGTTTAGCAACAATATCAGCCTGCGCTATAATCAGTTTGATATTGCCAGCGGCAACTCGCTGTTCACCAACCTATCGTTCAACAGCACTCAAAATAAAATTGTGACCAATACTCAGCCTATAACTTTAGCAGGCGGTACAAACAATACCGTACAGGAAACCCGCTATTTAAACACCGATGGCTTTTACTCAGCAAATGGCAACTATGCTTTCTCTAAACCATTTGCCAACCGTAAATACACCGTAACCCTAAACGGCGCTGCCAGTTTTAGCAACAACATCAATTATATTGAGAACGAACGTAACCAGGGCAAAAATTGGGTTTTTAGCCAGGGCGCAAAAGTGCGGGTAGACATTGACAGCCTGATGGATACCGAAGTAAGCGGCAATTACAGCGTTAATACTACACGCTACAGCCTGCCATCATCAATCAGTACTGATGCTAAAACATGGACAATTGGGCTTGACGGGCGCAATTATTTTTTCAACAACCTTGTATTAGGCTATAACCTTACCCAAACCCTTAACAGCGGCTTTAGCAGTACGGTTAAGGCAAACCCTACCTTGTTGAGCACGTATGTGGAGTACCAATTCCTGAAAAACCATTTGGCTGCACTGCGTGTGCAGGGCTTTGATCTGTTTAACCAAAACACAGGCGTATCCCGGGTGGTGAGCGGTAACCAGATCATTGATACCCGCACCAATCGCCTTGGCCGTTATTTTATGCTGACGTTTACCATGCGCCTGCAAAAATTTGCCGGCAGCCGTAACGGCCGCAATGGTGGCGGTAACCGTGGCGGCAGGCGTGGTGGCGGCAGATCGCGCGGTTAAGCTTAATTTAAAAGCAGTTTTGTATATTTATAGCATGGTTGCAGGCGACGTTATTTATCCATCAAAAAAAGGTATAGTTGTTTATATTCCCATTGTTATTTTAGCGGTGGTGGTTGGTGTAAGCATCATCATGGGCGATTATTGGGGCAGCATTTTTTGCGCTGTTGTAGTGTTGGTTGTAGTGGGGCCTATGATATTGAACACCAATTACACCATCAAAGGTGATGGATCGTTAAAGGTGAGGTGCGGCTTTTTTGTGAATATCATTATAGATATTAGCTCGATACGAAAAATAGAAGCAACAAAAAGCGTGTTAAGTTCGCCCGCGTTATCGCTCGACAGGCTGGAGGTGTTTTATAATAAATTTGATTCGGTGATCATCTCCCCCCAAAACAAAGAAGAATTTATTGCCCAACTGCAAAACATAAATCCTGCCATTGAGTATATAAAAAAGACCAGCTAATACTTTTACTACCATATACTATGTTAAAACGTTACCTGTTAATACTAACTGCACTATTTTTTACAAGCCATTGTTTTGCCCAGGATACTCTTGAAGTAAAACGAAAATTAGCCGGTAACGTAACAGAGATTTTTAAGGTACTGGCAAAAGATGTAAACATAAGGCAGGGGCTATTCAGGGCGGTTTATAAAAAAGATCATGTTGTTGCCATTGGCAACTATGAAAACGATAAAAAAGTGAGTTTATGGAAGTTTTACGACCCCAAAGGCACAGTAATGCAAACTTACGATTACTCAACCGGGCGACTATTTTATGAGGCGCCGGAAGATACGACATCTCATTTGCGATATTTAGCAGACAAGTTTTTGAAAGAAGGCGATAAGGTTACAAAGCCCATTAAAGTGGGGGGAAGGTACTATGGTTACCTACCCTACTTAAACCTGTTCACCCTGCCAAAAGAATATGCTTACATAAACCGAAATGCACTTGCTGCAAGGGTTGAATTGTTGGTAAGCCCCGGCGGCAGGCTGGCTGATTATAAAGTTACAGTGATAGACGGCGACTCGGGCCAGCCCTTTAGAACAATAAACATGAATATTAAACTGCCCGACCCGGCCGATCTGGTGTTTATCCCCGCTACATTAAACGGAGAGCCTATTGCCTGCCGTATAATTATACAATGCGTTGTAACCAATGCCGGGCACCTGGCTTTTGAATAAAAGGCTATAAACAAAAAAGAGACGTGAAGTATCGCGTCTCTTTTTTGTATGTATAGACGCAATACTTCGCGCCTTCTTACACATATTTTTGTTATAAATTAGTGTGCGTGGTGACCATCAGGGCCATGCGCGTGGCCGTGCGAAAGCTCCTCTGGTGTGGCGGGGCGCACGTTCAATATCTCGCCTTTAAAGTGTAGCTCCTGGCCTGCCATTGGGTGGTTAAGGTCAACAATTACAGAATCGGCAGTAACAGATACAACCTGGCCCTGGAAACGGTTACCGTTGTTATCCTGCAAAGGCAAAACCTCGCCAATTTGCGGTACTTCTGTTCCCTGGAACATTTCTAAGGGCAGGTTAGCCACGGCTTCCTCGTCAAATTCGCCGTAACCTTCTGCTGCCGTTATACGGAAATCATAGGTATCGCCGGTTGAAAGCGTGCTTAATTCCTCTTCAAATTTCGGGATCATTTGCCCTGCACCAAATAAAAAGGTTAGCGGCTGCTCTTGTGTTGCGCTTTCTTGTAAGCCTTCGGTTCCGTCTTCTTTTTTAACATACAGGTCGTACGTTAATGACACTACGTGTTGTGGTTGAATTTTCATCTGATGATTGTTTTTTAAGATATCGGAACTCCTTCCCTGTTTTAACCGGGTTATCTCAATACCTGTTATTTATATTAAGGAATTAGTTATTTATTTGTTTTAGTGCATCTGCCACATTGTATGCCGGTAAACCACAGGTTTTATCCCTGCATACAAAGATGCGTGTATCGTTGTTAAACTTTTCTGCCAGCAAAGGTAAACTTCCATCATTACCTCCCAACATAATTTTATTAGGAATGTAATTTTGTTCTATTTCAATTCGCTTTGTTTCAGCATTATTACCTGTAATGGCTACCTCATAGATGCCAAAAACCTCATCCAGCAGCAGTATGGTCCAGTTTGAATAAGCCGTGCTGTACCTGGCAAGGTGCGGCATAATATTTCGTAACAATTGTGCAGAAACCTCCAAATAAGCTTCATTATCAAAAAACAGGCCTAACTTTTTTAAGTTACGCGCCATAACCGAATTTGATGCAGGTATAACCCCATCCATCATTTCAGATTTCCGGGCAATGAGCATCTCGTCATTATCGGCCGTGTAGAAGAACACGCCGCCATCTTTATCATAATAATGGGCAAGGGCGTAGTCTGCCAATTTTTGGGCTTGTATCAGCCATTCCTCATTAAACGTAACTTCATACAGGGCGATGAAGCCATCGGTAACGTTCGCGTAATCATCTAAGAATGTGGCTACATCAGTCTTCCCGTCTTTTTTATAAACCCTTGAAAGTTTTGCACCGGTTAACAGGTTCGCGGTTATAAACTCCGCGTTTTTCAGGGCCAGTTGTAAATATTCCGGGTTGTTAAAAGCGCGGTACGCTTCACAAAGGCCTTTCAGCATTAAACCGTTCCATGATGCTAATATTTTATTATCGAGCCCCGGGCGTACGCGTTTGCTGCGGGCATCCAAAACTTTTTTGCGGGATACATTTATCGTGCTTGTCAGTTCATCAACGGTTAGGCCTAATTTCTCTGCCAGTTCGGCATCTTCTTCGCGGCGGAAGAAAACATTAGAATGCTCCTCCTCCCAATTGCCGTCTTCGGTAACATGGTAATAGATATTAAACAGGTCGGCATCATCACCTAAAATTTCTTCAATTTCGGCCTTGGTAAATATGTAGAATTTACCCTCCTTTCCCTCACTATCCGCATCCAGCGCCGAGTAAAAGCCATTCTCGGGCGATGTTAATTCCCTGCTTACAAAAGTTACTATCTCATCGGCAATAGTTTTATAAAGCGGGTCAGCATCCCAGGTATGGGCTTCGGCGTATAGGCCAAGCAACTGCGCGTTATCATAAAGCATTTTCTCGAAGTGGGGCACATGCCAAACACCATCAACCGCATAGCGGGCAAAGCCACCGCCAATATGATCGTAAATACCTCCGAAAGCCATTTTCTTTAACGTTAGTTTTACATTTTCGGCAAGGGCATTATCCTTCATCAAATGCGCGTACCGCATCAAAAACAACGAATTATTCGGCATCGGGAATTTTGGTGCGCCGCCAAAACCACCTTCAACCGGGTCGATGTACCGGCGCCACGTGGTCAGGATGGTTTCCAGGTCGGCTTTGGTGTATTCGGGTTGCTCGGCCACAAACGCTACCGATTCATATTGTTTGATGCCTTCGGTTAAGCGCGCGGCATAATCTTCGGCTTCCTCGGGTTTGGTTTTGTAGAAATCGGCCAGGTTAAACAACAGGCTTGTCCAGTCGTTTTTACGGAAATAAGTGCCGCCGTAAATAGGCCGCTGATCGGGCAGGCAAATACAGTTTAAGGGCCAGCCACCACGGCCACTCATCAGTTGTATGGCGCTCATGTAAATCTGGTCTACATCGGGGCGTTCTTCCCTATCTACCTTAATGCATACAAAATACTCGTTCATTACGGCGGCCACGGCTTCATCCTCAAAGCTCTCATGTTCCATTACGTGGCACCAGTGGCAGGCCGAGTAGCCAATACTCACCAGGATCAGTTTATTCTCGTCTTTTGCTTTTTGCAGGGCTTCCGGCCCCCAGGGGTACCAGTTAACCGGGTTGTTTGCATGCTGCAGTAAATATGGCGAGGTAGAGTTGGCGAGTTTGTTCATGGGGCGGATGTATTATTGTAGAAAGGGCTAAATTGAGAATTGTTTTAAGGATGTGCAAATGGGAAAGTTTGTTTTAACCCACAAAGAGCACAGAGATTTGCAGCGCGTACAGGCACAAAGAACACAGAGATTCTAATTGCTTATATTATCTTTCTCTAAATTTAATATTACAGCTCTGTGTCCTTTGTGCTTTTCTCCGTATCCTCTGTGGTTAAACATATCGCAACGTGCTAGCCAAACTATTATTATTTATCTTTAGCCACTTATGTCAACCAAACTTAAAACCGCCAAAACCATCATGTTACTGGCGGCTATTTACAATATTTTCTGGGGGATAGTGATCTCTGCCTATCCGCAGATCATCCTGTTCGGCAACCCGCCAACCGATTTCCTGCTGATTATTTTGCGTTGCGTGGGTATGCTGGTTGGGGTTTATGGCATTGCATATTACTTCGCGTCGAAAGACCCTATGGCCTACTGGCCGCTGATACTGGTTGGCTTTATTGGCAAGGTGCTGGGGCCAATCGGTTCGGTGTATTACATTTGGCTGGGCAAGCTGGCACCCTCATTTTTCTGGGTGAATGTTTGGAACGATATGATCTGGCTGCTACCTTTTGGTTGGATAATTTACCAGGCGATAAACAAGCGATTATCTGCCAATAGTTAACAAAACCTGGCAAGTGGAAAAATTGGCGTGCCAATTTATTTAGCTTTCCCGCTCAAATAACTAATTTCGCGGTACTAAGAAAAGAGGAACAGGATTTGGATTATTTAGCAGGGTTAAACCCCGAACAAAAGGCAGCTGTAGAACAAATTAATGGCCCGGTAATGATCATTGCCGGCGCGGGTTCGGGCAAAACAAGGGTTATTACCTTTAGGGTTGCACACCTTATACGCAAAGGTGTGGATAGCTTTAATATACTGGTACTTACGTTTACCAACAAGGCCGCAAAGGAGATGCGCGAACGTATAACCCAAATGGTTGGCCCCGAGGCTAAAAACATCTGGATGGGTACCTTCCACTCGGTTTTTGCAAAAATTTTACGTGTAGAGGCCAACAAAATTGGCTACCCAAGCAACTTCACCATTTACGATACCGACGATAGCAAAAGTGTGCTGAGGGCTATATTGAAGGAAATGCAGCTGGATGATAAGCTTTATAGCGTAAACTCGGTATTAAACCGCATTTCGGCAGCAAAAAGCAGTTTGCTTACCCCTGCCGAGTACCAGAACAACCCACAAATACAGGCCGACGATGATTCATCCAAACGACCTTTACTTGGTAAAATATACGAGACTTATGCGCAGCGCTGCTATCGCGCCGGGGCTATGGATTTTGATGATCTGCTCTTCAAAACCAATGAGTTACTGCGCGACCACCCGGATGTACGCAATAAGTATCAGCACAAGTTTAAATATATTATGGTGGATGAGTACCAGGATACCAACCACTCGCAATATAAAATTGTAAAAACGCTTGCCGCCGTTAGCGAAAACCTTTGTGTGGTGGGAGATGACGCGCAGAGTATCTACGCGTTCCGTGGTGCCAATATCCAGAACATCCTGAACTTTGAGAAGGATTACCCCGACCTTAAGGTATTTAAGCTGGAGCAGAACTACCGCTCTACCCAAAACATTGTGAATGTTGCCAACAGCATCATTGCCAATAATAAAGAGCAGCTTAAAAAGCATGTTTTTTCTGAGAAGGAAACCGGCGATAAAATAAAAATAATGCGCGCCTTTAGCGATAATGAAGAAGGCAAACAGGTGGCTGATGCCATTATGTTTCAACGTAGTACAAACGGCCTTAACTGGCATGATTTTGCCATTCTTTACCGGACCAATGCGCAGTCGCGCTCTATGGAGGAGGCTTTACGCAAAAACGGCATCCCGTATAAAATTTACGGGGGCTTATCTTTTTATCAACGTAAAGAGATCAAGGACCTGATAGCCTATTTCAGGCTTACCTTTAACCCAAGCGATGAGGAAGCTCTTAAACGGGTTATAAACTACCCAAAACGCGGCATTGGTGATACCACGGTTGACAGGATAATTGTTGCTGCTGATAAAAACGGCCTTACCCCATTTGATGTGGTACTGGAGGCTAACCGGTATATTGAGAAAGCACCGGCATCATTAAATGCCTTCGCAACCATGATACAAAGCTTCCAGGTGATCACCAAAAACCAAAGCGCCTATGAAGCGGCGCTGCATATAGCCAAACATTCGGGATTGCTTAAAGATCTTTACGAGGATAAATCTGTTGAGGGGCTTAACCGCTACGAGAACATCCAGGAACTTTTAAACGGTATCAAAGAGTTTTCGGAACGGGAAGATATTGAGGAAAAGGGCCTTGATGTATTTATGCAGGATATAGCCTTATTAACAAACGATGACAAGGATAAAGACAAAGATGCCGATACCGTATCGTTAATGACCATCCACTCCTCAAAGGGCCTTGAGTTTCCGCATGTACATATTGTGGGGTTAGAAGAGAACCTGTTCCCGTCGCAAATGTCGCTAAACTCGCGCAGCGACCTGGAAGAAGAGCGCCGCCTGTTCTACGTGGCCATTACCCGTGCTGAGTATAAGTTAACTATCAGTTACGCCACATCGCGTTTTAAATTTGGCACACTGATAAGTTGCGAACCGAGCCGCTTTATAGATGAAATAGACGCCAAATACCTGGAGCTTGACTTTACAGCCAAGCCGGCATCATCTGCCGGTTCATCATCATACGAGAATGAACGTACCGCCTGGACCCGTAAAAACGACACCTACTCAAAACCAAAAGCTGCAACCACCCCGCCAGTTAAAACAACATCAATACTGGCCAAAGCACACGTACCATCGCCAGATTTTAAACCCTCCGATACCTCAAACTTACAGGTGGGTATGCAGGTGGAGCATGAACGTTTTGGATTTGGTAAAGTACTTACGCTGGAAGGCAATAAGCCTGATATTAAGGCAACTATATTCTTTAAAGAAATAGGGCAAAAACAATTGCTGTTAAAGTTTGCAAAACTGAGTATAATAAGTGGGGTGGAGTAAATATTATTCCCATAATATGTAGAACATATTCCACAATTTTGTTGAGGCAAACATTAACTATCCGTTAATTACGCGTAAATACGCATATTTAATATATGGCACTGAGTTTGGTTAATAGTTAATACCCTTTATCCCTTTTAATTAACTATTATGTACATGATGAGCGAGACCATAAAAAAGAAGACCAATAAATCGGCAGGTAAAAATATACGCACACTTCGCCACGAACGTGGCTGGAGCCAGGAAGATGTGGCAAACCGCTTAGGTATTTCTATCCCTGCCTTCTCAAAAATTGAGACAGGTGTTACCGATATTAATCTATCGAGATTAGAGCAAATTGCTAACATTTTTGAAGTAAGTGTTGTTAACCTGCTTTCGCTTGAATATACTGAAGAGCCAAGCACTCAGGACCTGAGCTTAAGCATTGTTCAGAAAAAACTTACCGACAGAGAGGTTGAGATAACCAACTTACAACGTAAGGTAATACTGCTTTATGAAGAATTACTGAGCAAAAACAACGTGGCAATGTAATTATTATCATCATTACTGTTCATTAAATACAACAGTTAGCTTTTTTTACTACGGTAATAACTTTGATTTTTATTCACTTTTACTTAATTATTTTAAGTCACCCTTAATTAATTAAGCAAAATGAAAATATAAATTAATTTATTGCCGTTTTGTGTTTTTAAAAGACCTAATTAGACGTTAAATGCTCATTTGGTTTTAAAATTGCAATAATCGGGTATACAACATAAACAGCTATGTCTAACTACCTGATATCAATTTCAAACGCCGACCATTTAAAAGTGGATACTATACATGACAGGCGCAGTAAATTAAAAGTAAAAGCATTTAACCTGTTCAGGTCGAGCTTGAAACAACGCGAAGGCGAGGTACGTTTTTTTGTTACTGCCGGTAACGAAACCCTGGCATTTGAAACCGAGGGATATAAAAAACACAGGCAACTGCTTATATTACAAATGATATCGAGGTATTGTGTTTATTTAGGTTTGCTTGAGGCAACCATACACAGCAGCTACCCTGCTTAATTTAGCTGCTATTAAAACCTAAAATACGTTTTTGCTGGTATCGTTAAGCATTTCGCTCATTTCAATAATCTTCTGATCGATATCAGATACGCATTTATCCATCATATTAATACATTCTTTTTCATCAACAAGGCCTTCCTTCTCAAGGTTCATTAACCCGCGCAATGTGGCTATCGGGCCCCGTATTTGATGGGAAAGATAGGATGAGTATTCGGATAGTTTTTTATTTTTTGTCTGGAGATCTTTGGTGCGTTCGTCAATAATTTCCTCAAGATGATGGTTCACTCTATCCAGGTTATCTTTTTGCCTGGACACCTCCTCGTTGAGGTCGGTTAATTTTAGGTTGGTTACCGTTTTACGCTTAACATTGCTTATTAATAAGGCTATAACAACAAGCAAAAGGCCGGCTACTACTGTAACGGCCCAAAATTTAATACGATCGTTTTGCTGGCGCTGTATGGTAAGTTCGTTTTCGCGCTGCTTGGCTTGCTGCTTAAACTGCTCCTGCAGCATGTTTATCTGCGTAGACTCGTTAGATGCATAAATGGTACTGTCCTGCCTGAATATTGTTTGCAGATAGGACAATGCTTTTTCGTAATGTTTCTGTTTTGCCTCTAACTGGTAAATGGTGTAGTTATAATCAGATTCCAGTTTTTCATCCTTCACCGCTTTAGAGTACACCAACCCTTCCTGTACAAACTTATCAGCATCCTCAAATCTCCCCTGCGCTATATATAACGACGCCAGTGTAAGGTTTGTACTGGCCACCGGCTTGTTTAGGTCCTTTTCTTTAGCGGCTTTATTTGCAGCTAAAAGTAGTTGCTCGGCTTTTGCATAATCATTCAGGTTAAAATAAATTACCCCCCTGTTTTGTAATGACTGTATAATATTAACCGTATCTTTAATAGACTGGAAAATTTCATTGCCTTTATCGTAATAACTCAAAGCCTGATTAAAGCTCTTTTTACGATAATAAACGTTACCTATATTTAAATACGATTTACCGATTAGCTGTGTATCGTTCAATTTTTGGGCAATAGCCAATGCTTTGTTCAAATACTCTAAAGAACTTGCGTAATTATTATCCAGGTATAAATTACCAATGTTGTTGTAAACACTTGCTTCGCTGCGCAGATCCTTGATCTTAGAAAACACTGCAAGTGCCTGTAAATAATCATGAATAGCCGCACTTGCCTGGTTTAAGTAGTAATTACCAATACCTTTTACACGGTAAGCTTCACCAATACCTTTATCATACCCTATTTTTTCTGCAATGGCAAGGGCTTTGGCAGCCAAACTAACGGTTTGATCGGGGCTGGTAAAACGGTTATCAAGCGCCTGCTTGTTCAATTTTATCACCTCGCTGGTGTCCTGTGCAGCAACATCAACATTACCCTTCGCGTATACAGTACTACAAACAAAAAACAAAACCAGAAGAGTAAAAATTTTATTCATTTAGGCTCTATACGTTATATTATGGTGAAAGTTATAAAATAATTACGAACAATACTTTATCAAGTTAAATTAAACAAAAACCGTAATGAATTTTTTTTTCCGTTATTGCTTGATAATTAAAAAACATATTTATATTTGTGTTGTTAATTTACTGATTGTTAATAAGTTACACAGTTATTAACATATATTGCCTTTAGGGGAATAGCTCAATTTTATGCAACTATTATTAACCAATAGTTACAATAAAAACGTTAAACTATTACTAATGGACGAATACTTAATATGTGCTTACAAGTTAAATAAAATAGAGAATTTGAACAAGATAAATTGATATGAAAAAGGCCCTGTTTGCGTACTTAATATTATTCGGCGGATTGTTGTTATCCTCATGCGTTAAGCAAAATGGCGTACGCATTACAATGGATATTTTCTTAAAAGCAACCACCGGTGTCAGAAAAGATATTGGAACAGCAGACTAATCAATCAATAAAAAGTAAAAAGAACATTTAAATAACAGGATATGAAAAAGTTAATCATCGTAGCGGCACTGATCTTAACAAGCGGAATCTTACCATCATTCACAAAACAGGTAACCGTAAAACCAACCATGCCTATTGAGCAAAACAATACCATGCCGTTCAAAAAAGATATTGGCACAGCCGATTAATTAATCATATAACAACAATACCCCTAACTATTAAAATAATAATCATGAAAAAGATAATCATAGCAGCAGCACTAATCCTTACAACAGCAGTTTTACCATCATTTACCAAACAGGTAACCGTAAAACCTGCTGCCACTTTTGAACCTGGCCTGGCAACGTTTAAAAAAGATATTGGTACAGCCGACTAATTATCCTTGTTCATAAAAATCAATAACACAATACCAAAAAAAACGATCATGAAAAAATCAATCATAGCAGCAGCATTACTAATAGCAAGTACAGGCATTTTAACATCATGCACTAAAGAAAAAAGTGTAGCGCCCACCGCAACTATCGAAAAAAGCACAATCAGCAATAAAAAAGACGTAGGCACTGCTGACTAAGTCAGCATCACAATACAATAACTAAAACATCAAATAAATATATAACCACACAAATAATACAGATCATGAAAAAATTCATCATAGCAGCAGCAATCATTTTCAGCACAGGCGCTTTATCAGCAGCAACAATTAACCATACAGCAACTGCAAACAAAAAAGACGTAGGCACTGCCGATAACAAAAAGGATGTTGGTACCGCTGATAACAAAAAAGACGTAGGCACCGCTGATGCTAAAAACAAAAAAGATGTGGGTACTGCAGATAACAAAAAAGACGTAGGTACTGCTGACTAAGTAATAAACAACACAGACAACAATTAACACACCATATAAAATAACCACAACACATAAAATACAGATCATGAAAAAATTCATCATAGCAGCAGCAATCATTTTCAGCACAGGCGCTTTATCAACAGTTAACGCTCAGGCTTTTTCAAACAAAAAAGACGTAGGCACTGCCGATAATAAAAAAGATGTTGGCACCGCTGATAACAAAAAAGACGTAGGCACCGCTGATGCTAAAAACAAAAAAGATGTGGGTACTGCCGATAACAAAAAAGACGTAGGTACTGCTGACTAAGTAACATCACAATAACTAAAACATTAAATAAATATATAACCACACAAGCAATACAGATCATGAAAAAATTCATCATAGCAGCAGCAATCATTTTCAGCACAGGCGCTTTATCAACAGTTAACGCTCAGGCTTTCTCAAACAAAAAAGACGTAGGCACTGCCGATAACAAAAAAGATGTTGGTACTGCAGATAACAAAAAAGACGTAGGTACTGCAGATAACAAAAAAGACGTAGGCACCGCTGATGCTAAAAACAAAAAAGATGTGGGTACTGCCGATAACAAAAAAGACGTAGGCACTGCTGACTAAGTAATAAACAACACAAACAACAATTAACACACCGTATAAAAATAACCACAACACATAAATAAAGATCATGAAAAAATTCATCATAGCAGCAGCAATCATTTTCAGCACAGGCGCTTTATCAACAGTTAACGCTCAGGCTTTCTCAAACAAAAAAGACGTAGGCACTGCCGATAACAAGAAAGATGTGGGTACCGCTGATAACAAAAAAGACGTAGGAACTGCTGATGCTAAAAATAAAAAAGATGTGGGTACCGCAGATAACAAAAAAGACGTAGGCACTGCTGACTAAGTAATATCACAATACAATAATTAAACATCAAATAAATATATAACCACACAAATAATACAGATCATGAAAAAATTCATCATAGCAGCAGCAATCATTTTCAGCACAGGCGCTTTATCAACAGTTAACGCTCAGGCTTTCTCAAACAAAAAAGACGTAGGCACCGCTGATAACAAAAAAGACGTAGGCACCGCTGATGCTAAAAACAAAAAAGATGTGGGTACCGCAGATAACAAAAAAGACGTAGGAACTGCCGACTAAGTAACATCACAACACCAAACACATCAACAAAAAACAATCATGAAAAAGATAATTATCATAGCAGCATTAGTATTAACATCGGCAGTAACTGCATTTTCGCTTACTACAAGCACCACCAGCAAAGCAGCTGATACCAAGCTTCAACAAGATGCCATAACAACTTCTGTTAAGAATACTGCTGCACCAAAATCCGACATTGCTACTGCCGACTAATTAAGTATTCAAGACCATCCAACAGGATAAACCATATGAAAAAGATAATCATCATAGCAGCCTTAGTATTAACATCGGCAGTTACCGCGTTTTCGCTTACTACCGGCAATACCAACAAAGCAGCAGATACGAAACTTCAACAAGATGCCATTACCACTTCTGTTAAGAATACTGCTGCACCAAAATCCGACATCGCTACTGCCGACTAATTTCACATCAGCTTCGGCATCAATATATACTAAAAAAATGCCCCGTTATTAAAACGAGGCATCACACTAAAGGTGTTTAAATTTAATTATTTGTATAAATTACAAAGCAGGTTTAGCAACAGTTTTAAACGCACTGCAATTATCAAGCTTGTACATTATAGTATAGCCTGCAGCACCATCAGTTTCCTGGCGGCCGTTCTTAGTAACCTTAAATGGTTTTTGGCCCAACTGCTGCGATGATAACTGAAAAGCAACAGCCATTGTATCTTTAGCCCCTTCCTGCATAAACGTCCACACCGCTTTAATATCGTTACCACTCATTGTACCTTCTAAGGTACCCTTGCGTGCATCCTTTTCTTTTGGCAGCCATTTCATTTCGCCGGTTACCTTATTAGCGTTAACAACTAAATGTACCGCTGTGGTATCCTGGTTGCTTGTACCCTCGGTACGTAAAAAACAGTATTCCATGTTTTGGGCAGGTGCGTTCAGTGTAGCCTCTTTTGTGGTGTCGTCGCCTGCAGCTTTAGTGGTATCTGTCGCCTTGTTTCCGTTACCTGTACACGAGGCCAGGGCCAGCGCGCACATGCTTAATATAGTGTATAGTTTCATGTTAAAAATTTATTGTTTGATGGTTAAACGCCGCAGTTCTAAAAAAGTTCGATACCTTATTATATATACATTGTTTTACACCTTATATATAAAGGTATGCAATTGTACTACCCTGCATAGCGCAGATACACTAATTGGCAACATAGCTTTTGGCAAGTGCAGCCCGAATATATCGCGCAGAGATTGCTTATATGTTGATACCCGCCTACCAGGGCAAAGGCCTTATGACTAAAGTTACACGGTATGCTTTCAATGAAATTAAGCTACATTCTATAGCAGCCAACGTAAACAGGCATCCATACCCTTGCCACAGAAAACGGGCTTTGTAAGAGAGGGTTACTTTAAACAGAACTTCTATTACAACGGCAAATTCCTCGTTTCGGCCATTTATTCGTTAATATGTGCAAAAAAATGAACATTTCTATAATTTGTTAGTTAAGTATAAATACATATATTGCCTTCAATATTAAAAACATTGCCTGTTAGCTTGCTAAAACAAGTTAACAAGTAATAAAAACAAAAAAATTATTAATCCAGTTACAATTAAAAAACTTAAAAAAACTAAACATGGCAGCTTCAGGAATCACCGCGTATTCAGTAAAAACAAAAACTAAAAATGTTCCAATGATTGATCCAGTTATCGACATCAAATCTGGCAGATATATTGCAACAGGTAAAGATGCAGAAGGTAACAAAATGGCTGCTATCATGGGCAAAGCCACAGCAGAAGAGCATATTAAAGCAGGTAATGCAAAAAAAGGTTCTGGCTGGTAAATAATATTTTCATCCAATAAAAAAACCTGCTTCACAGAGGCAGGTTTTTTTATGCGCTAACTTTCCGGTTCAATCCCAGTCCTTATATGGCTTTACCGATAGGCTTGCGTTAGTATATCGGTTGTCGTGGCTTACCTCTGCCCCAACCCATTCGGGTTTTTCAAACGGCTCGTTTTCGCTCTCAAGTTCAATCTCGGCAACTATAAGCCCCTTATTGTCGCCCGCAAAAACATCAACCTCCCATATATGGCCTGCATAATTAATATTATACCTTGTTTTTTCCACAGCTGATGTGGCAAAGTTTTCAAGTATCTCGTTCCCTTCGTTTAGCGGTATAGTGTACTCATATTCACTGCGGCTTATTCCGGCGGACGCACCTTTAAGGGTAATATATGCGGCATCGGGTGTTACACGTATCCTAACCGTACGTTTTTCCTCACTTAAAATATAACCCTGTTTATACACGTTGCCTTTAGGCTTTGCCAGGCTATTCCATTTTTCATGGTCTACTAAAAACTTTCTCTCTATTTCTGTTGGCATGTGGTTATGTTTTGTAGCAGTTAAATTACAAAATACTTTGTTTTTAAAACCGTTTATACGGTACATACAGCTGCTTTATTGAGGGCAAAGTGTTAACGAAATGTTAAAACCAAAACCCTCTAACATGCAATAACGCTAAATGTTTATATTAGCCACGCTACTTTTATATATTATATGAGCCTAAAAAAATTCGCATTGGTCATGTTTCTGGCCACTTATTTAATTACGCCTGCGTTTGCACAAAGGGATACTATTAGCCTGAATACCATAATTACTAAAACAGCAAAGTATATAAACAGCTACCCTATTGAAAAAGTTTACCTGCATTTAGATAAGCCTTATTACAGCGCCGGCGATACCATTTGGTTTAAGGCTTATGTAACTATTGATAAGCACCAGCTCTCGGGCTTAAGCAACATTGTGTATGTAGATATTGCCACCAATCAGGATTCGCTTGTTAAACAAATAAAACTGCCGGTGGTAAACGGGGTAGCCAATGGCAATATCATCCTTTCGCCCGCGGCCTACAAGCAAGGCAACTACCACTTAAGGGCATATACCGGGTGGATGCGCAACTTTGATAACGATTACTTTTATCATAAAAACATAGCTATTGGTAACATTATACAAAACAATGTTAATGCATACATTACTTACAATACAACAGATGCAGGCGGCAAACCTAAAATAAGCGCGGCCATTACCTACCGCCAACCAGGCGAACCGCAACTGGCAAATAAAAAAGTTAGCTGGAGCATAACAAACCCGGCCGGTGATGAAATAAGCAAAGGCAAAGGCACAACCGATCAAAACGGTGTAGTAACAGTGGTATTAAACGAAAACGCCACCGCATCATTAAAAAACACTACACTAACCACATCTATTGATCTGGGCAACCGTAAAGAATCATTAAACAAATTCCCGCTGAATGCGGCAATTGCCCAGCGCGATGTACAGTTTTTCCCCGAAGGCGGGGAGCTTACGCTTGGCGTGCGTTCTAAAGTAGCTTTTAAAGCCATTGGGGCAAACGGTTTGGGCTTAAATATAAAAGGTACCATTACAGATAATACCGGCACAGTAGTGGCCGAGCTTGCATCCCAACATTTAGGAATGGGGGTTTTTGCCCTTTTGCCCGAGGATGGCAAAACCTATAAAGCCAATATCACTTTTCCCGATGGTGTTAAAACCACTTATGATATGCCACGTATTAAACCAGCCGGTATCTGCCTTGCTGTTTACAATAATGACCCCGATAACCTGAATATCAAACTAACCGCAAACGACCCATACTTTAAAGCTAACCAGGGCCGAATTTATTACCTGGTAGCACAAAATGGCGGTGCTATATATTTTGCTGCACAAACTAAGTTAGAGAACCAAAGCTATAGCGCAGCTATCCCAAAAAGTAAATTCCCTACGGGTATAGTACAACTAACGCTTTTTACAGAACGGGGCGTTGCCCTTAGCGAACGTATAGCATTTATTAAACATAACGATATGATGAACCTTACGCTCACACCCGATAAGAAAGCGTACGGCGTAAGGCAAAAGGTTAAGCTATCAATCCTGGCAAAAAACAGTACAGCACCTGTGGCCGGCGAATTTTCAGTATCGGTGGTGGATGAATCAAAGGTACCGTCTGACGAGAACGCAGAAACAAGCATATTCTCTAACCTGCTGCTTACCTCTGATATAAAAGGATATATAGAAAAGCCAAACTATTATTTTATAAGCAAGGATGCGGATGTCGATGCAAACCTTGATATTTTAATGCTTACGCAGGGTTACCGGCGCATATCATACCGTAATATCATAACTGATAAACTGCCACAGATCTACCTTTATCCCGAGCAGGATGGCCTCGAAGTGATGGGCACCTTACGTAATAATACAGGTATGCCAATATCAAAAGGTAATTTGCGCCTGCAAATAGCGGGTAAAAATCTTAATGCCGAAACGGTGACGGATATGGTGGGCAATTTCAAGTTCTCCAAACTTAACTTTCCCGACTCATCGCAAATAACGCTGAGTGCACGTAACAACCCAAACAGCAGGAATTTAACGATAGCAGTAACTGGTGATACGTACCAACCTGCCACCAAAAACCCATACATGCAGGATGAGGTTACCGATATCGACAGTTCTTTTAAAACTCTGCTAACAAACAGCAAAAGGCAATATGATAATTTACACATTTTAAAAGAAGTTGTAATTAAGTCGACCTCGTTGGTTAAAAAACCAAGCCATACAGATTATGGCATATTTTCGGGCTTACCTGTAATGGCCGATCAGCAAATAGCCGGCGCCCGTTTTAAAGATTGCAATAACCTGTTGGTATGTCTTCCATCAATGTTATTGGGGGTTATGGTAGAAGACAATAACCTGTATTTTATGAAAAATGCATCTAATAGCAACCGCCTGCCCTTACAGGTATTTGTGAACGGAAGGCCGATGGATTTTGCCACGCTAACCAGCATGAGCGGCAACGATGTAGAAACCGTAGAAGTTTTTAAAACAGATGGGTTAAGCAATATCAACAGAAATTATCAGTCGGACGGTATTGTATCTATCATCACCCGGAAAATAGAATCATCAAAAATTACGTACGCCCAACTGCAGGAAATGTTGCCTAAAGGCAACCTGCTTACTTATAATGCACAAGGTTATAGCGTAGCACGCGAGTTTTATTCGCCCAAGTACGATCTTTTAAAACAAGGTGGTGGTTTTGGCGGCGACTTGCGCAGCACTATCTACTGGGCACCCAAAGTAAAAACAGATAAAACAGGTATCACATCGATCGACTATTTTAACTCTGATAGTAAAGGCACTTACCGCGCTACCATTGAGGGCATTGATGCCGACGGCAACCTGGGCAGGTATGTATTACGCTATACTGTAAAGTAAATCAACACTTTACCATTTGCAAAGTTGAATACTAATTGCATACATTTAGGTAAACTAAACCTAATTGCATGGATCCTTCATTAATTAACTGGCCTGCTGTAGTTATAGCTGCCTTATCGGCCTTTGCTGTTGGCGGTATCTGGTACTCTCCTGCTTTATTTGGCACCCCCTGGATGGCAGACAGCAAACTAACCACAGATGAAATTCAAAAAGGCAACAAGGCCAAAATATTTGGTTTTACAGCCCTGTTCGCCCTTATCATGGCAGCAAACCTTGCCGCTTTTTTAGCCGAACCCAAAACAGATGTTACCTGGGGAGCAACCGCCGGTTTCCTGGCGGGAATATGGACGTTTGGCGCCATTGCTACACATAGCTTATTTGAGCTTAAAGGCTGGCGTTATATTTTTATAAATGGCGGTTACAGCATTGTATCATTAACCATAATGGGGGCCATATTGGGTTTGTGGAGGTAATAAACTCCCCTTGTTTTTTCCATAAATGCTGATAGTCAATTATGCCGCCACCAGCCGATATGACACTTCTATGAACCATTCAATCGAACAATAAAGCTTACTTAGCGTTAATTCATTTTATCATAAGAACTAATAATTATGAGTAACGCAACAACAGCCCCAAAAACATTTAGCATAGGTGGCGATTTAGAAGTTAACCGTATAGGCTATGGCGCCATGCGTATTACCGGTAAAGGCATTTGGGGCCCGCCAAAAGACAAAGCTGAAGCCATACGCGTATTAAAACGTGCGGTTGAGCTGGGTATTAATTTTATAGATACAGCCGATAGCTACGGCCCGCATATTTCTGAAGAGCTTATTGCTGAAGCTTTATACCCTTACCCTGCCGACCTTGTAATTGGCACAAAAGGTGGTTTGTTACGCACCGGGCCCGATCAGTGGCCGGTAAATTCAAGCCCTGCACACTTAAAAGAAGCATTAGAAGGAAGCCTTAAACGCTTAAAACTCGATCAGATAGACCTGTACCAGTTACACCGTATAGACCCTAATGTACCTGCCGAAGATAGCTTTGCCTTTTTAAAACAGGCGCAGGGCGATGGAAAGATCAGGCACATTGGTTTATCGGAAGTGGATATTGACGACATTAAGAAAGCGCAGGATTATTTTGAGGTAGTATCGGTACAAAACATGTACAGCGTAGATAACCGCAAATGGGAGGGCGTATTAAATTACTGTGAGGATAACGATATAGCCTTTATCCCGTGGTTCCCGTTAAATGCAGGTAATGTGGCTGCCCTGGAAAAATTGCAGCATGTTGCCGAAAAGCATGGTGCAACCGTTCACCAGGTAGCGTTAAGCTGGTTATTAAACCACTCAAAAAACATTTTACTGATACCGGGGACCTCAAGCGTTGCCCACCTTGAAGAAAATATGAAAACAGCCAATGTAGTGTTAGATGCTGAAGATATTGACGAGTTGGATGGCATATCGCCGCCGGTAGGATAACCCCGATTAAGAGTCAAGACATTTGGAGTCAAGAATCAAGAAAATATACCGTAAATATCTAACATGCTGTTAAATATTACCTTTGTATTAAATTTTCCTTGATTCTTCACTCTTCACTCTTGATTCTCATTTATATGTATTTTTGCTGCCAATGAAAAGCAAAGAGGAAATACTGAACAGTTATTATTCGCAGGGAGCGGATGGCATGCCAGAGATTGCCGCCGATGGTTTATTAAAGGCCATGGAAGAATACCGCCTGCAAGCCGAAGAAGCTGCTTTTAATGCCGCACGCCAGCTTAACGGCAAAGAACACACCTTTGCCGCCTTTGCAGATTATAAAACCAGCCTCGAGGCTAAAATACAGCAACAGCCAAAAGAAGATATCATTCGCCTGGTAGCCGATAGCATCATAGAACAATTCCTGCCGGATGACCCGGCCGAACAAACATTTGAGTTTAGCTTTAAAACAGAGGGTATCGGCTACACTGTACAATATAAAAGGAATAATCAAGGCCAATGGGAATATGCCGGCACATTATAGCTTCGCCAACTTAACATAATCACCTTTTGAGTTTTGGCTTTTGACTTTTGACTATCCTACAGCCGCTACTTTAAACGGTTTCACATCTACGGTTTCCCATATTTTTTGAGTGATGTAGGGTTCGCGCTGCTGCCAGGCCTGCAGTTCTTCCTCAGTTTCAAACTGAACTATCATTACCGATCCTATCATTTTTCCTTCATCATTAAGTATGGCCCCGCCTATTACGTAATTACCGTTTGTATGCAGTTCATTAGCGCCATCTAAATGGTGCGGGCGTACAGCCATGCGGCGTTCAAGCGCGCCTTCGTCAGTATAATCGTATGCGGTAACAATATATTGGTTCATGTTATAATTATTTGTGGTTATTTAGCAAATAACAGCAAGTTATGGCTAAGCTGCAAACTATCTGCAAAAAACTTTTAAACGCAGCATCACAATAACTGTATATTTTACAATATTTGTTTTCCAAACAAAAAACCAATTTATGAGAACCGATTTGCAAGAGCAATTTAATTCGCTATATGGTAAAGATGCAACCGAAACTTTTTTTTCGCCGGGAAGGGTAAACCTGATAGGCGAGCATATTGATTATAACGGCGGGCTGGTTATGCCCTGCGCTATTACCTTTGGTTCATACCTGCTTGTTGCCCCCAATAACGAAAACGTTTTCAGGTTTAAAAGCCTCAATTTTAACGAGCAGGCCGAAGTGCTTTTACAGGCCGATCATAAAAAAACCGGTGAAGTTTGGTACAATTACCCGCTTGGCGTAATATCATACTTTCAGAAAGATGGTAAAAACCTGCAAGGGCTGGATCTGCTATTTTACGGCGATATCCCTATTGGTTCGGGTTTGTCATCATCCGCATCAATAGAAGTGGTTACCGCTTTTGCATTGAACGACCTGTTTAATGCAGGCTACAGTAAACTGGAATTAGTAAAGCTATCGCAAGCTGTAGAAAATAAATTTATTGGCGTAAACTGCGGCATTATGGACCAGTTTGCCGTAGCTTTTGGCGAAAAAGACAAAGCCCTGATGCTGAACTGCGACAGCCTGGATTATCAGGCGGTTGACAGTAACCTTGGCGATTACCTGCTGGCCATTATCAATACCAATAAGCCCCGTAAACTGGCCGAATCAAAATATAACGAACGCGTGCAGGAATGCCAAACAGCCCTTGCAGCCTTAAAGCAGGAGCTGGATATTAACTACCTGTGCGATATAGATACCGAAACTTTTGGCAAATACAAACACCTGATAACCGATGCGGTTGTACAGCGCCGCGCCAAACATGTAATTGAAGAGAACGACCGGGTAAAGCTGGCTGCAAAAGCCCTAAGCAACAACAACCTGGCCGAATTTGGCCGCCTGATGTACGCTTCGCACCAATCCCTGCGCGAGTTGTATGAGGTTAGCGGCATTGAGCTGGATACCGTGGTGGATTATGCCAAAACCAACCCCAACGTTGCCGGCGCGCGTATGACGGGCGCAGGCTTTGGCGGCTGTGCCATCGCACTGGTTAAAAAAGATGCCTTCGGTAAATTCAGCGAAGAAGTAACGGCTTATTATACCGATAAGATTGGCTACGCCCCTTCTGTTTATGCATCGCATATCGGCGATGGGGTAGGCATACTGAATGAAGTAGTGGCTGGTAAGTAGTGAATGGTGAGCAGAGAGTGGTTATATTTGCCACCTCATTGAATACTCTTTATGCGCAAGTTAAAACTCGACGAACTAAACCGTGCCACCATTGATGAATTTAAGGCCCAGGATAAGCTGCCTGTAGCCGTGGTATTGGATAATGTGCGCAGTATGCACAATATCGGGTCTATCTTCCGTACATCTGATGGTTTTGCGGTTGAGCAGGTTTGCCTTTGCGGCATAACCGCCCAGCCCCCGCACCGCGAGATTGAAAAAACAGCTTTAGGCGCTACACAATCTATCAACTGGGCATACTTTGAAACCACTTTACAGGCCGTAGCACACCTGCGTGCCAACGGATATACGATCATAGCCATTGAACAGGCCGAGAACAGCATTATGCTGAATACCTTTACCCCTGCTGCGGATGAAAAATACGCCTTAATATTTGGCAACGAGGTTAACGGCGTAAGCGACGAGGTGATGCAACAAATAGATGCCTGTATCGAGATCCCACAGTTTGGCACCAAGCATTCCTTCAACATCGTGGTATCGGCAGGTATTGTTTTGTGGGATTTCTTTGCTAAATTGAATTTGAAATAGCCCCCCGCCACCATGAGCCCTCTCGCCAAAAAACTGCTTATAAAATCCGGACAGCACTGGCTGATTTTGAACGCACCCGAAGATTACCTGGCTACCCTTGAACCATTGCTGGAGAGTGTTAAGCTATCGTTTACCCCTGAAGGAAACTTTAATGGCATACAGCTTTTTGTACAAAACAGCGCCGGCTTAAACGAAGCCTTAATACAGCTAAAGCCCATTTTAAAAGACGACACCATATTTTGGGTGATCTACCCCAAAAAGAGCTCGGGCATGGAAACCGACCTGGAAATGATGAGCGGCTGGGAAGTAACCAAACCCTACGGATTAAGGCCTGTTGCTTCGGCAGCTATAAATAATGTGTGGACTACTCTGCGTTTCCGCCCGGAGCATTTGGTGAAGCATTCTGATGCCAGTAAGGAATCCATCTCCAAACAAAACGACTACTCCGCATATATCGACGTTGATAAAAAACAGATAACCCTGCCACCCTACCTGCATGAGGCTTTAGCTGCCGAACCCGCGGCTATGGCCACTTACGATAAACTGGCATGGTCGCACCGTAAAGAATACGTGGTTTGGATATTGAGCGCCAAGCAGGAACAAACCAAGGCAAACCGAATTGTTAAAATGATAGAAATGTTATCGGCGGGAAAGAAAAACCCATCTGAAAAATAGTACTTCCTTTCTCCGCGCGTCATTGCGAGGTATGAAGCAATCTTCGACATGCTTGTCGCCGACTTTTCTATCGAAGATTGCCACGTCGCTACGCTCCTTGCAATGACGGTGTTCTCAAATATTCAACAAAAAAGCCCTTGCAGAACTAACTGGCAAGGGCTCGGTCTATAACTGATTAACTAAAACTAATAAAACACTTGTTCAAATTGGTTAACGGCGTCTTTGCTTTCCAGGTTAGAGTGGCCCATCAAAAACTCGTCGACCTTGCGGGCAGCCTCGCGGCCTTCTGATATGGCCCATACCACCAGTGACTGCCCACGGCGCATATCGCCTGCTGCAAACACCTTACTTACGTTGGTACGGTAAATGCCTTCTTTGGCTTTTACGTTCTTACGCTCATCAAGCTCCACATTTAACTGCTGTAAAGCGCCATCAAACTGCGGGTTCACAAAACCCATTGCCAGGAACACACGCTGGCAAGGTATCTCGCGCTCGCTGCCTTCCACCTCGTTAAACTTAATGGGGCGGCCCATTACATCAATCTCCCAACTCACATCGGTTACTTTAAGCGCCCTAAGGTTGCCATCGGCATCGCCTAAAAACTCTTTGGTATTGATACCCCAAAAGCGTTCAACACCTTCCTCGTGCGAGCTGGTAGTTTTCATCACCATTGGGTATGTTGGCCATGGCATATGCGCGGTACGTTTCTCGGGCGGTTGCACCATCACCTCAAATTGCTTAACCGATGCTGCACCCTGGCGGTTTGATGTACCCACGCAATCGCTGCCGGTATCGCCGCCACCTATTACCACTACATCTTTACCGGTGGCTATTATTTCTTCAACCTCAACAGCAATGCTGCTAACGCGTTTGTTTTGTTGTTTCAGGAAATCCATTGCGAAGTGTACGCCTTTAAATTCCCTGCCGGGGATGGGCAGATCGCGCGGGATGGTTGACCCGCCTGCCAGTACCACCGCATCATGCCCGCGAACTATCTCGTCGGCGGCGATATCTTTACCCACTTCGGTATTGCATTTAAATACAATGCCATCCTCTTCCATGATCTGGATGCGGCGGTCAATCACCCATTTCTCCAGTTTAAAATCGGGGATGCCGTAGCGCAGCAAACCACCCGGGCGGTCGTCTCGCTCAAATACGGTAACGCTGTGGCCTGCCTTGCTTAATTGCGCTGCTGCAGCCAAACCAGCCGGGCCCGAGCCTACTACTGCCACCTTTTTGCCCGTTTTAATAAGCGGGGCAACAGGCTTAACCATGTTTTTGGAGTAGGCTATCTCAATGATATGTTTTTCAATTTCCTCGATAGCTACGGCCGGTTTGTTAATACCTAACACGCATGCAGACTCGCACGGTGCAGGGCAAATACGGCCGGTAAACTCGGGGAAATTATTGGTAGATGATAGGATCTGGTACGCGTCGTCCCAGTTTTTGCGGTACACGGCATCATTAAACTCGGGGATAACATTACCAAGCGGGCAACCCGAATGGCAAAATGGTATACCGCAGTTCATGCAGCGTGCCGATTGCTGGTTTAGTTTTTCATCAGAATACAAACCAACAAACTCATTATAGTTTTTAACCCTTTCGGCAACAGGCGTTTTTGCGGGGAGCTCCCTGTTAAATTCCTGAAATCCTGTAACTTTTCCCATTATGATATTAGCTTACGGTTTGATATTCTAATTTTTCTAACACTTTTTTGTACTCCTTAGGGAATACCTTTACAAACTGCGTTGAAGCCTTATTCCAGTTTTTTAAGATGGATTGCGCCAGCTTGCTGCCGGTTAAGTTGATGTGCTTCTTCAGCAACGCGGTTATCTGCTCCTCGTCTTTTAACGATAGCGGGTCAAGGTCAACCATTTCGGTATTGCAGTTTTCTGCAAATGTGCCGTTAGGGTTGTAGATCCAGGCTATACCACCGCTCATGCCTGCCGCAAAGTTCCTTCCGGTTTCGCCCAGTATAAGCGCGCGGCCGCCGGTCATGTACTCGCAACCGTGGTCGCCAATACCTTCAACAACCGTTGTAGCACCCGAGTTACGTACCGCGAAACGCTCGCCTGCCATACCTCTTACAAACAGCTCCCCGCTTGTTGCACCATACAGGGCAACATTACCGATGATGATATTATCCTCAGGTTTAAACGTAGCGTTAGGTGCCGGGTAAATAGCCAGTTGCGCGCCGGATAAGCCTTTACCAACATAATCGTTAGCTTCGCCTTCCAGCTCAAAAGAAATACCTTTTGTAGTGAAAGCACCAAAGCTTTGGCCGGCAGAACCTTTAAATTTATAGTTGATGGTATTATCGGGTAAACCTGCAGAACCATACTTTTTCGAGATCTCGTTTGATAACAGCGTACCGATGGTACGGTTAACGTTGATGACATCAAAAGTGGCGAATACCGGGGTTTTATCCTCTAAAGCCGCTTTCGCACTCTTCAGCAATTCCCAGTCTATGATCTCGTCCATCCCGTGATCCTGCTTTTCGCTGTTGTAAAGCGTTGAGCCTTTGCTTACAGTTACCGGGTGCAGCATGCCGCTCAAGTCAATCTTCTTAGCTTTCCAGCTCTTCAGGTTATCTTTAACCTTCAGGAACTGTACGCGGCCAACCATTTCATTAATGGTACGGAAACCAAGCTCGGCCATTATCTCACGCAGTTCCTCGGCCATAAAACGGAACAGGTTCACAACGTGATCGGGGCTTCCGCTAAACAATTTCCTTAGCTCAGGGTCCTGCGTGGCCACACCTACCGGGCATGTATTTAAGTGGCATTTACGCATCATGATACAGCCGCCTGCAACAAGGGCAGCGGTTGCAACACCCCATTCCTCAGCACCCATCAAAGTGGCAATGGCCAAATCGCGGCCGGTTTTTAGCTGCCCGTCTGTTTGCAGTACCACACGGCTGCGCAGTTTATTGCGTACCAGTGTTTGGTGTGCTTCGGCCAGGCCAAGTTCCCATGGTAAGCCAGCATGTTTTATAGAGCTTATTGGCGATGCGCCAGTACCGCCGTCGTATCCTGCAATCAGGATCACATCGGCGTGTGCTTTGGCTACACCCGCTGCTATGGTGCCTACCCCTGCTTTTGATACCAATTTAACATTGATACGTGCGGCACGGTTGGCGTTCTTTAAATCGAAAATTAATTGCGCCAGGTCCTCGATAGAATAAATATCGTGGTGTGGCGGCGGCGATATTAAGCCCACACCCGGTGTAGAGTGGCGGGTTTTGGCAATCCAGTCGTCAACCTTATGGCCCGGCAGCTGCCCGCCTTCGCCCGGTTTTGCGCCCTGTGCCATTTTTATCTGTAACTCGTCGGCATTGGTGAGGTAGTTTGAGGTTACGCCAAAACGCGCCGATGCAACCTGCTTAATAGCCGAACGCATGGAATCGCCGTTGGCCATTTTCTCATAACGCATCTCGTCCTCACCGCCTTCGCCGGTATTGCTTTTGCCGCCTATGCGGTTCATGGCGATAGCCATGGTGCTGTGCGCCTCGTGAGAGATAGAGCCGAACGACATGGCGCCGGTTGCAAAGCGGGTCATGATGTTCTCAATCGGTTCAACCTCGTCAATGCTGATAGCTTCGCGGTGGTGGGCAAAATCAAGCAGGCCACGAATGGTGAAATGCTTTTCGGTTTGCTCATTTATTGCGTTAGCATAGTTTTTATATACGCTGTAGCTGTTGCTGCGGGTTGCATGCTGCAGCAAGTGTACCGTAGTTGGGTTAAACAAGTGGGCCTCGCCGCGGCGTTTCCACTGGTAAATACCACCTTCGGGCAGTAAATGATTTTCTGTTTTAGGGCTGTTAAAGCCTATTTTATGTTTGCAAAGCGATTCTTTCGCTATCTCATCAAGGCCCAAACCTTCAATACGGGTAACCGCTCCGGTAAAGTAGCGGTCAACCACTTCTTTGTTCAAGCCCAATATTTCAAACACCTGCGAGCCGTGGTATGATTGCAGGGTAGAGATGCCCATTTTTGAGAAGATCTTCAGCAAGCCATCATTAACCGACTTTACATAGTTTTTGTAAAGCGCTTTAATATCCAGGCTGGTTTCCAGTTGGCCATTATTCTTCAATGTTTCAATAGTTGACAGCGCCAGGTATGGGTTAATGGCAGTTGCACCAAAGGCTAACAAGGTAGCAAAGTGGTGTACTTCCCAAACATCGCCTGTTTCGGCAACAATACCTACCGCGCCACGGCGGCCTTTTTTTATCAGGTGGTGATGCACGGCCGATACTGCCAGCAGCATAGGGATAGGCGCATGTTCTGAGTCGATTGCACGGTCGCTTAGTATCAATACCTCAAAGCCATCATCAACGGCATCTTCGGCATAGCGGCAAAGCCTTGCAATACCTTTTTCTAATGAGCCGGCGTTACCATCGGCGTTATAATAGGTTTGCAGCGTTTTGGCATGGAACAACCCGGTATCTATCGACCGCAGTTTCTCTAACTGGTGGTTCTTTAGTATAGGGTGGTTAAGCACAACGCAATGGCAGTGCATTTTATCTTCATCAAGCAGGTTACCGTTGTTACCGATGAAGGTAGCCAAACTCATTACCAAACGTTCGCGGATAGGGTCTATCGGCGGGTTGGTAACCTGTGCAAAAAACTGCTTAAAGTAACTTGAGAGGTGTTGTGGTTTATCAGACAGGATAGCCAAAGGCACATCCGTACCCATTGATCCGATAGGCTCCTTACCATCCAATGCCATAGGTTTGATGATGGTATCGATATCCTCGCGGCTGTAGCCAAATACCTGCTGGTAGCGGTAAACCGCATCAGCGCTCAGGCTGGCGAATGATAAACGCGGCTCGGCCAGTTCACCTAAACGGATCTTATAATTATCCAGCCAGGTGCCGTATGGCTGCTGGCCGGAGATCTCTTTCTTAATTTCTTCGTCTGTTATGATCTTCCCTTTTTCGGTATCTATCAATAACATTTTACCCGGCTGCAGGCGGCCTTTGCGTATAACGGTGCTCTCGTCAATTTTCAGGGTGCCCGCTTCTGATGCTGCTATAACGCGGCCATCATTGGTTATCACAAAGCGCAGCGGGCGCAGGCCGTTACGGTCAAGCAATGCCCCAACCAGTTTACCATCGGTAAAGCTGATAGCGGCCGGGCCGTCCCATGGCTCCATTAAGGTAGCATGGTACTCGTAAAATGCCTTTTTAACCGGGTCCATCTGTTCGTTGCCATCCCATGCCTCGGGTATCAGCATCATCATTACGTGTGGTAACGAGCGGCCGGTGTGCAATAATATCTCGATGATGTTATCTAAACAGGCCGAATCCGACTGGTTATTATCAATAACAGGTAAAAGCATCTCCATTTCCTCGTTGGTGAAATAGGCCGATGCGAAAGATCTTACGCCCGAATAGAACCAGTTAAGGTTACCGGTAAGGGTGTTTATTTCGCCGTTATGCGCAATTAAGCGGAATGGCTGCGCCAGTTTCCACGATGGGAAGGTATTGGTTGAGAAACGCGAGTGGATGAGGGCCAGGCCCGATGTAACACGCGGATCGGCCAGATCGGGAAAGTACTTACGCAGTTGGTAAGTGGTTACCTGCCCCTTATAAATAATGGTGCGGCAAGAGAATGATGTAAAGTAAAAATGCTCTGCAGCCGCAGGGATGGTTTCAGTAACGGTTTTATTAATATAGCGGCGCAATACATATAGTTTGCGCTCAAAATCGTCGGTATTGGTAATGGTACGCGGGCGGCCAACAAAAAGCTGTTCGCAATCAGGCTCGGCCTGGCGTGCAGTTTCGCCAATCACGGATGAATCGACCGAAATTTTACGGTATCCAAGTAATTCAAAGCCAAGTTTTTCAACCGCAGCGGCAATAATTTTACGGCTTGCCTTCTTTAGGGCAGGCTCTTTCGGGAAGAAGATCATACCCACTCCATAGCTTCCCGGCTCAGGAAGGCTTATCTCCAGATCAGAGCATTCTTCCATCAAAAACTCGTGTGGAAGTTGAATCAGGATACCCGCGCCGTCACCGCTTTCGGGGTCGCAGCCACAGGCTCCACGGTGCTCCATGTTCTCTAACATCGTTAAAGCATCGCTAACAATACTGTGCGATTTATGACCGTTTATGTTAGTAATAAATCCTGTTCCGCAGGAATCGTGCTCAAATTCCGACCTGTATAGGCCCTGCTGGTTACAATCAGTTTGATCCATATTTTTATCCGCATATTTATGACGCGGGTAATAACGAAATTACCAAATTTTGATATTTTTATAAAATCGCTACTAATTTTTTCAAAATTATTAAAACAAGATGTATTTATTACAAATAAATTATAAAGTCGACAATAATTGTCGCATATATATATGAATTTAATAATTCTTAACGTTTATTTAATATGCACACATAGTAAATAAGCTTAATAATCTAATTTTGCCGAAATTGACTTATACCTTATAATATATGGCCGAAAAAATTAAAGCAGTGTTTTTAGACAGAGATGGAGTTTTAAACAAAGAAATGGGCGATTACGTTTGCCGCCTTGAAGATTTCCATGTGCTTGATAATTTTGACGCGCTTAAAGAATTGCAGGATCGTGGGTACATGCTTTTGGTAGCTACAAACCAGGGTGGCCTGGCTAAAGGCTGGTATGATGAAACCGAGCTTGGCAAAATGCACGCCCATTTAAAACAGGTTTACCAGGAGCATGGCGTAGAAATAACCGACTTTTTTTATTGCCCCCACCACCCCAACTTTACCGGCGACTGTGATTGCCGAAAACCAAAACCGGGTTTATTATTCCAGGGTATTGAGAAATATAATATAGATCCATCAAAATCATATTTTATTGGCGACCGGGAACGCGATGTAGAAGCAGGCACCGCAGCAGGCGTAAAAGGTATTTTAATAGACAGCGACCAGCCGATAAGTACGGTTTTGGATTTAATAGATTAAGGTTGATTTATTTTAACCACAGAGAACACAGAGGTTTACACGGAATTCACAGAGGTATAATTGAAAAGCTATGTGTGCTTTGTGCTTTTGTTTTGTGGTTATTAAATATAATATCTATTTGCAAAACTCAGTAAACTCTGTGTTTTTATCTTTGTGCTCTCTGTGGTTAAAACAATATTACTTTAAAACAATTTCCGCTTTATATCCTTTAAAACAACAATGGGATTTTTAGAAAAACTAAAAAACTATGATACGCTGCTGTTTTCGGCAATAGCGGCTTTTGCTATATACATTTATTGTAGTTACAGCGGTATCGGCATCTCGCCCGATTCCATTATGTACACCAGCGCGGCCCGTAGCTTTGCGGCGCATGGTACATTGCTTACGTTTAACCACATCCCTATTGTTGATTTCCCTGTCTTTTATCCAACCTTTCTGGGTATCATCAGCTTTATCACCCGTACCGATCCTGTAGCTTTTGGCGCTGTACTAAACATGATATTATTTGCTGTGGTGATATATGCCAGCGGGTGGATCATGTCGCGCTTTGTGCCGGCATCACATGTGTATAAATGGCTGGTACTGGCTGCCATCGTGTTAAACCCGGGTTTGCTACAGGTGTACTCCTACCTGTGGTCGGAGACGCTATTTATACTGGAGGTATTGTTATTTTTTATTGCCTTCAGGCAATACCTGCTCACCTATGCCGGTAAATGGCTGGTTGCTGCGGCGGCTATAGCTGCTGTGGCCTGTATAACCCGTTATGCGGCAGTTACCATTGTAGGTACAGGTGGTTTGTTATTACTGCTGGACAGGAAGCTCCCCATCAAAAAGAAATTTGTACATATTATTATATATGGTTTTATATGTATCTCGCTGCTGGTAGCCAACCTTACCTTTAACGCCCTGCATACCGGAACCGTTACCGGCCCGCGCGAGCCATCTATCACTTCATTCGGTAAAAACCTGTTTTATTTCGGCTCGGTATTCTGCGAGTGGATGGGCATAAGCCCCAATTTGTATGATACATTTGCCACACCGCTGGCCATTATTATACTGTTAGGCTTTATTGCCGCTTTGGTTTATAATTTTATGCGCCGCAAGCTGGATAGTTTTGAGAACCTGGCTATCACTTTCGCGCTGGTTTACGGGTTGTTTATTGTGCTGTCATCTACCTTTTCGCGCTACGAGCGGATAAACCCCCGCTTATTGGCCCCTATGTATATCCCCGCCCTTTGGGGATACACCAGTTGGGGTATGCTGGCGCTTAAACGTATTGCCGAAAAGCGTGTACGTGTGGCCGTGGCTGCTGTATTTATACTGCTGATGCTGGGCTACATCACCAAAATATTTTTGATAGATAAACAACGTTATAATGACCAGATAGCCGATGAATACGGTAACCCCGGCTATACCGATAACGACTGGAAGGAATCGGAATTTGCCAATTACCTGAGGCATATAGATAAAGGTATGTTTAAACCCAAAGTGGGTATTTACTCTGATGCGCACGAGGCGGTGTATTTTTTCTCCGGCATGTCATCATATCTTGTTCCGCACAAGTTCTTTAAAAAGGATGTAGAGAAATTCTACCGTATCAAACGCTTTTACCTGATCTGGTTCAACAACCTGGAGAACCCGGAACTGATCAACATTAAGGATATCCAAAAGGTAAAAAAACTGAAAGTAATAAAACAATTTGAAGGCGGTGCTATCTACGAATATGAAGGCGAAACACCTGCGGCCAAACGCGACACTTTAACAACGCATTAAGGCGAACTGAGGGCGTTTTTTGGCGAATGAAAGCCTAAAAAAGGCGAAAAAAGGTAGCACATCCCGAAGTAAATGTTTTTAAGATAAAATGAGTGTAAAAATTACATAAGCACTTATACATATTGCCATTCTGATAAAAAACCATACTAAAAATTAAATTTTTGACAATCAATTTCACATAAAATTTTGATTTAATAAAATAGGGCATATATTTGCATCGCTTATCCACAGCAAATCATATAAAATGAACGGATTTAACACATATCATTTACATCTGCACCATCACCACCATGTGGTGATCAGATAATATATGTTTCTACGCGAAATATCGTCCTCCGTTTATATTCATTTCCTAAAAATCAATTTGTGAAAACATTAAAAATAGCGATCCAGAAATCGGGTCGGCTCAACGAAAAATCCGTTGAATTATTAAAAAATTGCGGCCTTAATTTCGAAAATTATAAGAGCTCGCTTATCTCCCCTGTATCAAATTTCCCGTTAGAAATATTGTTCCTACGTGACGACGATATCCCTGAGTATGTGCAAGATGGCATTGCCGACCTGGGCATTGTTGGCGAAAACGTAATACAGGAAACCGAAGTGGAAGTAAGCTACCTGCAAAAGCTTGGCTTTGGCAAATGCTCGCTTAAAATTGCGGTACCAAATAACAATACCATCACCAGCCTTGATCAGCTTAACGGTAAAGCCATTGCTACCACCTACCCGGTTATCCTTGGTAAATACCTGAAAGAGAAAGGCATACAATCAGACATCCGTACTATATCCGGCTCGGTAGAGATCTCGCCGGGCCTGGGCTTGAGCGATGCTATCTGCGACCTGGTATCAACAGGCGGCACTTTAAAAAGCAATGGATTGGCTCCTTTTGCTGATGTAATGAGCAGCGAAGCGGTACTAATTGGCAGTAAAGGCAGCGAGAACGACGACCTGGTTAAAGAACTGATCCAGCGCATTCAGTCGGTATTACGCGCAAAAGAAACTAAATACGTGGTGCTGAACGTTGAACGTAAAAACCTTGATGCTGTAAATGCGCTGCTACCGGGCGTAAAAAGCCCTTCTGTAGTGCCATTGGCAGAGGTTGACTGGGTTGCCGTACACACCGTTATACCCGAACGCGATTTTTGGGATAGGATAAGTCAATTGAAACAAGCTGGTGCACAGGGCATTGTAGTAATGCCGATAGAAAAGATAATATTGTAACCCCCTAACCCCCTCAAGGGGGAACAAAATGTTTTACAATGGAAAATAACAATCAAAAAGATGCATTTCAAAAGCTCCCACTTCAGGGGGCTGGGGGGGTAATGGAAACATTCAAATATTCAGACCTAAGTAAAGGGGATATAACCCACCTTGTACAGCGAAATGTGGACCCTGCGAACGAGATCCGCGCGTTGGTTGAGAACGTGATTGAGCAGGTAAAACAACACGGTGACAGCGCTTTGCTGAACTATGCAGAACAGTTTGACAAGGTTGAACTCACCAAACTTTACCTGAATAAAGCCGAACTGGAAGAACTGGCTTCGGCAGTTTCTGAAGACCAGCAAGAGGCTTTGCAAACGGCTTATGCCAACATCTACAAATTCCATAAAGCACAATTAAAACAGGAAGATAAGGTAGAAACCATGCCCGGCGTTACCTGCTGGCGCGAATTAAGGGCCATTGAAAAGGTGGGATTGTACATTCCAGGTGGCACTGCGGTTTTGCCATCCACATTCTTAATGCTGGGCATCCCTGCACGTATTGCGGGCTGTAATGAGATTGTGGTATGTTCACCCCCGCAAAAAAACGGCAAGGTTAACGCTTTTATAGCTTATGTGGCTTTAATGCTGGGAATAGATAAGGTGTATCTTGTGGGCGGGTCGCAGGCTGTAGCGGCAATGGCTTATGGTACTGAAAGCATTACTAAAGTTGATAAAATATTTGGCCCGGGAAATCAATTTGTAACCAAGGCCAAAACCATTATACAAAGCACCACCACTACTGCTATTGATATGCCTGCGGGTCCATCGGAAGTTTTGGTAATTGCAGATAATACCGCTAAACCAGCCTATGTAGCCGCCGATCTGCTGGCACAAGCAGAACATGGGGTTGATAGTCAGTCGATACTGGTGTGTACATCAGAAACCATCGTGCAGCAAACCCTGGCCGAGGTTGAAAAACAACTTGCTGTTTTACCACGTGCCGAGATAGCGAAGCAGGCGATAGATAATTCATACGTCATTATTACCCAAAACTTGGATGAGGCGATGGATTTCAGCAACCAATACGCCCCCGAACACTTAATTTTGGCAACTACCAACTGGCAGCAGCTAACCGCTAAAATTATCAATGCAGGTTCGGTTTTCCTGGGGAATTTAACACCGGAGAGCGCGGGTGATTACGCATCGGGAACTAACCATACACTGCCAACCAGCAGTTATGCAAGGGCTTACTCGGGCGTATCGGTAGATTCGTTTGTGAAGAAGATCACCTTCCAGTATTTAACGGAGGAAGGGATACAAAATATAGGGCCATCGGTAGAAATACTGGCCGAAATGGAAGGCCTGCACGCGCACCGGAACGCAGTGACTGTGAGGATGAATAATAAATAATTGAAATAACGATGTCATTGCTAGCGATAGCGTGGCAACCTCAGCATATCCGTATGTCCTATAAGGTTGCCAAGTTGCTACGCTCGTCGCAATGACATATTTAATTAGAATAAAATGTTCGAATTAAACAACATACTACGCGAAAACATCAAAAACCTAACCCCCTACTCTTCTGCACGGGATGAGTACACGGGCGAGGCCAGCGTGTTTTTGGATGCCAATGAAAATGCCTACGGTTCGCCGCTGGAAACGGCTTACAACCGCTACCCCGACCCTTTGCAATACCAGGTTAAGCTAAAGCTGAGTCAAATAAAAGGCGTGCCACCGCGCAATATATTTTTAGGTAATGGCAGCGACGAGGCTATTGATATCCTCTTCCGTAGCTTTTGTAACCCGGGTGTAGATAACGTGATCATCGTACCGCCAACCTACGGCATGTACCAGGTATCAGCTAATATTAATGATGTTGAGGCAAAAAAGGTATTGTTGACCGAAGAATATCAGCTTGACCTTGATGGCATTGCCGAAGCTATCGACAAAAACACAAAATTGATCTTCATCTGCTCGCCCAATAACCCCACGGGCAACTCCATCAATCGCGATGACATTGAAACTCTGCTGGCCAATTTTAACGGCATTGTGGTGATAGATGAAGCATACATCAACTTTAGCAGGCAAAAAACCTTTATACAGGAACTGACTGAATATGCCAACCTGGTAGTGCTGCAAACCCTCTCTAAAGCATGGGGATTAGCCGGCCTGCGTGTAGGCATGGCCTTCGCAAGCGAGGAGATCATCGAGGTAATGAACAAAGTGAAACCACCCTACAACGTAAACGAGGCATCGCAACAGCTGGCTTTACAGGCACTAAACAATGTATCGCTGGTAAACCTGTGGATAAAAGAAACTTTAGAGCAGCGCGACAGCCTGGTTTTAGCGTTAAAGGAGTTTAATTTTGTGCTGGATATTTACCCCTCAGATGCCAACTTTATCCTTGTAAAAACAACTGATGCCAAGGCTATTTATGAATTCTTAGTTCAGCACGGCATTATCATCCGCGACCGCTCGAAAGTGGAGCTTTGCGAGGGTTGCCTGCGTATCACCATTGGCACGCCCGATGAAAATAAAACTCTGCTATTAACATTACAGCAATACAAATAATAATGAGCAAGTTGCAAAAAATACTTTTTATTGACCGCGATGGCACCCTCATCAACGAAACACCCGATGAGCAGATAGATTCGTTCGCGAAGCTAACTTTTTACCCCGGCGCTTTGCAATACCTGCCAAAAATTGCGGCCGAGCTTGATTATGAGCTGGTAATGGTAACCAACCAGGATGGTTTGGGTACGGCATCATACCCGGAGGATACCTTTTACCCCGTACATAATTTTATCCTCAAAACGTTTGAGAACGAAGGTGTCCATTTTACTTATCAGGCAATTGACCGCACTTTTCCGGCCGATAACGCCCCTACCCGCAAACCTGCAACAGGTTTATTAACCCAATACCTGGACACTACAAAGTACGATCTGATAAATTCATTTACCATTGGTGATCGTAAAAACGATGTACTGCTGGCCAAAAACCTGGGTGCAAAAGCTATCTGGTTAAATAATAAATCGGGATTAGGTGACGGTGAGTTTAAAACTGAGGATGACATTACCAATGTGGTAGCCCTGCAAACTATTGATTGGAAAGAAATTTACGAATTTTTAAAACTGGGCGAACGCATTGTTGAACATAGTCGCGTTACCAAAGAAACCGATATCCGCATTAAGCTAAACCTTGACGGTACAGGCGAAGCCAGAATCTCGACCGGCCTGCACTTTTTCGATCACATGCTTGATCAAATAGCCCGCCATGGAGGTATAGATTTGGAAATAACCGCTAAAGGCGATCTGCATATCGACGAGCACCACACCATTGAAGATACCGGCATTGCCTTAGGCGAAGTTTTTGCTACCGCTTTGGGCAATAAAATGGGTATTGAGCGTTATGGTTTTTGCCTCCCGATGGATGATTGCCTGGCACAGGCGGCAATTGACTTTGGCGGCCGCAACTGGATTGTTTGGGATGCTGATTTTAAACGCGAAAAAGTGGGCGATGTACCAACAGAAATGTTCTACCATTTTTTCAAATCGTTCAGCGATGCATCAAAATGCAACCTGAATATAAAAGCAGAGGGGCAAAACGAACATCACAAAATAGAAGCTATATTTAAAGCCTTTGCCAAAGCCATAAAAATGGCCGTAAAGCGCGATGTTAATAAAATGGTTTTACCGAGTACTAAAGGACTTTTGTAGAGAGGCAAGAAGTCAGGAAGCAAGAGTCGGGACAAAACTATCTTGATTCTTAGGTCTTGATCTCTTGATTCAATAAAAAATATGATAGGCATTATCAGATATGGCGCCGGGAACATTTTCTCGCTTACTGCAGCTTTAGACAGGCTGGGCATTGACTATGGCATGGTAAACACCGAGGCTGACCTGGAACAATATGATCGTTATATCATCCCAGGGGTTGGGCATGCCGGTGCTGCTATGCATAAACTGGAACAAACAGGGCTGGTGCCTGCCATAAAGGCGCTTAAAAAACCTGCTTTGGGTATTTGCGTAGGCATGCAATTGCTTACAGCATATAGCGAAGAGGGCGATGCTAGACTGCTGAACTTGTTCCCCATCAAAACGCTTAAATTTCCACATGAGGGCGGGTTTAAGGTACCACACACCGGTTGGAACCAGGTTTACCCCGAAAAAGAAAACCCTTTATTTGAAAATATACCCTCCGGGTCACACTTTTACTTCGTACATTCATACTTTATTGAATACGACCAATCATTCACTTTATCGTCAACCAGTTACATAAATAAATTTTCGGCATCAATTTGGCATAGTAATTTTTACGGTGTGCAGTTTCACCCCGAAAAGTCAGGCATTTATGGCGAAACATTATTAAAAAACTTCTCAAAAATTTAAATCATGTATATTATTCCTGCCATTGATATTCTTAACAAAAAGGTTGTGCGCCTGCGCGAAGGCGACTACTCGCAGGTAACAGAGTACGACGTTACACTTGAGGAAATGATTGAAAAGTACCAGAGCAACGGTACAAATTTCATCCATATAATTGACCTTAACGGTGCTAAAGGCGATTTTAGCAACCAGCAATACCTGTTTGACGTGATCCGTAAAACGGATATGCAGGTACAGTACGGAGGCGGTATCCGCAGTATTGACCAGGTAAAACAACTGATAAACTCGGGCGTGCACCGCGTTATTGTGGGTACACAGGCTATTACCAACCCATCGTTTTTAGACGATTTAAGTAAAGAGGTATGTGGCCGCGATAAATGCAGCGACCAGGTGGTTATTGCCATTGATGTGCTGGACGAGGTGATCAAATATTCGGGATGGATGGAAAGCTCTCCCATCAAACTGATGGATTATGTGGACAAGTGCCTGCAATTAGGTTTCTTCCGCTTTTTATGTACCGATATAAACAAAGACGGTAAATTGGGCGGTGCCGGTGTAGAATTGTACAGCAAACTGCTTGACCATTCGCCGTTCATCAAACTGATCGCATCGGGCGGTGTAAGCTCTATGAAAGATATTGAAGAACTAAGTAAAATTAAAGTTGAAGCCTGCGTAGTGGGCAAAGCCATTTATGAAGACCATATCAGCATCGAAGAGATCAAAAACTGGAATTTGGAAAGCTTAATGTCAATATAAGTCTTTTAATAAATATGTCATTGCGAGGAGGAACGACGCGGCAATCTTAGCATATCCGCTTGTCCTTTGAGATTGCTACGCTATCGCTCGCAATGACATAGCACTCTAAAACCCATGCTCGCAAAAAGAATCATCCCCTGCCTTGATGTTAAAGACGGCCGTACTGTAAAAGGTGTGAACTTTGTTGACCTGCGCGATGCCGGCGACCCGGTTGAACTAGCCTGGAACTACTCGCAGCAAGGCGCTGATGAGTTGGTTTTTTTGGATATTACAGCTACTGTTGAGCGCCGTAAAACTATGGTAGAGCTGGTTAAGTCAGTTGCCAGGCAAATCAATATCCCCTTCACCATTGGTGGTGGCATTAATGAAATTGCCGACGCAGATGCATTGTTGAATGCCGGTGCAGATAAGATCTCCATTAATTCGGCAGCGGTACGTAACCCGGCATTGATAGATGAACTTGCCAAAGCATTCGGGGTGCAATTTGTGGTAATAGCGGTTGATACCCGGGTGATGGGTGATAAAAACATTGTTCACCTGAATGGCGGGCGATTACCAACTGAAAAACAAACATTAGACTGGATTATAGAGGCCGAAAGCCGGGGTGCAGGCGAAATATTGCTAACCTCTATGGACCACGACGGCACAAAGGCCGGCTTTGATAACGGTTTGCTTACTTTAGTAAACAATACGGTAAATATTCCGGTGATCGCATCGGGTGGTGCGGGTTCGGTTCAGCACTTTGTTGATGTTTTTCAGCAAAGCAATGTTGATGCCGCACTGGCAGCTTCGGTGTTTCATTATGGTGAAATACTGATACCCGATCTAAAATCGGTTTTAAAAGAGAATAATATTGAAGTGAGGGTTTGATAATTGGCTCCCCTCTTGAGAGGGGTTAGGGGTGTTCACCGCATGATTAACACACCCCTGCCAACGCACTATCCTCCCAGCCCCCTCTCAAGAGGGGATTTAAAAAACACCCGTTGGCGATGCCCCCACCGCCAACTAATGAGTAAAACAAATGAACATCGACTTTAACAAAACAGACGGTTTAGTACCGGTTATTATACAGGACGAGCAAACGCTTGAAGTACTGATGCTGGGTTATATGAACCAGGAAGCATACGACAAAACTGTTCAGGAAAACATCGTCACCTTCTTTTCGCGCTCAAAAAACCGCTTGTGGACAAAGGGCGAAACCAGCCAGAATTACCTCCATGTAAAAAGCATGCATATCGATTGTGACAGTGATACCCTGCTGATAAAAGTTAAAGCCGATGGCCCAACCTGCCATACCGGGTCGCGCAGCTGCTTTAAAACAGAGTACAATCAAAACTTTTTGATGCAGTTGGAGAATATCATCGCCGACAGGTATGAGAATCCAACAGAAGAATCGTACATCAACAAACTGCGTAAAAAAGGCCTTAAAAAAATAACCCAAAAAGTGGGCGAAGAAGGTGTTGAAGTGGTAATAGCCGCCCTGTATGAAACCGAAACCGAACTGGTTGATGAGGCATCAGACCTGATGTTCCACCTATTGGTTCTGCTAAAAGAAAAAGGTTTAAATTTGGAGCGCATAGCAAAGAATTTAGAAGGAAGACATCAATAAAGTCCATAGTCGATAGTCAATAATCCATAGAGTTTGGATTCGGCTATGGTCTATGGTCTACCGACCATTGACTACATGATCATCGTACAAAAATCAGCAGAACTAACCGGCCACAGCAACCCTATATTTAGCCTGGAGCTTTCCCAAAAGCCGGGCATCCTGTTTACGGGCGGTAATGATAAGGGATTGGTGGAATGGAGCCTGGAGAGCAACTCGTTTATTAAAGTAATGTTCCCGGTAATGGCTTCTATTTATGCCATTCACTGCCCGGTGGGTTACCCGCTAATGTTTGCAGGCCTGCGTAGTGGCGAAGTGCTTGTGTTTAACTTCATCGAGCAGAAGATAACCCACCGTTTAAGGCACCATATAAAACCTGTTTTTGATATCAAATCGTCTGCTAAAAAGAGCGAGTTACTGATTGCCTCAGAAGATGGAACCGTATCTGTATGGAGTTTAGAAACTTTAGCGTTATTACACAGTATAACGGTATCAAACGATACTATTCGTTGCATCACCATAAACCCAGCCGAAGACAGGGTAGCTTTTGGTTGCCGCGACAACCGTGTGGTGGTTTATGATCTGGAAGATTACAGCCCTATAAAGGCATTGATAGGCCATACTATGGCCGTTTTCTCACTGCAATATTCGCCAGTTGGCGATTACCTTGTATCTGGCGCCCGCGATGCGCAGGTAAAGATATGGGACAATAAAACGTACACGCTTATCCAAAATATTCCGGCACATTTGTTTGCCGTTAACCATATCGCGTTTCACCCTACCCGGCCCTATTTTGCAACCGCCAGTATGGATAAAAGCATTAAGATATGGGATGCTGCTGAGTTTAAACTCCGCAAGATCATCAGCCGCGAGAAGGGATATGCAAGCCATGCCCTATCCATCAATAAACTTGCCTGGAACGGCGATCAGTTATTATCCGCAAGCGATGATAAGAAGGTAATTACCTGGGACGTATCGTTTTAAAAATACCGCCTGATAATTTTCAACCTGTGTGTATATCGTTTTAACTCATCCGAGTAAATGCCCTGGGTATCTATCGAATCTATTTTAACCTTACCCGATGCATGGATGATTTTACCGGCACCTAAAATAATGCCTACGTGGGTAATACGCCCTTCGTCGTTATTAAAAAAGGCAAGGTCGCCCAATTTTGCGGTAAGTACCGAATCTACAGCCGTCCCTTCCTGTGCCTGCATTGAGGCATCGCGTTTAAGAGCAATGCCTTGCAGTTTATACACTATCTGCGTAAAACCCGAGCAATCAATACCAAAATGGGTACGGCCGCCCCACAGGTATGGCGAGTTTAAAAAAGACCGGGCTACGTTAGCTATACTGTCTGTTTCGCCTATTTCGCCAATAATGTCATATCGCTGGTCGCCTATATAGCTGGTTGTGCCTTCCAAAAAAGCAAGCGAACTACCGGCAGGCAGATATATTACGGTGTTGTCAATTATTTTCCAGGCTTGGGTAATGGCACGGTATGTTACCGGTGCCGGCGTTTGCAACAAGCGCTTATACGCCAGGTGGCCCAGCATAACAACTTGCAGGCGATCTATCCAACCGGTATAATTATCTAAGGCGGTTGTAACTTGCACCCACTTATCCTTCCACTCTAAAATTTCAAAAGCTTCACCAAATAAAACCTGCGATACCATTTCACTCCTATCGCTTGGCTCAGCGCGTAGAGGTATCACCGCCAGGTTACAAATTCCGTATTCCATTTTTTATAATCACAGGATTAATACGTTAAGATAGCAATAAAATTTTGTTAAATTAAAAAGGGGAAAGCATTATCTGCGTTCCCCTTTTTAATAAAATATTTTAGGTATTAACCATTTGCGTGCAACCAATCTTTTTTGGCATGCAGTTCTTCTTCGGTTTCGCGTACATCTTCATCATCCACACAACAGTCTACAGGGCAAACGGCAGCACATTGCGGCTCGTCATGAAAGCCAACGCACTCAGTGCATTTATCAGGCACGATGTAATAAATATCGTCAGACAGGGCAGCTTGTGCTTCTTCTGCATTTAAAGTATTACCGTCGCCAAAATCAATTACTCCTTTTAAATCTGTCCCATCGCTAAAACGCCATGAAGCACCTGCATCATAAATAGCATTATTCGGGCACTCTGGTTCGCAGGCCCCGCAGTTTATGCATTCATCGGTGATTATAATCGCCATATTATTTAAATATTCTTGTAGTATTCTATTTACCTTTGCCCTATAATCAGGCACTGCAAATATAACAAAAAAAGGCTTTAAGGGTTTACCCTCTTTACATATATATGTCAAAATTTAATATTACAGATACAGTAAATACATTTTCGGAATTAGGCAAGCACCTTGCCGCGCCTAATGCGCAGCTGATGGATATTATCGAAACCGAACGCCAGTATAACGCATGGTTCACACCCGAAAGTGTATTAACCGCCGTTAAGGCAACCGGCGACATGCTTAACAAAGCCGATCTGGAAAAATGGCTTGATAAGTACGACCTAACCAAAGGGGGAAATAAAAAGGTAGGCCTGGTGCTTGCAGGTAACATCCCGTTGGTGGGCTTTCATGATGTGCTTTGTGTATTAGTAACAGGTAACCACGCGCTTATAAAGGCATCCTCGCAGGATGCGCGCCTGATCAAATACGTACTGAATAAGCTGGTTGAAATTGATAATTCATATGCCGATAGCTTCAGTTTTGTAGAAAGGCTGGAAAATTTTGACGCCATCATCGCCACCGGCAGTAACAATACCTCGCGCTACTTTGAGTATTATTTTGGCAAAGTGCCCAACATTATTCGTAAAAACCGTAACAGTATAGCTTTACTTAGCGGCGATGAAAGTGGGGAAGAACTGGCCGCTTTAGGCCACGATATTTTTGATTATTATGGCCTGGGTTGCCGCAATGTATCGAAATTATTAGTCCCTGATGGGTATGTATTCAATTTCTTTTTTGAATCGATAGAGCACTTCGCGCCTATCATCCATCATCATAAATACAACAACAATTACGATTATAACAAATCTATTTACCTGGTAAACCGAGATGAGCATTTAGATAATGGCTTTTTGCTGTTAAAGCAGGATGCGCGCCTAACCTCGCCCCTCTCATGCCTGCACTACGAAACCTATACCGACGTGCAATCGGCACAAAAACAGCTGCAGGAACAAACAGATAACCTGCAATGTATAGTAACCACAGTACCGTTAAAAACACAAAACCAGGTGGTTAATTTCGGCCAAAGCCAGCATCCGCAATTATGGGATTATGCCGATGGAGTAGATACGATGGAGTTCTTGTCGCAACTGAGCTGAAAGCGAAAAGGTTAAAGCCAAAAGCTTATTTCGGAATAACGATACTCCTTTCAGCTAAAAAAAGTAAATTTGAAACCTCAAGCTTAAAGCTTTGTGCTTTCGGCTTCAAGCTAAAAAAATGTACATTATAAAAGTAAAAGGCGTTGCCAAAATACCCGATTACGTGCAGCTAAGGGATGATAAATTCACCTTACTGGCTTACTTTAGGGTAGACAGGCCCGAAAAATCTTTAGATAAAATTGGCCTTACTGATAAGTACGACTATATAATGGGCGTTGTTAAAGACCTGCCTTTTGGTAAAATATTAAAATTAGAGCTGTAAATAAGATGATTGGAAACTCTATTATAAAACTAAATAACGTTGATATTTTTCAGCAAAAACACCTGGTTTTATCAAACGTAAACCTGCATATTGATAAAGGCGATTTTGTGTGGCTTATTGGCCAAACAGGCTCGGGTAAAAGCAGTTTACTGAAAGTTATTTACGGCGATCTGAGTATTGCCAGCGGTACCGGCCACGCCTGCGGTTACGAGTTAAGCAAACTGGCTACTAAAGATGTACCCTACCTGCGCCGTAAGCTGGGGATAGTTTTCCAGGATTTTCAATTACTTACCGACAGATCTGTTGAACAAAACCTGCAATTTGTAATGCGTGCCACCGGTTGGGACGATAAAAAACAAATTGCCGACCGTATTTTAGACGTTTTGGAGAAGGTTGGCCTGCGCTCTAAACTAAAAAAGATGCCTCATGAGCTATCAGGCGGCGAGCAGCAGCGTGTAGTTATTGCCCGTGCATTGCTTAACAACCCCGAAATTATACTGGCCGATGAACCTACCGGTAACCTTGACCCTGATACATCTGAAGAAATAGTATTGCTATTAAAACAGATAAGCCAGAGTGGTACAGCCGTAGTAGTTGCCACACACGATTATCATATCATCCGCACCTTCCCGTCGCGTATTATTAAATGCGAAACAGGCAAGGTATTAGAGGATGTAAAGATGGCTTGATGCGTTGCAGCAAGCGGTTAGCAGTTTGCAGTTAAAATGACGTGCAAACTGCCAACCAAAAACTGCCAACTATCGTTGCATCTGCAAACTTTTCACTCAAATTTAATTATTACTGACACGTTGTCGGGTTTAACCCGATGGCAGGATACTTGATTAGCACTATTTGCTATGAATTTTAATGACATGCTAAAGAAAAAAAACAAAGGAAATTCAGAAACTCCCGAAAACACTGCTGATGTGACAAGTGAGAACGGACAGGTTGACGGACAAGAGCAGGCTACCCAAACTGACGAAGCCCCTACCGCCGAAGAAAAGTTTAAGGAAGAGTTATCTCAGGCTAACGATAAGTATTTAAGGCTGTATGCCGAGTTCGATAACTTCCGCCGCCGTACTGTTAAGGAACGCGAGGATGCCCGCAAAACCGAGGGTAAGGATGTAATTGTTGCCTTGTTACCCGTACTTGATGATTTTGAACGCGCATTACGCGCTATGGATACCGTTACCGATGTAATACCTGTTAAAGAAGGCGTTGCCCTGATACAGCACAAACTGAAAGGCATATTGGCCCAAAAGGGTTTAAAAGAAATGCAATCAATAGGTACCACTTTTGATCCTGATTTGCACGAAGCTATAACCAGCATACCTGCCCCAACAGATGATATGAAAGGCAAAGTGGTGGATGAGATGGAAAAAGGTTACGAGCTTAACGAGAAAGTAGTGCGTTTTGCTAAGGTAATTGTTGGCGCGTAAGGGAAATTAATGGATTAATGAGTTAGTGATTAGCTATTAAGCTTCTGCACAGCTTTCAATCCATTATACAAAATTGATTTAGCTGATTTTCAATTCACTAAGTCACTAATTCAATAAATCAATAATTAATTTAAAAGATGGCTAAGAGAGATTATTACGATGTGCTGGGTATTAGCAAAGGCGCTGATGCTGATGAGATAAAAAAAGCATATCGTAAAATGGCTATTAAGTTTCACCCCGATAAAAACCAGGGCGATAAAGAAGCTGAAGAGAAATTTAAGGAAGCTGCTGAGGCTTACGAGGTTTTAAGCAACCCCGAAAAACGGCAGCGCTACAACCAGTTTGGCCACGCGGCTAATGCAGGTTCTGCAAGCGGTGGTGGTTATGGTGGCGGCAGCATGAATATGGACGACATATTTAGCCAGTTTGGCGATATATTCGGCGGCGGCAGCCCGTTCGAGGGTTTCTTTGGTGGTGGCGGTGGCCGCCAGGGTGGTGGCCGCAGGGTTGCCCGTGGCAGTAATTTGCGTATTAAAGTAAGGTTATCGCTTGAGGAAATTGCAAACGGTGCCGAAAAGAAAATAAAAGTAAACAAACAGATACTTTGTAAAACCTGCGATGGCACAGGCGCTAAGGATAAATCATCCTTCTCTACCTGTAAAACCTGTGGTGGTGCGGGTTCTGTACGCCGGGTAACCAATACCATATTGGGCCAGATGCAAACAACCAGCACCTGCCCTACCTGTAACGGAGAAGGATCTACCATTACCAGTAAATGTAATGTTTGCCACGGCGATGGCGTTGTACGCGGCGAGGAAACCATTACTATAAACGTACCTGCCGGCGTAAGCGAAGGGATGCAGTTAAGCATGAGTGGCAAAGGTAACGCTGCCCCACGCGGTGGCGTACCGGGCGACCTGATCATCCTGATTGAAGAAATTCCGCACGAAACTTTAAAACGCGACGGTAACAACGTGATATATGACCTGCATGTAAACTTTGTTGATGCAGCATTAGGTACGAGTATTGAAGTGCCAACTATTGATGGCAAGGCTAAGATTAAGCTGGAACCAGGCACACAAGGCGGTAAAATATTGCGTTTAAAAGGCAAAGGTGTACCGGAGGTAAACTCTTACCACCGCGGCGATCAACTGATCCACGTAAACATCTGGACACCAAAAGCCCTGAGCCGTGAGGAACGCGAAGCATTAGAAAAACTGCAAGGTTCACCAAACTTTAAACCCAACCCGGGCAAAAACGAAAAAAGCTTTTTTGAACGGATGAAGGAGTACTTTGAGTAAGGGATAGTCAGTAAGAACAGAAAGTACGAAATACAAGAAAGCCCTGCATCAATATTGATGCAGGGCTTTTTTTGTTGTGAGTATTTTTTATTTTTTAGAATACGAATTTAAACCCTAAGCCAAACCGTGCGGCAGTAAAATCAGAATTATCGCCTACATAAAATGCCGGGCGCCAGTCAAACGAAAGGGCAAGTGGTGCCTGTGCTATCTTATAATCCAAACCCACCATCGGCCTGATGTAAAAATCGGTATTACCATGGCCAAATGCCAGTTGCGGGCCTATACCTAAATACCAGTTTAGGCCGCCTGCGTTTTGTATTTTATCCTGATATTGATAAAATGCGCCCAGAAAAGTTTGGTCGCCACCGAAAGTCAATTCAGCCTGGCCTGCGTTGTTCCTATCAAAAAAATGCTTAATGGCCGGGCCAACTAAAGTAGAGCCATCACCAAAATCGATAGACAAGCCTGCCGCGTTTTGATAAGATTGTGCTTTTGCACTGTTTCCGAAATACAGGAAGCCTGCCACTACTAATAATAATACTTTTTTCATTCGTTTTTAATTAGATAAACAATATATAAATTCAACATACAGTGTGTTTTACCATAATGGCAACACGCCATTTATTGCAATTTATAACCATAGAGTAATAAATATGTTTTTAAAAATTATTTTTTAGCAAAAAACATAGCATTACTTTCCAAAACCGCACATTTATAAGCACATAAGTACACTTTTCTTAATTTTTAATATTATAGCCTAATAATTAAAGCACCATGTGTTTATATACAATATTGCTGCTGCATACTTGTAACAATAAATAGCTAATAATATCTAATTTAGCATACAAACTAAACCCTAATATGCTAAGCATTCGCAACATTGTTAAACAATACGCCGGCCACCGCGCGTTAGACGATGTGAGCCTTGAAGTTGAAAGCGGTAAAATATTTGGCCTGCTTGGGCCAAACGGCGCCGGTAAAACTTCGCTCATCCGTATTATTAACCAGATCACCGCTCCCGATTCGGGCGAAGTATACTTTAACGGCGAGCGGCTAAACCAGTCGCACATTGACAAAATTGGCTACCTGCCCGAAGAGCGCGGCCTATACAAGAAAATGGAGATAGGCGAGCAGATGATCTACCTGGCACTCCTTAAAGGCCTAACCCGCGATGAGGCCACTAAAAGGTTAAAAGTGTGGTTTGAGAAGCTGGAAATGGAAACCTGGTGGAAGAAAAAGATAGAGGAGCTATCAAAAGGAATGCAGCAAAAAGCACAGTTTGTAGCTACGGTACTACACGAGCCCGATCTGATCATCCTGGATGAACCTTTCAGTGGTTTTGACCCGGTTAATGCAGAGGCCATTAAAGAGGAAATATTGGAACTGAACCGTAAAGGCGCTACCATACTTTTCTCTACCCACCGTATGGAATCTGTTGAAGAGCTTTGCGACTCTATCGCGCTGATCCATAAATCGCACAAGATACTGGACGGAAGGGTTAAAACTATCCGTAACTCGTACAAGAACGATACTTACCTGGTTGAATACACGGGCGAGCAACTTGTTTTTAATGGTGCGCAACCCTTTGATATCATCAGCGAAGTTGCGGGCGAAGATAACAGCCACATTATTAAATTAAAGCTGAACAACAATTCGGCTAATGATGTGCTCCAATACCTGATCCCAAAAACCCGTATAAATATGCTGCAGGAGGTTATCCCGAGCGTGAATGAGATCTTCATCGAAAAAGTAAAACAAATATCCTAAATCATGAAAAAAGTATTATTGATTATACAACGCGAGTATGTTACCCGCGTACGCAAAAAAGCTTTTATAGTGATGTTGCTGGCTGTACCGCTGCTACTTGCGGGCATGACTAAACTTATAGCCTACGTTGCTAAGGACAGCAACCAGGTTAGCAAACCACAAACGGTTAAGGTGATTGATGAAAGCCATGAGTTTGAAGGTAAATTAAAGAACGTCAAAAATATTAGGTTTATCCCTACTGATGAACCTTTAGAAAAGGCTAAGACAGGTTTAAAGGATGATGAAGACCTTTCGGTGTTATTAATATCAAAGGATTATGCTAATAAGCCTGTACAGTTCTTCTCCAAAAAGAAGCCATCGTTCATACTTACCGGCGAGGTAGAGAACCAAATGAACCAGATATCATCTACCAATACCATGCTGGCTAACCATATTGATACGGCCCTTATAAATAAAGCGCAGAAAAATAAAGTCACCGTAAATGCTATGGAGGTTACCGAAACAGGTACTAAAGATGCCGACGTAGGCACTTCAATGGGCGTTGGTATAGCATGTGCCATCCTCATTTACATGTCGCTGTTTATTTATGGTGCGCAGGTGATGCGTGGGGTTATCGAAGAAAAAACAAGCCGTATCATCGAGGTGATCATCTCGTCGGTAAAACCATTTCAATTAATGCTTGGTAAAATTATTGGCGTGGGCCTTGTAGGGCTAACACAATTTACAGCCTGGATAGTACTATCGGTGATCGCGACAAAAGTTGCCGGCAATAGTTCATCAAGCGGCATAATGGGCGCTTTGCAAACCTTACAAAATATACCCTTTGGCTATATACTGGGGTGCTTCTTGTTCTACTTTATATCGGGCTATCTGTTATACAGCGCTTTGTTCGCGGCAGTAGGCTCGGCGGTTGACAGTGAGACAGAAACCCAGCAATTTATGTTCCCGATAACGCTGCCCTTGTTGTTTACCTATCTGTTATCGGTAACAGTACTTTTCCGCGCGCCTGATAGTCCGCTGGCTGTTTGGTTATCCATGATCCCATTTACGGCCCCGGTGGCCATGATGGTACGCATACCATTTGGCGGTGTAGCGCCATGGCAACTAGCCCTGTCTATGAGCTTGATGGTTGCCGGCTTTCTGTTCACCACCTATGTTGCGGCCCGCATTTACAGGGTTGGTGTATTGATGTATGGTAAAAAGGCAAGTTATAAAGAGCTGGTAAAATGGTTCTTTTATAAAGAGTAGCAGAAAGCCGAAAGCGAAAAGCTGAAAGTGCGCTTTCGGCTTTTCGCTTTCGGCTTTCACCTTTTCTTTTTTAATTTAGCCGCCGATGGATAACAAGCGTATTGCCGTAATGGACCTCGGTACAAACACCTTTCACCTGCTGATAGCCGAAGGCCCTGCGGATAACTTCACCACTATATTTAAAACTACCGAAGCGGTAAAACTTGGCGAAGACGGTATCAACAAAGGCACCATCCAGCCCCAGGCTTTTGCACGCGGCCTGGCTGCTATGCAGCGTTTTCAGGATTTGATATTGGAACACAAGGTAACTGATGTTAAAGCCATTGCTACATCGGCTATCCGCAGTGCTGCTAACGGGCAGGATTTCATCAACCAGGTAGAACAAAAAACCGGCATCCGGATAGAACTCATCAACGGCGAGCAGGAAGCCGGTTACATTTACAAAGGCATTGACACCAGTGGTTGCCTAACCGATAGTAACGCGCTTATTATGGATATTGGCGGCGGCAGTGTAGAGTTTATTATTTGCAATGAGGATGAAGTGTTGTGGAAAAAAAGCTTTGAGATTGGCGCTGCAAGGTTAATGGATAAATTCCATCAAACCGACCCCATCCCCGTAGCATCTATCAAAGAACTTACCCGTTTCCTTGATACTACCTTAATAGACCTTTTTGCAGCGGCATTAAAATACAAACCCAAAACCCTTATCGGCTCATCGGGTGCGTTTGAAAGTTTCGCCGAGGTTATCGAACTAAAAAAAGGCAGGAAATTCAATATTGAGCAAACTAAAGTTTATGAGTTTGACACGGATGACCTGCTGGATGTGATAGAATTGCTCATCAAATCTACCCACGCGCTACGAGCCAGTATTAAAGGTATTATCCCCGTACGTGTTGATATGATCGTAGTTGCCAGCTTGCTCACTATCTACATGATGCAAAAACTGGCTTTAACGGATGTTACCATGTCAACCTACTCATTAAAAGAGGGTGTACTGGCGCAGATGCTTGGTTAAAATGCCCGTTTTACCTTATTCAAACATCTTTTAATAAAATTAGGGCGTTTCCTCATTACAATTGCAGGTTCGCCTAACATCATAGCACTCATCTTTAACGAAACACACTTGCGCTCGTTTGCAAAGTCGCTGATTTGTGCTTCATAGTTTTGGAAGCCTATAAATGATATGTGCAAACTTGCAGCTGTTGATGGCACTCGTAGTGTAAATTCACCATTCACGTTGGTTTGGGTGCCAATACGCGTTCCTTTTACCATTATGCTTACACCAGGCAATGCGGTATTGTCGTTGCCGTCAACTATTTTCCCTTTTATTGTACTGTATGTAACACTTTCAATCCCAGGCGTATCCCTTATCTGATTAACCGGCTGTGCAACACTTACTTTTCCTAAAGTGCGTTGCGCATTTACATTAGCTGTAGCAAATAAACTTGTTACTGCCGCGGCAATTGTTAGTTTCTTCCATGAGAAACGGGGCTTCTCTTCTACAGCGAGGTAATTATTCAAACCCGCCAGTTGGGTTTCGCCAAACCTGCCGCAAACATTGCCTTGCCGGGCAAAGTAATTAATGATCTCGGTATTGGTCATGGCGGTAAAGTCGGTAACTGTTTTGCTGCATTGGGTGCAATGCCTCCCTTGTTCAACCGGGGTCATCTGGTTCCAGTTTTGGTGGCAGGGCTGCGGGATGCTGATACTTCTAATGGGCTGCATAGTGTTGCGTTTTATGATAAGATGCAACGGGGCTAACTTTTCCATAAAAAGGGTTTAAACTTTTTATGCAGATAACTTTTTGAATACAAATTCAATTGTTTCTGCATCCTTTGTATATTGCCCTGCATATCCTCATTACATGAAAAAAATTATCGGTGCTTCCCTGTTGTTGCTTTCGGCCGCTTTTGCACAGGCTCAAAAAAATGCTAACGATACCATCACTACCAATTATCAGCCATCGGTGCTGTTCTCGCCCCTGCCGTATACCGAAAAGGGAAATGAGTTCCACTCTGCCAATGGCGAACCGGGGCCAAAATACTGGCAAAACCGTGTGGATTATAAACTGGCCGTAAAGCTGGATACCATAGCCAAAACAATAACCGGCACTGCCAATGTTACCTACACCAACAACAGCCCCGATGCCTTGCAGTACCTATGGTTTCAACTGGACCAGAACACTTATAAAAAAGACGCCCGCTCAAACTTTGTTACCGGTGCGCAGGCAACACAGCATACCAGCGGCTACGAAATAGAGGCGGTAGATATTGTTACCGGCGATATCCATACCAAAGCTAAATTTGTTATTACCGATACCCGTATGCAGGTGCGCCTGGCAAAACCATTGGGCAAAGGCATTATTAAACTAAGCATCAGGTATCGCTATACCATCCCCGGTAATTTTGGTGGCCGCACCGATTATGTGGATACCAAAAACGGCAAGATCTACGAGATAGCGCAGTTTTTCCCACGGGTATGTGTTTATGATGATAGCCGTGGCTGGGCAACAGCGCCATTTTTAGGTAGTGGCGAGTTTTACTGCGAGTACGGTGATATCGATTATTCGGTAACCGTCCCGTGGGATGTATTGGTTGCCGGCCCCGGCGACCTGCTAAACCCGAAAGAAGTATTAACAGCCAAACAAATTGCAAGGTTAGAAGCAGCCCGCAACAGCGATAAAACCATCATGATCCGCACTGCAGCCGAAATAAATGATAAATCATCAAGGCCGGTTAACACAGGCACGCTTACCTGGCATTACAAAATGCTGAACACACGTGATGTTGCTTTTGGCGCTTCCAGGGCATTTATCTGGGATGCCGCGAGGGTAAACTTGCCGGGCGGTAAAAAGTCTATGAGCATGTCGGTTTACCCGGTAGAGAGCCAGGGCAAAGATGGCTGGGACCGCTCTACCGAATACCTGAAGGGTGCTATAGAGCATTTCTCAGAAAAATGGTACCCGTACCCATACCCTACTGCTATAAACGAAGCTGGTATAGCCGGTGGCATGGAGTATCCGGGAATTTTGTTTGACGGGATGAACGATAAGGGCGGCGAGCTTTTTTATGTAACCGCGCACGAAATTGGCCACAACTGGTTCCCGATGATAGTAGGCAGTGATGAACGCCGCTTTGCCTGGATGGATGAAGGCTTTAACACTTTTATAGATGTTTACGCGTCTGACGCATTCAACAAAGGTGAATACGCACCAAAACGCGACGGAGAGTATGCACCGGGTGGTGGCAACCCTGCCGATGAGATCATCGCGCATATCATCGACCCCAACTCGCCAACCATCATGACCCAACCTGATGCCATCCCCGAGAAATATCGCCACCCGTTAACCTATTTTAAACCCGCTTTTGGTTTGATACTGCTGCGCGAGCAGATCCTGGGCAAGGACAGGTTTGATTATGCGTTCCGTAATTACATTGCTAAATGGGCTTACAAACACCCGCAGCCAGATGATTTTTTCCGTTCGATGGAGAACGGCGCGGGCGAAGATTTAAGCTGGTTTTGGCGCGGTTGGTTTTATAATAACTACAAGTTGGATATAGCCCTGATAGATGCTAAATACGCAGACAAAGACCACAGCAAAGGCGTAAAACTAACCATCGCCAATAAAGAAATGATGGCTATGCCATTTACGGTAGAAGCAAAAATGAAAGATGGCAGCAAGCAGCGTACCTATTTCCCGGTGGAAACCTGGCTACAAAATAAAGTAACCACTTATACCCTGCCAACAACTCAGGATGTTGAAAGCGTAACCATCGATCCGGATAATGCGTTACCGGATGTGAACAGGAAGAATAATAGTAAAAAGCTGTAGAGATGCGATACCTCGCGTCTTAATCGACTACCATGTTATTGCGAGGAACGTAGTGACGTGGCAATCTCATAGGACATTCGGATATGCTAAGATTGCCACGCTATCGCTCGCAATGACATAGTTTATTATGAATTTGAAAAATTAAGCTTTCAGCCTTACCAATTGCTGGTAAACCTTCTCGGTAGGCAAGCCTACCACATTGGTATATGAGCCGTTGATACGCTCGATGCCGATAAGGCCTATGCGTTGCTGGATGCCGTAGGAACCGGCTTTATCCATAGGCTGATATTCTTCAACATAACTGTGGATTTCGAGATCTGTCAGCTTGCGGAAAAACACTTCGCTCCTGTCGTAAAACTTATTGTATTGGCCTTTATAAAGCAGGCAAACCCCTGTGTAAACCTCATGCATCCGGCCAGATAGGCGGTGCAGCATCTCTACCGCATGTTCTGATGATTCGGGCTTGCCCAATATCAGGCCGTCAATAGCAACAATGGTATCGGCAGTAAGTACTACCTCGTTGTTAACATCTTCGTCAAAGGCCTCCGCTTTTTGTGTGGCAATGTAAAGCGCAATTTCTGCAGGTGTTAACCCATCGGGATATGATTCATCCACCTCTTTTAAAACCACGCGGAAATCAATATCCATCAGCTTTAAAAGCTCCTGCCTACGTGGTGATTTTGATGCAAGAATAATTGGTGGAAAAGCGCTCATCAGTATGAATTTTGACTTTTTGAATTTTGACTTAACCGCCTACCAGCTATACGCCTCGGCATTCATCCATTTGCCCTGCACCTTCATTACCTTTTCAATAATATCGCGGGCACAGCCTTTACCACCTGCAAAAGGCGATACATAGGTGCTAATGGCTTTTATTTCTTCGGCGGCATCTGCGGGGCAAACCGGCAGGCCAACCAGTTTCATTACTGCGAGATCGGGGATATCATCGGCCATATAAAGGATATTAGCCGGGTTAATACTTTTCTCTTCGATGTAGATCTTAAACCTTTCAGATTTGGTATGCGCACCCAAATACACATCATTGATACCCAAACTGTTTAAACGGAACAATGCGCTTTTTGACCGGCTGCCGGATATGGCCGCCACATGGTAACCGCATTTTACGGCCAGTTGCAGGGCGTAACCATCTTTAATATTAAAGGCACGGCTTTGCACACCGGTTTCGGTCACAAATATCGACCCATCGGTCAGCACGCCGTCCACATCAAAAATAAACGTGGTTATATCTTTAAGCTTGGTTAAAAAGGATTCCATCTTTAAAAGGTCATTGAGTCATTACTGACTGCAAACTGAAACTATTGATTATCTCTCCACTCGTACACCCAGGCTGATTGTATTTGCTCCAGGTGGCCTTCGTTTGATTCTTCGCGGGTGCCGGCAAAGTTCGGCAGGCTAAGTACCCAATCCAAAAGCTCGGTAAAACGGATGCGGTATATTTTCGATTCGCCAAAATCATCACCAAACTTTTCGTAAAGGCTCATGGCTATATCTTCGTAATCATTCCAATGTATGGGTAGGGCGAATTTATCGTCTGTCATTTTCTGGTTGTGAGTAATGTTATTAAATTTAGCATTAATGGCCCATAAAGCCGGATTGATCTGGCAGGGTTACCTCTATATCGCCGTCAATTATAACGCACTGGCAGCCCAGGCGCGATGTGATACGCGGGTTAACAGCCCTGTCAATGAAGTCCTCTTCCTTGTCAGATATCTCCTGGATGTTGTCCATCCCTTTATTCACATAAATATGGCAGGTACTGCAACCGCAAACCCCGCCGCAGTTATGCTGTAGCTCAATGCCATTTTCCAGGCAAACGTCTAAAACAGATTCCCCTTCGGCAATAGGCAGTTCCACGCTTTCATGGTCCTTCTCCTCAAAGTTAATCTTTACTTTAAAAATATTCATTTTGGCAAAAGTAACAAAATTACTTATCCCCGTGGCGAGTGTTGTGGTTTTTGATAATATCCTGACTTAACCGTGTGTATATCTCCTGCAAATCGGGCTGTTTTTTAAGCATTTGCAGGTGCGCCTGCATTGTCAAATCATCGTTACGTACGGCCGGGCCGGTTTGTACATCAGCGGGGCGATGTTCTTTTATTTTATCGGCAGTTTCGGCTATTAACGGGCGCAGCATATCAAAACTCATACCGCTCCCGGATAAAAGCTGTTCGCCTACGCTATACAGATGGTTGGTAAAATTACAGGCAAACACAGCGGCCAGGTGCAATACTTTACGCTGCGCGGAATTTACCCGGTAAACGTTGTTGCTGATATCACGGGCAAGGTGTTCCAGCATTTTAGCGATGCTTTCATCAGCCCCTTCAATGCAAAGCGGTACTTCCCTAAAATTTACCTCTTTTGTTTTGCTGAATGTTTGCAAGGGATAGAATACCCCTGCATTACTTATAAAATCAAGCAATTGTTGCAGCTCAACAGCACCTGATGTATGCACTATTAGCTTATTGAAAGAAGACAGATGAGGTACAAATTCAGCTATGGCATCATCTTTTATGGCTACAATAAACAGGTCGGTATCGCCGGTGATCTCTTGGAGGCTGTCTATAGCTTCTGCACCTACATGATAAGCCAGCAAGGCTGCGTTATGCATATTACGGCTATACACCTGCACAATACGGTGCCCGGCATTTTTTAATGCCGCCGATAAATGTGTGGCAACGTTGCCCGAGCCGATGATAGTTATACGCATTTTTGGAATATCCTTTACGGTACAAACTTAAATATTTCTGCTATTTTTATTCCTTAAATCAATAACCCTAATTGATATGAAATTTTTGAAGAACCTGCTTTGGTTTGTTGTGGTGCTTTTAATTTTAGGTGCGGTTGCTGCCTATATTATATATGCCCATTACAACACCGAAAAGAAAGAACTTACCTACGAACTCCGCAAAAACACAAACGGTAGTTATATTGAACTAAGCGGTGGAGTTACCCACTATGAACTGGATGGCCCCGATACCGGCAAGGTAATAGTGCTTTTACACGGTTTTAGTGTACCCTATTATATCTGGAACGGCACTTATGAATACCTTGCCGAGCATGGTTTCCGTGTGTTGCGGTACGACCAGTTTGGCCGTGGCTATTCTGACAGGCCCAACGTGGCTTACGATAAGCAGCTTTATTTTGATCAGTTAAAAGAGCTTTTAGAAAAGCTTAACGTTAAACAACCCGTAAGCCTGGTTGGTGTATCATTTGGCGGCATGCTGGCTACCGATTTTACGGTAGCATATCCTAACATAGTAAATAAAGTTGTGCTGATAGATCCGGGCTACCCTTCAACGGCCCCCAAAATGCCGCAATTTATTGCCGAGTATTATGAAGCTATACAACCCGAGGAACGCGCGCTTGGCCAGATGAGCGATTTTAAATACCCCGATAAATACCCTAACTGGGTTGAGCAATACCGCCCGCAAATGGAGTATAAGGGTTTCAGGCATGCCATCGTTTCAACTACCTATCATTATACAGGTTCATACAACGGCCGCCAAAGCAATACAGCGCTTAACAACCTGCATAAACCGGTATTGCTGGTTTGGGGCAAAGAAGATAAAACAGTACCTTTTACCTACAGCGACTCGATACGCAGTGTATTAAAAGCAGAATTTTTACCGGTAGATGATGCGGCCCACCTGCCCTATCTGGAACAGGCTGATATTGTTAACCCTGCTTTGGTAACATTTTTGAGGAAATAGTGTCTATATATTATAAACAAACACTAAATCCCTTACTATGGATACTTCACTCATCACTACAAGCACCGGTTTAGACGGTTACAAGGTTGTTAAACACTTAGGCGTGGTGCGCGGTATCACCGTTCGCAGCCGCAGCGTTGTGGGTAATTTTGCCGGTGGCATTCAATCGCTTTTTGGCGGCAGGCTTTCTGTTTATGTAGAGCTTTGCGAAAACGCCCGCGAAGAAGCCTATCACCTGCTGATACAACACGCGCAGGCATTGGGTGCAAATGCCATCATCAGCATGCGCTATGATGCCAACGAGGTAATGCAGGGTATTACCGAGGTACTGGCTTATGGTACTGCTGTTGTGGTTGAGAAGGCTGAATGATAAATCAAATAATTTGTCATGGTGAGCCTGTCGAACCATTTACCAAGCGTAGAGTCTTCGACAGGCTCAGACTGACAACAGCGTATTTGCGTGATAAAAACAAACATGCATATCATTTTTGCCGTTGTTGGTGTTGTCACCAACAACATTTAGGACAGCTTTGAAATTGCAAAGCCTTAATGCATGGCGGCTTGTTGGTGACAACACCAACAAGGGCGGAAATGATAATCAAATAATTTGTCATGGTGAGCCTGTCGAACCATTTACCAAGCGTAAAGTCTTCTACAGGCTCAGACCGACAACAGCGTATTTGCGTGATAAAAACAGACATGCATATCATTGGTAACGATCCTTTGCATGCAACCCTCTTCCGCCCCTAAAATAAACTACTATCTTTGCTTCAAATTATAGCATCCTATGCAAGTAATAAAGCAATATATAGAAGATAACAAGCAACGCCTGCTTGACGAATTATTTGAACTGCTGCGCTTCCCCTCTGTTAGCGCCGACCCAAAATACGCGCCCGATGTTTTAAACGCTGCCGACTACGTAGCCAAAAAACTAACCGATGCCGGTGCCGATAATGTAGAAGTATGCAAAACCGCAGGCTACCCTATTGTTTACGGCGAAAAGATCATCGACGCTTCCCTGCCAACTGTATTGGTTTACGGCCATTACGACGTGCAACCACCCGACCCATTAGAACTTTGGAAAACCCCGCCTTTTGAGCCAACCGTGCGCGATGGTAAAATTTATGCCCGCGGTGCCTGTGATGATAAAGGTCAGTTTTATATGCATGTAAAAGCTTTTGAGCTGATGATGCAAACCAACACCCTGCCATGTAATATCAAATTTATGATAGAGGGCGAGGAAGAAGTAGGCTCAAACAACCTGGGCATATTTGTAAAAGCAAATAAAGAACGCCTTAAGGCTGATGTGGTATTGATCTCTGATACCTCGATGATCAGTATGGAGAACCCTTCGCTGGAAACCGGCCTGCGTGGCTTATCATACCTGGAGGTTGAAGTTACCGGCCCTAACCGCGACCTGCACTCGGGTGTTTATGGTGGCGCTGTAGCTAACCCGGCAACCATCCTGGCCAAAATGATAGCCTCCCTGCATGATGATGATAACCATATCACCATTCCGGGTTTTTATGATGATGTAACCGAACTAACCCCAACCGAACGCGCTGAACTAAACGCCGCACCATACAACGAAGAAGAATACAAAAAAGACCTGGATATTGCCGAAACATGGGGCGAAAAAGGTTACACCACTTTTGAACGTACCGGCACCCGCCCAACCCTTGAGGTAAATGGCATTTGGGGCGGTTATATTGGCGAAGGCGCTAAAACCGTACTGCCATCAAAAGCAAATGCTAAAATTTCGATGCGTTTGGTACCGAACCAAACATCAGAGAAAATTACGCAACTGTTTACTGATCATTTCCTGAGAATAGCCCCGGCTTATGTTAAGGTAAAAGTTACCCCGCACCATGGCGGCGAACCGGTTGTTACCCCAACCGACAGCGTTGCTTACCGCGCGGCACAAAAAGCCATTGCCGAAGCATTTGGCAAGCAACCTATCCCAACGCGAGGTGGTGGCAGCATCCCGATCGTAGCTTTATTTGAGGCTGAGCTTGGTCTTAAAACCGTGCTTATGGGCTTTGGCCTTGACAGTGATGCCCTCCACTCACCAAACGAGAAATACGACATTTTTAATTACTACAAGGGGATAGAAACCATCCCATTGTTCCACAAATATTTTGCGGAATTGAGTAAGTAAGATCAAAATACAATTCAATGTAGAGACGCGATACTTCGCGTCTCTTTTTGTTTACGGCACAAAGCGGATTTTGCACAAGGGAGACGCGAAGTATCGCGTCTCTACAGTATTATATCGTAAACTTCTCACATCCTTTCAAAAATGCTTCATCCGCATCTGCACCTATCCCGGGTTCGTTGCTGATATTTAACTTGTAGCCATCGTAGGTTACGCCGCCAATGCAGGGGTCAACCAAATGGCCCAGCATACAGGTATCCATATCATAAAAATGAATATTGGGGCTGGCGTACACAAAATGCAATTTACTGCTCAGGGCTATGCGGCTTTCCAGCATCCCGCCCATCATACAGGGGATACCGCGTTCCACAGCCACATCATGGATCTTCTTTGCTTCCAGTATCCCGCCGGATTTTGCCATTTTAATGTTGATGTAATGGCACGAGCCGCTTTCTATCTGCATCCGTGCATCGTGATGGTTATACACACTCTCATCGGCCATGATTTTTACGGGCGAGAGCTTCATCAGTTCAGGCAGGCGGTCGTTGTACCAGGTGCGCATGGGCTGCTCGCAAAATTCAATATCATACTGGCCTATCGCCTGCAGGGCAAAAACGGCTTCGTCAAAACTCCAGCCCTGGTTGGCATCAACCCTAATCTTCATTTCGGAGCCAACCGCCTCTCTAATCTGTTTAATGCGTTCTACATCAGTTTCAGCACCCTTGCCAAGCTTTACTTTTAAAATATTGGCGCCGGTTCTTTTAAAAGCTATACCCTTCATGGCCATTACTTTAGGCGTACCTATCCCAATGGTGATATCGCTTTCAACAACGCGTTTTTTGCCGCGTAAAAACTTATATAAAGGCAGGCCTGCATGTTTTGAAGCTATATCATACAAGGCCATATCAAAAGCGCTTTTAATGGTGCTGTTGCCGGCAGCAGCATCATGCAGTTGCTGCATGCGGGCAGGGATATCCAGGGCATCCTGCCCTTTCCAAAGCTTCGCGAAATCTTTTGCCATGGCCAGGCAGGTGTCCTGTGTTTCGCCGACTATCATCGGGAAGGCCGAGCATTCGCCTACCCCATAAAAGCCTTTATCGGTATAAATACGGATAAATACATTTTGTGCGTGGTCCATAGTACCGGTGGCTATGGTAAACGGTTCCATTGGGATGCTGAAACGGTAAATATCGATGGCGGTGATGATCATATAATTACTTTAACGCTAAAGTAACGAGTAAAATATTGAAGGAGGCTCCTATGGAGCTAAAACTTGTTGATTGCTTTTCTATAAACGGGCAACTCCTCCGGAGTTTCATAACCTATACTTTTTATAACGCTCCTGGGGAGCATCCTGTTTATAGAATAAAACAACCTAACCGGCTCCATACGAGCCTCCTGCTCAACACATTTAATAATTTGCGCTTTAACACATTTACCCTATATTTGCGTTAGTACTTCGTACTCATTCATTTTGGTTCTCCGGTTTCTGCCTTCTGTTCTAAGAAACTGTCCATGCGCCGAAAAACACCTTCAAGACAATTATTTAATTAAAAACATACATGGCATTAACAAATTTGCCTGGTCCGTTTGATTATAACTCAACCAGGAATAAACTTTTATTAACAGAATACGGCCGTAACGTGCAAAATATGGTGAAATACATCGTAGCGTTACCTACCAAAGAAGAGCGCAACAAATACGCGCAGGTAGTGATAGACCTGATGGGTTTTTTAAACCCGCACCTGCGCGATGTGGCCGATTTTAAACACAAGCTTTGGGATCACCTGCACATCATATCCGATTTTCAGCTGGATGTTGATTCGCCCTACCCAAAACCAAGCCCGGAGGCTATTCATCTGAAACCCGAGCCGCTTAAATATCCGCATCAGCGTATCAAATACAAGCACTATGGTAAAACCATAGAAATGATGATAGAGAAGGCCAAAAGCATTGAAGAGCCCGATCGCAGGCGCCACATGGTGCAGGCTATTGCCAACTTCATGAAAATGGCTTACGTGCAATGGAACAAAGATTCTGTTGCCGACGAGATCATCCTGTCAGATCTGTACGCCTTATCGGGCGGCGTTTTAAAACTGGAAGAGAACATAAACCTTAACCGTGTTGAATTCCGCGCCAACCCTTATAATAATAACCAAAACAATAATAATAGCCGCGGGCGTACCAATAACCAAAACAACCGCGGTGGCGGTGGTGGCGGCCGTACCAACAACAATAACCCGCGTAATAACAACAACCAAAACAACCGTAACCGTAACACTGGAGGCGCAAAAAAATATTAATTGATTTTAGCTAATGGCCTATATAATGGCAGGGATGTTGTAACCGCATATGCGATTATTTTATAATCTTTGCCACAAGATAAACTATAGCATCAACCATAAAAAATAAATGAAAAACGCATTCGAAATACAGGGCGGTAAAAAACTTAAGGGCGAAATAACCCCTCAGGGCGCAAAAAACGAAGCATTACAAATTATATCGGCCGTATTACTTACCGACCAGAAAATGACCATCAGCAACATACCTGACATACAGGATGTGAACAAGCTGATAGAATTGCTGGGCGATATGGGTGTTGAGGTGAACCGCATATCGCGCGATACCTGCACTTTTGAGGCCAAAGAGATTGACCAGGATTTTTTTAATTCTGAAGCATTTAAAACCAAGGGCGGCGGCCTGCGCGGCTCTATCATGATACTGGGACCGCTTTTGGCGCGTTTTGGCAAAGCATCTATCCCAAAACCGGGTGGTGACAAAATTGGGCGCCGCAGGTTAGATACTCACTTTTTAGGGTTCGAAAAATTAGGCGCACGTTTTGATTTTAACCCCGATAACGGCTTTTACAATGTAGATGCCTCAAACCTGAAAGGCACATACATCCTTTTAGATGAAGCATCGGTAACCGGTACAGCCAACATTGTGATGGCAGCTGTGCTGGCAAAAGGTACTACCACCATTTACAACGCTGCCTGCGAGCCTTACCTGCAGCAGCTTTGTAAAATGCTTAACCGCATGGGTGCCAAAATAAGCGGCATTGCATCAAACTTGTTAACTATTGAGGGCGTAAGCCAATTGGGTGGCACTGAACACCGTATGCTGCCAGATATGATAGAAATTGGATCGTTCATAGGCCTTGCCGCCATGACCGGGTCAGAGATCACCATTAAAGATGTACACTACGACGAACTGGGTATGATACCTGATGTGTTTAAACGCCTGGGTATTAAACTGGAACGCCGTGGTGATGATATCTACATCCCATCGCAGGACCATTACGAGATAGATACCTTTATTGATGGCTCGTTACTAACCGTTGCCGATTCACCCTGGCCGGGCTTCACTCCAGATTTGCTGAGCATTGTGCTGGTAGTTGCTACTCAGGCAAAAGGATCGGTACTGATCCATCAGAAGATGTTTGAAAGCCGTTTATTCTTTGTGGATAAATTGCTTGATATGGGTGCCAATATTATCCTCTGCGATCCACACCGCGCTACCGTTATCGGTTTAGATAAAATGGTGCAGTTACGCGGCATATCCATGACCTCGCCGGATATCCGTGCGGGAGTATCATTGCTCATCGCTGCATTATCGGCGCAGGGCCAATCTACCATCTACAATATCGAACAGATTGAACGCGGTTACCAGAACATTGATGAACGCCTAAAAGCACTTGGTGCCGATATAAAAAGGGTATAATTCTTTTATACGAAGGGTAAGGACAAAGGATAGAATGCATAAGCTTTCCCATCTTTTGTCCTTTGTCATTTCATCATTTCTCCAATTTTACTACCTTTAGCAAAACCATCCTAAATTCGTCAATGCCTTATAAAAACCGGAGGTCATCGTATTCAACCTTTATACTGATCTTTGTTGCATTAAAAATAGTGCTCAACCTGTTTGCGATCAGCAATTTTGGCTTCCACCGCGATGAATTATTACACCTTGTTTTAGGCGACCATCTTGACTGGGGGTATAAAGAAGTGCCACCGTTCATAGCCCTACTGGCAAAAATAACCCTTAACATTTTTGGCGATTCTGTTTTTGCAGCGCGTATATTCAGCACCATTGCCAGCGGCTTTATTGTATGGCTTACCGGCCAAATAACCGCCGAACTTGGCGGGCGCAGGTTTGCCATTACGCTGGCGTGTTTGGCGCTCATCTTCGCGCCGGCCTTTGCTGCCAGCGGGTACCTATTCCAACCCGTAGTGTTCGATCAGCTTTGGTGGGTGGTTACCGTTTGGCTATTCATTAAATACTTAAATACCGCTACTGTAAAATACCTATACTGGCTTGGTGTTGCCGTTGGCATTGGCATGCTTACCAAGTATACCATGGCGTTCTTCACAGCATCGCTTATTATAGGTATTTTAATAAGCCGCGAACGTAAATTACTGTTCAATAAGCATGTAGTTTACTCGGCCTTATTAGCTATACTTATATTTTTGCCTAATATTATCTGGCAGTTTGTGCATCATTTGCCGGTTATCCACCACATGAAAGAACTGCGGGAAACCCAGCTGGATTACATACACCCCTCGGATTTTATTAAACAGCAGCTTTTAGTTAACGGCCCGGCGCTTTTTGTGTGGCTTGCAGGTTTTATTAGTTTGCTGTTCTCGTTCAGGCTGCGCAGGTTCAGGTTTATGGCTATTGCTTATGTGCTTATATTTTTGTTTTTGCTGCAGATGAACGGTAAAATTTACTACCTGTTCGGTGCCTACCCCATGCTGTTTGCCGCTGGCGGTTTTACTTTCGAACGGATATTGAACCGCAAGGCTTATATTTTGCGTACTGCTACTGTGCTGTTATTTGTTGTACCCAATGTATTATTACTTCCACTGGTACTGCCCATATTACCGCTAAACAGCACCGTGGCGTTTATTAAGCATACTACAGAACGTTATACATTTCTGCAATTTTTAGTTACATGGGAAGACCAGAAGCAGCACCCACTTACGCAGGATTATGCCGACATGCTTGGCTGGGATGAAATGGCCAAAAAAGTTGGCGACACGTACCATGCATTAACGCCCGAACAGCAAAAGCACACCCAGGTATATGCCGATAACTACGGCGAGGCGGGCGCCCTTCATCATTATCGTAAAAAATATAAAATACCTGATGTAACATCTCTCAATAGCAGTTTTCAGCTATGGGCGGCCGATAGTTTGAACGCGCATTATATTATTTATGTGGATGACGATGATAACGTAGAGCGCAGGCTTAGCCCAATGTTGGAAAGTTACCGCAAAACCGGCGAAGTATTAACCCCTCTGGCACGCGAAAAAGGCACAAGGATATACCTGCTTACCAACCCATCGCCAAAGCTAAATGAGGTTTATAAAGCTGAGTTGGCGAAAAAACGATTGCAGTAAGGTCTTCAACAAGCCCAAACTAACACATCGTGGAATGTCATGGTGAGCTCGCCGAACCATTAGTCGCTTTCACAGGTCTTTGACAGGCTCAGACTGACAGCAGAATTAAACCGACCTGTAAAACAATTACATCGATTTTTTATTTTTATATCAGAAAATCACATCATGCGCGGCGTAAAAACAATCCTGTTCCTCACCATATCAAACATGTTCATGACCTTTGCCTGGTACGGTCACCTTAAATTTAAGGAGTACGACTGGGGCAAAAACCTTGGGCTATTCTCCATTATCCTCATCAGCTGGGGTCTGGCATTTTTTGAATACCTGTTCCAGGTACCGGCAAACCGTGCTGGCTTTAAAGCCGATGGCGGCCCATTTACACTTGTACAGCTAAAAACTATACAGGAAGCCATTACACTCACCCTATTTATGGTGTTTACCATTGTATTCTTTAAAACCGAAAAACTGGGCTGGAACCACCTGGTGGGTTTTGGGCTGATTGTACTTGCGGTGTTTGTGATATTTAAGAAGTGGTAACTTCAGATGTGCAAATGCGGGGATATGCAGATGTGCAGATTCCCCTGTCATTCCGAATTAGTGAGGTCGAAAAACAAAAAAGAGACGCGAAGTATCGCGTCTCTACATTAAAACCTTTCGACTTTTATCTTATCCTTTCACCTTCAATTTATGCCGATATCGCGTTGATGATATCATATTGAGTGATGATCTCGATCTTACCGTTCTCATCCTCTACCAGCACAGCTATGTTATCCTTATTGATCATCCCCGAGATCTTGTCGATAGAGGTGTTCAGGTCAACAAAAGGGAACGGCGCGGTTGAGATATTTTTTACCGGTTGTGATTTAATGCCCGGGTTCTCTATCAGCGAATCCAGAATATCGCTCTCGGTTATTTTGCCAATAACCATGCCTTTTTGAGTGACCGGGATCTGGCTGATGTTTAACGATTTGATGGTATTAATGGCCTCCAAAACAGTTTTCTCGCAATCGATAGTAACAATCTCCTGGTTTTCTTTTTTGCTGATGATGTCGCGTGCGGTCAGTTTACCATCTTTCAGGAAACCGCGGTCGCGCAGCCAGTCGTCGTTGTACATTTTGCCCAGGTAACGGGTGCCATGGTCGGGGAATATGATCACAACCACATCGCCTTTTTTAAACCTATCCTTCATCTGCAGTAAACCAGCCACAGCCGAGCCTGTTGAGTTACCGGCGAAGATACCTTCCTTACGGGCTATCTCGCGGGTCATGAGGGCAGCATCCTTATCAGTTACTTTTTCAAAATGGTCTATCAGGCTAAAATCAACGTTTTGCGGAAGGAAATCTTCGCCAATACCTTCGGTGATGTATGGGTAGATCTCGTTCTTATCAAACTCGCCGGTCTCTTTATATTTTTTAAATACCGAGCCATAAGTATCAATACCCAATACCTGGATGGCAGGGTTCTTTTCTTTCAGAAAACGCGCCGTGCCTGATATGGTACCGCCTGTACCTACCCCTACTATAATGTGCGTAACCTTACCTTCTGTTTGTTCCCAAATTTCGGGGCCGGTTTGCTCGTAATGCGCCTGCGAGTTGCTCAGGTTGTCGTACTGGTTAGGTTTCCAAGAATTAGGCACCTCACGCTCTAAACGCGATGAAACCGAATAATACGACCGTGGGTCCTCCGGTTCTACGTTAGTGGGGCAAACAATTACTTCGGCGCCAAAAGCGCGCAGGGCATCAAATTTTTCTTTCGATTGCTTATCGGTACTCGTAAAAATACACTTATAACCTTTTATAACAGCCGCTATTGCCAGGCCCATACCTGTGTTACCAGATGTACCCTCAATGATGGTACCGCCCGGTTTAAGCTTCCCGCTTTTTTCAGCATCCTCAATCATTTTAAGGGCCATACGATCCTTTATTGAGTTGCCGGGGTTGGTTGTTTCTATTTTAGCCAAAACCGTTGCAGGAATGTCCTTAGCTATCTTATTCAGTTTAACCAGCGGCGTATGGCCTATGGTTTCGAGTATATTATTGTACCACATATATTATTGTCTACCTATCCTGTGTACTTAATTGGATAGCGGTCAAAATTAGTAAATAATGATGAATTGTGAATGTGGATCAGTGAGTAGTTACTTATGGATAACAAAAAACACTCACCATTCACTCACCAACAACTAAAACTTCAGGTGTTTCACGGTCAATCCGCCATTTATGAGTTGCTTTAATGATTCGATACCAACGCGCAGGTGTGTTTCAACAAACTGCTCGGTAACGCTACTGTCGCTTTCGGCTGTTTTAACACCTTCGGGTATCATCGGCTGGTCTGATACCAGCAGCAATGCACCAGTTGGGATCTTATTGGCAAACCCGGTTGTAAATATGGTTGCTGTTTCCATATCAACGGCCATGGCGCGCAATTCCTTTAAATACTTTTTAAAGTCCTTATCATGCTCCCAAACGCGGCGGTTAGTGGTGTAGCAGGTCCCCGTCCAGTAATCGCGTGCCTGGTCGCGAATGGTGGTCGAGATAGCCTTTTGCAGCGCAAATGCAGGGAGTGCAGGCACTTCGGCAGGTAAGTAATCGTTTGATGTACCTTCGCCCCTGATGGCTGCAATGGGCAGTATCAGGTCGCCAACGTTGTTTTTCTTTTTTAAGCCTCCGCATTTACCTAAAAATATTACGGCTTTAGGGTGTATGGCGGTCAGCAGATCCATTACGGTGGCGGCAACCGAACTACCCATACCAAAGTTGATAATGGTAATACCGTTGGCAGTAACGCTTTGCATAGGCTTATCAAGCCCCATAATGGGTGCATCATCGTGCCATTGCGAAAACAGCTGTAAGTATTTAGAGAAGTTGGTCAGTATAATATATTCGCCAAAAGCATTAAGCGGGCGGCCGGTATAACGCGGCAACCAGTTGGCTACAATGGCTTCTTTAGTTTTTAATCCTGATTTTACCGGTGATTGTACTTCTTTCATCTTTTTTGCCGGGTTTGTGTTTTCGTCTTTCTTTACATCTAATTCTTCGTTCATCTTTTTTTCCTCTTTTTTGTGTGTATGTATGTGTATAACAGGTTTTTCAGAAACCTTTTTATACAGCAAACCCCGGCTGCTCACCAGGGTTAGTGTGTAATATACGAAAATACTTTTATATTATCAAATTACTGTTAAGCTACCTTTAACTTTTTAAGGTCGCTCTTCTCAAATTTCTCGCGAGCGTATTCAAGTGTTACGTTTAAACGCTTCACATCTTTTTTAGACGGAAACTCAAACATCGCATCAATCATAATAGCCTCGCAGATAGAACGCAAGCCACGTGCGCCCAGCTTAAATTCCATTGCTTTATCCACAACAAAATCAAGTACATCAGCATCAAACTCCAGCTTCACGCCTTCGTATTCAAACAGTTTTTTGTACTGTTTAAGCAGCGAATTTTTTGGCTCGGTAAGGATATTGTGCAGCGCTTCACGGTCAAGCGGGTTCAGGTAAGTTAATACCGGTAAACGGCCTATCAGCTCGGGTATCAAACCAAATGATTTCAGATCCTGCGGCGTAATATACTTATACAGGTTCTTCATATCTATCTCGCTGTCGTCGCGTTTCATTTTATAACCAACGGTTTGCGTACGCAGGCGGTTAGCTATCTTTTTCTCAATACTATCAAACGCGCCGCCGCAAATAAACAGGATGTTGCTGGTATTAACCGTTATCATCTTCTGGTCGGGGTGTTTACGGCCGCCTTGTGGTGGTACGTTAACCATAGTGCCTTCCAGTATTTTTAACAATGCCTGCTGTACACCCTCCCCGCTTACATCGCGGGTAATAGATGCATTATCGCTTTTGCGGGCAATTTTATCAACCTCATCAATATAAACAATACCGCGTTCGGCAGTGTTTACATCGTAATCGGCAGATTGCAGCAAGCGGGTTAGTATACTTTCTACATCCTCGCCTACATAACCGGCTTCTGTTAATACAGTAGCATCGCAAATGCAAAAAGGGACGTTTAGAATCTTAGCAAGTGTTTTTGCCAGTAAGGTTTTACCCGTACCGGTTTCGCCCACCATAATGATGTTTGATTTTTCTATCTCAACTTCATCCTTATCAATACGTTGGTTTAGCCTTTTGTAGTGATTATAAACGGCTACCGACAATACTTTTTTGGCATCGTCCTGCCCAATGATATATTGGTCGAGATGAGCTTTTATTTCGGCCGGTTTCAGCATAGCAGGTACCGCCGGCGACGCTTTTACTTTGCGTACCTTCAGTTCTTCTGCCAATATCTCGTTTGCCTGGTCAACGCATTTATCACAAATGTGTGCATCCAAACCGGCAATCAGCATCAGGGAGTCCTGCTTTCCTGCGCCACAAAACGAGCACCTGATCTCCTTGCTGTTCTTGTTCATCTTGAGTATGGTTTAATCAAAAATAGGAAATTGGTTTTTATTAAACCAATTTTAAGTAAGTGGTTGATTAAATTGATAGTGTGAGTTGTTAAATAACTATCCATACAATCAACTTAACCAATTACTCACTACTAATAAATTTATTTTGATTTTGTTTTATTACCTTTTAATATTTCGTCAATCATACCAAATTCTTTGGCCTCTTCGGCAATCATCCAGTAATCACGGTCCGATGCCGAGTAAACTTTGTCGTATGATGCTCCGCTGTGGTCAGCAATGATCTGGTATAATTCTTTTTTTAATTTAGTGATCTCATGGTAAGATATCTCGATATCTGATTGCTGGCCCTGCGCGCCGCCTGAAGGCTGGTGGATCATTACACGTGAGTGAGGTAACGCAGCGCGTTTACCTTCTGCACCGGCGCATAATAATACCGCACCCATTGACGCTGCCATACCTGTACAAATAGTAGCCACATCGTTAGAGATAAGTTGCATGGTATCATAAATACCTAAACCTGCATAAACCGAACCGCCCGGTGAGTTAATGTAAAGCTGGATATCGCGCTTTGCATCGGCCGATTGCAGGAATAGCAATTGCGCCTGAATAACATTGGCGTTTTGATCGTATATGGGGTCGCCCAGGAAAATAATACGGTCCATCATCAAACGCGAAAACACGTCTAACTGCGAGATGTTTAACTGGCGTTCTTCAATTATATAAGGCGTATAACCCATTGGCGGGTTTACAATACCTGTTGGAGTATTGCTGCGGTTTACACCGCCAATAAACCTGTCTACATAGGTACTGCTGATACGGTGGTGTTTAACAGCGTATTTTCTGAATTCGTTTTTATCTGGATTACTGTTCATGTGTATGTATTTTATTTGTTGTGGTACGGGCGGGTTGCCCGCGATAAATATAGTTTTTAGTTGAATAGATTTTGTACTAATTAGTTTGATGAAAGTAAAAATTATTGCTCTTATAACACAAAAGCATTTGCTGTGGGCAAATGCTTTTGGTGAACTATATTTAAAACGTTTACTGTTATTATGCAGTAAGCTTGTTAAAATCGGTAAATAAAATCTCCTTTTTATCAAGCGTAATAACACTTTTAATATAATCAAATACCTTAAGTGCTTTTACCTGTTCAAATATTTTATTAGCATTCTCTTTGTTTTGCAGGTATTGTACAGTGTACTGGCCCAGTTGCTCTTCGGTTAAAGCCTGCGGGCTGTACATCCTAAACTGTTGGTCTAAGCTGCCTTTTGCAAATTCAAATACTTCCTCGTATTTAATATCAATGTTATTATCCTTCATCAGCTTATTTTCAATAAGCGTCCATTTCAGGTTTTTAGCAAAATCGGCATAACCGCCTTCCAGCTCTTCTTCGGTCAGTTTTTCGTTGGTTGCTTTTAACCAGCGTTTTAAAAACGCGTCTGGCAATTCAAAACTTACCTTATCAATGCTGTAGTTATAAATATCGTCCTGCAGTTTGCGCTCGGCATCCTGGGTCATCATCATTTCTAACTCTTCGGTTATTTTAGCTTTGAAACCGGCTTCGTCGGTTACAACACCTTCACCAAATAATTTATCAAAGAACTCCTGGTTCAAATCGCCTTCTTCTAAACGGTTAACGTTTTTAACCGTTAGTTTGAAGTTCGATTTTAACTCAGCGGCTTCATCTTCTTCAATTTTTAATAAACCGGCAACCTTAGCTGCATCGTTATCAAAAGCTTTGTTGATGTCAAACACCAGTTCGTCGCCCTTTTTCAAACCGATCAGCGATTTTTTAATTTTCGCATCCAGGATCTGATCTAAACGTACAGAAGCGGTATTGTTTATTCCATCCTCAAAAACAGAACCATCCGGAGAAAGCTGTGCTAATTCGGCATAAAGCACATCATCATCTGCCGATACGTCAGGATTTGTCATTTTGCCATAGCTACGACGAATATTTTTAATACGTGATGCTAATGTTTCGTCATCAACTTTTATCACATACTGGGTAAGTTTATCTTTTGATGAAAAATCAATATCAAACTCAGGCGCCAAACCAACTTCGTAGTTAAACTCAAAGTTATCGGCAAAATCCCAGTTATATTCTTTCCTGTCATCATCAGCTTTTGGTAAGGGCTGGCCCAATACTTCAAGCTTCTCTTCGTCAAGATATTTGTTCAATGTATCTGATAACATGTTGTTGATCTCGTCAACCAAAATGCTTTTACCGTACATTTTTTTAATATGAGCAACAGGCACCATACCCGGGCGAAAACCCGGCATTTTTGCTTTTTTAGCATGGTCTTTCATTGCTTTTTCAACCCTTGGCTGGTAATCCTCCGGGGCGATGTTGATCTTAACAACTGTATTCAGGTTATCAATTTTTTCCTGTGATATATTCATCTTTTTTACCTGGTATTAATTTATTCCTTGTACAAGATACAGCTATTTAGCTGTACAAAATTCGAGGCGCAAAAGTATGAATTTATTTTTGAATTTAATTAGCTGCCCTGCTTGTTTTGAAATTTAACCACGCTGTTTTTTACAGGCTTAACTGTTTTAAGGTAAGCATATATAGCACCCAGGTCCTTCGTAGCCATGCCGCCATATTTCCACCAGGGCATAATTGTTTGAAACTGCCCCGGCTTAACCATTGTTGGTTTTGCGGCACCATTGGCATATTGTGTAAAACGGGTTATAAACTGCTCTTTGCTCCAGTTACCTATACCTGTCTCTTTATCGGGCGTTATATTTGATGCCCGTACTAACGCACCACCGCCAAGGCCATACTCGTTGCCTCCTGCAAGTTCCATTCCCGGTATTGGTGTTCCTTTATCTGCTTTGGTATGGCAATCGCGGCAAGCAGCGCTTTGCACCAGGTATGCGCCATACGCTATGGTGTCGCCCTCACTTGGTTTTTTAACCGGCTCGGCTTTTTTAGGCATGGTGTTTACAATAATATTCAGCGGGAAATTGAGCTTACGATCCGGGTAGCTGGTTTCATGCGGCTGCAGGGTGCGGATGTAGGCGATAATATCGTACACATCCTCCGGATCCATCTTTGAGTATGATGGCCATGGCATGATAGGAAATATGGCCGAGCCATCTTTTTTTACACCTGTAGTAATTGCACGGTATATCTCGCCATCCGTCCAGTTTTTTAAGTTTGCCGGTGTAATGTTAGGCACATACACCTCGCCGGGAAAACTGACGCGCGCATCGAATTTTTCGCCGCCGGCCCCCAACACCGCTGTGTCTATCGGCGCAGCAAATATATCCCATTTGCGGGTGCTGTGGCAATCAACGCATACAGCAACATGGTTTGCCAGGTATTTACCATGTTCTATCCGTTGCGGGGTTAATTCAACTTTAATGTTTTGAGGTTTGCCAACATTTGGCAGGGCAAGGGTAACATATGATATAGCCGCCACAATTGCAAGCGCTATACAAATGACGATATACGCCATCCATTTTTTAAACTTTTTCATGATAAGGTTAAGTATGTTTTTAAAATACAAATGACGGCTTTTGGCCGTCATTTGTTACATTCATCATTAAAAAAATTTAAGCTTAATCTATCTTTTTTACCGACGAAGCTCCTGATTGATCGTTGTTTACCTTTGTTGGGTTACCACGATACTGTATATCTGATGCACCGCTGGTATGTACGTCCAGCTCGTTTAACACGTTTATTTTGCACTCGCTTGCGCCAGATGTGCCGATCTTGTATTTACCTACCACAAAATCAAGCGCTTCAACCTTACCTGATCCGCTCAGGTCAACTTCGTGCGATGCAGCCTGCCCTTTCAGATACACTTCTGTTGAGCCGCTGGCATCTGTGCGTACCCGGCCCGCATAAAGGTCCATATCAATTTTGGTAGAGCCCGAAAGATCAAAGTTTAGGTCTTGAACAGTTAAACGGCCATCGCTCCTCACTTCAACAGCACCCGATGCACTTATTTTATCAAGGTTTTTAACACCTATTATCACAATAGTTTCGCCACTGCTGCAAATGTTACGGCGGCTGCGTAGCTTTAAGGTGCTGCCTTCTATATTGGTTTGTATATATTTAAACAGGTTATCATCGGTAGTAATGGATATAGATTCCGAGCTATCCTGCTTTAAGGTCACCTTATATCCGCCTGATATATCTATTTTGGTAAAGCCTGTCATTTTACGGGTTTCGGTACGTACATTACCTGTACCCTTTACACACCTGAAGCGCCTGCATGACGAGAAAAGCGCAATAGATGTGGCAGCCACAAGCAGTAATATTTTAAAGTTTAGTGTTTTCATAATAGTTTGTTTTGAGTGTTTGACGATGATTTATGGTTTTAAGTTACAGTAAAATTAAAAAAAGCCACCTATTAATCTGATGGCTTTTTGATATATGATATACCTTTGCAAGGTAGTTGATTATAAACCAGCTAATTCATTTTGTTTTGCTTTAGCAACGCGACCCGGCATTTGGTTTTTTGTAGCGTTTACTGCTACAAAGTCTGCATGGTTAACATTGGCGGCCTGTGCATAGTTTAAGTTATAATCGTTTGCGTTACCGCTTAAAGTTGCTTTGGCATTATCGTTAACATTTACTGTTGCTTTGTAAGCATCTAATTTCAAATCGGCAGTTGCAGTGTTGTACAGGTTAACTTCAAGGTCAAGTCTTTCTAATTTACCAAATGATTTTACTTCGGCATTATCATAAGCGCTGATGGCTTGTAAGTCGGCCGCTGTTACCCAAACCACTAATTTTTGGTTTTGGTATGATGAGATACGTAATACACCGTTCTGGCTTTGTACCAAAGCGCTTTCTGAGTAATATTTGTTGTAAACTTTCACCTGGTCGGTAGCACCGTCTGATACAAAAAGTTCAACATTTCCGTGGATCTCGATCTTGTTGATCTTGCTCACATTGGTTAAGGTTACGCTTGCATCGTTGTTAGTATTATTAACGCTTGCATAAGAGTTCTTTGTGGTTACCACTGCCATAATCATTACGGCTACCATGGTTAATATTGTTGTTTTCATTTTATTAATATTTTGATTATGAATACTATAAGTTGTGTTATTAAATACATAGATATGACGATTGACACAGATAAACGTTACAGCAAATAGGCCTGTATTAGACACAGTGCGGGTTTTTATCGGTGAACGGCAGAAAAGTAGCGGTGAACGGCAAAAGTTTTTTTGATGTTCAAAATAACAGCAAATAACAGTGGCTTTAATACTGTATCATAACCGAACAGGATGTGAATTGCGCTTTTTGCTAATAGTAAAGAAAGGGTAGTCAAGCGAAGCTATGTCAGGGATGAGTATACTCGTCAAACTTAGCTAATTCATTGCTGCCGCTTTTAGAAGGAGGGATAAATGAGCGGGGTAAATAGTCTTAGTCAAAAGCCGTTGGATTCAGTATAAATGCTCTAAAACAAAAAGCCATCGCGTGTGGCAATGGCTTACAGAGTATATATTTTGACCTTTTGCAGAAATAACATTTACAGGATAGCTAATTCTGATGGATCGGCCTTTACAAATTTATTAGTTACTTTTTTGCTGCTGTTAACGGCTGCAAGGTTGCTGTGGTTAACGGTTGCAGATTGGTCTTGTGTTAAGTTATAATCATTAACAGTTCCGCTGATGTTGGCTTTTGCACGGTCGTTTACGTTGATGGTTGCTTTGTAAGCGTCAAGGTTTAAATCGGCAGATGCAGTGTTGTACAGGTTAACTTCAAGGTCAAGCCTTTCTAATTTACCAAATGATTTTACTTCGGCATTGTCATAAGCGCTGATGGCTTGTAAATCTGCGGCTGTTACCCAAACCACTAATTTTTCATTTTTGTATGATGAGATGCGCAACACACCGTTCTGGCTTTGTACCAAAGCGCTTTCTGAGTAATATTTGTTGTACACTTTCACCTGGTCGGTAGCACCGTCTGATACAAAAAGTTCAACATTTCCGTGGATCTCGATCTTGTTGATCTTGCCTACATTGGTTAAGGTTACGCTTGCATCGTTGTTATTATTGTTAACGTTTGCATAAGTGTTTTTGGTGGTTACCACTGCCATAATCATTACGGCTACCATGGTTAATATTGTTGTTTTCATTTTACTAATATTTTGATTGTGAGGACTATAAGTTGTGTTATTAAATACTTAGATATGACGACTGGCACGGATAAACGTTACAGCCAAACGGCCTGTATTAGACACAGTGCGGGTTATTGTCGGTGAATGGTAAAAATGTGGCGGTGAACGGGGGAAGAATTTTTTGATGTTAAAAATAACGTCAAATAACAAGGCCTTTAATACTGTATCATAACCGAACAGGGTGTGAATTGCCTCCTCCTGGCATCTATATCCACACAGTGAAAAAGAGGGAGGGGCCCGGAGAAGCGATGATCAGGTGGGTTAACTCGCTAAACTTAGTCAATTCATTGCCGTCCCTTTTAAGGGACGGATAAATGAGGCGGTAATGGCTTAGCCAAATTCTGTTTGATAGTTTGGCTAAAGCCTGAGAACTTCTGTTTGGTATCCGTTGGCTGAAGCCAACGGCAATGAAATTTCAGCTATCGATATCGCTCTGAAGACCACAGAATGATAAACAACACCGGTCTGACCCATTCTTTCCTTCAATATAAATCCCCCCTAAAAACAAAAAAGCCACCAGTTGAACTGATGGCTTCCAGAAATATATATTGAACTTTTGCAAAAGTAATACTTACAGGATAGCTAATTCAGCCTGATCGGCCTTTACCATTTTATTAGTTACTGTTTTGCTGCGGTTAATGGCTGCAAGGTTGCTGTGGTTAACAGTTGCAGATTGGTCTTGTGTTAAGTTATAATCATTAACGTTACCGCTGATGTTTGCTTTTGCACGGTCGTTTACGTTGATGTTTGCTTTGTAAGCATCCAGGTTTAAATCGGCAGACGATGTGTTGTTTAACGTTACATCAAGGTCTAACCTCTCCAGTGTACCGAATGATTTTACGGTTGAGTTATCATTAGCTACGATGGCTTGCAGATCGTTAGCGGTTACCCAAACTACTAATTTTTTATCGGTGTATGATGATATACGTAACACACCGTTCTGGCTTTGTACCAAAGCACTTTCTGAGTAGTATTTGTTGTAAACTTTTACCTGGTCGGCTGTACCGTCAGATACGTACAGTTCAACGTTTCCGTGTAATTCTATTTTATTTATTTTGCTAACGTTTGTTAGTGTTGTGCTTACTTCGCCATTGTTGTTATTGGTAGTGGCTGCAAAAGTTGATGTTACTGTACCTAATGCTAAAGTGAAGATGGTTGCTATGGTTAAAAACTGAGTTTTCATGTTATTATTATTTGATTGTGAGTGTTTTATTATTTTTCTAATTTTTAAATACACCAATATGACGCTATCAGTTACGAAACGTTACAGCGATTTTGGCTGTATTAGATGTACAGCCTGTTTATGTCGGTAAACGGGCTGTTTATGACGGTGAAAAGACAGAAGATTTTTGAAACGGGCAGTCTAACCCCCTTTGCGGGAGGGTGTATAAAAGTCTTAAGGATGGAAAAGTGGGCCTACACCAATATGTTTTTTTTGCAGATTAGGGATATAACAGCAGGTTAACTGCTACTTGTCCAGATCATTAATGCGGGATGGTAGCCTTGCGGTAGCGCAATACCTTTTCAAAAAGCATATCGGGCACAAAGGGCTTGGTCAGGTAATCGCACATGCCGGCCTCGTATGCTTTGCTGTGGGTTTCGGGCATGGCATCGGCTGTAAATGCTATAACGGGTATATTTGGGTGGCTTTGTTTGATTATGGCTGTTGCTGCAAACCCATCCATTACGGGCATCTGCAAGTCCATAATTATCATATCGTAATTACCTGCATTTACCATATCTACTGCAATTTGCCCGTTTATAGCCTCGGCCACATTTGCCTGCCATTTTCGCAAAAACTTCGAGGCTATCATCAGGTTCATTTTATTATCATCAACCACCAAAATATTCATACCATAAAGGTTCGGTGGTAATATCAGGTCATTAACGCTGGCTGCGGTATGCTGTATGTCGGCAATTGGGGATGCCGTAGCAAAACGTATATTAAAAGTAAACCTCGCGCCTTTCCCTAAATCGCTAAATACATGTATGCTGCTCCCGTAAAGCTCTATCAGCCGTTTAGTTATAGCAAGCCCAAGGCCTGTACCGCCATAATTATGCGTAATGGTTTGCGGCCCCTGTATAAAAGGGTCAAAAACAATAGCCATGTTTTCGGCAGCAATACCTATGCCTGTATCGGCCACCGTAAATTTTATCAATACTTCGTTATTGCTTATCTCTTGTTCCTTTTCAAGCGAAATAGTTACCTTCCCTTCCTGCGTAAATTTAACTGCATTACTTACAAGGTTTATCAATATCTGGCCAAGGCGTATCTGATCGCCCATCAGGTATTCGGGGATATTACTATCTGCTAACAGTTCAATTTCCAAATTTTTCTCAACCGCTTTTGAATAAAACGACTGCCTGATATTGTGTACCAGCTGATGGATATTAAAGGGAATATTACTCAATTGCAGCTTCCCGGCCTCTATCTTATTATAATCTAAAATATCGTTAATAATGGCAAGCAGATTCTCGCTGCTAAACTTAAGCGTATTCAGGTACTCCAGTTGCTCGGGCTTTGGGCTTTCTTCAAGCAACAGGTTGATGGTACCAATTACCGCGTTCATCGGCGTACGAATTTCGTGGCTCATGATAGACAGGAACTCCGATTTAAAATGAGAAGATCGCTCAGCCTGCTCTTTGGCCGTTATTAGTTCCTGCCTCACCTTTTGCTGTACGGTTATATCTTCGCCAATACTGGTAGTTTCTTTAATGTTGCCGTTCTCGTCATAACTAACCGTATTTTGCCAGCTAATAGTACGCAGTTCACCGTTGCGGCATAATATAGAGTTTACGTAATGGGCTTTAATACTGTTATTTTTAAACCATGTGCTCAATATTTCCTGATGTTCGCCGGGCACAAAATGCTCCATCCAGTTCATACCCAATATTTCCATCTGGCTATACCCTACCAGGTTGGCCAGGTATTTATTACAGAATATCACTTTGCCGCCGGCATCCAATGATAAAGCCGCAAGTTTAATGGTTTCAAGCACCAGGCGGTATTTGTTTTCGGTACGGCGGTAATCTATCTCTGCTTGTTTACGTTGGGTAATATCCTGTAGGGTGCCAATAATTTTGCGCACGCTACCGTCCTCCCGGTACATTAATTTACCTGTAATAACACTTATATGCTTAATATTTCCTTTAGGGGTAATGATGCGGTATTCATAAGATGAGCCACTGTTATCCCCACTTTTAAACAGGTGGTTTACTATATACCTGTCATCAGGGTGGATGCATTGTAAAAGCGTTTTACCAAAGCGCGATGACGATACCATGCCGGCATCCGCCTCATAAATTGAGTTTACCTCATCGCTCCACGATAATATTTTTAGAGTACTGTCCCATTTCCAGTTACCAATTTTTGCTATGGTTTGGGCTTCAAGCAGTTCTGCCTGGCTTACTTTTACAGCTTTTTCTGCCAATTTGGTTTCAGTAATATCCTGTATAATACCTACTACCCGTTTCAAACCACCAGTTTCATTCAGTAGCAGGTCGCCACGCAGTAAGCGCAAGTATTTTAAATTGCCTTTGGGGGTAATGAACTTATGTTCAAGGCTACCCTCGGTTACTGAACTGATATTGTTTATATAGTTTGCAGCGGCTTCGGTATCATCCGGATGTACCATACTCATGTAATACTCAAACCGGGCTTTTCCTTCAGGAGCGTTATCAACCTCCAATATTTTAAAAAGGCTTTCCGACCAATAACTCTCTTGGGTATCGCTGTCATACCACCAGTTCCCCGTTTTGGCAATATCCTGGGCTTGCAGCAGCAGGTTCTTGTTTTCTGTTAAGGCATCTGCATGTTTCTTTTGTTCAGAAATATCGGTAACAGACACAGATATGCGTTTGATATATTTACCGGTAACATCAACTACAGGCGATGCCTTTGCCAAAAACCAGCCCGGTTCGCCGTAAACTGAAGGAAACTCTATACTGGTAGTTTTATTATACTTTAAAACATGATTATAAACTTCCAAAAAAGGTTTAGCCCTTTCCGGACCGATTGATTCGAGCAGGGTTTTATTTAAAAAATCATCGGCTTTTAAATACGCCGGCGATTGAGGGCCGAACCATACATTTATACAGGTAGCCTTCTCATCAAACTCAAAAATAGTATCATTTATAGAGCTAATAAGTGCATGCATCTGCTGCTGGCTATTCCTTAATTTTTCGGCATTTGTTATTAGCGATTCGTTTAGCTGAATAATGTTGTTAACAGCTTTTTTAAACTGCATTTTGTATGCCAGCATCACCAGGAACGATACATAAGCTATCAGTGTAAAAATACCCGATAGTATAATCAGCACGTTTACAGAAACGTTAACTTTTGGGGCGGTATAATAAGCGGCCACCACCGCGGCTATATTTAACAGGGTTACACCTACAAATTCGCGCCGTTGCTTGCAAAAAAGGGTTACGGCAATAAATATGGTAATAGAACTAAAAACATAAACATGCTCAAAACCGTTAACCCCTAATAGTATAAAGTTATTTATAAACAGGCATGAAACAATGGTAACATATACCATGGCTTTGAGAAACACTCTGCTTTTATTGTAAGATAAAGCCAGTGTTACCAAACAAAATGCACTGTTTATTAAACGCAGCCAAATAGGATCATATGAGTTATCATAACACAAATAATGTAATGCAGGGCTGGCTATCAGTAAGCCCAATAAAATAAGCCTGTAAATAGTTATGTCGTTTTCAATTAATAGCAGGGCCCTATTTTTAAAAGACATATACCAGGATGAGTTTTTTATTAATACCAAACAATATTGGGGATAACAACATACTTACTTAATAAGAATTTTACAAAGAGTAAATATATCTTAAAGGCTATTAATACGCAGATTTATTTACATTTGTTGCAAATACTATTTTTTCTATGTCTGAAACTGCACAATTAAAAATTGGTGATAAAACCTATGATCTGCCTGTTATAGAAGGTACCGAGGGCGAAAAAGCTATCGATATTTCTAAACTGCGCGACCAGAGCGGTTATGTTACATTAGATATCGGTTACAAAAATACCGGCGCTACAAAAAGCGCCATCACGTTTTTAGATGGCGAAGTTGGTATTCTTAAATATCGCGGCTATCCTATTGAACAACTGGCAGAAAAATCAACCTTTATTGAGGTTGCTTACCTGCTTATATATGGTAAACTGCCTACCGCCGAGCAATTACAGGCATTTGAGTTTGAAATAAGCCACCATACCCTTGTACACGAGGATATGAAGAAGTTTTTTGACGGCTTCCCTTCGGGTTCGCACCCTATGGGGCAGTTATCGTCACTTATTGGTGCTTTGGCCGCTTTTAACCCGGCATCGTTAAAACAAGGCTTGTCTGCCGGGGAGATCAACATCGAGATCATTAAGCTGATAGCCAAAATGAGTACCATCGTATCGTGGATCTACAAAAAATCGTTAGGGCACCCGGTTATCTACCCGCGTAACAAATACGATTATGTGACCAACTTTATGCACATGACCTTTGGGCAGCGTACCGAGGATGTGGAGATAGACCCGGTTGTAGTAAGCGCCATGAACAAACTGCTTATACTGCATGCTGATCATGAGCAAAATTGCTCAACATCAACTGTGCGTATAGTAGGTTCGTCAGATGCTAACCTTTATGCGTCAATATCGGCAGGTATCTCTGCGCTTTGGGGCCCGCTGCATGGGGGTGCCAACCAGGCGGTTGTAGAAATGCTGCAAAAAATAAAAGAAGACGGCGGCGACGTTGATAAATGGGTTGCCAAAGCAAAAGATAAGAACGATCCGTTCCGCCTGATGGGTTTTGGCCACCGTGTTTATAAAAACTTTGACCCACGCGCCAAGATCATTAAAAAAGCCTGCGATGATATCCTGGAGAAATTAGGCATTAACGACGAGACTTTAGAGATAGCGAAGAAACTGGAAGAAGTAGCCCTGAGTGATCCATATTTTGTTGAGCGCAAGCTTTACCCTAATGTTGATTTTTATTCGGGTATTATTTACACCGCGCTTGGTTTCCCTACAGAAATGTTCACCGTACTGTTTGCCTTAGGCCGCCTGCCGGGATGGATTGCCCAGTGGAAGGAAATGAAGGCGAACAAGGAGCCTATTGGCCGCCCGCGACAGATATACGTTGGCGAAACCGATAAAAACTATACTGATATTAAGGATAGAAAATAAACGCAGCCAAGGGTGTAACTCACCCCGACTACGCTACGCTGGTCGACCCTCTCTGCTACGCAAAGAGGGTGGGTGAAAAAATGCAGCGTACCCCCCTTTCCGCGCAGCGAAGAGAGAGTGATCGAGCGAAGCAATGACCGGGTGAGTAAATTCACTAACTGCTAAAATAAAATTATTAAAGCCCGCCGTACGACGGGCTTTTTTGGTAAACTAAAATGACGCCACGCGAGCTATTAAAACAATATTGGGGACATGACAGCTTCCGGCCTTTGCAGGAAGAGATCATCACTTCGGTATTGCAGGGTACGGATACTTTAGCTTTACTGCCAACCGGCGGTGGCAAATCGGTATGTTTCCAGGTACCGGCCTTATTGCAGGAGGGGATCTGTATTGTAGTATCGCCCCTTATAGCGCTGATGAAGGACCAGGTAGAGAACCTGAAAGCGAAAGGCATCGAGGCGATGGCTATCGTATCGGGCATGGGCAAGCGCGAAGTGGATATAGCCCTTGATAATTGTATTTACGGCCCGGTGAAATTCTTATACCTATCGCCCGAGCGTTTATTATCCGAACTGGTGCGCGAGCGGATCAGATATATGAAGGTAAACCTCTTCGCGGTCGATGAGGCGCATTGTATCTCGCAATGGGGGTATGATTTCCGCCCGTCATATCTGCACATTGCCGACCTGCGCGAACTGCACCCCAATGTACCGGTACTGGCGCTTACTGCAACCGCTACAGCCGAGGTACGGGATGATATACAGGAGAAGCTGTTGTTTAAAAACGGCACCATTTACCAGCAAAGTTTCGAGCGTAAAAATTTAAGGTACGTGGTGCAAACCACCGAAGATAAACTGCGTAAACTATTGGATGTGGCAAAAGGTATTGGCGGTAGCGGCATTGTATATGTACGCAGCCGTAAGGAAACCTTCGAGATAGCCAAATTTTACCAGCAAAACCATATTAAAGCCGATTATTACCATGCAGGGCTACCTACCGACGAGCGCTCTGAAAAACAGGAAGCATGGAAAAACAACCGCACCCAAATTATAGTAGCTACCAACGCTTTCGGGATGGGGATTGATAAGCCCGACGTTAGGTTTGTGATACATAAGGATGTGCCCGACAGTCTGGAAGCTTACTACCAGGAAGCGGGCCGCGGCGGGCGCGATGAACAGCGGGCTTACGGGGTGCTTTTATACAACCCTACCGACAGGATAAAGCAGGAAAAGAAGTTCATCCAGAATTTCCCGACCATTAATGAGATAAAACAGGTTTATCACCAGTTAGGCAATTATTGCCAGCTGGCATACGAGGCCGGCGAAGGGGTGAGCTTTGAGCTTGACCTGGGCGATTTTTGCAGTCGTTTTCAACTGGATGCCATAAAAACGCTCAATGCCCTTAAATTTTTAGAGCAGGACGAATACCTCGCTTTTAACGAAAGTGTATTCCTTCCATCACGTTTTCGGTTTGAGGTATTGAACGAGGAACTTTATAACTTCCAGATCCAAAACCCGGGTTGGGATCCATTCATTAAAACCCTGCTGCGGTCATACGGCGGCTCGTTCGAAAATTACGTGCGCCTAAAGGAATTTGACCTTGCCCGCCGCACCGGCATGAACACCCAGCAGGTGATACAAGGCCTGCAGCAATTACAGGATTTTAACCTGTTAAGTTACCTGCCCCAAACAGATAAACCGCAGATAACCTGGCTTAAGCCACGCCAGCATATAACCAACCTGTATATAAATAAGGTATTTATTGATCAGCGTAAGGAGACCTACCGCAAAAAAATGGAGGCTGTATTTGCCTATGCCGAACATAAACGCTGCCGCAGCCAAATGTTGCTAACTTATTTTGACGAGCTTAATGCGCCAAAATGCGGCGTATGTGATGTTTGCCTGGAAGAACGCCGACAGAAGAATGCCGAAGAGATATTTGATGACATTACCAATGAGATAGTACAACTGCTAAGTACAGACACCCGCACAATAGATGAACTAATGATCTCATTAAAGCTTGGCACCGAAAAAGAAAAGATCCAAACCATCCGCCTGCTGCTGGATGCAGGCAAAATAAAAACCGACGGCGGGAATTATTATTTATAAACGTTAAAAGTACACTAACGTTGTAACTATGGTATTTCGGCCAATATACTTAAACACATATTGCTGATTATAAGGCACATAAAGGCGTTCACGGGTGTTCACGGCAGTGAACGTGAACACTACGTGGTTAACTGAGTCGTTTCAGGGCGTTTTAAGGATGTTTCAGGGCGTTTGAAAGCCGTTGCTTTTTGCGCGATTTAATTGGTCCGTATGGCCTCTACGGGGTCGAGTTTTGAAGCAAAGTATGCCGGTATAATACCAGATAGTACGCCTATGGTAACAGAGATACCTATACCATAAATAACATTCCCGGCATCCAATACTACCTGTATATCAGCCACGGCTTTTACCGCAAAGGTACCCAGGTAAACAATAAATAAGCCTATCAGCCCGCCCATAAGGCACAAGGCAACCGCTTCTATTAAAAACTGCAGCAATATAAAGTAGTTTTTAGCCCCCAATGATTTCTGTATACCGATAATATTGGTACGCTCTTTAACCGATACGAACATGATATTAGCTATACCAAAACCGCCTACCAATACCGAGAAGAAACCAATGATAAAACCACCTTTATTGATGATGCCAAAAAGCTGATCGAGCTGATTGGTTAGGATGGTGGATTTATTTAACGAAAAATTATCCTCGCCACCCGGGCGGATGCTGCGTATAGAGCGCATTAAACCACGCACTTCACTCTCTACTTCCACATCGCTCAGGTTATCCTTGCCGCGCACAACTATTTGCGGGTTATATTTTTCGTTCTCAATATCAATAACGTTTTTGGCAAAGTTTAGCGGTAACAGTATCTCGTTATCGCTGGTGATACCCAGCATATCTTTACCCTCTTTGGTAAATACACCAATAATGGTAACCTTACGGCCCATAATTTTTATCTGCTTGCCAACACCTGTACCACCGGGGAAAAGCGCTTCAGCTATATCTGCACCAATAATTGTTACAGGCGCACCCGTACGCGATTCAATATCCGTAAAATACCGCCCGTCCTGAAAATTAAAGTTCCAGGTTTTATCATGATCGTGCGATACAGCATCTATCTGCGCACCATCAACCGTATGGCTTTCGTATTTAACGGTGCGGTTATCAATGCTTATCTCATATGAAAGGGCTTTGGCCGTTTGGCTGCGGCGGCTTAACTGTTCAAAATCTCGCAATTTTGGTACCGGCCTTTGCATGTATTTCCACCAGGGAAAGTTATCCTCGCCTACCCATGGCCATTTTTGCACATAAATGCTATTGCTTCCTAATTTATCAACGCTTTTTTGCAGGTTGTTACGCAAAGTATCAACCGCCGACGATACCGCTATAATTGTAAAGATACCAATGGTTACACCCAATAACGAAAGCATGGTGCGCAGCTTATTTTGCCTTAACGCATCGTATGCAAACAGGAAGCTCTCGCGGATAAGTTTTAGTAGTATCATATCGTTATTTTGATGTACCCGGGGCTGCCGGATAACGGTTTTTTGCCCCAACCCAAACAGTATTTGTTAGACTGTGTTAATGCAGTTAAGTTACAGTAAATTTATATTTAAATATTAACTGTAATGTGGCGCCAAAAAAAGGCGTGGAAAATAACAAAAAATCCGTACATTTGCGCCCTGAAAATTCATATATATAAGCATGAAATTATCTCAATTTAAATTCAATTTACCTGAATCATTAATTGCACATTCTCCGTCAGATATACGTGACGAATCACGTTTAATGGTTTTACACCGCGATTCGGGCAAAATTGAGCATAAAATATTTAAGGATGTTTTGGATTACTTTGACGACCAGGATGTAATGATCCTGAACAATACAAAAGTATTCCCGGCACGTATGTATGGCAACAAGGAAAAAACCGGCGCCACAATTGAAGTGTTCTTACTGCGCGAGCTAAACAAAGAACTTCGCCTTTGGGATGTGCTGGTTGACCCGGCCCGTAAAATACGCGTGGGTAACAAACTTTACTTTGGTGATGATGATTTACTTATTGCCGAAGTTGTTGACAACACTACATCACGTGGCCGTACCATCCGCTTTTTGTTTGACGGCACCGACGAAGAATTTCGCCGTAACGTAGAGATATTGGGTGAAACACCACTGCCAAAATATATAAAACGCAAGGCTACTGCCGACGATAAAGAACGTTACCAAACCATATTTGCCAAACACGAAGGTGCGGTTGCCGCCCCTACCGCAGGTCTGCACTTTAGCCGTGAGTTGATGAAACGCCTTGAACTGAAAGGTGTTGAATTTGCCGAGGTTACCCTGCACGTTGGTTTAGGCACTTTCCGCCCGGTTGAGGTGGAAGACCTGACCAAGCACAAAATGGATTCTGAGCAGTTTATCATCGAAGAGAAACAGGCTAATATTGTTAACCGTGGTATCGAAAGAAAAAAACGCATTTGCGCTGTTGGTACAACATCAATGCGTGCGGTTGAATCGGCTGTATCTGCAGGTAAAATATTAAAACCGGCAAATGACTGGACCAGCAAGTTCATTTTCCCGCCGTACGAGTTTAGCATTGCAAACTCTATGATCACCAACTTCCACACACCCGAGTCTACTTTATTGATGATGGTGAGCGCGTTTGGCGGTTACGAGCATGTAATGAACGCTTACGAAGTAGCAGTAAAAGAAAAATACCGTTTTTACAGCTACGGCGATGCGATGTTGATTATTTAGTGATTAGAAGTTAGAGAGTAAAGATTAGTTAATAATCGTTCAATGTATATAAGAGATGTGGGGTTACTCATATCTCTTTTTTTGTTTAAATTTGATAACATATGCAGAACAACCTCATGGTCATAAAATCGTTGTATTTACTAATCTTTGGCATTCTAAATATCTTGATTTATATAAAGCTTAATAAAAAAGTCGATATCACTCCGCAGTTATTTCGGCGAATTATTTTTACGTTTTTGTTAATTACATTCATCCACCTGTTCAATCTATCATTATTGTTATCCATCAAATACTGGCTGATATTATTATTGGTTTCTTCATTTCAAATAATTGTACACTTTTTTTATAGGTACAAAATTTCCGGAGATGTAAGAGATTTGGATGCCCCACAATGGTTTAAAGAATTTGGTCTTAAATTCTTCCGTATTTTTTTTCTTAATATTTTCCCTCTGATGATCTATGCGACGCAAAGCAGTTTTATCATAAATCAAACCGCATAGCATGTCAAACCTCAGATCTACTTACGTAGTTATCGTAGCCGGTGGTTCGGGCAGCAGGATGCAGTCGGCCTTGCCCAAGCAGTTTATTGAGCTTTGCGGTGAGCCTGTGCTGATGCATACCATAAAGGCGTTTTATAACAGCCAGTCATCACCACAAATTATTTTGGCTTTACATGGTAGTTACCATGAGCTATGGGCACAGCTTTGCACTAAACATAACTTTACCATTCCGCATAAAATAATTACCGGCGGCCAAACCCGTTTTCATTCTATCAAGAACGCGGTTGATAGTATTGCAGACGATGATGTATTGATTGCCGTACACGATGCCGTGCGCCCCCTTGTAAGCGCCGATATCATCAATGAGGCCTACAGATGCGCCGCAGAGAACGGAACGGCTGTAACGGCCGTTAAAAGCCGCGACTCGATAAGGCAGGTAAAGGGTAATGGATCTGAAAGCTTAAACCGCGACAGCATCTATTTGGTGCAAACCCCGCAAACTTTCCAATCTGCTATTCTTAAAAAAGCCTATGAACAACCCTATACCGATACTTTTACCGATGATGCTTCTGTTGTAGAACAAAGCGGTGTTGCCATTACTTTGATAGCGGGCGATTACAGCAATATCAAGATCACCTTCCCGGAAGATGTTGCTATTGCCGAGGCGCTTCTAAACAAAAAAAGCCACCAGCGTTAAGCTGGTGGCTGCCTTTATCTGATCTAATTATCAGGCCCTTCTGATCACACCCAGCAATAAAGCAATGATCGCTATTACCAGTAAAATGTGAATTAAGCCGCCTGCGTGATTAACGAAGAACCCGAAGATCCATCCTATCACCAAAATAACTGCGATGATGTACAATAAGCTTCTCATAGTGTTGTGTGTTTTAGTTAATGTTTTCTTAGTTAATGTTATATATTAAACCCGCGTTACTCCAAAAAGTTTTACGCATAAAAAAACCCGCCTTAGCAGGGTTTTCAATATTATCTGCCTTATCAGGCCCTTCTAATCACGCCTAAAAGCAGTGCTATAATAGCTATAACCAGCAGGATGTGGATAATACCACCTGAACCCGCGTAAAAAAATCCGAATGCCCATCCTATAACCAGGATAACAGCAATGATGTACAGTAAGCCTCTCATGTTGTAATGTTTTATGTTTAAGTAAATGTATATACGGCACCTATACCAAAATCATTCCAAAAAGAGGTTGTAACAAAAAAAGCCCTGCATGCAGGGCTTTTAATTATTTAATATGTAGGCGTATTAATACTCGTCCTCATTAAAAAAGAAGTCGTCCTTGGTCGGGTAATCCGGCCATATCTCCTCTATGTTTTCATACGGTTCACCATCATCTTCAAGTGCCTGCAGGTTCTCAATAACCTCTACCGGCGCTCCTGAACGTATGGCGTAATCAATTAATTCGTCTTTTGTGGCAGGCCATGGTGCATCTTCAAGGTGCGATGCTAATTCAAGTGTCCAATACATGTTTTTATGTTAAAGTGGTAAATTTTGCTTTTTCGCAAAAGTATAATATTTTTAAATTGATTATCAATATTTTTTTGTAATATTTTTATATCCTTGGTATCCACTGGTTTTCAGGGATTTTATCGGCATATCCAACCATTCTTGCCAGGGTGAACAAGTAATCGCTCAACCTGTTCAGATAAATATTCACTTTCTCGTCAACCGTGCTTTCTTCTGCCAGGTGAACGCTCAATCTTTCGGCCCTGCGGCATACACAACGCGCTATATGGCAATACGAAATAGCATTACTGCCGCCCGGCAAAATAAAGTGCCGCAGCTCGGGCAGGGTTTCATTCATCCTGTCCATTTCTTTTTCAAGCAGCTCAATGTCTTCGTTATAAAGATCGGGTATCACCATTCGGCTTTTTTCCGGGTCGGCGGCCAGTGATGAGCCTATGGTGAACAGCCTGTCCTGTATTTGTTTTAGTACATCCTTATCATGGTCAGCTATCTGCTGGTCGCGGATAAGGCCTATGTACGAGTTCAGCTCATCAACAGTACCATAACTCTCAATACGCAGGTGATGCTTGGGCACACGCGCCCCCCCTATTAATGATGTATAGCCTTTATCGCCAGTTTTAGTATATATTTTCATAACAATAGCAGCAATTTAAGCGTTTAAGTTTACAATGTGCTTTTAACCACAGGGGGGCACCGAGATTTGCAATTTGATCAGCCACAAAGTACACAGAGATTTTTAATTGATAAAATATATAAATCTTTGTGCCCTCTGTGGTTTTTCTCTGTGCTCTTTGTGGTTAAATTAAACATTACGCAATTTTAAACTTAAACTTGCATATCGTGTTTTGTTCAAATATATTATTTAGAAAATATGAAACCCATAATATCATCCGGCCGGGCCGCACTTATATGTTTATTTACTTTGGCATTACTAAGCTTTAAATGCAGTAACGGTAATTCGGCACAAAAAGCTGCACCTGCCACGCCAAAACCAAGGGCTGATTTCTCTAAATTTTTAACCGAACAGCAGTTTAACGCCCTGTTCCCCGAGCGAGATAAGTTTTACACCTATCAGGCGTTTATAAAAGCCGTGAACGAACTGGCTCAAATAAAGGTGCAGGTTACACGCCGCGCGGTATCAGTGTACCAATTCATTCGTACTGATAAAAGCACCGGCAAAGCCGTTACAGTACGCCAGGACGGTGATTGGAACGAAGCATGGGCCAAAGTAAAACCGGACAGTACCTACACGGTAGATTACGGTAACTTTTGCACCGAAAAAGACGCCGCTGGTAACAAACGCGAACTGGCTGCCTTTTTTGCCCAGATAGCGCACGAAACCCGCCATGGCCGTAACGAAAGCTATACCGACGGCCTGATGCTGATACACGAGGATAACACCAGCCTGAACTATGTAAGCGACAGCGACGAGTATCCACCCGTTAAAGGGCAAAAATATTATGGCCGCGGCCCTATACAGATAAGCTATAACGGCAACTATGGCTATGCATCCGATTGTATTTTTGGCGACAAGAAAGTACTATTAAATAACCCCGGGCTGGTAGAGACCGATGCAGTTGTAGCCTTTAAAACTGCTATTTATTTTTGGATGACACCCGAAACCCACAAACCATCGGCACATGATGTAATGATTGGTAAATGGCAGCCTAATACCATAGATAAAACAAAAGGCCGCACCCCGGGTTTTGGCATGACCATACTGATTGTAAACGGCGACCTGGAATGCAATAAAGGTGATGATAATTACAGCATGAAAGACCGGATAGGCTTTTATCAGTTCTTCCTGAAAAAGCTGGGCGCTACTGACCCTAATTGCACATGTAGCTGCGGTAAGATGGAACCGTATAAATATTAAGATTTAGGCTAAACCCATATTACTCGCTTTTTAACCGTTGGCCAAAGCCAACGGCAATGAAATCATTAATTCATTATATCATTGCCGTCCCATTTATGGGACGGATAAAACCTGAAATTATAATTAGCTTTATTCGTTTAAATTTTACAGATGAAAAAAGCTTTGCTCGCAGTTATTTTTGCGATTAAATTCACCACCGCTTTTGCACAATCCGAAGCTGAAAAGTTCAGGGATAAGAGCCTGGATAACAAGTATCTGTCGCCTGTTGAATTAAAAAGCAAGCTTACACGCTACGATTATTCAAAACTCTTCACTGTAACTAATAATGCCATGGTATATGGTTTTATTGGTGATAACTTTCAGCGGATCCGCATAAAAATCATCTCCATAACAAAAAACCCCGCGTTGCCGGGTACTTATAATGTTTACGGCAAATCGATGGTTAAAAATAACATCGATGAATTTCGCGGAACTTTTAAAATAACCAACATCCGCAAGTACAAACAAACATCCTACGGGGTGGATGATGAACTTAAAGGCAAAGGCATTAAAGGCCAATATTTGCTGATCGGCATGTATAATTTGGCGGAAGCAGAAACACAAGAACATGCCGGTGTATTTAAAGGGACATTCAGCACAGGTTTTTATTTGGATAAAAGTAACATCGTTCACTATGACGATATTGATAAAAATGCTGATGGCTATTCAAATAACCAGTTTGTAGGCCAATGGGCAAGTTATAATAACAAATTAGTTAAAAGATGCAACTGGGGCGATTACCGCATCCCGAATTCACAAGGCTTTGATATTGGCGCAGGCGAATTTTCTCCCAATGATAAATACCTGTCGGCCGGGTGGCAAACCCTACGAGATGCATATCGTACTTCGGCTGTATCGGCAAAAGCCAAACAAATTGAAAACGCGAAGTGGTGGGAATGAAAGCTCATATACTGTAAAAGGGAACTAAGCGCAATGCTGGTTCCCCTTTACATATTTCTAATTTGGTACCCTCCTCCCAATTATCTATTCATCAGATTTTCCAACCAGGTACCATTCATATTTAACCCCGGTTTTTCTAATACCATAGTAATCGAATGTGCCACTTGCGCGGTCTCCGGCATCATCAAGCACAGCATTGCTGCTAATGCCTTTGTGTGTGTTTGCCTGCTCTACAAAGCTCGTTTTTAGTTTGTCAAAATTGCTTACATCGCCATTGTTAGCTTCAATAGTATAGGCTATAGCCCAAAGCGCATCGTAGGCAGCCAATGCAAAAGCATCAACATCCAGGTTTGTTTTAGCTTTTATGCGGTCGGCAACGGGTTGCCACTTAGTTTGCAATGCCGCAGGTAAACCAACCGATGGCGCAAAAAAGCCGGTTTGTATAGCAAAATCGGCAGCTGCTGCATCAGCTGTAAGTACCGCATTTAAAGCAATCCCGTCACCGCCATACCATTTCACAGCTGCCAGCGAGGGCTCGGCCGCTGCTGCTTTAAACAGTTCGGGTGTTTCATCAAATGATGCCAGGTACACCGCTACGTTACCCTGGCCATGCGCTGTAGTAAGGCTGGCTACTTTGGCTTTAATATCGGCTATAACAGCAGTAAAATCAGTAGTGTTAGCGGCATAGGGGGTTACTGCGTTAACCTCGCCGCCCTTTGCTGTAAATGCAGCACCAACAGAGGCTTGCAGGCCTTTGTTCCCGGCATCATCGCGGGCAACAGTTACCAACCCTTTTATCCCTTTATTGTAAATAGTATTACCACTGGCTGCACCCTCTATTTGGTCTGACGGGCAAAAACGGAATATTCCGTCGCCGGCTACGGCTAAACTGCCAGCTGTGCTGCTTTGGCTTACCACAATCACTTCAGATGCGTCGGCAAGAGGTTTTATGGCAGCAAGTTCGGCACTGCTTTGCGGGCCAATAATAAAATGGATGCCTGAGTTTTTAGCTGTAGTAAACTGCGCAGCAGCAGTAGCAGCATCTAACTTAGTATCGGTTACGTTGATGGCAATGCTGTAAGGCAGGTTCTTATCAGCAAAATATTTATTGATATCATCTTCGGCAAGCTGTACAGCAACCCTTGAATTTATCCCCAATGATGACCAGTTGGCGGCTGTATCTAATGAAAATAGGCCCTGTACATTAATGGCATTAGTTAGTGTAACTACTTTTGCCTTTTTACAGGATTGAAATGCAAGCCCCGTAATTAACAGCGCGATAAGAGGTAGTAATATTTTTTTCATTTTTGTTGCAAACGTGTTTAGTTCTGCAAAATACAGTTAATTTAGGATTTAGTTTTAGACGTAACAAATTCAATACTGAATTTTCGTTTAGCTGTAACATCCAACCATATAGTTAGTCTGAATTTTTATTTACTGCAATGAATAACTCTTTACTTGACACTACAGGGCTGACTGATACCGAAACCGAAGCTTTTGAGGCTACTTACCAGGCATTAAAAGAAGAATTCCGCGTGGAGGTGCCCGGTTATATCGATTTTCAGCTGGAGCAGTTTGAGGCCCTGAACCATCACAAAGCTGTTAACCTGCGCGACGTATTCGCTATAAAAAATCAATGCGGCGATAGCTACCTCTTGTTTGTGGATATGGACACCTACCATGCCACGCCAAAACAAAACCCCGAACATTATACAGAGTACCAGCCCTGGGCCCTCGCCTATTTAAAACGCAATTTTGGCCGGGTGTTTATACGCACTGAGACCATAATTGATAAGATCCGCGAGATCATATTCCCGGTTGAACTTGATTTTAAAGAGGACAAACCCTTTAGCGACCGCTTCTATGTGCTTACCGACGATAAGCGCAAAACCGAACTCGCCATGACCCAGGAGTTTAGGGACGCCATGATGGCCATTAAAGAGACAGATTTTGTGGTAGAGATATTTGAACATACGCTCATCATCGGTAACCGTAAGCCTATCACTCCCCAAAACTCCCTTTACCTTGCCGATTTTGTAGCAAGGCTGGCCGAGCTGAAGTGCTAAACAGTGTTATTTTAATACCGCAGGCAAAATGTAGTTCTGCATCATTTTATCAATCTGCGCGTGTGCGTAACCCTCGTTATAAGCGGTTGCGGTAACTACTATAACCAATGGTACATCCTTAAAAATAAATATTTTGTTGCCGCCATTGCCGGTGCAGTACCAGGTTTCATAAGGTTTATTGTTTATGGTGTAGGTTTTGTTCCAAAACAGGTAGCCATAATAACCCTTGCCTACCACATCGGCGGGTAAAACCATTTGCTTGGTGAACGATTTTTCTACCCAATTTTGCGGGATGATCTGTTTACCATTCCAAACACCCTTATTTTTATACAACTGCCCAAATCTGGCAAAATCAACAGCTCGCAGCCGGATGCCGCCGGCTGTATTGGGTACATTTTGGGGTGTGTATTGCCACTTGTAATTAGTAATGCCTAATGGTTTAAACAGTTTGGCATCGGCATATTTATCCAAACCACCAGGCACTGTTTTATTTAAAACATCGCCCAGTACCACAACACCGGCGGTAAAGTAGTTCCAGCTTTTATATGCGGTTTTTGAGCTGTCGGTTTTCAGGTCGAGCGCGAATTGCACCCAGTTGGGTGTAGGGTACATATTATTCTCGTTCCCCGGCGAATCATCATCATTGTCATTGGCATCAAAAACCGAACTCATGGTAAGCAGGCTTTTTAGCGTCACACCATCCTTTTGTGGCGAGTAGTTTTTGTACGCCTTTAAGTCGTAAAAATCCTTCAACGTTTGCAATTCCGATTTTATGTACCCTTCCTGTATGGCTATACCCATGGTAGCCCCTGCAAACGTTTTACCAACCGAGCGCGGATCATGCAAGGTATCGCGCCCGCTGCCATTAAAATACTCCTCTATCAGCAGTTTGTTATTCTTTATCACTACAACACTAGTAATGTTTTTGAACTTATTTTGCAGTACCTTTTCGTTCAGATCGGTTATCAGCTGCTTGTTATAGGTTTCTGTCGATACCGCCCAGCCGCTATTGGGGGCTATAGGTTGGATGGCCTTATGCTTTACCTCTATGATTGGGATAACCACCTTTAGTTCGCCCTGTGCGATGATATCTCCCACCTTTAAATCAGGGATGCTTACATAAGGGCGAAGCTCTATTTTGATAACATGAGTACCGGTAGTCAGCGCATCTTCGCCACCACCCCTAACCATAAAACGGGTGAACAGGTATCTCGACCACATATCCTCGTGCTGTGTACTGATCAATTTTATGCCTAATGTAGTTCGGCCATTTTTATTACGGGCGTAACCGGCCCCTTTATTCAGGTTTTCCTGATACATCTGTTTCCCGTCTACATAAAAAGTAAACTGGTAATTGCCCTGGTTTAGCTGCTCAACCGTTAGGTTTGGCGCTAACCGGTGCTGATAATTGGTTAACGAGGTCTCCATAAAAGCCCGCATGCTCAGGTTACTTTCCGAAGTTAACGTGAGCTCTTTTAAAATATCAGCTTCGGTACATTTAGCGGCAGGGATGGTATCCGTCATGAAAATGATGCGGCCAATATTTGCCTTATGTATAGGCAGGGTTACCGGGTCTGCCGGTACAATATCAGTTACCTGCGCAAAAAGTTTAACTATTGCAGAAAGGGATATAACGATGAGCATGAATAAGCGTTTCATATATGTATATTTAAATCTCTGCAGCAAATTTGCGCAACTAAATTATGGCAAAATAGAACGTAATTAACGTTGCCCGCTTAATAACTGGCGGTACTGCATCGCATTTACGCCATTAAACGCTTTAAAGCTCCGGGTAAAATGGCTCTGATCTGCAAAACCACAGGTCAATGCAATATCAGTTAATGACAGGTTTGTATTGGGCACCAGGCTTAAGGCACGCTGCACCCTTATCTTACGGATGTACTCGCCCAGGTTGCAGCCAAAGTATTTGGAGAAATCTCGGGACAAGTGCGCAGGGTGCACATTTAACATAACGGCGAGTTCAGTCAATGTAAATTTCCGGGCAACATCGTCATGTAAGAGCTCTCTTATTGTTGATACCCATACCGGCTTTTGCTTAGCATCAGTAAGCCGACTGCCCTGCATCTCTCCTAATACTTGTAGCAACATGGCTTCGGTATTCAGGGGTGTTAGGCCGTCGCTTATTTTAGTTTCTTTAAAAAGCTTGTAGAATAAAAATTTCACATCGGGCGATGCGACTTCAAAACTGCCCTGCAGGTTACCATGGCCTTGCTTAAAAGCGTTAAACCAGCCCTCTTGTAGTTCGATATAAAAGCCCCGGGTGTAGCCTTTGGGTTTTATGTTGTAATGCGGGTCTTGCCAGTTGTGGAACAGCAAGGTACCGGCTGTGCAGTTGTAAACCTCTTTTTTGTTACCCTCTATTACCTTACCATCTAAAATAAAAGTAAAGTAGGCAGTATCGTGGTAATGCCAGTCAACCTTATCATGGGTGTACTCGGTATCGGTAATGGTGGCAAAATCAAGGTTAATGGTTTGATTGGTTTGCCCAAAAAAGTTACCTGTTTTTAGGTTTTTCAAAACTTATTTTTCCAGGTTGATACCTGCTTCAGTCACAGGCTCACGTTTACTAACGGTTACTATGTTTTCGTTTACGTAATCGTTCTCCACCAAACCATCGCGCATGCGCACAATACGGTGGGCGTGCATAGCAATATCTTCTTCGTGGGTAACCAATATAATGGTATTGCCTTTTGCGTGAATATCTTCCAGCAAGCCCATAATTTCTATTGATGTTTTGGTATCAAGGTTACCGGTAGGCTCATCGGCAAGGATTATGGAGGGGTTGTTTATCAAAGCCCTTGCTACAGCTACACGCTGGCGCTGCCCGCCCGATAATTCATTAGGGCGGTGATCGGTACGATTGCCAAGACCAACGTTCTCCAAAGCTTTTTTAGCCCTATCGTTACGTTTCTCTTTGTTGATACCTGCATAAACCAGCGGCAGGGCAACATTATCTAAAGCGCTGTTACGAGGCAAAAGATTAAAGGTTTGGAAAACGAAACCTATCTCGGTGTTACGCACTTCGGCCAGGTCGTTATCCGTCATGTGGCTTACGTTGATGCCATTAAGTATGTATTCGCCTTTGGTTGGGGTGTCCAGACAGCCCAGGATGTTCATCAATGTTGATTTACCCGAACCGGAAGGCCCCATCAACGCCACAAATTCGCCTTTATTAATAGTAAGAGATACCGATTTTATCGCGTGGATAATTTCAGACCCGATAACGTATTTACGACCGATATCTTTAATGATAATAAGAGGCTCTTGCTTTGTGATAGCTGTTGGCATGTTCCGTTTTTTGTTACTTTGACAGCAGAGTGGTATGAAATGTTACAGTGTGAAGAGATAAAAGATATCAAGGGTCAGGAATTAAGACTTTGCCTTTTGCCTTACTCAATAAGTCCTTCATCTTTTAATCGTTGAATGATGAGATTAGAATCGATTGTATCGTTTTCGTTCTTTAAGTATATGTCTGCTAAGTAAACTACTTTGTTCAAAAAAACAACGTATGTAATAACTCTTGCGCCACCAGATTTCCCTTTGTTTGTTCCGGAAATAGCTAACCTGATTTTATAAATCCCCTGTCCAAGATCAGTGCCTGTTGTAGGATTTAATAGTAATTCATCAATCAGCTTTGAAAGATCCGATTTTAGCGTTTTGTGTTTTTTAGCTATTCTTTTAACTTCCTTATCAAAGGTTGGTGTAGTTTTAACTTTATAGCTCATCGAGCAATTGTTTAGCGTCGCGCAACTCGATTTTCCCCTCCTGGTGTAATTTAATTTGGCCTATCGAACTTTTTAAATTCTTATAAACACGCTGCTCATCTTTATTTAAAGCCCTTTGTGTATTGCTTGAATTTTGATCTATACTGTAATCTAAACCTAACGCATCTAAAACAGCTTTTATCGCTTTTTCAGATTTTTCATTGTCGATATTTACAGTCAGTGTTGTCATGATAACAAAATTACAAATTGTTACTTAAGTTTCACAGCAATTACTCTGCCCTTATTTAAATATAAAAGATATAAAGATTATCCTCGTCTTGATTCTTATGTCTTAACTTCCTGACTCTATCTTCCTCTATTTTATCACCTTCTCCACTAAAAAGTAGCTTTGGTCATGGTCGGGTGCGTTTTGCAGGGCCTCTTCGGTTGTGATTTCCTGTTTAACCACATCCTCGCGCAAAACATTCGGCTCGGCGGTCATGTACACAAGGGGTTCAACGCCGGTGGTATCTACCTCGTTCAGCTTGTCCATAAAGCCCAGTATCTTGTTCATGTCTTTGATCATGTCCTGCTTTTCGCCTGCGGCAAGTTCAAGGCGGGCCAGGTGGGCTATTTTATCAACCGTTTGTTCGTCTATGGTCATGTTCTTCAATCTTTTTACTGATGATGGCGTGTACCTGATCGCGCAGGGCATCGGCATCATTAATCGTTAAATGCGCCGTTTCAATCGGCTTATGTACAAATATATCACATACCCCCGGTTTACTGCCATATTTCTTACCATCGTCCCAGAAAATTTTCCAGGTGTTTACAGATGTTACCGGTATAATAGGCACCTTCAGTTCAATAGCCATCCTGAATGGGCCATTCTTAAACTGGTGCAAATTGGGCGGGTAATGATCAGGAATGGTAGCCTCGGGGAATATAATTACAGTAATGCCTTTCTCCAGCCTGTCCATTGCCATTTTAAAGGCGCGGAAAGATGCCATCTTGCTTTCTCTGTTAACCGGGATATCAACCGTTCGGAAAAACAGGCGCGTAACAAGGCCATCTACCAGCTCTTCTTTCCCCATAAAACAGCAATTGCTTTTTACCAGCACGCTCATGGCGGTAATATCAAGGTTACTGGTATGGTTGGGGCAAACTATATAGGTTTTGCTCCAGTAGATAGGTGCTTCAAAATGATATCTATACCTCATCCCCACACAAAACGAACTTACAATGCCCCAAACCCGGCGCAAACGGTTAAGGTATTTATACCTTTCGGGCTTACGCGAAAAATAGTACATGAAAGGCCATAACAGAAAATAAAAAAATGCTACACTGGCCTGGTAAAGGTATAGGTGCACTTTCTTCAATATCATTTTCATCGCCCTCAAAAATATAAAAAATACTTACTTTCGCCCCCTATATGGAAACTGTTGTTAGTGGTATACGTTCAACCGGGAATTTGCACTTAGGGAATTACTACGGTGCTATTCAAAACTTCGTAAAAATGCAGAACGAGTACAAGTGCTATTTCTTTATAGCCGACCTGCACTCGTTAACTACACACCCCACCCCTGCCAACCTGCACGGCAACGTGAAACAGGTTTTGATAGAATACCTGGCTGCGGGCATCGACCCTGAAAAAGCTACCATATACGTGCAAAGCGATGTACCCGAAGTTACTGAGCTTTACCTTTACCTGAACATGAACGCCTACATGGGCGAACTGGAACGCGCAACCTCCTTTAAAGATAAGGTACGCGCCAACCCCGATAACGTAAACGCGGGCCTTCTAACCTACCCGGTTTTAATGGCTGCGGATATATTGATCCATAAAGCAACCAAAGTACCTGTTGGTAAAGACCAGGAGCAACATCTTGAAATGTCGCGCACGTTTGGCAACCGTTTTAACAGGCTTTATAATAATGATTACTTCCCTGAGCCATATGCGTTTAGCATGGGCGAGAGCCTGGTAAAAATACCCGGACTTGATGGCAAAGGCAAAATGGGTAAAAGCGAGGGCGAAGGCAATGCCATATTCCTGAGCGATACACCTGAGGCAATCCGTAAAAAGGTAATGCGCGCCGTTACCGATGCAGGCCCCACCCAGGATAACCAGCCAAAACCACAAGAGATCCAAAACCTTTTCGACCTGATGAAAGTGGTATCTACTCCGGACACTATCGAGCATTTCGATAACCTTTATAATACCTGCGCTATCCGTTACGGCGATCTTAAAAAACAGCTTGCCGAGGATATGATCATCGCTACAGCCCCCATCCGCGAAAAAATTAACGACATAGCCAACGATGCCCCTTTACTAAGGCAGGTTGCCCGTTACGGCGCTGCCAAGGCACGCGAAAGCGCTGCCAAAACCATTAAGGAAGTAAGGGAAATTATCGGTTTCAGGAATTTTTAATAGGTTCATTGTTGATGGTTCATGGTTCATAGCGTATATTAGCCAAGTAGCTAATGTAGTTCGCGCGATGATTACTGACCATGAACTATTATCTATTAACCATGAACAAAAAATCGCAATAAAAGAATATGCACATAGCTATTGTAGGAAATATTGGCGCCGGTAAAACAACCCTTACCGAAATGTTAGCTAAAAATTACGGCTGGGAACCCCTTTACGAAGCGGTTGATAACAATCCCTACCTGGAAGATTTTTACAACGAAATGAAACGCTGGAGCTTTAACCTGCAAATATACTTCCTGAACAGCCGTTACCGCCAGATAGTGGATATCCAAAAAAATGGCCGCAATATTATACAAGACCGTACCATTTACGAGGATGCTTACATATTTGCCGAGAACCTGCACGATATGGGCCTGATGACCACCCGCGATTACGAGAATTACCAAAGCATGTTTGATAACATCACCGAGTTCATCAAACCGCCGGATTTACTGGTATACCTGAAAGCCAGTGTACCTACCCTGGTAAACAATATTCAACGCCGCGGCCGCGAGTACGAGATCGGCATCCGTATAGATTACCTATCCAAACTGAACGAGAAATATGACAAGTGGATAAACGGCTATAAACTTGGCAAACTGCTGGTGCTTGATAAAGACAACCTTGACTTTGCCAATAACACCGAAGATATGGCATCTATAGTTGAGAAAATAGAGCGGGAAGTGAACGGGCTGTTTTAAGGCTTATTACCATGATAAAAAGTAGATTAGCTTTTACTTTATTATTCTTTTTCATAGCCTGTGCTAAGCCGGAAATTAAAATTTTAGATATTGGGGCCTTTACGATCAATGTTCCGGATGAATGGCAAAGCGACGTCCCTGCAGATCAGGAAGATTCTTTAACAGGGCATATCAAAGGAAAAAATCTTAGCCTGTATTTTGATTTCAGCACAATGGGCTATGCCAATCATCTGTCAGATCTTGAACATGAATCTCAAAATATAAAAATAGATAGTAGCGGCGAATACATTATTAAAACCACTTGGCCAAAAATAGCTGGGAAAGGAATCACCGGCATTTATATGCAAAGCCGTAAATCGAGTTTAAATTTTCAAATAAATGGCCGAGATCTCTCAAAAGAACATCAGGAACAGGCTTTGACTGCATTTAAAACTATAAAAATTAAGGTAAAAGGCAGTAGTAGCCCACTACCATTTTAAGCACTTGCTATAGATGAAATTTTCCGCCCTTGTTGGTGTTGTCACCAACAAGCCGCTATGTATAGGCTGCAAACTTCAAAACCGTCTTAATGTTGTTGGTGACAAAATCAACAATGGCTATATTTAGCTTATTCATTCCCGTTCTAAAGCCACAAGCGGGACGCTTGCGGTAGCTGCAATGTGTCTTGCTTCTTGATTCTCACCTCTTGATTTTCTTCAATACTTTTCCCCAACAAAAACCTTTTCCACAAATGTTATTTGAGTGGGCAAATCCCGTTATTTTTCCTACTTTTGTATCCCGTACACAAACAATTGGTTTCGGCCTCAAAACCGCTTACCGGATTTCAAAAAAATCATGACTAAATACATTTTTGTTACGGGTGGAGTTACCTCATCGTTAGGAAAAGGCATTATTTCGGCCTCATTAGCTAAACTTTTACAGGCACGCGGCTATCGCGTAACCATCCAAAAATTCGATCCTTACATTAACATTGATCCGGGAACTTTAAACCCTTACGAGCATGGCGAATGCTACGTAACCGAGGATGGCGCCGAAACCGACCTTGACCTGGGCCACTATGAGCGTTTCCTGAACACGCCAACATCAAAAGCCAACAACATTACCACCGGCCGTATTTACCAGAACGTTATTAACCGCGAACGCGAAGGTGCATTCCTTGGTAAAACTGTACAGGTGGTTCCCCACATTACCGACGAGATAAAACGCAACATGCGCATACTTGGCGAAACCGGCGATTACGACATTGTGATAACCGAAATTGGCGGTACTGTGGGCGATATAGAATCCCTGCCATTTGTAGAGGCCGTAAGGCAGTTTAAATGGGAAGCCGGATCGGGCAATGCTCTGGTTATCCACTTAACGCTTATCCCTTTCCTTGCTGCCGCTGGCGAGTTAAAAACAAAACCTACACAGCACTCAGTAAAAATGTTGCTGGAGTATGGTATACAGCCGGATATATTGGTTTGCCGTACCGAGCATCACATAAACGCCGATATCAGAAAAAAAATCGCGCTGTTTTGTAACGTTAACATCAACGCGGTTGTCGAATCGATGGATGCATCAACCATTTATGATGTGCCTTTGCTGATGCTGAAAGAAAAGCTGGACCAAACTGTATTGACCAAATTAAAACTATCGCATAAAAATGAGCCCGACCTGGAAAGCTGGAAAGACTTTTTAGGCCGTCTTAAAAACCCAACATCCGAAGTAAAAATTGGCCTGGTGGGTAAATATGTAGAACTGCCTGATGCCTACAAATCAATCATCGAGGCATTTATACATGCCGGCGCTAAAAACGAGTGTAAAGTAAAGGTTGAATATATCCCGTCTGAACAATTAACCCCTGGCAACGCTATTGAAAAACTACGCGGCCTGCATGGTGTACTGGTTGCACCCGGCTTTGGCGAGCGTGGTTTTGAAGGTAAAATTGAAGCCATCCGTTACGTACGCGAGAATAATATCCCCTTCTTTGGCATCTGCTTAGGTATGCAATGTGCGGTTGTTGAGTTTGGCCGTAACGTTTTAGGCCTGCAAAACGCCAGCAGTACCGAAATGAACCCCGATACCCCTTACCCGGTTATTGATATGATGGCAGACCAGAAAGGTATTACCAACAAAGGCGGCACTATGCGTTTGGGCGCTTACCCGTGCGACCTTAAAAAAGGCAGCAAGGCGGCACTGGCTTATGGCAAAACACACATCAGCGAGCGCCACAGGCACCGCTACGAGTTTAATAACAAGTACTTAAAGGATTACGAAAACGCGGGCCTTACGCCATCGGGCATCAACCCGGATAATGGCCTGGTTGAGGTTGTGGAGCTTAAAAACCACCCGTTTTTTGTGGGAGCGCAGTTTCACCCGGAATTAAAATCAACAGTTGCTAATCCGCATCCACTTTTTATTAACTTTGTCGCCGCTTCGTTGGCTTATGCCCGCAAGAACTGATTAATAGTACGATACAATAGATAATGGATAAAAATACGTTTACAGGGTTATTCCTGATCATGATCATTATGGGTGCTTCCATATATTTCATGAAACCTTCTGAAGCTGACATTAAAAAAGAGCAGCTCACTGTGCATCAGGACTCGATAAAAAAAGGCCTCATTAAAGCTGAAGCCACCGCTGCTGCAGCTGCCGCCACTAAAACCGATACCGCTAAAAAATCGGGCGTTGTTGATTCTGCTGTTTTAAAAACTCCTTTTGGCGCTGCAACTTTTGGTACCGAGCAATTTGTTACGGTTGAGAATAAAGAGTTACGTTTAAAGCTGTCAACAAAAGGTGGCCGCGTTTACTCGGCCGAGCTAAAAAACTACAAAACTTACAGCAAAAAGCCACTTATTTTATTTGATGGCGACGCTAACAAGTTTGGCCTTACCCTAAAAGCCGGCGACAGGACGCTGAACACCAACGACCTGTACTTTACACCAAGCGCCGCATCGTTGCAGGTTGCCGAAAAAGATTCATCGTCAATCACCATGCGTTTAAGCTATAGCCCTACGCAGTATGTTGATTATATTTACTCGTTAAAAGGAGAGGGATTTAAGCTTGGCTTAACCATAAAATCAACCGGGTTAGAGCAGGTTATATCTACCGTTAATGGTTACAACCTTAACTGGAGCGCCAGTTTACACAAACAGGAAAAAGACATTACCCAGGAGCGCCAGTACAGCACCGTGTACTATAAAAATACCGATAACGAGGTTGATTACCTGAGCGAAACCAAAGACGATAAAAAAACCATCGCCGATAAAAAAATACAATGGGTTGCCTTTAAACAGCACTTCTTTTCTAACGTGATGATTGTTAAGGATGGCATTTCAAAATCAGACCTGGAGGTTGCTACCAATGTAGCCGATACCAGCGACGTAAAGCAAATGAACGCCAACCTGGTAGTTACCCCCAACACCGCCGGTGCAGTGCCGCTTGAGTTTTACTTTGGCCCTAACCGTTTTAATACGCTTAAAGCACAGGGCAACGATCTGCAAAAATTGGTTAACCTGGGCTGGGGGCCGTTAAAATACATCAACCAGTTTGCTGTATTACCATTATTTAACCTGTTAAACACCTTTAACTGGAATTATGGCTTAATTATACTGGTATTAACTATTGCGCTTAAACTGGTGCTATCGCCGCTTACCTACAAATCATACCTATCCATGGCTAAGATGCGTATTATTAAGCCGGAGATGGACGAGATAAAAGCCAAAGTTGGTGAAGATAACCCTACCCTTTTACAGCAGGAATACCTCAAACTTTATAAAAAGGCCGGTGTAAACCCGCTGGGTGGTTGTTTACCATTGCTGATACAAATGCCTATTGTGATCGCATTCTTCCGTTTCTTCCCGAGTTTATTTGAGCTTAGGGGCGAAAGCTTTTTGTGGATGCACGATCTATCCACCTACGATGCGGTGATCACTTTTGGTAAAATACCTTTTATTGGTAACCACATCAGTTTAATGTGTTTGTTGATGACGGTATCAACGCTGATATATACGTACTTCAACAACCAGATCTCGGGCGCTACAGGCCAGATGAAATACATAGGTTACATTACCCCTATCATTTTCCTTGCTACGCTTAACAGCTACCCATCAGGTTTGAACTACTACTACTTTTTGGCCAACATGCTTACCTTTTTACAACAATACCTGATCAAGTTTATGGTTGATGATAAAAAGATCCACGCGCAGATCCAGGAGAACAAAAAGAAACCGGATGATCCAAAAAAGAAAAAATCAGGCTTCGCTGCTAAAATGGAAGAAATGATGCGCCAGCAACAACAAATCCAGGCGAAGAAGAAATAAGTTAATGGGGGATTAGAGATAGTCGCCTTAGAAATATTAAAACCCATAGCTAAGAGCTGTGGGTTTTTTGTTGGGATAAATTTTAACTTTATCCTTAAAAAAGACTAAATAATTTAGCAAAATTGTTTTACATTTGAAACCATGTATGCAATTGTGGATATTGAGACGACGGGTGGGCATGCCAGCGCTAATGGCATCACCGAGATTGCTATATGCATACACGATGGTAAAAAGATAACCCGCCGGTTCGAAACACTGGTAAACCCGCAGCGCGATATTCCCGTTTATATCCGTGCTTTAACCGGCATCACTAACGAAATGGTGCAGGACGCCCCGTTGTTTGAAGATGTGGCTCACGAAATTTACCACCTGCTTAAAGGGCAGATCTTTGTAGCACACAACGTCAATTTCGATTATTCCTTTTTACGCTACCACCTTAACGCAGCAGGCTACGAATTAAATGCCAACAAGCTTTGCACCGTACGCCTTGGCCGTAAAATAATGCCGGGGCTAATGTCATACAGTTTAGGTAAGCTTTGCACACATTTGGGCATTGCCAATAACGCCCGCCACCGTGCCATGGGCGATGCCGAGGCTACTGCGCAACTGTTCGGGCTTTATTTAAAGAATGATACTACAAAGCACATTGGGGCGGCTTTAAAGCAAAACAGCAAGGAACAGGTGCTACCTGCCAACCTGCCTAAAACAGATATTGAGGCGCTGCCATCATCGCCGGGCATCTATTACTTTCACGATCAAAAGGGAAAGGTGGTCTACGTGGGAAAAGCCAAAAATATTAAAAAGCGGGTATGCAGCCACTTTACCGGCAATAACCCTAACCTGCAAAGGCAGGAGTTCTTAAAGAACATTTATCGCATCAGTCACCAGGTATGTGGTAACGAATTAATTGCACTTGTAACAGAAGCTGTAGAAATAAAACGCCTGTGGCCAAAATACAACCGTTCGCTTAAACGCTTTGAGAATACATATGGCATTTATATGTACGAGGACCAGCGCGGTTACATTCGTTTAGCGGTAGATAAACTGCGCAAACACATGCCATGCGTATATTCCTGTAATACATTATTTGAGGGTAGGAACTTGCTTTTAAACCTCATTGAAAGTTTTGGCCTTTGCCCAAAACTTTGCTTTATCCAAAAGAACGATCAGCCGTGCAATGGGGCAAATGTTGGTTCATGTGCATGCGAAGGCCATGAATTACCCGAGGTTTACAACCAGCGGATAGATGGAGCAGTAAACGAATTGAAGAAAGCCCTGCCAACCTTTGCTATCCGCGACGAAGGACGCACCAGCGATGAGCATAGCTGTATTTTGATAGAAGAAGGCCGCTTTTACGGCATGGGATACATTTCTCATTATTACGATGCGGATAACATCCAGGCGCTTAAAAATTACTTAACCCCCTACCCGGGTAATGATTATATCCGCAATATTGTAACAGGTTATGCCGAACGTTTCCCGCAGCGGAAGGTGAGTTTTTCAGCGTAGGGTACTAAAATCCCTCCCTTGGGAGGGCAGGGAGGGGTTGATAAACTATGCAAACGTATAACCCCTCCCTGCCACCACACAATCAATCGCACCCCTCCCCGAGGAGGGAATAAAAAACGCCTCGCCACATTTATCTTTCATCCGCTCAAACAAATGAATTTCCTACAGGTTAATATATTATCATTTTTATAAAGAACCAATCTACCATGGATAGTATTAACAAACAACAACCCGAAGATAATTTTGAGAACCTGCAAGGCAACGAAGCCTGGAAAAAGTTAAAGGAAATGACCGAAGGCACCAGCTGCTTTTTTTGTAGCAACATTAAAACCGGGCTGCCCTTTTCTACCCGCCCTATGTCGCCGCAAAAGGTTGACGATAATGGCGACCTGTGGTTTTTAAGCGCTAATGACAGCCATAAAAACGCTGAAATTGCTACCGACCCTATGGTACAGCTATTGTTCCAGGGATCAAAGTATTCCGACTTCCTGACCGTTTATGGCATTGCCGAGATCAGCGAGGATAAAGAAAAAATAAAAGAATTATGGGAACCGATCCTGAAAACCTGGTTCACCGAGGGCATCGACGACCCAAGGATCTCGGTGATCAAAGTATCACCAACGCAGGGTTACTACTGGGATAACAAACACGGTAACGCCGTGGCATTTGTAAAACAACTGGTAGGCGCCGCCATTGGCAAAACACTCGACGATTCTATCGAAGGGAAATTAGAGGTATAAATAATAAAAGAGGATCAAAGGCAGTATTTGCCTTTGATCCTCTTTTTATTTCTTCAGATATTTATCAAACCACTTAATGTACCGTACTTCCCTATCGACCTGGTAACTTGGTTTACTGATACCATGATACTGCCCTGGATATAATACCAATTCGGCGGGGACACCTAACGACTTCAGGGCCTGATACATATGTTCGCTACCTGCTGTGGGCACGTTAAAATCACTCAGGCCCGACATAAATAGCACCGGTGTCTTTATCCTGTCGGCATGTAAAAAGGGGTAGGATATTTTGTTATAAGCCTCTATACTTTTCCATGGCTGGCCCAACTCATTATCGTACTGCAAAACATACTGATCGATGCCATAGTTAGCTATCTGTAAAGCACTACCGGCGCCACTTGCTGCGGCTTTAAAACGGGTGTCAGATGCTATCATAAAATCGGTAAGTATACCGCCGTAACTCCATCCGCCAACGCCAAGGCAGTCAGGGTCGGCAATGCCTTGTTTAACCAGTTCGTCTACAGCGCCTTGCAGGTCCATCACCTCCTTATTACCCCAGTCGGCATTAATGGTTGTAGTATAATTTATCCCCCTCCCAGCGCTTCCGCGATAGTTTACCGCAGCAACTGCATAGCCGGCGCTCGCCAAAATTTGCCGGGTAGCATCAAAGCTATAATCATCCTGCCCTACAGGGCCGCCGTGAATAAATAAAATAAATGGTAGTTTCTTTTTCACTACGCTATCTGGTGTAAATAACAGCCCCGATACTTGTGTACCATCCTTACTTACCGACCTGAATGGTTTTACGTAAGCCAGTTTCACATTATCCAACCATTCTTTTTGATGATACGTAAGCCTCCTGAATTTGCCCCCCTGCAGTGCATACAGCTCAAACGGCATATACGGCGTACCGTATTCTACAACAAAATTACCGGCTGTGTGCGTGGTTATCCCATCAATATTAAACTTACCGCGTGCTATAGTTTTAATTTTTTTCGATTGCAGGTCATAGCTGGCTACATAACGCTCCATATCATCCTCTACCAAGAAGTTAATGCTTTTACTGTCAGGGCTCCACTCCGGGGCATCTGCAGGCCTGTCAAGCCCGGCGCTGGCCAGGCTAATATTTGTACCATCGGCATTCATCACACACAGTATATTCATATCATACATGGTGTAACTATCGGTATTTTGGCGCAGGTAAGCAATGTACTTACCATTAGGGCTCCACCTGGGGTGGTTATCATGCCCACCCCAACTGGTTAACTGTTTAAGGGCTCCTTTCGCTTTAGCCTCTACAGCAAAAATATCTGTATTCTCGTTCTTGTCAGGTTCAGGGCTACGGTTACTTACAAATACGATAACCTTACCATCAGGCGACCACTCCGGCGAAGCATCATCATAATCGCCATTAGTTAAGGTATCGAGTGTTTTTGTGGCTATATCAAATAAATACAGGTGTTTGCGGCGATGTTCTAAATATCCTTCTACATCCTGTTTAAAGTGATAGCGGTCTATCACAATGGGTTTTGGCGTTATTGCGGGTTCCTTTAGCTTCTCTTCAGGGTCTTGCATCACCAGCACTACCTTGCGGCCGTCCGGCGACCATGCATAGTCATCCAGGTCGCCTTTTACATTTGTAAGCTTGCGGCCTTCGCCGCCCCGCCTATCCATCAACCATAGTTGTGTCGTATCTTTTGTTTCGCGCGATGACAGAAAGGCGAGGTATTTGCCATCGGGGCTCCATTTTGGCTTTGAAGCAGGCTCGGGGCCATGGGTAAGCTGTATTGATTGTTTACCGTCCCAGCTTTGCATCCAGAGATGAGATACCCGCTTGTCTTTCTCCACATCAATTTCTGCAACACTATAGGCTATCCATTGCTTATCAGGCGAAACTTCCGGATCGCTTACCGTTGGGATCTTATAAAAATCGGAAGGCTGAAAAGGCTTTTTTACACTTTGCGCTGTAGCTGCTGCCGATAAAAAAACAAGCAGAATGAGGGGTAGATTTTTTTTCATACCGGGTAATTTGCCTGTAATTTAAAAATTAAAATATAAATCACGGGCGTTAACCCATAAAATATCAAAGGGTTATGAGCGTATTACTTAAATAACCCCCGCCTTTTCCAGTTCTGCCTGCATTTGCTGTTGCAGTTTCAAAGCTTCGGCACGGGCGGCATCGGCAAAATCTTCGCCGTTGCTTGCGTATATAATACCGCGTGATGAATTGACGATCAATCCACAGTCTTGGGTCATGCCGTATTTACAAACATCTTCCAGGCTTCCGCCTTGCGCACCAACGCCGGGTACCAGCAAAAAGTTATCGGGGGCATGTTTACGAATATCGGTAAACTCTGTGCTTTTGGTAGCGCCGACAACAAACATCAGCCTATCGGCACCGGCCCAGGTATTGGCTTTTTTTATTACTGTCTCGTAAAGGTAGCCATCACCGGTATTCAGGTATTGGAAATCCTTACTACCTACAGATGAGGTAAGCGCCAGGATGATCACCCATTTGCCATCGTACTTTAAATATGGCGTAACACTGTCGTTACCCATATAAGGTGTAACCGTAATAGCATCAAAGCTCATGCCCGATGTTTCCTCGTTAAAAAAGGCTTTGGCGTAGTTATCAGATGTGTTGCCTATATCGCCGCGTTTGGCGTCAATAATGCTTAAAATATCTTTTGGCAGGTATTGTGCAGTGCTTATCAGGCTTTGTAAACCTTTCAGTCCGCGGCTTTCATAAAAGGCGGCGTTGGGTTTGTAGGCGATGCAAAGGTCTTTAGTTGCATCAATAATGCGTTTATTAAACTCAAAAACCGGGTCAGGGTATTGTTTTAAAAACTCGGGAATCTTATCTATGTCGGTATCAAGGCCTACGCATAAAAACGACTTTTTTTGTTTGATCTGTTGGATGAGTTGAGCGCGGGATATCATGTAGATTTTGAATTTGTTATGGTGCTGCAAAACTAAAAAATTAAACTTAACAGGTTATTTTTTTAATAAATTTGCATTCTAAGATAATTTTGCTAACATTGCACTGTTTTCCTGCATTATTTCTTGCACTAAAGAAACAATTTTGATCTCCACGTTATTTATTATCTAATACATTACCTGGGCTTACTATTGCATAATCAGGGTTTCAAAACAATCTTTCAAATAAAAAATCCTTTTGAACTATAATTCATATCATGTCTGATACAATCGAATTGAACGACAAACTCGTTTCTGAGTTGCGCGAAATTGCTAAAAGTTTGGGTATTGCAGAGGCAGATGAGCTTAGAAAAGCTCCCCTTATTACTGCAATTGTTACACAACAGCAATTAATTGAGACCGCCAGGAACCAACAAAATATCGTAGAAAATAATTACGCTGAAAAGCCCGCCGCCACACCGGCTGCTACAGAAAATACCGAGAAAACACGTAAACGTACCCGTACTTTAAAAACTAAAGAACAACCGCGTGTTGAAGTACCTCTGGATGACACCAATCTGTTTAACCAGGAAGAGGAGGACGAGCCGCAAACCGACAATAACAACGGCAACACCGGCAATACTGAAACTGCCGTTACTGGAGGTTCGGCCCCTACCCCGGAGCGAGCTGAACCTGCAGAAACAACAGAACAGCCGGACCAGCCCGAGCAGCCTGCTGCTACCGAAAACCGCCCGCAAAAATTTGAGCGCGAGCGCCGTGCACCACAACAGCAAAAAGCACAGGAGCCGGCAATAAACCTTGATTTTGATAACGTTATTGTAAACGAAGGCGTGTTGGAGATTATGCCTGATGGTTATGGTTTCCTGCGTTCGTCAGATTATAACTACCTGACCTCTCCGGATGATATTTACGTATCACAATCACAAATAAAACTATTTGGTTTAAAAACGGGCGACACAGTTCGTGGTAGCATACGCCCGCCAAAAGAAGGCGAAAAATATTTTCCGCTGGTACGGGTTGAGGCTATTAATGGCCGCATACCTGCCGAAGTACGCGACCGTGTACCTTTTGACCACTTAACTCCGCTTTTCCCTTCAGAAAAACTGAGCTTATTTACAGATGCAGGTAACTACTCTACCCGTATTATGGACCTGTTCTCGCCTATTGGTAAAGGCCAGCGTGGTTTAATTGTAGCCCAACCAAAAACAGGTAAAACCATGTTGTTAAAGGATGTTGCCAACGCGATAGCCAAAAACCACCCCGAAGTTTACCTGATCATCCTTTTAATTGATGAACGCCCCGAGGAGGTTACAGATATGGCCCGCAGCGTGCGCGCCGAGGTGGTATCATCAACCTTTGATGAGCCTGCAGAACGCCACGTAAAAATTGCCAACATTGTATTGGAGAAAGCAAAACGCATGGTTGAGTGCGGCCACGATGTAGTTATCCTGCTGGATTCTATCACCCGTTTGGCACGTGCTTATAACACTGTTGCACCTGCTTCAGGTAAAATATTATCGGGTGGTGTGGATGCCAACGCGCTGCATAAACCTAAACGCTTTTTTGGTGCGGCACGTAACATTGAGGATGGTGGCTCATTAACCATCATCGCCACTGCACTTACAGAAACCGGTTCAAAAATGGACGAGGTTATATTTGAAGAGTTTAAAGGTACAGGTAACATGGAGCTGCAACTGGATCGTAAACTATCTAACAAACGTATCTTCCCGGCTATTGATATTACTGCATCAAGCACCCGCCGCGACGACTTGCTGCTTGACCGCGACACGCTTCAACGCATCTGGATACTTCGTAACCACCTCGCTGATATGAACTCGCAGGAATCAATGGAATTTTTACAGGCGCAAATAAAAGGCACCCGTACCAACGAAGAATTTTTGATATCAATGAATTCATAATATATTTACACCAAAAGGAGTTATAAATAACATAAGGTTAATTATAACTCCTTTGGTTTTTGTAAAAATTATGATACCTTCATGACATTATGAGGCGACGGGTAAAAAAACATCTTCCTAATGCTATAACGTGTGCAAACTTGTTTAGTGGCTGTATTGGTATCGTTTTCACCTTTCAGGACAACCTTGTGTTTGCGGCTTATGCCATTTTCCTGGCGGCAATATTTGATTTTTTTGATGGCTTTGCCTCACGTGTTTTGCAATCGTTTTCAGGCATCGGTAAAGACCTCGACTCGCTTGCAGATATGGTTAGCTTTGGTGTATTGCCATCGGCCATTATGTATGAATTGTTGCTGCAAGCGCCGCAAATACCGCATGTAAGTGATTATCTGAACTTTATAGCTTTCCTAATCCCCGTATTCTCGGCCCTGAGGCTGGCTAAATTTAATACAGATACGCGCCAGGCCGAAAGTTTTATTGGCCTTCCTACACCTGCAAACGCTATACTCATCGCATCTATCCCGTTAATACTGGTACAGTACAGTAACGTAGCCCGTTACATATTAAATCCATACGGTTTATCTATATTCATTATTGTGATGTGCATCCTGCTGGTTGCTGAGATCCCTTTAATGTCGCTTAAATTTAAGAACCGCGATTTCACCAAAAATTTTTATCGCTATATATTGCTGTTATTCTCGGCAATACTCATTCTATTTTTTAAATTTGCGGCAGTTCCGGTGGTTATAGTAATGTATATCACCTTATCATTAATCCAACTAAAATTTGCGGATCATACGGTAGCAGGCAGCTCACAAAAAAATAGTTAAGCGCTTATTACCCTACCCACTAACAAAAACACCCGATGAAAAAATTCCTGGCCGAAATTGATGTAATGCCGAAAAAAGAAATACTTGATCCACAGGGAAAAGCTGTTACCGGCAGCATGAAAAACCTGGGCTTATCTGAAATACAAAATGTACGTATAGGCAAACATATCTCGCTTGAGATTGAAGCTGATAGTGCAGAAACTGCCAATGCAAAAGTTGACCAGGCATGCAAAAACCTGTTAGCCAACCTCATCATGGAAAGCTATAGCTTTAAGCTTGAAGAAGTGGCTTAGTAAGCTGAATGCTGTTGAATTGATTATAAACTCCTTGATAAAAGTAAAGGCAACCTTTTAGGTTGCCTTTACTTATTTATTACTTTGCGCTTTAGCTCTCACCTCTTCTAAAGGTTCGCTTCTTTTTCAGCTTTAATTTTCTCCAGTTCAACAAGATTGGTGCTGATCACATTTTTCACATCGTTAAATTTCGCAATTATATCTGCCGGGTTTTGCGCGCCAGCCTTGCATGCCAATTCAACCTCCTGTATATTGGCCTGGCTTTGCGGCATACCAAAAAAACCCAGGTTAGGTTTCAGCTTATGCGATGCTGAGGCTGCTGTTGCCCAGTCGCCTGTATTTATAGCAGTGGTAATAGTATCTAATAACTGCGGTGTTTGCTCTAAAAACATCCCTATCGAGTCAACAATAAACTCGTCGCTGCCATCAGCAATCTCATAAAGGAAAGAAAGGTCAAGGTCTTGTGGTGGTAAGTTCTCAGACATTGTACAGGTTTATAATATCAAATTTATATTTTTTTTACAATCAAGTCGTCTTTCAGACTGCTTTTCAAATCTAATATACTCTTATTTAGCACCGGATGTATAAAATCCGGCATCAACATTCCTAAAGGCTCTAAAGTAAACCTGCGGTTATGCAGTTCGGGGTGTGGTACAATAAGGTTTGGCTCGTTAATAATCTCATTCCCGTAAAATAAAATATCAATATCAATAATGCGCGAGCCCCATTTTTCTTCGCGTTTTCGCCCCATCTCTATTTCAATGGTAAGCAACTTTTGCAAAACATCCTGTGCCGGAAGCGCTGTTTGCAGCATAACTACCTGGTTAAGGTAATCGGGCAGATCGGTTTTCCCCCATGATTGTGTTTCATAAACCGCCGATTTTTTAATCACAGGGGCAATATCCTGCTCAATATATTCTATGGCCTTGTGTAAAAACGCATTACGGTTGCCAAGGTTACTCCCTAATAGTAAAAAAACATCAATCATTGTTGTAACAAATATTATGCATGAGGCTCTTAATAGTGTGTGAATTACTAAGTTTGCATATATAGATTATTTATAACAGTTAATGAAACAATTCTTCAAATTTGTACTGGCCAGTGTGGTTGGGGTCATCATTTCTTCAATCATTCTTTTCTTTTTGTTTTTTATACTGTTATCGGGGCTTATAGTAGCTGCAGGCAGTGACAAAGCGGTTGATGTGGATGCCAATTCGGTATTACACATTAAACTTACCTACCCTATAGCTGAACGTACGCCGAATAACCCATTTGCAAACCTCGGCTTTTTGGGTATCGACGGCGAAAAAACCATCGGGCTTAACGATATACTCGCGAGTATTAAAAAAGCAAAAACAGATAGTAATATAAAAGGTATTTTTTTGGACGAGAGTTATATGATGAGCGGCCAGGCAACTACCGAAGAGATCCGCAATGCGCTTATCGATTTCAAAAAATCTAAAAAGTTTGTAATAGCCTATTCAGAAATTTACACACAGGGCTTTTACTACCTGGCATCCGTTGCCGATAAGGTTTACATTAACCCAAAAGGTATTTTCGAATTTAGGGGCTTTAGTTCAGAGATCACCTTCCTGAAAGGTGCGCTGGATAAACTGGGCATTGAAGCACAGATCATTAAAGTAGGCACCTTTAAAAGTGCTGTTGAGCCATTGGTTTTAACCAAAATGAGCGATGCAAACCGTTTGCAGGTAAATTCATACCTGGGTTCTATGTATGATTATTTCCTGACCGGGATAGGCAAAAGCCGTAATATTAATAAAGATTCGTTATTTAATTACGCCAACAGCGGCCGCATACAGCAGCCAGAAGATGCATTAAAATACAAACTGGTTGACGGATTAAAATACAAAGACGAGATCCTTTCTGAATTAAAACAACGTACAGGCGCTAAAGAGAAAAACGACCTTGCCAGCGTTGATCTGAGCGACTATGTAAAAAGCAGCTCAAAAACTACTACCGATCCAAAAGAGGTTAGTTCAACAAACCGTGTGGCTATTATTTATGCATCGGGCGAGATTGCCGGTGGCGATGGCGACGATAACAGCATTGGGTCTGAAACGATATCAAAAGCATTGCGTAAAGTACGTTTGGATGATAAAGTGAAGGCGGTTGTATTGCGCGTTAACTCACCGGGCGGCAGTTCGCTGGCATCTGATGTGATATGGCGTGAGGTAATGCTCACCAAAAAAGTAAAACCTATTATCGTTTCAATGGGCGATGTGGCGGCATCAGGTGGTTATTATATTGCCTGCGCGGCTGATTCTATCATAGCCGAACCAAACACCATAACAGGCTCTATCGGTATTTTTGCCGTATTGCCAAATATGCAAAAGCTATTTAACGATAAGCTGGGTATCACCTTCGATGGTGTAAAAACCGGCAAGTTTGCCGACCTGGGGGATGTTAGTCGCCCGTTAAGCCCCGAAGAAAGGGCTATGCTGCAAAACAGCGTTAACCGCGGCTATGACGATTTTACAAAAGCAGTGGCCAACGGCCGTGGCAAAACACAGGAATACATTAACAGCATTGGCCAGGGCCGCGTATGGACAGGCAGCCAGGCATTAAAAATTGGCCTGGTTGATAGGTTGGGCAACATTAAAGATGCCGTACAATCTGCCGCTAAAAAAGCTAACATAAAAGACTACAAGATAGTATCATACCCCGAGCAAAAAAGCTTCCTGGATAAATTTGGGCAAGGCTTATCTGCCGAGGTAAAGGCCCATTTTGTAAAAGCCGAGCTTGGCGATAATTATCGTTATTACCAGCAAATACAAGGCGTAACCAAAATGATGCGCACTCCGCAGGCCCGCATGACCTATGAAGTGGTGATAAAATAATTTTATTAAATACTTTGATTTAGAAAGCCGCCTGTAATGGGTGGCTTTTTTGTTAATATATGAACAATCGCTGCAACCATCTGTAATTATACTATCTCAATTTGTATTTTTACGCCACAACTAAATTATGGAGAACAAACCCATAGCGCGCATGCTTCGTTTACTATCGCAATTGATGGAATTGAACGAGGTTAATCCTTTCAAAATAAAGTCGATAGCTAATGCAGCCTTTAAGGTAGATAAGCTACCCTTCCCGCTTGCGGGCAAAACGGTTGAGGAACTGGAGAAAATAGACGGTATAGGCAAAAGCCTTGCCGCTAAAATTGCCGAACTTTTAGAAACCGGCACCATGGCCGAACTGCAGGAAATGCTTGCAGCTACCCCCGAAGGTGTTGTAGAGATGATGGGCATTAAAGGTATTGGCCCAAAAAAGGTAGCCATTATATGGAAAGAGCTTGGCATTGAGAATGTTGGTGAGCTTTACTACGCCTGTAACGAGAACCGCCTGGTTGAGGCCAAGGGCTTCGGTTTAAAAACCCAGGAGGAGATAAAAAAGGTGATCGAGTTCCGGATGGCGGGTAATGGCAAATTCCTTTATGCGCAGGTAGAGAAGGAAGCGAAAGACCTGATGGAAGAGATCAGGGGCATATTCCCCGATGCCTTAAAGCATATAGCAGGAGAATTTCGCAGGCTGGACGAGATCATCAGCGAGTTAGTTATCGTTATAGGCAGCCTAAACCAACAGGTGGCATATGAAGCACTGGCCGAACTGGATACGCTGCAAAACGTGGTTTTGAACGGCACACATATTTCTGCCGAGTTAAAGAACGGTTTACTGGTTGATATTATCTGCGTAGATAAAGCCGATTATTACTACGAGCTTTTCGTGAACACCGGTACAACCGAGCATGTAGAGAAAGTATTATCGCGTATTAACACCCCGCTTGAGCAACCCGAAACAGAAGAAGTTATTTACCAAAAAGCAGGTCTTGCCTGGATGCAGCCGGAGCTACGCGATGGCATTACCTTTATAGAAAAAGCGGCCGAAAACAAACTGCCAACGCTGATCAGCTACCACGACCTGAAAGGTACACTGCACAACCACAGTACCTGGAGCGACGGGGTGAACACGCTGGAAGAAATTGCCCTGTACTGCCGCGATGAGCTAAAACTGCAATATTTAGGCATTTGCGACCACAGCAAAAGCGCCTTTTACGCAAAAGGCCTGAGCATTGAGCGTGTTTTACAACAACAGGAAGAGATAGACCATCTGAATAAAAAGATAACCGGGTTCCATATTTTTAAAGGTATCGAATCGGATATTTTGAATGATGGATCGCTGGATTACCCGGAAGAGATATTGAAGAAGTTTGATTTTATCGTGGCATCGGTACACGCTAACCTTAAAATGCAGGAGGATAAAGCCACCGCCCGTTTAATAAAAGCGATAGAAAACCCATTTACCACTATACTGGGCCACCCTACCGGCAGGCTGTTGCTTAGCCGTAAAGGATATGATATTGATTATAAAAAAGTAATAGACGCCTGCGCAGCCAATAACGTGGTGATTGAAATTAACGCCAACCCGGTAAGGCTTGATCTCGACTGGCGCTGGCACCAATACGCGCTTAATAAAGGCGTTATGTTATCCATAAACCCCGATGCACACCGTAACAGCGGTTTCCATGATATGCATTATGGCATTAACGTAGCCCGCAAAGGCGGTTTAAGTAAAGAGATGTGCTTGAATGCCTTATCTTTAGATGAGATAAGCAAGGTTTTTGAAAAGAAAAGAGGTAGTCAGTAGAATCATTGGGTCATTGGGTCATTGGGTCATTGGGTCATTGGGTCATTGGGTCATTGGGTCATTGGGTCATTAAATGAATTTGAAATTCCTAAAAGAGTTCGTTTCTTTATTACTTATTGATTCCAACAATGAGTAATAGAATAGAAGATTTAGAGATTTATACCTTAGCGGATACTTTCTCAAATAAAATATGTTCTTGGTTTTAGAATGGGATTACTTTGCTAAAGACACTATTGGCAAACAAATTGCACGATCAGCAGACTCTATCAGTGCTAACATTGCAGAAGGTTTTGGAAGATTTCATTATAAGGAAAATAAAAACTTCTGTTACTTTAGCAGAGGATCATTAATTGAAACAAAGGGGTGGCTCAATAAGTGCAAATCGAGAAACCTGATCAGTGAAGACAAATACAATGAGTTGCTAAAGGAATTAGAAACCATTCACCATAAGTTAAATATTTACATCAAATATATTGGGAAGAAAATCATTGAACAGCCAAACAATGACCCAATGACTCAATGACTCAATGATACTAACAGATAAAGTACGTAAACTACAGCAATCGGGCCCGGTACCAAATATTTTGGTTATCGGCGACCTGATGATAGACCATTATATTATAGGCGATGCCACCAGGCTTTCGCCCGAGGCGCCGGTACCCATAGTAAACGTAAAAAAAGAGTTTACCACACCGGGTGGTGCCGCTAATGTTGCCCAAAATTTGCTATCGTTGGGGGCAAAAATATCGTTAGCGGGTATAACCGGCGATGATGCGGATGCCAATCGTTTAACAAAGATCCTGACAGATGAAGGCATCAATGTTGATGGGATTTTTAAAGATACCACCCGCCCTACTACGGTAAAAACCCGGGTAATGGCGGGTAGCCACCAACTGGTAAGGGTTGACAGGGAGGTTACCAACCCACTGGCCAATGACCTGCAGATGCAATTTATTGCCGGTATAAAAGGAGCTATTGCTAAAGCCGATATTATTATATTATCAGATTATAACAAAGGCCTTTTTTCGCCAAACCTTACACAACACGTTATTAAAGAGGCTGATGCGCAAGGCAAACGTGTGGTTATTGACCCCAAAGGCCTTAACTACGAAAAATATAAAGGCGCCTTCATTATAAAACCAAACCGCAAGGAACTGGCCGAAGCTGCCAAGACAGAAAAGATCACCAATATTGATGAACTGCAGCAGGCAGCGCGCATTATTTTAAAACAAACCGGTGCCGAATATATTGTGGTAACTTTGTCTGAACAAGGGATGGTCATCATCAGCGAACTGGCACACAAGTTACTGCCCGTAAAAGCTACATCGGTATTTGATGTAACCGGCGCAGGCGATACGGTAATTGCTACCATGGTTTATTTTATGGCACAGGGGCTAAATGTAGAGGAAGCCTGCGAACTGGCCAACCACGCCGCCGCTATTGTAATAAGGCAAACCGGCAGCGCCGTAACCACGGTTAATGAGATACTGCAGGATATTGAGTTTAGAGGTTAGGATTTAGAACTTTAGCGTTTAGAATTTAAGAAGAATGGTTATTGAAGAACTATACGAGCATCGTAATTTAATACAAAAGGTTATAGAAAACCTGAGCGGCGATATTGAAACCGCTTGCAGGGTGATGGTATCTGTTTTACAGGATGGCAAAAAGGTATTAATTGCAGGTAATGGCGGCAGTGCGGCTGATGCCCAGCATATAGCGGCCGAACTGAGCGGAAGGTTTGTTAAAGAACGTAAAGCATTGCCGGGCATAGCTTTAACAGTTGATACATCGGCACTTACAGCTATCGCTAATGATTACGGGTACCACCACGTATTCTCGCGCCAGGTAGAGGCTTTAGCCCAACCCGGCGACCTTTTCATCGGTATATCTACCAGCGGCAACAGCCAGGGGATATTAAATGCTTTTGAAGCTGCTGCAAAAACCGGCTGTAAAACACTTGGCTTATCCGGCCGTGATGGCGGCAAAATGAATGGTATTTGCGATCTCAATATCGTTGTACCGTCTGATGTTACCGCCCGCATCCAGGAAATGCACATCCTTATAGGCCACATTATGTGTAAGGCGGTGGATGATGTTTATTGAAAAATAGTTCCCCTCTTGAGAGGGGGCGTAGGATAGTAAAGTGATATTAAACTATTATACACCTCCCTGGAGACAATTTAGAAAAAAGGAGTGTCTAAAATAATTCCATACAACTCAAAGTTAAAGCCGTTAGCCAGAAAGCTAAGAAAGGATATGACTATTGGAGAATTGCTACTTTGGAATGAATTAAAACAAGACAAACTTTGGGGCCTTGATTTTGACAGACAAAGATGCCTGGATAATTATATTGTCGATTTTTACTGTAAGGAATTGATGCTGGCAATAGAAATCGATGGTATGTCACACAACCATGAAGAAACTTTTAATAAAGATGAAATAAGACAGCAGAAATTGGAGAGTTTCGGTATTAAAATTATCAGGTTTAGTGAAGCTGATGTAAAGTATGATATACTTAATGTTATTCGTGGTATTGAAAGTGTTGTCATAGATATTATCAAGAAAGATAAATCAATTAAACTCCCTAATACTTTTCCGCTGGAGGTTTTAAATAGTTAAAGCATAGGCCTTGTGCGATTCCCTCCCAACGGGAGGGTGCAGGGAGGGGTTTAACAAAGCGACATAGGAAACTGCTAAACCCCGTAACGCCGGCACACAAACCAACGCAAGCCTCCCAAGGGAGGGAGTTGGAAAAAACAAAAGGCATACGCCTTGTGCGATTCCCTCCCATCGGGAGGGTGCAGGGAGGGGGTTAACAAAGCGACATAGGAAACTGCTAAACCCCGCCCCGCCGGCACACAACCCAACGCACCCCTCCCAAGGGAGGGAGTTGGAAAAGACAAAAGGCATACGCCTTGTGCGATTCCCTCCCATCGGGAGGGTGCAGGGAGGGGTTTAACAAAGCGACATAGGAAACTGCTAAACCCCGCCCCGCCGGCACACAACCCAACGCGCCCCTCCCAAGGGAGGGAGTTGGAAAAGACAAAAGGAATACGCCTTGTGCGATTCCCTCCCAACGGGAGGGTGCAAGGAGGGGTTTAACAAAGCGACATAGGAAACTGCTAAACCCCGTAACGCAACTCTCTCAAGAGGGAGTTAATCAATTATTTACCTTAAATTTGAACATGCGCCACGATCTGGAAAAAACATTGCTTGCCAAAATAACCACGCTGCCACAGCTAACCAATAGCATAAAAACCTGGAAAAGCGAAGGCAAAAGGGTGGTTTTCACCAATGGCGTGTTCGATCTGCTGCACCTTGGCCATATCACCTACCTGGCCAAAGCTGCTGAACTTGGCGATAAGCTGATCATTGGCCTTAATACCGATGCTTCTGTAAAACGGCTGAAGGGCGAAACCCGCCCGGTAAACGACCAAAATAACCGCGCCGCCCTGTTGGCAGCACTATTTTTTGTGGATGCCGTAATACTTTTTGAAGAAGATACACCCCGGGAACTGATCACCAAACTGATGCCCGATGTGTTGATAAAAGGCGCCGATTATACCGTTGAAAATATAGCAGGGGCTAAAGAAGTACTGGCCAATGGCGGCGAAGTAAAAACCATCAGCCTGGTTGATGGCTATTCTTCTACCGCCATCATCAATAAAATAAAGGCCCAAAGCGAGGTAAAAGCTGAAAAGTAAAAGCCTTAATATATAGGGAAATGAATTCACTAAATCACTCATTCATTAAATCACTCATTATTTTCGGATGAAAATACTGGTTATCCGCTTTAGCTCGATGGGTGATATTATTTATACCACCCCTGTGGTGCGCTGCCTTAAAAAACAGCTGCCGGGTGCCGAGATACACTTCCTTACAAAAGCTGCTTTTAAATATATCTACGATAATAACCCCTATGTAGATAAGCTGTTATTGCTAAAACCAACGCTTGCAGAAACTATTGCAGATATTAAGGCAGAAGGGTATGACCATATTATCGACCTGCATAATAACCTGCGCACCGCCATTATCAAGCTACGCACAGGTATCCATACATCTACCTATAAAAAGCAAACTATCCGCAAATGGCTCAGCCTTAAATTTAACTTAAAGCTTGTACCTCCGGTGCATTTGGTTGACCGTTATTTAAAAGCAGTAGCCTTTTTAGGTGTTACCAATGATGGCAAACCTATTGATTATTATATTAAAAAGGATTACCAGTTGGCTGCCCTGCTCCCGGCATCACACCAGCAAAACTACGTTGCCTTTGTAATAGGTGCCACCCACTTTACCAAGCGGATGCCAAACGAAAAGATCATTAGCCTGTGCCGCCAAATTAATTATCCTATAGTACTATTGGGTGGTAACGATGTTAAAGCAAACGGACACGAAATAAGTACGGCCGTTGGCAATAACATATACAATGCCTGTGGTGTAACCTCGCTCGATGAATCTGTTTTCCTGGTATCAAAGGCGCAAAGCGTTATTGGTTTTGATACCGGCCTTACCCATATTGCCGAAGCTTTTAATGTACCGATAGTATCTATTTGGGGTGGTACCGTGCCCGGGCTTTTGGGCGTGCAGCCCTATATGGTAAAGGATGTTCTGGTAGCCGGCATCGACCTCAGTTGCCGCCCCTGCTCAAAATTCGGACTTGAAAAATGCCCGCTTGGCCATTTCAAATGCATGTATGATATGCCCGAGCAACCGATCGCAGAATTTGTGAATATTAAATAACTGCAAAGTTAGTTTATAAAAATTGTTTACTTTCGCGCCAAATAATAATCTTAATCACATGAAAAAAATTCTACTATTAGTTTGCTGCGCGTTCGCAGCTTCAACAGCTTTTGCACAATTACCAACTTTTGGGATCCGTGGCGGCGTTAATTTCGCGAAACTAACTGCATCAAGTGGCAATTTATCAGCTTCTACAAGTAATACTACAACATTTGCAGCTGGTTTATTTGCCGATTTTAAAGTAGGCACAGCGGTTTCTATCCAACCGGCCTTAAACTTTACAGGCAAGGGCGGCAAAGTTACCCTTACAGATTTTGGTACCGCGGGCGATTTAAAAACCTATTACGTGCAGGTTCCGGTAAACATTGTTTACCACATACCGGCTGTTATTGGTAATGTGTATTTTGGCGCAGGCCCGTATGTAGGTGTAGGCGTATCAGGCAAAGCAAAAGGTACTGACGACCAGGGCAACTCGGTAAGCGAAGACATTAAATTTGGCAACAATGGCGAACTTAAAAGAACCGATTTAGGTTTAAACGGTATTGCAGGTGTTGAATTTAAAGGCGGCCTTATTTTAGGTATCAACTATGATCTGGGCTTGTCAAACATCGCTAACAATACCAGCAATGACGAATCTTTGAAAAACCGTGTATTTGGTGTTTCTGTAGGCTTTAAATTCTAAGGAAACCAACAATAAAATAAAAAAAGAGGGGCATTTGCTCCTCTTTTTTTATTTTAGATACATGAAAAAGCTATTATTGATTCGCCACGCCAAAGCAACCCACGAAACTGGTTATGCAGATTTTGAGCGACCTTTAACCGATAAAGGTTTTAAGCAATGCGAATTGATGGCATCACGGTTAATTGCAGAAGGCATAAAACCCCAAATTATAGTGGCCAGCCCTGCTTTGCGCACACTTTCTACAGCAAATGTTTTTACGCAGGAAACAGGTTTACCCAAAGCCATAACCAATAAAGATATTTATGATGCAAGCGAAAACGCCTTGCTTAAAGTGATCTATAACCTGCCCGAGGAACATGATTTTATTGCCCTTGTTGGCCATAACCCCGGTATTAGCCAGGTGCTTTATTATTTAAGCGGCGCTGTAAAAGATGTGCCGCCCTGCTCGGTAGCGGTAATAGAATTTGATGCTGATAGCTGGAACGAACTGCATGAACACGCCGGCAAACTTACCCATTACGATACGCCGAAAGATTAGCCTTAAGTCTGAAGTTCTAAGTCTTTAGCCCTAATTCGATAAAAGTTCACGTAAGTCTTCGGGCTACAGAATTAATTAATCTGGTAAGTTTTCCCCGGTAACGAGCGGATAAACCCCTGAAGTTCCATGTCAAGCAGGGTCATAGCCAGCAGGCTCATGGGCATATTTGCCTTAATGGAAAGATCGTCAATAGCCAGCGGGATTTTATTTTGCTGTATAATTTCATAAACCGCGCGCTCATCTGCCGATAGCTCTATCGGCAGCAGTAATTGCTCGGGTGCGCCTTTTGTTTCCGTATTTTTTTCCCAGCCTAAGCTATATGCCAAATCAGCAACACAACTCAGCAACTGCGCTTTATGATTACGGATCAGGAAATTACAACCTTCCGAATACTCATCACCCAGCCTGCCGGGGAAAGCGAAAACATCCCGGTTATAGCTATTGGCAATTTCAGCGGTGATCAATGCGCCGCCTTTTAGCCCTGCCTCTACTACCACGGTAGCATCGGCCATGCCGGCCACAATGCGGTTGCGCTCGGGGAAATTTTGCCTGTCGGGCTTGGTACCTGATGGGTATTCAGACAAAATCCCCCCGTTTTCCATCATCTTATCTGCCGTAGTTTTATTCTGATGAGGGTAAAACCTGTCTAAGCCATGTCCCAAAACCCCAACAGTGGGTACATTATATTTAAGGCATTCTTTGTGCGCGGCAACATCAATACCATGGGCAAGGCCGCTTATTACTAAAGCATTATATTCTGCCAGCTCTTCAACCAGTTGTTTACACAACTGGCGGCCGTAATCGGTAGCGTTACGCGTGCCCACTATACTCACACAACGGTACTGGTTAAGGTTGGCGTTACCCTTGCTATACAATAATACAGGCGAATCGGTACAGTTCTTTAACCTGCGCGGGTAACGGGCATCGGTATAAAAAATAACATCTATCCCGTTTTTCTCAATAAACTTCACTTCTTCTTCGGCCTTTGTTAATGCTTCATCAAAGTTTAGGCGGCCAATAAGTTTTTCACCTATTCCGGGGATCTTTTTCAACTTTGCTTCACCCATTTTAAAGATCTCTTTCGCGTTGCCAAAATGGGCAAGCAGCATCTTGGCCCTTGTATGGCCTATTTCTTTTATAAATGTTAAAGCAACCTGGTGTAGTATAGACATGATGGTTTATGATGCCCTAAAGTATAAAATTTCCTAAAATAATTAGCATTTACAGCTAAAATATATTTCAGTTGTTGTCACGAGTGAGCCTGTCGAACCATTTGTCGCATGTGTAGGTCTTCGACAAGCTTAGACTGCTCCCCATCTACTTAATGCCAAATATTTTTTACAAAAACTATAAAAATAGTTTGCAAACTACAAAAATAGTTCTACCTTAGCCTAACTATAAAAATAGTTTGCTATGAAACTAAAAGAACTTACCAAGGCCGAAGAACAGATCATGCAGATACTGTGGCAATTAAAAGAAGGAATAGTGAAAGACATACTGGAGAAAATTCCCGAACCAAAACCCGCATACAACACCGTATCAACCGTGGTGCGCGTGCTGGAGGGTAAAGGATTTATAGACCATAAAGCATATGGCAACTCGCATGTGTACTTCCCGCTTATTAGCGAGGATGATTACAAAAAATTCACATTTGATAAACTGATGAGCAATTACTTTGATAACTCCTATAAAAGCCTGGTATCATTCATTGCCGATGAAAAAGACCTGGGCTTAAAAGAACTGGATGAACTGACCGAGTTAATTAACAAACTTAAATCTCAAAAAAAATGAGCTGGCTGCATTACCTTATAGAGGCAAATATATACCTGGGGGTATTTTATTTGTGCTATTGCCTGTTTTTAAACCGCGATACCCACTATACACTGGGTCGTGTCTACCTCATATTTAGCTGCATAATAGCATTTATTTTGCCGCTTACCCAACTGAGTATCCTCAAACCCGTTATTCCCGAAATTGAAATTCTGGAGCCCGTTAGTCAGGTAACTGCCATTCCGGTAAATGTGCAGCAGGTTAAATTAGAGGCAGCCGTTCAGCATTTTACGTTTGATGATGCTGTAATATATCTGTACATAACCGGCGTTGTCATCGCATTTTTGGCACTGCTATTCCGCCTGCATAAGCTGTATATACTTACACGTAACCATCATTCTCTATATCAGGATAAATATAAACTGATCAGCCTGAGTGAGGAGAACACGGCCTTCTCTTTCTTTAATTACCTGTTTATTGGCAGCAACGTGCCCCAGGCCCAAACGGTTATAGCGCACGAGATGGTGCATATCCGCCAAAAACATTCGGTTGATATTATCTTTTTAGAGATTTTGAAGGTAATCAACTGGTTTAACCCGTTCATCTATCTCACTCAGCGCAGCCTTAAAACCATACATGAATATATAGCCGACGAGCAAACCGCCGCACAAGAGCAGGACGCCATCACCTACTCCTCTTTTTTACTGAACAATGCTTATGGCATACAGGGCGCATCTATAGCACATTCATTTTTCAATTATAATTTATTAAAAAAGAGGATCATTATGTTAAACAAAAACCGATCAGGTAAGTTAGCAAGGCTAAAGTATCTGGCAGCGCTGCCGCTTTGCGCGGGTATGCTCTGCACATCAACACTGGTGTTTAGTAAGGATTATGGGCTGATAGACCTGGCGCCGCGAGAGGTTGTTAAGCCTGTTATCGACAGTGTAAAATACGCACTGAAGCTTACAGATATCAAAACCAACATGTGGCAGGTATCTGATAAAATTGGCATTACCGACAAAAAAAACGGCTCTGAATCCTTTTACACAGTAAACAGCTTAACTGAAAAAGACAAAGCGGATTTTAAAAAGCGTGGATTTGAGATTGCCATTGTTGAGCGGGAAAAAGCTAAAACTGATACTGTTAAGAAAAAGCTTATGCCGCCACCTGTAATAGTGCCTGATAAACCTGCAAAAAGAGAGGCATCTATTTATAGTGCCGATAAAAATGGAAGCGCGCTGGTAATTGCGCCACAGCCCCCGGCTACCGATAAAACCAGGTTAGCCCCGCCACCACCTTATGAAGCGGCATATATCGCCTTATACAAACATATGGCAAAAACTTTGCGCTACCCGCAATTGGCAAAGGAAAGCAAAACGGATGGCAACGTAATACTATCGTATCGCTTAAATACCGAGCATACAATTACCGATATACAAGTGGAAAAAGGTATTGGCAAAGGCTGTGACGAAGCAGCTGTAAATGCACTAAAATCTTTTACGGGCACCGTTGATAAAACCCCCGGCAAATATTATATGGCTACTGTGTTTGCATTAAAGGGTTTCACAAAAAAATATCAGTCATTAGATGATTATAGGTCTAAACCAAATTTTGCCGGTGTAGTTGTAACCATGGGGAATAATAATATAATGCCACCACCACCGCCGCCTGCACCGTCGCTAAAACCACCAAGAGTTGACCAGATAAAGTTCCAACCGCCGGCTGTAAAGCCTGATAAACCGGCTAAAGTTGGTAAGATACCGCCGCCACCGCCTATTGAAAAAATGCCAAAGGTTACTCAAATTGTTAAGCCTATTGTTGTTGTATCTGATGAACCAACTAAAAAGGTAAAAGTAGACCAGATAAAGCTTGCATCGTCTGTTGTTGTTGTATCTGATGAACCGGCTAAAAAGATAAAAGTAGACCAGATAAAGCTTGCATCGCCTGTTGTTATTGTATCTGATGAACCGGCTAAAAAGGTAAAAGTAGACCAGATAAAGCTTGCATCGCCTGTTGTTGTATCTGATGAACCGGCTAAAACACCACCTGTTGAAAAACAGAAATAAGCCGCATGGTTAAAAAGCATAGCTAAATCGCTATCCTTTTACGTAGATCACCTGTTTGGTCTCAAAAAATCCCTCCTCAAAGTAATCTTTGAGATGATATTGCTGAACGGCTAAACCCGCGTCGGCAATTTCTTGTGTAAGGTCCCCACCTTTTAAATACAGTATCCCGTTAGGTAATTTATTGGTCGATTGTTTTTTAAACTTACCCTTTACCCACGGGTAAAAATCCTTTAGCTGCGTAACCGCGCGCGACACCACAAAATCAAACTGCTCTTTAATTTCTTCGGCGCGGGCATGTGTGGCCCTTACGTTTTTAAGCCCCAGCGCCGCGGCAACTTCAGTAACCACCTTTATTTTTTTGCCGATGGAGTCAACCAAATGGAAGTTGGTTTCGGGAAAAAGTATAGCCAATGGTATCCCCGGGAAGCCCCCGCCTGTACCAACATCCAGCACATTTTGGCCGGGTAAAAAGGCCATTACCTTGGCAATACCAAGTGAGTGCAGCACATGGCGCTCATACAACAGGTCGATATCCTTGCGGGATATTACGTTGATCTGGCTGTTCCACAGGGTGTAAAGCTCCTGCAGCTGTGCAAATTGGGCTTTTTGCTCAGCAGTAATTTCGGGGAAGTATTTTGTCAGGATCTCAGATGTCATCCTTATTATAGCGGTTAATGATATTACCTAACAGGTACCTGGCCCTAAATAACTGCGCTTTAACTGTACCCAGCGGCAGGTCGAGCTGCTGGGCAATCTCCTCGTACGATAGTTCATCGAAGTAACGCAGGGTTATCAGGTTACGGTAACGGATAGGTAAACTCTCTATCAGTAATTTAAGTTCTTCGGTTTGTTGTTTTTTGATGGACGACTCCTCCGGGTTCAACACATCCGATTTTATCTGCAGCGGTTTTTCATCGCCATCCTCGTCCATCATCCCGTGGATGGATTGGGTGTTCAGCTTTTTTTTGCGTATAAAATCTATACAGTTATTGGTAGCCACGCGAAAAAGCCAGGTACTAAAAGCATACTCGGGCTGGTATTTCTCCAGTTTTTCAAATGCTTTGGCAAAGGTTTCAACGGTAAGGTCCATCGCGTCCTCTTTGTTATTAACCATTTTAAGCACCATAAAGTAGATGGAATCTTTGTAGCGGTGCATCAGGTCGGCATAGGCTTTTTGGTTACCCTGCCTTGCCTTTACTACCAGGTGAAAGTCGTTCTTAGCGTTTTCGGTGAAATGTTTATTTATTTCCATCTGGTGGTTTTAATAAATGTGCCAATCAATCCAAACACGTTTAAATACATATAATATATCATATCCAAAAAAGGTAACGACCATATCAAATCGCCGCAACTTAACCTTTTAAATACCTTGCGGTAAACAATTAACTGAAGTATAAGCCTAAAAACCACAGCGCCAATAGCTAAAAGCGGTTCAAATTTGAATACCAGGCACAATATAAATAAAACGTAAAACAAAAAGCCGCTAAGGGCATCAAAACTTAACGCGCGCCTGTGGTTGTTTTTATAAAGCTTACCCACCCCCATATGCCGTTTTTTTTGCCTGAACCAGCCCCCCAAAGTGGTTTTGGCATCGGTATAAGTAAAGGTATCGGGGTGTATCTCTATAGTGGTATTATCGGCAGTGGCGTTTTGGTTTACAAACAGATCATCATCGCCCGATAGTACGTGCATGTGCGATGCAAACCCCTTTGCGCCAAAAAACAAGGTTTTTGTATACGCCAGGTTGCGGCCAATGCCCATGTATGCATTACCGGTTAAGGCTGCCGAAAGGTAGTTAATAGCCGTTTTTAAAGTCTCGAACCTGATAAAAGGGTTCAGAAAATTACTTGTGCGGGTATAAGGCGAATAGCCCAATACTATTTGCGCAGAACCTGTAAAACCGGCCGCCATGCGGGTAATCCAGTTTAAAGTAGCGGGCTTGCAATCAGCATCTGTGAATAAAAGGTGTTCGTTCTTCGCTGCTTTTATGCCCAAAGTAAGGGCAAATTTTTTGCCGGTTTTGTAACGGGCATGCTCGGTAATGGTTACTATTTTAAGGTGCGGAAACTCCTGTTTTATCTCCAGCAGTATCATGTCCGATTCATCCGTCGAGCAATCGTTTATCACCACCACCTCATAATCAGGGTAGTTTTGCTGTAATATATAAGGTAAGTTTTCGGTTAGGTTACGGGCTTCGTTACGGGCGCTTATAATAACAGATACAGGCACGGTTGGGCCGGGTAACACCTCATTGGGTACATAGCGGGTAAGCCTGCTGTGGTTACTTAGCAGGTAATACAGCTGTACAATAAAACATAGTTGAAACAGAACGAATAACGCCTCGTGAATATAAGCTTCCAAACCCCTTGATAATAAGGTGCAAATTTGTTAAAAATAGGTGACAAAAGCGAGTATTGTTTATAGGGAAAATTGATGAATTGTTCTATTGTTAAATTGCTGAGGTTTAAGTTGGTTTACAGGGGAAATTGCTGGATCGTTAAATTGTTTCCTCATGATAATATAGAGGGCGTTGCCTGCGGCCCGGGCTAATAAACGGTGATTAACTCACCCCGCGGCACTTCGTGCGCGACCCTCTCTTCGCTGCGCGGAAAGAGGGTTTTCCTTTTTCTTCACCCTCTTTGCGAAGCAGAGAGAGTCGACAAGCGTAGCGTGGTCGGGGTGAGTTAATTAATAAAGCGACGATTACACTCACCCCGCGGCCTTCGTGCGCGACCTTTCTTCGCTGCGCGGAAAGAGGGTTTTCCTTTTCTTTTCACCCTCTTTGCGGAGCAGAGAGGGTCGACAAGCGCAGCGGAGTCGGGGTGAGTTAACTAATAAAGCGAGAATTAAACTCACCCCACGGCACTTCGCGCGCCCATCTTCGCTACGCGCAAAGAGGGTTTTCCTTTCTCTTCACCCTCTTTGCGAAGCAGAGAGGGTCGACAAGCATAGCGGAGTCGGGGTGAGTTAACTAACAAAGCAACAAGCTAAACCCGCAAACTTTTGTTAATTTTGCACGGATAAATGAAATTTAATTTAACAGCACAGGATCCCCTTTCTAAAGCCCGCGCGGGCGAGGTAACTACAGACCACGGGGTTATACAAACGCCTATTTTTATGCCTGTTGGCACAGCCGGCACGGTAAAAGCAGTACACCAGCGCGAGCTGAAGGATGATATTAAGGCGCAGATCATATTAGGCAATACCTACCACTTATACTTAAGGCCAGGGTTAAACACCATTGAACAGGCCGGCGGTTTGCACAAATTTAACGGGTGGGAAGGTCCTATTTTAACAGATAGCGGCGGTTACCAGGTGTATTCGCTTACCGAAGTGCGTAAAATAAAGGAGGAAGGTGTAACCTTTCGCTCGCATGTGGATGGGTCTAAACACCTGTTTACGCCCGAGAATGTGATGGATATTCAGCGCATTATTGGTGCAGATATCATCATGGCTTTTGATGAATGTACCCCCTACCCATGCGAATATAACTACGCCAAACGCTCTATTGAGATGACGCACCGCTGGCTTAAACGCTGCTGCGACCGCTTTGATACTACCGAACCCAAGTACGGTTATAGCCAAACCCTGTTCCCTATTGTACAGGGGTCGGTTTATAAAGATCTGCGGGTACGTTCGGCCGAGGTAATAGCCTCTTTTGAGCGTGAGGGCAATGCTATTGGCGGCCTGAGCGTAGGTGAACCTGCCGAAGAAATGTACGCCATGACGGAGGTAGTTTGTAATATACTGCCCGAACATAAACCGCGTTACTTAATGGGCGTAGGCACACCTGTTAACCTTTTAGAAAACATTGCTTTAGGTATTGATATGTTTGATTGTGTAATGCCTACCCGCAACGCGCGCAATGGTATGCTGTTTACAAAAAATGGCATCATCAACATCAAAAACGAAAAGTGGAAGAACGATTTTTCGCCAATTGAAGCCGATAGCGACCTGTTTGCCGATACCGTATATACTAAAGCTTACCTGCGCCACCTTATACATAGCGGCGAAATGCTGGGCGCGCAGATAGCAACCTTGCATAACCTGCACTTTTACATATGGTTAGTTCAGGAAGCACGCAATAAAATCATCACCGGCGAGTTTTACGACTGGAAGAAAATGATGGTGAACCGTTTAGGCCAAAGATTATAAATGAAGCGTTTTTTAGACAGATATTTAACCGTTATAGATTCATATATCATACGGAAATACCTGGGCACATTCGTGTTCACACTGGGTATTTTTATGGTGATATCTGTAGTGTTTGATATATCTGAACACCTGGATAATTTTTTGGGCGATAACACCTCTGTACATGATGTTATTTTCGTTTACTACGTAGGTTTTATACCGTTTTATTTGATGCTGCTTTCGCCATTAATTAACTTTTTGGCGGTAATTTATTTTACAGCGAAGATGGCCAACCAAACCGAGATTGTGCCAATATTAACAAGTAAGGCCAGTTTCTACCGTTTTTTACGGCCGTATGCCCTATCGGCAGGGTTAATATTTGTAGTATCGTTATTTGCAAATGTTTACCTTTTACCCTTTACCAACAAGCTAAAAGTAAGCTTTGAAAGCGCCCATTTCTTTAAAAATGACGATCCGTCCAAGAGTGAAGTTCACATCCAATTGGATAAACGGACCTTTGTTTACCTGCAAACTTACGACCCTCAAATTAAAACTGGATACAATTTTACGCTCGAAAAATTTGATGGAGATGAGCTAAAAGAGAAGCTTACTGCTACCAGTATTAAGTTTGATTCGGTTAGGAATCATTGGATAATTAACATGGCAACCATACGCTATGTTAACGGTTTAAAGGAGGTTTTAAAAGAGAATGTACCCACTATTGACACCGTTTTAGATATGCGCCCCATTGACTTTGAAGCCCACGATAACATGGTGAGCAACATCTACGGAACCATGTCATTATCGGTTTTAAACAAGGGTATCGAGAAAGAAAAAACCCGCAGTACGGGTGTTGTTGTTGATATGCAATTCGAAAAATATCGCCGTTTTGTAGAGCCTTTATCGGCCTTTGTGCTCACCTGTATTGGTGTTTCAATCTCCTCGCGCAAGGTACGTGGAGGCGTTGGTTTACCCTTGGGTATTGGTATTTTTATCTGTTTTACCTACATCGTGGTAAACAAATTCGCGCTGGTTTTTGCCATAAAAGGCGGCTTCCCACCCCTTATTGCGGTACTCATGCCCAACATAATTTTCGGGATATTGGGGTATATCCTCATAGCAAAAGCGCCAAAATAATGACCGGTACAGGCTCACCAAACCAGCAAAAAACGGCCCTTTCAGGGTCGAAAAAGGGCGTTTCAAATACCAATTTGGGCGTTAATAAGAACCTTTTAATCCTCCATTTTACCGTTTTTATCTGGGGGTTCACCGGAATTTTAGGTCAATTGATATCTATTTCGGCGGTAAATTTGGTTTGGTACAGGGTGCTAATTGCCAGCGTTTCGTTGTTTTTATACTTTAAATTTAACCAAACTGCATTCAAAATTAGCCGAAAAACCCTGGTAAAATTGCTGCTCACAGGGGCCTTAGTAGGCGGGCATTGGATACTTTTTTTCGCTTCTATCAAGCTTTCTACCGTGCCTGTAACGCTGGTTTGCCTCTCATCCATCACACTTTTTACCGCCATTTTTGAGCCTTTAATTAACAAAAAACGCATCTCAAAAATGGAGATCATTGCCGGGATTTTAATCATTTCAGGCATTGTTTTAATTTTTAAATTCGAAACACAATACACTAAGGGTATAATAGCAGGCCTTGCAAGCGCCGTACTGGCAAGTCTTTTTTCCATCATAAACGGCCGTCAGATAAAGCATCACGAGGCTCCTGTTATCGCTTTTTATGAGCTATCAGGCGCCCTGCTATGGATTACTATTTACCTTTTTGCTACCGTTGGCACCGCCGGTTTCCTTATCCCAAAAGCGGCAGATCTGGGCTATCTTTTCCTGCTCGGCACAGTCTGTACATCGCTCGCATACGTTGCCGGGGTATCTGTAATGCGCGAACTTTCGGCCTTCCGTGTAGCCCTTATCACCAACCTCGAGCCGGTGTACGGTATCATTATGGCCTTCCTTTTTTTTGGCGATATGAATAAAATGTCGGTAGGTTTTTGGGTTGGTTCTGTGATTATACTCTCTACCATCTTCCTGTTTCCTGTTGCTCAAAAGCAGGTGGCTAAACGCCGTAACAGGTAAATTAAGCTCTCCATCTTTCTGATAATCTCTGTCAAATGTCGCCCTTTTCCCGGGGGTAGGGGCAAAGCACACCTCCAATTCTCAAGGCATTTTAAGGCTGTTTAAGCCATTATAATTTTCAGGGTGGTTATGTCACGTAAAAACATTTACGATCGAAACCGGGGCAAATTAAAAAATCAATTAGTGTATTGAGTGCTAAATATGACTAAAGTTATAAACATGCCATATATTTAGCTTTAATTTCAATTTTAAAAGTAAAATTACCAATTATAATTAATTTATAATAATTTGATAATCAGATATTTATAAGTTTTAATAAATGTAATTATATAAATAAATAACACTTTCAAAAATCCAAAATACTAATTAAATTAGTATTTGATTTTATAGTTAGTAAAAAAAGCATTTATTTATTTATAAATGAGGTATTTATTACAGATTAAATAAGGTAATAATTTACCAATCAAAACTGAGGTAAGATTTTAGTTAAAGTGTACTGAACTTATAAAGTTATATTTTAATAAAATTGGCAGGAGTAGCAAACACGTATACAGAATTTGATTTTCGCATGAAAAAAAGCGCTAAAAATTCACGTTGCCCAAATCACACCTTGCCATCATGATGGCGAAAAGGCGGCCGAAAAATTTGTAATAGAAAAAATGTGAGTAGCAATTTTAATGATGAAACCTTCCGCATTTTTTTGGGGAGGAGATTGCCTTGAGAACCTTCGCCCCAACCTCACTTTCGATTTCAAAAAATCGTGGCCGGCAAAACACTCATTTTTAAAAAAGATTTAAAAACCGCATATTGTAGAAACAAACCAGGAGGAAATTTTATGAGTATCAAAAATATCGTCGCGCTTATTATTGTGGTGCTGCTTACTATCGTCATCATGCAAAATACCGACGAAGTAAAATTCACCATATTGTTCAGCACCGTTTACATGTCGAAGGTTGCTGTGTTAACAGCGGTGGCTGTAGCTGCGTTTATTTTGGGCGTGCTGGTTGGCCGGCCAAAAAATAAAAAGTACAACATCAGCGAGCACTATGACGACCTGCACCAGGGAGAAGATAAAAATACACTAAGTGACGAAGACCGGGATTACATCAGTAGAGATTAGATGCCTTTAGATATGAGAATTGAGATGTGAGGCAACCTCACATCTTCTACTTTTTAAACGTTATAAAAAACCTGGTTAAACTCTTCCAGGCCACCAAGGTTTGGTGTGTTCTCAAATATGCCAAAAACCGATGCTCCACTCCCGCTCATACTTGCATATATGGCCCCATGCTCGTACAGCTCTGCTTTTACGCCACGTATAACGGGATGATCGCGGAAAATGTGCCCCTCAAAATCGTTCTTAATCTGCCCTCTCCATGCCGTTAAGGGCGTTTTTATCTGGTCGTATAATGATTCACGAACCGGGGCCGGTTTTACGCCTCTGTACGCTTCTGCGGTGGACACATGCTCATCTGGCATTACCAATACAATTTTATAGGCTGAGAGGTCAAGTTTGATATCTTCAAACTCATCTCCCTTTTCAAACGCGAACACCGGTCTGTTACGGATAAAGAAAGCGCAATCGGCACCAAGCTGCCTGGCGTAGTCTTCCATCTGGTCGGCCGACAAGCCAAGCTCAAAATTCGCATTCATCAGCTTGATGAAGAACGCCGCGTTTGAAGAGCCTCCGCCAAGCCCCGCACCTATCGGGATATTTTTGTGCAGATGGATTTTTACCGGCGGTACATCGTGATCTTTTTTGAGCAAATGGTACCCCCTGATGCAAAGGTTATCCTCAAGCCTGCCGGGGATCTCCAACCCCGATGATTCGAAGCTCAGTTTGTCTGCCTCGATCACCTCCAGTACGTCGTTAATTTTAATTGGATAAAACACGGTTTCCAGGTCGTGGTAACCATCAGGGCGGCGGGCAATAATATTAAGGCCTATATTTATCTTGGCATTCGAAAATTGTATCATCTGGAAATTGATTAACACCCGATGTATTTTTGCACATCAGTAGGATACCAAAAATAGATTATTTTTATTTGTAACGGAATGGCTCCGCCGTCATTGAGTAATTAGGTCATTGAGTCATTACGCTAGATGGTGAACGATTAAAGCAATGACTCAATGACAGCGAAGCGAATGACCCAATGACTAAAAACTAACAAAATGAAACAGTACCTCGACCTGATGCAGCATGTGATGGAGAACGGAGCGCAAAAGCATGACCGCACCGGTACAGGCACCTTAAGTGTATTTGGCTACCAGATGCGCTTTAACCTGCAAGACGGCTTCCCGATGGTGACCACCAAGAAGCTACACCTGAAATCAATCATCCACGAGCTGATCTGGTTTTTAACCGGCGACACCAACATAAAATATTTAAAAGATAACGGCGTACGCATTTGGGATGAGTGGGCGGATGAGAACGGCAACCTTGGCCCGGTATATGGTTACCAGTGGCGCAGCTGGCCAAAACCCGATGGCGGCCACATTGACCAGATAAGCCAGGTGGTAAACCAACTGAAGAACAACCCCGACTCGCGTCGCATTATGGTATCGGCCTGGAACGTTGCCGATGTTAACCAGATGGCCCTGCCACCCTGCCATAGCCTGTTCCAGTTTTATGTGCAGCCGGCCGATGCTTCGAAGGGCGAAACACGCGGCAAACTATCCTGCCAACTTTACCAGCGCAGTGCCGATATATTTTTAGGGGTGCCTTTCAACATTGCATCATATGCCCTGCTCACCATGATGATGGCTCAGGTATGCGATCTGGATTACGGCGACTTTATCCACACCTTTGGCGATGCCCACATTTACAACAACCATCTGGAGCAAGCCCGCCTGCAATTGAGCCGCGAACCAAGGCCACTACCAACCATGAAGATCAATCCGGATGTGAAAAACATTTTCGATTTTAAGTACGAAGATTTTACGCTGGAGAACTATGACCCGCATCCGCACATTAAAGGCGTAGTTGCGGTTTAGTCATTGGGTCATTGGGTCATTGGGTCATTGGGTCATTGGGTCATTAAACGAATTTGAAATTTCTTAAAGAGTTTGTTTCTTTATTACTTATCAATTTTAATAATGAGTAATACAATAGAAGATTTAGAAATTTACACTTTAGCAGATGCTTTTTCGAATAAATATGGTTTTTGGTTTTAGAATGGGATTACTTTGCTAAAGATACTGTTGGCAAACAAATCGCACGATCAGCAGACTCTATCAGTGCTAACATTGCAGAAGGTTTTGGAAGATTTCATTATAAGGAAAATAAAAACTTCTGTTACTTTAGCGGAGGATCGTTAATTGAAACAAAGGGAGGGCTCAATAAGTGCAAATTGAGAAACCTGATTACTCAGGATAAATACAAAGAACTTTTAAAAGAATTAGAAACCATCCACCATAAATTAAATATTTACATTAAATATATCGGGAAGAAAATAGTTGAACAACCAAGCAATGATTAATAAAACTGGTACACTTTGTTATCTTAGGGTTTATAATAAACTGAAAAGGTGATGGATACTATTAAAATTTAAAAAAGCAATCACAAGAATACTTGATGAAACTCCGGAAGAACTTTTGCCTGATGTATTAGCGGAGCTCATAAAAACCAGAGAATCTGCTGCCCGTATTGAACGTGGTAAATGGGTAAAACAAATTATTAAAGAAGACTACGAATTACTAAAAAGACTTTCTGATTAAATGAGTTCAGTACATTGATTAAGATAATCAATCACGAATGACTCAATGGCCCAATGACTCAATGACAATCTCAATTATAGTAGCAATCGCCCAAAATTATGCCATCGGCAAAAACAACCAGTTACTTTGGCACATGCCGAATGATCTGAAACATTTTAAACAGATCACATCGGGCCGTACCATTATTATGGGCCGTAAAACGTATGAATCGGTTGGTAAACCGCTTCCAAACCGCCGTAATATTGTAGTTACCCGTCAGGATATCGAGATCCCGGGCTGCGAGGTTGTAAAATCAATAGACGAGGGGCTGAGCCTTTGCGCACATGACGATGAGGTATTTATTGGCGGCGGTGCCGAGATCTATCGCCAGGCAATGGATAAAACCGACCGCATCTACCTGACCATTATTCACAAGGATTTTGAGGCCGATACGTTTTTCCCCGAAATTGATTACCTGAAATGGAATGAGGAAAGCCGGGAGTATCACGAACCCGACGAAAAAAACCCGCTTCCATACTCATTTATTACATTAAACCGGCGCTAACAAAAACACAGATTATTTTGTTTCAATTAAAAATTTCATGCTTGTGAAATTTTATTAGATTTGCCGTCTTATTTAAAAAGCTTATAAACTAATTAATTACATATTTTAATTCGCGATGCAAGGTAAAGGGGTTATTAAATTTTTCGCCATTCTGCTGGCTGTGGTATGTTTATACCAGCTTTCATTTACGTGGGTGGCACACAAAGTTGAGAATGATGCCAAAGTGTATTCAAAAGGCGATTCTGAAAAGGAGAAGGCCTATCTCGATTCTGTTTCTACACTTCCGGTGTATCCGGTACTCAACCACACTTACCAGTATTGCCTTGATAGGGAACTTGCCCTGGGCCTTGACTTAAAGGGTGGTATGAACGTTACGATGCAAATTTCGTTACGTGAGCTGGTACAATCATTATCAAACAACAATGCTGATGTTGCATTTAACCAGGCGATGGCTAATGCACAAAAAAGAAGTGTAACCGAACAAAAGGATTACATTACACTTTTTGTTGATGAGTATGAGAAACTGGCCCCAAATGCCAAACTTGCTGCCATATTTGCCAATAGCAACAATCAGGACAAGTTAAAATACAATTCATCAAATGCCGATGTTGAGTCTTATCTGAAAGATCAGGCGTCTACAGCTGTACAACAATCATACACTGTACTGCATACCCGTATTGATCAGTTTGGTGTAACACAACCAAACATACAGCTACAAAAAAGCACCAACCGTATTTTAATTGAATTACCGGGTGTTAAAGAGCCAGAGCGTGTTCGTAAACTTTTACAAGGTTCTGCAAAGCTTGAATTTTATCAAACTTTTGATAATACAGAGGTTTACGGCTTACTAAACAACATTAACGGCTTATTAGCCGCAAAAAATAAAGCTGCTGCACCTAAAAAAGATACATCGATTAAAGCTGACGCCGCTAAACCGGCTGCAACAACTACCGCAGCTACTGCTTCAAAAGATACTTCGGCCGCCGCAAAACAAGCGAGTTCATTATTAAACAAGCTTAAAAATGCAAATCCAGCTGCAAAAGATTCTGCAGGCTTAAACAAAACACAAATAGCAGCTCAAAACCCGCTATTCGCTATTTTGTCGCCGGCCACCTACCAGGACCAAACAGGCCAGCCGCAATTAAATCCCGGCCCTATCGTTGGTTACGCTGCAGTTAAGGATACCGCAAAAGTTAACAACTACCTGCATAGTGCCGATATCAAATCGGTTGTACCGCAAAACTTAAAATTCCTTTGGGGTGTAAAACCTATCAAAAACACAAAGGTATTTGAATTATACGCCATTAAACTTGCTGGTGCCGAAAACGGCCCGGTACTTTCTGGCGATGTTATTAACGATGCCCGAAACGATGTAGACCAATTAAAAGGAGGCTACGAGGTTACCATGTACATGAACCAGCAGGGTGCCCAGAAATGGAAAAACATTACTGCTGAAGCATCTGCAGGTGGCAACAAAAAAGCTATAGCCATTGTACTTGATGATAACGTTTACTCTGCCCCTAACGTTCAAAACGAAATTTCTGGTGGTGTATCTTCAATATCAGGCGGTAACTTTACCCTTGAGGACACAAAAGATTTAGCCAACGTATTAAAAGCAGGCCGCTTACCGGCACCTGCCCGCATTATTGGCGAAGCTGTTGTTGGCCCGTCATTAGGCCAGGAAGCTATCAGCGCTGGTTTATTATCTTGCATATTAGGCTTAGTGGTTATCCTTATCTTCATGATTGCTTACTACAAACGTGCAGGTACTGTAGCTGTAATAGCAGTATTGATCAACGTATTCTTCCTGATGGGTGTGTTAGTGAGCATCCGTGCGGTACTAACCCTGCCGGGTATAGCTGGTATCATCCTGATATTAGGAGTTGCCGTAGATGCCAACGTATTGGTTTATGAGCGGGTACGTGAAGAGCTTGGCTTAGGTAAATCTATCCGCATTGCGGTTGCAGATGGTTTTAAACATGCTTTACCGTCTATCCTTGATGCCAACATCAGTACATTCTTAACAGGTGTTATCTTATTCTTGTTCGGTTCGGGTCCTATACAGGGTTTTGCAACAACCTTGATGATCGGTATCGTAACCACTTTGTTCTGCTCACTGTTAATATCAAGGTTGATCTTTGAATTTATGCTTGAAAAAGGCTGGGATATCACTTTCTCTCGCCCATGGAGCTCGCACACTTTCAAAAATGCTAATTATGGCTTTGTTAAAAACCGCTTTAAATTTTATGCCTTCTCTGGTATATTCATTATAGCTGGTTTAATATCAATGGTAACCCGCGGTTTCAACTACGGTGTTGACTTTGGTGGTGGCCACACTTACATTGTTAAATTTACAAAGCCGGTTACTACCGAGCAGATACATGATGCTATTGATGCAACGCTTGGCCGTGGTACCGAGGTTAAAACCTATGGTACTGATAACAAAATGAGCATCAATACCAACTACCTGATCAACGACAATGCACCTGATGCAGATGCGAGGGTACAGGAAGCTTTAATAAAAGCACTGGCCACTAACCCGGCTACTAAAATTGAAGCAAAACAGATAGAGGCTCACCAAAAAGTTGAGGCTACCATTGCAAACGAGGTTAAGGCTTCTGCAAAATGGACTATCATCCTTGCTATTATTGTGATCTCTGCTTACATATTGATCAGGTTCCGCAAATGGCAATTCAGCCTTGGTGCGATGGTTGCTACTGCGCACGATTCGTTGCTGGTACTTTCGTTCTTCTCGTTGTTTAAAGATATCCTTCCGTTCTCTTTAGATATCGACCAGGCATTTATCGCCGCGTTGCTTACCGTTATTGGTTACTCTATTAACGATACTGTAGTAGTGTTTGACCGTATCCGCGAGTTCCTTGAACTGCACCATGCTAAAACTGATGACCCTAAAGAGGTTATTAACCACGCAATTAACAATACGCTAAGCCGCACCATTATTACTGCATTTACTGTGGTATTGATATTGGTAATATTATTCATCTTTGGTGGTGATGTTATTCGCGGTTTCTCATTCGCATTGTTAATAGGTGTTATTTTTGGTACTTATTCGTCGATATGCGTAGCCACACCGGTTATCATCGACTTTGGAAAGAAAGATCTGAGATAAACATATCTTTCACATATTTTAAAGGCTCCAAAGAACATTTGGAGCCTTTTTTGTTTTACAACTATCACGTTTAGGTTTAAACAATAAACAAATTGCTTATGAACGCCACTGATCAATCGAAATTCCCAACAGTAGTTATTATAGGCGGCGGCTTTGGCGGCCTGCAAGTGGCTAAGCAACTTGCCGATAAACCGGTTGAAGTTGTACTCATTGATAAACACAACTACCACACCTTTCAGCCCCTGCTTTACCAGGTGGCAACCGGTAGTTTAGAGGCAGAGTCGATAGCTTTCTCGTTGCGTAAAAATTTTGACGGGCAAAAAAACCTTCGGTTCAGGCATGCCGAGGTTAGCCGGATAGATACAGACCGGAATAGCGTGATTACCAGTATAGGCGAAATACCTTACGATTACCTGGTAATAGCAACCGGGTCGACAACCAATTTTTTTGGCAATAAAGAGATTGAGCATTACGCCATGCCCATGAAATCTATCCCGGAGGCATTGAACCTACGCTACATGGTGCTACAGAACCTGGAAGAGGCCATTTTAAAGCCCTCTAAGGAAGAACGCGCACCCTACCTGGCGTTTGTACTGGTAGGCGCCGGCCCAACCGGTGTAGAGCTTGCTGGTGCCTTAGCCGAATTGCGAAACCACGTGCTGAATAAAGACTATCCGGAATTGTCGAAAGACGAGATGAAGGTTTACCTGGTAGACTTTTTACCAAAGGTGTTAGGCCCTTTCTCTGACGAGGGTTCAAAAGCTGCCGAAGATTTTCTGCATAAAATGGGCGTTGAGGTATTGCTGAATGTTAAAGTAGAAAGCTACGATGGTAACGAGATAAAGTTTGAAGGCGGTAAAAGCATCTTAACCAAAAACGTAATCTGGTCGGCCGGTGTGATGGGGGTTGTGCCCGATGGCGTATCGAAAGACGCCATTGAGCGGGGTAACCGCATTAAAACAGATACCATTTGCCGCGTGGTGGGTAGCAATAACATATTTGCCATTGGTGATGTGGCCGCCATGATAACCGACGAAACCCCTAAAGGCCACCCCGGTGTAGCGCAGGTTGCCATACAAATGGGCGAAACCACGGGTAAAAACATCTATAAATTGATAAAAGGCGAACCAACGGCTCCCTTTAAATATAACGATAAGGGATCTTTGGCAACAATAGGCCGTAACAAAGCCATTGCTGATTTGGGCAAACTAAAGTTCCAGGGATTTTTTGCATGGCTTATATGGATGTTTGTACACCTGATATCGCTTATGGGTGGCCGTAACCGCGTTATTGTATTTATTAACTGGGTGGCCAGCTATGTTACGTATAATGGCGGCAGCAGGCTTATAATTCGTAACTTTAAGCGCGAAGAGCTTGTGGAAAAAGACGCGCAGGTTTCTAAACCAGACTAACCAAATGGCCGAACATATCAGAATAACCGAATGCCCGCGCGATGCTATGCAGGGCCTGCATGATTTTGTACCTACGGATGTAAAAGCAGCATACATCAACCTGCTTTTACAGGTGGGTTTTGATACTATTGATTTTGGCAGCTTTGTATCGCCGAAGGCCATCCCGCAAATGCGCGATACTGCCGAAGTTCTAAGCAAACTCGACTTAAGCAACACCCGATCAAAATTACTGGCCATTATAGCCAATTACAGAGGCGCTGAGGATGCCGTTAGCCATGCTGAGATCACTTACCTTGGTTACCCATTTTCTATCTCAGAGACCTTCCAGCTGCGTAATACCAATACTACAATTGAGCAGGCATTTGATAATGTAAAGCGTATAAATGAGTTGTGTGTTACTAATGACAAGGAATTGCTTATTTACCTAAGCATGGGATTTGGCAACCCTTATGGCGATGAGTGGAACAACGAAATAGTACAACACTGGGCGCAAAAAATGATAGATGAAGGGATTGGGCATATCGCCCTGTCAGACACCGTTGGCGTTGCAACGCCCGAACAGATCATCAGCCTGTACCCTGCCCTAACCAGCCTATCAGAAATAACAGAATTTGGTTTGCACCTGCATTCCACACCCGATACCTGGATGGAAAAAATTGCGGCAGCACATGAAAGCGGCTGTAAAAAGTTTGACGTAGCCTTAAAAGGCTATGGGGGCTGCCCGATGGCCGCAGATGACCTTACAGGCAACATCGCTACCGAAAACCTGATAGCATATCTATTACATCAAAACATCGACCTGGGGCTTAATTTGGATAAACTAAGCGAAGCAATGGATTACTCAGGAAAAGTGTTTGGGTAAGATCTATTTCCCACGCGTCATTGCGGGGAGCGATAGCGACGTGGCAATCTTCGATAGAAAAGTTAGCCACACTGCCGCGATTAGCGCAGCGTATCTCGTGGTGTAGCATTTTACAAGCTTTGAGCTTGTGTCAGCTGAAAGCTGACCTTGTGCAGACCACGAGCTGAAAGCTCGCGGTAGCTATGAGTAGGAAACAGTCTTTATTCCAGATTCTAACTCTTGAATCTATCTCCCAAAACCATTTTATAATGCATCATCCCGGCTTCTTCAAACTCAGGACCTGATTTTTCGAAACCAAACCTTTCGTACAAGCTTACAGCCGGAGTTTGTGAGTTAAGATAAACGTAACCGGCATCAGCAGGCAGATCGGCTAATACGGCTTTTACAAGTGCCTGCCCTACTCCATGGCCGCGAAATTTTGAAAGTACAGCAAAACGTTCCAGTTTATAACCGTCGTTGGTTTTGCGCCAGCGCGATGCACCGGCAGGTTCACCGTCAACGGTAACTAAAAAATGGTGCGCTTCTTCTTCATTTGCCCGTTCAAGGTCTGCAGGGCAATTTTGCCCTATAACAAAAACCTCGTGCCTTATGGCAAACACTTTCTCCAGGTCGGCAGGGTTACTTACTTGCTTTACTTCTATTTTTGACGGCATTTTGATAATGCGATTTTGATTTATAGCCCGATTGTTTGGTTTCATGATTATCATCAGCAGCATCTATCGAGTGTGTGCAGGTCAGATCATCTTCCTTTTCGGCCAGTTCAGACAAACGTACGTAGAATTTATGCAGCTGGTCAAGTTCCTTCTCGGTTAAATTTTCAATATCAACCATACGGTTACTGGCCCCCTGGTGCGATGCGAGTATTTCATTAAGTTTTAAGTGTATGGCCTTTGAATCTTTATTCTGCGATTTTTGGATCAGGAACACCATTAAAAAAGTAACAATGGTGGTACCTGTATTGATGATTAGCTGCCAGGTATCAGAATACTTAAACACAGGCCCTGTAACCAGCCATACCACGATAGTGGACATGGCAATAATAAAAGCTGCCGAGCTACCGGTTGCAGCTGTTGCCCAGTTCGCAAAATTTTCAAATAAGTTTTTTTTCTTTTTTGCCATGGTTGGTAATTTACATAACAACCTAAAAAAACCGCCAATGTTTATCACAATGGCGGTTTTTTATTCCTGATAGTTTTATTAACTATAGTTTGCTGTTTACGTCGATACAGTTCAGATCGCCAAAAGCTTCGGTTAGCCTTTTAACAAAGCTTTCTTCTGCTTTACGCAACCAAACGCGTGGGTCGTAATATTTTTTGTTCGGAGAATCGTCGCCATCAGGGTTGCCAATCTGCGTTTGCAAATAGCCTTCTTTTGCCTGGTAGTAATCTCTTATACCTTCCCAAAATGCAAACTGCATATCGGTATCAATGTTCATTTTTATAGCACCGTAAGATATCGCTTCGCGAATTTCTTCCTGGCTTGAGCCCGAACCACCGTGAAATACAAAGTTGATAGGCTTTTCGGCAGTTAAGTTATGTTTCTGTTTTAAAAACTCTTGTGAGTTGTGCAGAATAACCGGCTGTAATTTAACATTACCCGGTTTGTACACACCATGTACGTTACCAAATGCAGCAGCAATGGTAAATCGGTGACTAACTTTTGAAAGTTCTTCGTATGCGTAAGCAACCTCTTCGGGCTGGGTATATAAACGTGAGCTATCAACATCAGAGTTATCAACGCCGTCTTCTTCGCCGCCGGTTACACCAAGCTCAATTTCAACGGTCATGCCCATTTTGGCCATGCGCTCCAGGTATTTAGCAGATATTTCGATATTTTCTTCGATAGGCTCTTCAGAAAGGTCAAGCATGTGTGATGAGAACAACGGCTTGCCTGTTTCAGCAAAAAATTTCTCGCCATGCTCTAACAAACCATCAATCCACGGTAATAATTTTTTTGCGGCGTGGTCGGTATGCAAAATTACTGCAACACCATAATGCTCGGCTAATAAATGCACGTGTTTAGCTGCCGATACACCACCTAAAATACAGGCCTGTAGTTTTGAGTTATCTAATGATTTACCCGCATAAAACTGCGCGCCGCCATTTGATAACTGGATAATAACAGGTGATTTAACAGCCGCAGCTGTTTCCATTACCGCGTTAATAGTGTTTGTGCCGATAACGTTAACGGCAGGTAAAGCAAACTGATGTTTTTTAGCTGCTTCAAATAGTTCCTGCACTTGGTCACCATGCAGAACACCTTTAATATTTTTTAAATCCATGAGCGTATGTTTGGGGCTCGAAGTTATAAAAATTATGGGTTTTACCTATATGATTGTGAAAGTTTTAGCCTGAAAAGCCCTTATAAAAGCTAATAATTGTTTATAAAAGTGAAATTAAAGGCAATCAATGGTGTTAATTTAACACTTAGTTATCGTTGTAATCACATTTAACAACATCAACTTCTGTTAACATTTACAAACTTGTTGTGATATTTTTTGTTTCTTTGCAGTACTTGAAAGACTTAGAAATAGACATGGCGTGGTTTAAGCGAGAAATTAAAGGGATAATTACGACTACTGAGGAAAAAAAGGAAGCCCCTGATGGCATCTGGAATAAATGCCCCAATTGTAAAAAACCCTTACACTACTCTGAACAGGTTGAAAACCAATACGTTTGCCACTACTGTGGTTACCATTTACGCATTGGATCTAAAGAATATTTTTCTGTTTTGTTTGATGATAACCAGTTCACCGAACTGTTTACCGCCCTGCATTCAGGCGATCCGTTAGAATTTACTGATACCAAAAAATATACCGACAGGTTAATGGAAACAAAAGCCAAAACGGGTTTAACTGATGCTATACGCGCTGCTCATGGTAAAATGAACGGGCAGGAGCTGGTTATTGCCTGTATGGATTTTAACTTTATTGGTGGTTCGATGGGTTCTGTTGTGGGCGAAAAGATAGCACGCTCTATCGATCATAGCATCGCTAACAGGATCCCTTTCCTGATGATCTCAAAATCGGGCGGTGCAAGGATGATGGAGGCTGCATTCTCGTTAATGCAGATGGCCAAAACATCGGCTAAGCTGGCACTATTGAGTCAGGCAAAAGTACCTTATATATCATTACTAACAGATCCTACCACCGGTGGTGTAACGGCATCATACGCTATGCTGGGCGATATCAATATTGCCGAGCCGGGTTCACTGATAGGTTTTGCAGGCCCAAGGGTTATTAAAGAAACTATTAAGAAAGATCTGCCCAAAGGTTTCCAAACCGCGGAGTTCGTACAGGAACATGGTTTCCTTGATTTTATAGTTGACCGCAGGGAGATGAAAGAAAAATTGGCATCATTCCTAAAAATGCTTGCCCCGGTTACTGCTAAAGAAGAAAAAGCTGAGCCACAGGCTTAAATAAAAAATATTCCATAACAAAGGCCATCCGTTAGTTTTACGAATGGCCTTTGTTATTTTGCTCCCATTTTAAGGGGCTGGACGCTTATATCCCCTCAGTACCTGGCTCATGCCCTACCATACGGCCGGTTGTGCGGCCCTGGTTACGGCTGGTAAAATCTGTTTTTGTTGCCGCACCTGTTGATGGAAACTCGTGTTTGCTTGGCGGCGTTACATCAGTTTGCTCGCTATATGATGTATCAGCACCTTGTTGCTGTTGCTCCTGCTCGCTTTGCTGATGGTATCCTGTGCCTTCATTATCTGACTGGCGTTCTTCAGGGTTTTCGTTTGGATTATGGTTCGGAGTGTACTCCGGGTTTCTTTCGTTGCTTTCCATGGTTTTTAGTTTTTAATTGTTAATTAATAAACAATCAAAAACGAGGCCACAAATTAACAAATTAGAAATTTATTGAAATAACATTCGTGGGTAGCTCCTACGGAGCAAAGCACAACCTGATTAATATGCTACAAAGCGGTTGTCCCTAAGGGACATTACTTTTTTATACATATCATTAATGAATATGCTTATAGAAATAATTATTGCAGTGTATTTGCCTCGTAGAGGCTACCCTTTGTAGCCTATTTGCAAAATCTTTATGCTCCCTTAAGAGCTAACCTTCTACAAAGCGGTTATACCTCGGGACATTATTTTATATATCATTAATGATAATGCTTATAGAAATAGCTATTGAAGTGCTATAAAATAGAAAGCTACCTCTCAGAGGCACCGTTTCGTAGCCTTAATTGCAAAATCTTTTATGTTCCGTTAGGAGTTATCCATCCTCTGTGAATTAAACAACTACAAAGTGGCAATCTACAACCGATGCTTATTGATGATGTATAATAAAATAAATGCACTTGTTGCGATAGAAAAGCTGCCTCGTAGAGGCTACCGCTTTGTAGATCAAATCGTAAAAGCTTTTATGCTCCGTTAGGAGCTACCCTTCTACTTCTACCCGGCAAATTATGCGCTTACCATACACAATTCGCGCAGTTTGGCTACTGTATAGTCCACTTCTTCTTTGGTGTTGTATTTAGAGAACGAGAACCTTACCGATGGCCTGTTAGGATTAGCACCAATAGCAGTTAACACGTGCGAGCCTATATCTGTACCCGAACTGCACGCACTGCCGCCTGAGGCCGAAATAGCGGCAATATCCAGGTTAAACAACAGCATATCGGCCATTTCCATTTCAGGGAAAGACACATTCAGTACGGTGTATAAACTTTTAGCAGGGTCGGTTTCGCCATTAAATTCCACGCCCGGCACATTTTGCTCCAGTTGCGCCTTCATGTAGCTTTTTAACCCCTGTATATAGGCTTGGTGCTGATCCATATCGGCATACGCCATTTCAAGCGCTTTTGCAAGGCCGACAATACCATAAACATTTTCGGTACCGCCACGCATATTACGCTCCTGCGAACCTCCATATATCATCGGATTTATTTTAACTTTATGGTTGATGTGTAAAAAGCCGATACCTTTTGGGCCATGCAGCTTATGCGCCGCGCAAACCATAAAGCTTAATTTAAGCTTGCTCAGGTCATGCTTATAGTGGCCAACAGTTTGTACCGTATCGCTATGGTACATGGCGTTGTAGGCTTCGCAAAGCTCACCTACGCGCTCAATATCGGTAAGCGTACCTAATTCGTTATTAGCATGCATTAACGATACAAAGCTACGGTCGTTGTTTTTTAGTAAAGTCTCAAGGTGGCCATAATCAACGTTGCCTTTACTGTCAACATCAGCATAACTTAACTTAATTACGCCTGCTTTTTCCATGGCCTGCAGCGTGTGCACAACCGCGTGGTGCTCAAGCCTGGTAGTAATAGCATGCGTTAGTTTATGATCAACAATACCGCAACGGATGGCAGTATTATCGGCCTCGGTGCCACCACTGGTAAAAAATATCTCGGCAGGCGAGGTATGTAATAAACCGGCAATGGTTTTGCGTGAGCGTTCAATCAATGTACGCACTTCGCGCCCATGCGAATGTATAGACGAGGGATTACCAAACTGGCCTTCCATCACTTTATACATTTCCTTTAAAACCTCAGGATCAAGCGCAGTAGTAGCGGCGTTGTCGAAATAAACTCGCATCGTTTCTTTAATAAATTATGGTCAGTAAAAATAACATGCTAAACCAGCGGAATTCCCCAATCCCGAAGACTTTGCATGTTACTCGTTTAAATTAAGTATTTCTTTTATATCTGTAATTATCTTATTAGCCAGGTTATCTGCAATGGTTTCTGAATCACCTTCAGAATAGATGCGGATGATAGGCTCGGTGTTTGATCTGCGCAGGTGTACCCACTGTTTATCAAACTCAATTTTTAAACCATCAATGGTAGAGTGCGGCTGTTTCTGGTATTTTTCTTCAACCTTTAACAACAGCGCGTCTATATCCATCTCCGGCGTAAGCGTAATTTTGTTTTTAGATATAAAGTAGCTTGGGTATGATGCCCTTAAAACAGAAACCGGTTTGCCATAATTAGCTAAATGGGTTAAAAATAAGGCTATACCTGCCAAAGCATCACGGCCATAATGCAGCTCGGGATAAATAACCCCGCCGTTGCCTTCACCGCCAATAACGGCGTTAACTTCTTTCATTTTGTTAACCACATTCACCTCGCCTACCGCTGCTGCATGGTATTCGCCACCAGCACTTTCGGTAACATCGCGCAAGGCGCGGGTTGATGACAGGTTTGATACTGTATTACCTTTTGTGTTTTTCAACACATAATCGGCAACGGTAACCAATGTATATTCTTCGCCAAACATGCTGCCATCCTCGCAAACAAAGCAAAGGCGGTCAACATCAGGGTCAACAGCTATACCCAGGTCGGCTTTGGTCTTTAAAACCTCTTGCGACAGCGCTACCAGGTTCTCCGGCAATGGCTCAGGGTTATGTGGAAAATGCCCATCAGGCTCACAATAAAGCTCGTGGATAACCTCTACACCAAGTGCCTTTAACAAAGCCGGTACAAATATACCACCGGTTGAATTAACACAATCGATAGCTATTTTAAAGTTGGCTTTTTTTATAGCTTCTACGTTAACCAAAGGCAGGGCCAATATTTTATCGATGTGTTTTTGCAGGTAGCTGTCGTCATTGATAACTTTACCCAGGTCGTTTACATCAGCGTAGGTAAAATCGCTGTTCTCTGCAATTTCTAAAACTTCTTTACCATCGGCATCGTTAATAAATTCGCCTTTTTCGTTCAGCAATTTTAAAGCGTTCCATTGTTTTGGGTTATGGCTTGCGGTAAGGATGATACCCCCTGCAGCCTTTTCATCAGGCACAGCAACTTCAACGGTTGGGGTGGTTGAAAGGCCCAGATCTACCACATCAATACCTAAACCTTGCAGGGTACCTATAACCAAATTGTTTACCATACTGCCTGACAGGCGGGCATCGCGCCCCAAAACTATCTTTTTGATGCCGGTGCGTTTTACCGCCCAACTACCGTATGCAGATGTAAATTTAACAATATCCAATGGGGTTAGTCCGTCGCCGGCTGCACCACCTATGGTACCCCTGATGCCCGAAATTGATTTTATGAGTGTCAAAACGTATAGATGTTAAGCCGCAAAAATAAGAATATTTAAGCGATAGCATTGTAAAATTCACGTACTTTTAAGCGTTAATTTATTAGCTATATTTACCCGCTGTTGAGAACACTAAGTATTACACTATAAAGCCAATGCCCGATTCGCTGCTAAATTTTGACCGGCATTTATTTTACTTTATCAATCACGACCTTTCGAACCCGTTTTTTGATTGGCTGATGCCCCTGATGCGTAACCCAAAATTCTGGATCCCGCTTTATCTGTTCATCATCGTTTTTTGCATCTGGCGATATAAAAAACAGGGGGCTATCCTCATCGTTTTTTTGGCAATGGCTGTTGGCTTTGCCGATTATACCAGTGCCAGCATCATAAAACCGCAGGTAAACCGCCTGCGCCCCTGCCGGGACCCGGTTACGGCGCAAACCGATATAGCCCGTGTTGGCTGTGGTACGGGTTATAGTTTTCCATCTACCCACGCTACCGACCATTTTGCCATAGCCCTGTTTTTAAGCTGGATATTTTTTAAAAGATGGAAGTGGGTGTTGCCCGCAACCATACTTTGGGCTGCTGTTGTTTGTTTTGCACAGGTTTATGTAGGTGTGCATTACCCACTGGATGTTACCGGCGGGGCTGTTTATGGGAGTTTGGTGGGAATCTTGTTTGGCCTTGGATTCAGGAAGATTGTGCCTGGGTTTAGGGCGTAGGTTATTAGTTTAACTCACCCCGCGACACTTCGTGCGCGACCCTCTCTGTTGCGCAAAGAGGGTGAGAATATACCTAAACTTCCTAATCCCTCCTTCTGCTTGCGGAGAGAGGGTGGCCAAGCGAAGCAACGACCGGGTGAGTTAAATGCGACACAGAAAAGCTCATTAACCCCTCCCTAACCCTCCCAAGGGAGGGAATAATATTGCACAAAAAAGGTGCTTACTTTCGTAAACACCCTATATATTTTCTGTCTTGATTCCTGACTCTAACAGTCTTGATTCTTCCTTACCCCCTCATCTTATCCAGCAGATCGCTTAGTTGCGCTGCTTCTTCTTCGGTAAGGTTTTGTTTGAACAGGTCCTTTGTTTTGAAGCAGGCATCCATTTTTTTAAGGATCTCTAATCCCTCATCGCTAATGCGGATATCAACAGCGCGGCGGTCGCGCGAGTTGGTGCAGCGCGATACCAGGCCCTTTTGTACCAGCCGATCAACAATTCGTGATGCATCCGACATCTTGTCGATCATCCTATCCTTTAACAAATTTACAGTAGCGGGTTTGGGGTATTGGCCGCGTAGAATGCGCAGGATATTAAACTGTTGTTGGGTAAGCTTATAACGCTCAAATTCCGGGCGCATATAGTTGTTCATCCAACCGTACGTATAATTCAGATTAATTACCGCCTTATGGTAAATATCTTCAAAATTCGTGCTTTTTATGTCTTCCTCTATTCCCATGATCTAATTATCCTGCAAATATAACCTATTTATTTTTTGTTTGTTCAGTGTCTTTCTCGCGCCCATAGCTCCAGGGGCAGTGCAAACATTTGTTTTTACAGCAATAACCACGGTTTAAGTGGTATTCTTTGGTGAAAACAAAATTACCATCCTCGTTTATATAGTAGTCAACGTTCTCCTGCAACATCAGCTCAGCAATTTCACAAAAATATCATTATTAAAGTGATTTTTTAAATGCGTGCCATTCCCATGCAGCGTCCATACCTGCTGTGGCTGGGTTTGTTCAATGGTTTTGATGATGTCGCCCCAATCGGCGTGGTCTGATATAAACAAGGTATCCTGCGCGTTTACCTGCAGGTTTTTCCAGCCCGAGGCAAATAAACGCTTAACCCCTGTTGCCCGCAAATAACTATCAAACGTAAAAGGCGGCACAATGTATACATATTCCAATTGCTCTTTCATCAGCTTACGGCCATACATCTGGTGTGCGCCCAGTTCAAATCCCATTTTGTGATAAATGGCATTGATAGGCATAATACGGTGATGCACCAATATCTTTTTCTGCGGCGCATAATCGTTTATCATCCTGATCAATCGCTGGCTTTTACCAAGGCTATACGCCCCCAGCAGGATGTTTATTTTTATATCATTCAGTTTTTTAATTTCCTCAACCGGGTCGGGGTGTGCGGTGGTTGGGTCGGCAAAGGTACTTTCCGTGATCAGCACATCGGCCTTTACAAACTCCATAGGTTCGCAGGTAGCATCCGGCTGTAGTTTATAGTCGCCCGTGTATAGATACTTTACCCCTTTATATACCATTAAAACCTGGGCTGACCCGGGCATATGCCCTGCCGGGATAAAAGTTATCTGTACATCACCAATATTAAACGGCAAATTATACGCTACTGCATAGCTCACTTTTGAAGCACTTTTGCCATAACGCAGCTGCATAAAAGCGTAGGTAGCTTCGGTAGTATAAACGTTAATATTGCCACTTACGGCATGGTCGGCATGGGCGTGTGATATTACGGCGTTAGTTACCGGCTGTTGCGGGTCCAGGTAAAAATCGGCATAACGGCAGTACAGGCCATTGGCATTAAAGGCAATAAAATCGTCAATTATCATTTAGTTTGGGCAAGCGACAGGTACAACTCATGCAGTTTTAACACCTGGGGTATTACAAGTTGTGTATCGTCATTAATAATTACATCATCGGCCATGGCCAGCTTCTCCTCTTCAGAGAACTGCCGGTCGTTGCGGCTTTTCACTTCATCGGCAGTTATGCCATCGCGCGTGGCAACACGCTTTATCCTGATGTTTAAAGGGGCCGTAACCATTATAGTCCTGTCGCACTTTTTGTAGGAACCGCTTTCAAATAGTATAGCGGCCTCTTTTAATACATAAGGGGCTTTTTTTTGGTGGAGCACCCAATTATCAAAGGCACGGAAAACAGCCGGATGCACCAACGAATTTAATTTAGCAAGCTGCTCCTTATCATTAAAAACTATGCCTGCAACATGCTTGCGGTTAAGGGTGCCGTCATCAAAATAGGCCTCGTTGCCAAACGCTTGTTTTATACCCGCAATCAATTCAGTATCCGTTACCATCACATCTTTGGCTGCGTCGTCGGCATAAAAAACCGGGATGCCTAATACTTCAAATATTTTGCAAACGGTTGTTTTACCACTGCCTATATTACCGGTGATGCCTACTTTAAACATTACTTTTTTATAATAAAATCAATATTCTGCGGTATTATTTTAACCACTTTGCTGTACGATGGCAAGCGCGTTACTTTAACCGGCAAAACGCTGTAGCCATTATGCCGCCATAGGTCAAGATCGGCAACAGCTTCAAAATCATCCTCGTTAAGGTCGGGGTAATTGCCTAACGATGTGGTAAACGTAACCTTCACTTTTTGCGGAAAAACCTTTATGTTATAGTAATTACGATTATTGATCAGTTTTACAGGCACTTCTATGGTTTTTTCGGTGTACTCATCAATAGGGATGGTAACCATCACACTTTTTGGCAGCACACTTAAGTTGCCTTCTTTTACCCCCTGCACATTAACCCGCGAATTAAAATCCTCGTTGGCGCCATTCATAATAATGGAGTCTGTTCGCCAGGATGTTATTCTGGCGAGCACTTCTGCCGGGCCGCTTATGGTAACATAGCGTGGCTTTATGGTTACTTTATCTGATTGTGCAAACTGTTTTTGGTACTTTATAGCGGTAACCAATTCTATAGGCACCCTTTTTACCGTACGGCTGCTAAAATCAAAAAACAGGGTATCGGGCGTTACAGTGATTATCTCGTGCTCTACGTCCTTTTTAGCGTTTATTTGCTTTAGCTGGTTGCTTATTACCACATAATTTTTTGTTTCGAGCGTATGCAGATCAACGTTAATTATCTTTTTATCCTCATTAAACTTAGAGAAAAGCATTTGCCAGCCTGTACCCTGTACTATGGCATTCACGGTATCTGATTGCAGGGGATGAAACGCCCGTTTCTGCGGCGCGTTCCTGAAGCTTACAACTTGTTTAATGGTAAACTTATATGGTTTGGATAGGGTAGTGAACAGCCAGGCAAAAACGGCAAAAACCAGGCAGGTAACAAAGGCTGATAACCGCCGGCGCTCAATTGCTGATAATTTGATTATTGCCATGTTTTTTGCTTAAAGCACAAAGCGAAAAGCTGAAAGCCGAATAGATGTTCGTCTTAAGCTTTTCGCTTTATAATATTTGAGTTTTGCTTTTGGCTTTCGGCCTTAAGCTTTCAGCTTATTTGCTTGCTACCGGTGTATTTAATGCTTTTGAAGCATCTAACGATACTGCCGATTTATCAAAACGGATACGGCCACCGCCTTCAGTCTCAATTAAGAAAGTAGTATCGGCAACTTCGTAAATTTTACCGTGTATACCGGCTGTAGTTACCACTTTATCACCTTTTTTTAGCTCGTCAACGTATTTCTTTTGGTCTTTTTGTTTTTTCATTTGCGGGCGGATCATGAAAAAGTAAAACACTACCGCAATTAAACCAAACATTATTAATTGCTGGTAACCTAAGCCACCGCCGGCCTGTAATAAAACTGTTGCTATCATTTGTATTTAAATTATTTAGTAGTAGGTGTAGTTACTTCGCCAATTAAGTGCACCATTGATTGTGCAGGTACGGTGTTGGCTGTAACTGTTATTTGTTTATCCTGCAGGCCCATTTTGGTGGCGCTGTTAAAAGTTACTTTTATTTCGCCGTCGGCACCGGGCTGTATGGGTGTTTTTGGCCATTCGGGTTTTGTACAACCGCAGGTTGCAACCGCATCTTTAATTATTAGCGGCGACTTCCCCGTATTGGTAAATTTAAAGGCATAAGTTACTTTATCGCCTTCTTTTATCTTGCCAAAATCGTGGGTTTCTTTTTCAAACTTCATCACAGGCGCATTGGTTGCACTTACGTTACCCGCATCAGCAACCGCAGCGGTTGTTGTGCTTTGGGTTGATTGGTTGCAGGCTGTAAAAAGCAAACCGGCAACAAGTGTACATAAAATCAGCTTTTTCATTTTTTGGTTATTCTATTAATCCCCTGCCTATTTTTTTAACCTTATTTTGGGCTTTTAACTCAAATAAAATCTTGTCTAATATACCGTTTATAAACGAATTACTTTTAGGCGTGCTAAATTCCTTCGAGATTTCCAGGTACTCGTTAATGGTAACTTTAACCGGGATGGATGTAAAATTAAGAAATTCTACAATAGCCATCTTCATCAGCAGTGTATCCATCATGGCTATACGATCGGGCTCCCAGTTTTGAGTTTTTTGCGCTATCAATTCCTGGTACTCTGCATCATGGCGTATGCTTTGCTCAAACAGGTTCACTACAAATTCTCTGTCCTCAACCCAGTTACCGCTAATTTCTGCCAGCTGGTTTTTCTGCGGCTCGTCATCGTATGAGAAGTTTTTGAAGGTTTTGGCAATCAAAGCCTGCAGCACCTCGCGATCTGTTGGCCAGTAAATAAATTTATCTTCAAAAACCTGCTCTGCTAACGACGATTTAAGGATCACCTTTTTAAAGATGAATTTAATAATGTCTTTATCGCTTTGTATGTTATCATCTGTTTTTGCCAGGTATTCGGCATACTCTGATGAGTTTTTAAGTGTGGTAAATAACGATTTGGCCAGTTCAGGATCAAACGACCACTCAACCTTGTATTTTCTTACAGCAAGTAAGTATTCCTTATTCTCTTGCAGAGAAGTATAGAACCTGTTGGTCAGGATCTTTTGGTTAACGTTTTTATCTTCGTCAGTAGGGCGGTGTTTATTGGCCCTTTCTTCCGCATCTCTCGATGTATATTCAATAACTTCGCTTACCAGCGACAGCATCCATATATACATTTCAAAAACCTGATCAATGCTATGCAGCAGGTGTTTTTCGTGCGCTTTAATATCTTTAGTATCTGACTGGTGGTAAGCGTACAACGATTGTAACACTTTTACCCTAAGGTGCCTTCTGTTTAACATTTGTAAGAACGATTTTATGCCCCTATCCTATCGGGGTAATGTAAATTTTAATAGGTTGATTTTACTTTTTTAATATCAGCAATACGTTTTTCGGCAATTTTGTTTGCAGCCTCGGTAGTAGAAATATTCTCCAGCTTAGAAAGCTTTAAAACATTACGCGTGGCATCATAAATATTTTCGGTAAGCTGCAGGGTGCGTTTCTTGCTAAAACCCATTAGTTCTGAATAGCAGTTGATGATACCACCTGCGTTAATTACGTAATCGGGCGCAAAAAGGATACCTTTTTCAAGCAGCATTTCGCCGTGCTCCTGCTCATTTTGCAATTGGTTGTTAGCAGATCCGGCTATGATACCGCATTTCAACTTTTTAATGGTTTGGGTATTGATTGTTGCCCCAAGCGCACAAGGCGAATAAATATCGGCATCAATATCAAATATCGAATTATTGGATACTGCCTCGGCACCGTATTTTTTTGATACCTGGCGGGTACGCTCGTCGTTAATATCGCTAATGTAAACTTTGGCGTTCTCATCGCGCAGCAGCTTTACAAGGTTTTCGCCCACGTGGCCTATGCCTTGTACAATTACCGAGCGGCCGGTTATGGTATCGTTACCATAGAGTTCTTTTACAGCTGCTTTAATACCCATAAACACACCTTTCGCCGCAATTGGCGATGGGTCGCCGCTGCCCCCCAAACTTTCGGGGATGCCGGTTACATGCTGGGTTTCCATACGGATGTACTCCATATCGCGCGGATTGGTGCCAACATCTTCAGAAGTAATGAACTCGCCGTTAAGGTTTTTTACAAAGCGGCCAAACTTGCGCATCATCGCTTCGGTTTTATCCTTGCGCGAGTCGCCAATGATCACCGAATAGCCGCCACCCATGTTAAGCCCGGCAATGGCACATTTATAGGTCATGCTTTTTGAAAGGCGCAATACATCGTATAAAGCATCAGCTTCTGATTTGTAGCTCCACATGCGGGTGCTGCCAAAAGCAGGCCCAAGCGTGGTATCATGTATAGCTATTATCCCTCTTAAACCGGTATCCGGATCGTTGCAGAACACAACCTTTTTATGCCCGAAAGCATTAAGCTGGTCAAATATACTATCGGTTGGTTTTTGATCGGACATGTTAGAACGCGGCAAATCTTATTTTTTTAGCACTGCAAAAGTATAGGTTTTTTTATTAGTGACAAAGTTTAGTTAGCCATGAAACAATAATGAACAAAAGATGAAAGATTGGTGACGGAGTGTTTTTAATAAGTGAAGAAATGACAAAAGATATTTTTTGGGTGTTGCCTGCGGCCCGGCTATACGCTCATACGCTCGCAGGCCTTATGTGCGAGGCCGGTATCCGCTCCTATCCCTAACACAGAAAATGCATGTTGGGAGACGCGAACTATAGTTATAACCGGGTAAGTTAAATAGTAAAGTGACAATTTACCGACTTGAATTATAGGTTTCATTACCTTACTTTTGAAACTTCACCATGAAAGACCTCGCATACCTCAATAAATTCTTTATTAAATACCGCTGGCGCCTGGTGCCGGGTGTGCTGTTTGTAATTATATCAAACATTTTTGGGGTGCTGCCTGCGCAGGTTATCCGCGTGGCTTTTGATCTGGTTACTGATAATATTGGTGTATACCAGCTATTTTCGGGTTTTAACAGGCAGCAGATTATTTATGATATCTTCGGCTCGAGCCTGCTGCTTTTTGGTGTTTTAGTATTGGTGCTGGCCCTGCTAAGGGGTTTGTTCCTGTTTTTTATGCGCCAAACCATTATCCTGATGTCGCGGCATATTGAGTACGATCTGAAGAACGAGATCTACGCCCATTACCAGTTGCTGTCGCTTGCTTTTTATCGCCGCCACAATACCGGCGATTTGATGAACCGCGTTACCGAGGATGTAAGCCGTGTGCGTATGTACCTGGGGCCGGGTATTATGTACACTATTAACACTATTGTATTATTTGTGCTTGTTATATACGCCATGCTAACGGTAAATGTACGGCTGGCCGTGTTTTCGGTATTACCGCTGCCTATACTGGCCGTTATTATATTTTATGTAAATACGGTGATTGAGTTTCGCAGCGAGCAGATCCAGAAACGTTTATCAGCTTTATCCAGCTTTGTGCAGGAGAATTTCTCGGGCATCCGCGTAATCAAATCGTACGTACGCGAAAACTTTGTACGTAAAAAGTTTGCCGTTGAAAGTGAAGATTATAAAGCGCAAAGCATGGCCATGGCCAAAGTACAGGCCCTGTTTTTCCCATCAATGCTATTGCTGATTGGCCTAAGTAACGTGATCACTATTTATATAGGCGGCGTAGAAGTTATGAAGGGCAATATTACCGCCGGTAACATAGCCGAGTTTATTGTTTACTTAAACATGCTGGCATTCCCGGTTATTTCACTGGGTTGGGTAACCTCGTTGATACAGCGCGCCGCGGCTTCGCAAAAGCGCATCAACGAGTTTTTACACCAGCAGCCCGAGATCATATCGCCAGTTACAGCACCGCACAATGTAAATGGTAAAATAGAATTCAGGAATGTAACCTTTAATTATCCCGATACGGGCATTACGGCGCTTAAAAAAGTCTCTTTTAAGGTGAATCCGGGCGAAATGGTGGCGGTTATAGGTCGTACAGGGTCGGGAAAATCAACCATCGCCAATTTAATTATGCGGATGTATGACACCACCGGCGGCGAAATATTGGTGGACGATAAACCACTCACCAGCCTTAACCTTGATAATTACCGTTCGCAAATAGGCTTTGTACCGCAGGAGGTTTTCCTTTTCTCTGATAAAATATCGCACAATATTGCCTTTAGTGCTGATGTGCTTGATATGCAACGTGTTGAACAGGCCGCTAAAGATGCCGCCGTTTATAATAACATTATTGAGCTGGAGCAAGGCTTTGACACCTTGATAGGTGAACGCGGTGTAACACTATCCGGCGGGCAAAAGCAGCGTGTAAGCATTGCACGGGCCATAGTTAAGCAACCACAGGTATTGATATTTGACGATTGCCTTTCGGCGGTTGATACCCGCACAGAGGAAGAGATATTGAGCAACCTGGGCCGAATTATGCAGGGTAAAACCAGCATTATTATATCGCACCGTATATCTACCATTAAAAATGCCGATAATATTTTGGTACTTGATAATGGCCATATCATAGAACAGGGTACCCACGCCCGTTTAATGGAGCTTAAAGGCCCGTATTTTGAGTTATACGAAAAACAACTGCTCGAAGAAGAGGAACAAGCCTAAAACGCAACCCTTTATCCCCATTAGGCGTAAAAGTTTCAATAAAGCTTTAATTATAATGCAATTAAATACTTGCAATTGAATTTTTATATATATTTAGGCCACCAAAACTATTACAATAAAAAAATTTATGGGAGATTTTGACAACAGAGAGCGCGAAGAGGTTTACTCGAAGAAGGTGAGGGCCGGGAAGAGGACTTATTTTTTTGATGTAAAAGCAACCAGGTCTAATGACTATTATGTAACTATTACAGAAAGCAAAAAACGTTTAGAGGACGGGGTTTTTATAAAACATAAGATATTTTTATACAAAGAGGACTTTGAGAAATTTGCTGAGGGGTTAAAAGACACTGTAGATTACATTAAAGATCACCAGGAAGTAGTAGAAAAACGCTACGAATTCAGCGAAAACTCGGAGGTGAAGGCCGATGAGGATTTCTCGTTTTAAAAGAAGATACAAACAACCCTAAATTATATAATAATACCCGCTCAAAAGGCGGGTATTATTATTTTACAGGATTACGTTTTTACATTCGTGAAGCACCCAGGATTCCCCCGGCTATTGTAATTACAAATATGAGCACGTAGAATAATATGATAATGATGGTAATAATACCCCATAGTTTAAAAAACAATTTTAGCTTACTAAATGCCAGCGTAGTTTCTTCTTCACTATTTAAATACATGCCTTTTTTTATGCGGCTACCAAACTGGTACAGGTAAAGCGAATAAAAGAAAAATAACAGGGCTATTAAAAGATATACTATCGTTAAAATCATCCCCATACCGGCAGGTAATTACATAAGCGGATTTGCAGTTGCAAGGTAAGTAAGGAGCGTACCTACCGATAAAGCGCCTATGGCTATCAGGCCGGTAAATATAAAGCCTACTATACCTAAAAATATAGCCCATTTACCGGCTTGCTGTAAAAAGCCCTTCGCTTGCTGTGTTAAATTCAGTTGTGACCCGCCAATTGGTTATACGTAGTTGTCTTCTATTTCCATTGTGTTAATAAGGTTTATTATTTTTCTTTTAAAGATATAAACTAAACATTAAAACAAAACAGCAGCATATTAATGTACAGCTTTTGCCGGCAAATGATTTATTACCGTGGAGTGTAAAGGTGCCGCAGGGTGCAAAATATCGTGCATAATGATGGATGCTATACTAAAATAGATAATAAGGCCGGTAACATCAACCAGGGTAGCCACAAACGGGGCTGATGAGGTAGCAGGGTCGGCACCAAGCTTTTTCAACAAAAGCGGCAGCATTGAACCTGATAAAGATCCCCATAAAACCACCCCTATCAGCGAGAAACCAACCGTAAATGCTATCAGCAGCCAATGCGGGCCGTAAACGGTGCTGAACTCGCTCCAGATGGTGATACGCAAAAAGCCAATTATGCCCAAAATAACACCCAGCATTAACCCTGAAAGTAACTCGCGGCGCATAACCCGCCACCAGTCGGCAACTGTTACTTCGCCAAGTGCCATGGCCTGTATAATAAGCGTAGACGCCTGTGAGCCGCTATTGCCCCCGCTTGATATGATTAATGGCAGAAAAAATGCCAACGCAACCACAATGCCTATTTCGTCGCCAAAGTAACCCATGGCCGTAGCGGTAAGCATTTCGCCCAAAAACAATACAATTAACCAGCCCACCCTCTTTTTCACCAGCCGGAACAGGTTAATATCCAGGTATGGTTCGTCCAGTGCCTCAGTACCACCAATTTTTTGAATATCCTCGGTATACTCTTCGTTTGCTATCCAAAGTATATCATCTACTGTTACAATACCTAGCAGTATATTTTCGGCATCCACAACGGGCAGGGCCGTGCGGTTGTTCATCCTGAACACGTTGATGGCTTCTTCCTGCGGGTCGTTGGCATCAAGGGATATTAAACGGCCGTCCATCAGGGTGCTTATTTTTGTTTCCGGGTCAACCAATAGTATCTCACGTATCCGGATATCATCAAGCAAAATACCGTTCTCTCCTATCACGTAAATAACATCGATAGTTTCAGAATTTTTGCCGTAACGGCGAATATGCGATAGTACCCGGTTTACATCCCAGCTTTTTTTAACGGCAATATAATCGGGGGTCATTAAACGGCCAACGCTATCTTCTTTATAGCCTAAAAGAGATAGCGCCTCTTTCCTGTCGGATGGGGAAAGGTGTAATATCAGGGTTTTTACCGCATCGCCATGTAATTCGCTGAAAAGCGCGGTACGGTCATCCGGCGGCAACTCGTTTATGATCTCGCCTACTTTTTGCCCAGAAAGTTTTTTTATGATACGCTCCTGGGTTGGAAAATCAAGTATGCGAAATACGTTTACCGCCCGGTTTATTGACAGTATCTCGATAAACTTTGCCCCATGCTCAGGTAATTCATCTATAAGTTCCTCTACATCAGAAATGTTGAGATTATTCAGGTATTCCTTCAGCTGTGTAGTATCTTCCTGCTTCAGTAATAATTCTATTTGCTCAACCACCTCTTCCATAAAAGCCTGTTTTTACATGTTTGTACCTTATTTTGTTGCTTACAGTAACGCTGGCAAAAGTCGTTTATTTTTTCAAATTACAAGGCAGTTTTTTCTGTTATCTTTGCGCCTTAATTGAGTCAGGAAATCAAGAGTCAAGAGCCAAGACTCCTTTTTGCTTCCTGGCTCTTGATTCTTGATTCTAAAAAAATAAAAATGGGTTTACAATGTGGTATAGTGGGTTTACCAAATGTGGGTAAGTCAACACTTTTTAACTGTTTATCAAATGCCAAAGCACAGGCGGCAAATTTTCCGTTTTGTACTATTGAGCCAAACGTGGGCGTAATTACCGTACCCGATGAGCGCCTTACAAAACTTACAGAGATTGTTAACCCTAAGAACGTAGTTCCGAATGTTATAGAGATAGTAGATATTGCCGGCCTTGTAAAAGGGGCCAGCAAAGGCGAAGGCCTGGGTAACCAGTTCTTAGCAAACATACGTGCTACAAACGCTATTATACATATACTGCGTTGCTTTGATAACGATAACGTGATACATGTTGACGGATCAGTTAACCCTATCCGCGATAAAGAGATCATCGATACCGAACTACAGCTTAAAGACCTGGATTCGATAGAAAAAAAGATCCAGAAGGTAGAGAAAATGGCCAAAACCGGCGGCGACAAAGAGGCTAAAAAAACCTACGATGTGCTTACCGTTTACAAAAACCACCTACTTGAAGGTAAAAGCGCACGTACTGCCCCCGTTGCCGAAGAGGATAAGGAATATATTGAAGATATTTGGCTGCTTACCGCCAAACCGGTAATGTACGTTTGTAATGTTGACGAAGGTTCTGTTACCACAGGTAACGCTTATGTAGAGAGAGTAAAAGAAGTTGCCAAAGAAGAAGGCGCACAGGTATTGGTTATATCGGCACAAATTGAGGCCGAGATCGCCGAACTGGAATCATTTGAAGAACGCCAGGAATTTTTAGGCGACCTGGGGTTAACCGAGTCGGGTGTAAACAAACTTATTAAAGCCGCTTACAGCTTGCTTAACCTCGCCACCTACTTTACCGCGGGTGTACAGGAAGTGCGCGCCTGGACCATAACTAAGGGCTTTACAGCCCCGCAGGCTGCCGGCGTTATTCATACCGATTTTGAAAAAGGCTTTATCCGTGCCGAAGTTATTAAATACGAAGACTTTGTAAAATACAACGGATCTGAAGCAGCTATAAAAGAAGCCGGCAAAATGGGCATCGAGGGTAAAACCTATATTGTAGCTGATGGCGATATAATGCATTTCAGATTTAACGTGTAACCCTATCCCAATAAATAGGGAATGATAATATAAAATCCCCCGTTAGTAAACGGGGGATTTTTTGTTGCCGATATTTAACATAACAAAAACGCCCGCAAAGTGCGGGCGTTGATGATTAAATATACTCGTGAAAAAAGAACTCAGAACGCATAGCGCAGGCCGAATTGCATTTGCCAGCGCGACGCGAAAAGATCAACAGAGTACGGTAATCCCGGGTCGGCAAAGGTGTATTTTGGATACGTTGTTGCAACATTCGGGAAAGTAGGCGTACTTGCTTTAACCGGTGCTAAACCAATACTTGCGGTTGAGTTGAACGTGTTGGCCGAAAAGTAGTACTGGCCCCAGTTTTTATTCAACAGGTTGGTAAGGTTAACAATATCGTAAGTAAAAGTTATTACTTGTTTGTGTTTACCGCTGCCAAACTTAAAGTCTTGCGCAAAACGGAAATCAAGTTGGTTGTTCCATGGGGTAAAGGCAGCATTACGCTGTGTGAAATCGCCACGGCGGGATGAAAGATACTTGCTCTTATCTATAAAGGCATCAAAAGCTGCTGCCTGCTGTGCGGCTGTTTGGGCCGGGGTGGCACCTGATGCAGCAATGTCAGAGAAGAAGTTAACTGTTTCGCCTTTTTTAGGGATATAAGCTAAACTAACCTGTTGGCCTGTTCCGTCGATAGCGCTTGGGTAGAAGCCATAAGTATATGGATTACCTGATTGCGCGCTGAAGAAAAAGCTAAAGTTTGCGGTATAGTTTTGCGAAGCATCCCAATCGTGTTTAAAATTAAGAGTTGACACGATACGGTTACGGATATCAAAATTTGAGTTAGCCAAACCCGGGTTATTAGGATTTAAAGCCTGGTTTAACTGCCAGTTCGATTCCATTGAGTTACGTATACCATTGGTAACATCTTTTGAATGGCCGTAAGTATAAGCAACTGTAAAGTTTAATGAGCTTACCGGGCTAAACTGTGTATTCTTAGCTATCTGAGCAGTAGCACTGTAGCGGTATCCCTCGCTGGTATTTGATAACAGGTAAGCGTTAGTATATAACGGGTTTATTTTCCCTTTGTTAACATCTGCCCCATTATTAAATATAGGCTGTTGATGTTGGGTATCGTAAGGGTAGTAAGTTACCTGATCAAGCGTATTTATCTGCTGGAATTTCAAATCATGGATAACTTTGGTATAAATACCTTCTAAAGTAAATTTCCACTGGTCGGCATTTGTATAATCAACCGCTAAACTGCTTCTCCATACCTGCGGCATTTTAAAGTGATTGTCAATTAAGTCAACCTGGGTAGCACCGGCGGCGTTAGTAATATTTTGGCCTCTATCTTGTGCAGCACCGGCGCCACCATTTGCAGGTGCTTTTACAATACTTGGACCTGCTGCTGGTGGATTACCATCATAAGCACCATAAGTTTGGCCGTTGTTGTAGAATGCATAACCAAACCACGCAAACGGAACACGACCGGTAAACAAGCCGCTACCACCACGTAAAATAACGCTTTGATCGCCATTTACATCATAATTGAATGATACACGCGGATTAAACTCAACGTTGTTTAAATAGTTCTGTTTAATATCCTTTGGCTTGGTGTAGGTAAAGGTATTGCCGTAGTTAGGGTCAACCGGCGCATTTGTTGTTTTATCGCTTAGCGGTTGTTTATTTGGCACACCGGCATAATCTGCACGTAAGGCTACGGTTAATTTAAATTTATCCGATAGCTGGATCTCGTCCTGCCCGTATAAGCTCAGCAGGTTAACATTAAATTGTGCCGATGGATGGGCTAAGATATAATCGCGGGTGTTGTTGGTATAATTATAGTTAGCACGGATACGTGAAGGGTTATCGGCTAAGAAGTCGGCAACGCTTTTAAAGGCATCACGGCCGTTCCAGGCGTTAACAAAGTTGTAAGTAATATCGTAAAACTCGTTGTGTGTACCAAAAGTAAAGGTGTGTTTACCTTTTGTCCAGGTAAGGTTATCGGTAAACTCAGCCGTTTTCTGATGCATATCAAAAATAGCAGCCTCGCGGTCGGTACCTACAAATATGGTTGTGCCCGGGGTTTTACCTGTTATTTCTATTTGTGGCAAAGCCGGGTTTGAGTTCGGGTCGCGGTAATCATGTACGTTCGAGTAACCAAGCACCAAACTATTGTTCACCGAATTAGATAATCTTGATTTTAACTCGGCAACGGTTGATGTTGAGTTGTTATGCGATGTATAATCGATACCACCAAAACGGAAGTTCTGCTGATCGCGCTCAAGGTTGGTAGCTGTAGAGCTAATGGTATTGTTGCGGATAGTTAACTGGTTGTTATCGTTGATGTTCCAGTCTAAACGATTAAAAAATTTGTTCGAGTTTGAGAAGATAGTGGTATTATCATAAGTACCTGCATCAAAACCAGCATCAGAGAATTTTTTAGAAATGGCCTGGGCATCCTGCAATGATAAAATTTGCGTTGAACCTGCAGTACCTGCACCACGGATAACCGGGTCCTGGCGGCGGGCAATCTCTTCGTTTGTAAAAAAGAATAATTTGTTTTTGATGATTGGTAAGCCTAAGCGGATACCTGTTTGGTAATCATGGAAAGAGTTTGGCAGTTTTGAGCCATCGCCACCGGCAGCTAAAGCCGCATTGTTTGGCCCAACTAAGAACGCGCCACGGCCATATCCATATATAGCACCGCTAACATCGTTAGTACCGCTGCGGGTAACCGCGTTTATACTACCGCCCAGCACGTTACCAATTTTAATATCATATGGGGCAACCAACACTTGTATATCCTGTATCGCATCTAACGATATAGGGCTGGTACGTGTGCTGCTACCTACCTGGCCTGATGCATTGTTCTGCCCTCCTAATGATGGGCTAAAGCCTATCGCATCATTATTAATGGCACCATCAAGCGTTACGTTATTGTAACGGTAGTTGGTACCCTGAAATGAGTTGTTATTGCTTTGTGGGGTTGTACGGGTAAGATCCTGCAAGCTACGGTTAATAGTAGGCATATTGCGGATCTGGCTTTGACTTATACGGGTGCTGGCACCTGTTTTTGAAGCACCGCCGGTTGCTGTGATCTTTACCTCTTTAAGGCTTGTGGTTTCGTCTGACAGTACAAAGTTGAATGTTGTACCGCCCAGTGAAAGGTTAATATCGGTGTGTTCGTCCTTTTTATAACCTACAAAAGTAGCGCTTATAGTATAAGGGCCACCCGGGTTAACGTTGGGGATGGTGTAACGGCCATCGGCATTGGTTTGCGAACCATAACGTGTACCGGTACTGTTATTTAAAACAGAAACGGTTACTCCCGGCATAGTAACGCCTTTTTGATCGACAACCTTTCCGCTTACTACGGATGTTGTGATCTGCGCGTTGGCTGCTGCTGCGAAGAATAGTGTTAAGATGATCAGGTAAAACTTTTTCATTTTAAGGGATAAATTATTTCCCTCAAATGTCCCCTGGCAATGTTAAGGCGTCGTTAACCGCTTATTAGAATGGGATTAGAATTACATTAGACACCTAACATAATTAGCTGTAATTAAGATTTTTGGCAAAGTTCAATATTAAATAAATGTTAACAAAACGCTAAAAACAAAAAAAGGCCGCGCTTAATAAGCACGGCCTTGAATATAATTTGTTAAAATTTATTTTGATGAAGATACCTGCATTGGGTTGGTACCTACAGACTGCCCACGGGCCGGGCCGCCCGCTTTTTGTTTAAACAACTGGAACTTAGAAGGCTCGGGCATTTTACCCCAATAGTTATTGCTTTCGTCAATATCAGCAGTTTCACGCATTGGGTCAAGCTTTATAGAAGCGACCTCTTTATCGTGAATGTAGAATTTAGAAGCTGTTTTTTCATTCAATCTCCAGATCTGAACCGGGATGCGATCTGTCCACTTGGTGCCGTCTTTAAAAGTGAACTCCACTATAATTGGCATTACTAAACCACCTTTATTGCTAAAGTTTAGTTCATAAAAATATTTGCTGTTGTAGTTGGCTTTATCGGCATCGGTCAATGGGTCGGTAGCAAAAGCCTGTGGTGCAGGCTGTGCCTTTACAATAGCCGCAAATTTAACGGTATCAACAGTTACCATGCCCCTATCGTATTTCCAGTAAAAATCCTGCGTAGCAGTATCCCTGTCTGTCTGGAATTTGATGCTTTTATCAGTACGGTTACGCACTTTAGATACATCCTCAAAACTGTTTACAGCAGGTGGCGCAACCTTTGGCGTGCCGCCACGCTGGCGCATAGCCGGCATTTTGCCATCCAGGTCAGCCTTAGCATATTTAACCGAATCTAAAGAGATATCAACCGGGTCGGTACCATAGAACCAGCCTCTCCAAAACCAATCCAGATCCTCGCCGCTGGCATCTTCCATTGTACGGAACAGATCGGCAGGTGTTGGGTGTTTAAAAGCCCAGCGGTGCGCATATTCTTTAAACGCGTAATCAAATAACTTACGGCCCATAATGGTTTCGCGCAGGATATTTAGCGCGGTAGCCGGTTTTGAGTAAGCGTTTGGCCCGAAACGAACAATATTTTCAGAGTTGGTCATTACCGGCTCCAGTTCGTTCTTAGGCAGTTTCATATAATCAACAATGGTATATGCCGCGCCTTTTTTGCTTGGGAATTTGTTATCCCAAAGCTCTTCAGTAAGGTATTCAACAAATGAGTTCAAGCCTTCGTCCATCCATGTCCACTGGCGCTCGTCGCTATTCACGATCATCGGGAAGAAGTTGTGGCCAACCTCATGGATGATAACACCTATCATACCATTCTTGGTGCTTTCACTATAAGTGCCGTCTTTCTCGGTACGGCCGTAGTTAAAGCATATCATTGGGTATTCCATCCCGTTTGATGCCTCAACAGATTGCGCTACCGGGTATGGATAAGGGAAAGTAAAATCAGAATAGGTTTTAACCGTATGGGCTACCAACCGGGTTGAGTATTTGCTGTACAGGTTGTAAGCTTCTTTACCGTAAAAACTCATGCACATTACGTTTTTGCCACTAACCTTTTGGCCCATACCATCCCATACAAATTTACGTGATGATCCCCAGGCAAAATCGCGGACGTTATTGGCCACAAAAACCCATGTTTTTTTGCCTGATGCAGGTGCTTTCTCTGCTTTTTTTGCTTCTGCAAGGGTTACTATTTCAACAGGTGCTGTTGCAGTTTTAGCGCGGTTATAACGGGCTAAACGCTCCGGACTTAAAACTGCACTATAGTTTATACATTCGCCGGTACCGCCAACAACGTGGTCGGCAGGTACTGTCATTTGCACACGGAAGTTACCAAAGGTAAGTGCAAACTCACCGCGGCCTGTAAACTGGTGGTTTTGCCATCCCTGGAAATCGCTGTAAACGCAAAGGCGTGGGTACCACTGCGTCATGGTGAACAGATAGTTGCCATCCTCAGGGAAAAGCTCGTAACCGCCACGGCCGCCAACGGTCATACGGTCGGTTATTTTGTAGTTCCAGTCCAGGTTAAAAATAAACTGCGCACCTGGCTTTAATGGGGTAGGCAGGTCAATACGCATCATGGTTTTGTTGATGGTATATTTTAAGTTTTTACCTGTTGCATCGGTCAATTTGGTTATCATATCACCAAGGCCATTATCAACATCGCCATTGCGTGCTATATTTTTATCAACGTTTTGGGTAGTTGTAGCTCTCGGCATGCCCGAGCTGCTTTGGTAGCCTGAGTTTTTAAGGCTGTTATGCTGGTTCTCATCCAACTGTAACCAAATATAGGTAAGCGGGTCGGGAGAATTGTTGTAGTATGTAACCGTTTCGCTACCGGTTAGCTTCAGGTTTTTCTCATCAAGCTCGCACTTAATGTTGTAATCGGCACGTTGCTGCCAGTATTTTACTCCGGGCGCACCGCTGGCCGTTCTTTGCTCATTAGGTGTGTTCAGAATAGTACCTAACTGCTCAAACTTGTTACCGTGGTTACTGCCGGGATTGTTTTGTATATCCTGGGCAAAAGCCGCGCCAACTATACCTATCGAAAGAAGAAAGCTTGTAAAAATTCGCTTCATTTTTGTGTTGGTTTAAAAATCAAATTTAACTTAAAATGGCAATCTTTCAAACGCCATCTGTACGGATAACGCAAAAACACCTGCCGATATAAAAAACACCCAGTCGCGCCGGGTTACTTTCATAAAATTCATACAAAGCATGGCCAATACCAGTATTACGGCTACAACAACTATCTGCCCTGCCTCTAAACCTACGTTAAAACCAAACAGCCCTAAGCCTATAGTTTGGTCGCGCGCAAGCATAATACGTATGGTGTTGGCAAAACCCATCCCATGTATCAGCCCGAAGAACAGCGCCAGCCAATAATTTACATTTACGCTGCCATTTTTTTTGTTTACCCGCCACAGGTTATTTATGGCCGTTATAAAAATGGTACAGGGTATTAAAAACTCCACCCATTTACCGGGAAAACGGATCACATCAAGCACGCTTAACGCCAGTGTTAACGAGTGCCCAATGGTAAAGGCGGTAACCAGTATCAGTACCTGTTTTATGTTTTTAAATGTATAAACCGATGCCAGCGCCAGTATAAATAACTGGTGATCAAGCGCATCGGTACTGATAATGTGTTTCCATCCTAACCCGAAATAAAAACCAAAATCAGACATAATATTTCTTTGATGAAAGCGTAAATTTAACAGCTTTTAAATATAAACGAACCGCATCGGCGCCATGACTGCTTTTTTAGGTAAATCTCTATTATATTGTTACATTTTAACAGGTTTGTTTTTCATCAAAACACCTGCTGTAACCAAGTTCCACCCGTTGCATGTAAGTACTACCGATGTAAGCTTTAACGCTAAGGACAACCAGCTTGAAGTGATATGTACTATTTTTACCGATGATTTTGAACTGGCGCTCGAAAAGCAATTTCATTCTAAAGCGGATCTGGCCAAACCCGAGATGCATGCCGCCATGGATGCGTTGGTAAAAAATTATATTAACAGCCATTTGCAGTTAAAAACAACAGGTGCGGCTTTGTCCCTGTCATACATTGGGTTTGAGATAAGCCGCGAGGCGGTGAATGTTTACCTGGAATCGGGCAAGATAGCTACCCCAAAAAAGATAGACGCGCAGGTAACCTTATTGCAAAGCCTGTATGATGACCAATTGAACATTGTACACATGACTGTTAATGGCACCCGCAAAAGCACACGCCTTGATGCGCCCAATAAAACGGTGACGCAAACTTTCTAACAGCACCTACCCACCCACAAAAATATTCTATATTTGCGCAAATATTGTTCTCGTAGTTCAATGGATAGAATTATGGCCTCCGAAGCCGTCGATATGAGTTCGAATCTCATCGAGAACACAAAAAAAGCCTTTAACATAGCGTTAAAGGCTTTTTTATTGGCTGGTGTCCATTTGGGGTAAACACTATACTCTTTGCAAATTAACAAGTTTATCACCCCGCTCCTTAATATTGGTTGCGATGAGTAACTCCCACTCAGCAGAATATTGAAGCGCTTTTTTTAAGGTCATTTCGCTATCGGTAAACTGCCGGTAAAAAGGGATGCTGTTTATCAGCCTGCCATTTCTGTCATGCAGTTCTAAACTTATTGAGCGTACATCGCGGCCATTCATCTTTTTTAAGGTGTAGCATCTGCCAACATCATCAAGCCTTATATATTCAGGCCTTTCTTCATCAAGCATAAACAACAACCCGGCGTTCTCCCTATCCCAGCCTATTAAATTATTATTGATGGTTACATAACGGGTTAGTTTTAAACCATAACCCCGGGCAACCTCATTAAGCTTGCTTAACATTTCGGCTTCACGTTTTTTCTTTAACCGCCGGCTAAATATTATAAACGGTAATACAATTAATATAAATAGTGTACCTGCTATGAGGCAGTTTTCGATGATCTGTTTCATAAGTTAAGGATTTAATATTCACAATTCACAGCTCCTTTTTCAGGCATGCTGTACCACTTCTAATATTTCAAAGGTCATGATCCCGCCGGGCATCTGCCAATCAACAAGCGCGCCTTTACGATAACCTAACAAGGCGATAGACAATGGCGCCAGTGCCGACATTTTTTGCTGCCGGATATCCGCTTCATGAGGCTCCACAATACTAAAGGCATAGAGTTTCCCGCTATTCACCTCTCTGAATTTTATTGCTGCGCTAAGGCATACTACATCACCCGGCAATTTTTTTTTGGTATAATGCTGGCAGTTTTAAGTTCTGCAATAAGTTTATTTAAGTTATAATCGCAAAGGTTGGCATGGGCACAGTGCTTCTTTAGCAGGCCATGCTCCTTTGGGGGCATCATTAATGGTTGTATTTTCATATCAGTATAGGGTTAAACTAATTCAATTCGGGTTTAATCTGCACCTGCTTATTTATAATAGTTTGCCGGGCAGCGCAGGCATTTATCAAACTAAAAGTTGCAGCCAGGGTATTACGATGAAAAGCTGTAATAGCGGCCACTTTACTATTGATTGTGGGCCTAACAAGCCCCCTGGCTGTACTAAGGGAAGCCTGAAAAGGCCGAACGCTATAGCAGGCATGCGCCCCATGCCCAATGGCTTGTAATATGTCGCGCTCCTTTACCAGATCGCCGGAGGCAATGATCTTTGTTGGTAATTTATATTTAGCTATAGCAAGCCGTACATTATCAATTGCTGTAAATAAAGCTGTAACAGGCACATAGTTGGCGGCGCTATCCACCGTCACAAAATCCAGGTATATAACACTGGTGGCCATAACACGGCACAGCCTTGTAAATAGCTCATGATCGGCCACGGCCAAACAAACACCAGTAGGCTTACCGCCCGACAATACCTTGAGCCGCTCCATAAAACTGACAAAACATTTTAATGAGATCTCTGAAACATCAGGTAAAAAGTGGGCAGCGCTTATCCTAACCTCAATCATTTTGATGTAGGGCCGGTTAGCGGCCGTCCTAAATACAGCTTCGTTAAATGAACCATCTGCATTTCGATAAAAGGCTTCCAAACGGTCCATTCGCCAAACCAGGTCACTCCCTCCCCTTAATAATTCGGGTACAATGCCAAGTGCTCCGGTGTTAAGGGCACAATCACTCATTTTGGCACTTCTTGAAAAAGCCAGTACCGATCCCTTATCAAATGCCGCTGTAGTTAATGATGCTATATTTAACAGGTTCATGCGGTAGGGCATACGGCAATTACCGGCACCAATTTCTGTATAAAGCATATTACCGGCCATTTGTAAGGTAGTATCACAACATTGCACATACCGGTAACCCGCATCAAAATTGCCGCCATTACCTGTTGAAATACTTAAGGGCGAGTTTGTTTGCGACCGCCCGATAACCAGTTCCATATCCCCTGCAGACAGAAGACATTCTTGTAAAACCTGTTGCTTACGCGATAACCGCCCATGCAGCCACAATTGTACCAAGGCCAGTAAAATGCCCAGGATGGTACACCATAGATAATTGAAAAAAAGGCCTGTGATAACAAGGCCCGCATTTATTAAAAAAAGCAGAGATAAACCAATACCTGTAGAGGTACGGAACACAGAAAAATTCATGAAGTAAGTTTTAATAAGATAACAAAAACAGTTGTTTTGTGATCGGCCCCAAAACCAACAATGGCTGGGGCTTAGTTAATAAAGTCCTTACTTGTTTTTAGGAAAGCGTAGGTAAGTTTTAAGCCGGATGTAATAGCAACGGGCACACCATCCCCAATCTGCAAATTAGTTGCAGGAACAGGTTTTAATGTACGTGATGCCTGACATATGGGCTCCATGAATGCGTGGATTAAACAAAATAAACGATAATTATAAGGTTTTATTATAAAGCAAAAGAAAGAATTATGACTTGCCTTATAGCACCCACCCCATGTTAAGCAATTTAAACCGGTTTTTTGTTTATAGCGATTTAGTATAATTGTAAAGTCGAATTCAGTGACCTTACACTACACTATCATCATGAAAATTAAACTGATCCTTCAATTGGCGTTGGCCGCCTGTTCGCTAAACGCGCTTGGCCAAACCAATAACAATTCTATAGCGGTTTACGCGCAAGCGAAAGCACCATTACGCCAAAGCCCCTATATTGAGCTGCCGCTTGGCGCTATCAGGCCCCAAGGCTGGCTGCGCGAGATGCTGATACGCCAGAAAACGGGCGCTACCGGCAATTTGGACAAGTTATACCCACTTGTTATGGGCAAACGCAACGGCTGGCTTGGCGGCGACGGCGACCTTTGGGAACGCGGCCCCTACTGGATAGATGGACTACTGCCCCTTGCTTACATCCTGCAGGATAAAGCACTCATAGCAAAAGTAAAACCCTGGATAGAATGGAGTATAAAAAGCCAGCGACCTGATGGTTACTTTGGCCCCGCAAATGACCTTGGCCCTGAACCGGGCATACAACGCGATAACGCGCAGGACTGGTGGCCCAAAATTGTAATGCTGAAAGTATTGCAGCAATACTACTCGGCCACCGGTGATAAAAGAGTTATCAACTTAATGACCAACTACTTTAAGTACCAACTAAAAGAACTACCCGTACACCCGCTTGACCATTGGACATTTTGGGCACGCTACCGTGGTGGCGATAACCTGGCTATGGTACTATGGCTGTACAACCAAACCGGCGATAAATTTTTGCTTGACCTTGCCGACCTTGTACACAAACAAACCTTCGATTTTACAAACGCTTTCCTGAATACCGATCTGCTATCAACAGATAACAGTATCCACGGTGTAAACCTTGCAGAGGGCATGAAAGAGCCTGCCATTTATTACCAGTACCACCCCGAAGCAAAGTATACCGATGCCATGAAAAAGGGCTTCAAAGACCTGCGCAGGTTTAATGAATCGGTACCGGGTATGTTTGGCGGGGATGAATCGCTTCATGGCAACAACCCCACCCAGGGATCTGAACTTTGCAGCGCGGTTGAAATGATGTATACGCTGGAGAATACGCTGGCTATTACCGGTGATCTAAGTTACGCAGACCATTTGGAGAAAATCGCCTTTAACGTAATGCCTACGCAGATAGACGAGAATTTTATCAACAGGCAGTATTTTCAGCAAGCCAACCAGGTAATGCTTACCCGCGCTGTCCGCAATTTTGATATCAACCACGATGGTACCGACGTTTGCTTTGGCTTGCTAACAGGTTATGCGTGCTGCACATCAAACATGCACCAGGGCTGGCCAAAATTTGCGCAGAACCTTTGGTATGCTACGCCTGATAAGGGACTGGCAGCTTTGGTTTACTCGGCAAATGAGGTAAAGGCTTTCGTGGGTAATAACACCGAAGTATCCTTTAAAGAAGAAACCAACTACCCTTTTGATGAAACCATCAAATTCACTTTTAGCAGTAAAAAAAGCGTATCGTTCCCGTTGAGCTTGCGCATACCTGAATGGTGCAGCAAAGCATCCATCAAAATAAATGGTGCCAATTACCGGCAGCCCACCGACAACCAGATAGTAAAAATAACCCGCGAATGGAAACAGGGCGACGTAGTAGAGTTAACCCTGCCAATGCATGTATTTAAAAACACCGGTTATGAAAACTCCATCTCGGTACAACGCGGCCCGATAGTTTATGCCTTAAAAATTGGCGAAGAAGAAAATGTTGTTAAAACAGGTAAGGACTCGATAGATTATGGCAACAGCTTTACCGAGATCCGCCCAACCACTCCATGGAACTATGGTTTGATAAGAGTTGACGATAACAAACTGGCCGACAGCTATAAAGTGGATAACATAAAATCCGTTGTCGCCAACCCCTGGACACCTGCCAACGCCCCTATCCAAATCAAAACAAAGGGCAGGCGCATCCCATCATGGGGCTTATATAATGAGTCGGCCGGGCCATTACCATTTAGCACCATCTGGAATTTTGAGACAGCAAAAGAGGAAGAAGAGCTGACGCTAATACCTTACGGATGCAGCCGTTTACGTATAACACAATTCCCCGTGATTGATAAAAGGTAGAATAATTAGGGTAACCGATTAATAACCCTACCTTTACCCACACACATGGAAGAAAGAAAATATTTAACAACCTGGAGAAAATACATCCCGGTTATACGCCTGCATTTGAAAAGAAGCCTGAATGAGGACCAAACTTTTAAACTGAACATCACCGATTTCGAATCGGCCGGCGACAGGGGAAAATCAGGATATACCTTTAGCCTGGCTATGGAGAACGGCAAGGTTACGAATAACATAAGCGGTTCGGCCGTGGCCCGCGACCTGTTCGAAGCTTTAAAAAACGATGATGTCATTAAGGATTTTATTCAGGATAAAAACATCAAAATAAGCGTTGGCAAAACCTTTATGCTCAGCATAAAAACAACAATGGTATCTTCTTATAAATAAGAATAACGATATTAATAAGAAAGCCGCTTACATTACGTAAGCGGCTTTCTTATTTCCATGGTGTTCACGTTCACTGCCGAAGCCAACGCTAACCCCTTTATAATCCTAACAATCAGTAATTTGTCAATTTACATTCTCAAATATTCCGTGAACACTCCAAATGCTGTTCCCTGATAAATTACTTCTGCAGCGCCGGCTGGAAGTGTGAGCTGATCGCTATCCTGTTCCAGGCGTTTATAGTAATAATAGCTATGATAACCTGGCCTACATATTTGGCACCCAAAAGTTCAACCGCTTTATTATAGATATCGTCAGCTACACCGCCTTTACTTATCAGGGTTACCTGTTCTGTTAAGGCAAGTATAGCATGTTCTTTTTCGTCAAAGAAAGGGGTATCCCTCCAGGCGCTTAGTGTGTAAATACGTTGTTCGGTCTCGCCTAATTTGCGGGCATCCCTGCTGTGCATATCTAAGCAATAAGCGCAACCATTTATTTGTGAAGCGCGCAGTTTTATCAGCTCTTTATGCAGTGGTTCTATCTCGCTGCTGATAACGAAATTTTCTAAAGCCATTATTGCTTTGTATGCATCAGGCTGGGTGGTTAAAATGTTTGTCCTTTTCATGATCTGTATTTGTTTTTGTTAAAACAAAGTTGCACACAAACACACCCTCAAAAAATGAACTGAGGTTAAGAAAGTGAGGACAGATAAAAGAATCGAGAGCCAAGAATTAAGAAAGTATTTCGCGCCTCTTTTGTCTTTATTCTTGACTCTAAAAGTCTTGACTCTCTTACTTCCCCTTCTTCGCCCTTATCCGGCTTAAAAACTGTGGGGTGAAGCCCAGGTATGAGGCCAGCATGTATTGGGGCACACGCTGTACAAAATCGGGGAACATAGCGGTAAAGTAATGGAAACGCTGTTCATCAGTTTGGTTAAAAAGAAAACCTATACGGCGTTGCGATGCTATAAAAGCCCTTTGCATGATTAACCTGAAGTAGGTATCCAGCCTGGGTATTTGCTCCAGCAGGGGGCCTTTATCCCTGTTATGAAGCAGCAATATTTCAGATGCTTCGAGGGTTTGGATATAGGTACCGGCGGGCACATGGTTCACAATGCTATCGTGGTCGGCAATCCACCAGTTCTCTAAGGCAAACTGTACTATCTGTTCGTTCAGTTTGGCGTTTACATAATATTGCCTCAGCAAACCGCTCAATACAAAATACTCGCCTTTACAATGCTGGCCGGGTTCCAGTATAATTTCCTTCTTTTTGAATTTAAGCAGCTCCATACTGTTGCACAACAATTGTTCTTCGGCTGCGGTAAGCTGTACCTGGCGTTTTATATGTGCGAGTAATTGTGGATACATTATACCGGCTAAATTAAAAAAAATGGAAGTGTAGGATCCAAAAAACAAGCTTAAATAAATAAAGGCCTATTTATTATTACGGCAATTTAAATTCAAAGCGGTATTTTACATTCTTACCGGTTTGTATCTGTTCTGACATAATTTCGCCATCAACTTTTACAAAAGTAGTAAGCTTGCTGGCGGGTGTGGTTTTAGGCAGTTTTACATCAACCGTAAATTTTACATTTTGGCCGGATGGCAGGGTAACAATTTTATCCAGTTTGCCTTTGTACGCTTCTTCTATATATTTTACATTGTTTTCGCCTCGGTATGTGATAGTGGCTGTAGTACCAGCCGGTACATCGGCCATATATTCAACTTGGTAAGTATCTTTACGGGCTATTTTTAATTCGCCCCGGTTCATATCATAAATAGTGTAATTGCAGCTGCTGCTAACAATGGCAAGGATAAAAAGGTAAAAGTATTTTTTCATGTATATGTTTGTACTAAGTAATTGATGCGCCTAAGATGCAAAAACGGATCGGCGCATCCAATAAGCAGACGCACCGATCCGTTAAAAGGTGTCAGAAAAATATTATTTATTTTAGGGCATCTGCCGCATAGGCGCGGCATTTTTTAACCTCAGCTACCGCATCAGAACCCTCGGGTATCTTGTACTCCAGTTCAATAGTAGCCGGGAATTTGTACTTGTTCTTTTTCATCAGCTGCAATACTTCTTTTATCGGTGTATCACCCTCGCCCCATGGCGCGTTTGGCCCGTCATGAAACTTGCGATCTTTAATGTGCATGCTGGTAATACGGTCGTGGTATTTTTCAATAAAAGGCACAGGGCTGCTGCTTGTGCCCGATGCATAGTGTCCAATATCAAGGTTTACACCATTGTATTTTGATTGGCTTAAAGCAGTATCCCAAAGTGTTGGTGTTGCCTGTGTATGGGCGTGGTAGCCAACCATCATTTTATGTTTGGTAGCCAAGTCGCCAAGGCGTTTGGTTTGCGCCTCGTCGGGCAGTTCTACAGTTACATGGTTGCAGCCAAGGGCTTTACCTGCATTAAAGGCATAGTCAATTTCGGCATCGGTATTTTTAGCACCAAGGGCATTGGGTTTCCAGGCATAAATGCTTACACCTGCATCATTGTACATTTTACGCAACTCTTTAAATTTATCCATAGCTACACCCGCCCGCCATTCGGCCATTTTGGGTGCAAAATCGGCCCAGCTTTGGTCGGCAGCCCGTTTAGGTGCACCAGCATACGTTTCTGCAGCATCTCCCATCAGTTCAATAGCGTTTATATTACAATCAATGCAGTATTTCAGCAAGTCTTCGGCAGTGCCAGGCATACTGCGGAACGAATAGGTGATAACCCCTACCTGCACGCCGTTAATTACAGAATTTGGTTTGCCCGCAGCCCTTAAAAACGATGCCGCGAACGATGCTTTTGAAAGCAGCAGCATACCTGTTGCTGCAATTGCCCCGGTGCCAATAAACTGGCGCCTGCTGATATTTTGCTTTTTCATAATACCGGTTTGATGTTTTGGTTGATAGTAAAGTTATCAATTTATATACACCGGCAAATGATGTATTAAAAGTTTTACTTATTAGAGTTTTATAGTTGGCAGCTGTCATGGCCGGATAACAACAAGTTCCTCAACACAAACTGCTACCCCTGCTCCTGCGGCAATACTACCTCAAAATTGGCCCCGTTGCCCGCGTGCGAATAAATGCGCATAGTGCCCTTCAAGGTATCTACCAGATGTTTTACCAGGGCCAGGCCAAATCCATAACCCTGCTCGCCGCCTGTACCATCGGTTGATTGTGCTTTGCCGCTCAAAATAGTATCAATAGCCTGCTGGTTTAGGCCTACGCCGGTATCGGTTACGTTTATTTGCAGCAGGTTTTGTGTTTCGGCAATCTTAAGGCTCAGGTCAACAGTTACCTTACCATTAACCGGGGTAAATTTTATAGCGTTCGAAATAAGGTTGCCGGTTATCTGCAACAGCTTATTTTTAGAGAAAGGGATGGTTGATGAGTTTACCGAAGTATCTACCGTAAACCGGATCTTTTTGTTCATGGCCTGCGGTGTGTATAGCTTCTCTAACTTGTCTTTAAACACCAGCAGGTTAAACTCGTCGGCTTTCAGATCGCGTTTTGGAACGTCGGCTGTTAAAATTTCATCGGCCAGCTCCAGTAACGACCGGCCACTGCGTTGTATCAGGTTAATAAATTCCAGCACCTCTTCTATTTCGTTCTCGTGCCCCTGCTCGCTTATTACCTGTGCCAAACCAATTATCCCACCTAATGGCCCGCGAATATCATGCGCCACCTTTTTTTTAGTTTCATTGGCCTCGTGCAATTTGGTTTTAAGGCCGGTAATTAAACGGTGGGCATTCAGGCGGTTTACAATTTCGTCAGCAATGATCTTCAACAGCTCCATCTTCTCAGGCGAAAGGCTTTTAATATCCTTATCCAGCATACATAATGCGCCAAGCTTATGACCATCGCCGGTTGTTAGCGGGATGCCAAAGTAATAGCGCACTTTTGGTCCATCTACTACATAAAACTTGTCTTTAAAACGGTTATCGGCGGTAAGGTCTGTCACTTCAAATTGCCCATCCGGGCTGGCTATGGTATATTGGCAAACAGATTCTTCGCGCGGCATTTGGTCAATATCTAATCTATGGTTGGTGATTGTCCATTGCGTGAATGAATCTATAAGGTTAATAAGCGATATTTCTGTCCCGGCTACTTTAGCTGCCAGCTTAGCCAGGTCCTTAAAATTTTCCTGGAAACTTGAGTAATCGAGGTCGTAGTCTGACAGGCTCAGGATCCTGTCCATTTCATTATCCGGGATAGGTGGGTTCTGCATGTATTAAAAAATTGGGTCAACAAATATTTACGTATTCCCGGCAATATCGGTTATTAAAAATTAGTCCAAAAATTAAAACCATTCCCAATAGTTCTAAAAAAAAGGAGGCTCCTTTATCAGAAGCCCCCTGCTTTATGAAGATCAGTTAAAATTTACTCTGTAACTACTACAGTAGCATTTGCCATCATGGAGTGAACAAGGCAGTGGTAAGTGTAAGTGCCCGGGGTAGTAAATTTAAAAGAAAACTTTCCACCCTGCGCTAAAGTACCGCTGTTAAAAGCGCTGTTAAGGTCGGTAGCTGTGTGTGGCGCGCTGTCAGCATTTGTCCATTGCACTGTACCGCCTGATTTTACAGTTACCGATGCAGGAGAAAAGGCAAAGTCTGTTATGCTAACGGTAGCATCTGGTTTTGGCGCAGTTGGATCTGGTTTTGTTGGTGTAGGTGTACTGTTGCTATCTGATTTTGAACAGGCCGCAACTGCAACTACAACAACCGCTATCATTAACGATATCCCTAAAATGTACTTTTTCATGTTAAAATGGTTTAAATGTTTATTAGGGTTACGGCGGCATTTACACGATGGTTGCTTTGCTTCAAATATTTTTTTAATAGTTAGCATTATCAGCAAAACGGCTCGTGGGTATTGCAAAGGGGCGTTCTAACAAAATTGTAATATTCAATTAACTGTTATTTAATATCAGGGTTTTCGTAAATTTGCACTCCATAATTAATTTATAATAGTGACGGAATTAGGTACCCCTTCTATCAAACAAGCCTGGATTGCTGCGCTTCAATCGCCAAAAAAACGTGATAAATTATTAATCGGCTCGTTCATTGTTGCCATCATACTATCATCGTTACCCATATTTTTTAGCTACATACAAAAACGCCGGGGCATTGTGCTCAATGATTGGGTATTAGCCCATTTGTCTGCTTACGATGTTTCTATAGTTATTTTCACCATAATCTGGGGTATGGCTACGCTGATATTTATACGGGCCCTTTACAACCCTGTTATATACATCAACTACGTGTGGACGCTTATTTTTATCAATATAACGCGGATGCTCACCATCACGTTTATCGCGCTTGACCCACCCCGCGGGTTGATACACCTTACCGACCCGCTTACGGGTATATTTTACGGGCACAATGTTATCACCCGCGATTTATTCTTCTCGGGCCATACATCAACCCTGGTATTGATATTTTTATGCCTTGAAAAGCGTAACGATAAAATACTTGGCTTTATATCTATTATAGCGGTTATGATACTTTTACTGGTACAGCATATCCATTACACCATTGATGTTGTGGCCGCCCCAATTATAGTGTACATGATATTTTTAATGGTACGCAAACTTTTAAAGCTCGACACCTTAAAAAACAACGAAAATTAACCTCCTGTTACTTATATTTAAGGTCTGCATTTTTCAATAATTACAGCCCTTAAATACATGAAAAAGAATCTACTTGTGGCAGCTTTAATGCTTTTTACCCTTGTTGTAAACGCGCAGCAAAAAACACCCCGGCAGTTGTTCCCCGGCCTTTTTGAGTCGGTGCAATCATCAGATATATTCCCTGATAATAAAACCTTTGTAGACTGTACGCCCAAATATGCACCGGCACTTATCATGAAGGCATATAACGAGCAATTAGGTAAAGCAGGTTTCGATCTGAAAGAGTTTGTGTTAACTAATTTTACCTTACCTGAAGGCACGCCCGCATTCCATACCGATATTGAGGACGGTATTCGTAAACATATAGATACCTTGTGGCAAGTGCTTAAACGCAAGCCCGACGCAGCTTCCAGGCTATCATCACTGGAGGCTTTGCCAAACCCATATATTGTGCCCGGTGGCCGCTTTCGCGAAGTGTATTACTGGGATAGCTATTTTACTATGCTGGGCCTGCAGGAAAGCAAGCAAACCAAAGTTATTGGCAATATGATAGATAACTTTGCTTACCTGATAGATACCTACGGTTTTATCCCCAATGGCAACCGAGCGTATTACCTCACCCGGTCGCAGCCGCCATTTTTCTCGCTGATGGTGAACCTGCTTGCCAAAAGCCAGGGTAATGCCATCCTGAGCAAATACCAGCCGCAACTGATAAAAGAATACAATTACTGGATGCTGGGCGCCGCCGGTTTAGCAAATAACAAAGCAACCCATCGCGTTGTACGCATGGCAGATGGCAGCCTGCTTAACCGTTATTGGGATGAAAGCGATGAGCCGCGCGAGGAAAGCTACATTAAAGATGTTGATGCCGCCATAACAACTACGCAGGCATTACCGGTTTTTTACCACAACATCCGCGCGGCAGCAGCATCGGGCTGGGATTTTAGCAGCCGCTGGTTTGATGACCCTAACAAGTTAGGCACCATCAAAACTACCGACCTTGTACCTGTAGACCTGAACTGCCTGCTATATAACCTGGAGCTAACCATAGCCCATACCTACCAAATTAAAGGCAACCAAAAGCTTTATGCACTCTATACAGGTAAAGCCGCTACCCGTAAAAAAGCCATCCTTAAATACTTTTGGGATGAAAAAACAAGCTGGTTTAACGATTATAACTGGACCACCAAACAAATTGCAGACGTGCCAACTTTAGCTGCTGTTTTCCCGCTGGAATTTAAGATAGCCACACCCACACAGGCACAAAAAATAGCCGATGGCCTTAAGCAAAACTTTTTAAAACCCGGTGGCCTGGTAACCACCTTAAACTTTAGCGGCCAGCAATGGGATGCCCCAAATGGCTGGGCTCCCCTGCAATACATGGCTATTGATGGACTGGAAAACTACGGCCACAACGAACTGGCAAAAGATATAGCTACCCGCTGGCTGCAGCTCAACATCCGCGTGTTTAAGAAGACCGGCAAACTGCTGGAAAAATATAATGTGGTTGATACCAGCCTCACCGCAGGCGGCGGCGAATACCCGTTACAGGATGGCTTCGGCTGGACGAACGGGGTGTTGCTGAAACTAATGAACAGGTATCATTATGATGATAAACAGGGAGAATAGTTGTGCTTTATTGCCATAGGTTGCTATATTTGAATTTACGCAAATGCCGTAATTATTCAAACCAACATACCGCCTAATGGAAAACTCGAGAAGGAATTTTATAAAAAATACAGCCATAGCATCTATAGCTGCGGCTGCTGTACCGGCAAAAAGCTTTGCTATACTCCATAAGGATAAACAACCCGACGAACAAACCATAGGCCATAACGGGTTTACCTATAAGGTTGATAAAAACTGGGCGAAAATAAGCGTAACCAACACCCCGCTGGCCAATTGCCACGAGATGGTACAGGACAGCAAAGGCCGCCTTATTATGCTGGGCGACCATACGCATAACAACATCCTCATATTCGATATATCGGGCAAGCTGCTTGATTATTGGGGCACTGCATTACCCGGTGGGCACGGCCTCAGCATCAGCAAAGAGGGCGGCGAAGATTTTTTATTGCTGACCGACTGCGGCTGGGCTTTAGACCGTACCGGCAACACCTACGGCCAATCGGGCCAGGTTTTAAAAACCACGGTAGATGGTAAACTAATATTTGCTATTGGCCACCCGCGCACTATCGGCATCTATAAAGATACCGAACCATTTAAACCTACAGAAACAGCCGTAGCGCCCAACGGCGATATTTACGTTGCGGATGGTTATGGGTCTGACTATATCATCCAGTACAATAGCAAAGGGCAATACATTCGTCATTTTGGCGGGCATAACAATACCAATCCCGATCATAACCTGCGTAATGCCCATGGCATCACTGTAGATACTCGCGATAAAAGTAACCCGGTGCTGATCTGCACCTCGCGCGAGGAAAACTGCTTCAAGATCTTCACTATGGACGGTAAATTTATTAAACGGATTGATATGCCCGGTATGTACGTTTGCAGGGCGGTTATAAACGAAAATAATATATATGCGGGAGTTTGCTGGTCGAAAAATGCCCAGGGCAAACAGTTTGACGGTTCGGGTTTTGTGACTATTTTGGATAAGGATAATAAAGTGATCTCCAACCCCGGCGGTGAAGCCCCGGTTTATAAAAACGGCATCTTACAACAAACCCTGCAGGCCAAAAATGCGACCTTTATGCACGGCCATGACGTTTGTATTGATGAGGATAAAAGCATTTATGTATGCCAGTGGAACGCTAATCATACAGCGCCTGTGAAATTGACAAGAGTGTAAAATATTCACCGGCTTACGCTACAGCCCGAGCTTACAAGTGAATGCCATTACAACATAACCGTTTAATATAACTATGAATATCGTCATCGGCATATATACATGCCTTTTATTGACTTTTACATTTCTGCCGCTCATACGTAACGACTATTGGGTTTTCAGAGTATTTGATTACCCCAGGCTGCAAAAGCTTTTTTTAAATATATCGGCGGTTGTTTTGCTGCTTACCTGCTATAGCGGGCCGGCTATTTATAAGCAACTACAGCTGCTTGCATTGTGCATCAACATCACCTACTTACTATGGCTTATTATTCCCTTTACCCCTTTTGGTAAAAAACAGGTGCTAAGAGCCGGGCCGGTAAACCAACTTAAAAGTTTAAGTATTATGATAGCCAATGTACTGCAGACCAATCACAATACAAAAGGTTGTTTAAATGAAATAGCAAAAACCGACCCGGATGTTGTTATACTATTGGAAGCTAATAAACGCTGGGACACTGAAACCCGTAGCCTAAAAGAGAAATATCCCTATGCTGAAAGGGTGCCGCTCGAAAACATGTACGGTTTACTGCTGTACTCAAAGCTGGAAATGAGTGAAACAAGTACACAATATCTTGTTGAAAACGATATCCCCTCTATACACACAAAAATAAAGTTAAGGAACGGGCAACTGGTTCAATTTTATGCGGTCCATCCAACGCCGCCGGTCCCTGGCGAAAACGTTAGAGCAACCGAACGTGATAAGGAATTGCTTTTAGTAGCAGACCTTGCCAAGCAAAGCCCGCTACCTGTTATAGTAGCCGGAGACCTTAATGATGTAGCCTGGAGCCATACTACCGATCTTTTTTTGAAGATGAGCGGGTTGCTTGATCCGCGCAGAGGGCGCGGTTTCTTCAACTCCTTTAATGCTCACCATTTTTTCTTACGTTTCCCGTTAGATCATGCTTTTATCTCCAGGCATTTTAAAGTAACCACATTGAAACGCCTCAATAATTACGATTCGGACCACTTCCCAATTTTTTTGCAAGTACAATTAGACGATGATGCCTGCCTGGAGCAACAACCATTGCAAGCCGACCAGGAAGATATTGAAGAAGCTGTAGAAAAAAAGAAAAAAACAACCTAAACCCTACCTCATTGGTTTAGGGAATACCGGCAAACTTTCGTGCCCATCTGCATCTACGGCCTGCACGGCAAACAGGTAATTATCTTTTGAGTAGCCAATATTGGCTGTAGTTGCTGTTACATAGAATTTCTTCTCCCAGTATGGGCTAATGGTTTCGCGCATCAGTACGTAATAGCCTGCGGGTGCTTTGCCTTTTGGGGCGCCCCATTTTAGTTGGGTTTTATTGGTTAAGCCGCTGGTTATTATGCCCACATTTTGCGGCTCGGATGGCGCCAGTGCAAGGTTTGCTAATACCGAAAGATTCATTCGGGCTACTTTTTGAGTGTAATCATAATCGGCAAAGTCGGGAAGGTCACCGTAATCCACGCCGTTTTCCTTGCGGATATCCTGGTGCTGGCGATTAAAATCCTCATTCATTTCGGTAATGCGAATAGCGGTATAACCTTGCTGAGAAAACGGCGTATGGTCGCCCCCGCGCAGGTAACGGTCGCGGCGATAGATCAGTTTCACATCCAGTTGCTCTACATATCGCTCGGCAATTTCTTTGGTGTAACGCGCCAGCTCGCGCGCGGGGCTATCATTCTCGCCACCTACCGAATTACGGGTTGATGCCTGCTTTTCTGTTTCAACAGCAGGTACACCTTCGCTAAAAACACGCACGCTGCGGTTATCCTTCAGCCCGGTTTCCATACCGTAGGTATTACCTACAATATCATTATTCAGCATGGCATCTATCTGCCAGCCTTCGGCTTTGGCGCGTTTGGCAACATTAGTTGAGCCGTAAAGCCCCTGCTCTTCGCCTACCACGGCCATAAATATAATGGTTGCCGGGAACGATCGTTTAGCCATCACCCTTGCCAGTTCCATAGATACCGCCGTGCCTGAGGCATCATCAACCGCCCCGGGTGCAAAGTCTTTTACGTTCATCACATCCGTTACCCTCGAATCGTAATGGCCGGATATAATATATATGCGTTTGTCGGCCGTGTCTGTCCCTTTTAAAATGGCCAGCACGTTTTTCATAGGGGTTGGCTTATCTATGCGGTTGCCCTGCGGCTGTATAAACGCGTCAAATTCAACCTTCATACGGCCGTTTGATGCAGCGGCGTATCGCTCATACTCTGCTTTTATCCAGTTACGCGCGGAGCCTATCCCTTCGGTTTTGCTAACGGTATCACTAAGGGTATGCCTTGTTTTAAAGCTTACCAGTTTCCGTACAATGGCTTCAATGTTTTTGGAGGATACCTCATCAACCATTTGTTTGATACCTGCATCCTGTTTTATAGTGGTTTGTGCTGATGCAGAAATGGTAATTAGAGAAAAGATAAACAGGCTAATACGTTTCATAAAGCAATTTAGGAAAAATGGCTTTTGTGAAAGATGTGTGAGTTGATATTGTTACAAATAGCTATCTAAGCGTCATTGCTGTAAAGGTCAAGTAATTCGATAACAGAATTAGCTTTAACAAATAAAGCTAAAGTTATGCGAAACATTAACAATGACCTGACCTTAAAGCGCAACTATCTGAACAAGTA